>PLCS01000008.1 GCA_003134855.1 Acidobacteriaceae bacterium
GGGAATAGGGAATAGGGAGTAGGGAACAGGGGTCAGAGATCAGAGATCAGGGGTCAGGGACCAGGGACCAGGGACCAGGGACTAGGGACTAAAGACTGGGACTGGTCAAGCCCCGCTCTCCTGACTGCTTCTATTGTGCTCCTTTGGAAGTTAATTATCGGCAGAGCGCCACCCCACGGACGAAGACCTGTCCCTTCACTCCAGCGAGCAAAAATCGCTCATTGAGGATCCCGAGTCGCTGGAGGCCAAGGCAACGCTCAGGGCAGACTGTCCAGGCTACGCCTCTCGTTGGTCGGCCACCTGGACGTCCTCTGCACCCGGCATTCGTTCAGAAATCCTCCCACATGCCGACTTCACATTACCGTTCGGACGTTCTACAACCGAAGTCAACCTGCGGTGAGGGTATATGGGGGTGAGCCAGATGGCGTCGACAGCGAACGCCAGATTCGAGAAAGAAACTTGCCACGATTTCCACTGCCGAATCATCCCATTGCGGCTTCTGGCTTCAAGTAGTGCTATCGTAAGGTTCAGGTGCAACCATGGCGGAACCCCTCACCGTTTATCTACACTTTCCCTGCTTCGACGGTGTCATCTCCGCTGTACTTGCCTGTGAGTATCTGGAACGAAAGCGCGGCTGGGTGACCAGAAAAATTGTGCCGGTCAACTATTCTGCTCGTGAGTCGTGGCTGGCGAGTCCCCTTGCTAAACCCGCTGTAGTGGTTGACTTCCTTTTTCATCCCGACGCCGACTTCTGGGCCGATCACCATCAGACTACCTTTTTAGCCCCGGTGCTGGAGGCGCGCGTTCGCCGTCTCAGTTCCCCCGACTTCCTGTACGATGCAGGCGCCTCTTCATGTGCTGAGGTGATTTGGCGAAGAGCTTACCGCACTCTTCGCGAACCCCGATTCAGAGATATGGTGGTTTGGGCGAGGCGCATCGACGGCGCGCGTTACAACTCTGTTGAAGAAGCCGTACTTGGCAACGCCCCTCCTTTGCGAATCAACCTCAGTTTCCTGCGCGATTCGTCGCCAGAATATTGCCGCTTTCTAGTGGAGTCGTTACGTTCCAAGTCCATGGTGGAAGTAGCGGCATCACAGAAAGTGGACACCCTTTACCAAAGCGCGCGCAAAGCGATCGAGAACGGTCAGAAACTTTTCGGCAAAGCAGCCCGGCTCGAAAAAGACGGGATTGTTGTTTTTCATGTCGAGAAAAACGGCGACGCGATTATGAGCCGTTACGCTCCATATCTCGCATTCCCGCAGGCGCGTTACTCGGTGGGAATCACGAACACCGGTCGAGGTGCCGCAATTACAGCCATGCGCAATCCGTGGAGACGTATAAAGAGTGTGCCGCTCGGGCGGATTTTCAGCCACTACGGAGGCGGCGGGCATCAACGGGTCGCCTCGGTCCTGGTCAAGGATACACACAATGCCAAGCACACCTTGGATTCTATCCTCACTGATATACGCAACGCTGTGAATGGCGGCGAATTGCACTTGAAAGAGACGGTGACCGGTGATTAAGCAATTCAACTTCTATGATATATACGGGTATCTTCTTCCGGGCACATTGTTACTCGCTCTGTTCTGGCTGCCGTTTGGAATTCTGAGTAATACTTGGCCAAATCAGGATCTTTCAAAGACCGTGTTCCTTGCTGCTGCAGCGTACATTTTGGGCCACCTTATCCAGTCGATTGCTAACTCCATGGTTCCTTCAAAGATTGCAAACACCGTGGTTCCTTCAAAATTGAAGGACGAGAAGATGCAGCTTCGCTTCCCCTCCGATCTCTACCTCGACAAAACAAACTCAAAATTCAGCGACGACTTCAAAGCGAGACTGAGGGACCAGGTAAAGGATTTTCTAAAACTGGACCTCCGTGTAGAGGCAGACGGATCAGGGAATGACGAGACATCGAAGACTCGCCAAGCCGCATTCTTTCAGGCACGCACTTATCTCCTCTCGAAGAAGTCGGCTCATTACGTGGAGCAGTTCGAGGGGCTTTACGCACTAATGCGAGGCCTTTTCTGCTCATTTCTCTCAGGCGCATTTTACCTTGCCGGATGGGGCCTCTCGTTTCATCGAGAGCATTGCTGGGTCCGGACTGTTATCAGCATTTTGCTCGCCGCTGCAGTCTTGGGGGCGTTGTGGTTTTCCTTTCTTGCACTTAAACGAGGCGCAGACGCCAATAAAGCAAAGGAAGCTGTGCAGCGTCTGGCCACCTGCTTGGCGCTCACACTCTTGTGCGCTGGCTTCTGGGCAGGCGACGGGCAGCCAAGCGTGTTCTGGCAGTGTCTACCGGCCTTCGCAGAATTGATTCTTTGGACAGGATTCTGTCTTACCTTGGTAGCTGCATCAAGGTGCTTTGCTTTCTATAAGTATTACGCAGATTTATTCGCGCAAACAGTGTGGCGTGACTTCTCCGCTTATCGTTCTTTTGAAGTTGATTCCAAGCCTTCTTCCTAGCGAAAATCGGACATAACTCGGGAAGCTTGCCAACTAAATCGGAAACGTTGCAATCTGCCGGATTTATTTTGTTACTTTGAAGCCAATGGATAAGAGAGACCATTCTCCACTTCAATAGCTTTGCTGGTACACATATGTTGTGGTCCCGAGGGATATTGACCTGCTTTTCCGAATGTTGCTTCTTGGGTCCTTTGAGTTCACCGTTTCCGATACTGAGTACTTCAACTGGCGTGATACCTGTTGTTGCGGTTGGCACAACTTCCAGTTTTGCGTCACCATGATTCAGCTACACACTTTATTCACCCACTACAAGCCGTCTCATCGAGACTCCATTGCAAACAGTGCAAGCGCCAAGCAGGGCTAGTCTCGAAACGATTGGTAATGGAAAACGCCGTTGGCGCCATTCAACTCCTGAATGGCCGGTAATTCTTAAACTCCCGTTTGGGCGAGTGGCGAGTCCAATGGAGGAAAACTCTAGCGCGTGGGCCACTCTTCGACGACGATGCCGAGGTCGTTGAGCTGCTGGATGGCGGCTTCGAGGTTGCGGCGGACCTGGGGGCGGTCCTTGCGGCTGGCCAGGGGCGACTCGGCGACGGCGATGACGCGGCCATAGCGCCATGCGCCGGGAGGCAGGGCGATCAGGGCCTGGGCGAGGTCGGCGGGGCGCAACTGCATCTCCTGGCGGCGGGCGGCCTCGGGGCGGAGCATGGTTCCCTGGCCCATGGTGCTGGGGTTGGCGTCGGCGAGGGTGATGCGCAGATTGAAGGCGCCGGCGTCGACCGAGAGGAAGGGATTGGCCCATGCGCCCGGCTCATGCACATCCACATACATGCTCTTGGTGGGTAGCGGAATCAGGGCCAACTGGGCGCGCTGGCGGTCCCGGGCAATGGCGTTTTCCTGGGCGGCGGCTTGCGCCTTCTGCTCGGCGGTGAGGGCGGTCTGGGCGACGCCGACGACGGCCTGCTCTTCTTTGTGGCAGGCGGCGAGAGCCACGCCCAACAGCAGGCCCATCGCCGCAAATCCTTTGAGTCTTGAGTGCTGAATCACCCAACAAGAATAACAGCGCCGGCTCGACCTGAGGAGTAGGTGTTTTTACGGCTTGCGGACGATGGCAAGCAAGGGAACGCGGAGCGGCCGGACGGCGTGTGGTTTAGAGCGGTTCTCCAATACATATGTCCTTACCGGTTTTGTCGTAGGTAGCTTTTTCTTGAGGAAAAAGCCACTCTGCGGCATGGTTCCTGTGTACAGCAATTGGAGAACCGCTATACCCCTGGCGTTTGCGGGATTGGAACCGGGAGTAGTACCTTAAAGCGCAGGATGCAATCATTATTTTCGATACGATGCAGGGCATTGCCGCGCATTGCCCTGGCCGCCTGCGCGGGGCTATGCCTGACGCTTTGCGCTCCGGCGAAAGAGGCTAAGGTTTTTTCAGTGGCGACGCTGGTGGAGGCGGCGAATTATCTTCCCTGCGGCGATGGCTGCTCCGCGCTCACCGATACGGCCAGCGCCTTCTGCTTCCGGCAAGGCGATCAGATTCTGGTGGGGGAAGGAAGAAGCTACCTGCATGAGGGCAAATTCTCCGCGGTGGAAGAGCTGGCCGGCAAGCAGCTTCAGCTTCGATTCAACAGGCGATTCCTGTGGATCAAGCCGCCCGATGGCCCGGTGATGAAGATCCAGCGCGGCTCCCAGTTTGAGAACTTCAAGGATGGCGGATGCGTCAGCGCGGTGCATGGGCCGATTCTTGCGGCCGCTTACGCGCAAAAGCGGCCGGCCAGGGTTCCCGCCGACGCTTTTCCGATGGCCGGTTCCGGCAAAGACGATCTCTTTCTGTGGTACCGGTGCTCCCTGGATTCCGATAAAACAACGATCAGTTGCCAGCGGTGGTATAAGAACGGCGATGCGTACGGAAAGGACTGGTACTGCGCGCAAACGATGGCGGGCGAGCAGGTGGGAGCGGTCGCGACTCTCGATCCTCTCCTCAGCCGGGACGGAAGGCTGGTACTGAAGTCGGGCGCCGCGTTGCGGCACGACAACCGGGCAAGGACCAATGATGTGCTTGATCGGCCCGGCGAGGCTTGCCGGTAAGGGTTTGTGCCGATGGCTCCCCGTACATGCCAACCATAAGTTTTGATAGGCGGATTTGCTCTTACTTGCCGATCAGACCGCGGGCGATCGCGTCCAGCATTCCGTTGAGGAAGTTGATGGACTCGGGGGCGGAGAAGCGGCGCCCGATCTCGAGAGCTTCGTTGATAACGATGGGGAAGGGCGTGCCTTTGAAGCCGAGCATCTCGCCTACGGCCATGCGCAGCAGGTTGCGGTCCACGGCGGGCATGCGCTCCAGGCGCCAGTGCTTGGAGTTGGCGACGAGCAGCTCGTCGATCTGCTCCTGGTGCTCGACGGCCACGCGGAAGAGGTCTTCGGCAAAGCCGCGCACCTCGGGCTCGACCTCGTCGGCGGCCTTCCAGAAGTTGGCGCGGACCTGGTCGGGGGTCTGCTTGCCGATGTCCGCCTGATAAAGCATCTGCATGGCCAACTCGCGCGACTTGCGGCGCCCTCCCGACGCGGGATGCTGCCCGGCGGTCAAGCTGGGCCGCCTTCCACCCCACGGACGAAGATCTGTCCGTGGGGGCCCGGGCCTTCCAGCAGCTTGCGGGTGAGCGAAACCATCTCGATGGCGGCTATCGCGGCTTCAAAACCCTTGTTGCCGGCCTTGATGCCGGCGCGGTTGAGGGCCTGCTCCAGCGTCTCGCAGGTGAGCACGCCAAAGCTGTGGGGAATGCCCGTCTCCTGCTGCGACTGGCCGATGCCGCGGGCGACTTCGTTGTAGATGGCCTCGTAGTGGGCGGTTTCGCCGCGCAACAGGCAGCCGAGGGTGATAATGGCTTCCACCTGGCCTGAGTTGGCCAGGGTGCGGGCGGCCGAGGGAATCTCCCATGCGCCGGGAACGCGAACGACTTCGATCTCGCTACGATTGGCTCCGCTGCGCAGCAGGGCGTCGAGCGCGCCTTCCAGCAGCCGCTCGGTAATCACCGCATTCCAGCGGGCGACGACGACGCCAAACTTCATGCCTGCGGCGGAGAGATCGCCTTCGACGGCCAGCGGCTTGCCCTTGAGCGGATCGGTCCAAGCCCAAAAAGAAAACGCAAAACCCGGGACGGGCTCGACGGTGAAGAGGCGCGACTTCCAGTGGGTCTCCGCGATGGGAGAGAGGCGCGCTACGGCAGCTTCGCCTCCTTCAGCGCGCAGCCAGGTTTGGGCGGCCTGATAGACGGCATCCAGCGCAGTCACCTCGACCAGCACGTCGGCCGTCGAGGGAAACTGGCCGTCGACGAATTCGAGATTGCCGAGCGGCGCCAGGAAGGATGCGCCTCGACTGTTCTCCTCGTTCCATCCTTTGCCGGGAGCAAATGCCAGCGCGGAAAAGAAGCTCGCCAGCCGGTCATAAGCCGCCCGGCTGCCCGTGGGACGAAGAAAGGAAATCCCCTTGATCATGAATTGATTCTATCGTGCGGAAGCCGGGGAGATGGATTGCCACACAGCGAGTGAGCAAGATAAGAAGGCAGATTTGGTTCGTGGTTTCCCACTCTTGTAACTTGCGGCGGAAAAACGAGACGCAGGTCCTTCGACTCCGCTACGCTCCGCTCAGGATGACAGGGGCACGAAAGGTTGATGGGGATGGCAAGCCAGGAAGGCCGGCGCGAGGCCGGACTTCTTGGCTGTAGACTGCGACGCGGCTATAGCAAAACCAGGGATGGCGTATCCCGAAACCAACACACTCAAGTCGACGCGACCAGTAGAGAGCGGCGACCTTCGACGAGGCTAATCAGGCTACAGTATCCCTGGTTTTGCTCTAGGTGGTGGGGCGCGGCTTGACGGCGATGGCGGTGGCCGGAACGATGGCACCGCTGCCAATATACGTGCAGCCGAGATCGTTGCCCGTGCCATTGGGGGGCGGGGGCGTGCAGGCCGGCAGGTTGGGGCTGATCTGCTGCTTATCGGTCAGCGTCGGCACGCTGATGTAGTGAATCATGTTGTCGCCCGCGGTGGAGACGAAGAAGAGCGAGTCGTCCGGGGCGAAGGCGCCGGCCAGGGGCGCTGTAATAGCCGAGCTTCCGGTGAGCGTAATGTATTTCACTGGATTCGCCGTGTAAGCGCTGCCGGGGGTGTAGGGTTCCGGCACGTAATAGGGCAGCGAAGCGCCTGTTGTGGCGCCGGCGGCGGGCGGGAAATAGGTGATAAATGCCAGATTGGAAACCGGAGACGGCACCACCTGATTGACGGCGGCCGCATTGGCATTGACGCTGAGCGGCGTAGGCGTGAGCAGCGTTCCGTTGGTGGGGAGCGGGGAGGTCAAGGTGCATGCGGCAGGGGTAATTGCGACGCCAATATCGTTGAGAGTCACCCCGCCGCCGGTGAGAGCCGCGCCCAGGATGTGTTCTCCATCGGTGGTGGCGGCCAGAACATCGGTCTGCGCGGCGATTGTATCGCTCTGCGGATAGAAGATCATGTTGGCGTAGTTGCCCGCCGTGCCGGTGGGGCACCATGTGTGAGCAACGGTATTACTGCCGCTGAGATAGGCGCCCACGCTGGGGATGGTAATCGCCAGGCCCTGCGCGCCCGTGGAGGGAGACGGACAGGTGGTGGCGTTGTAAACGGAACAAGGCAGAGCATGGGTCGTCCAGCCGGTGTTGATGTTGTAGATATATAACATATCGGAATGGTTGCCGCCCAGGGCAGCGCTGTCGGTGATGTAGAGCGTCTTCGAGTCGGGGGTCCAGGCAGCGGCATCGCCCATGCCGCCAAAGGCCGAGCTGGAGTTACTGGTATTGGCCGTGCTGTAGAGATAGAAGAGCTGCCGCTCCTGATCGTTGATGAGCACGGTCGTGCCGTCCGGCGCCACAGCCAGCACTACGCCGGGAAAAGAGTTATTCTGCGTGATGACTGTGCCGGACGAGGTGCTGAAGACCATCAACTCGCGGGAGGATCCGAAGTAGATACTGTTGCCCAGCCGGTCCATCATCATAGAGTTCGGCACATACGGCAGGCGCGTTAAGGAGCCGGACGTTCCCGTGAGCAACTCGACAGGAAAGACGTACTGCGACTGACCAGGTGACGAGAACCATGCATAGTCGCTGGCCGTGCCGGGGGTGGTGATCGTGACTGGGTTAGAGGAAATGGGCAAGCCGGTTCCAAACAAGCCGATCTCATTGAGGGGGGAAGGATTGCAACTGAAGGGCTGGCAGATGGCATAGACCGAAGCCACGCCGGGGAAGTTGGTGGAGATGGCTCCGCCGCTACCCGCCGAGATGTCGATCGGGTCGGTGGACTGGTAGTCCAAAGTCAGGCCGTTGATGGGATTTCCTTGGGTGTCGGTGACGGTGGTGACCAGATTCTGCGTCACGCCCTTGGTGATGGTGCCCGCGGTCTCGCCATTGGCAAGAGTCACCAATATCGATTTCGGCGGGCAAGTGGAGAAGTAGCCGGCTGACGATCCCGAGCCGGCCACCGACGCGGTGATTGTGGTAGTGCCGGGCAATCCTGCGGTGATCGTCACTTGGCTTGAGGTGGTGCTGGTGGCAATGGAGGCAATAGAGGATGTGCCCACGTTGTAACTGAGCGTGCCGATGGCCGCAGTGCAACTGGGGATCGAGGATAGGGCTATTTGTTGGCCATTGACAGTGGGCAATGGGCAAGCCAGGGTGGGAGATGAAGAGCCGGTGACTGAAGCCGGCGCGCACATCAGAACCTGCTGGCTGCTGCTGTTCGCGAAGCATGCCTGCGCGTCGAGCGTGGCCTGAGTGCCTTGAGAGAAGCACTTCTGGCTCATTCCAGAAAGGGGGTTGGCAGCCAAGCTGTTCGTGACCAGGTTGATCGAGGTCACCGTGGCATGCACGAACACCTCCACCGGATTGGAGACGATCGACTGAGCGGAGGCTGTGACATAGGCCGTGGCGTAGGGCAGGCCGCCGGTCGAGGGCAAAGGACTGGGAGGGCTGCAGATGGTGTAGTTGGGGATGGCGCCGCCCGAGTTCCGGTTCCATGTACCCGCGCACAGATTGCCTGTCGGCGTGATGTCCACCAACTGGTTGCTGGAGGTGCCGTAGGAGTATGTGCCAACGGTGGCCGAAGTGCCCTTGCAGGTAACGGCCGTAGGCGCGGTGAGCTGTCGCGTCTGTCCGAAGGCCAGGGAGATGCCGGTGGTGGCGGGGGTGAGCGTGATCGCGGCCACATCATCGACCTTCATCCCGAAACCCCGACCATTGCAGTAGTTCACGCCCGGGTCGCGGGTGCAGCCGGAGATCGAAATCCCAGCCGGAATGGCCAGGCACAATAAACAAACAAGCGTAAGAAACCGCCGCATGAAACCTCCCCGCCCCGCCTTATCGAACCGCGGAACGGTCTCTTCCGAACCCATCGGAGATTTGGGTTATCGCAAACTTTCCCTCGCCGCCGCCGGCTCCGGCGACACGCTCAAATCTCAAGCCGATTGACGAAACGCGCTCGCGAAACTCCAAGGAAAAGTGTATCAGGGCAGGGTGGCAACCGGCAGGAAGCTCTTCCGGCACGCTCCTCCGCCCCTTCTCCAATAGACTCCGCCGGCCGCGGATGGCGAGCAGGCCCGGGTGGAAGGTGCGGCGCGGATCATCCCTGCACTAGACACTCCGTTCGTTCAATCGGAACCAGCCTGCTCCTGTTGGACGGCCGAAGAAACGCGATTTCCATGGTTGGACCGAAGCGGCCTGGGCGATGAAGAGGCGGCGATACCGGCGGCGCGGAAAGGATTGGAAACGGCGCTCGGCTTCTGCTTCGAGCAGAGCGTCCGGTTCCGGCGCCCTTCCGGCCGCGGCGCGTCCAGCGAGGTTGGAATTATCCACCAGCCTATCTAACAAAGTAATGCTATGGAACGAGATAGTTGCGCAGAAGGTTCTTCCCGTGGAACGGGCGCGGCGGGATACCTTAGCGGAAAATTCACATAATACTGCTTGACACGCGTGATCAATCAGTGTAACACTTATAACTGAGCGAGATTCACTTATCCTCGTTCAGATCGCCTGAATACAGGCAGACCATCTGAAGTGCGCCACTCCTGCATTTGTCCCCATGAGACTTTTCCCAAGTTGGATTCCAAGCCTCAATAACAATCGAAGCAAGCCACTGTTGCCGCCTTGGAAAGTTCTCATGCCACGGAACAGGAGAAGTGTGAGTTATTTCGGGCATGCTTTGATTGAAGCAATCAAATTACTTTCTTCTTGACGCGGGCCTTTTGAATTTTGTTCGAGGCGAGCATGCTGGAACAAGCAACCAGGCGATTGGAGATACAATATGGGCCACCTCAAGGAATGTGAAGCAAGGGATTGTTTATCGGCTGGCCGGAACAAGAGTCGCAATTCGTTCATGCCGGCGGGAGAGGCCGATCACAGCAATTCATCCGGTATCGAACTGGAAGGATCAGGAGAGAGAAAGTCTTCTTTTGCCGAAGACTTCATGCTGGAACATTCTAACTCCAGCCTGTTCATCGCCATGATCGGGCAGGCAGGCCGTTATGGAGCTGCCGCCAAGGAACCGCATAAGTCAACCCAATATTACGGGTTTCCTTCTTAATGCATAACTTCAGCCCTGGATGGGCTGGTGAAAGACGGGAGGGGACAGGTATGGGCTGCTTAGTCTGCGCAAGTTTGGAACAAGCATATCTAGCCCGGCTCAGTGAGTACATCGAGGCACGTTCCTCGGTGTGTTATCGGGTCAGCACACGGCTTGCGGCCCAATTGAATGTCGAGATGGAGCGCGCCCGCTACGAACTGGAAGAGCACCAATCGGGTTGCGTCTCCATCGTTCGTATGCCAGTTCTCCTGCCGCAGCGGGAAGCTCCGGCGACTTTGAGAACTCTGGCGGCCTAGGACCTGTATCGTGTGGTTGTGTAATCTCTGGAATGTAGCGCCGGTCTCCAGACCAGCTGTTGCGCGGGTGTCCACGCCCGCTCTTGTCCAGGAGCAATTACCAAATCACACAGTCTCAGCACTAGTTGAGAAGCGGCTTCTTTCATAAGCCGCTCTGCTTCATGGTTCTGTTCAGAGCAAAACTAATAGAGTGCTGTATAGCCTCGCGATTGTCTTCAAGAAAAGTTGGATGGATTGGCCGGAGTTGAAACCCCGGCCAATCTGCCCATACCCTTCAATGCAGCAATTTGCGCCGGGGTTCCTTGCTCCCTGCTCTTCAGCCTTTGGCAAGGGCGAAGCGGCGGTTGACTTCGTGCCAGTTGACGACATTCCACCAGGCGGCGAGATAGTCGGGGCGGCGGTTCTGGTACTTGAGATAGTAGGCGTGCTCCCAGATGTCGTTGAAGAGGATGGGATAGTGGCCCTGGGTGAGGGGCGAGTCCTGGTTGGGCGTGGAGATGACCTTGAGCTTGCCGCCGACGAAGATGATCCAGCCCCAGCCGGAGCCGAATTGCTTGGCGGTGGTCTCGTTGAAGGCCTTCTTGAAGGCCTCAAAGTCGCCGAAATCGGCGGTGATCTGGGCGGCGATGGGGCCGGAGGGCGCGCCGCCGATGCCGCCTGAGCCGACCGGACCCATCAGTTTCCAGAAAGCGGTGTGATTGGCGTGGCCGCCGGCGTTATTTTTGACGCCGGTGCGAATCTCTTCGGGAATCTGGGCCAGGTCGCGGACGAGTTCGTCGATGGGTTTCGCGGCCAGCTCGGGGTGGTTGGCGAGCAGCGCATTGAGGTTGTTGACGTATGTCTGGTGATGCTTGTCGTGGTGAATCTTCATCGTCTCGGTGTCGATGAACGGTTCCAGGGCGGCGTAGTCGTAGGGCAGCGGGGCAAGTTCGTAAGCCATGGGGTAAATCTCCTTCGTCTTGAATGGTGCGGGTTGGGCAGTGTTCCGCGTTGAGCTGCAAAGGCTGGTCTGTTGGCGGCGGGGTGAAACGGAATCTTCGCGCCTGCCGGCATGACCCTATGCTTAATGGATGCGAGAAGCAGCGCGAAGGTGCGGGAAAGTTGGCGGCTTCGGATTAGGACGGCCGGGGGTTCGTGGTATTCCACCCTTGGAAATGTTGTACTAGCACCTTGAATCCGTCCACCCAGACATTGTGGATTCTTCAAACTAAGTGCACCCGAGCTTGGAGCGATGCGCCGCCGCCTTTGGGTACAATATAGGCATGACTTCGACACTCGCACAATCCTCCCTTGATCAACTGTCCATTGACACACTGCGGCTGCTGGCCGTGGACACCGTGCAAAAAGCCAATAGCGGCCACCCCGGCGCTCCGCTGGGCTGCGCGCCCATGGCCTACCTGCTCTTCCACAAGCTGATGAAGCACAACCCGAAGCACGCCAAGTGGGCGGATCGCGACCGATTCGTACTCTCGAATGGCCATGCCTCGGCGCTGCTTTACGGGACGCTGTTTCTGACTGGCTACGACCTGACGCTCGAGGATTTGAAGAGCTTCCGTCAGTGGGGCTCGCGGACGCCGGGGCATCCGGAGCGCGGCCACACGGACGGTGTCGAGGTGACCACCGGGCCGCTGGGCCAGGGCATCGCGATGGCCGTAGGTTTGGCGATGGCGGAGAAGCATCTAGCCGCGGTCTATAACCGGCCTGGCTTTAGTGTGGTGGACCACCACACCTATGCGATGCTGGGCGACGGCGACCTGATGGAAGGCGTCTCGCACGAGGCGGCCTCGCTGGCCGGAACGCTGGCTCTGGGCAAGCTGATTTTTCTTTATGACGATAATTTGATCTCGCTGGATGGGCCGACGAGCCTGAGCTATACCGATGATGCACTGAAGCGCTTCGAGGCCTATCACTGGCACGTGCAGCGAGTGGCGGACGGCAACGATCTGGCGGCGATTGAGGCTGCGGTTGAAGCGGCGAAGGCCGAGACCGGGAGGCCGTCGATCATTGCGGTGCGGACGATCATCGGCTACGGCAGCCCCAAGGCGGGTTCGAACAAGTCGCATGGCGAGCCGCTGGGCGTGGAGGCCGTGGCGGCAACCAAGAAGTTCTTCGGCTTCCCCGAAGATCAGAGCTTTGTGGTGCCCGATGAGGCGCTCAAGAATTGGCGTGAGGCCGTCGAGCACGGCGCGGGTTTGGAGTCGGAGTGGAAGAAGCTGTTTGCCGGTTACACGGCGGCCAATCCGGAGCTGGCGGCGGAGTTTGAGCGCACCCAGAAGGGTGAACTCAAGGCGGGATGGGAGAAGGCGATTCCCAGCTTCCCGACGGATAAGGCAATTGCCACGCGCAACGCCGGCGGCGTGATTCTCAATGCGATTGCCGGGCAAGTGCCGGAGCTTTTTGGCGGTGCGGCGGACCTGACCTCTTCGACACGGACGATCTTCCAGCCGGGGGCGAACTTCCATCAGGATCCGGCCGGGCGCAACGTCTTCTTTGGGGTGCGCGAGTTTGGCATGTGCGCAGCGGTGAACGGAATGGCCGCGCATGGGGGGCTGATTCCCTTTGGATCGACCTTCTTTGTCTTTTCGGATTATGCGAAGCCGGCGATACGGCTGGCGGCGCTGATGCAGGTGCATTCGCTGTTCATCTTTACCCACGACACGATTGCTTTGGGCGAGGATGGGCCGACGCATCAGCCGATCGAGCAACTGATGGGGTTGCGCGCTGTTCCGGGGCTGACAGACTTCCGCCCCGCGGACGCCAACGAGACGGCGGCAGCCTGGCGGCTGGCCCTGGAGCGCAAGCGGCCATGTTTCTTCGCGCTGACCCGTCAGAATCTTCCGGTGCTCGATCCGGCGGCGCACGACTTGTACGCTGGGGTGGGCAAGGGCGCGTACATCTTGCAGGAGGCGGAGAATCCCCAATTGGTGCTGATCGGCGCGGGCAGTGAGGTTTGGCCCTGCCTGGAGGCGGCAAAGCTGCTGGCCAGCGACGGAATCCGGGCGCGGGTGGTCAGCTTCCCAAGCTGGAAGCTCTTCGAGGAGCAATCGGCGGAGTACAAGGCAAGCGTGCTGCTGGCGGGCGTGCCCAGGCTGGCGGTTGAGGCTGGTTCGACGCAGGGCTGGTGGAAGTACGTGGGCCTGGACGGCGATGTGATTGGGCTGGACCGCTTTGGGGCCTCGGCGCCGGGGCCGAAGGTCATGGCGGAGTTGGGATTCAGCGCGGAGAACGTGGCGGCGCGGGCAAAGAAGCTGGTGAAGTAGGCGGAAGCGGAGTTAGACGCGCTTCGCGCGTGTTAGCGGAGTTAGCCGTTCGCCGCGATGAATCTGCTAACTCCGCTAGCACCGCTAACCACGCTAACACCGCTAGAAAGGGTAATCGTGAAACTCGTCATCGCATCCGACCATGCGGGATTTCCTCTCAAAGAGGAAGTCCGCGCCTATCTCTCCAAGGCCGGCCACGAGGTGGTGGACCTGGGGGCTTACAACGCCGACTTACCCGACGACTATCCCGACTTTGCCGAGAAGGTTGGTCTGGCGCTGAAGCAGGGCGTTGCGCCGCGCGGGATTCTTATCTGCGGCTCGGGGGTGGGGGTGTGCGTGGCGGCTAACAAGATTCCGGGGATTCGCGCCGGGATGTGCCACGATACGTATTCGGCGCACCAGGGTGTGGAGCACGATGATATGAACGTCTGCGTTCTGGGCGCGCGCATCATCGGTTCGGCGCTGGCCTTTGAGGTGGTGGACCGGTTTATCGGGGCACAGTTTGCCGTCAACGAAGAGCGGTTCGAGCGGCGCTTCAAAAAGGTGCTGGCCATCGAGGCCAAGTATCAGCGCGGATGAGGAGGCGGCGATCTTTCCCTTCGACGTGATCCTCTTTGATGTGGGCGGAGTCCTGCTCACCAACGGCTGGGACCAGCGCGAACGCTCTACGGTCCTCTCACACTTTCACCTCGATTTTGTGGCCTTTGAGGCCCGGCATCTGGCGCATTACGACGCTTGGGAGCGGGACGCGATCTCGCTTGCGGCTTACCTGGATGCGACCGTTTTCTGTGAGCCGCGTGAATTCACTCGCGACGAGTTTTTCGCTTGCATGCTTACCCAGTCGAAGCTGCAACCGGATGGAGCTTTGGGAATCCTTCACCAGCTTGCGGCATCGAATCAGTGTCTGCTGGGCGCCTTGAACAACGAGGCACGTGAGACCAACGAATACCGTTTCACACACTTTGGGCTTCGCAAACTCTTCCAGGTAGCGCTGAGTTCGTGCTATCTGGGGTTGCGCAAGCCGGAGCCGGCGATCTATCTTCGGGCGCTGGATATTCTGGGCAGGCCGGCGGAGCGGATGCTGTTTATCGACGACCGCGCGGAGAATGTGGACGGAGCCGCGGCTGCGGGAATGAAGGCTCTTTTGTTTGAGGGCGTGGATGCGTTGCGGCTGGAGTTGGAGAGGCTTGAGGTTTTGTAGCTGACTTAGCGAGTTAGCTGGAGGAAGTTATGGCGACAGCACAGATGAGTATCAGTGCGGAGGACCTTTCCCAGATTCCTCATGGCAGCGAGAAGATTCCGGAGGCCGGGATTATGGTAATCTTCGGCGCTTCGGGCGACCTGACCCGGCGCAAGCTGCTGCCGGCGCTCTTTCATCTGGAGAAGGCGGGCCTGTTGCCGGAGAAGTTTGCCATTGTGGGCGTGGCGCGGCGGGCGCTGGGCGATGAGTTTGCCGAAGATATGCGCGGCGGCATTATCGAGTTCGACGGCTTGCCGGCAGGCGACCCGAAGCTGGATAACTTTATCAGCCGCATCCGTTACTTTCCGCTGCGCTTTGATGCGCTGGAAGATTATGCGGTGTTGAAGACGGAGTTAGAGCGCATTGCCGAGGAGAAAGGAATCGGCGGCAGGCGGCTCTATTATCTGGCGACCGCGCCGGAGCACTTTGCGCCGATTATTGAAAACCTGGGCGCGCAGGGAATGGCGCAGCCGGAGCGGGGCACGGCGGCGGTGGTGATTGAAAAGCCCTTTGGCCATGACCTTGATTCCGCGCGCGCGCTGAACTGCCAGGTGAACGCCGTCTTCCGCGAGGATCAGGTCTTTCGCATCGATCACTATCTGGGCAAGGAAACTGTTCAGAATATATTAGTTTTTCGCTTTGCCAATGGAATCTTCGAGCCGATCTGGAACCGGAATTATATCGATCACGTGCAAATAACTGTAGCCGAAACGCTGGGCGTGGAGGGGCGCGGGCCATTCTACGAGAAGGCGGGCGCGCTGCGCGACGTGGTGCAGAATCACGTGATGGAGTTAGTAAGTCTGGTGGCGCTGGAGCCGCCTTCGAGCTTTGAGGCGGAGAGCGTCAGGCGCGAGAAGCTGAAGGTCTGGCGGGCGATTCCGTCGATTCCGATTCTGGACGTGGTGCGCGGCCAGTACGGAGCTGGGCAGATCGACGGGCAGGATGTCGTGAGTTACAGGGAAGAGCCGCGCGTCAGTCCTCAGTCGGGCGCGGAGACGTATGCCGCCGCGCGGGTGGAGATAGAAAACTGGCGCTGGGCGGGGGTTCCGTTCTACCTGCGCGCGGGCAAGCGGATGCAGAAGCGGGCTACGGAGATCAGCATTCAATTCAAGCAGCCGCCGCTGCTGATCTTCGACCGGCTGGCTTCGCGCGCGGTTTGCCAGGTCATCAAGCCTAACTTGCTGACGATTCGCATTCAGCCGGATGAGGGAATTGCGCTGCGCTTTGGAGCCAAGGTTCCGACGACGATGGAGATGGACGTTTGCCCGGTGAATATGGACTTCGACTATGCGGAGGCCTTTGGCAAGTCGAGCGCCAATGGCTATGAGCGGCTGCTGCTGGACGCGATGCTGGGCGACCAGACGCTCTTCTCGCATCGCGACGGCGTGGAGACGACGTGGGCGCTGCTCACGCCGGTTCTGGAGGCCTGGGCAAATAAGAAGCCTGAGGTCTTTCCTAACTACGCCGCCGGTTCCTGGGGCCCGGAGTGCGCCGATCATCTGATTGCGCGCGGCGGATATGCGTGGAGGAATGATCTGGGACGGAAGGTGTGAGAAGCAGGGAATAGGGAATAGTTCATAAATTAAGAAATGTAGCTATAGATATCCCACCTTAGGCGCAAGAACAAAGCCGCGCCGAAGGTGGGGCACCCGCCGATAAGCAACCGCAGGTCCTTCGACTTCGCTTCGCTACGCTCAGGATGACAGAGTTATTGGAGTGCCCAACTTTTTACCGGGTTACTCGCGAATGATCTTTACGAAGATGCCATCGGGAAGTTCGCCTCCAAGCAGGTGGACGACGCCGTCTTTTACATAGCCTTCGAGGATTTGGCGGGCGGGGTTGGCGGCGGGTTGCGGAACGGGGCGCGGCGCGGGCGGAGTTGCGATCCGGCTGGCTGGCTGACTTGCTGGCCCGCTGACTGGCTGACTCGCTGGCTTGTTGAATTGCTTCCGGGCTGCTTCGAAGTCGGCTGGTTTGCCTACCTGCGGAATCGCAGACTTGCCCATGCCGCGATCCATCGCTTCGTTGGCCAGGCGGTCGGCTGTTTTGTTGCCGCCGCGCAGGGTGTGGCGCATTTCGAAGCTCTCGATGCGGCGGGAGAGGCGGCGGGCTTCCTCATAAAGCGGGCGCAGGATGGGGCTCTTCACCGCGTACTTGCCCTGCATCTGCTTGACCATCAGCTCGGAGTCGGAGATGACGCGCAGACGCTTCGCGCCGTGTTCGATGGCCCAGCGCAACACCCCCAGGAGGCCGGAGTACTCGGCGAAGTTGTTGGTCTGGATGCCGACGAACTCGCTCAGCTCGGCCAGCACGCGGCCTTTGGAGTCTTCGATGACTGCGCCGTAGCCGGAGGGGCCGGGATTGCCGCGGGAGCCGCCGTCGCAGTGGGCGGTGAGCCAGTCCGTGGCTTCGGCTGCGGGATCGGGGAAAAGAGTATTGTTCATCGCTTTTTAGTGTAGCGGGTGAAGAAGGACGGGTGGTCGTGGTTTGTGGATTCCCACCCTAGCCGCAACAACAAGAACGCGGCGAGGGTGGGGCACCCAGGATCTTGGAACCAAGAGAAGAGCTTAATGGGGTTCCTCGTTTCCCAGGTCTCAGAATCGAGACCTGGGCCACCCAGTACAGGGAAGATGGGACACCGAGCATCGATGCTTACCTACAGAGGCGCATCGCGTCTATCGAAGTGCGGAGACTCCCCAATCCCCGGAGCGGATTCGATGGCAACGGATGCGATGATTTACCCCCATTCCCCAGTTCGTGGACCGGCTGGCGTGGTTTGGCCGGCGGCCCGGAGGGTACAATCCTCCTCAGGCATGGCTGCAACCAGGGCAAATAACGGGGCGAAGACCGCCGAGGAGCGTATGCAGGCGCGCGCGCCGGAGATGGAGCTGATCCGCGAGGCGCAGGCGGGTTCGCGGGCGGCCTTCGACACGCTGGTCCGGCAGTATGAGCAGCAGGTGCTCAGGCTGGCGCTGCACCTGACCGGGAGCGAGCACGACGCCGAGGACATTTTTCAGGAAGCGTTTTTGAAGGCTTACCGGTACATTGGGAATTTTCGCTTCGAATGTTCGTTTTATACGTGGATTTACCGGATTGTGACCAATCTTTGCCTGGACCAGATGCGGCGGCGCAAGACGCGGCGCGAGAGCAATGCGGTGGTGGTGGACCACTCCGGGGACGAGTTTGACCTGCTGGCTTCGGTCTCCGACGACCGGTCGTTTTCGAACCCGGCCAAGGAGCTGGAACGCAAGGCGCTGGGGGAGCGGATTCAATCGGCGCTGGAGAAGCTGACGCCGCGGGAGCGAATGGTTTTTGAATTGAAGCATTACCAGGGGTTGCGGTTGCGGACGATTGGGGAGATGCTGAGCACCACGGAAGAGACCGCCAAGAATACGCTCTTCCGGGCGACGAAGAAGTTGAGAACACAGTTGGCGGGGTTGCGGTAAAGGCGCTGGTGGCATCTCCTCCGCATCCTGGAGGGAGCCGGATGGTGGGGCGCTGAGAGTAGTTTTTTGAGGCTGGAAGGACGGCGCGATGAATTGCGAAGTAGCACATGAGCGGATTATGACGGCGGCTTATGGAGAGCTGGGCGACGAGCAAGCCCACGAGCTGGAGCGGCACTTGGGCGGCTGCCCGGAGTGCGTCAAAGATCGGGAGCAACTGCTGGCATTGAAGTTGCTGATGGAAGCACATCCGGTCCTCGAGCCGGAGGCGAACCTGGTTGCACGGGCGCGGATGCGCCTGGAAGAAGCATTGGACGCGCTGCCTCCGTGGCGCTGGTATGAGCGGCTGGCCCAGCGGATGATGAATGGATTCGCCGGCTTGCAGGCTGCGCCGGTGGCGGCTTGCTTGCTGCTGCTGGCAGGCGTGGGAGCAGGTTCGCTGGGCGAGTACAAGATTGCCGAAAATCGCGCGGCTCATACAATGGCGGCGCGGGTGCAGGCTCAGCCAGCGCCGGCGGCAGCAGTTGCCGCGCCAACGGAGATTGCCAGCATTTCCAGCATTGTGCGGCGGCCGAACAGCCACATGGTGGAGGTGCGTTACAACCAGTTGGTGCCGCAGCGGATCGAGGGTTCGCTGGACGATCCGGCGATCCGGCAGTTGCTGATGCTGGCAAGCCAGAACTCGGCGCCGACGGGGGTGCGGGACAACTCGGTGGCGCTGATGGCGGCCGAGTGCAAGGCCGGGCACGGCTGCAAGGCGGCGGGAATTCGCGATGCGCTGATGGTGACGCTGCGCTACGACAAGAATGAGGGCGTGCGCGAGAAGGCGCTGCACGGCCTGGAGCCGTATGTGGCTGAGGATATGCGGGTGCGGGATGCGGTTCTGGAGGCGCTGATGAACGACTCCGACCCGCGAATTCGCACCGCGGCGATCAACATTCTGGAGCCGGTGGAGGGCGATACCAGCGTGCGGCAGGTGCTGCACTCGGTTGCCAATACGGACCGGAATCCGTATATCCGGACGGTTTCGCGGCAGGTTTTGGATAGTGTTCCGGAGATTCAGTAAGCGGGATAACTCCCGTCGGCGATCGCATCGTCAAGAAAAGAGTGCGGGGCAGCCGGGATTCGTAGGAGAAGCTGAGATGAAGCACTTATTGAGGCTGTATTGGAGTTTTGCTGTTGTGGCGTTGCTGGCGGCGATGGCGCCTGCGAGCGCTCATGCGCAAAAGCGGGGGATTGTCGATATCATCCAGGATCCCAGCGTGCTGCTGCACTCCAATTCGCAGGGCTATTTGGGCGTTGATCTGGCGGACGTGGACCAGGAGAAGGCGCAGGCGCTGAAGCTGAAGGAAGTTCGCGGAGCCGTCATCACGCTGATCGATCATGACGCGCCGGCGGGTCAGATCGGGCTGAAGGTCAACGACGTGGTGGTCAAGCTGAATGGGCAGGCCGTGGAGGGTGCCGAGCAGTTGCGGCGCATGCTCAGGGAGATTCCGGCGGGGCGCAAGGTGAGCCTGGAAATCAGCCGCGACGGCAACCTGCAAACGCTGGCTGTGCAACTGGCCGACCGCAAGGCGATGGAACAGGATGTGTGGAACAAGCTGGGCAATGGCGGGGACGTCTTTGCGCCGGGGCCGGGGATGGGGATTCTGGCCAACGGCGACGCGCCGCTGCCGGGCGGGTTTCATATGCCGTTCTTCGGCAGCAGCCTGAATGTGGGCGCGCTGGTGGAGCCGCTGACCTCGCAGATGGCCGAGTACCTGGGCGTGCCGAGCGGGCTGATGGTCAAGCAGGTTGCGCGCAAGAGCGAGGCCGCCGCTGCCGGGCTGAAGGCCTTCGACGTGATTCTCAAGGTCGGTCCCGACAGCATTACCACGCTGGGCGACTGGGAGCGGGCGCTGCGCTCGAACCAGGGCAAGCCGGTGCAGGTGACCGTGCTGCGCGAAAAGAAGCAGCAGACGCTGACGCTGCAGGTGGATTCAAAGCGGCATAGTGAACTGCTGCTTCCCCTGTTGCTGATGAATCAGGCTGGTTGAGGGGCGTGATTTTACCCTCCCTCCAACAAAAAAGACCGGCTGGATGGCCGGTCTTTTTTGTGATTGATTGTGCGTTCAGCCCTGAATGTCGAACTGCTCAGGATGCAGCGTGGGGTCGCTCTTGACCAGGATGTTCTTGCCGACTAACTCCTCGAACTCGGTGAGCCAACTGGCGTTGTTGGATTTAAGCACCTTAACGGTCTCCGGGTTGACGCGCAGCAGAACGTCCGCGCCCTCGAAGTGCTTCTTCATCTTGCGCAGCTCGGTGTAGATCTCGTTGCAGACCGTGGTCGGGCTCTTGACCATGCCGGTGGCCTGGCAGGTGGGGCACGGAACACTGAGCGTCCGCTCCAGGGATTGCTTGACGCGCTTGCGGGTGATCGCGACCAGGCCAAAGTCGTTGAACTGGAGAACCTTGGTCGGAGCGCGGTCGGATTTGAGAGCTTCTTCCAGGGCGGCCATCACGCGGAAGCGGTTCTTGCGGTCGTCCATGTCGATGAAGTCGATGATAATGATGCCGCCGAGGTCGCGCAGACGAATCTGGCGAACAATCTCCGGCACGGCGTCGAGGTTGGTCTTGACGATGGTGTCCTCAAGGCGGGCCGATTTGCCGACATACTTGCCGGTGTTGACGTCGATGGCTACCAGCGCCTCGGTCTGGTTGATGACGATGGAGCCGCCCGACTTGAGCCATACCTTGGAGTTGAGAGCCTTGGCGATCTCGTCCTGAATGCCGAAGTGCTCGAAGAGCGGCGTCTCCTTGGTGTAGAGCTTGACGCGGCGAACCAGCGAAGGCGAGAAGCGGTTGAGGAAGCGGACGATGCGCTCGTAGTTGGCCTCCGAATCGACCCAGATGGAGGAGAAGTTGGAGCTGACCTGATCGCGCAGGATGCGCTCAATCAGCGAGAGGTCGTGATAGATGAGCGCGGGCGACTTGGAGTCGTCGGAGCGCTGTTTGATCTCCGCCCAGAGGTTGAGCAGGAAGCGCAGGTCGGCACGAAGGTCTTCTTCCGATGCGCCTTCAGCGGCGGTACGCACGATGAAGCCGCCGGAGGCCTCGCCGCGCTCGTGGGTGAGAATGCGCTTCAGGCGCTGGCGCTCGGTGTCGGACTCGATCTTGCGGCTGACGCCGATGTGGGAGACGGTGGGCATGAAGACCAGGAAGCGGCCGGGCAGGGCGATGTGCGAGGTGATGCGCGCGCCCTTCTTGGCGATCGGCTCCTTGGCGATCTGCACCAGAATCTCCTGGCCGGGCTTCAATAAATCACTGATGATGGGCAGGTCGGACATCTGTGCGGAACGGCGCGAGGCGCCGCGGCCTCTGGGGCCTTGAGCGGCCGGGGCGCCCCGGCTATGGCGTCCGCGGGCGCTGCGGTCGCGACGCTGGCCTGGCGCTCCGGCGGGCTGGCCTTCGGTGGAGGGCTCTTCTTCGTCTTCTTCTTCGTCGAAGCCTTCCTCGTCGCCATTCTTTTCGTCAAAGTTCAACTGGATGCGGTGGTCGAGGTGGGCCTCCTGGAGCATCTCGCCCAGGTCGCCGGTGCGGAGCTGGTTGGGCAGCGTCTCCTCTTCAAAGTCGTCGGTGTCATGGTCGCCGCCCTTAGCGCGGTTCTGATGGCGGGGAGCGTCGAACTCCTCTTCCTCAATGGTCTCTTCTACGATGAGGCCGCTGCCGGGAGCATAGGTCGAAACAGGCTTGGCCGCCGGCTTTGCGGCTTCCTCGGCTTTCTTCTTGCCGAGGCCAAAGAGCCGGAATCCGGTGGGAGGCAGCGGGTCCACGTTGTGTGAGGCGGCAGCGTCGGGCTCTGGTTCTGTGGCTTCGGGAGTCTCGGTCGTGGTTTCTTCAGCGGGGGCTTGCGCTTCTGTGGTTGTTTCCCAGCTCCCAAAAGCACGATATGGTACACCCGCTGGTTCAATTGCTGATTCCGTCGTTTCCTCGAATTCATCCTCTTCGATGGGTTCCTCTTCGACCAGGTGGTCTTCGGCCAACTCAGGGACTAACTCGTCTTCTGTCGCGTTCACGGCAGGTTCATGGACGGCTCCGGGGGCAGGCTGTTGCGGCTCGGCCTCGGCCGTCTCCGTGAAGTACTCCTGCTCCTCGATGGCGTCGGGGGCAACCTCACTGGCTTCCGGCGCATCGGGAACGGCGCTCTGCGGCTCGAGTTGGGCTTCCGCGGCGGGCTCGGCCTCCTGTTGCACGGCGGGTTCGACGGGGCGATTGCGATGCCTGGAGAGCGACTCGCCGGGAAGCAGGCCGCTGCCGTCCCACTGGATGGGCGACTCAATCAGCGTAGGAGGCTTGAAGGAACTGCGCGGCACGATGGGCGCGGCGGGCTCAGCCGCGGGCCGGAGAGCATCTTCCGCCGGAGCGCCGCCGTACTTCGAGAGCGACTCGCCGGGCATGACAAACGGGATTGGGGAAGAAGCTGGGGCGCGCTCGGAACGGCGCGCTGGCTCGGCAGACCACCCCGGCGACGAAGACCTGTCCGCTGGGGCCCCTGCGCCGGCGTGAATCTGTGGCGCAACCTCTTGCTCGGTCTCTTCGATCTCCTCGACGTAGGCCGTTGAAGCTACCCCGGTCACGGCCTGGCTCTCGTGCGTGTCCGCAACGCCACGGCCACCGCGGCGGCGGCGCCGTCCGCGCCAGCGCTTGGCGCCCGGCTCGCCGGAATCCTGTTCACCGTTGTCCGCCTGCTCGGAGAAGGACACGGAACCGGAAGCGGGCAGGGATGCGAACTCGGCCTCAGGAAGGGCCTCAACCGTCAATGGGCGTTTTTCAGGGGCCGGACGCTCCTGGGCCGACCGTTCCTGGGCCGGGCGCTGTTCCTGTTTCTGCTCGGGCTTCTGGACCGGACGCCCGCTGCGCGTCTCTGGAGCGGCGGTGTGCCGGACCTCGCGTGGAGGCTGGTTGGCGCCGCTGGCCGCGGCTTTTTCCAGCTCGTCGGTCTCTTCCGCGTCTTCCAGCTCCATGAAGTCGGTTACGTAGAGGAAGGCGTCGCGCTCCAGGCCCACGTCCACAAAGGCCGATTGCATGCCGGGCAGGACGCGAGTGACGCGGCCGTTGTAAATCGACCCGGCGAGGGTGTACTCGTTTTCGCGTTCGTAATAGATTTCCGCGAGTTGATCGTCTTCAAGGATTGCCAGCCGCGTCTCATGCGGCGTACTGGAGATACAAATTTCCTTTGCCATCGTACCTTTCCGCCCAGCGGCGTCTGCCTGCTGGGACCCGCGGCAAGGTTGGATGGAGACGCGCGTGGCCGGAAGGGGAGGGGATGTGCGGAAGGGAGAAACCGTGATTCGCTGGTCTTCCGGCTGCCTCGCCAGGACCGGCCCCGAAGGGCGGAGAGCCATGGCGAAGGACGAGCCGGACTAAGAGGACAAGCTGAACAAACTGTACAAACTGTACAAACACAAGCTGTACAAGCCGATCAAGCTGTACGATACGGAAACTCGATTGCAGAGAGTTTGTGGCGAACCATGCCGGAAAATCCGGCGGAGCCGTTCCACCGCTGGCGATTGCACTGGCGCGTTGCGCAACGGGGCTGAGGAAAGTCTGTCCCCATCGTCCCGCGCAACGTATACGCCGCCAACGGATTTCCCGTCTCTGCGTGCTCATGAACCCAATCCTGCCGGGCGCGCGATCCATCTGGACCTGGCCGGCGAAATACCTGAAAAAATCGTGCTCTTGCGGGCCGGACTGTTCCGGGCGGGACACAAGAGGTGAGGCTGCGAGTCCGTCAGTTGACGAACCGGCGCATGCGGACATTCATCGCCACGCCCAGCGCCAGGAACGTAAACAACACCGAAGATCCACCGTAACTCATTAACGGCAAAGGGATTCCGGTGACGGGCATAAACCCAATAACCATGCCCACGTTGACCGCAATCTGAAAGGTCAACACAGCCACCACCCCCATGATAATCAGGGAGCCGGACAGATCTGCGGCTGTTTGAGCGTTCTGAATCAAACGCATCAATATGAAAAAGTATAGCAGCAGCACGAAAATCGCGCCGACAAATCCGTGTTCTTCGCCAAAAGCGGCAAAGATGAAGTCCGCATGGGGAATGGGGAGGAAGTCGCCCTGGGTCTGGGTTCCCTTGGCCGCGCCTTTGCCCCAGACGCCGCCGGAGCCGACGGCAATCAGCGACTGTTTGAGTTGATAGCCGGTGCCCTTGGGGTCGTTGTCGGGATTGATGAAGCTGGTGAGGCGAGCCTTTTGAAAGGGCTTGAGGATCTTGCCGCTGGTCCAGACGCCGGCCACCAGAACGACCGCGCAGGTCACGAGAATCAGGGCCTGGCGGAGATTGATGCCGCCGAGAAAGAGGCCGGCGACAAGGATGGGCGTGTAGGTGAGCGCGGTTCCCAGGTCGGGCTGAATCAGCACCAGCACCATGGGAATTCCGACCAGCACAAGGACCTTGAAGATCTCCTTCCAGGTGAGCGAGCGCCCGCCCAGGTTGGCAAAGTAGCGAGCCACAATGAGAATCAGAATCAGCTTCACCCACTCGGAGGGCTGAAAGTGCATGGGGCCAATGCTGATCCAGCGCTTTGCGCCCAGCACCTTGTGTCCCACTAGCTTCACCGCCACCAGCGCCAGCAGGCTGGCTCCATAAACCCAGGGAATCCAGTCCAGCAGGCGGTGATAGTCGATTTTGGAGAAGAGGAACATGGCCGCCAGGCCGCCCGTGATCCAAAACAACTGCTTGGTGTGAGCATGGAAATCGGCGTACTTGGTGTGCAGCGTGGCCGAGTAGATCTCGAAGACGGAGATCGTGCAGATCGCCAGCACCATGCTGAGCAGCGCCCAGTCGAAGTCGCGAAAGCTCATGAAGCGGCGCATCAGGGCTGGCCTTCCTTGAAGCGCAGCGGCATGGCCAGCAGCCAGGCCGGCAAGCGAGGCTGTGCGCTGGCAAGGTCGCCGGTCAGCGGTTTGGGGTCGACCATGAAGTGGCCTGCATGAAGGCTGGAATCCTGCCGGGAAGCCGCGGAACGCTTAGGCCCGGCGGGCGCGGGTTCTGTCCAGACGGCGCCTACTTCGACCGGCTTGTCGAGGCTGGCCTGATTGAGGATGTTGTGGTCGGCCATGCGCTTCTTGTTCACATAGGTGGTCACGACTTCGGCGGCGATATGGGCCGAGAGCGATCCCCAGTCGCCATGCTCCTGAAGCACGGCAATCACAATCTCAGGATTGCGCCGGGGAACCATGCCCACGAACCAGGAGTTAGGAGTCTTTGCTCCGCCCTTGGTGTGGGTGTCTCCGCCGCCCACCACCTGGGCCGTACCGGTCTTGCCGGCAAAGTCGATGCCTTCAATATGCGAGGCCGCCGCCGTGCCGGTGGTGGTGGCGGCAGCCATTCCGTCGGTGATGATCATCCAGGTGTCGGGATTGAGAGGCACGGTTTTGTCTCCCGAGCCGGGGAAGCTGTCCTGGAGGGCCTGGCGGAACTCGGCTGGAAGCTGTTCGGGATTGACCACATGGGGCCGGACAAAATGACCATCCGAAGCGATACCGCCCAATGCCCGCGCCAGTTGCAGGGGCGTAACCTGCGTCTCACCCTGGCCGATGCCGACGGAAATCGTGTTTCCGGGGTAATACCGCTGGTGGAAGTTCTTCATCTCCCACTGCGTCGAGGGCATCACTCCGGCCATCTCGTTGGGCAGGTCGATGCCGGTCTTCTGTCCCAGGCCGAATTCGGTGGCGTACTTGGCAATGGTGTCGATGCCCAGCTTCTGGGCCAGCGTGTAGAAAAAAGTGTCGCAGGAGAGAGGAATGGCCTGTTCGATATTGAGCACGCCGTGGTGACGGTCGCAGTGGAAGAAACGGCCGTAGAAGGTGCCCCCGCCCACACAGTTCACATGCAGATTCTGGGCCACGCCCTCCTGCAGGCCGGCCGCGGACATGATGATCTTGAAGGTCGATCCCGGAGCGAGCTGGTCCTGAATCGCCTTGTTCATCAGCGGATGGTTGGGGTTGTCGATGAGGTCGTTCCAGTCCTTGCGGTTGATGCGCACGGCAAAAGCGTTGGGGTCGTAGCTGGGGTGAGAGACCATGGCCAGAATTTCGCCATTGCGCGGGTCCATGGCCACCACGGCTCCGCTGGCGTCGCCCAGCGCCAATTCCGCAGTGCGCTGCAGGTCAATGTCGATGGTCAGCTTCAGGTCCTGGCCGGGGATGGCGTGCTGGGTGCGCAGATAGCCCACCTCGCGCCCATGACTGTCCACCACCACGTCGCGCGAGCCGTCCTCGCCACGCAGCAGTTGGTCATAGGTCTCCTCGACGCCGGCCTTGCCCACCACGTCGCCCGGTTCGTAGGACGCATAGCGCGGGTTGTTCAGATCCTCCTCGCTCACCTCGCCCACGTAGCCGATCAGGTGGGCCGCAAAGCCGTCGCGAGGATAAAGACGACGCTCCACGTCAATCGTCTCCAACTCGGGCAGTTCGTTGCGATGCGCCTCGATGAAGGCCTGCTCGTCGGCGGTAACCTCTTGCTTGATGGGAATCGGCTCGTAGACCGGCCGGGTGCGATAGCGGCGCAGCGTGGCGCGCAACTGCTCCAGGTCAAGGTCCAATCCGCGCGCAATCAGCGGCAGGTCATCGTCCACATTGCGGCTCTGCTCGCGGACCAGGTAGCAGGAGACCGACGGGTAGTTGTCGACGATCAGCCGGTCTTCGCGATCGAAGAGCTTGCCGCGCGCGGCCATCACCGGCTCCTTGCGGATGCGGTTTTGCTCGGCCTGGAGGCGGTAATCGTCCACCCGCAGCACCTGCAGCCGCCACAGCCCGGCCGCCAGCGCCAGCATCATGAACAGAATGCCGTACTGCACCACCGTCAACTTGAGGGTGGAGAGCTTTTCGCCGCGACTGCCGCTGCCGGAATACATCGTCTGAGCCTTAGAATAGCGCCGTTTCCGCTGCGCTGTTGAGTTGCATTGCTGGATTGTGCGTGCGATCCATCGAATGGGTAACAGCTAAACAAGTTGCGGAAAAACTCGATAGCAGGCCTGTTTTGTAAAAGGGTACGACTTTAGTCGGGCCGCAAGTGCAACAAAACAAATGTTGAGCTTTAGCCCCTGCGGTCTACTTTTCTGGCATATACCTTGGAAATTTGCCTTTTTCCGCAGCCTGTAAAGCCGTGCCCTTTCAAAACATCAACTCAAAGCGGGATTCCCTGTTCCCTATTCCCTGTCCTTTCACTCCTTGATTTGCGTCCGGTCGAGCAGCGGAAAGAGCGCCATCGCGATCACCGAATTACCTACCGCCTTCATCAGCTCCGCCAGCCAGCTCCACTCCAGCTCCAGGCCCAGCAGGATGCGGTAGATGAAGACGTAAATCGCGCTGCACAAAAGCGAAAGCAGAAAGGTGAGCATCAGGCGGATGGTATGGTTCTCGACGTCGATGCGCACGCCGACCGAGCCGGAGAGAAAGCCGGCTACCGTCTTGGCAATGCCGTTGACGCCGATGGCGCGGCCGGTCAGCGCATCCTCGAAGATGCCCAGGCTCCCGCCCATCAGCATTCCCTGGATGGGATCGCGCCGGACCAGGGCAAAGTAGACGGTGACCACCAGCGGCAGGTCGAACCAGGCGTAGCCGCGCAGATAGCGCGGCAGCAAGGCTTGCAGCACCAGCGCCGCCAGCGGCGTCAGAGCATAGACCAGCACGGGATAGCTGTGAATCCCCAGATCGCGGCGATAGTCGGCGCCAAGGACACTCATGGCTATGGATTCCTCCCTGGTTGGCCAGACGGGGGTTGGGTTGGCTTATCGGGCTTCGATTCCAGCTTGTTTTCCGGGCCGGCAGGCGTGGGGTTTTCCTCGCCTATAGACGGCGTTGCCCCAGGCGTAAAGCGGTCAGGATGGCGCGCGGGAAGCAGCTTGGGAACCGGCGCTGCGGCGGGAGCTGCCGGGGTTTCTCCGGGTTGGGCCGTCTGGCCGGGCGCTGCGGGATTCGCCGCCGGCGCATTGGGATCGGTGAGTCCGGGCAGCCGCTCGGCCATGATCTGCGAGGCCTTCTGTTGCTGCTTGATGGCATCCGCCTCCGCGCCTTTCAGCGTCTCGCTGGTGGCCATGTCCTGCTGCTGCTCGGCCGAGAAGCGCGGCTCGGTGGAGGTAATCACCAGCACCTCGTCGAGGCGGTCGAGGTGGGCAGCCGGCTTCACGATCACGTCAATGAACGAGTCGCGGTCGGGGTCGGGCACAACCTTCTCGACGACCCCTACCGGCAGCCCGCGCGGGAAGATCAGGTCGCCCCCGGCGGTGAGCACCGTTTCTCCCCGCTGGATGCGCTGGTCGGCCAGCAGGCCCACAATCTGCAGTTGGCCGCTGGCGTTGCCGCGCAGGATGCCGCGAATCCGCGTCGTCTCCAGAATCACGCCCGCACCACTGGTCTCGTCGTTGATGGCCAGCACCTGCGCCGAATGGGGAAAGACCTCGCGCACCTTGCCCACGATGCCGTCGGCGGTAATGACGGCCATGTCGCGATCCAGGCCCTCCGTCGAACCCTTGTCGATATAAAAGACCCGGGAAGAATCGCTGCCGCTGGAACCGATGGCCTGGGCCGCCAGCGTCTTGTAAATGTACTTCTGCTGAAAGTCCATCAGCGCCTGCAGCCGCTCGCCCTGCTTGGCGTCTTCCAGCAGAGAGGCCTGTTCCAGGCGCAGCCGGTCGATGGTCTTCTGCAACGCCTGGTTCTGCTCGCGGATGCTTCTGAGGTCGAGGTAGTTTTGCCACAGGCCCTTCGCGCCCAGCTTGGCGGCATGGGAGAGCTGCTCCGGGGGCGTGACCACCGCATCGGCCCACAACCGGATCAGCCGCACGCCGGACATGTCCCCTGGATCGGGTGTGTTGCGCCCGCTGTCGGTGCGGCGCACCTGCACGGCCAGCCCGATGATCTGCGCCAGCAGGAGTGCCAGCAGCACCAGAAGATTCCGATAGCGGAGGATGAACGAATCCATGGCGAAAGCTCAGGCAGGAGGGAACTCGTCAGAAAGCAAGAGCAATACCAGTATACTGACGGCAATCGAAGAGGAGTGCACCCCGCGCTTTCCGCAATCAAAGTGGGAGGCCACAGAACTGCTGGACTGCCAGAATGTCCCAGAGTGGTTCCTCGTTGAGTAATTGCGTTTTTGTAATTATATTATTGTAGTGACGGAATCCGTTTTGAATGGGGTGTGGCATAGAACCTCGCCAATACTTACCGGATGTGCATCGCAATAGGGGCTGCCCGGCTCGCGTTTCAAGTTACGCCGGGAATGAACGAGCCGCCCAAAATTCACCCCGTAGATTCTCTGCTGGAAGTCAAGCGTTTTCGGTGGAGAGGCTTTGGATTTTCAAGGTATCGGGGTCTATCCCTCCGATGATTTTCGGGGACAGGCGGGCTGATGCCGCCCGTCCCCCGGTTCATCGTCAGGATGAGCCCGCCAGGCTATCCCTCGGCATGGTTGCTTCCCAGCAGAGCCCGCTTTCGTTTCAGCCGGCAATTGATTCTACCGCCAATTGAATTTGCGGAAACAGCCGTCTGCCGTCATACGGCCTGCCGCTCTTGAAGATTCCGTAGATGGCGTGCAGCAGCTTGCGTTCGACCGCCATCAGAGCCTGCAATCCGGTCTTGTGCCGTTCCCGCAGCGCCTGGTAAAACGCTCGCAGATGCGGATCGTAGCGCGCCGCCGACAAAACCGGGGCCCCCAGCGACAGGTCTTCGTCGCTGGGGTGGAAGACCGGGGTCCCCAGCGACAGGTCTTCGTTGCTGGGGTGGAAGACCGGGGCCAGCCCGCTATAGGCAACCCACTGGCGCACCGTCATCCCAGGTGGCAGCAACACCAGCTCACTCAGGATCTGCAGTGCGCTGATCTCCGCGATGCCGGGTATGCTGACCAACAACGCAAATCGTTCTCGCAGCACTTCTTCGGCCTGAATCAGCTTGGTGGGCACCAGGAACATCAGACCGTCGGGCAGCGCCACCAGCCGGTTGCGCACCACAATGTACGTCTTGCGCTCGGCGTCGTTCGAGGCCGTCAGCTCGCCGCCCAGGCCCAGCTCGCGGCAAAGCTCGGCCGCCGCCGGCTTCTCGCTCAAAAAGGAATCCGGCCCGCGCTCCAGCACCGCGCCATTCACAATCTCTGAAGCCAGGCAGCCGCCCAGCCGCGCCCGCGCCTCAAAGAGCGTGTACTCAATCTCTGCGCCCTTCTGCCGCGCCTGCTCCAGCTCATAAGCCGCCGCCAGCCCCGCTATCCCGCCGCCAATGATCGCCGTCCGCATCGCAGATCCCATCTCAGTATTAAACCACCTGCGGTGGGGCAGACGCCTTCGGCAGTACCGCCAAGGATGGTGCCCGGCAATTCTTCCGACAAGTCGGCATACTGGGACTGGCCGCACTGTTTGCCGAGAGTCGCGCCGGAGCCAAACAGAGTGAAATAAAGATGGCGTTCCTATAAGCGCACTATAATAGTGCAAGCCCTGGCGAGTTGTTTCGTATGTTTATATCGGAGCCTACGATTGACGACCTACTCCACCGCGTCTTAGAGGTTCTGCTTAGGCGCGGCCGCGCAATCTTGCCTGCAAAAGGTCCTGCCGTCGAATTGATAGGCGTGCTCATAGAGCTTCGCAACCCGCGCGCACGCCTGAGCCGAACAGAGGCTCGAAGTCTGTTATTTGGAGGACTCGGTGAGTTTCTCTGGTACCTTGCCGGAAGCGATTCCTACGAATTCATTAGACATTACATCCCAAATTACCCTGTTACCCCGGATCGAATGGGTCGGGTCCCGAGTGCGTATGGACCAAGACTAATAAATGAAGGGGAGGGCAGGAACCAGATAGAAAATGTCATCAGCATGATGCTGAATAACAGGGATTCGCGGCGAGCTGTAATTCAGATCTTCGACGCTAATGACGTCCTAGACCACGATTCGGATGTCCCTTGTACTTGCACGATGCAGTTTCTCTTGCGAGGGAAGCTATTGCATATGTTTGTGAACATGCGATCAAACGACGCGTTCGTTGGATTGCCTTCGGATCTCTTCGCTTTCACGATGATTCAGGAGGTCGTCGCGCGAAGCATAGGTGCAGAAGTAGGGCGATACAAGCACTGCGTCGGTAGCCTTCACCTGTACGACAAGGATCGCTCAAAGGCTGAGGATTATCTTGAGGAGCGATGGCAATCCAATATCGCGATGCCCCCTATGCCTTTAGGGGATCCGTGGCCCGATGTACACGAAGTGCTTGCCGCCGAAGAACGAATTCGCAATGGGTCACTCAGAGCGGTTCCGAAGTCTATCAGCAGTCCCTATTGGGCGGACATAGTAAATCTCTTACGGATTTTCGAACGGTCCTTTAAGGGGGACAACAAGGCGGTCGGCAGGTTTCGGAGGCGGATGTCTACAGATGTGTTCGACGTGTATATAGACAAGCGACGCCGCTGCGCGCTCAAGGTTGCTTCCAGCCCGAGCGTGCAGCCCCAGCGGGAACTCTTCAAACCGCATTGATCTTGAGCGTGGAGGTTTGGATTTGAGAAATAGGGACTGTAACCAAGGTAAAAAACTCTTGAGGTGCATCGCGGCCTTTGAGGAGACGCACAAGCCGCTTCCAGGTATATCGAGTGCTGCCGCGCGCTGGACACTGGCTGAGCAGATGGTAGAAAGCATTCGGAGGAATGAGTACATCGCGGTCATTCGTTCCAGAGGGTGCAGCACGTTGAGGCGTGACCCTGACTCCCCGATCTTCGACCCGCTCCGTGCGGCCATCTTAGACGCAGAATCCGGCGACCTCGATGAAGCCTTTTGGCTTACTTTCCTCTTTGTCCATTTCGGCAAGCATAGGCGGTCCGGCTACCGGCTAATTCAGGACGTTTACGGCGGCCTGGGAGGGGTCCGCTGGAGCTGGCCAAAGATCAGTGCTGACCCCTTTCGATTCAGGCAATGGCTCGGTCGAAATGAGGCCGGGATCAAGGGCCGTGGCGGCATGTTTGGTAATCACCGCAAGTACCAGAGCCTGAGTGCCTGGAAGCCGAAGGGAACCGGGGAGGCAATCGAGAGCTATGTTAAATGGGTGGTCGCTAGGGGAGGGCACGAGCGCTTGATCTCGGGCATTGAGGGCAAATACGGCGGCGACCGGCAGAGGGCCTTTCATGATCTCTACTTAAGGATGAACGCTATCGTTTCGTTTGGTAGGACGGCTAGATTCGACTTTCTAACTATGGTGGGCAAGCTGGGGCTTGCAAATATTGAGCCTCCATATGCGTATATGCAAGGGGCGACGGGGCCGCTGATGGGGGCGCGGTTACTTTTTGGCTTTCCCAGCCTCTCTGCAGGCGCGGCTGAGCAGGAGGTTATTGCGCTGGAGAAATGCCTGAAAGTCGGAATGCAGGTTATGGAGGACTCCCTTTGCAATTGGCAGAAAAGTCCCTCACAGTTCGTTCCATTCCGGGGCTAGCCGCAGTCGCCCCAAGTATAGTGTACCTTTAGCATATTCAGTTCGTTGTGGCGCAGTTGCTTGCGGTGCTGGAGTTGTCCCACGACGATTCCAGGAGAAACTCCGGCGCGCCGGGCAAAGGCCCGTACCGAAAGGCGATCAGTTGGTATTTTGGGGAGTTCCTCGGCGAGTTCCTCGGGAATCAGCGTGCAACTCGCAAAGCCATTCGCCTCACTCTCCCTCAGGTCCGCTGCTGCTCCGTCCTCGATGAATAGCGATTTGTCCGAATGGAGGAGCAAATGACCGATTTCGTGGAAGAGCGTGAACCAGAAATGGTCATCCGTCAAGTAACGGAAAGATAGGGTGATCGACGCCTTCCCTGATCCAAGAAACCGAGCAGCTCCGCTGGCACGACAGCCGGATGGGCAACGAGCGAGGCTAAATGCCACACCGTTTGCAGCGCAAATGCAGGTTATTTCAGGCAGAAATGACGAAGGCAGGCGTTGACGGGTCAGTTTCCTCAGGGCGGGCAAGGATCTCTCCAGTCCCGTGGGATCCCAAGGCGCGCAGTGGATGCGCTCTGCTTGAATCTCTCCTTGCCGTAGCCAGGCCAGTACAGACGCCGACGCGGAACTATAGGTTGGAGAGGTCCGAAACGCTGCCTTCTGAAGCAGGCTCTTATACCGGAGGTGCCATGAGAGCACGTCCTGGACACCAAAAAAAGCAAGGCAAGAGGAGAGAATCTCTTCTTTCGTTGAGGCGTTGCCAAGCCAACCCCAGCGCCTCATATCGCGGATGGGCAGGGTCTGCAGCCAGTCTGTGGATGCGGACTCGATGTCAACTTTCTCCCTGTCCTCCCAGTAGAGGGAATCCCTGCGTAGCCAAAATTCTTTCGATCCGCCGAGGTGTTCCGCGAGTGCACCCGCCAATCGGGTGGTAAGGCGCGTTTCGCCGACGAGCATGTCCTGTAGTTCGAAAGACTGGCATGCGAGCCGAGAGGCAAGCGAATCAAGGCTGACGGAGCGCTCTTTCATTAGGTCAGCGATGGTGTCTCCAGGAGGCGAAAGCCATTTTGGCGAGAATGCTTCTTCCTTCAATTGCCACCCCCGATCGAAACGATTCTAATACGCGTGACCTGGCTCCAGTCCAGACGACCATTCTTCTTGGCCGGCGGGATCACATGATTTGATATGAAGACGAGTAGGCCGTAGCTGCCCAGTTCAAGCGCCATTGCTTCTGGTTCTTCAAAAGTGATTGCCCGCGGGCAGCCTGCGAAAAGGGATGCAACCGATTTTGCTGCCCTAAGATCGGCGAGCCTGTGGCGTAGATGCCCGGCGCATCCCTCCCCTAAAGCTTTGTCCGACACCCTCTCGTCCTCGCATAATCGTCGCAGCTTCCTGTTTTCAAAGGCTATCTCCAAGGAATGCCACCAATATCAACATTCTCAGGCTGCCGATCCGCCCGGGGCAAGATCTTGATGCGGAATTCCGCTAATCGGTACCATAAGTGGCAATCTGGTCAATTCGGTCCTGACAAGGGGCGGGTGGCGCGGGTCCGGGGGTAAGGAAAGTGGGTGCCCCAGAGCCTGCCCTGAGCCCGTCGAAGGGTCCAGCCTTTGGGATCCGGGAACGACCATCTTCTCCCGCCCGCTCTCAATTCACTTAAAAAATGTCCGGATTCTCTCCGGGTTTGGCCAAAAATTTGCCAAACTATCTCTGTTTCGACGCAGAGGGATATTTGCGCGTTTGGTACTCAAATTGCGCCTGGCAGCTAGCTCTTCGCGAAGGCCGCTGCTTCGTTCTCCAACTCCGGGTCCCAATGCTTGGGCTGGTAGATGCAGCAGGGTTCCTGGGCGAGCGGGTCGCCGGTGACGGCGTAGGCGCGGGCGCGGGAGCCGCCGCAGATCTCCTTGTACTCGCAGGCGCCGCACTTGCCCTCCAGCTTGCTGGTGTCGCGCAGGGATTTGAAAATAGGCGCGTTGCGGTAGATCTCGCTAAGCGGGGTCTCGCGGATATTGCCGGCGTGGATGGGCAGAAAGCCGCTGGGGTAGACGTTGCCGACATGGGAGACGAAGAGGAAGCCCTTGCCGTCGTTGACGCGGCGCGTGGCCCAACTGGCGGTGCGGGTTTGCGCATCGCTGGTGGGGGCGCCAGGCTCATACTCTCGTGGGGCGGCCTGCGGGGCGGAGGCCGAGCCCGGGTGGCCGTGGCCGATTTTGCGCTCTTCCAGGTTGTGCTGCAAGAGGTAACGGCGATAGTGCATCGCCTCGGTGGTCTTGATCTGGAAGTTGACGCGGTGCGAAAGCTCGTAAATCTTGCCAAAAACGTGCTCAAATTCCTCTCCGCTGAGGAGGTCGCCAAGCTGCCCGCGGCCCACGGGAACCAGGAAGAAAACATTCCACATGACGATGGCCAGCTTCTCGAAGAGAGCACAGAGGCTGTCGAGGTCATGGGCGTTGTGGCGGCTGATGGTGGTGTGAACCTGGATGGGAATGCCCGCCTCGTTGGCCCACTCGATGGCCTGGATGGTGCGCGCATAAGCGCCGGGAAGGCCGCGAAAAGTGTCGTGAATCTCCGGCGTTGAGCCGTCCAGCGAGATGCCGAGCCGCACCAGGCCCGCCTCCTTGAGTTTGAAGATCGCCTCGCGGGTCAGCAGCGGCGTGGCGCTGGGGGTGAGCGCAACCTGGACGCCTTTGTCGGCGGCGTAGCGGATCAGCTCGAAGACGTCGGCGCGCTTGAGGGGGTCGCCGCCCGTGAAGACAAAAATGGGTACGCCCATGGCGGCGATCTGGTCGATCAGCGCCTTCCCCTCTGCGTTGGTCAGCTCGTCAGGGTGGGCGATAGGCTGGGCGGCGGCACGGCAGTGCTTGCAGGCCAGGTCGCAGGATTGCGTGACCTCCCAGATGGCGAGAAAGGGGGTTTCGTCAAAGTTCAACGCGCCACGCGCGGGAATGTTGTGCATCGGTTGCATGAGACCTCCAACAAAATCGGGGCGAGTTTCCACCCTTTCGCGATTGAAAAAAGCAGATCCTTCGACTGCGCTCAGGAGCGAAAAGATGGGGCACGGCCGGGGATGGAGCGCCACGATTCTGTTCCAGAAGAGCAGCCTAGGCGCTTCGCGGGCAGTGATTTAGATCACATTATCAGATTAAATTCGTTTTCGCAGGGATCAGAAAAAGATGCACGGGACAAACGCGCAAGAAACGCTCTGCTTATAGATGAAGGATATCTTGCGTTTTTTTGGCCAAGAAAGGAGCCGGGAGGCCTCGTTTCTGCCGTCAAAACGGTGAATGGGGTATTGGGATTGGCCGGGGCGCGGGCGGCGCTGACGAGGCGGTTGAGCCAGGGCCTGTTCACACTACCCCAGTGGGCGGCGACGGGAGCCAATTTTTCTCAGATCGAGGAATGAGGAGTGACGGATACCGGGTGTATCCGAGCGACGATGGACGAAGAGCTGGGGAAAATTGGCCTGTCCCTTCGGGCTGCTGCGAAAATCCGGCCATACTTCATTCTTGCCCTCGACGGTGGACCCGCCACAGCCTTCGGGCTCGGCTTCATCTACACCCCACGGACGAAGACCTGTCCGTGGGGACCCCGGCCTGGCCGGATTTTCGCTGGCAGCGCCACCCGCCGAGGTAGTGTGAACAGGCCCTAATCGATTCCCAAGTCCGATAATCCGAAGCTCAACCCCACGGACTTGAGGCACCCCGATTTACATACCCGCGGAGCTGCGCCACCCGCCGGCCAGTGACGCCAGGGCCGAAATCGCTCATCAACCGGATGTCTTTCTGGCCGGAGTCTTTTAGCGCCGGTTGAAGCATTCTCATACGGACATTGGCCTGTTGGTGACTGTTGAGGCTCTTCTGTAGGCGCATCAATGGACACTGGCCGACATACCAGTACTAATCCCACGACATTGCCACAAGCGACAGATTGTAAATCAGTTGTAGCTCTCACCATGGACAACGTGACGCGATTGCATTTACGATCCAAGCGACGGCCTGCTGATTCCTATTGGCCTCGGCTTCCCGTTCGCCAGTCAATCACTAATACGTTAGCCGGATTGGCAATATGCCAAATCTGCGAGAGACCACTACCTGGCTACTCAGCGCTCCGGCAAGCCACTAGCCGTTTCTGCAAGCGCGGTTCGACCCTCGGGTCCAATGCTTTAGTGCTAAACTAACCCTCATGACCGCACGGAGGTGAGTCATGACCAAGATTGCATCTTGGCCCGTGACTACCTTTTGCATCCAATTGCGCAGGCAGCAGCACTGAGGCACAGGGCCAGGCTCGGGAAACGGACTCTCATTCCGGCTTCATTATCAGAGCGCCTAAGGCTGCGTTTCCAAGGATCAATTTCCACCGGCGCTACACCGAAACGGCGCACACCGAGGCCATGGCATGAAAAAGTGGACCCTCACAATTCTCGCAGCGTTCAGCCTTTCAGTCTTGGCTTGGAAGGCGAAGGTTTGGGTGCCGTGGATTTTGTTATTCGCGACCCGCAATAAGGAGACGGTCGATTCGTTCAAGGATTTAATTGAACTCGTGTCAAAGCTGCTTGCGGGGGCAGGAGCTATCTTCCTGCCTCTCTACCAACTCTGGCGGCAGAAGAAAGGACCCGCAGAGAAGCCGTCCGACGTTAACGTTCAAATCTTCAACCAGCTTCCTGTCTCAGCTCCAGTTTCCGCTCCCGTCTTTGCGGCGCTCCATCAGCTCCCCCCGCCTCCGGCGGACTTCACTGGACGCGAAGAGGATTTGAAGGAACTTCGGGCAGCGATCTTGGTTGGAGGCGTTCACATCTCTGGACTCCAAGGCCAAGGAGGTGTCGGCAAGACCGCCCTCGCACTCAAACTGGCCGCCGATCTCGCCCCCAACTTCCACAACGCGCAAATCTATCTCGATCTCAAAGGTATCAGCGAAAGACCCCTCACCTCCTCCGAGGCCATGAAGCACGTCCTCCTCGCCTTCCGTCCCGAAGTCAAGCTGCCCAACAATGAAGACGAACTCAGCGCCTTGTACCATACTTTGCTCCACGACAAGCGCGTCTTACTCCTCATGGACAACGCCAAGGACGCCGCCCAGGTGAAATCTCTCATCCCGCCCCAAGGATGCGCGTTACTCGTCACTTCACGCTACCGCTTCGCGCTTCCCGGTCTCCAACAGAAGAATCTCGATACCCTTCTACCCGAAGACGCGACAAAGCTTCTGCTTCGGATCGCACCCGTCATTGGCGGCGAAGCCGAGGCGATCGCGAGGTCGTGCGGCTACTTGGCCCTTGCTCTGCGTCTGGCCGCGACCGCCATCGCCGAGCATATCAACCTCGCTCCGTCGGACTACAGGCAAAAACTTTCTGACGAAAAGCAACGGCTCGGACTCTTGAGCGGCGATGGCGGCGTGGATGCCTCCATCACTCTGAGCTACAACCTGCTCGACGGAGAATCGCAAAAGCGCTGGCGCGTGTTGGCCGTCTTCCCCGACACCTTCGACGCCTCCGCCCCCGCCGCAATTTGGGGAATAGGAGCCGCAGTGGCAAACGAAGCCCTCAGTCGCTTCCTGCAGTACTCCATGCTTCAATGGAACGACTCCACCAAACGCTACCGCCTGCACGACCTCATGCGCGATTTTGCCCGCCAACAATTGACTGCCACTGAATCCGATGACGCCTTCCGAAACCATGCCAGGCATTACAGAGCAATACTAGAAGAATCTGACCAACTCTACCTTATCGGCGGCGACTCAATCATGCGCGGCCTCACCCTCTTTGATCTTGAATGGGGAAATATCCAGGCTGGACAAGCTTGGGCAGCGGCCTATGCAGCAACAGATCAGGAGGCCGCGAAACTGTGTAGCAGCTTTCCAGATTGGGGCATTCGCGTCCTTGACCTGCGTCGGCAAAAAGGTGAGCAGATTCACTGGCGGGAGGCCGCCCTTGCCGCTGCCCGCCAAATGAAAGATCGTGCAGCCGAGGGCCGACACCTCGGGAACGTGGGCGTCGCCTACGCGGACTCAGGCGAATACCGCCGCGCCATCGACTACCAGGAGCAAGCTCTCGTGATCACCCGCAATATCGGCGACAAGCGGGGGGAGGGTACCGCGCTGGGCCAGCTCGGCAACACGTACTACTCATTGGGCGAATACGAAAGCGCAATAGACTACGAGGAGAAGGCTCTGATGATCGCCCGCGATGTTGGCGATAAGAGGGGCGAAGGCAACGCGCTGGGCACCTTGGGCGTCGCGTACGCGGACACAGGCGTATATCACCGCGCAATCGAGTACCAGGAGCAGCGTCAAGCTATCGCCCGTGCCATGGGCGACCAGCAAGCCGAAGCGCAGACCCTCGGAAACCTGGGCATCGCCCATCGTTTATTGGGCGACCATCAGCGCGCCATCGAGGACCATGAGGGATCTCTAAAGATCAACCACGCACTCGGCAACCTGTGGGAGGAGGGCAGAGATCTCGCCAATCTGGGGTATACGTACGCAGAATTAGGAGAGGCCCGCCGCGCCATCGATTACTACGAGAAGGCCCTGGCCATCGCCCGCAAAGTCGGCGACCTACGAAGCGAAGGCAACACGCTGGGGATCATGAGCCTGGCGGTGGACAAACTTGGCGACCGCAATAAGGCCATCGAACTTGCCGAGACATCGCTAAAGATCCGAGTGCAAATCGAAGACCCTAATGCCGCGACAGTGAGAAAGCAACTCGAAGAGTGGGGGATTTATTGAGTAAATCAAGCCGGAACCATGCCGCCATTACCACGCTCCATTAGAGGACGCTCCGTTCAAAATAGGCTTGTAGGAACCGCTCTTTGCGTCCGCCTCAGACTACGGGCGGATCACGGGCAATCAGAAATCTGAGCCTCAGTTGACGATAACATTGGGTGTACTTGGAGGCTCATTGGGTGCCTGAAAGTCGATGACTCGGCCAATCCCCGATTGGCTATTGTTGCCCGTCACTCTCGAGCCCCCCTCACCAATGCCTGCGGTGAGCTTCAGCCGCCAGATGGAAGCCAATCAGGATTCGTACCGGCAAACGCCGATGTCGACAGGAATCGCTTTCGATAGGCGACAATTCGCCTATGCGCTCAACGACGAACGAGCAGGCCCAACAATCCGGAATCCGGGTCAGGGGCGGGCATCTGGGAGCCTGACCCGCCGCCGGAAGACGAAATTTCATGGAATCTACGTCGCGGTACGGGCATAAAGACGGCGATCGGCGTTAGGACAGAAAGTGCTCATCAACCAGTGTTTAGACTGCATGATTTGGTAATTAGACTTGGACATGCGCGGACGAGGACGTCCGCGCTACAGCCGGCCGGGAGGCCGGCGCTACACTCCGATGATTACGAAATCACACGGTCATGGTACTAGAGGTCTTTCTGGCCGGGGCCTTTTATAGCAACGAAGCCAAGGGTGGATTTTTCCTGAATGGAATCATCCGCCCCCTTGCTGTGTCGCCGAATCCGGCGAGCCTTCTGAATAGGATGCCTTGGTGTTCCCCTTGCAACAGACGGGTTCAACGCTGCAAGTGTATGGTGAGGGAACATCTGGACAGGGAGGCATGATCAATGAGCAAGCAAGCAATCGATGCGCAGGACCGGACCATGAATGGCCATTTCGGCCGTTTCTCCGCCGCGGCCTCAGGCTGGCTGGGATCAACGTGGGCGTTTGTGGGCGCGGGCCTGGTGGTGGTGGTGTGGGCTGCCACCGGCACTCTCTTTCATTTCTCAAGCAACTGGGTGATGGTGATCGGCACGGGAACGTCGATCGCGACATTTCTCATGGTTTTTTTGATTCAGAATACGCAGAATCGCGATGCGCGGGCGATTCATCTGAAGCTGAATGAGTTGATCCGGGCCATGGATACGGCGCGCAACCAGATGATTGATATCGAGAAATTGAGCGATTTGGAGCTGGATGCGATGCAGGCTACCTACGAAAAGATCAAGATAACCTGGACCGAGCGCCAATCGCGAAGCCCTCGCGGCGCTCAGGAGAAATAAAGCGAGACTCTCCGTTGCGGCACGCCGGGTGGATTCGCTTGCATGGACAGGCCGGGAGATGATCCAGGGGAGATGAAGTCTTGCGGGAAATGCGCGGATTGGGGGTTCATTGTGTTCCTTATTGAACTGCGGCCTGCCGTGAAGAGAAGCGACGATACGGAAAGAGGTGGTAAAGATGGACAAGCAAAGAGTGAAGGGCGCGATCGACCAAGTGGTGGGAAGCGCAAAGCGTCATGCCGGAAACTTGACCGGCAACACCGGGACCGAGGTTAAAGGCGCTGTTCAACAGGTCAAGGGCAAAGTCGAGACGGCTGTCGGCAAGCTGAAGGACGCCGGGCGCGATGCAAAAGCTACAACACGAAGCCGCTGAAGCCGAATGCGAGCGCCGCGAGGTCATCGTCGCGGTGAATCGCAATTTACTGTAGTAGCCGCAAGAATCAAGCTGGCGGGGGCACATCTCCGAGAGTTTCATCGCTGTGAGGCGCCCATGAAGGGGCGCTGCGCCGCGGAAGAGATGAGCCTGCCGCCAGTTCACGCAGCACGGGGGGATCAATGAAAATCTCTGGAATTCTGATGATCATTGCCGGATTCGTTGCCATTCTCTACGGGGAATTCTCCTACACGACCCATCGTCAGGTTCCCGATATGGGCTGATTCTAGTCGACGATACAGAAAACCATCCCATGCGCATTCCGCCGATTCTGGGTCTGGCGGGCATGGCGATGGGCTGCGGTCTGGTTTATTTCGGACGGAAACAGCGCGGATAGAACGTTCTTCCCGCGCATACTGCCTTGCCGGCGTCCTGCCGGATGGCTGCATTTCGGGAGCTTCTTTGAAAGCCGCTTGCCTCCTTTTGATCAGGGATACTCGCTTCTCATCGCCGATTACTGACAACTGAGATCATTCACACCTGACTGCTGACTTTGCGAAATGCGGTGGCATCTCCGGCCCGCTCCGGGTATACTGTCGGCAAGGCGGCGGGCGCTCCTGCCTAGCCGCCCGGAAGCGAGGTGCGTCTTCCGCAGGGACTCCGGTTCACTGACGTTCGACGTTCCACCATCGGAGACTTCCCGTTGGCGCGCGGTAGCTCGTGTCCTGCGAAGTCCTGTGGACGCCTTGGGTTGCGCCCTCTTTCCCGCCTCTTGTGTTCTCTGCGGCTTCCCTCTGACGCATCTCTCATCCGTGCCCATATGCCAGGTTTGCTGGACGGAGTTTCCCGTCCGGAGCGGCTCCCTGTGCGCGCGCTGCGGCGACCTGCTGGACGCACCGGTTCTGGCCGGTACCTCGCGCAGCGGCCTGTGCCGGAGCTGCCGGATGGCGCCGCCGCCCTTCGAGCGGGCAGTGGCTTACGGGCCGTACCAGGACCGCATGAAGGCGGCCATCCATGCGCTCAAGTACGACCGGCTGCACGCGGCGGCCAATGGACTGGGCCGGATGCTGGCTGAGGCAATCGCCCAACTGATGGCCGAGGCGCCCAGCGAGATGCTGGTGGTGCCGGTGCCGCTGCACCGCTCAAAATATGCCGACCGCGGCTTCAATCAGGCTCGTTCGCTGGCCGTAGCCGCACTGGAGGCGTTGCGCAAGAGCCATCCGGAATGGCGGCTCACGCTGGCCTCATCTACCCTGATGCGGCTGCGCGCCACCACAAGTCAGGCTGGCCTGACCCCGCGCCAGCGGCGATTGAATGTGCGCGGAGCCTTCACCGTCTCCGATCGGGCCGCCGTGGACTCGAAGCACATCTTGCTCATCGACGACATTCTTACCACCGGCGCGACAGCCCGCGCCGCGTCCCTGGCGCTGACCAGGGCGGGAGCGGCCTCCGTGTGGGTGGCCACTCTGGCCAGGGCGGGCCGCATTTACAACCGCCGTGGGTCTTCTGCCCGCTTTGAAGATGCGGAGGAGATTTCTGAATTTGCCGGCAATGCGCCGGTTGAAACCTTGCAAGGAGCGTTCCAACTTTCATCGCACGGCCAACCATCTTTTTGACGAGGGGATAAAGGATGTCGCTGGGAAAAGCCATGATTCACGCACGCAAGCAGAAGTCCATCGCCCGGGCCGCGGCCATCGCCGGCGAGCAGGTAACCATCCATTCCGCGCACATTTTGCAGATGCCGGTGCTGGTGCTGAACGCCTCCTATGAGCCGATCAACATCTGCGGCGCGCGGCGGGCGCTGGTGCTGGTGCTCAAGGGCATTGCGCGCACCGAAGAGGAGCATGGGCTGATTCTGCACGCCCAGCGCAGCCGCATCCCCATGCCCTCGGTGATCCGGCTGCTAGAGTATCGCCGCATCCCTTACCAAACGCGCGCCCTCTCGCGCAAGAACATCCTGCTGCGCGACCGCAACACCTGCCAGTACTGCGGTGAGGCCTTCGCGCCCGCCGATCTGACGCTGGACCACGTGATTCCCCGCTCGCGCGGCGGCAGCTCGACCTGGGAGAATCTGGTGGCCTGCTGCCACTCGTGCAACCGGCAAAAAGGCAACCGGATGCTCAGCGAGATCGACGACATGATCCTGTTGCGCGAGCCGCGCCCCTTCTCGCTGCACACCAGCCGCCAGATCATGCGCATGTTGGGGCGCGCTGACGACCGCTGGCGGAAGTACCTGTTCTATTAGAAGCTATCTCATAAACCGGTTTTGAAAGGGCACGGCTTCAGCACCTGCGGTATGCTTTTCGTGTGATTACAGGCCTTTTTCCGCAGCCTGTTTTGCCGCCAGCGGAATGGAATTTATGCCTAAACAAGCGTCGGTCAACTCTCCGCAAGCTCTATCGTCTAATGGAGTGAGAGTGTGTGCCCTTTGACCGCCATGCGAATCCGATTCGTTTCCTGTCTTTCTCTCTCGTTGCTGGCCTTGGTCTGCCTGCCCGCGGCCAGCCCAGCCCCGCAGTCTGCTGACCAGCCGGTTGCCGCGTTGAAGGTCCAGGTCCGCGAGGTCGTGCTGCCCGTCACAGTGCGCGACAAGCACGGCGCGCTGGTGGCCAGCCTCAAGATCAAGGACTTCACCCTCACCGAGGATGGCCGTCCGCAGACCATCAAGAGCTTTACCCGCGAGACCAGCCTGCCCTTCCGGCTGGGCCTGCTCGTCGACACCAGCCGCGGCGTCACCGGCGCCATGGAGAACGAGCGCAAGGCGGCGGGAAAGTTTGTCGATGCCATGCTGCCGGAGAAGCCCAAGGCCGGCTCCGACTCGGACCAGGCTTTCCTCATCCACTTTGACCGCGAGGTCGAGCTGCTCCGCGACTTCACTGCGTCGCGCGACAAGCTGCACCGCGAGCTGGACGCGATGGGCCCGACCCGCGCCGCGCAGAACGACTCGCAGGGGGGCGAGAGCAGCGGGGAGGGAAGAACGCAAGGCCAGGGTCGCGGCGGCCGCGGCGGCACACAGCTTTACGATGCGATCTTCCTCGCCTCCGACGAACTGATGAAAACGCAAGAGGGCCGCAAGGCCCTGGTCGTCTTCTCCGGCGGCGTGGACCGGGGCAGCAAGGATACGTTGAACGACGCGGTGGACGCGGCCGACCGCGCCGGCGTGGCCGTTTACACCATCTACTTTAAAGGCGAGCAGGAGCGCAGCCAGACCGGCATTCCCGGCATAGGCGGCGGGCGGCACGGCGGCGGCGGCGGATGGCCGGGAGGAGGCGGTGGTGGTTATCCCGGCGGGGGCGGAGGCTATCCGGGTGGAGGCGGAAGGCGCGGCGGAGGTGGCCAGAGCACGCCCGGGGTGGACGGCAAGAAGATCATGGAGAAGATCGCCACGCGCACCGGAGGCCGATACTTCGAGGCCAAAAGCAAGGACAAGCTGGACGAAATTTACGCCCAGATCGCCGAGGAGCTGCGCGGCCAATACCTTCTCACGTACACGCCGGACGTGGTGGACAAGGAAGGCGGCTTCCACAAGATCGCCCTCAAGGCCAACAAAGACGACCTGACGGTAGTCACGCGCGAAGGCTACTACGCGCCCGGCGGCGAAGCGAAGTAGGCACCTGCGGTGCGGCCAGCCGCTCGCTGTTCGCTCGCATGAGTATTCGTCGATTCCGTCCTTGCGCAAAAAACGCGGCGGGTGGTCCAAGTCTGACCATCAAGATTGGGTGGCATCGGTCTGGATTTTCAGACCTGGGAGACTACGAAAGCCCCTGCGAGCGAAGACAGCGAGCGTCTGCCCCACCGCAGGTGGTCAACTCGCAAGCGCCTCCACCACCGTCTCAGGGTGCCGAGCAATCACGGTCAGATAGGCGTGCGCGGCGGACAGGGATTCTTGCCGGCGCACTAGCCCTTGCGCCGGTAGAGCACCTGGAACTCGTAGCCGGAATTCGCGGGGAAGAGGCTGGCAACGTGGCGCAGACGCTCGGCGAGGGCCGGGGCGGCCAGCAGCGGGTAGTCGCGCTCGCGCAGATCGTGGTAGTCGAAGTCCACAGCCAGCGACAGCATATAAATCGCCAGCGCGTCCGAGAAGGCCGACTCGAAGTAGGCGCTGCGGGCGCGCTCGTCGATGCTCCTCTGGTTGCCGCCGTGGCTGTCCTGGGCGCGGCGGCGCGTCTCCCAGGCGTCCTGGCTGGTTTCGCCGCGCACCTGTGCCTCAGCCTGCAGCCAGGCCAGCGCGGCAAAGCTCTCCGGAACTCCGGCGGCCTCGACAAAGTTGTGGGCCACGTTGATGAAAAACTCGAAGGCCAGGCCGAAGCGGTCCTCGACCAGCCGCGTGGAAAGAAAGACAGCCTCGGTGGAGCCGAAGACGGCGTTACGATGGCAGATGGCGCGGTCGCCCAGATCGACGGTGTAGCCGGGCGCCACCATCGTCTCGTCGGTGTCGGCAATAGCCAGCGGGACAAAGTAATAGGCACGGTGATCGACCGCGGCCGAGAGCGTGGCCGGCACGGCGCTCACCAGCCGCTCCAGGTCCGCATCCGAGACGCGCGTCTCGCCCCACATTGCGTAATGAATTCCGTTGGGGGCCTGGGCCACGGCCACCTGCGCGGCCACCTTCTCCGCCTGCCAAAGCTCGACTTGTGCGCTGCTCGCCATAAAACAGTATTCTACGGCATGACCAAGCAAATCGTAGCCTGATTGACATTTTTGCAGGTCGCCGCTCGCTGATGGTCGCGTCGACTTGAATGTTATGCTTTCTGCATACTGCATGCTTGGTCATGCGACGACCACGGAGGCTCTCTCGATGACGGAATCGCCGCAATCCGAAGGGGGAACGGTGCTCGGCTTCCCGCTGCGGGGATTCGGCTTGTTCACCAGTCTGCTGCTGGCCTTCGCGTCAGCCTTCTTCACCTTTTTTGCCACGACGACCGTCGCCATCTTCGCGCTGCTGGGGTGGAATCTCTTTGGCCACCATGCGGTGAGCTACGCCGACAGCTACCGCTATGTCGGCTTTCCCGCGTTCCTAGTGGTGCTGGTTGTGGCGCTGCCGGTCTTTGCCGTGCTATGGGTACGGGCCAAGATGAGCAAGTAAAGTCAGCTACTAATTCCCCGCCGGCCTGGGGTTCGCGCTGTCGAACTTCGCCACCTGAATCTTGCGCGCCAGACCCAGCTTCGCCAGCAGCAAGATGCCCCAGAAGTTGGGATCGATCTCGTACCAGGCAAGGCCATGGCGGGCCGAGACGGGATGCGCGTGGTGGTTGTTGTGCCAGCCCTCGCCGCCGGTCACCAGCGCCACCCACCAGTTGTTGCGCGAGTCGTCGCGCGTCTCAAAGCGCCGGCTACCCCACAGGTGCGTGGCCGAGTTCACGAGCCATGTCGCATGCAGCCCCAGCGTCACTCTCAGAAAGCCGCCCCACAGCAGCATCCCCACGGCATTGTGCCAGCCGCCCCAAAGCCAGCCCAGGCCAAAGAGCAGCGCGCCGCTAGCGGTGATCGGAATCCAGTGGTACTTGCTCAGCCAGAGATAAAAACGGTCGCGGTCGAGGTCGGGAACGTAGCGGGCCAGGGCATGAGTCTGGGCGTGCAATGCGTTGCCCCAGACAATCCAGCCGAGGTGCGCCCACCAGCCGCCTTCGCGGGGGGTGTGCGGGTCGCCCTCGCGGTCGCTGAACTGGTGATGCACGCGATGTGTGGCCACCCAGAAGATCGGGCCGCCCTCCAGCGAGAGCGTGGCGCAGACGGCCATGCTATGTTCCAGCCACCTGGGAACCTGGTAGCCGCGATGGGTCAGCAGGCGGTGGTAGCACATGCCGATGCCCATATTGATGGCCAGCACATACAGCCCCACCATCACCGTCAGCCGCTGCCAGGTGTAGAAGAAGAGCGCCGCCACCGCGCCCAGATGAAAAACGATCAGGACAACCAGCGTCAGCCAGTTGATGCCCTCGCCCACCGTTGCGGCGCGGCCCATGCGTACCTGTAGCCGCGCCGCCGCGGGGCGGGACGCAGCCTCGCTCGGGTCAGGGCTCAGTTGAGCAGAAGGTGCGGTTGCGACGGAAGCCATAGGGGGAAGTCCCTGGAGAGTGGCGACGCGCCCACCCATCCACACCCATTGTATCCGCAGGTCAATTGCGCAATCGTATCGAACGGCGCATATCCAAAATAAAGTTTTGCTATTCCCGATGGCTAGAGGTTCGTGGTCTCCCAGGTTCGAGAATCCGGACCTGGGGCATCCTCATCTTCTACTTGTCGGACTTGGCCCACCCGCCGAAAATCCAGAGCTGCGGATTCGGGTTCATCGTCTCCCAAGTCTCAAAGTCGAGACCTGGGCCACCCGCCGGATAGGGGATATGGGATCAGAGGAAACCTTTGTCGTTAAAGATAGTGACGGTCCTTCTCACCGCTTCTCGAATCTCATACAGCGTGGCCATCACTTCTTTTCCCCGAACATCAAGTGGATTCTCAAAAGCTATATGGACACGAAAATCCATGTAATTATCCAATTCACTAATCGGGAGGGTCATCAAGTCGCCGTCTTCGAGAAAGTTAATCCCCGGTGTGGCTACCATGACTCCGTGCGGCAATCCGGCGGGAAAGGTTTCTTTGAGTGCAATCTCAATGGCTACCCTTTCGCTGCGGAAGAAGCTTCGCCCAATGACACTCATCCATGCGGGAATCAACAGGGAGTGTTTATCCATATTGTTCATGGTCTGGAGGTTCCAAAGTGCTTGGCCATTCCCTCCCTTGTAAGGCTGGATAGCATCAATAGCTTCTATAGCAAGCTTCTCCATGCCAAGTATTTTTCCCATCTTTTCGGTTTCGTAACGCGCAGCGCTATCGCAGATAGGGAAATAGATCCGGGTTGCGCGCTTCTCCAGGGGCTTGATAGAAACCAGATGATAAGCCAAATGGTCGAGGGTACTCCTAAGGTTCTGAAGGACATCTCCGATAATCACGCTCATGTCCAAGGGGAAGTTTTTCAGAATATTAACCTTGAAAACCTTATGCAAATTATCCGTATCGTTATAGGCGACGATTTCGTAAGGGCTGGAGGCGATGAACTCCTGAACCATTTCGTCCAAATCGATGAGGTGCTTTTCGGCCCTCTCGATTTTCTTATTTAGCCGTTCAAGGATGGTTGGGGGTGTGGGCATTGCGTCTCAATGATACTTGACCGAAGCGAGGATTGAACTTTTTATTGCTTTCTCCCAAGTTTATCCGGCGCGGCGGGTTCAGCAGGATTCGCGTAGGGGTTGATCGGCCCTTTCGATTTTCCTTTGGCTTTCTTGAAAGGACTTCGCTCTTTGAGAAGAGGGACGAAAATCGGGATGACCATGTAGGCCAGCGCCAGGACTGCTGTGACGGCGATACTCGCCATGACAACGAAGCCAATCAATCCTCTGATTACGTACCCAAGAAGCGTCCCGGCCCAATGGAGAATAGCGTGGAGGGTTTCCATAGCTATATTCTAGGTGAGGAAGAGAGGAATCCTATGCAACTTTCGGATTATGTGGGTCAGCAGATCATAATCAATGCCCAGCCGCTTGGGGGACTAAAACAGGTCAAGCTCCTTGGTGTAGAAGCAGGAGGCGTTTGGATTGAGAGCCAAGAAATCACCAACCAATTGTTAGCTCAATTCAAGATCGCAACAGCACCCAACACCTTTGTATTCTTTTTGCCATACGCACAAATCGAGATGATAAGCATGCCCATCCCGACCGTCGGACTGAACGAAACAGCATTTGGCGTATGATCTCCTCGTTTTCTGGAAGCCCGAAGAGTTTCTCGATTTGAATACTCATTCTGCCGGGTGGCGCAGATCCCCACAAGTAAGTCCGGGTGCCCCCGGTCCGGATTTTCGGACCTGGGATTGTTTCGCGCATTTTCTGGCGCGGGCCGGCCAAAAGCAGTCGGCCCCCCCGCAGGTGGCTAGGCGTTCAACTGCTCCTGCAGCTTGTTCAGCGTGCGGTGCAGGTCCTTGTCGACGCGGCGCAGTTCGCCGATCTTGGCGATGGAGTGCATCACCGTGGTGTGGTGCTTGTTGCCGAACTGGCGGCCAATCTCCGGCAGGCTGGCTTCGGTCATCTGCTTGGCCAGGTACATCGCGATCTGGCGCGGCACCACCACGTTGCGCGAGTTGTTCTTCTGCTTCAGATCAACGATCCTCATGCCGAAGTTCTCGCTGACGGCGCGCTGAATGGCCTCGATGGTGATCTTGCGCACCTGCATGTCGATGAACTGCTTGAGGCACTGCTGGGTGGTGGCCAGTGTGATCTCCATGCGGTTGAGCTGGCACCAGGCGATCAGCCGCACCAGCGCGCCCTCCAGCTCGCGCACGTTGGTGCGCACATTGGAGGCGACAAACATCGCCACATCGGCGGGCAACTGCACCTGTTCGCTCTCCGCCTTCTTTTGCAGGATGGCGACCTTGGTCTCCAGATCGGGCGGCTGAATGTCGGCGATCAGGCCCATTTCGAAGCGCGAGCGCAGCCGGTCCTCAATCTCCGCCAGCTCCTTGGGCGGACGGTCGCTGGCGATCACGATCTGCTTCATGCTCTCGTGCAGCGCGTTGAAGGTGTGGAAGAACTCTTCCTGGGTGCGCTCTTTTTGCGCGATGAACTGGATGTCGTCCACCAGCAGCACATCGACGGTGCGGAAGCGGTCGCGGAAGCTGGTCATGCGGTCGTTGCGCAGAGAGGTGATCATCTCGTTGGTGAATTTTTCCGCGGAGACGTAGCAGATGTTGATCGCAGGCTGGCGGCGTTTCACCTCGTGGCCGATGGCGTGCATCAGGTGGGTCTTGCCCATGCCAACGCCGCCATAGAGGAAGAGCGGATTGTAGGCCTTGGAGGGGCGCTCGGCGACGGCCAGCGAGGCGGCGCGGGCAAACTGGTTGCCGTTGCCGATCACAAAAGCGTCGAAGGTGTAGCGGGGGTTGAGCTGCGCCGCGGTAGACCAGTCGAAGCGCGCCTGCTCGGGGGTACGCGTCATCGTCTGCGGCGGCGCGGTGGGCGCATGAGCGGGAACCGGCGCGAACCGGCCGTCCTTGAGCACCGGCGGAACAGAGGGATCCTCCTCGGCGGTCACGAAACAGACGTCGTCCAGCTCCAGCCCTTGCTGCTCGATGGCCTCCTGAATCAGGTCGCCGTAGCGGTCGCCGAGGTGTTGAAAATCAGCCGAGGGCACGCGCACATACAGCGTGCGATTGACTATATGGCTGTAACGGCTGGGCTTGAACCAGGTCTCGAAGGATTGGCGGATGACCTTCATCTCCAATGCGGAGAGAATCTGGAGCCAGGGATTGTGTGCCGTCGCCGGCGAAACTGCAAATGCCATCGTACTGATCCTTGCCTGCGTCATCTGTTGACTGCCGGTACAGTTCATCCGTCGAGTTTTGGCAACAAGCCTTCGGTGGCGTAAAGCGCTGGGCTTTTCGTCCGTCTTCTGCCTACCGAGTGCCTGATTGCCGCTGTTCGGCCCCTGAAACTTACCTCGGGACCAGGGATAAAAAACCGGTTCTGTGAGACGCTGGGAAACTTTTTGGAACGGTCCCAAGATTAGCACATTTGCAGGGACGTTGTAATCTCTCTTTCACGAAAGTTTTTTGTTGCTTTGATCAGATGCACCATGGATGGTGAAAGTAGCCGCTGAGGTTACCAGAGTTTCTGCAAATAGACCAGGGAGCGGCGCTCCCCACGGACATTCGCGCGCTGCATACGCCGACCCGTTCGCCGCTGGGCCGAGGCAAATTGGCCTTTGGCGCACTTCGCGCTGGATTCCTGGCCCAACCTGCGATACACTAAGTACTTGCCGTTAAGGCGCAGAATCTATCGAGGAAACAGGAGCGCATTTTCATGCCCAAGCGTACCTTTCAACCGAATCGCCGTAAGCGCGTGAAGACACACGGTTTCCGTGCGCGCATGAAGACCAAGGCCGGCGCCGCCGTGCTCAGCCGCCGCCGCGCCATCGGCCGCAAACGCGTGGCCGTCAGCGCCGGCTTCCGCGACTAAAGCGGTTCTCCAATTGATGTTCACCGGATCCACGCCGTCGAGTGGCTTTTTCCTCAAGAAAAAGCCACCTTCGACAAAACTGGTAAGGATTTATGAATTGGAGAACCGCTCTATTCCTCGCCTGACGTGCCGCACTCGACCTTTGTTGGAGCCGGAATGGATGGTTCTTCCCATTCCATTTCTGCCAACACCTCTCGCGGCGTTGCCATGACCAACCCTCCCAACTCTGCCGAACGCCCGTCTCCCAGGCAATCGCTGACCGGCGCGCGTCTGCGCAAGCACGGCGATTATCAGCGCGCCTACGCGGCCAGCCGCAAGCGCCAGTCCGCTTCGATGAGTTGGTTTCTGGCTCCGCAGCAGCCTGCATACGCCGGAACCGAACCGCCCGCCTATCACCCCAGCGACGAAGACCTGTCGCCGGGGACCCCGACCGGCCCGCGCGTCGGCCTCACTGCCGGCAAGGTGATGGGCAAGGCGCATGAGCGCAACCGCCTCAAGCGCCGCATGAGAGAGGCTCTGCGACGCCACGTCGAGTTGCTGCCGCAGGGCTGCGATCTGATTCTTCATCCCCGGCGAATCGTTCTGACGATGGATTTCACGAAACTTGAGGCGGAGATTGTGCGTATTCTTCATCAGGCAAAGACCGAGGCGGCGCGCATGAAACCGCATTCGGCCCAATCCGAGCCTGTTCTATGACCCGCATATTGCTCTACATGCTCGTCCTTTATCGCCGCTGGATCTCTCCGGCGCTGCATTCTCTGAGCCCCGGCGGCGGCTGCAAGTTTCTGCCTACCTGCTCGGAGTACGCCTCACAAGCCATCGCCACGCATGGACCGCTGCGGGGCGTTCTGCTGGCGTCCTGGAGGCTGCTGCGCTGTCATCCCTTCACTCGCGGCGGCCTCGATCCGGTGCCACCGGCTCCAATTGCACACCCGTTTCCCCACGAACCATTACCATAGGAAGAGCGGCAGCCTGACGGCGCGCTTCTCCATGGGCTGAGAACAGACCCAAACGAACAGGAAGTATACCTTGGCAGAATTCAGCAATCCCAATCTTCAGGGGCAGAGCGGCGGCAGCGGCGGCGGTGGCGGCGATATGCGCGGCATGATGGCCTTCACCCTTTTGTTTCTCGTTGTCCTGCTTGGCTACCAATACTTTTTCAAGCCCCAGCAGCCGGCCACGCCGCCACCTGCCGCCCAAACGCAGAGTCAGACGCCGAGCCAGTCGCAGCCCACGCAACCAGCCTCCGGTTCCGCGCAAGGCTCCGTATCAGGCGCGCCGCAGGCGCAGTTGGCCCGACCGCAGGTGGCTCCCGCTGCCACGCCAACGATTGCGGCTCAGTTGGAAACCACGACCACGGTCGAGAACGAGAACTACAAGATCGTCTTCACCAATCAAGGCGCGCAGGTGAAGAGCTGGGTGCTGAAGAAGTACTTTGACACCGCCGGCAAGCCGCTGGATATGGTTCAGCCCCAGGCCTCGGCGTACTTCGGCTTTCCCCTCTCGCTCTTCACCTATGAGCCGGCCCTCACCGCGCAGCTCAACCAGGCGCTCTATCAGGTCACCGCTACGGGCGCGCAGCCCACGGTTACGGGCCACGTTGAGGTTCCGGCCACCAGCGTCCTAACCTTCCATTACGCCGCCAACGGCCTGGATGTGGTGAAGACCTTCCGCTTCGATGCGAGCTACGTCGTCACCGTCGATGCCGAGGTCAAGCGCAACGGCGTGCCGGTGAGGGCGCTGATCCAGTGGCCTGCCGGCCTGGGCGATATGGAGGAGTTTCTTCCCTCATCGTCGACGCGCGCTTCCATCCGCACCTCCGCGCTCTCGCAATTCGACTGGTCTCTCAATGGCAAGCAGGATTCGGAGGCCGTGGCCAAGATCAGCAACAACGCTACGCTTGACCTGCCTTACTCCTACGCGGCTGTTACAGATCTCTACTTTGTCGCGGCCCTTCTGCCCGATGCGCCCGATCGCGCCACTCTCGTCACGCTGCACAACACCATCGACCTGCCCAGCGTCCTGAGCGATCCCAACAGCGAGAAGAAGCCAGCCCACGTCCTTGGCCTGGCGATGGGCGACACCAGCGGCTCGACCCGCCTGCGACTCTATGCCGGCCCCAAAGCGATGGACCTGCTCACCTCCATCCACGCCACTGGCGCCGACGGCAAGCCTACCGGTCAATCGCTGGAACCGCTCATCCAGTACGGCTGGCTCACTGTCATCGCCAAGCCGCTGTACCTGGCCCTGCGCTTCCTGGTCGAGCACGGCGTCAACAACTGGGGCTGGGCCATCATCATCGTCACCGTCATCTTCAACCTGGTGCTGCTGCCTACGCGCGTGCTGATGATGAAGTCCTCGCTGAAGATGATGCGCATTCAACCCAAGGTCGAGGCCATCAAGCAGCGCTATGCCCACCTCAAGACGACCGACCCCAAGCGGGCCGATATGAACGCCGAGATGATGGAGCTATACAAGGTGGAGGGCGTGAATATGTACGGCAGTTGCCTGCCCATGCTCATCCAGATGCCGCTCTTCTTCGCCTACTTCCGCTTGCTGCAAAACACGGTCGAGCTGCGTCAGGCGCACTGGTACTGGCTCAGCGACCTCTCCTCGCCCGACCCGCTGCATATTCTGCCTATCCTCATCATCATCACCATGTTTCTTACCCAGTACATCACGCCTTCGCCGGGCATGGACCCGGTACAGCGGAAGATGTTGGCATTCATGATGCCCGCGATGTTCGGCTTCATGCTGTGGACCTACGCCTCGGGACTCTCACTCTACTGGGGCACCGGCAACATCATCAACCTGGCCATCCAGATCTCCATCAACCAGTCCCACATTGGCAAAGAGATGAGCGCCATCGCCGCCAAGCGCGCCGCCAAAAAGACCGGCGTCAACCCCAGGACCATCCAGGGCAAGCGATAGCGCATTCTCTCCATCAACTGATAAATTCCGTGCCCCATCCTTTCCGCGTATTTTGCGGAAAGGATGGGAGATCACGAACCCCAATCTCTCCCGTCCCATAAAACCACACAAAAATCTGTCATCCTGAGCGGAGCAGACCGCGTTCTTTGCGGTCTGCGCAGTCGAAGGACCTGCGGTTGTTTTTTGCAGGAAGCCCTCAATTCCTCCCGTTCCATAGGATCAAAATGGCAGAATAAACCTATGCCGCCCACCGACCCCATCCCGACTGCCCCCATCGTCCTCACCGCCGCCCAGGCCCGCGTCCTGGGCGCGCTGGTTGAAAAAGAAGTGACCACGCCGGAGTACTACCCGCTCTCGCTCAACGCGCTCATCAACGCCTGCAATCAGCGCTCCAATCGCGAGCCGGTGATGAACCTGGACGAAGAGGCCGTGCGCAGGTCGCTGCATCGCCTCGACGACCTGCACCTGGCGGGACGCGCGCGCTCTGCCGACGGCCGTGTCACCAAGTACGAGCACTGGCTGGGCGAGGCCTTCAACTTCAGCCGCGCGGAGACGGCGCTGATCTGCGTGCTGCTGCTGCGCGGCCCGCAGACTCCGGGCGAGTTGCGCGGGCGGACCGAGCGGATGCACAGCTTCGACGAACTCACGGATGTGCTGGCCGGATTGCAAAAGCTGATAGAGCGCGAGCCGCCGCTGGTAGCCGTGCTGCCGCGCCAGCCGGGAACCAAGGAATCGCGCTATATGCACCTGCTCTCCGGCGGCATTGAATCGCTGGCGGCAACATTCGCAGCAGCACCGGTCTACGCTCCCCGCGAAGCTGGCCAATTTGCCGAACCGGACGCGGGCCACGAAGACCGCATCGTGCGCCTGGAAGTGACGGTCGTCGAGCTGCGCCAGGAGATCGCCGCGCTCAGAGCCAAGATCGACGATCTTTTTGGGGATGGATGAAGAATAATTGTTTTTCCGAGTGGAATTCCTTCCGCCGGTGTTCATAGAAATGAGAAAGGAAAGAACCATGTTGAAAGTCAGGTTAGCTGTAATGTCCCTCGCAATTGCAATGATGCTGCCGTTGGTCTCCGTGTTGCAGGCACAAGCGCCCGCCGCACCGATTCCCTCGCAAATTCTCACCGCAAAGAAGGTCTTCATCTCCAATGCGGGAGTAGAATACGAAACCGGACTCTGGAAAGGAGGATCGGCTCAGCCGTACAACGAGCTTTATGCGGCCATCAAGGCGGGAGGTCAGTATGAAATTGTTGCTGCTCCAGCGGATGCTGATTTGGTTTTTCAAATCAGTCTTGCCGATTCGGTTTCACGACTCAAGTCCAGTATCGATTCTCCGCAGATCGAATTGCTGGTGCTGGACCCCAAGACGCATATTGTGCTGTGGACGCTGGGCCAGGATGTGTCGGTAAGCCACCTGCAAATAGGCCGCAACCATGCTTTGGAAGAAGCGATAGGTAAACTCATCGGAAACCTGAAGGCGCTGACCTCTCAGCCTGCGCCAGCCGCAAAGTAGCTCCAACATAATCTCCGTGCCCCATCCTTTCGCCTTTTTTCTGGCGAAAGGGTGGGAAACCACGAACCCAATTCAGCCCGTTAACACTAAATCAGCTCATACCCCGCGAACCAGTAGCCAATCTCGAAGGCCGCAGTCTCCGGGGCGTCGGAGCCATGGATTGCATTCTCCGACATCGACCCTGCAAACTTCTTGCGGATGGTTCCATCCTCGGCGTTGGCCGGGTTGGTCGCGCCCATCAGCTTGCGCAGATCGGCAATCGCGTTCTCCTTTTCCAGAACCATCAGCACCAGCGGCCCCGAGGAGATGAAGTCGCAAAGCCCGTCGAAGAACGGCTTGCCGGCGTGAACGGCATAGAAGCCCTTGGCCTGCGCCTTGGAAATCGTCTGCCGCTTGATCGCCACAATCTGAAAGCCGGCCCGTTCGATCTCGGCCAGAATGGCCCCTGTGAAGCCTTTGCGGACCGCGTCCGGCTTGACGATGCTGAAGGTGCGTTCGGCCACTTGAATTGCTCCTTGGAGAATGATTGTCCAGGACTTCATTGTAGCGAACCGGGGGAAGCACTCGCCCGCAGGCCTGGCAGCGCGCGGGAATATAGCCTTGTATTCGCGAGGACAAGATCTCCGCCGGAGAGTTTGATTATCCTGGCGCTAAACGCAAATCTCTGCCATTGACAGCGCGATTCTCACCGTTATTGGGAAGATTCAGCGCGCGGATACAGAAAATAATACTTGAGTAATTTAAAGTATTGGTTTATATTTCTCATATTATGGATATTCCGAGGCAGATCGCTCCCTTCCTCTCGCAGGCCCTGCGCCGCTTCCCGGCGGTGGTGGTTACGGGGCCGCGCCGCGCAGGCAAGACCACGCTGCTGCGCGCGTCTCTTCCCCATGCGCAGTACGTTCTTCTCGAGGACCCGGACATTCAGGACCGCATACGGCGCGATCCGCGGGCCTTTCTCGACAGCCTGCGCCCGCCGGTGATCTTCGACGAGATTCAGAACACGCCGCAGTTGCTCGATTATGTGCGCACGCTGGTGGACGCGCGGCCGCGCAAGATGGGCCAGTGGCTCTTCACCGGCTCGCAGGAGGCGCCGCTGATGCAGGGCGTCACCGAGTCGATGGCCGGCCGCGCCGCAATTCTTCAGTTGCTGCCTTTCAGCCTGAAGGAGACGGACAAGGCCGATCCGCTGCTGGGCGGCTTTCCCGAGGTTGTGCTGCGCCCGCGCGGACGCGAGTTATGGTTCTCCTCCTACTTGCAGACTTACATCGAGCGCGATGTTCGCCTGATCACCAGCGTTCGCGATCTGCCGGCCTTTCGCCGCTTTCTATCGCTGGTGGCCAGCCGCCACGGACAGATGCTCAACAAGTCCGATCTGGCCGCGCCGCTGGGCATATCCGTGCCGACCATCTCCGAGTGGCTGCGCATCCTGGAGATGACCGGGCAAATCATCCTGGTGCCACCGTACTTTGAGAACTTCGGCAAGCGGCTTGTCAAATCGCCCAAGGTCTACTGGGGCGACACCGGCCTGGCCTGCCATCTGCTGGGGATTCAGGCGCAGGCGGAGCTGGATCGGTCGCCCTTTCTGGGATCGATCTTCGAGGGGTTTGTGGCTGCCGAGATTCTTAAGAGCCAGGTCAACCGCGGGAAGCGCAAGGAGCTTTATTACTTCCGCGACCAGCAGGGACTGGAGATTGACTTTTTGGTTCCGCGACCCAACGCGCGTTTCTGGCTGGTCGAGGCCAAAGCATCGAAGACTGTGCATGCGTCGATGGCCGCACCGATGCTCGCGCTGACGCGAGCGGCCGGCGACCGCGTCACGCGCCGCCTGGTGGTCTACCGCAAAGCGCGCACCGGCCCCTCCTTCACTGCGCTGGCCAAGGGCGTCGAGGCGCTGACGCTGGATCAGTTTGCCGAGGAGATCAATCGCGGCTAGGGCTTGCGAGGCGGCCGGCGAAGTAGCATTCGATGAAGGCAAAGAGGCTGTAACGACGCCATCTTCCAAGATTGAATCCGTGGAACTGCAGGCCAGAAAGAGCTGAACTCTTTTATGAGTAATTTAAAGTATTACTTTAGAATACTCATTATCTTATAAAAGGATCATCCACTGATAAAAAGACGAGGCGGGCGTCTATGCGGGCCGGGATGGGAAGTAGTCCAGGGTTCCGAAGATGCATCCGTCGGGCTGGCTCTTTGCTTGTTCAATTTATTCGGCGAGTTCTTCGATCGCAGTGCTGCCGGCGGCGTGAGCAGATGCACTTGAGCGGTCCACAGTTCTTTCATAACAGCAGCTTTCAGCTATCAGCTATCAGCTTTTCTCGCCTGTTCGGTCTGGATGGAAGTATCCAAACTGGATAACACCATGAACAAGCTAAAGGCTGATAGCTGAGAGCTAGTTCTTTCCGATCACGCGGGCCAGTGTTGCGCCAATCTCGGCGGGCGAGACGACGACGTGGATGCCGGCCGCGGTCATGGCCTTCATCTTGTCGGCGGCGGTGCCCTGGCCTCCGCTGATGATGGCGCCGGCGTGGCCCATGCGGCGGCCGGGGGGCGCGGTCTGTCCGGCGATGAAGCCGACGACCGGCTTCTTCACGTACTGCCGGACGAACTCCGCCGCGGCCTCTTCCGCCGTTCCGCCGATCTCGCCAATCATCACGATGGCCTCGGTTTCGGGATCGTCGTTGAAGAGGCGCAGCGCGTCGATGTGCGTGGTGCCGATGATGGGGTCGCCGCCGATGCCGATGGCCGTCGATTGCCCGATGCCGCGCTGGGTGAGTTGATGCACGGCCTCGTAAGTCAATGTCCCTGAACGGGAGACGATGCCGACGGAGCCTTCCATGTGAATGCGTCCGGGCATGATGCCGATCTTGGCCTTGCCGGGGGAGATCACACCCGGGCAGTTAGGGCCAATCAGCCGTGACTTCGAATTCTTGAGCACGGCCCAGACCTTGACCATGTCGAGCGTGGGAATGCCCTCGGTGATGGCAACGATCAGCGGAATGCCCGCGTCTTCGGCTTCGAGAATGGCGTCGGCGGCAAAAGGCGGCGGAACGAAGATCATCGTCGCATTTGCGCCGGTTTTTTCAACGGCGTCGGCAACCGTATTAAAGACCGGCCAGTCTTCGTGCGTCGTACCGCCTTTGCCGGGAGTAACTCCGCCGACAACCTTCGTGCCATACTCCGCGCAACTCATTGCATGAAAGGTTCCTTCTTTGCCGGTGATACCTTGAACGATGAGTCGAGTATTCTTATCCACTAAAACAGCCATTAGCTTCTAGCTCCTAGCTTCTAGCTTTTCGCTCCGGTAATCTTAGAGTCTGAATGAATGATCCAAGCATCTTGGATACTTCATCACTGAGCAATTCCGCCTCATTGAGGTTCTCATCGCTTCCCATTCCAAGTTTTCTGGCAACCAAAAGCTGGGTTTGAAGTTCGTACGTTGAACCTTGTGCGAGTCCGAGAAACTGACGGAACTCTCCAGGCGTGATCCTTCCACGTCCTTCGGCGATATTGCTTGCCACGGAAACGCTGGCCCTTCTCATCTGTGAAATCAGCCCATACAGTTCTTCTTTAGGAAAAGATCGAGTTAGCTTGTAAATGCAAACAGTCAACTCGATGGCCCTCTGCCAAACAATCAGTTCGTGGTAGTCTTGCGCCATTTTTCCTCTCTCTGTCCTCTTTCGGAGGTTTATTTCTAAGCACGAAAAAGCTAAAAGCTAGAGGCTAGTAGCTAGAAGCTGCTCTTACGACTAACTCTGCTGCTTCTTTCATTGTTTCGCCCACCTGGAAGTTGAGGCCCGATTCCTTGAGGATTCTGCGGCCCTCGTTGACGTTGGTGCCTTCGAGACGCAGGACGATGGGCACACTGATCTTCAAATTGCGCGCCGCGGCGACTACTCCAGTGGCCAGCCGGTCCACGCGCAGGATGCCGCCGAAGATGTTGATGAGGATCGCCTTCACGTTCGCGTCGGAGAGCAGAATCTCGAAGGCGTGCTCGATCTGGTCTTGCGTGGCGCTGCCGCCCACGTCAAGGAAGTTAGCCGGGCTGCCGCCGGCGTACTGAATGATGTCCATCGTCGCCATGGCCAGGCCCGCGCCGTTGACCATGCAGGCGATGGAGCCGTCGAGCTTGATGTAATTGAGCGCGTACTTGCTAGCCTCGACCTCGAGCGGGTCTTCCTCGGCGGTGTCGCGCAGCACCTTGAGTTCCGGATGGCGGAAGATAGCGTTGTCGTCGAAGGTGATCTTGGCGTCGAGCGCGAAGAGCTTGTCGTCCTTGGCGGTGATGAAGGGATTGATCTCGACCAGCGAGGCGTCGGTCTCAATGTAAGCCTTGTAGAGGCTCTGGAAGAAGGCGACGGCGGCAGAGATTTGCGTCGGCTTGAGGCCCAGCGCAAAGGCCAGCTTGCGCGCTTGCCATGAGCCGAGGCCGATGGCCGGGTCGATGCTCTCCTTGAAGATCGCTTCGGGAGTTTTGGCGGCGACGACCTCAATCTCCATGCCGCCGGCCTGCGAGGCCATGAAGACCAGCTTGCCGGTGACGCGGTCGAGGACAATGCCGAGATAAAGTTCGCGGTCGATGCTGGCGGTCTCTTCGATCAACAGCCGCTGGACCTTTTGGCCTTGTGGCCCGGTCTGGTGCGTGACCAGCGTCATGCCGAGGATCTGCTGAGCGTAGAGTTCGGCCTCCTCGCGTGTGCGGGCCACTTTGACGCCGCCGCCCTTGCCGCGGCCTCCGGCGTGGATCTGCGCCTTGACGACGACACCGCTTGCGCCCTCGGCAAAGAGCTTGCGGGCTATCGTCGAGGCTTCTTCGAGGGTGTTAGCAACTTCGCCGCGCGGCACGGCGACACCGTACTTTGCCAGGATTTCCTTCGCTTGGTATTCGTGAATCTTCATGGGTTTGGGGTCGCCCCGTCCGCTGCTTTGGGGATTCGGGACCGGACCGGCGGTTGCCGGAGCAGGAGGACCGTACCAGCGGTATTCAAATAGTATCTTGCCCGCCAAAGGAGGGCAAACGGGCGAAAGGTCCGCAGGTTCACAGAACCACAATGCATCTCCGGACACTCCATTCTGACTATGGCCTGTTCACACTACTCCGGCATCTCCAGCACAATCCAGGCGCTTTTCAAATAGAAGTGGTAGACGGTGCGGTGGTCGACGAGCGTATCAGCCAGGGCGTCGTGGTCGACGAGCGCCGGGCGATGCAGCAAGCCGATCTGAGCAGTGTGAATCTGCTCGGGCGAGGCGGGATCGATGCCCCAGTTGAAGCCAAGAACGCCACTCGGGTCGTGGGCTTGCAGCCGTTCGGTTTCCGGCGCGGCAGAGAGCACCAGCAGACTGGCCGGGGCGCTGGAAAAGAAGACCAGCAGCGAGACCGTTCCCCGCTCAGAGCAGAGGACCGCCCAATCGGAGGAGCCGGGGCGCTCCAGGCTGGCATGGATGACGTTTTCCGGGTGATGGGCTTCGTAGGTCTGCGGAATGAGGCAGCCGCGGCGGTTGAGCAGGACGGCGAGTTCGGCGGGTATGTCGGGGAACGAGCTGATGGGCAGGTGGCGAATGAGGTAAGGGGTCGTGTGGCCGGCAACGACGATCTGGCCGGAGACGTTGAGCGGCGCGAGGGCCGGTTCCGGCTGCTGGGCCGGAAGCATTGAGTAGGCGCCTAGCAGCGCACTCAACAACCCGATGCTCATGTGGATTCTCACGCTTACCATGATTTTCTCAAGGACAAAAGCATACCCATCTTCTGCCCGCAGTGTACAGCTAATTCTCTTGTGCCGGGCAAACTCCGGGCTGCCAGAACAGCAGCAGGAGCAGTGAACTTCCATACAAAACATAGACGAGAGCTGCGGAACATCCAAACATATGAAGCACAAATGCAAATAAAGCGACTGATTGCGCAGTCGCAAGCCGGAGGATGTGTCCCATCATCCAATAGCCGAGAACAATTGAATTCTTCCACGGAGGGAAAGACCGACTCGGAAAGTAGCGAAAGAACCATTGCAAGAAAAAACTACACAGAACCATGGCGACTACAAAACCAAAGATGATCCATTGTAATGAAGAGGCAGCGCTGTGCTGTTGGGGCCGAATCTTTCTGGTGACATCGGCAATCATCAGTGTTGATAAGATGCAGAAGATTTGAATATAGCGAAGCGGGCGTTCGGGCTTGCTCATATGGAATCCCCCTGCGCGGGTCAGAATTGAAGAATCGCCGCTCTATGGAATCCATCGAAGGATACGGAAGCGGGCGGCACGCGGTCAAGGAGGAAGAAATGAGACTACAATTTCTTGCGCAGGTATTCAAAGACCAGGTAGCCGATGAGCGCGGAGATGAGAGCGATGGCGAAGTTGGCGGCGGTGAAGATGTCCGTCAGAGCCGCCGCCAGCGTCTTGCCGCGGCCGTTGGTCGCGGTGAACTCGCCCATCAGCAGGTTGGAGTAAAAGAGAAAGTCGATGAAGCCGATCTCGATCACCGCCCGCCAGACGGGGGTTAGACGGCGCCGGTTGGTCCGCTGGCTCTGCATGGTAATCCTATCGTACAAGAGTCGAATGAGGATTCCGTAAGGGCTGCCGGTTTGACCCCCCTCGGTCCATGGCACTAGCTTGGAAGAGTACGGGGGGTGCGCGTTTGCGTCCCTCCGGCAAGGAGATTGGATGCAAAGGATAAAAATTCCCTGGTTTTGCAAGGGCGCTGGGGCGCTGATGCTGGCGGTTGTGGCCATGGCGGGCGCGCGAGCACAAGACCTGAAGAGCTTCGAGCAAAGAATCACGACCAAGGTGCTGCCCAACGGGCTGACGCTGGTCATCTGCGAGCGGCCGGAGGCGCCGGTCTTCAGCTACTCCACGTTTATCGACGCGGGCGATGTGAACGATCCATCGGGAGAGAGCGGCCTGGCGCATATGTTCGAGCACCTGGCCTTCAAAGGAACCAGTGAGATCGGCACCAAAGACTACGCCGCCGAGAAGATTGCTCTGGCCAAGGTGGAGTCGGCCAACGACGCCTACGAAGCCGAGTACCTGAAGGCCGTGGGCCGCGATGAAAAGAAGCTCGTCGAGTTGAAGAAGGCTTTCAAGGAGGCTGAGGCCGAGGCGCACAAGTACGTCATCCCCAACCAGTTCACCGACGTGGCCGAGCGCAACGGAGCCGAGGGACTGAACGCTGAAACTCAGTTGGACGAGACGATCTACTTCTGGTCGATGCCGGAGAATCGCCTGGAGCTGTGGGCGTGGCTGGAGAGCGGGCGGCTGGCCGACACGGTGCCGCGCGAGTTCTACAAGGAGCGCGATGTGGTGAATGAAGAGCGGCGGATGCGCACCGACTCGAACCCCATTGGCCGCCTCGTCGAGCAGTTCCTGTCCACCGCCTACGTGGCGCATAACTATGGCCGCAGCGGCATCGGCTGGCCCAGCGAGGTCGCGCAGATCAACGCCACCGAGGCGATGGAATTCCACAAAAAGTATTACGTGGGGTCGAACATCGTCGTCGCCGTGGTGGGTGACGTGAAGGCCTCGGAAGCGCTGCCGATGCTGGAGCGTTACTTCAGCAAGATTCCCGCCGGTCCCAAGCCGGAGGAGATGACCACCGTCGAGCCCAAACAATTTGCCGAGAAGACCGTGGCGATCCGCGAGCAGACGCAGCCGTTTTACCTCGAAGGCTACCATCGGCCCGACTACCGCTCGCCCGACGCCGAGGTCTACGACGCCATCACCGACATCATGTCCAACGGGCGCGTCTCGCGGCTCTATCGCCGCCTGGTGCGCGATGCTCAGATTGCCGCTGAGGCCGAGGGCTTCTCACCCTTCCCTGGCGACAAGTACCCCGGACTCTTCGCCTTCTATGCCGTTCCGCTGCCCGGTCACACGCCGGCTGAGATGCGCGACGCCATCCACAAGGAGATCGACAAGCTCAAAAACACCGACGTGAGCGACGAGGAGCTGGCCATGTACAAGACGCGCACCCGCGCCGACCTGCTGCGCGGATTGGCCGACAATCAGGGCCTGGCCAACTCGCTGGCCCAGTACCAGACCCGCTACGGCGACTGGCGCGAGCTCTTCCTGCAACTCGACAAGGTGGACAAGGTGACCAAGGCGGATATCCGCCGCGTGGCCAACGAGGTCTTCGTTCCCAGCAACCGCACCGAGTCCTGGATCGAGACCGAAGCTGCCGGAAAGACCGCGACTGCGCAGCAAGATGGAGGCGCGCAATGAAGAGCTTGTTCATGAAGCATTTTTCTGGAATCGTTTTGGCAGGCGCAATCTTTGCTGCCCTTCTTGCTCCCATCACTCTCCCCGCCCAACAAGCCAAGCCCTGGGAGCAGATTCCCACGCCCAAGCTGCACGACTTCAAGCCCCACCAGCCCCAGCGCATTGAACTCAAAAACGGCATCGTGCTCTTCCTGCAAGAGGACCATGAGCTGCCCTTCGTCTCCGGCTCGGTGTCGATTCCCGGCGGCGCGCGCGATGAGGATGCGGCCAAGACAGGGCTGATCAGTCTCTACGGACAGGCGTGGCGCACCAGCGGCACAGCCAAGCTCAGCGGCGACGCCCTCGACGCCCTGCTCGAAGCCAAGGCGGCGCACATCGAAACCGGCGGCGATGTGGATTCCACAGCTCTTTCGTGGGACTCGCTCAAGGGCGACGCGGATCAGGTTTTTGCGCTTGCCATAGACCTGCTTTTTCACCCGCAATTCAGCGCGGAGAAACTGCAACTGGCGCAGCAGCAGGTGGCCACCGGGATCATGCGCCGCAACGACGATGAGGGCGGGATCGCCAGCCGCGAGTCGGCCAAGCTGGTCTACGGCGCTAACTCTCCCTACACGCGCCAGCCGGAGTTCGCCACCATCGGCGCGGTCACCGTGGACGACTTGAAGGCCTGGCACGACCGCACCATCGGCGGCAAGCTGATCGTCTCCATTAGCGGCGACTTCGACCCGGCGGCGATGGAGGCCAAGCTGCGCGCGGCCTTCGAGGGGCTGCCGCCGGTCAAGGCAGCTCCGCCCCGCCACGACAGCTTTGCCGGTCCCAGGCCGGGCGTCTTCTTCATCGACAAGGAAGACGTCAACCAGTCCAATGTACAGATTGTGGGCCTGGGCACGGACCGCCGCAATCCCGACGTTCCCGCCCTCGCGGTGATGAACGAGATTCTCGGCGGCAGCTTTGCCAGCCGGATGTTCCAGAAGGTGCGCACCGAGCTGGGCCTGGCCTATGCGGTGGGCGGCAGCTACGGATATGCCTACGATCATCCCGCCACCTTCCATGCCGTCGTGATGACCAAGAGCGTCTCGACCGTCGATGCAACCAAGGCCGCGCTGGCCGAGATCGCCGGCCTCACCACCAAACCCTTCACCGATGAGGAGCTGGCCCGTGCCAAGGACAATATCCTCAACTCCTTCCTCTTCAAGTACGACACCAGGGAGAAGGTCCTGGCCGAGCGTGTGCGCCTCGAGTTTTACGGCTATCCGCCCGACTACCTGGAGACCTACAAGGCCGCGCTGGAAAAAGTATCGGTGGCTGACCTGAACCGGGTGGCGACCAAGTACATTCATCCTGACAAGCTGGCGATTCTGGTAGTAGGCAATGGCCCGGAGATCAAGCCTGGACTGGACGAACTGAAGCTGGGGCCGGTGCAGACGGTGGACATCACGATCCCCATGCCCAAGCAGCCTGAGGGGCCAGGACAGAAGCAGTAAGTCAGACAAAGAAAGAGTGCCCCACCCTCGCCGAGTTTTTGTTTTTCGGCTAAGGTGTGAAACCATGAACCTCATGTAAGTCAGTTCCAGGAGTTATTAAGTGGGATCGAATTCTAAGTTAGCCGTGGTCATCATGGCGGCGGGCAAAGGGACGCGGCTGAAGTCGCAGCGGCCCAAGGTGCTGCACGAGATCGGCGGCAAGCCGCTGCTGGCCCACGTGATCGCCGCCGCGAGCAAGATCGTCGCGCCCGCCGAGATCTTCGTCGTCATCGGCCACCATGCGGAGAAGGTGCGGGCAGCGGTAGCCTCGACCGGCGTCGGCTTTGTCGAGCAGACCGAGCAGCTCGGCACCGGGCACGCCATTCAGTGCACGCGCGAGGCCATCTCCGGCTACGACAACATTCTTGTCCTTTCCGGCGACGTGCCGCTGATCCGTTCAGAAACAATAGAACAGCTCTGGAGCTTCCATCAATCCGAGCAGGCGGCAATGACCATCCTGACCGCCGCGCCCGCCGACCCCGCAGGCTACGGACGCATTGTCCGCCGCTCTCCTCAATCGCCCGAAGTGGAGGCCATTGTCGAGCAGAAAGCGCTGACCGTCGCGCAGCAGAGCATCGGCGAGATCAACTCCGGCATCTACGCCTTTCAGACCGCGCCGCTGCTGGCTCATCTGGGTAAGCTCACCGCCGACAACGCCCACGGAGAGCTTTACCTTACCGATATGGCCGGTCTGCTGTGCGCTGCGGGCCAGCGCGTGGTCGCTATTCAGGCCACCGAAGCCATCGAAGTTTTGGGCGCAAACACTATCGCCGAATTGGTTGCCCTCGATGCCACGCTACGCGCCGCCACGGCCAATCGGCTGATGGCTGCGGGCGTGACCATCTATCGGCCCGAGACCTGCGTGATCGACGCCGATGTCGAGGTTGCCGCCGATACGGTGATCGAACCGTTTGTGCAATTGCTGGGCCGCACGAATATCGGCGGCGATTGCATGATCCGGTCGTATACTGTGATCGAGAACTGCAAGCTGGGCCGCGGCGTGCTGGTTCGTCAAAGCTGTGTACTGGCTGAGAGCAGCGTCGCGGATGGCGCCAAAATCGGTCCTTTCGCGCACCTCCGTACGGGCAGCGAGATCGGCGAAGACGCGCATGTCGGCAACTTTGTCGAGACCAAAAAAGCGAAGCTGGGCAAGGGCGCCAAAGCCAACCACCTCACCTACCTGGGCGATGCCGAGGTGGGCGCGGGAAGCAACATCGGCGCAGGGGTCATCACCTGCAACTACGACGGCGTTCACAAGCACAAGACGACCATCGGCAAGGAGGCCTTCATCGGCAGCGATTCAACACTGGTGGCGCCGGTCGAGGTGGGCGATGGGGCCTACATCGGCGCCGGCTCCTGCATCACCCACAACGTGCCCGCGGGAGCTCTGGCCGTGGGCCGAGCTCGCCAGGTCATCAAAGAAGACTGGGCCGCAGCCCTGCGCGCCCTCCGGCAAAAGGAGTAGACCTATGACCGCATTAACCGCTCAGGATGCTGCCTCCCGACTCGCCGCTCTGCCCGGCTGGCAGATCGAAGAGGGGGAGCTAACGCGAACCTTCAGTTTCAAGGACTTCCTTGCCGCGTTGGCCTTCGTCAACCGGGTGGGCGAGCAGGCCGAGAAGGCCGCCCACCACCCCGACATCGACATTCGCTACAACAAGGTGCGCCTGGGACTGGTGACGCACGACGAAGGAGGCCTGACGGCGAAGGATTTCGAGCTTGCGGCTGTCATCGACAGGCTGGCCTGACGGCGCATGGGCGGTTCTTCCGGCTTCAAGTCGGGTTTCGCCGGCTGGATCGCGCGCGGTGATCCTGAAATCTGGATTTGCGATTCCCGCATCTTCTCAGTAAATATTTGGGAAGGTTGTCCCACTGTGCGGGAAAGCCGCAAATCCTGCGCCGACGTTAAAGCAGTTGCAATCCCTCCGGCATGCGCCCGCCGGTGATTGCAAAATGATTGCCGGAAATACTGAGTAAGTGTAAGATTACAAATAGTATGCCACAACTTATTCGGCCCCCATCCATCTGATTGATTACAGAAAATGTTTCGTATCGGGATACAAAGAGACCTCGTAGGATCGTTCACTGAAGATTGAGGAAATATTTCGATTTTTGTATTTGACTTCGACTGAATCTATGCTATGGTGTATATATTCCAGTTGAGGAGGAGGCACAGCTTGCCGCCTCCGAAGCGGGAAGTAGTTTGCGTCACTGGCCTCCCGGCACGAACAGCTCGACCGTTCGTGCCGCCTTTTTTTTGCGCCAAAATCAACGCCCGCACGCCGCTTACCCCTCATGGCCGTGCCGGCTTCCGATTCTTGCCTGCTTCGGTCTAAAATAGGAGCCAAGGGGGTCGTATGACGAACAACTGGATGAAGCGCCGTTGGGTTCTGGGTCTGGCTGTCTTTGCCGTGACCGTGGCCAGCTACGCGCAGTGGTCGAATCCGGCCGACGATGTTCCCGCCTATTACCCCTCCGCGCCGCTCAAGGTGAGCGCCCTGCCACCGATTCTCTCCGGCGCCCAACTGACCGGCGAACACTTCCGCTATCCATGGCAGGTGCACGCCTACCAGCAGGCGATCAAGATTAGCAGTGTGCTTTATCAACTCCCCTGCTGGTGCCACTGTGATCGCGCCCTGGGGCACACCAGCCTGCGCAGTTGCTATGAGACCGCGCACAGCACCCAGTGCGACATCTGCGCCAAGGAGGGCTTCTTTGCTTATCAGCAGACCAAGTTGGGCAAGACGCCGGCGCAGATCCGCGAGGCCGTCAATCGCCGCGAGTACGAGAGCATCGATCTGGAGAAGCAGTAGGCCGGCGGAAAATCCCGAAATGGCGTAAAATGGTTGTAGCAGCACGAGCCAGTTGGCCCGGTACTTCCCGGAATTGGGGGCGTCACGGTTTCGACGGGATTGATTGCGGCTGAGGAGTCATGCCGGGGGGTGGGCACCCGTAATCGCCTGCAAAAACAAAGTTGCCGACTACAGTCTGCCACTTGCAGCTTAATTAAATAAGCTGCCGTCTTCCACGGCTTCGCCTATGGGCTGTGAGCGGACGTCATACAGTAGGCTGGCGGTTGCGGCTCGGTCCGTGTTGCATCCGCGAGATCATCGGACTAGCTTCTGGCGCATCTTGTCCGCTCTGAGTGCCAGGGGCGAAACCAAAGGAACCGGACAAAGCATGAACACTCCTGGCTGACAGCGATTTCGGACGCGGGTTCGACTCCCGCCGCCTCCACCAATCTGATGCAAGGCGCACAGGCCACTGTGCGCTCCTCTCAGCTACCTTGTACGACTTCATTTTCAAGCGTGCCGATAGGGTCGATGGTGATGCGAATCCGATCTCCACTGGCGAGGCTGAAGGAGTTTGGCGGAACGATTCCGGTTCCGGTCATCAGGAATGCGCCGAAGGGAAAGCTGTTGTCGCGGTAGAGGTATTCAACGAGAGTGGCGGGCGCGCGTTTCAGCTCGGCAAGCGTTGTAGCTCCGGAAAACTCAATGCGGCCGTCGCGCACAATTTCCACGCTGATGGGTGTAGAGGCTGGCAGCGGCTCACTACCTATGAGCACGCAGGGTCCCAGGGCGCAACTGCCGTCGTAAACCTTTGCCTGGGGCAGATAAAGCGGATTTTCTCCTTCGATGTCGCGTGAACTCATGTCGTTTCCGGCGGTATAGCCGATGATCTGGCCGCGGTGGTTGATCAGCAGCGTGAGCTCCGGCTCTGGAACCGACCACGTAGCATCCTTGCGAATGCGCACGCAGCCCCCGGGGCCGGCTACGCGGTGTGGCGTGGATTTAAAGAACAGCTCGGGACGCTCCGCTGAATAGACGCGATCGTAGAAATCGCCTCCGCCCGCAGTTTTCGACTCATCCATGCGCGCACTGCGGCTGCGGTAGTACGTGACGCCCGCGGCCCATACTTCCTGATTGCCGATGGGCGCTTCGATCTTAGCCGGCAAAAAATCCTTCGCGGGCTCTCCCTTGTTGACGATGGAGAGAAGATACCCATGCAGATCGTCATGCGTAACGAGCGCATCCCACGAGGTCAATGGAACACGATAGTGAATACCATCTTGTTCTACAAAACTACCCAAGTTAGTGCGGTAAAGTTTCACGATTGCTCCTTCAGTTGCGAAACGATCTTGTCCACGTCATAGACGCAGCCTCCCCAGACACCCCCGCTGGCATGGATCAGTGCGGCCCAGAGGCGGGTGTCGTCGGGCAGTTGGGGATGCGGACGCAGATCCGCGCGGGGCTTGCGCTGCGCAAGGCGACGCGAGCCTTCCTCGGCACCGAAGATCTCATCCGCGTCTCCCACGAGATGGAGAGAGCCGGTCAGCGATTCGCGATCGACGACAATTTCAATCCGGTCGCCGTCCTGAATTTTGCCAATCGGCCCTCCAGCGAGCGCCTCAGGAGAGATGTGGCCGATGCAGGCCCCGGTGGAAACGCCGCTGAAGCGCGCATCGGTCAGAACCGCGACGTGCTTGCAGTGGGGAAGCTGCTTGAGCGCCGAGGTAATCTGATAGATCTCCTGCATACCAGCGCCCGCTGGCCCGCTACAGATGAGAACAATGACATCGCCATGCGTAACCTGACAGCTCTTGATTGCCTGGATGGCTGCTTCTTCCGTTATGAATACTCGGGCTGGACCAAGATGGCGATAGATGTTTTTCTCATCGACGAGCGAGGGATCGATCGCGGTGCTCTTGATGACTGAGCCCTCCGGCGCGAGATTTCCAACCGGGAAACAAATTGTAGAAGTAAGCCCCCTGGACCGGGCGCGATCGGGCGACATGATTACATCGTCAGGATCGATACCGTCTATCTCTGTCAGGTTGCGGCGCAATTCGTAGCGCCGGCGGCTTTCGCGCCACCAATCGAGAGAGGCGCCGAGCGACTCTCCGGAAACTGTCATCACGCTGGTGTCGAGAAGTCCCGCCTCACGCAGGTGCAGCATCACCTCGGGCACGCCGCCGGCAAGAAAGACCTGCACGGTAGCGAAGTTGCGAGGCCCGTTGGGCAAAGCATCGACGAGACGAGGCGTCTGGCGATTGACTTCGGCCCAGTCGGAGGCCGTGGGCCGGTGCAGCTTGGCGGCATGGGCGATAGCGGGAATGTGCAACAGAAGGTTGGTGGAACCGCCAAAGGCGGCGTGGAGCACCATGGCGTTTCGGATTGCCGCCGGCGTCAACACGTCCTCAGCGCCAATTCCCAGTTGGTGCAAGCGCAGAATCGCGCGGGCCGAACGCCGGGCCGCATCGAGCCAGATGGGCTGACCGGAGGGCGCGAGCGCAGTGTGAGGCAGAGCAAGCCCCAGCGCCTCGGCAACCACCTGGCTGGTAGCCGCTGTGCCCAGGAACTGGCATCCGCCGCCGGGAGAGGCGCAGGCGCGGCAACCCACCTCGGCAGCGTACTCCAATGTGATCTGATTCTGAGCGAAGCGCGCGCCGATGGTCTGAACTTTTCCCGCGTCCTCTCCCGACTCGGGCAGAAGCGTGACGCCTCCGGGAACAAGAACGGCGGGCTGCTTTCCCGCGGATGCCAGCGCCATCATCATGGCCGGCAAACCCTTGTCGCAGGTGGCTATGCCGATCACTCCTTTGCCGGTAGGCAGCGACCGCATCAGGCGGCGAAGCACGATCGCGGCATCGTTGCGAAAGGGCAGCGAGTCCAGCATTCCGGCCGTGCCTTGCGTTCGGCCATCGCAGGGATCGGTGCAAGCCCCGGCAAAGGGAACGGCATGCAAGGCCTTCAATTCGCGCGCCGCCTCCGCCACCAGCAAGCCGACTTCCCAGTGCCCGGTATGGAAGCCGAGGGCAATGGGTTCACCATTATCGGCGCGCAGGCCGCCGTGTGTGCTCAGAATCAGGAACTCCGGGTCGAGCAGACTCTCCGGGGCCCAGCCCATGCCGGCGTTTTGCGTCAGGCCGAAGAGATTTCCGGATGGCTGAGTCAGCAGCATCTCCGCTGTGAGGGGCAACGCTCCTGCGGGCCCTTGTGCGTGCGTGGCAACGCTGAGAAGACTCGGGTCCGCCGTCTCCAGCACAGAAGTGAGCGATAGGGTGGCGATGGGAGTTTCCTTTCGTTCTCAAGTATAGAGGCGCGCCCATTGGAGTAGACGCTCCCAGCATGCTACAGCACCCGTGAGGTGATATAAGAATTGTGTGATCGATACTGTACCGCCCAACTCGGCGCCCCGTCAGCCGGGTTTGCGGCGCCGCTGGATCTTCCTGATGCCGGCGGTCTTCGTTACCTACAGCCTGGCTTATCTCGATCGGGCGAATTACAGCTTCGGCGCGGCAGCCGGAATGGCGGAAACCCTCCACATCAACAACTCCCGGTCAGCCTTTCTGGGATCGCTCTTCTTCTTCGGCTACTTCCTCTTTCAGATTCCCGGCGCGGCCTACGCGCGGCGCAAGAGCGCGACGCGGCTGATCTTTTTTGCGCTGATAAGCTGGGGCGCGGCGGCGGCCTTGACGGGCGTGATCCGGGAGTTCTGGCTGCTGGCTTTGGACCGGTTCCTGCTGGGCGTGGCGGAGAGCGCGATCTTTCCGTCGATTTTGATTCTGCTGACTCACTGGTTTACGCGCGCGGAGCGGTCGCGGGCGAATGCGGTTCTCATGCTGGGGAATCCGGTTACAGTTCTGTGGATGTCCGCGGTTACCGGATTCCTGATCAAGGCCGTCGGCTGGCAGATGACCTTTGTTCTCGAAGGAATTCCAGCGATTCTGTGGGCTTTTATCTGGGTGCTCGTGGTGCGTGACCATCCGCATGAGGCGCAATGGATGAGCAGGGAGTGCTGCAGCCATCTGGAGAGCGAGCTGGAGTCGGAGCAGAAGACGCTTCCGCCGATGGCGAACTTCCGGGCGACTCTGCGCGTGCCCGGTGTGCTCCTGCTGTGCGCGCAGTATTTTTGCTGGAGCGCCGGCATTTACGGCTTCGTGCTGTGGCTTCCCACCATGATCGGAGCTGGGTCGGCGTGCGGGATTGAGATGGTTGGCTTGCTCAGCGCCGTTCCTTTTCTGCCGGCAATCGTTCTCATGATGGTGATTGCGCATATTTCCGATCGGACGCTCGACCGCAAGCGCTACATCGGCCCGTTTCTGGTGATTGCCGGAGTTGCGCTGTTCATCTCCTCGATGACCGCTGGGTACAGCTTCTGGCTGGCGTATGCCTTCTTGATTGTCGCCGGCGGCGCCATGTTCGCACCCTACGGACCCTTCTTCTCGATCGTGCCGGAGATGCTGCCGAAGAACGTGGCCGGCGAAGTGATGGCCCTGGTCAATAGCTGCGGGGCGCTGGGCGGCTTCGCCGGCACTTGGCTGGTTGGTCTTCTTCAGGCGCTCACCGGCAATTCGCGCGCCGGATATTTCTTGATGTCGATGCTGCTCATGCTTGCCGGCGGGATCATCTTCAGGCTGAAAGACGCGAAGCCAGCAAGCAATTCATAAGAGAGACCGCGGCTCGTCTCAGAGCGCATCGCGCGTGAATGCACCATTGACCAGGCGCCAAATGCCAAGCGGATTCTCGTCTTTCAATTCATCCGGCAATGCCGCCTGGGGAAAATCCTGGTAGCACACCGGCCGCGCGAAGCGATAGATGGCTTGCGTTCCGACAGAAGTGTGGCGACTGTCGCTGGTGGCAGGATACGGCCCGCCATGCACCATGGCGTGGCAGACCTCGACGCCGGTGGGATAGCCATTGACGACGAGCCTTCCTGCCTTGCGCTCCAGAATTCCAACCAGATCGGCGAAATCGGCTAGGTCGGCATCGGTTCCGTGCAAGGTCGCCGTGAGCTGCCCTTCGAGCGAGTAGGCAAGCGCGATCAACTCCTGCCGGTCCGCGTAGCGGACAATGAGTGTGCTGGGTCCAAAGATCTCCTTCATCAACTCAGGGTCACGGAGCAGTTCGCCGCCCTCGAGTTGAAATAGAACCGGAGAAACATCGGCGGCACCGGCGATCTCCGGCGCTGGCTCCGCAAGGATTTCCACGCCGCCATGCCCTTGCCGCCGCGCCACTCCGGATCTGTAACTCTTACAGATTCCTTCGGTCAGCATGGGAGATGGCGCTGCTTGCCGCACCAGAGCCGCAAGCTCGGTCACCAGCGCGTCCGCGGATTCATTCCGAGGCAGGAAAATCATTCCGGGCTTGGTACAGAATTGCCCCACACCCAACGTGAAGGAAGCAAAGAGCCCCTTCGCGATCTCCGCGCCGCGTGTGCGCAGGGCTTCCGGGAGTACGAAAAGGGGATTGCTGCTGCTCATCTCCATAAAGCAGGGGATGGGTTCTGGACGCGTCGCCGCCAGTTGCATCAAGGCCTTGCCGCCAGCGAGCGATCCTGTGAAGCCCACCGCCTTGATGGCCGGATGCTGCACCAGCGCCGACCCCACCAGGGCACCGGAGCCGAAGATCAGCGCGAAGGTTCCCGCCGGCAGGCCGCACTCCCGCAGGCTGCGGCAGATGACTTGTCCCACCATCTCGCTGGTTCCCGGATGCGCCGAATGCGCCTTGACGATTACCGGATTGCCCGCCGCGAGCGCGGAGGCCGTATCCCCGCCAGCCACGGAAAAAGCCAGCGGAAAATTGCTGGCGGCAAAGACCGCAACCGGGCCCAGCGGGCGCAGCACGGAGCGGAGATCAGCCCTTGGCATTGGCGTGCGCCGCGGCTCCGCGGGATCAATGCGCGCCATGGCCCACGAGCCTTCTTCGACCACTTGGGCAAAAAGCCGAAGCTGATGGACTGTCCGCGCCACCTCTCCCTGCAAACGCTTTTCCGGCAGGGCGGTTTCCTGATGGGCTCGCTCCACCAACTCCGGCGCAATCGATTCGATTCCCGTGGCGATGTGGCGAAGGAATCGGCCTTTGTCCATGCCGGGCAGCCTGGAATAGATTGTGAAGGCCTCTTCCGCCAGATTCGCCGCGCGATCGACTTCTTCCGTGGAAGCGCAATGATAGACCGGATCGAGAAGGGTTCCCGTTGCCGGGTTGAAGCCTGCAAATGCAGCCCCGGTTCCCTCCTGAGGCTCGCCGTTGAGAAGTGAATATCCAGATAACATAGTCGCCTCAATTCTAACAAAGTACCGGCGGCCATTGGCATCCCAGGACAAACGCATGAACTCATTTGGTTTCAGAGAGTGGTTCGTTTTGCTGTTCGGCCGGTCAGGAGTCGCGCTCCTCCTAAGTAGTACAGTAAGCAACTCCAGAGCGGGAGGTGGAGCGCGGCGTCTTCCGGAGGGCTGGCCGGGCTGTGCAAAAGGGGCATAACCCTGGCCGGTACTGTATCGTTTTCGGACAGGCTCATTACTTTTGAATCGTTACGCGTAATCTGGTGCCGCTCTAGATTTCTCATTAAGATCGGCATAGGTCGAAAGTACTTTATCCTTTCTAAGAAATTTTCTTCGAGGCTAAAGATTTTCCCTAGGAGCACGCCATGATGACCAATTGTGCTGTCGATGAAGATTTTGAGATCAGCCCCCGGTTTCGCCACAATGTCGAAGAGCGAATTGCGCGCCTGGAGAAGGACGCCGAGTTCGACGAAGCGCAGGTTGCCCAGTTGGTGGACGGCGACCACATCCACAGGCAGATGCGGCTTGTGGCCATCCAGCGGGCCGAAGCACTGCGCATGAGGCTCATCCTCGACCGCGCGAACACCGCCTGCTCCGGCCGATGATCGCGCTCTGACACCTCGCGCTTTATTAAAATTACATAGAACGGCAAGGGCCGCGCCTCTTATATGAAGCGCGGCCCTTGCCGTTTGCATATAAGTGGTCAGTAAACAGTGGTCAGTTCGCAGTTCCGATTTGCTCCGAGTACATTTCAGTTCCTGGACAGAAGAGGCCGATGACTCCCGCTGCGCAACTGTCGGAGTCTTCCGTTTGCCTTCGGCTGTTCACAGACCACTGTTCACGATTCACTGCCGGCAAGGGAATTCCGCATTGATCGGCATCGCCCGCCTCGAGGAAGGCATCGAAGAGGATGGCATAGAGAGCTTGCCTGCCGGCCAGCTTCTGATTGCGGGAGCGCAGAAAACCGAAGCGGAAGTTCGAGCACGGCTCCAGCTCGGCCAGGAATGCGGACGAAAAGAAGGTGTGGTTCTCGGCCACGGCCATCACGATCAGCGTGCGCCAGCTCATGCGGAGCAGATCCTTGAGCACGGACGTGCCGTTCTCCAGCTTGTCCATGCGGCTCGCCACGTGCTGGCTGAAGTGGAGCAGTTGCGCGACCAGGCTGTCCAGCGGCTCGCCCTGCGCGGCGGCGCGGGTGAAGAGCGTGAGCGATCCGCGCTCGAGATCCTCGCGCACATCTTGCAAGTCGTCTCCCAGTTGCAGCAGCACGCCCCACTCGAAGGAGAATTGGCATTCCTCCGGGGTAAGCCAGGGCTGCGCGAGACAGGCATCGGCGAGGACGGAGCTGCCGCCCTTGGCGCAACTGATGCGCAACACTTCATCGGCCTCGCGGGAGCGATCGATGAGGCCGCCGTGATTGAGTTGCGCGAGACTCTGCCCCTGAGCGCGATGGATCGCCAGCAGGCTCTCGTAGACCTGCGGGCAGCGTTGCCGCGGATATTGCTCTTCAATCATTTGCACCATCGCCCACACGGCCGCTTCACGAGGATCGCCGGCGGCCATCCGTTGTCCGCTCAGGCGCTGACGGAAGCGCTCATTGAAGCCGAGCTTCTCCACGGTGGAGATCAATGGATCGTCGAGATAGTTGTCGCTATAGGGGTAGAGCAAGCTGTAGGCCAGGATCGACGGAGTCAGTTCCATGGGCCGGCCAAGCAGCGCCTGCATACCGCAGGCGATCCAGGCATTGCGGGTGGCTTGAATTGTGTCCTCCATGCTCATCTCCGGATCGAAGGCGCGTGTCCAGCGCGCCAGCTCCATGCCCACCGGGAAGAAGCTATTGGTGAGCAGTTCGATAGCCCCTGCTTTGAGACCCAGCGCGCCAGCGGCAAAGCCGGGAAAGAGCGCGACGATGCGCTGCTGCGCCCGCTGCCGCTCGACCGGGTTGCTCCGCGCCCGGCGCGCTTCGTGTTCCACGGCGCGCAGACCCTGGTCGTAGGCCTTCTCGTGCGCGCGCTGCTCTTTGGGTGTTCTGCACGGAAGCGCCGGCAGGGAGCGCGCCGCGCAGGTCTTCCACGCCGCGATGCTCTGCGCAGCCTGCGCCTCAACCCATGCCCAACTGAAATGCTCTTCCATCTGCTGAGGATGTACGAAATGCCGCACCGAAGGGTTCCATCACAGCGGACGGCCGCTGGAAATCCACAATGAATCCCGATTCCAAAGGACCGATCCACAGGCCAAAGGCTTGATAATACCGCTATGCCGGTCTGGGAAGGAGCGGTTTGCATGGAGCTGGACTACTTCGTCGTCGATGTTTTCACCGATACCGCGCTGGCCGGCAACCCGCTGGCCGTGGTGATGAACACAGGCGGCCTCGCGACCGAGCGCATGCAGCAGATCGCGCGCGAATTCAACCTTTCGGAAACCACATTTGTCGAGCGCAGGCCGGCCGCGGTCGAACAGGCCGAGGGCGTGCGGGTGCGCATCTTCACCACCCAGGAGGAGCTGAACTTTGCCGGCCATCCCACGCTGGGCACAGCCAGCGTACTCATGCTCTATGCGCCGGAGACCGTGCGGGATGGCACCGTCACGCTCAGCCTCAACGTGGGAGCGGTACCGGTGCGCTTCACAGCTGAGGGCCTCTTCGGCGAGATGACGCAGCGCGATCCGGAGTTTGGCGAGGAGCTGGACCCCCGCGAGGTGGCTCGGCTCGCCGGGCTGGCCGTCGACGACCTGGACCCCGGCCTGCCGCCCCAGATTGTCTCCACAGGAACGGCCTTCGCGATTGTGGCGCTGCGCTCCGCCGAAGCTCTGGCCCGGCTCAAGGTGAGCCAGCCTGAGGCCACAGCGTGGCTGCGGGCGCGCGGCGGGCGCTGGTTCTTCGTACTCGCCCCAACACTCGGCCAGGAGGACGGCCGTACGCCCCAATACTGCGCCCGGATGCAGTTTTACGGCGGCGAGGATCCGGCCACCGGCTCGGCTGCCGGCTGCGCCATCAGCTACCTGGTCCAGCGCGGCGCCGTTGCGCCCGGCGAGCGCATCCACGTGCGCCAGGGCGTCGAGATAGGCCGCCCCAGCGATCTCTACTTGACTGCGCATTTCCTAAATGGGTCTGAGCAATCCAGATCATCGAAGGTCACGGATGTGCGCGTGGCGGGCAGCACCGTTCTTGTAGCATCTGGACGGCTTTTCCTGCCGGTTTGCACACGCTTTCAACAGGCATTCATAGTTACAAGTGATGGTATGTGTTCAATCTAGCTCGTTTACTCACGTTACTTTCGGTTTTGAAGGAAAAAGTTTCGCTTAAATTTCCCCCTTCCCATCGGCCTCCATTCGCCGTAGTCTTGGCTCTCGTTGAAGCATTTTGACCGGCGCATGAGCCGGATTATTTCCCTGGCATCATTCCATCATTGACCGGGGGCGAAGACAGCCGCCTGAGCATCGAAAGCCGGTTGCCGTATTGCAGGTTCGCCGTGCCCGTCAGGGCTCTACGCGCGGCGCGCAGGGCAATCCGGCACCAAGATGCACCAGGATGAGCCGGCTCGCTTCCGGTCCCGGTTCGAAGATACATTCGCCAACCCGCCACTGGAGCGGGCGGGGGCGAAGTGATCCCATGCGTCCTAACAAATTACACCAAGGAGTTATCCCCCTACCATGCGGCCCAAAAAGATCATTCTCTGTGTAGACGACAACGAACAAGAGCTTTCCGTACTTAAGTTCATGCTGGCCACCAACGGATACCGGGTGGTTTCGGCCTGCAACGGGCAGGAGGCCATCGGCATCTTTGCCGAGACTCCTGTGGATTTGGTGCTGGCCGATCACGGCATGCCGCAGATGAACGGCTGCCAGTTGGTGGAGCGGCTCAAGCAGATTGCCTCTCATGTGCCCATGATCGTGCTGGGCGACCCGCAGAGGATGGCGGGCGAGATGCACGCCGCCGATGCACTGCTGGCCAAGAAGAACTGCTCGCCCCAGGAGTTGCTGGAGCGCATCAAGGTGATGAGCGCCCGCAAGCGCGGTCCCCGCAAGGGCTCGCAGCGGCTGGCCCCCATGATGGAGCTGGCGCGGGCGTCATGAATCAGTTGTCAGTTGTCAGATTCGGCTGACTACTGACAACTGACTACTGAAAACTGATCTCTGCACTTGACTACAGCGCAAGCGGGTGGAATACTCGCCAACTATACCCGGTCTGCAGGATTTTTCTCGCCTGCCAGCGGGGGGTTGGCTTGTTATGGATCTGATTGTGCTTCGTCTTCTTTTTGTGGCTCTTCTTGCCGGGGTCTGTTTTTTCTTTCATCCATTCGGCATGACAGGATGGGTGAGTACAGTTGTGGGCGCGGGCGCGGCCGGCGCGGTGATTGTTTTTGAGATGCGGGTGAGGGCGCTCAGCCTGAAGCGCCTGATCGGCGCCGTCGTGGGCAGCATCCTCGGCATCCTGGGCGCGGCGCTGTTTTGCGTGGTGCTGCGCGGCGCTCTGGCGCCTGGGACCACCTCGTCCGTCATCCAGATCTTCGACCTGCTGCTGATGACCTACGTGGGCCTGCTGGTGGGCGCCAGCAAGGGCGATCTGCTGAACCCGGCGGCGCTGGGCACCGTCTTCGCGGGCGAAAAGCTGACCCGCCGCAGCGCCAAGGTGCTGGACACCAGCGTCATCATCGATGGCCGCATCGCCGACATCGCCGAGGCCGGCTTCATCGACGGCATGATGGTGGTACCGGAGTTCGTGCTGCGCGAGTTGCAGACGGTGGCCGACTCCACCGATAGCTCCAAACGCCAGCGCGGCCGCCGCGGACTGGATATGCTCCAGCGCATGCAATCCAACGTCGGCATCCAGGTGCAGATCGTCCCCGACGACTTCCCCTCCATCCGCGAGGTGGACCTGAAGCTGCTCGAATTGGCCAAGAAGTGGGAGGCCAAGGTGGTCACCAACGACTTCAACCTGAACAAGGTGGCCCACCTGCACCACGTCGAGGTGCTGAATATCAACGACCTGGCCAACGCCCTGCGGCCGGTGGTGCTGCCCGGCGAAAAGATGACTGTGCTGATTCTCAAAGAGGGCAAGGAGTTCAACCAGGGCGTCGGCTACCTGGACGACGGCACCATGGTGGTGGTCGATCACGCGCGCAAGGTGATCGGCAAGTCGGTCGAGATCGTTGTCACCAGCGTGCTGCAAACCGCCAGCGGCAAGATGATCTTCGGCAAGATGGAGGAGACCGTCCCGGAACGGTGAGGCGGAAAGGCCGGTGATGGCTTCCCAGGTCTCAGAAGCGAGACCTGGGCCACCCAGATTTCTGGTTGTTAAGACCTCGGTCACCCGCTGCGTCTTCAGGGCATAGGGAGGCAGGGATACGAGATGACTGAACAACCCATCGTTTGCCCATGCCCCAAACAGGATTGTCTGCGGCATGGCGATTGTATTGCCTGCCGGGAGTTTCATTTACATGCCAGGCATTCCAGGCCGCCGCGCTGCGAAAGAAAGCCCGGGCGGCAGCAAAGGCACTTTGGCGCAGCCACACCAGCAGCAAGATGATCTTATGCGAGATGTTCGAAATGGAGGGCTGAACCATGCGGAAACTTGTTTTTCTTGCCGCACTGTTTTTTACAATGATTCCAACTGTGGCCGAGCCGCAAGCCGACTCATCCAAACCAGCGCCGACAATCTCTACATCAGGCGCCGAGGCTCAGAAAACGGATAGCGCCAATTCGGGCGCGGTGTCTGTCCCAAAGAACAGCGAAAACCGTCCATTGGCCTCTGGAGTCGTCCTTCGCACTACTGCGCGCCTGGTCGATGTAGGGGTCGTGGCTTACGACAAGAAGGGACATCCTGTCGTTGATCTGAATCCCGACGACTTTCAAATCTTCGACAATGGCCGCAAACAGCAACTGAAGTTCTTCTCTGCATCTGGCCGGGCCCCGTCGGCTGATTTGGCGCCGGATCACTCGAATGCAGGATCGAACCCGGATCAGACTTATCGCGATGGCCTTGGCGCGTTTGTTGGAGCGGCTGACGCGAACAAGACGGAAGGAACCACTACCGTTCTTCTGATCGATTCCCAGAACCTGGCATGGGACGATTTGTCCTACGCGCGTCGGGAGGTTCTGCGTTTCCTGGGGCATCTCCCCGCGAGCGATCGCGTCGGAATTTATGTCATGAAGGAAACGGGAATTCAAATTCTTGCCGAGCCAAGCGCCGATCACGCCCATGTAGCGGAAGTGTTTCGGAAGTGGATGCCCGGCGCTAGGGAACTGGTACATGCGCAAGAGGAAGAACGCCGCATCCGGCAGCAGTTCGACACGGTCAGACACACCAATGACTTGGTACAGGTGAATGGGAACGCAGCCTATGCGCAAGAGTTATATGCGCCCTTGGAAAGCTCCACTCAAAACACGGTGGATGTCCCTTCGCCGACGGCCACGGATATACAATTGCGCAGCTTTGCCGGCAATTCCGAGCGCACGGCTTTATCAATACTGGAAATTGCGGCGCGCCACTTGGAAACGATCCCTGGCCACAAGAATCTTGTGTGGATCGCGAGTGACAATGTACTCGCGGATTGGAACAATCATCCAGAGATTACGGAGAAAGGATCCAAGTCTCTTGATCCATATGCCGTGAAAGTGCAGGAAACCCTGAATGATGCCCACGTGAGCATTTATCCCCTCGATGCTTCGCAACTCGAGACAGGCAGCATTGGCGCCAATTTGGGCAACCGAAATGTGACTGCTTTAGGCTATTCGGAGCGTTCCGCTACGTCAGCGGATCAGGGCAACGGATTAAATCCCGGCCGGATCACAGCGCAAATACAAGAGGATGTGCATCCGATCCAGGGTATATTCCGCGAGGTCTCCGAGGCAACCGGCGGGCGCACGCTGCGCCGCTCAAGCGATTTGGCTGCGGAACTCAATGGCGTCGTAGCCGACGGACGCGCTGCGTATATCCTCAGCTTTACGCCGGATACGCAGGCAGATGGAACCTATCACCAGTTACTTGTCAAACTTACGTTACGAAGAAACATTGCATTGCGCTATCGCGCAACCTACTTCTACCGCCCCTAAAAATTGGCATGGAGGGAGGCCGGCTGGTGGCCCACCCTTGATCCGCTCATCAAGAATTAGGTGGGGCACCACGAACCTCAATCGACATTGGCACAGGATGCGACAGCCGAGTCTATCGATTGGCAACCAGAGCCTCCCAGGGCTCGGCGAGTCGGTAGCGGCGCGATTTCTTGGCCGCGTCGGCAACCTCCAGAAAGCCTGACTCGACCCAGCTTCGGCAAAGCTTTGAGGCGGTGCGCGGCTGATAGCCGAAGAGGCCGCCAATCTCCCTGGCCGTCAATTCCCGCGAGCTTTCGAAGAGCGTAAGCGCTTTGCGCTGGCGAGCATCCAAGTTGCGCAGTGGAGCGGACAAGTTCACGGCTCCGGTCTTGGCCTCGCGGCTGGTCTGTTCTCGAACCCTCTCGAAGGAATCCGCCATTCCTTCGATGAAGTAGGCAATCCACCGCGTGATGTCAGCCTCGGATCGGCCCAGATAGTAGTTGTGAGACGAGCCGATGGTCAGCGCCTCATGGTACACACCAAGGTCGCGGGCATAGTACTCTTCCAGCGCGTACAATCCCTTCAGGCCGTAACCGCCCAAGTGGAGAACCAGCGTGGTCAGGAGCCGCGCGGTGCGCCCGTTTCCGTCGTAATGCGGGTGAATCGTGGCGTACTGATAGTGCGCGATGGCCGCCTTGACCGGCACAGGCAGTTCTTCGTCAAGATCAACATCCGCACTCAGCCAGGCGATGAGTTGCGCCATCAGCCGAGGAACGTCCTGAGCCTCTGGCGGCAGATAGACGATCTCGTTGGAGCGGCTGTCGCGGATGACGTTTTGCCCGTCACGATACGGCGTGGGCTTGACGCGCCTCCGGCCGCCGCCCATGACCAGCGCATGGAGCCTGCGCACCGCCGCTTCGGTTACCCGCTCGCCGAGCGCCGCCAGACGCTCCACTTCATCCAGCGCGGCATAATAGCCCTTCACTTCATCCTGATCGCGTTCCCGACCGGGGAAGTGCTGGCCGACGCCGATGACCTGAGCGATTTGCTCCTGGGTCAGGCGGTTGCCTTCAATCCTGGTCGAATAGTGCGTGGTAAAGAGCCGGGCGGTCTCCCGCAGGCGAGCCAGAACGCGGGGCGTGACCGGCTCCGAGTGAACAGCCTGCCGCGCGGCCTCGACCCGCATCAGCGCACGGGCAATGGCCGGCGTGATGGTGAAGACCGGAGCGAAGCTGTTCTGAGTTTTACCGGTCACGGACGCCTCTTGAAACGGCAGCGAAATTGCCAATAATGTGCCGTTATCATGCCGTTATTATACCGATAAATTGCCGATAACGCGCGGAATTTCTCATCTCCCTATTCCCTACTCCCTATTCCCTGTTCTTCACCCCACCACGCTGGCCGCCGGCGTCCATGGCCGTTGTTGGCTCTCGCCCACGCCGCGATAGGTCAGCTTGCCCAGCCAGGTGTTCAGCCCTTCGGCCAGGCCCGCATCCTGGCGGAGCGCCTCGCGCGCGCCCAGGTTGGCGATGCGCAGCAGATAGGGAAAGGTCGAGTTGGTCAGCGCCAGCGTCGAGGTGTGCGGCACCGCCCCCGGCATATTGGTGACGCAGTAATGCACCACGCCATCCACCACAAAACTCGGATTGGAGTGCGAGGTCGGCCTGGCCGTCTCCACGCAGCCGCCCTGGTCGATGGCCACGTCCACAATCACCGCGCCCTTCTTCATTTCGGCCACCATGGCGCGAGTCACGATCCGGGGCGCCGTTGCGCCGGGAATCAGCACGCCGCCGATCACCAGATCCGCCTCTTGCGTCACGTGGGCCAGGTTATAGCTGTTCGAGGCCAGCGTGTAGACCCGCCCGCCGAAGATGTCGTCCAGCTCGCGCAGCCGGTTCAGGTTCACGTCCACGATTGTTACCTTGGCGCCAAAGCCCAGAGCGACCTTGGCCGCGTTGGTGCCCACCACGCCGCCGCCCAGGATGGTGACGTGGGCCGGCGGCACACCCGGCACGCCGCCCAGCAGAATCCCGCGCCCGCCGCGCTCTTTTTCCAGGTAGGTAGCACCCACCTGCACGCTCATGCGCCCCGCCACTTCGCTCATCGGAGTCAGCAGCGGCAACGTGCCCCGGCGGTCGCGAACGGTCTCATAGGCGATGCCGATCACCTTCGCTTCCAGCAACTTGCCGGTCAGCTCCTGGAGCGGCGCCAGGTGCAGATAGGTGAACAGCACCAGCCCCTCGCGAAGGAATGCGTACTCTTTCTCGATAGGCTCCTTGACCTTGACCACCGTCTCGGAGCTGCTCCAGACGGCTGCGGCCTCGCCCACAATCTCCGCGCCGGCGCTCTGGTACTCCGCATCCGGAAAGCCCGATTGCGCGCCGGCCTGAGTCTCCACCAGCACGGTGTGCCCTGCCTCGCTCAGTGCCTTCACGCCCGCCGGGGTCACGCCCACCCGCGCTTCATTGTCCTTGATCTCCCTGGGAACGCCGATTTTCATTGCGGCTCCTCCTGTGCGGCTACAGCAGTTGGATGCAGACCGGGAAAGACCGGTTCATCCAACAAGGAAAAAACTCGATGCGCCTGGCCGCAATCTGTGCTTCAATGTTCTTGGCCCCAATGAACAGGATTGCGGACAGCCAGAAACAGGGGATGACTAATGATCGATGAGGATCCGAGATTTCCCAACCGCAAGAAACGTGAGCCGGATCCGTTGCCTCTCGGCAATCAGCTCGCGGACGCGAACCAGCAAGATCCCAACAGCGAGATCACAGAAGACGAAAAGCTGCCTGTCAGCGGCTACCGTGTGATTGAATCGGATCCGGAGCCTCCCGCCGAAAAGCTCGCCGAGCCGGTGCTGCCCCCTCCCATTACCGCGCCCGCGGACGAGGCCCGTGAAACTCCCGCCAGTGAAACTCTCCTCTCCCGGCTGCCGCTCTCCGATGTGTGGATTAAACGAATTCAGAGATTCGCCCAGAGCCCAACCCGGGTCTATGCCGCGGCGGGAGTGGGCCTTGGCGTCTTGTTTGGCGTCGTCTTCGCGGTGGTCTTTTGGCAGCTGAATCACGCGGAAGGGCGGTACGATTTAGGATCGTTCACCTCCATCGCGCCCGGATTGAAGGGCCACTTATGGATCGAATGGGATAAGAAGGTTGCCTACCGCCTGACGATCGAGCCCAGCGATCCAGACCAGAAGGCGGGTTTTGCGCATGCGGTGGCCCGTCCGCCGCGTCCTCTTTCCATCCAAATCAACTTGCAGGACTTCCAGGGCTTCGTCTTATGCACCAGGGAGATCGTCTTGAAATACGATGCCCGGAATGCGGAAGCTCTGGCCCCGTCCACTCCGGACTCCCAGGCCTTGAAGTCGGATGCCTTCAATCTCCCCGCGGACCAGCCGGCGCAAACCATCGATTTTACACAATTGGACGCCCAGGAGGCAGCGCGGGAGCGCAATCAGGAGATCTTCCAGAATCAGATCGGGCCGGATGGGCAGATCACGGGCCTCAACGCTCACGGCGAAATCCCCTGCTCGAAGACAGCCTATGAAAAGACGACAAACTGGAGTTTTACGCCAGACTTTCCCTCTCTTGCCGAGCAGGATCAATGGCTGAAGCGCCAGCAGGAGATGGAATTCGAAGCGGCGCGCCCAGCTCCTCTAGCACCTGCAGCGCCCGCCGCCCGCAAAAAGAAAGCCGCGATCAAGCTCTTGCCTTTCACCATCGAAGGAGACGATGCCATCGTCGACTTTGACGCCGCTCAGGGAGTCATCGCCACCCGCGGGAGAAAAACCTTCTTCCTCGACAAAGCCGCCGGGGCCGCCGCTGACTCCGCATGGCAGGACTATCCCGTGAACATCCATTACCGCTGCGACCAGAGTTCAAGCTGCTTGCTCACGCACTCCGGCCTGGGCGGTTTGCGCGCCAGAATGAGGAGATAGGCCGGGCCGAATCAGATTCGCTTCGACCAATAACCGGGGCGACGTTTGGCGTGGGCTACGGCAAGCGTTTACCGCATTGGGGCTGGCCTTTGCTCCGGTTTTGGCGGTTTCGCGGCGGTCTTGGCCCGTTGGCCGTACAATAAGCCTTGAGGTACAACCGGTCCACTCATGTCATCCAACGGTTATTCATCGCGCTCCACGCGGTCGCACGGCATCCGCTCACTGTTCAGCATGTTCTCCAGCGACCTAGCCATCGACCTGGGCACCGCCAACACCCTGGTCTTCGCGGCCGGCAAGGGCATTGTTGTCAACGAGCCCTCCATCGTCGCCATCAACAAGAACACCGGTGAGGTGGAAGCCGTGGGCAAGGAGGCCAAGGAGATGCTGGGCCGCACCCCCGGCAACATCGTGGCCATCAAGCCCATGAAGGACGGCGTCATCGCCGACTTCAAAGTCACCGAAAAGATGCTCAACTACTTCATTCAGAAAGCCCACAACCGCAAGATGCTGGTCCATCCGCGCATCGTCATCGGCGTGCCTTCAGAGATTACGCAGGTGGAAAAGCGCGCAGTCGAGGACTCCGCCTACCGCGCCAAAGCCAGCGAGGTGTATCTGGTCGAGCAGGCGATGGTGGCGGCCATCGGCGCCGGCCTGCCGATCACCGAGCCGGGCGGCAACATGGTGGTGGACATCGGCGGCGGGACTACGGACATCGCGGTCATCTCGCTCTCCGGCATCGTCTATTCGCGCTCGGTGCGCATGGCCGGCAACCAGATGGACGAGGCCATCACCAACTACCTCAAGCGCAAGTACAACCTGCTGATCGGCGAGCGGACCGCCGAAGCCATCAAGATCCAAATCGGCTCGGCCTACCCGCTGGACAAGCCACTGACCATGGAGATCAAGGGCCGCAACCTGATCGAGGGCGTTCCCAAGAGCATCACCATCGACGACAGCGAGATTCGCGAGGCGCTGGGTGAGTGCATCGCGGTGATCATGAACGCCATTCGCGTGGCGCTGGAGCGCACACCGCCGGAACTGTCGGCCGACATCAGCGATCGCGGCATCGTGCTGACCGGCGGCGGCGCGCTGATCAAGAACCTCGACAAGCGCATCCGCGAGGAGACCGGCCTGCCGGTCTCGGTGGCCGACGATCCGCTGGCCTCGGTGGTGCTGGGGACCGGCAAGATGCTCTCCGACTTCCGCCTGCTGCGCAAGATCAAGATCGATTAGCCACCTGCGGTGGGGCAGACGCTCGCTCTCCGCTCGCAGAAGGTTCATCGCTTACCAGGTCCGAAAATCCGGACCTGGGGCACTCAGACATACTTATTGGGATATGCGCCACCCGCCCGGATCACATGAAAGATGGTTCAGAGTCCGTCCTGTCACATCGTGATAATACTAATAATATCAATAACATGAGACTGGTCTGTAATAGCAGAAATGGGGTCGGCCAACCGTCGTGCCTCGCGGCGTAAGGCGAGCGGTGAGCGTCCGTCTCAATCCGCAGGTGCTCGAATGGCTGCGCTCCAAAGGCGAAGGCCACCTGACCCGCATCAACGATATTCTGAGCAACCTGATGGACGCGGAAGGGCGGGTTGGGACGGGGAGATAGTGGATCCTACTGCGATCCCAAGACATCTGTTCCCTATACCTCGTTCGGAATAGTAGGAAAAATGACAATCTCTCCATCTGCTTGCCTGATCATTCGTCTGCAGGTCTCAGCAAATTCTGGATTGGGGCACCTATCTAGGTATTGAGCAATTTTGAAAAGATCAGTTGTCCTGACCAAACTGATGTGCGACCTCTTCGCTGCTACTATGCATTTGGTCGTGAAGAATGTATCTCTGACTTCTGGAGCGGTTAGACGATATGCATTACCGAAGAGGACGCCCGTTGCGAAGTGTGCCGTTACCTCTTCTTGCCTGGAGAAGTCTTCCTTCAAGTTCCTGTCGAGCTGATCTAGTTTGTCAATGTTGATTGCCTTATCGTCTTTACCTTCGGCCTCTCCAATGAGTCTATCCCCTTCCGGATCGATCATGACTACATCAAATTCGGAGTCGTCTTCTTTCAGGTTTTCAGCCTGGAAACCAAGAATCTTCAGGGCAAGCAAAATGGCTTCTTCAAGTGGCTTCCCCTTCTCATATAGGAGCCCTCTCAATCGCTTCGCCTTCTTTAGGGCTAGCTCCAATTCAGTCCGTTCATTCCGAAGCTTCAAGAAATATGCTGCGTTTTCATTTATTGCCGATTGCACCTCAATTTCCTTCACAAGAATAAAGCGATCCTCCTGCGCCCAGACCGGAGGAGGAGTCGCTTCAGTTGCATTTCTGGCGGCCTTATCCAAGCCAGTGATTGCCGCTATAAGTTGAGACGCTACAGAATATTCAGCTTTCTTTAGGAGACTCTCTGTTCGACGAGCTTCGGCAGAAATATCCTTAACTGGCTTCTTCTTTTGTTTCTGCTTAAACTCATTCATTCTCTTATCCACAGCAGAGGATAGGTCCAGCTTTGGAATGAATATCAAGGTGCCCTTCCACGATGGCTGCTGATATATCCCCCCAACAACCTTCCCACCCGTTTGAGTCTCAAGCAATGCAGTGCCTTTGAAACTTTCAATATATCCCTCATAAGCGGAATGGCCCCCGAACTCATGCCAATAGGTCGCAAGGATCCCGAGGTCTTGAACCGCCTTAATTCGTTCTCCCGAGCGCCTTACGACTGAGCCGAATGTGACAGGGATAGATTCATATGGGTCAACGGTAGTCACAATTCGTGTCGTCCTCGTATTACGCCCAGTTCCGGAGTATTGCATTTCTCCGGTCGCAGCCTTAACCTGAGGACTATCATTAATGAAGACAATTACGGTCTTTCCATGTTTCAGCGCAGCTTCTAATTCGGAACGCCAGTGTTGGCAGTCCGCTCTAAGTCTGAACGAGGAATCGTTATCCAAACAGCGCATTCCCTGGAAAGATTCGCCTGCGTAATATTTGGAGATGTCAACCGAGAAGACAATTATGTCCCCGTCAAGGAGCGATTTATCGGATCGGAAGTCCAAATTAAGAATGCTGTCCGAAGAAACGACGCTGTCGCCTACAATTACGATCTTTCTTTCCATCTGGGGATCCCCTATGTAATTCAGTCTGCCTTATAGAGCAGTTTAGCACCGTTTTAGCTCTGCCGAACGTTGATTTATAATACAAACCTTCTGATTTATTTGGGTTACGTCACATTTCTCTGTCGATCCACGAAGACAACGGAAGACCCAGTTTCGGGGAGTAAGTTTATTGGTTGCCCCAACTCCCGATCCTGGAACCTGGAATAGCAGCCAGGAATCCTTCGCACGCGGCTTACCACTTGGTTCCGCTCCTCCCGGTATGCCACTGCGTCAGCGCGATCACCGTATCCAAGTTCTTCAAAAAACCGTAAGGATCGTTCCCCGCCAGCCTCTTTCGTCTCTCGGCCTTGTACTTCCGCCGTCCCTTTTCCAGCGCCTCGGCCAAATCCTCCAGTGTCCCCCGCGCCGGAACCACCGCGTACACCACCTCGCATCCCATCGCCGCCGCCGTCGCGCGCAGCTTCTTCAGTGTGATCGTCTCCCGCGCCTCCGACATCTCCAGCCGGTAAACCTCCGACTTGCCCATCTTCAGCCGCCAGGCCACCTCCTCCACCCGCATTCCCAGAGCCTGACGCACCCCTCGCAGCCATCCCCACTTGGACCGCCGCACTTTGCTCCCCCGGAAGAACCGAAGATCCTCATCCAGGTCCCTCCGTACCCTCCGCCGCAACTCATTCTGCATCGTCCCTCCCTTTCTCCCCTTTCGTCCCTTCTCGCGTTCTCGCCTTTCCCCTGCTGTGTGCCCCACCCTCGCCGCGCTCTTGTTTTTGCGGCTTCGGGGTCCCCAGCGACAGGTCTTCGTCACTGGGGTGATTTAGGGTGGGAAACCTCGAACCCCAACCGGCTTTGTTCATGCGCTGCGGAATCGAAAGCCTGCCATGAGCAAGATGGCCGTCAAAAACACCGATATTCGACCAAAAAACAGCCTATTTGCGCCTAATAAGCGCTTAAAACACCCCCTTTTTGACCCTTTTTCCTCATTCTGCGCTCAATCCCTCTATTTATATGCAAAGCAAATTGGCCTTTTACTCCACACAACTCTCCAGCGTTTTACCTTCGACTCCACATCTACATCGAAACTGAGCCCGCCGTATCGGACCCCGGAATCACACCGGGCTGTGATTCAATGGAAGAGATGGCAATTCCCCGGAGATCGACGGTGCGCGGGCGTGCGATTGCGGCTGTGCGGAAGGTGCGCGAGTTGAGGATGGTGGCGAGCGCGCTGGCGTCCACTGCTCATCCGGTGCTGGCGCAGATTATCCCGGCGCGCTTTTGCAACCTCAGCTGCGGCTACTGCAACGAGTACGACAAGGTGTCTGAACCCGTTCCTTTGGAGGAGATGCTGCGGCGGATCGACCACCTGGGACGCCTGGGGACGGCGATGATCGGCATCAGTGGCGGCGAGCCGCTGACGCACCCTGATCTGGATGAGATTATTCGGCGGATGCGGCGAACCGGGGCGATTGCCGGAATGATTACCAACGGCTACCTCTTGAATGAAGCCCGGATTGAGCGGCTGAATCGGGCCGGCCTCGACCATATGCAGATCTCGATTGATAATTTGGAGCCGGACGAGGTCTCGAAGAAGAGCCTCAAGGTGCTGGACAAGAAGCTGGTGATGCTCTCCGAGTACGCCGAATTCCACGTGAATATCAACTCGGTGGTGGGCGGGGGCTTCAAGAATCCCAACGACGCGCTGGTGATCGGCCGCCGGGCGCTGGAGCTGGGCTTTGAATCGACGATTGGGATTATCCACGACGGCAGCGGGCAACTGAAGCCGCTGAACGAGGACGAGGCGCGGGTCTACTTCGCGATGACGCATCGGCGGAAGACCAACTACTCGCGCTTCGACAAGTTTCAGGAGGCGATTGCGCAGGGGCGGCCGAACGACTGGCGCTGCCGGGCGGGGTCGCGGTACTTGTATATCTGCGAGGACGGGCTGGTGCACTACTGCTCGCAGCAGCGCGGGTATCCGGGCGTGCCGCTGGCCGACTATACCACCGCCGATGTAAAAAGGGAGTTCCTGACCGCCAAAAGCTGCTCGCCTAACTGCACCATTGGCTGCGTGCACCGGATCAGCTACATCGACCATTGGAGAGCGCCGCAGACAAGCATGGTGTCGCCGGGCGGAGACGCGGCCGAGACGCCAGCGCTGGTGCAGATTCAGGGCGCTAAGTCATAGCTGCGAATCACGGTGCGGCGAGGCGGGCGGCGACCAGGGCGCGGATGAACTCCGGCGTGGAACCGCAGCAGCCGCCGAGAAAGTCTGCGCCTGCATCGCGCAGCGCTGAGTAGTGCGACGCGAAGAACTCGGCTGAGGTGGCATAGCGCAGGCCGGAGTCCTCCATGGTGGGCAGGCCGGCGTTGGGCTTGATCCAGAGGGGGAGATCGCAGGACGCGCGCAGCCGCCGGCAGATGGGAATGGCCAGTTCCACGCCCACGCCGCAGTTTGCGCCGACCGCATCCGCGCCCGCTTCCACCATGGCGACGGCTACGGCTTCGGGCGTCGCGCCCATCATGGTGCGGTCTTTGTTCTTGCCGGAGTCGTAGGCGAAGGATACGATGACCGGCAATCCCGTGAGCCGGGCCGCCTGGACGGCCAACCGCGCCTCGGCGATGTCGCTCATGGTTTCAATCAGCAATGCATCCGCGCCGGCAGCCGCAAGGGATTGCGACTGCGCGGCAAAGGCCGCGGTAGCCTCTTCGCTGCTCATCTCGCCGGAGAGCAGCATCTTGCCGGTAGGACCGATGGAGGCAAAGACCAGCGCCGAACCCGCGGCTTGGCGCGAGAGTGCGACGCCGGCGCGATTGATCGCGTCCAGATCGGCCTCTGCGACGCCCTTTATGGCGACGGCGTTGGCGCGAAAGGTGTTGGTGAGAATGACCTGGCTGCCCGCCACCGCATAGGCGCGCGCCACCGCTTCCACCTCTTCAGGATGGGTGAGGTTCCAGGTGTCCGGGTTAGTTCCGGGGGGCAGGCCGCGCGCCTGCAACTCGGTTCCCCAGGCGCCATCGGTGATGAGCGGGCCGTTGGCCAGCCACTCGCGCAGGCGATTCGTAGGATCAATCATGGCACACAGCATACACGATTCCGGATCAGGATGACCACGCGCGTTGTGCATAGGTTTGTAGCAAAGGGCCGGCACCATAACGGAAATCAGGCCAACGTTGTACTATGTGTACGTCCCATCAGGTCAGAGAAGATTTTGGTGCTTTGTTTGAGTGCAAACCCATGACGATACCCATGCAGGATTTATCGGCGTTGCGTCAGGCGGTGATCGAGGGAGACGTGCCAGCCTCCGTCACGGCTGCGCGTGCGGCTCTGGAGGGAGGCGTTCAACCGGTTGATTTGATCAGCCAGGGCATCAGCCCGGCGATGGCCGAAGTAGGCAAGCTCTTCGAAGAGGGCGAATACTTTGTGCCCGAGCTGCTGATGGCGGCGCGCGCCACCAAGGAGATCTTCGTGATCCTACGCCCGTTGCTCGCCCAGGCCGGCTCCAAGCCGATGGCTCATGTGGTGCTGGGGACGGTGCAAGGCGATCTGCACGACATCGGCAAGAACCTGGTGGCGGCGATGCTGGAGGGCGGCGGCTTCGAGGTCACCGATCTGGGCGTCGATGTTCCCCCGGAGATATTCATTGCCGCAGTGAAGAAGAGACCGGTGCAAATTGTCGGCCTCTCCGCGCTGCTGACCACGACGATGCCGGCAATGAAGGCGACCATCGAGGCCTTCCGAGCGGCCGGAATTCGGGAGCAAATCAAGATTATGGTCGGCGGCGCGCCGGTCACAAGCAAGTATGCCGAAACGATTGGCGCGGACGGGTACAGCGAAACCGCCGCGGCGTCGGTGGATCTGGCGCGCCGTTTGCTGGAGGTTTGTTGATCCGGAACGATAATAGTTTGAGGTTTCCCACCCTCGCGCCAGAAAAAAGGCGCAAGGATGAGGCACGGAGTGTCATTATTTTCAGGCCGGGTCAATAGAAGAGAATAATCACGAGGTAACGGTCAACCATGAACGACCAGCAATGGAATACGCTCGTCTCTGTCGTTCGCGGAGAGGGGTTCAGCCCTCTCCCGACTGCGTTCATCATCGATAGCCCCTGGCTGCCGAATTGGGCGGGGCACACGATTCTGGATTACTTTACCGATGACCGCATCTTTCTGGAGGACAATCTCAAGGCCATACGCGCCTTTCCGGAGACGATTTTCCTGCCGGGTTTTTGGTCGGAATACGGAATGTGCACGGAACCCTCGGCCTTCGGCTCCGTCTCGATGTGGGGCGAGGACGAATTTCCCTTTGCCAAAAAAGTGCTGCGCTCGCCGGCCGAGGTCGAGCAACTGGAAAAGCCCAATCCGCGCAAGCACGGCCTGCTGCCCTTTGTGATCAAGCGGCTCCAGCACTTGCAGCCGGAGATTGAAAAGGCCGGCCACAAGATTCGCTTTGCGGTGGCGCGCGGCCCGCTCAATATCGCCTCGTTCCTGATGGGCACGCCGGAGTTTCTGGAGGCGATCAAGACCCACCCCGAGCTGATGCATCGCCTGCTGGATATCGTCACGGATTTTCTGGTGGAGTGGATCGCCTATCAGCGCGAAGTCTTTCCGTCGATTGATGGAATTTTCCTGCTCGACGATATCGTCGGATTCGTGAGCCGCCGCGATTGCGAGAAGTTCGCATTGCCGTATTTGCAGCGCGCCTACGCGGCGGACGTGACGGTGAAGTTCTTCCACAACGATGCGCCCTGCAAGGCCAGCGCGCCTTTGCTCGAGTCGGCGGGGATCAATCTGCTTAATTTCGGCACGCAGCACATCGTGGCCGACATGAAGAGCTGGACGAACAACCGGATTGCATTGATGGGGAACATTCCTCCGCGCGACGTGCTGGCCGAGGGAACGCCTGAGGACGTGGCGCGCTCGGTTACGGAGATGCTGACATCGCTTGATGACCGCTCGCGCCTGATCGTTTCGTGCGGTGGGGGAATGCCGCCTCAGGCGCCCACGGAGAATATCAGAGCGTTGATCTCGACGGTGGAAGAGCTGACGCGCTAGAGCGGTGTCAGGCGAGGAGAGCCGGTGCCAGAAGAACTTAGCTCGACGGTCGCGCAGAACACCCTCATCCCAGCGGCGCTTGTGGCCGAAATCTGCCCGGAGCTTGCTCTTGCACCTCTCGACCCGACTGAACTCCATCGGTATCTTGGCTATCCGCGGGAGGGATCTCCCGCGCCGCCCATGGCGGAACGCATTGCCCAGGTCGTGGCGGAGGCCCAGTTATGCCTGCGTCCGCGCGGCGCTTACGCTGTCTACCCGGTCTCCAGCCGGACCGCGCATTCGTTGAAACTCGGTGACACCACGATCTCCGGCAATATCGGAGAATACCTCAAAGATGCCGATCGCGTGGCTGTCTTTGCCGTGACCGTAGGCCAGGAGATCTCCCTTCTTTCCGAAACTGCCGCGAAGAGCGGCGACACCTTCTCGGCGTTGGTCATGGATGCTGTCGGCTCCTGGGCGGCGGAGGCTGCGGCGGACGCGCTGATGCTGAGTGTCCGCCGTCATCTGCGGGACGAAGAAGAGTTGACCCTACGTTACAGTCCGGGTTACTGCGGCATGGAGATCAGCCAGCAGAGCAGGCTCTTCCAGCTCATGCAGGCTGAGGCCGTGGGAGTGAGGCTCATGCCGTCGATGCTGATGCATCCACTGAAGTCGATCTCCGGGCTGGTTGGCCTGGCGCCCAAGGAAGCAGTCAGCTCGTATCATTCGCCGTGCGACCTCTGTCCACGAACCGGGTGTCCTATACGGCGATGAAGGCCGCGCCCCGGGCGGCTCCACGGTATCCCATACACAGGTCATCATGGCATATTTTGGCGAGTCAGAGGCGCTATCGCAGAATCAGAGAGTCGTAGGGGGATGATTCAGTGAGAAAAGACGGAAAGCCGCTACAGTTTCCGCTACAGAAGCCTTTTCGCCTCTGTGCGGCAGTTCTAAGTTATTGAAAGGATTGGAGGCGCGGGCCGGGATCGAACCGGCGCATAAAGGTTTTGCAGACCTCTCCCTTACCACTTGGGTACCGCGCCTTGGCAAGGCTGCCTCAAAATACCTGCGGATCGTTCCATGCCGCCGTAGCCAATCCGGTTGTGACCGGAGGGCGAAATGGAGCGGGAGACGAGATTTGAACTCGCGACCCTTGCCTTGGCAAGGCAATGCTCTACCACTGAGCTACTCCCGCTTGGTGCAAGAATGAGTATACCGGGCCGCCCAAATCCGGTCAAACCGCGAGCGCCGCCGGCGAGACCGCCCAGGACCGCGAACCCTTCTCCTCGCGCACAATCTCTCCGTCGCGCATATACAGAATGCGGCTGGCAATCGAGGCCGCCTCGGGATTGTGGGTAATCATCAGCGTCGTCTGGCCCAGCTCGCGATTCGAGCGCAGCAGCATGGCCAGCACCGCGTCCGAGCTTTTGGTGTCCAGATTGCCGGTAGGCTCGTCGGCCAGCACAATCGCCGGCCGGGTGATCAGCGCTCGCGCAATCGCCACGCGCTGTTGCTCGCCACCGCTCAGCTCGCTCGGCCGATGCTCAAGCCGCCCCTGGATCGACAGCAGATCGCAGAGGTGGTCAAGATACGCGCGGTCCAGCGGCTGCCCATCTTTCCCTTTGGCGCGGCCGCTCACCGCGTAGGCAATTTCAATATTGCCCATCGCCGAGAGCGTGGGCAGCAGATTGAACTTCTGGAAGACGAAGCCTATGCGGTGCTTGCGTAGCCGCGTGCGCTCGCCGTCCGAGAGCGAGGCAAAGTCCACGCCGTCGATCACCACGCGGCCTTCGGTAGCCTGCGTCAGCCCGCCCAGCAGGTAAAAGAGCGTGGACTTGCCCGAGCCCGAGGGACCGACAATGGCGACAAACTCCCCGCGCTCGACGGCCAGCGAAACGCCGCGCACCGCGGTGACCGGAACTCGGCCCGCCGCGTAAACCTTGGTCAGCTTTTCGGCGAGAATGATCGGCGAAGACTCTTCGGGTTGCACAGTTGCTATTGTAAATGCCGCCTGCCACCTGCGGTGGGGCAGCCGCTCGCTGCTCGCTCGCATGAGGTTCGTGGATCAGCAAGTGGTTCAGGAGCTTGAGGAGCGCCATCCCATTCTGACGCCGACGGAGAAGAACTGGCTGGAATCCGGCAGAATTCTGGCGAAGATATACGAAGACAAAGGCTATGAACCCAAAAAGCTGCGCGATCTGCACTTCGACGTTCTGATCGCGCTCACCGCCCGCTCCCATGGCGCCAAGCTGATTACCAGCAATCGCTCGGACTTCGAGCTGATTCGCGAGTACCGGGAGTTCGAGCTGGAGGTCTGGTAGGCTGGGCCTTCCTGTCAGGGATGGCGCGTTGGAATTCTCACATCGCAGGCTTCGCACTGAACGCTAAGGATGGGCAAGCAACAAATAAGCGTTGCCAAGCCGCACTCAGATTCCCGCACTAAGATCTTTACAGTTCTGATCTCACACTCAGAATTGTAGTATTCGCGGCGATACGATCCAATGCCAATCCAACCAACCGATCATCAAACAGCCTTAACTTGCGTTCCGCGGCTGCCCTCCCGGCTGGCCACTTGCTTAACCCAGCACGAATACCCTGTACACTAGGTTCGCAATGCTCGCGCACAATGATCCAATCTACGGTCGCCAGTAATTCCATCCCCAACGGCGACTCAAAACCGTCGATGGTCTCCGCCGTAATATCCAGAACACTTCTGAGGTGCTGATTTTCCTCTTGTTGTAAGAAAAGACCCACAAACCTTCGCTTTTGCTCATCAAACCAAATCGTGTCCGCCGGCCCAGCATCGCCCAATCGCTTGTCGCAGTGCAAGTAGGTTCCGTCTAAACCATTGAGAAGGTGACGTAAACGCTCCGAGTACGGTCCGTACTTATCTGCCGTGAATTCAAGGTTCTTGAGCGGATCATCAATCCCAAGTGCATACACCGTCCGTTCCAAAAACCAGCCAAGCTTCTGAACTTCGAGATAGGTACAATCGATGCCAAGCACCCAATAACGGCGAATCATCTCCGCAATTAGCGCCCGCGCCGGAGTCAACTTTTCTACGCCGGTAGGCTTGGCCACATTTTGATACTTGTCGGTAGGCTCGAACACGAGAATCTCGACACCTTGGAGATCGCTCAACGCGCGTTCCACCTCCTGCCGCACATCGGCCCAGACAAGTCCGCCGTTGCCAGACCCAAGAGGAGGCAGTGCAATGGAACGAATGCCTAGCTCTTCCACAATGCGCCGCAGGTCCTGCAGGCCCTCGACAATCCATTCAATTTTGGATGGCGGACTCCAATGCTGCTTCGTTGGGAAATTGATAATCCAGCGTGGGCCCTTGAAGGCTGCGTTTTCCGTGACGAACATCCGCCCAACCCGAATTTCATTGTGTTTGCATGCGTACTCGTAAGCTCGAAAGTTGTTTGGAAACGCCTCTTTGAACATCAGCGCAATGCCCTTTCCCATCACACCGACTGTATTGACGGTATTGACTAACGCTTCGACTCGCGCGTCGAGGAGATTTCCTTGGAGAAATTTCATCATTTGAAGTACCAATCCCTCCTCATCATAGTCTCAACGGCCAAGCCCCGCTGGATCAACTGAGCCTGAACCTGCTCCTGCAATTCATTTGTAAAGCAGCAGATTCCAAGTAGCGCTTCAACCGGCAAGTGCATCCAAATCAATGCCTCAGCGTGGTATCGTTCCTTCTTTCCCAGGTCATCAAGATCGCCCTTGAAATCCCGGTTGCGCAATATGTCCCAATCCACTCGATCCAAATCTGTGATTTCTGAAGAGAACTTCGCCATCGCTGTGTATGCGTGTCGATCCGTGAACACGAATGGAATTCCAAATTCAGAAACCCTATGGAGCGACGATACAAATACGATAATCTCCTCCGCAGGAAATTGGGTGATGCCGCGATACCCCGTCAAAATGTTGTAGAACATGATGGAACAGGGCGTGAAATAGAATGGGATGTAGTCGCTTAGCGCACCACCGGGATCAATCGGAACCGCTCGCTTCGGGCGCTTCTTAATCAGATCGGGGTCTCCAATAGGACGGAAATCGGGATCTAGCATCTTACTGCTCTGGGCGTACAGCCCATGATCTAGAATCCACGGCAAATTGTCGCGGTGAGTAATCCGAAAAATGATTGCATCTTTCGGATTAAGAAACGGCAAGATCATTCGTTTGTCTCCTGCCACACCCAGCTTCAAGGTTAAGGCGGCAGCCTTTGCGTTGATTGTACAGCCTTGACGCTTGCACAGGACTCGACCATTTGACCTGTGGATTTTACGTCTTGCTGCACCTTGATGCGGACTAAAATCATCTAGAATGAAGAAGCAACGATCTCCGAGATAGGATTCCCCTCCCATGACCACAGCGTTGAACTCCACACTTGTCTCTGCTTTGGAAGCGGCTGCCGCGCAGGCTGGCCTGGTTCTGGTCTCCGCCACCGAGGGCAGCGACTTTCACGGCCTCCCCACGGCGGTCTTTCAACTCGGCCTGCCCGGTGCGGATGCCGCCAGCCGCACGCTTAAGCTGGAGCTGAACGAGGGCTTTGTTTTTGATACGACGGAGCTGCTGACCACGATGACGGCTTACCTGGCGGCGCAGGCCAGGCGGCTGCGCAATCCGCGGCCGGATTGTTCGGTGACGCTGGGCGGGCTGCCGTTGGCCTTTGGGCAGTTTCAGTGGCCCTTTCACCGCTCGACCTCCGGCGCGGACACCTACATCGTCCACGGCGAGGTGCATCTGGCCGACGGCGGGGCGCTCAACTTGCACGCCAAGGTCGCCGCATCGGTGACGCTGACCTTTGCCGAGATTGTGCCGGCGATGGAGCAGCCCTACGCGGAGAGCTTTGTCTACAACGCCGTGCGCAAAGTCGTGGACCAGGGCCAGCTTGAGTTTTTGAAGTCCGGCAACCGCCAGCCGGTGCCGGTGACCACGCGCTACTACAGCCGCTGGCAAAAGAAGTTTCTCTTCACCGAGACTACGGACACCGAGCGCCTGGAGTACTTGCTCTGCAAGGTCTATTGGCTTTCGGGCGCGCTGGGCGCGGGCGAGCCGGTATGGATCGCCGACCCGATGGATGCGCAGTACCTGAACACCACCGAGGCTGATCTGCTGCGCATGGTCGGCGATAAAGCGGGTGAAGGGCTGATCCGGCTGGAGGGGGAGTTTGCCGCCGCTACGCCGCTGCTGCTGGCCCGCGCGCCGGAGTACCAGGCCCGGCTCGACGCCGCGCTGAACTTTACCAAGCCGCAGTTCAATGAGTCGATGCGCGCCGGGCACGCGAATATGTAAAGGCAGGGGCTTCAGAGAGCGATCTCATCGAATCGGCATTACTTCGAAGCGGTTCACTAAGCCAAAAGATTTTTCTTGACAACGCACACTCTATATAATAGAGTACTCTTCATTGAGAGATTTTCCAGGAAAAGTGCTGACAGGATTTCTCAAAACGCCTCGCAAAGTGAACCGCTCTAGGGGTTTTCTCGTCTGCGAACTCTGAAAATTAGAGTTCTCTGTGTTGTTCAACTTCCAACCCTTCACCAAAGGAGAGATCATGACACGGAATCGTTTTACACAATCCATGGCAATCGCCATTTTGGCAGCCATTGCCCTCATCCCAATGCTTGCCCAGCAACCCAACGCCGTCAACGTTCAATCGGCGGCCTCATCCTCCAATGCGACTCTCGCGCTCAACAAGCTGGAGGTCACAATGAGCCTGTCCAGCCCCGACAGCAAGGAGTTCGGAATGGCCGTCAGCGATTATTGGAAGGCCATCGTCGAGGCTCGCGACGGTCGCAGGGCGTTCGATTTCTTCAGCGCGCTTGTCGCTGAACAGAAGACTCCCAACGCCACGCTGTTGGCCACACGTGCGTCGTCGGCCTGCTTCTACATAGGCTGGCTCGCGCAGGAGAATTTGATCGATACCGTTGGCCGGCCCCGAATTACGCAGATTAGCGAGCAAGCACGCGCCGACTATGAAGAGGCGCTCAAGCTCGATCCACAGAACTTCTCCGCACTCTACGGCTATTCGATCTATGAGGGGTATCGTCCTGGAGGGCAGGCCCACCAGAAGGAGTTGTTCACGCGCCTCGATGCCTTACGCGCCTCGCGGCCTTACTATCCCTGGCAGATAGTGGATACGCTGGAAAAAACAGGGAAACTTGAGTAATTGCACGAAGTTCACGGCGGGCCGGAGCGCCATAGAAAACGGCCCGCGCACTTACAGCGCCGCGCCGCAGGCGGAGCAGAAGAGCGAACCCACCGGATTGGTCTGGCGGCAGCGCAAGCAGGCCAGCAGCGTTCCCGGCTGCGGCGCCGGGGGCACGTTCACCGTAACATTGAACGGCTGACCCCATCCGGGCATCGCTATCCCCAGCATCGCAGCAATCCCCGCCGCCTGGATGGCGTTGAACTCGCGCACCCGGCCGGGCATGAAAAAGCACTCGATAAAGCCCAGAATCCACGGGAAGGGCGTCCAGCAGAAGCAGGCATACAGAATCCCCAGCCCGGTTCGCCGCAGATAGAAGTGGTGAATGCCGAAACCGCCCAGAAACAGAGCCAGCAGAATACCGACCACTTCGTCGCGGCGCACCGCCGCATAGTGCTGGTAAAAAATCGCTTGCGGGTTGGGATAAGGTTGGCTGCTCATGGCGGGTTCTCCTTGCACTGCCCTCAGGATACGCAAAGGGATGGGGCGGGGTTCCGTGGCGGGAGGACGATCCTGTTCCCTTGAAGATAACCGATTGAGGATCGTAGTTTCCTAGCTCCTAAAAGCGGGACCTGGGGCGCCCCAGGGTTTATTGCGTATGCAGATAGCGGCTGGCAAAGTCGAGAAAGACGGGCCAGTTTGGACCCGGCGTGTGGCCGGCGGAGTGCTGGCGGAAGGCCAGGTCGCCGGTGATCAGAGCGGTCTTGATGGGCGGAAAGCTCGTCGTGCCGAGGTCTTTTTTGTCTAGCAGGCGATAGACCGGTCCCGCGGCGACGGCGGCCATGAACATTCCCCTGGGGTCAGCCCATTCATCTCCGTTAAAGGAGCCTGCGCCGATGAAGACCGGGCGTGGCGCGCTCAGGGCGATCAGTTCATGGGCGTCCACGGGCAGGTCGCCGGCGGTGAGCGGCCCCGCATATTTGAGGAAGTTGCCGGCCATCCAGTGGTACTCGCCGGTTGCGGCCAGGTTCTCTGTCAGCTCGCCCAGGAGGTGCCGGTAGAGCTTGGCGCCGCCGGTGCCGGAGGAGCTGATGTAGGCGATGGCGAAGCGCGGGTCGTAGGCCATGGCCACCAGCGCTATCTTGCCGAATCTGGAATGGCCCTCCAGGCCCACCTGTTTGGCATCGACGGCTTTGTCGGTTTCAAAGTAATCCATCACGCGGCTTGCTCCCCAGGCCCAGGCGCGCAGCGTGCCCCACTCGTCCAGCTTGCGCGGCTGGCCCTTGTTGGTGAGGCCGATAATGCCCTCCGTCAGTCCAGCGCCGTTGTCGGCCTGAAAGCCTGCGGGTGAAAGGATCGCGTAGCCCCACCCGCGGGCCAGCACCTGCTGCTGCCAGGTTGGACCTTCGTTGCCGGGGCCTCCGGGCAGCATTTCGGGGATGTTTTTGGCGTTGGCCGCAAGGAATTCATTGCCGAAGGCCAACTCCATGATCACCAGAACCGGACCGGCGGCCTTGGCGGGAGTGGTCAGAATCAGCTCGATCTTCACCGTGATGCTGGGGCAGGCGGAGTTGTCCACATGGCCCACCAGCTTCTTGGTCACAACCGGCACATCGCCGATCTTCTCCTGCGTGGTGCTGACCACCTCCCAGGTCACTTTGGGCACGTTGGCGGGAACGCGGCCCAGAATCTCGCGGTCGAAGTCCTCGACGATCTCCGGGCGGCGCTTGGTCCACCATTCTTTGGCCGTTGTCACGCGCTGGCCGTTCTTGAGCAGCAGCGGATCAGGCAGGCTGGGATAGACGTTGGCCTTCGCCTCGTCGTAGTTGACCGCGAAGGGCGAATGGGGATCCTGGTCCGCCTTGTGCCGGAGCTCCTTGATGCCGAGCAGGTCCATCAGGCGCTGATGGTCCTTCTCCGCGGCGGCCTGCTGGGCCAGTTGCGCCGGCGTGGGCGCGGGCTGAGCGGCTGCCTGCCCAACCAAGTGAACCGTTCCGGAAATGAGCAACACCATCACCACAAGCCCGGAAAAAACCACCCACCGCGAAATCAACATCAGGAACCGCCTTTCCAAACTTCTCCATGGAAGGAGACGAAAACGCTCAAATCATAGCGATTGCATTCGCTTTGCGCAAGAAGGTCTCTCGGCTCTACACATCCGTAAAGGCAATTGTCAGACAATCGCCTATTGCTGGGGTTTCTTATGCCCTCCAAATAGCGGTCTGTCGTGTTCGAAACCCGTCAATGGAGCGGTCATGCCTGCGGGAACTAATTCATTACAAACGGTACCTTCTCCTGTGAACTTGGCGTCTTCCAAAACGTCCACACAAGTCAGAACTGAGAAGCCTTGAAATGTGGTCTGTATCAGAGCATGGCCGATATGAAGTGCGGTAATGATACCGGTCGATTCTTCGATGGTGATTGGCGGATCGTTCTCCGTCGTCGTTATCAACATAAAGCTCACATCCGTAGCTGGAATGGGCACGGGATGAACGGCATCCTTGTAAAGAGCCCTAGGGAACAAATGTTCCATTTTGGACATCTCGGATAAGTCCATGTAAATGGTCCTGGAAGTTCTGAAGTCGCCACGTCCCGTGGTAGTAACATAAATCTTCTCGGGCTTTCGATCGGGATAGACAACTACTGCATCGGCCCGCGCATTGGCCAAACCCCCATCATCAAAGCTCGCCACAATCGATAGTTGAAGCTTCCCAAGCTTCTCAGGAACGATTTTCACATACGCGCTGCCATCTGCGTGATACATGACAGTTACTTCATTTCCATCGTCTGGCGGCATCAAATTGCCGTCAGTGGTGTAGTAGCTCCATTTCGCAAAAGCAGAATGTACCTTGTAACCATTGACCAGGATCGGAATTTCATTCGCCTCTTCCAGCTTCAACGGCTTTGTCAGCGGTGGAATCTGTAGTCGTCCATACACAATACCTTTCACCTTGTATGCGGTTCCAGGCATCTCATCCTGCGTGGTCTGTGATATTCCTGTGACAACACAGAATCCGCCCCCGCAAACCAGAATCAAGCACAGAACCCAATGGTTGATCGTCATCGATTTCAGCATGGCATCCTCTCCAATCTCACAAAGGCTCGTCATCACTATATCTCTATCAACATTATTGCTGCGGCTGGCCGGGCAGGCTCGATGAGGAGGAACTGCCGTCCGGCGAGTCGAGGCGGGTGATGTGGATGCTGGCCTGGGTTTCCGGGACAGTGCCGTCGTTGGCCTGCACCTCGGTGGGTTTGCCCTGGATGAGGAGGCGCTGGACCGTCTTGCCGCGGGCGGGGATGCGGACGCGCTGGGTGACGGAGGCCGTGGCTGAGCGGACGGTGACCGGGACATCAGCGGCTGCGTAGCCGGCGTTGCCAAGATGGACGGCGACCAGCCAGTTGTCCGACGAGGCGGTTGTGGGGAAGACGCCATCGATGCTCAGGTCGGGCAGTCCCTTGTCGGCATCGACCCAGTCGGCGAAAAACCAGGCGAGATCTGGGCCGCCCGCAGTTGCTTCGAGCAGCTTTTTAAAAGCGCCGCGTGTGGCGATATTGTCCGCGCGAAGAGCGGCGGAGAGCGCGGGGTCGCCGACCAGGTCGCGCAGCATCCACAGAAGGTATGCCGCTTTGGTGTGGTAGTAGACGGGCGAGATGGCCTGTGCGAGCGGCTGGCCGGCGCTTTGGCCGGGGCTCTCCGGCTCGGCCAGGGCCAGAGCGGCGCGCTCCGCCTCCAGCGCGCCCAAAGCAGCCTCGCGTCCGCGCTGCTTTTCCACCCACAGCGTGCCCATGAAGGTTGCCACGCCTTCGTCGAGCCAGGCGGGGGGCGGCTGCTTAGCCGTTGGCGACTGGAGCCAGGCGTGGGTGAGGGCATGGACTAGAATGCCGTTCAACGAACCCGGAGAGGTCTTGAGATTGCTTTGAGGAGCGGCTTCGCGGAGCGGCGCGGCCAACAGGGAACCGGTCTCGAAGGGCGCGTCTTCGGGGTCGGGCAGGTCGAGTAGAGTGAGCTGGGAGCTGGGCTGCTGGCCCAGCCAGCCTTGCAGGAATGGAGTTACCGCCATGGCCGCCGTGGTCCAGAATTGCTGGGAAAGATCGTCCTCGGGAAGAGTCCAGGCGGTGAGATTCGTGCCGGGGTGGGGCGTGCGGATGGCGACAAAGAAGCTGGGAGCCTCGAAGCCGAGGATCGTATCGCCGGAGTCGGCGGTCGCCACAGAGGCCACCTCCTGGCTCTCGTCCAAAGAGTTGGATTCCGTGATGGTCAGAGGCGCGGCACGCCCGTTGATGAGCGCGACGGTGGGGGCCTGGCCGTGGGGGAACTCGACGGTGAGACGCAGGCGGAAGTGTGCGCCGGTGAGCCGCAACTTGTGTTGGCCGATCTCGTCGAAGAGTCGCGCGCCGTCGCCCAGCAGGACGGGAACGCTGGCCGCCGGGTACCAGAGGACGTTGCCAAAGCCGCGCAGGCCGGTGAAGGGCAGGCTGATCTGGTCCCACTCCGTACGCAGGGCCGCATCCTGTGGTGCGCCGATGGCCAGCAGGCGCTGGGCGCTGGGGACGATCACGCCGGAGTAGGCGGCGTCGATGCGGAGGCTCTCACCCGGCGCCAGTGGCTGGACGAGCGGAACAATGGCCTCGTGCAACTGGCCGGTGTGGTCGGGGTCTGAGTTGAGGGTGGCCACTTGAAATGCCGCGTCGTGGATGCCTACACGAATCCGCTCCCAGTTGAGCGAGGAGGAGAGTTGCAGCGGGATGTGGGTGAGCGGGCTCTTGCCGTCGTTGCGGATGGTGAGCTGGGCACGGGCGGCAAGGTGCTGCTCCGCCGGACGGAGATGCACGTCGAGGTCGAAGGCGGTGAAGGTGACGGCCTGGCGGTCGGCATCCGCAACGGCTACCTGCGGTGGGGCCAACTCGCCTTCGGCGGCGCGTGGCGTGGCGGGCGGGTTGGACTGGGTAGTCGTCTGGCCGTTCTCATCGGTGGAGCGGGAGAAGATGACTTGGCCCTGGTGGGGCTGAACTTGTTGCGGCTGCGCGGGCGGGGTGGCTGGGGCGGTTTGCGCGGCGATGGGGAAAGCCGCCATGCCGAATACAACCAACAATATGAGGGCCGCTGCTTTGAATGGACGAGTCGAAGTTCGTAGTTTCCCACCCTTGCCGCAAAAAAAAGGACGCGGCAAGGATGGGGCACCCAGCGCAGTTGCGAAGGTCCAAATACAAAAAAACTTCATGAACCCAAGCCTTTCTGTTTCTTTGGTTTCGACGCAGCAGCAGGGGCGGGGGCAGCTATGGTGCGGCCAACTGCGCCTTCGGCACTGCGTGCGGCTAGTCGCCGCTGGCGGAAGGCTTCAAAGAGCACCACCGCTCCGGCGGCGGAGACGTTCAGTGAGCTGACGCCGCCGCTCATTGGAATGCGGAGCAGGTGATCGCAGGTGCGGCGGACCAGATCGTGCAGCCCCGCGCCCTCACGGCCCAGCACGAGGACGCAGTCGCCGGTCAGATCGAATTGATCGTAATCGGTCTGGCCGCGCTCGTCGAGACCGATGATCCAGAGATTGCGCCGCTTGAGTTCTTCGAGGGCGCGGACCAAGTTGACCACGCGGGCGATGCGCAGGTGCTCGGCGGCACCGGCGCTGGCCTTGACGGCGACCGGGCTCAGCGGGGCCGAACGCCGCTCAGTGAGCAGCACGCCATCCACCCCGGCGCCGTCGGCCACGCGCAACAGAGCGCCCAGGTTCTGCGGGTCTTCCACACCGTCCAGAGCCAGCAGCAGGCGGGCTGCGCCAGGCCGCGCCGGCTCGAAGAGATCCTCGATGGAGAGAAAATCCAGCGGATGAACCAAAGCCACCACGCCTTGGTGAGCGGGGCTCTGGGCCAGTTGCGTCAACTGCTCGCGCGCCTCCTGGCGGACGTGGAGGCCGGCCTCGCGGCAGAGGGCTACCAGCCGCTCCAGGCGAAGATCGTCGCGCTCGCGAGCCACCAAGACTTGATCAAAGCGCCGCCGGCCGGCCTTGACTGCCTCCTCCACCGGATGCAACCCATACAAAACTTCCATAGAGGATAGTGTAGAAGACCACCTGCGGTACGGCCAGCCGCTCGGCACCTGCGGTGCGGCCAACCGCTCGCTTTTCGCTCGCATGAGGTTCATGGAATTCCATCCCTTTTGCAAGGAACGCAAAATGGATGGGACACCCGGCCTCTTGTACGATCTTCGTATGCGCCTGTTTGTGGGGATTCCTTTGGCGGTTGCGGTCCGCGGCGAGCTTGTGGCGCTCGCGGCGCGGCTGAAATCCAGGGACGACGGGCTGCGCTGGACAGCGCCGGAATCGTGGCACATCACTCTGGCGTTTCTCGGCAATACCAGCCCGGAACAATACGAATGCGTGGCCGCGCGGCTCGGCGAGCTGCATCCGCCCTCCGTCCCCATCGCTCTTGAGAGGCTGGAGTTCTTTGCCCGCGCCGGAATCCTGATTGTCGCGGTCAGACTCGCGCCTCAACTGCTCTTGCTTCAGCAGCGCGTCAGCACGGCATCCGCGCTTTGCGGATTCACTCCCGAGGCGCGCCCCTACCAGCCGCACATCACTCTGGCGCGCAGCAAAGGCAAAGGACGAAGCCAGGAACCCACTGAACTGAAGGCCAAAATTCACCGCCAGCCAGCCTTTACAAGCTATCTCGCCGAGGAATTTCTCCTCTACGAAAGCTTTCTCGGAGCCGCCGGCTCCCGCTATGAGATCCGCCAGCGCTTTCCCCTTCAGGGCCGTTTCTGAGCGGGAGGGCGATGTGGCGTTAACCGTACCTTCCACCGGTCGCCTGCCTTCGTGATACTATCTCCGAAAGGGCCTTCCCCGCCCGCCATACGGTCCCACCAAGGAGGTTCACATGAGTCCATTTTCGCGTCGCGAATTCCTCAAATCCTCGCTGGCTGTTGGAACTCTGACCAGCGTTGGCACACTCTCTCTGCACGCCGCCTCCCGCACCGCCACCGACATCGTCACGCTGGGCAAATCCGGCATGAAGGTCACGCGCCTCGCCTTCGGCACCGGCAGCAACAATGGGCACGTGCAGGCCGAGCTCGGCCAGCAGGAATTCACCCGTATCATTCACTATGCGTACGACCGCGGTATCCGTTTTTTTGAGACTGCCGAATCCTATGTCACCCCCGCCATGCTCGGCGTGGCGCTCAAAGGCATCCCGCGCGAGAGTTATCAACTGATGAACAAGGTGACTACGGACGAGGGCGTCGATCCGCGCCAGCGATTCGACGAGATGCGCCGCATTTCGCAGACCGAGTACTTTGACATTATGCTGCTTCATTGGCAGACTTCGCCCGACTGGATGGCCCGCACCGCCCGCTGGCAGGATGGCATTCACGAAGCGCAAGCGAAAAAGACCATCCTCACCCGGGGCGCATCGGTCCATGGCCTGCCCGCGCTGCGCCAGATGCCCGGCAATCAATGGTTGGAAGTCGCGATGATCCGCATGAACCATAACGGCACGCGAATGGACGGACCGGACTACCGGGACGACAACAATCCCACCAACAGGGATGAGGTCGTGGAGCACGTCAAGCAGGTGAAGAAAGACGGCATGGGCGTGATCAGCATGAAGCTGGTGGGCGACGGCACTTTCACGCGCCACGAAGACCGCCAGGCTGCCATGCGCTTCGCTTTTAACAATGCCGGCGTCGATTGCGTGACCGTGGGCTTCAAAAACACAAGAGAGATCGACGAAGCGATCGACAACCTGAATATCGCGTTGACTTAGGCGAGAAAGGTACAATATCGCTTGCCTCGCCGGCTGCAACCTGGAGCTGCACGGAGGCTCATGAGCCCATCTGCCGCAAAATCCTTCACCGCCGTGCTTGAGCCCCTTCGCTCACGGCTCAACTGGGTGATTGCGCGGATTCCCTTCGACGTGGCCAAGGCGTGGTCGGAGCGGCGGGGCCTGCGAGTGCGCGGCGGGATCGTGTCTGTAAGCAGCAAGACCGGCGGCTTCGCCTTTCGCACCTCGCTCTTTCCCGCCTCCAGCGGCGATGGCCACTTCTTGCTGGTCAACAAGAAGATGCAGGCGGCGGCGCAGGTAACGATGGGCTCGCGGGTGCGGATTTGGCTCGAACCGGATCTTGAGGAGCGCGTAGCGGTAACGCCGCCGGAGCTGGTCCGCGCGCTGAAGGGTGACCGAAGGCTGCCTAAATGGTTCGAGGGGATGTGCTACTCCCACCGCAAGGAGATTGGCAACTGGGTCGCCGAGCCGAAGAGCGCGGAACTACGCTTGAAGCGAGCCGAACAGATGGCCGAGCGGATGCTGCTGACGCTGGAAGGCGAGACCGAGCCGCCACCGATTCTGCACGCGGCCTTTCTGCGCCAGCCGCTGGCGCGCAAGGGCTGGGAGGCGATGACGCCAACGCAGCGGCGCAATCATTTGCTGGGCATCTTTTATTATCAGACCGCCGACGCGAGGGAGCGGCGGGCCGCCAAGGCTGTCGAAGAGGCGCTGGGCGTGGCCCGGAAAAGCTCGCGCGCTGGCTCTTGAACCGTATCCCTACAGATTTATTACCTTTGGGACTCATTTTCGGCCGGCGTCCCATTTTTCTGAGGCCTTAGCGAGAAATCTGGCGTCTAATTGAATGAGATGAGTACAGCCGCGTTCGCTCGACCTTTTGCCCTATCGGGTTCCCTCACCGCAGTTGACGAGCAGGCGCGGCAGGAGAACCTCGCCGTATCCGCCGGGCTCAAGCGCCAGGACGTTGGCCTGCTGGATGAGCTGATCGTCCGCTACCAGCACCGGTTGATGCGCTATCTGCTCTATCTGTGCGGCAATCGCGAGATGGCCGAGGACATCTTCCAGGAGGTCTGGATGCGGGTTCTGGTGCGCGGGGCGCAGTTCAACGGACGCGCGCGCTTTGACACCTGGCTTTTTACCATCGCCCGCAACCTGGTGATCGATCTGCGGCGCAAGAAGACCATGTCCAGCCTGGACGAGCTCTTTGAGGGCGGCAGCGAAGACGACCGGCCGATGAGCTTCGAGGTTGCCGGGGACGGGCCGAGTCCGTTTGACCGCTTTGCCAACCTCGAAGACCGGGAGCGGATTGCGGAGGCGCTGATGAAGCTGGACACGCTCTACCGCGAGGTGCTGGTGCTCAGGTTCCACGAGGATCTGTCGCTGGAGGAGATTTCCAAGGTGACGCGGTCGCCGCTCTCGACGGTGAAATCAAGGCTTTATCGCGGTCTGGCCGCGATCAAGCCCAAGCTGGGCAGCGGCGGCGGGGCCAACTGCGGCGCGGTACGATCTGCAGTGGCTAATCTGGCTTCGAGGGCAATATGAAAGCCGTTGTGAGCGTCGATTCCAACAGCGAGCTGCTTTCGGCTCTGGCCGGAAAGCAGGCGAGCCGGGAGTGCGCTGTGGCCCATCGCACCTGCCGCATTGTGAACGCCTCGCAGGGCGTGTTGCAGGAGCAAAAGGCCGGGCGGCAGCGGTGCCGTTCCGTGGCGCTGGCGGCCACGCTGGTGGTCCTTCTTGTGCTGGGTCCGCTGGCCTGGTGGATCGCCGACACGGTCATAGAAGAAGAGCACCTGACCGGGCTCCTGGGCCAATTCGGCTTGCTGGCACTCTATCTGAGCGCGGCGCTGCTGGCCTCCGTGGTGCTGGCCGGCTGGTTGCGCCGCAAGTCCTGAGTCAATAATTTACGTTCAGCGCATTCTGTCCTCCCGCGCGCAACTTACCGATTCCCTTCTCCGTCCATTGATACAGAGGTTAAGGCATCTTAATCCTCTGAGAGTCCCTCTGAGTGAGGGATTGCCTATGCGAAATCCAGAATCCATTACCGTCAATGAAGACACACGCCTGATTCCGGTGTGGTCGATCGTGGCCTCCGCCGCGGCCTTTGTGCTGGTGGAGTACTATTTCTGGCTGGTTTTGCCGGATCAGCAGCACCATGCGCCGCCGCTCGGCCTACGGGCCTACTTCAACATCTCCTTTGGATTGCTGGTTTCGCTTTATTTTCTGATGGTGGGCTACGTCAGCAAGGATGCGCCGCGCCGCGCGATGAGCGCGCGCTTCTGGATCGTCCTCTGCTTCGTGATGCCGGGAGGCATCGGCGCGGTGCTGTACTTCCTGCTGCGCCAGCCGGAGGTCTCGCGCTGCCCGGCCTGCTCCACGCATGTGCAAAACGACTTCCACTTCTGCCCGCAGTGCAACTACCAGCTAACGGCCAGTTGCGGTCATTGCTTCCGCGCGGTGCGCTCCACCGACCAGTTCTGCACGCAGTGCGGCCATGAGCTGGCCGCGGACCATATGCCGGCGCGGCTGCGGGTGCTGGGCGTATAAGCGCTCCGCGCCTTTGATCGCCACAGGCGTGGTTGCGCGCGGCCGCGCGGCCTCCCTACAATCAAGCTGCACTCTGCTTCCGGCCGCATGACTCTCACCGCGCTCATCATCGACGACGAACAACTGGCTCGCGAGGAGCTGGCTTACCTGCTCGACGAGGTGGGCGGCGTGGAGGTGGTGGCGCAAGGGGCCAACGGCATCGAGGCCGTGGATCTGATCGATGAGCACCACCCAGACATGGTCTTCCTGGACGTGCAGATGCCCGGCCTGGACGGCTTTGCGGTGATTGAACGGCTGATGGCGCGCAGGGCGAAGACTAACCGGGATGCCGCGCCGAAGGCGCAGTTGGCCGCACCGCAAGTGCCGCTGCCGCAGATTGTCTTTGCCACGGCCTACGACCAGTACGCGGTGCGCGCCTTTGACGTGAACGCGGTCGATTATCTGCTGAAGCCCTTTGACCGCGCGCGCGTCGAGCAGGCCGTGGAGCGGGTGCGGGGACGGCTGGCTTCCGCATCGTCCAGCGGTTCGACCAATGGCGCGACAGGCCCTCTGCCGGAGTCGCAAATCAAGTCTCTGCTGCGTCTGCTCAATCGTCCGCAGGGCGCCAGCCGCGCCCCTCAGCCCGCCAAGTTGATCGTCCAGGCGCAGAACCGGCTGCTGCTCGTCGATCAGGCGGAGATCTGCTACGCGGCCATCGACGAGGGCGTGATTCGCGTGGTGACGCAAAGCTTCGAGGGCTCCTCCAAGTGCCGCACACTCGAAGAGCTGCTCGACCTGCTCGATCCGGCCGTCTTCTGGCGCGCCCATCGCGGCTTTGTGGTGAACATCAACCACATCCGCGAGGTGGTGCCCTGGTTCAAATCCAGCTACCAGTTGCGCATGAACGACAAAAAGCAGACCGAGATTCCAGTCAGCCGCGCCCAGACCCGGCGGCTGCGGGAGCTGTTCAACTTGTAGCTGCAGGGTGACTTTTTTGTCAATGGAACGCGCATTCAGGAACCGTTCGTCGCCGCTCTCGCCCCATCCAGCGCCCCGTACAATAGAAACTGAAGCCGAACCCACCCCGCGATGGCCGATAAAGAAGAGAAAAATCCGCAAAAACCCGATGAAGATCCGGTCGGCAAGGTCTACGACTCCCGGCTGATCCAGAGGCTCGGCCACTATCTGCGCCCCTACTGGATTCAGGCCACTGTCTCCACGCTGGCCATCAGCCTCAAATCCATCTGCGACGTCGCCGGCCCCTTCCTGGTGATGGTGGCCATCGACCGCTACTTCCCCGCCGACTCCCGCTCTGCGCTTTCTACGAATATTCTTGCCCGCGGCATGGGCACCAGGAACGCGCTCACCCGCCGCCTCAGCGACGACCCCATCCAGGGCATCACGCAGTTGGCCGAGGTGTACATGGCCGTGCTGCTCTGCGCCTATCTCTTCCAGTTCATTCAGACCTACCTGATGCAGTGGACCGGGCAGAAGCTGATGTTCGACCTGCGCCGCGAGATCTTCCGCCACATGCAGCGCATGCACATCGGCTTCTTTGACACGCACGCCGTGGGCCGCCTGGTCACCCGCATCACCTCCGACGTGGACGCCATCAATGAGATGTTCACCGCCGGCGTGCTGGCCATCGTGGACGACTCGCTCAACCTCACCATCATGGCCGCTCTGATGCTCACCATCAACTGGCGGCTGGCGTTGCTGGCCTTCTCCGTTCTGCCGCTCATCCTCGTCGTCACGCGCCTCTTCCGCGATCACGTCCGCGCCAGCTTCCGCCGCGTCCGCGCCGCCATCGGACGCATCAACAGCTTCATCCAGGAGCATATCAGCGGGATGAGCGTGGTGCAACTGTTCAACCGCGAGCAGCGCGCCTATGACGACTTCGAAGACGTCAACCGCCAGCACATGATCGCCTTCAAAGACACCATCTTCGCGTACGCGCTCTTTTATCCCGCCGTCGATCTGCTCAGCGCCGTGGCTATCGCGCTGATTGTCTGGCGCGGCGGGATTGGCGTGCTCACCGGCGTGGTGATGATCGGCGTGCTGAATATGTTCATCCAGTACTCGCTGCGCTTCTGGCGGCCGATCCAGGACATGAGCGACAAGTACAACATTCTGCAATCGGCGATGGCCGCCAGCGAGCGCATCTTCAAGCTGCTCGACACCGAGCCGGAGATTGTCAGCCCGGCCAGCCCGCTGCCCGGTGACGGCAGCAACAGGATCGAGTTCCGCCACGTCTGGTTCACCTATCAGAAGCTGACCCCGGAGCAGCAGGCCGCCGTGGCTGCGGCCTTTGAAAAATCGCCGGCCGCACCGCAGGCGCCATTAACCCCTGATGAAAAGCTCATGCGAGCGAACAGCGAGCGATTGGCCGCACCGCAGGTGCTCGACGGCATCGAATGGATCCTCAAAGACGTTTCCTTCACCGTCGAACCCGGCCAGACGGTGGCCATCGTCGGCCACACCGGCGCCGGCAAAACCACCCTCACCAGCCTGATGATGCGCTTCTACGATGTGACCGCCGGCGAAATCCTGCTGGACGGCATCGACCTGCGCGAGCACGATCTGACCGCGCTCCGCCGGCACTTCGCCGTCGTGCTGCAAGACCCATTCCTCTTCACCGGCACGCTGGCCGAAAACATCCGCTTCGGCAACGAAGCCATCACGGACGCCACCCTGCGCCAGGCCGCCCGCGACGTCAATGTGCTGGACTTTATCGAGAGCCTGCCCAACCAGTTCGACGAGCCGGTGCGGGAGCGCGGCAGTTCGCTCTCTACCGGGCAGAAGCAGCTCGTCAACTTTGCCCGCGCGCTGGCCTATAACCCCCGCATCCTGATCCTCGACGAAGCGACTTCGAGCGTGGACACCGACACCGAGTTGCGCATTCGCGGCGCGCTGGAGCGCATGGTCGAGGGCCGGACAAGTGTTTTAATCGCCCACCGCCTCTCGACCGTGCAGCGCGCGGAGACTATTTTAGTGATGCACAGGGGCCAGTTGCGCGAGAGTGGCACGCACCAGGAACTGCTCGTCCACCGCGGCCTCTACTGGAAGCTCTACCAATTGCAGTACAAGGATCAGGAAGACAGGGGTCAGGGATCAGGGGTCAGAGATCAGAGAGCAGTTACGCCGGCAGTTGTCAGTGGTTAGGGACCAGGGACCAGGAACAGCCGTCAGTTCTCAGTTGTCAGTGGCCGGTTGTCGGCTGAGGCTTGAAATTTGTCGTCTTGTAATACGATGTGCATGAAGTCCTGCAAGCATAGATAAAAAAGGCAGTCTGTTGCGCTCCAAGGCCACAAACAGAGGAATCGGGAGCTGGCCGGTTATAAGGTCTGCTTGCGGGCCGTCAAAAAAGCAGCGAAACTCTGGTTGGATGCCGACCAAAAGTGCGAAAAATGGCCAAATTTGGTCGTTTTTGCGCACAATTAAGCACCTTTTGCGCATATTTGGAGTGAGGCTTGCGCTCCTTGAGAGCGGATGAACAGGCTGCGGGGTCGGGAATAGGGAATAGGGAATAGGGTACAGGGAAAAGGGAACGGCGATTTGGCGAGGCGGCGGGCGCGGGGCCGGGTTGGTGAAGGCAAGGACGTTTGCTGGTACCTTTCCCACCTAACCATCATATTGGAACTATACCGACTCCATCTGGATGTCGTGGAGAGATGAGTGCAATCCTGTGCGGGCGAGGTGAAGTATAGGAGAAACTTCGAGCTATTTCCCATTGCCAATTAACGCTCTGAAATCGCCTAGGATGCTGATCCTCCAAGCATTACTTACTTCTGGTCACTCTCGGACGGGATCACTGGTGCATCAGAAGACAAACGGCGCTGGGGTGGTGATGCTCCTCTTCCACCAACGGCAGTTATTGCTTCAATGAACGGTTTACTCGCACCTGATGCAGGAAGCACCTTCAACCCCAGCTTGAACATCTCGAGCATGGTCTCCGGGGTGATGTGGCCATACACTCTCATGGCAAAGGCCGCTGCGACGATGAAAAGCCCGAAGACCAACGTGAATACGGTGCTGACCAGGACTATGGGGAAGGATTTGCTAAGCAACAGAATCACAACCAGAACGATCAGCGCAACAAAGACGACCAACACAAACATCGACCGCACTCCGTGTCCTGGATTCTGGAGCCACAGCCGCATATGCTCTTCCCGCTGCGCCATCTTAAGATACTTCCGGTGCGTGGCTAACGCCTGTTTGCGAAGGTCCGCATCGGGCTCCTCTGCTGCCAACTTGTACCAATACGCGGCCGCCTCACGGTTCGACAGATCCATGGCTAGGCCGCCTCTTTTAATTCAGCCAGCGCTTCGGGATCGAATGTGAAGAAGATTTCCTTTCGCATCGTTCCCGTATCGAGATCGTGTAGCTCCCCAAAGCACGCATCGCAAGGCAAAGGTTCAGCCACCGGGCGTCCTGGCTCTACCTCTCCTAACCGATGCATCGTTGCTTCACAATACAAGCCAAGATGTGCCTTGGTAACTCCCGCACTTTGAAGCATGTCCAGCGCTGTGAGCGCCATCATCTCGTTTTCGCCGATGGCCCTGGCGAGCATTGCGGGCCGGATCTGTGTCGTAGTATCTTCTTCGGCGCGCTTTCGTAAATAGGCGACCGTCTTATTGATGAGCGACCGCACCGCGGGCGACCGCTTGGAAAGATCGCGTCGATTCTTCTCACTAAACCAGCTGCGAAATGACATATTCGACCTCGTCATCGGTGCAATGTGCGTCAAAGTGAACGGTGCCCTCGGACGCATCAATGCTGCAATACAGATCGCGGTACAGCTTATAGTTTGTCTGTCCGTGCTCCCACCGCAGAGGCGACTTTTCAAATGTCCGGAGCTGAGCGTCATCTTTCATGTCCGCCTTGAAATCCTTCCGCGAACGCGGGTCCGCACCTGACCGGGAGCCGTAAACAAGCGTTTGATCATCTTCTGCGATCGTAGCTATCGTTACTGGTACGACGACTGGCGGCTGCTTCAGCAAGATATACCGCAAGCGGTCACGCATAATCACCGGCTCAAACGAAAGACCGGTCATGTTTTCACATTTCTCCCGGTAAAATTCGAAATATGCTTGCTGTTTGGCCACACCGTTAACTTGGTGAGAGTGCATCTCCTGCGGCGCATCGTACCGTAGCTGCCCCAGTCCAGTGATCTTGTCCAGCACGAACACAAAGAGCACAGGGACGGACTTCTTCACAACATCGAAATTCTTCCTGTCCAAAATTGCGCGCGTCTGCACCTCGCCCCACTTCATGCGGAACTCCTTGTGCGTGTTGACGGCGTAGATCATCTTGGGCGTGGGGGATTTAACCGTCGCCAAGATGCGCGACTGCGACAGCACCGTACCCAGGTCCGTAAGCTGCTTGTCGACCCTTTGGGCAAAGTACTTGGTTCCACTCACGCGCACAAGATGCACCGTTTTAGAACGGCTCTCCTCTATGCCGATCAGTCCATCGACAACGTCTTCGAGCGTCAGGTGCCCCTTCTTTATCCCATCATGCACACGCTTCGCGATCTCACCACGTGTGCTGGCAGAGTGGGGCAGCTTCCGCATTCGCAGCCACATTTGGACCGAAGAACTGCTGAATGGTCCAAGCAGCATCTGGATTTGGGGCAGGCTAACAGGCTTCGTTGCGCCGTCGGACGAAGAAGGATTCAAAGCATCACGCTCCTGATGTGATGCAGTTATTGTAACCCCATAGTAAACGAAGCGTTCAGCGCTCGATCGACAATCGTACTTTTTCCCGTACTTCGCGTTGCCTCGGAGCTGGAGCTGTTTAGTACCGCGAAGTCGCCAAGGGTTATGTGACCATGAGGCACGTGGCCGGCCATATTTGAGCGCCGGGTACCGCAGGTCTTTCGTCTTGGCTCATGGCAGGGTTTGGCGCACCCGGCAGGGCGATTGCATGAAGAGCTGATCGAGGATCGTTCCGCCCCTACGGGACTGGAGATTCCGGTTTGGCGGTCTACCCAGGGTTTTACCCTGGGCTATTATCCCCGGCTCCCTACGGGAGCGTGATGCGGCCTGACCCGTTCCACTCTGCCCTGCAAGCCATGACCGGAGCGCTTCATCCGCGCGGCCCTGCCAGCCGTTGCCGGTGGCGCGCAGACCCTCTGCAACATCCGGCGAAAGTCGAATCGAGATGGGAACTTTCCTGGGCGTCTTCTGCGGCCCGCGCTTGCGCAGCTTCAGCAGCACTCTCCGCTCCGCCGCCGGCAGCGCGGAGAAAGGCTTGAAGAGGGCAACGTCTTCGGCGGTGATCTCTCGTACCTCGACCTCCTCGTCAATCAATGGTTTGCGGTTTTCCATAGAGCTTTGCCTCTCTTTTGTTACAACCGGGAAAACCCCCGGCTCTGCCGGGGCGACAGTCGATGTTTGACATTTACGGGAGTAGCCCCCGGTTTTTTCATTCTTTTCGCAACATATCACAAGGAATGCGCGCGATCATCCTGCGCCGTCCCTACGGGACTCCGGGTGAATTGTTGGTTGCGCCCACCCCACGCTGAAGCGCGGGGCTAACAACCACTGCGCCTACGGCGCGGGCGACGGGCTGCTGTCACTGCACTTACGGCGCGGGCGACAGGCTGCTGTTGGCGTGGAGCGCTTCTACTAAGGCCCCTTTGAGGGGCCACCAACCATAAAGCGCGGGCGACAGGCTGGGGATATTTACTGCTTGTTCTTCGGCTTATTCGGGGCCTGGGCGGCATTCAGCGCGGGTTTGACGACGCCTGGGGGCTTCACGGGTGCGAGCTGCACTGGCAAGGCCGGTTTGATCAGCGGTCTTCCCGAGGGAGAGCCAGCGGCTGGCGGCGCGGAGAGTTTGGGTGCGGATTGCGCGGATGGCCGGCCGGATTGCGCTGGTGCCCTGGCGGCCGGACCGGGCGACACTGGCGTTGCGGGCGGCCTGGCGGGAAGATTCACATTCAGCGGCTTGGCGGCTGAGCCGGTTGCTCTTGTTGCTGCGGACAGCGTGCTCGCGCCGCCGGTTGTTCCTGTCTTGGCTGGCGGCATGGCTGGGGATCTGGTTAATCCTGGCTGGGCAGACGGTTCAACGGACGCCTTCAGCGTTGGACTCTCCGTTTCATCGCCTAAAAACTTCTCGTCGTCCTTGCCGACGATTTCGGCGCGCATCCAGGTCATCCAGATGGGCAACGCGGCCTTCGCGCCGGTCTCCTTTTCGCCCAGGGACTCGCGGCTGTCAAAGCCCACCCAGACGCCGCAGGTGACCGAGGGGGAAAAGCCCAGGAACCAGGCGTCCGTATAATCACTCGTCGTGCCGGTCTTGCCGCCGACGGGGTGGTTCAGTTGCGCCGCCGCCTGGCCGGTGCCGTGCGCGGTGACGGCGCGGAGCAGCGTCATCATGGTGCGCGCCGTCTGCTGGTCAATCACTTCATTGACCGCGGGCGGCTCCTCCCACAGCGTGATGCCGTCGGCGTTGGAGACTTTTTTGATCAGCCGCGGCTTCACGCGAATGCCGTCGTTGGGGAAGACCGAGTAGCTGGCCACCTGCTCTTCCAGCGTGATTTCCACCGCGCCCAGAGCCACCGGCAGATAGGCGGGAATGTTGCTGGTGACGCCGAAGCGGTGGGCCACATCGATGACATTGGCGATGCCCACGCGCGCGGCCAGCTTGAGGGCGGGAATGTTGCGCGACTCGGCGAAGGCGTTGAGCAGGGTCATCGAACCTTTGTAGTCGTTTTCGTAGTTGTGCGGGGTGTAACTGCCAAAGCTGACCGGCCCGTCGACGATGATGTCGGTGGGCTTGGCACCGTTCTCGATAGCCGCGGTGTAGACGTAGGGCTTGAAGCTGGAGCCGGTCTGCCGCTCGGCTTGCATCGCGCGATTGAACTGAGAGAGCGCGTAATCGCGCCCGCCCACCATCGCCAGCACGTCGCCGGTGGTGTTGTCGATGGCCAGCAGAGCGCCTTGAGCGCCGGAGTCCTGCTCCAGCGTGGCGCGGCGCGCCGTGCCCTCCATCACCTCGCCGAGGTGAACGTAGATCACGTCGCCGGGCTTGACCAGCGCATCGCCGTAGCGCTGGCCGGTCCACTTCCAGTCATCGGGCATCAGCACAATCTCGCTCTTGCCCACGCGCGCATGAATCTCCAGGGGGAGCACGCGGGTCACCACGGCATGAACGTAGTCGCCGGGCCCGGACTTCATCGCCCAGTCGGGATGCTTGTACTCCTCGATGGTGCTGCCGCTGGCGAGCACGTTTTCCTGCTTGCCAATCCAGCCGCGCCGCCGCTCATAAACCGCCAGGCCGTCCACGACAGCGCGATTGGCCGTTTGTTGCAGCTCCAGATCGAGCGTGGTTTGCACCTTCAGGCCGGCCTCGTGCACCTGTTCGGCGCCGAAGCGCTTTTCCAGCTCCTGCCGGACCTCCTCCATAAACCACGGCGCCACTGACATCTCCGGCTGGGCAACGTGCAATCCCAGCGGAGCCTGACGGGCCTGATCGGCCTGCTGGTGGCTGATGGCCCGGTCCTGCTCCATCTCCGTGAGCACCAGGTTGCGCCGGCGCAGCGCCTTCTCCGGATTCAGCAGCGGCGAGTAGGCCACCGGCCCCTTGGGCAACCCGGCCAGCAGCGCCGCTTCGGTCAGCGTCAGATCGCGGGCATGCTTGCTGAAGTAATACTCCGAAGCAGCCTCAAAGCCGTACTGGCCGCTGCCCAGGTAAATCTGATTGCCATAGAGAGTGAAGATCTGCTGCTTGGTGAAGGCGCGCTCGATCTGGATGGCGAGATAGGCTTCTTGTATTTTGCGCGTCGCGGTGCGCTCGGAGGAGAGAAAGAGGTTGCGCGCCAACTGCATGGTCAGCGTGGATGCGCCCTGAGCGCGTCCGTGGCTGCGCACATCGTGCCACGCGGAGCCGGCGATGCGCAGCACGTTGATGCCCCAGTGCGACTCGAAGCTCTTGTCTTCAATCGAAATCACGGCCTGACGCAGCACCGGCGCAAAGTCGTCGTAGTTGACCACCACGCGCCGCTCCAGCGCAAAGGAGCCGATGATCCGCCCCTTCTGGTCGTACAGCTCCGTCAACGTCGAGGGCCGGAAGCGCTCCAGGTCGTGAATCTGCGGCAGATCGGCGGAGTAAACCAGCGTCAGCCCGGCCAGCGAGCCGGTAATCATCGCCAGCACCAGCAGCGCGGCCAGTGTGAGCTTGCCGGCCAGCTTGCGCCGCCCATGCGCGGGCACATACTCGGCCTGCAACCGCCGCCTGCGGGCAAGCTCGCGCGGTCCAATCGGCTCGTCTGGATTGTCTTGCAAGCGATTCAAGCCTCGTCGGCATCTCTCCCGCGCACAGCGGAGAAATCCTCAAGCCCAAGGCTAGCATTTTCCCGCGCCGAAAGGCGGCGAAGAGTGCCACGGCGTACCACGCCGTGCAAGAGCGGGAACGCGTGGATTCGTTTAGCTATTTTTCGCCTTCAGCAGTTCGATCGCTTTCAGCAGCGGCTCGTCGCTCTTGGGCGGCGCGGCTTCCTCTTCCTCGCCTTCGCCCGCCGTCTCCACCACCACGGTTGGCATCACCGCTTCGTCCTGAATCTTCTTGCCGGCGGCGGTCTGGTACTTGGCCACGGTCAGCAGTAGCGCCGCGCCGTCGGGCAGCTCGATGGTCTTTTGCACCGAACCCAGGCCAAAGCTGCGCTCGCCCACCACATCGCCGCGCTTCGCGTCCTTGATGGCCGCGGCCGTCAGCTCGGCCGCCCCATAAGTGCCGCGATTGATGAGCACGGCCAGCGGCGCGTCCGTGATGAATTTTGCCGGATCGGCGGTGAAGGTCTGGCGGGGAAACTTCTGACCTTCGAGCACGGCCAGCGTGCCCTGCTTGATGAAAAAGTTTGCCAGCCGCACTCCCTGCTCGGCGTCGCCGCCGGCCGAGTCGCGCAGGTCCAGCAGCACCTTGCGCCCCGCGGCCGATTTGAGCGCGGCGGCCATCTCGTCCACCCGCAAGGCGGTCAGCGCGCCGGGCTTCAGATAGAGAATGGTCGCGCCTTCCAACTGCCGCTCGTCCAGCGCGGGAGCGCCGGTGATGGCGCGGGTCAGCGTTACCTTCTCCGGATCGGACTTGCCGGGGCGCACCACCGAAAGCGCCACCGTGCTTCCCGGCTTGCCTTCCAGCATCAGCCGGATCATCGCCAGCGAAAGTTCGCGCGTGGACAAATCGCCGATGGACTCAATCACATCGCCGTCGGCAATATGCTCCTTGGCGGCTGCCGAGCCGGGCAGCACGCTTACCACCACCGCGTAGCCATAGCGCTTGGAGGCGGTAATGCCCACCTGCGCCGCGCCCGTCGCCGGGCGCTCCTTGTAGAGTGTGTACTCGGCCGGGGTCAGGTAGCTGGAGTCGGCGTCCAAGGACTCCAGCAGGCCGTGCAGCGCGCCGGTGGTCACGTCGTTGATCTTCGGCTCGGTGACGTAATCGGTCTGAATCTTATTCAGTACCTCGCTATAGACATTGTTCTGGCGGTAGGCGCCATCCTGGCCGCCGGCGCGCACGCCCAACAGCCCGAACTCGCCCAGGACAACACCGGAGACCAGGGCGAGGCAGAGCGCAATGGAAAGCACGAAGACAAATCGCTGGAAGAATCGAGACACACGCACCACCTCGTCGGCCCAACAGGGAATCAGGCCACTCACCCTTTAGACGTTCATAATACCGCATCTGTTTAACGGGAGTCGTTCTTCCGCCCAGTCTTAACCTAAGCACGACGGTCCATTCACATTGTCTTTTGCATTTATACCTTGATGTCATATGCCAGATTGGACTTAAGTCCTTTGGGATCTGGCGGGGACGACGAGGCTCGAACTCGCGACCTCTGCCGTGACAGGGCAGCGCTCTAACCAACTGAGCTACGTCCCCCGATGAAGCTTGCCTTCAACCGCGCCCTCACCCAGGCGAGCGGGAAGCGATTCCTGCTTCAGCAACAAGAATGAGTGTATCAGAAAGGGCGGGGCCTGGGTGAGCCGCGGTTACAGCAATTTCAGGGTTGCAGTCGTGGAAGTCTACGAACTCAAGTGGATGATTCCTCAAGAATAAGCCACCTGCAAGAATCTTTGCTATGCAACATTAACCCTGAAATTGCTCTGGATCAAGTTGGAAGGCAGCTCCTGGGCCGGTCATACGGCGCGCTGGCCGCGGCCACTGGCAATGAAGCCCATATCCACGGAGATTCCCCGCACGCATTGCAGCAGGTGAGTGGCGATGGAAGGCAGCTTCTGCGCAGTCACCCGGAAGGACGGCCCGGAGACGCTCACCGCCGCCACCGGCAGCCGCTGCGCATCCAGCACCGGCACGGCGATGCAGCGCAGGCCTTCCTCGAACTCTTCGTCGTCCACGGCATAGCCGCGGCGGCGTGTCTTCTCGATCTCCGTGCGCAGAGCTTCGGGCGTGACGATGGTGCGCGGCGTAAAGCGTTCGAATCGGGTGCGGCGCAGCACCTCGTTCAGGCGCTCCTCGGGCAGGAAGGCCAGCATCGCCTTGCCCACCGAGGTGCAATGCACCGGGTTGCTGGCGCCGATGCGGGTGATCATGCGCACCGAGCGGGCCGGCTCGATCTTGTCGATGTAGATCACGTGCGCGCCTTCCAGAATGCACAGGTGGGCCGTCTCTTCGGTCTCGGCCACCAGGCGCCTGAGGTGCGGGTGCGCACGCTCACGCAGGTCATATTGCTCGATGGCGCGATTGCCTAAATCAAAGAGCTTCAGCCCCAGGCGAAACTTGCCGCCGGCGGTGCGCTCCACCATGCGGTGACGCTCCAGAACCATCAGGAAGCGGTGCGCGGTGCTTTTGTGCAATTGCAGGGACAAGGCAACCTGTGCCAATCCCAGCGGCGTATCGCTCTCTCCCAGCAGATCCAGAACGGCAAAGGCGCGGTCGAGGGCCTGAACTTTGTAGGTGCCTTGCGGGGCTTCGTCTCGCATGATGGTCCCTAATTTCGCAAAATGACTCACTTCCAGTCTGCGGAGATTGGGACGCCATGTCAAGTACTGAAACGCATTTTCGTTTGTGAGAGGTGGAAGAAAGGGGAAGAACCGAAGGGAAGGGGCTTCGAGGAGGAGCACGGCTTCCGGAGGTCCAGCTCTAATTATCAAAGAATACTCATGCAGTTTACCCCGCCGCCGATAACCAACATGAGCAGATTTTAAGTATTCGAGAACCTGCCGCAATGCCGCCTTGGGTTCCGAGGGCAAGGGGACCGTCCTGCCTCCTGCATGAGCGCAGGCTCAAACGACAACCTGAAGGCACTTGAACCCGTTGAAGTGCAATGCGCAACTGTAACACGCAATTGGGAGCAGCAAATTCGCCATGTCAACAGCGATCCAAATCTACGATACGCCTTCCCTTAGCTCAGGCGCCATGACCGTTGCGGTGATCAGCCCGGACGAGCAGCGACGTAACGCAGCCACCATCGCTCTGGGCGAATGTCCGGGCATCCAGATTCGGGAGTTCATCTCCTTCCCTCCCGACATTGAAAATGTTTCACGGATGCTGGGGGCTGACTATGACGTGGTTCTCATCGACCTGGACAGCAGCTCGGAGTACGCCATTGAATTGCTGGATGGCATCAGCCTCCATGGCAGGGCCACACCCATCGTCTATTCTGCGCAGGCCGATCCGGATCTGCTGGTTCGCTGCATGCGCGCCGGCGCCCGCGAATATCTCATTATGCCCTTCTGCCCCGGCGAGATGGCCGACGCGCTGGTTCGCGCCTCGGCTCTGCGCGCGGTGGTTCGCGCCCCGAAAAAGACCGGCGGCAGGCTGCTGGTCTTCCTGAGCGCCAAAGGCGGCGCCGGAGTGACCACGCTGGCCTGCAATTATGCGGTCTCGCTGGCCGAGGATTCCCGGCAAAAGACCTTGCTTATCGACCTTAATCTCCCGCTGGGAGACGCGGCCATCAGCCTTGGCATCAAAGCGGAATACTCTACCTTGAATGCGCTGCAGAATTTCAGCCGGCTGGATGCAAATTTACTTTCGAGTATGCTGGTGCGGCACAGTTCCGGGCTATTCGTGCTGGCCGCGCCCACGGAATTGATTACCGTGCAAACCTCTGATGACGCAGTCGATAAGCTGCTGGAAGTCGCCTGCCAGGATTTCGATTATGTGGTGGTTGACGCCGGATCGAGGCTCGACCTGCAGCATACGCATCTCTTCGATGAATCCGCTACCATCTACCTGGTCACGCAGGTCGGCATCTCCGAACTGCGCAACTCTAACCGACTGATTACAAAGCTCTCCGGTGAAGGCTGTCCGAAACTGGAAATCGTCATCAACCGCTACGACCCGCGCTCCCTGGAGATCGACGAGGCGCAGGTTACCAAGGCTCTCACCCGGCAGGCGGAGTGGAAGATTCCCAACAACTATATGGCGGTGAGGCGGATGCAGAACACCGCGGTCTCGCTGATGGAGGACGACTCGCCCATCTCATGCGCAATCAGAGAGATGACCCGATCCGTGAGCGGCCAGCCCGCCGTCCCGGAAAAGGTAAAAAAGAAGGGCTTCAGCTTCTTCCGGTGAGGGATTTGTCACGGTGGTGGTCTCCCAGGTCTCAAAATCGAGACCTGGGCCACCCAGCTTTATTGGGCAGATCGGGGTCACCCGCCCGCCCCGTATGACACAATCGGAAAGAAATCACTTGCTATTTGCCGGAGAAATAGCAGCCGCAATTCTTTGAGCTGTGATGCTAAACTGTCCCCGTCTTTCTTTTGATTCCCGTACATCTTTAGCCGAAGCCTGCAACGATGCTAGTAGAACATCTACACTAATATCCGGATAATCGGGTATTGGGGCGTCAACTTTCCATCCACTTGTATCTCTCACAAGCTTGTAGTTGACTGTCACCGTATTTAAGTTCGCCTTGAAATCGAAATCATAGCAGAATAACCCCAGGCGTTTGTAGGTTACAGGCACAGTAACACCCTCCTTTTCATTTGTTGCTATCCCAACCGTATACTGGAGAGCAACCCAGTTGCAATCCCAGCTTGGCTCGTCCGGCCAAGTTATATACTTTGAGTAGTCCTTCCAGTCAGCATTGCTTAAACGTAGCTGAACGTAGCGGCGCAGAGAATTCAACGCACATATCTCACTCTGCCCGATGCTATCCTTGGTTGGGGTCTACCAAGTTGAGCGCTGAGGCCTACCATCTTACAAACAAGAAGGCCTATCACCCTATTAAACACCTTGATGCTATACATCTCGTTTTACCCTCCAATTGTCGTGCCTAATGTCACGAAGATTACTTGCGCCCATCTCATTAGTTAGGCGGGTGGCCCAAATCTCAATCTACCACGATGAATGGGTGGCCCAGGTCTCGACTTTGAGACCTGGGATCGAGTAGCCCATCTCTTCGCGCCCCGGTCCAGAAAGACTCGATTTCAACGGTCCCGATCTCTCCCGTCGCGTAATACCGGAAGCTGGACCATTTCCACTCTTCGGGCTTCTCGACTAAATTGCGCTGGACTGGATTGCGATGCATATAGTGCAGCTTCTCGACGCGCTTCTCTTCATTGTGCACGTTGAAATCATAGTAACGCGGCTGCCAGAATGGTTTCTGCTTGCTTTGCACGGAAACCGATAGCTTCAATGCTTGAATCGCCTTGGGAAGCAGAGCCTTTTTCGGCTCGCTGACCAGTAGATGAACGTGATCTGGCATAACCACGTAGCCGGAAACGATAAAGTCGTAGCAGAGACGCATGGCTTCAAGCGAACGTTCGAAAAGTTCACGCGCCGACGCTGTGCCGAGGTGTTCCAATCGGTGATAGCAGCCGAAGGTGATGAAGTGGAAGCAACCGCATTGCTGGTAACGAACAAGCCCTTTTGGCATGGCTTCATCCTACATCCAAAGCTACTTATCCGATCCATAGAAAACGAGAAGCGGCGGATTGAGGTTCTTCGTTTCCCAGGTCTCAATATCGAGACCTGGGCCACCCATCGGTTAACTTTAAGCAGGACCGGCGCCGCAGGCGGTAAAATGCGGTCATGCCAGTTTATCGCTCACGAACCTCGACGCATGGACGCAATATGGCCGGAGCGCGCAGCCTTTGGCGCGCCACCGGGATGCAGGACGGCGACTTCGGCAAGCCCATCATCGCCGTTGCCAACTCCTTCACTCAGTTTGTTCCCGGCCACGTCCATCTGAAGGACCTGGGCCAGCTGGTCGCACGGGAGATCGAGCGCGCGGGAGGCGTGGCCAAGGAGTTCAACACCATTGCGATTGATGACGGCATCGCCATGGGCCACGACGGAATGCTCTACAGCCTGCCCTCGCGCGAGCTGATCGCCGATTCGGTTGAGTACATGGTCAATGCCCATTGCGCCGATGCGCTGGTGTGCATCTCCAACTGCGACAAGATCACGCCGGGAATGCTGATGGCCTCGATGCGCCTGAACATCCCCGTGGTCTTCGTCTCCGGCGGGCCGATGGAAGCGGGCAAGGTCAAGCTGAGCAACAATATCGTCAAGGCCGTGGACCTGATCGACGCGATGATCGTGGCCGGCGATCCCAAGGTGAGCGACGCGGACGTGGAGGAATACGAGCGCTCGGCCTGCCCTACCTGCGGCTCGTGCTCGGGAATGTTCACCGCGAATTCGATGAACTGCCTGGTCGAGGCTTTGGGCCTGGGGCTGCCGGGAAACGGCTCCGTGCTGGCCACCCACAGCGACCGCAAGGAAATCTTCCTGCGGGCGGGGCGGACCATCGTCGATCTGGCCAAGCGCTACTACGAACAGGGCGACGAAAGCGTGCTGCCGCGATCAATTGCGAGCTTTGAGGCCTTCGAGAATGCCATGACGCTGGACATCGCGATGGGCGGCTCGACGAATACGGTTCTGCATCTGCTGGCGGTGGCGCAGGAGGGCGAGACGCCCTTCACGATGGCCGACATCGACCGCCTCTCGCGCCGCGTTCCCAATCTTTGCAAGGTGGCCCCTTCCGCGCCCAGCGTGCATCTGGAAGATGTGCATCGCGCCGGCGGAATCTTCGCCATTCTTGCCGAGCTGGATCGCGCCGGACTACTGCATCGCTCGGCGCACACCGTTCATGCGGCGACCATGGGCGAAGCCATCGACAAGCTGGATGTGAAAGGCGCGCCAACGGCGGCGATTGCCGAGTTCTATCGCGCCGCTCCGGGCGGCGTGCGCACGACGGAAGCCTTCAGCCAAAGTAATCGTTATGACGAGCTGGACCTGGACCGCGCCAACGGCGTGATCCGCGATCTGGAGCACGCCTTCAGCAAGGATGGGGGGCTGGCGGTTCTCTTCGGCAATATCGCAGAGGAGGGCTGCATTGTGAAGACAGCGGGCGTCGATCCGGCGCACCTGACCTTCACGGGGCCGGCGCGGATCTTCGAGAGCCAGGACTCGGCGGTGGAGGCGATTCTGGGCGACAAGGTCGTTCCCGGCGATGTGGTGCTGATTCGCTACGAAGGGCCAAGGGGCGGTCCGGGGATGCAGGAGATGCTCTATCCGACCAGCTATCTGAAGTCGAAGGGGTTGGGAAAGGCCTGTGCCCTGATTACCGACGGGCGCTTCTCCGGCGGATCCTCCGGACTCTGTATCGGGCATATTTCGCCGGAGGCAGCCGATGGCGGCTCACTGGCGCTGGTCGAGGAAGGCGACACCATCGAGATCGACATTCCCAAGCGCGTGCTGCGCGTAGCTCTCTCGGACGAGCAACTACAAGCCCGGCGCAAGGCCGCGGAGGCCAAGGGCGCAGCCGCATGGAAGCCCGCCACGCGCAACCGCAAGGTTTCGCAGGCGTTGCAGGCCTATGCCGCGATGACCACCAGCGCGGCGCGCGGCGCGGTGCGCGATGTGAGCCGAATCCAGAAGTAGCCAGTGTCCGTGACCGGACGAAGATGTTCTATCGAATGAGCGAACGTGGGCCAGGAGGCCCACGTTACAGCCGGCCGGGAGGCCGGCGTTCCATTACCAAAGGTGGCGCATCTTTCCACTCGATCGAAACTATAAAAATCGTCCGTCCGTCTTTCTCAATGGAGAATCATTCGCCGTCGCGCGCAATCGCTCCCGGATTTGCGCGTGCAAATGCAACCACAAGTTCGCAACACAACAAAGATTGGATACCCACTTCTATGTTCCCTCGTTCAATCGCAGCATTGCCGCAGGCAATCCTGCTTTCCGCCTTATTCGCTGCCCCGCCCGCGTCCTTCGCCGGCGCTCAGATGAAGGTGACCGATAGCGGCTATCTGGATATGCAGGGCTTCAGCGTGATGCTCTATCAGAACACCTATCACCCGGTCTTTGTCGATGAGAAGAACGCCGCGATGCAGATGATCCTGCACGGCCAGCGCATCGCCACCAACGGCGACGTGCGCCTGATGCCCACGCCGGAGCAGTGGGATCTGGTGGCCAAGCTCAAGGGGCACAGCGCCGACAAGGAGCACAATCGCCTCACGGCCGATCTCTCCTTTCCTGCCTACAAGATGGACTACACACTGGAGGTGACCGCCGAGCCGGGCGGCGTGCGGGTGAGCGTCAACCTGGACAAGCCTCTGCCGGAGAAGCTGGCTGGGCGCGCGGGCTTCAATCTGGAGTTCCTGCCGTCGATCTACACGGGAAAGAGTTATGCAGTGGACGGCAAGCAATTCGGCGTGATTCCGCGCAGTCCGCAGGACCCGATGCAACAGGTGCTGCCGCCGGCCGACGATCCGAAGAAGCTGCCCTACCAGGATGAATGGGACCAGGCGAAGGGCTACACGCAGCCGCTTCCGCTGGTCACTGGAGGCAGCATTACGCTGGCGGCGGAGAACCCGCTCTACCGCGTCAATGTCAGCTCCGAGACCGCTCCCGTCTCGCTGTACGACGGCCGCAACCGCGCGCAGAATGGCTGGTTCGTGCTGCGTTCGCTGATTCCATCCGGTAAAACCGCGGGCGCGGTCGTCTGGCATATTCATCCGGACCTGATCCCGAATTGGACGCGGCCGCCGATGGTCGCGCACAGCCAGGCCGGCTACGCTCCCAACTTCCCGAAGGTTGCGGTGATCGAGCTCGATCCGAATTACGATGCGCCGAAGACGGCGAAGTTGGTACGCCTGGGCGCGGACGGCACGTACAAGCAGGTCTTCGAGGGGCCGATCAGCGCACCTACGCCGTGGCTGCGCTACCACTATGCGAACTTCGATTTCTCCACGGTGAACGAGCCCGGCCTGTATGCGATCGAGTACGCAGGCCAGCGCACCGATCTTTTCCCCATCGGCAGGGACGTGTACAGCCGGAGCTGGCAATCCAGCCTGGATGGGTTTCTGGCCGTCGAGATGGACCACGTCTCGGTGCGCGAGGGCTACCGGCTGTGGCACGGCGTCTCGCACATGGACGATGCCCGCCAGGCGCCGCCGAATACCCAGCATTTCGACGGCTACTCGACGGGCCCAAACCTCGATTCGCCCTACAAGCCGGGCGAACACATTCCCGGATTGAATGTGGGCGGCTGGTTCGACGCCGGCGATTACGACAACGTTGCCCCCAGCCAATACGCGGTCATTGAGAACCTCTCCCTGGCCTACAAAGAGTTCGGCCTGAAGTGGGACGAACTCTCGGTGGACGAGACTGCACGTACGGTCGAAATGCATCGACCGGACGGCGTTCCCGACGCCGTGCAGCAGGTCAAGCACGGCGTTCTGCAGGTGCTGGCTCAGTACAAGGCCGTCGGACACCCATTCATGGGCATGATCGAGCCCACTCTGCGCGGGTATACGCACCTGGGCGATGCCGCCTCCATTACTGATGAGCGCATCTATTCCGACAAGCTCGGTCCCAACGAGATCGACGGCAATTACTCCGGCAAGCCGGATGACCGCTGGGCCTTCACCACCAAGATGCCGTTCCTGCAATACGGCGCGGCAGCGGTGCTGGCCTCCGCATCCACGGCGTTGAAAGGATGGGACGACCCCCTCGCCAAAGAGTGCCTGGAGACCGCCGTCAAGTTGTGGGATGAGGAGCACGCTCATCCGACGCCCACCCAGGGTTCTTTCTACGGACCTCGCGGTATAGGCGCGATCGGCGAGTGGAGGGCCGCTATACAGTTATTGATCGCCACCGAGGGCGGCGAGCCGTACAAAACGCGGGTCCGGGAACTCTTCCCCACCGTGCGCAAGAACTTCGCGTTCGGCGGCTGGATGGCCGTTCTGGCTCTTCCGTACATGGATGCGGATTTCAAGCAGCAGTTGGAAGAGGTGGTCAAAGCCTACAAGGCAGAAGTGGATGCCGATATGGCCAAGACTCCCTTCGGAGTTCCGCCCAGCCTTGGCACCTGGGGCGGATCCAGCCAAGTGGCCACATTTGGCTCGCGGATGTACTTCCTGCACAAGGCATTCCCGCAGATTGTGGGTCCGGAGTATACGCTGCGTGCGGCCAACTATCTGCTGGGCACGCATCCGGGGTCGAGCACCTCGTATATCTCTTCGGTCGGGACGGTTTCCAAGTTGAAAGCCTACGGAAACAACCGCGCCGATGGAACCTTCATTCCCGGAGGCATGATTCCGGGCTATATCGTGATCAAGCCGGATTTCCCGGAGTGCATCGACGACTTCGGCTTCCTTTGGTTTGAGAACGAATACACTGTCAGCGTCACCAGCGATTGGATTCTGGCGGCGAATGCGGCTGATGCGCTGACCAAGTGAGAGGCCACGAGAGCGGGCAAGAAGCGCTGGTTATCCCAGAGATTCTTGCCCGCTAGCGTAGCTGACTCAGCTCTGCTTCCCGCGGGCGCGCTGGGAATGGGGCGCGGCGGTCGACTCGCGAATCACCAGTTCGGGCAGGATGGGCACCGTATCCGGAACGGCCTCCTGGGCGCGAATCCGCTGCAAGAGGATGCGCGCGGCCATGATTCCCATCTGGTTGAGAGGCTGACGAATGGTGGTCAGGCTGGGATTGTAGAAGGCCGCGCTGCGGATATCGTCGAAGCCCATCACCGAGACATCCTCCGGCACCCGCAGGCCATGATCCTTGCAGGCGCGGATCGCTCCGATGGCGGCCTCATCGTTGTAGCAGACTATGGACGTGAATTCTCCGCCGCGGCTGAGGAGTTCCTGGGCCGGTCCATATCCCAGCTCCGGAGTGGAAACGCGCAACTGGATCTGCACGGCCAACTCCGGCGGAGGCGCGATCTTCAATTCCCTGGCCACATTCATCAGGCATTGCCAGCGTTCGTCGGCGTCGGCGCTATGGCTGCCGCCGCGGATGAAGGCGATTTTGCGGTGCCCCAAATCGTAGAGGTGGCGCAGGGCCAGCTCCGCGGCGCGGCAGTGATCGAGAACTACGTTCGTCACACCCTTGATCCGGCGATGGCCCGCGACCGCCACGACGGGCAGCTTCATGCTGTGCTCCAGCACGGTGTCGATCAGGATAAACCCTTCCACGGAGCGGTCCATGAGCAGACTGGCGTACTCCTCCAGCAGCTCTGGCTTGCCGCGATGGCTGGCGGTGAAATAGAAGTAACCTTTCTCGACCAGGAACTCCTCGACTCCCGCGATCACCTGCGCGGCATAGTGGTCGTTCAGGTCGGGCACCAGCACGCCGACGGTGAAGGTCTGGCGCTTGCGCAGCGAGCGCGCGTAGAAGCTGGGCCGATAGTCGAATTTCGCGGCCGCCTCGGTCACCCGGTCCCTGGTCTCCTGGGGAATCGAGCGCACGCCGGGAGCGTTATTCAGCACCAGCGAAATGGTGGCTGGAGAGAGATTCAGATACTCGCCCAGAGAACGCAGTCCGACGGGCCGCGCGGGTTGCGGATTGACCGCTGATTTCGTACGTCTGGCCATACAATCCTCTTACATAAACACCAAAGAAACTATCAAATCCCCCGCACTCCGCAGCGCATCACTTCCATCGCTTACTTTTCCGGCGACTCCGGCGCCGGGGGCTGCACCTGGGGCGGCCGGGCGTGCTCGCTATTGATTCTGTCGAAGAGCGCTTGATCGGCCGCCTTGTTGACCTGGTTGGCTTTTTCGAACTCCGCCTTGGCTTCGTCTTTCCTGCCCATCGTCCGGTAGAGCCGTCCCAGCCGCCAGTGAACGTCCACTTCCTCCGGGGCCAGCCGCTCGGCTTCCTTCATCTCCCGCAGAGCATCGTCCTGGCGGCCCGCGCTGGCATAGAGTATGCCCAGGTCGAGATGAGCGAGAGCCAGTTCAGAGTCGAGTTTTGCGGCCTTCTCCAGCAACGGAAGGGCGACTTCAGGATGGCCCAGTTGCAGGTCCACGTCGGCCAGATAGGTCATGGCCTGGGCGTGATTCGGGTTGTTGTCCAACTCGGCCTGAAACTCGCTCGCCGCCTCGGGGTATTGCTTGAGGATCCACAGCACATAGCCCAGGCTGAAGTGCGCGTCGGGCGTCTTGGGATTGACCTTCAATGCGGCGCGAAACTGCGCAATCGCGCCGTTTCTGTCTTTCATTTCGTCCAGCGCGTCGCCGACCAGCATATCAGCCTCGGCGGACTCCGCATTCAGCGACAGAATCTCATGATTGGTCTTCACCACGCACTGGTACTGCCTGGACCACAGGCAACTGTGCGCCAGGGCCAGCCGCAAGGGGAGATTCGGCGTGTCGCGCGCGGCAGCCTGCTGAAGATATGGAACCGCCTCGGCGTATTCGGCCAGCCCATAGTAGGCCATCCCGATGAGGATCGTCAGGCGCTGTCCCTCGGCGGAAGCCGGTCCCTGGCTTTTGAGCAGCGATTTGAATTCCACAATGGCCTGCTTCAGTTCGCCGCCCTTGAAGAGCGCAAGGCCAAGATTTAATTGCAGGCCGGGAATCGCGGGATTCAGCGCCAACGCCTTGCGATAAAGCGGCGCCGCCTCCGCATAGTGTTCCTGGCGCGCTTCCAGCAGACCCAAGTGAGCGTAAGGCTCCGGGTTCGAGGGATAAGCCTTCAGGTAGAGGCGCCATGCGGCCTCCGCCTCGGCATTCTTGCCTTGCTGCTCCATGGCCAACGCCGTCTGCCGCTGGCTCGCAGCGTCGCCGGCGGGCTGCCCTGTCGAGTGGGCCGCGGCCAAGACCAGCGTTATCGCGAGGGCGAGGCAGATTCTACGTTGCAGCGTGGGTCTCACTTTTGCACCTAGTTTAATCCAATTGATAGTAGCAATTTGCCGGCGCTTGAAGAAAAGGGGCGCGGCAGGGGTTGCCTGCCGCGCCCCGGTAGAGGGTTGAGGTTAGAAGACGAACTTGGCACCAAGTTCGAGGTTGCGGGGATCCCACGTGCCGGTAACCTGGCCGTAGTTGCTCTGATCCGAGCATGGACGTGTCCAAACCTGGCCCGTGCCCGGAGCGCAGCTCATGCCCGCGTTGATGCCGTTCCATTCGGTGTGGTTAAACGTGTTGAACGATTCAAAGCGAAGCGTGAGGCTAGCCGTATCGTAAATCTGGAACGTCTTGTAGAGAGACGTTGTGAAGTTGACACGGCCGGGTCCGACGAGCGCATCCTTGCCAGCGTTGCCGAAGCCCAGGTTGAGTCCACCGTTATAGGCAGGAGTCGGAGCGTAGAAATTGTCGGTGTTGAACCAACTCGTGCGCGTCTTCTTGTAGCTGATATCGCCAGCCATGCGATTCGGACGAGAGGTGTAAGCGCCGCCCAGGCCGACTGGATCGTCAACTGCGCCGTCGCCCGGCGCTACAGGCAAGCCGGACTGATCGATGATGGTGCCTGCAATCTCCCATCCGCCGAGCGTGGACTTGAGAAGGCCGGCGCTCTTGTTGAAGATGGGGAGCTTGTAGACGTAGTTGGCGCTGAGGATGTTACGGCGATCGAGCGCGCCCGATCCCTTGTCATACTTGAAGAACCAGGGGTTGCTCAGATTAACGCCGCCGCCGTTGTCGTAAGAGTTGACATCGATTTCATGCGAGTACGTGTAATCGATTTCGCCGCTTAGGCCCCACTTGTTCTGGGCGCGAAGGCCGGTCTGGAAGCCGTTGTAGTTGCCGTTGGTTTGGTTGATATCCTCGTCGATGCCGGTGTAGCCCTGGAACTGACGGAAGGCGTTGAAGCCGCCCCAGTTATTGAAGCTGCCGCAATGTTCATTAGGCGAGGGGTTAGTTCCCACATGGCCCGGCTTATCGTTATCGGCCGGCAGACCGTTCGTGGTGTAATTGCCGCTGCCGTCACCGGAGGTGCAGCGAGGATCTTGCATGTTGACTGTCCCTGGCGCGCCGATGTTCTGCTTGGTAATGGCGGGCGACATGTTGTTGATGTTGTTGCCGACGTTCTGGTGCCATGCGATGTTGCCGACGTACTGGATAACCCAGATGAGCGAGGGAGCCACTTCACGCTGCACACCGATGCTGAACATGGCCGCGCCGGGCGCTTTGTATGTCTTGGCGAGGTTGTTTGCGCCGCCGGCAAAGATCAGAGACGTCGGCGCGGTTACAGCGCCGGTGCCCCAGTTCGTTCCCGGTTGGCTGAAGAAGATGTTGTTGACCTGGAGCGCAGGATCGAAGGGCGCGCTGGTGGCGACACCGAAGATGTCGTTGCCCTGTATACGCTCGTAGAAGGTTCCAAAGCCGCCGCGGAGAACGGTCTTGCCGTTGCCGAACAAATCCTCGGAGAATCCGATGCGGGGTTGCAGCGTCTCGTAGTCGTTGTTGACCACGCCCGGCGCGATATGATTCTGGCCGGCAATCTCCATGCCGTTGATGTAGGAGGGAATGCCCAGGTAGGTGTACAGCTGCGGGCTGGACGGGTCGATGGCGCCGCTGGCCTGCCAAACGGGCAGCGCATTGGGCTTATAGGCATCCGGATTAAAGTTGCCAAGGAGGTTCTGGCGCTCCCAGGCATGCGGCAGGGCGTCATAGCGGAAGCCGAGCTGCAAGGACAGGCGCGGGGTTACGTGCCAGTTGTCCATCGCATAAGCCGAAGGAGTCTGGTTGGCGTAGTGCCGAATGGGCGCGCCCAGGTTCTGGTTGTATTGGCCGGCCAGGCCCATCAGCATATCCATGAGGCCGTCGTGCGACATCGCGTTGAAGCCGTAGCTGCCCTGTGCGTCGCCATAGAGCATCTGGTTCTTGGTGTAGCGGTTGTAGCTGACGCCGAACTTGAAGGCGTGCTGTCCCACCGAGTACGAGATGTCCATCTTGGGCGAATAGTCCTGGGCCGCGTTGTGATAGGGCTCGGTGGCCGTGTCTTCAGCCGTTCCGTAGGGTCCGCCGTAGCCGGTGATGCCAGGCCAGATTTTCCGCTGGACGGCATAGGCCGGGACAACGGGCTGGACGTTCCAGCTGGCTGGCAGGAAGGTGTTCGCGCTGGGTGTGATGATGGCAGCGTTGCCGTCATAGTTGATGCTGGCTTCCAACAGCAGGTTGGGCGAGATGGTGCCGCTCACTTTGATGGCGGCGGAGTGAGCCGGAGATTTCAGAGTGTCGGTAAGGGTGTTGTAATTGCACCAGCACCAGCCCAGTTCCGGGGCGCCTTCGGCCTGATTCTGCAAATCGCCGATGTAATGGCCGAGGATGGCCCACTTGTCGGTGATGTTGTGATCGATGCGGACGATGTCGTCGCGGTCCGTTAACGGCAACGGAACGCTGGCGATGTTTCTGTCCTGGCCGGCTACGTTCGGCGGAGGAAGAATGCCCGCGTTGAGGTAGGTGATCGCATTGCCGTTGTTCACGATGGCACCGCCTGCGCCAACGCTGATATCGTACAGTTGATGCGGGATGACCGGCGCGGCGGTGCACGTGCCATCTGCGTTCAATGTACCTCCACCGAAGCACTCCCCAGGGGTCAGGCCCAGGCCCTTCAAGGCGAGAGTGTAGTAATAAGAGGATGTCCCGCCTGGAACGTTCGGCACCACAAGTTGAGTTTTCGGGGCAAACAGAGGCGCCACATAGGCGAGATCCACGCCTGCCTTCGGAAGATCGGCCGGATCGATCGTGGGGTTATTGCTGCCGGCGGTGCTGGAGGTCTTGCGCCATTCCTCGTTCCAGAAGAAGAAGGTCTTCTGCTTGTTGGAGTTGTAGCTGTGAGGAATGTAGAGCGGGCCGCCGATATTGAAGCCATAGATGTTGTAATGCACCGTGTCTCTCTTGACAAACGGGGTCGCCAGCTTGTGGAAGTAGGAGTTGGCGTCATAGGCGGTGGCGCGGTTTTCTTCCCATGCCCCGCCATGGAACTTCTTCGTGCCGGACTTCAGCGAAAGGCTGATGGTGGCGCCGGAGGAGATACCATAATCGGGAGGATAGTTCGAACTCATCACCTGGAACTCGGCGATGGCGTCCTGCGAAGGCTGAATCTGCATGCCGCCGGCGCCGCCGCGGTCAGACGACTCGCCGCCGTCGATCAGCCAGATATTGTGGCTCTGGCGCAGACCGTTGAAGCTGATGGTGAAGTTGGAAGAGAACGCCGCGGGAGTGTTGTTGTCCGGCAGGTTCGAGCTAACGCCCATGCCCAGAGCAGCCAGAGCCGCGAAGTTGCGGTTCTCGGTGGCGATTTCGCTGATCTCTTCGGAGCTGATCAGGGTGCTGACCACGTTGGAGTCAGCCTGCACAGCCAGGGCGTCGGCCGAGACGGTAATCGTCTGGCTTTCGGCGCCGACGGTCAGCTTGACGTCAACGCGGAAGGTTGCGGAAACGTTGATCACGATTCCGTTCTGCGCGAAGGTCTGGAAGTTCTTGGCAGAAACCTTCAGGTTGTAGTTGCCGGGGTTCAAACCGGCGATTTCATACAAGCCGGTGCCGCTGCTGTTGGTGGCGTGTTCAGCGCCGGTAGCCTGATCGGTGAGCGTGATCGACGCGCCTGCGACGACTGCTCCCGTCTGGTCTGTGACGATGCCGGTGAGATCAGAGTTGGCCTGCGCAAATGCTCCCACGCACGCCAGGACGAAAATCAGCGGCAACAGAAGGAACCTGTATCTCGCTTGTCTCATGTGACCTTCCTTTTCAAGTTTGTTTTCAGTTGAAATTGCGTACTTCGTTCAGTGCTCCATCAGCTATCTGGAATGAAGCCGGTAAAAAATGACTCACAAAACGCCGTTTCACGACTCTCTGCACTGCTCTGAAAAACTCCCGAAATGACGCCGGAAAGCTGCGATTTTCTCCGTTAAATGGAAGAGGAAAAATCGCCTTTCTCCGTATTTTGGAAATTTCCGCTTAATCGCTTGAATTACGGTAATCAAACGATTAAGCACACGTCGAGAAAAACCGCTATTCGCGAGCCGGGGCCATTACACGCCAATCAGCATCCTGTTGTCAAGTGTGTTTTTACGTGCCAGCAAAAAAAACTTTGTGTGATTTCATAACATCCTATATATCAATAAGATAGTCAACTCCATCCAGAGCGATTCAGGCGCGTTTTTCACAAGGAAATGAGCATTTTTTGCGCTTCGTCTTCCGGATCGGAAGTTGACCGGGGCCTCAGCGTGTACACCGTGGTCCTCTCGATCCGGTCGCCGGCGTTTATGGCCTGCAAAGGCCCCAAAGCCTCCAATTCGATGTATGGAAGAGGGTCAGGATTGGTGTAAATCTCGGTGACGCATCCGCCGTCGGGGTACTCTCCCGGCCCGGCTTCCGTGTCGATGCGCAGCGCGCAACCGGCTCCCACGCAAACCATGCAGCTTCCATCCGTTCCGATCTTGACCTGCTCGCTTGTGTGGCGTCCGAGCCACAGCAGTCGCCCTTCGATCTTTAATTCGGCCGGCTGGGCCGCGAGCAAGCCAAGGTAGCCGTTCGCAAACCGCGAACTTTCTTTGAGGAGGATGGCAACACGCTCCGGCTCCCGCAATTGGGTTATGGTCCAGATGCCAACCCGGAGAGCGCCGCCAAGGAGCTTGCGATACTCGGTCCGGATGCGCAGGACAGGTTGCCCGGCGTCCAACTCCACATGGCGCACTACCTGGATGCCGAAACCCGGATCGACGGGCGAGGTCAGCGTCACGCCGAATTCTGTAGCCGCGGCCTGCGCGGGCCGCGAATCAAAGGCTACGGGCGGCGGCCACTCCCGGCCCTGCTGCCGGGGCCATGCGGATTGCGGCGCAGGCCAGCACTTGTCTCCGCCAAAGTTGATCCATTCGTCAGAGGCATCGTGCATCTGACCGTCCAAGACCCGATTCTCCCAGAAGGGGCCGTCCGTCTCACCTGCGAGGCGCAACTGCATCACGCGGCCAATGGCGGGCACGACGACGGCTTCCACGCATCCGTTCGAGAGGAGATAGCAATCGGGCCAGCCATGATAGGAGATGCGCTCGACAGTTACGGCATCCTGGTTCGCAGGCGTGTCCAGTACATCAACGGTTACGGCGCGGAGATTCAACTTACTCGGCCTTTCTGGTTAGGTGGCCTTCTTCAAGGCGGCTTTGTCGGTCTCAACCTCGCGCTCGTTCAAATGGTCGTACCAGGTGAACTTGAGAATCAGCGAAGTAACCAGAATCACGCCCAGTGCAAGTGCGGCGCGGTCAAACTCCTGAATCACGATGTACAGGGGCAGCGCCACCAGGGAGATCTGCCAGACGATGCCGACGGCGATATTGAAGATATCGCGGAAGAAGTCCGTGTTGCGCTGGAAGCCGGGATCTTCGGCCAGGACCTTCTTCAACACCGGCCCCCAGAAGCCCCACGGGCGCACGCGGCGATAGAAGTCCATGAGCACTTGGTCGGACTCGGGCTTGGTAAGATAGGTGCCGAGCAGGCAGCCGATCAGCGAAATTCCCGCCACCAGCGGGAAGATGATCACGACTTCCATGTTGATCGAATACGTGTCCAGAAGGTGCTGCACGGCGGGCAGAAGGGGAACGATTCTTGGCATCGCCAGCGCGGCGGCAATGCCTGTGACCATGCCCCAGAAGTAACCCCAGCCGTTGAATCGCCACCAGTACCACTTCAGAACATTGGACGCCATGTAGCCGCCCCACAATCCGGAGACGATCCAAACCACCACCGTGTTGACTGAGTCCACGTTCCACCCGATAAGGACGCCGATCACCACCACCGCAAAGGAGGCCAGATAACTCAGGCGGACATAAGTCTTGGGAGAGGCGTTGGGGTTGATGAAGCGCTTGTAGATGTCATTGACAAAATACGGAGGCGCGGCATTGACGGTGGCCGCGAAGTTAGACATGAAAGCCGCCAGCAGGCCGGCGATCAAAAAGCCCAGCAGGCCGACCGGGACAAAGCGCCCCAGCGCATAAGGCAGCACCAGCTCGAAGTCCATGTTCGTTCCCATGGCGCGGAGGTTGGGGCCATAGAAGGCGGCGGCCAGCACGGTAAGTCCAATGACCAGAAAGTAGCGCGGAGGGGTGAGCACGATGTTCACCCAGGCGCTCATCATCGAGGCCTCGCGCGGATTCTTTGCGGAAAGCACGCGCTGCATATCGTAGTTCGGCGCCGGACCGGCGGCCGAGATCGGAATGCCCTTGAAGAGCAGCATGATCACGAAGAAGCCGAAGAGGCCATAGCCGTCCTGATGAATCTTCTCGGTGGCGGCGGGAAGCAGCGTGCTCCAGTCCAGGCCTAAATGCCATCCGAAGAAGATATTGTCCCAGCCGGCGGGCACCACCCGGTGCAGCATCTCCGGCGCCACCTTGCGCATGGCGATGATGCCCACGGCAAAGGATGCGATCGACAGAATGAAGAACTGCACAACCTCGGTGATAACCACGCTGATCATGCCGCCCTTGATCACGTAGATAGCGGTAATAGCAATAAGAATCAGCGCGTATTCATTGGCGGAAAGATGCCAGGGCAGAAAGGTCTGGGCAAACTTGCCGATGCCCTTGAAAGCGTAACTGAAAAACCCGATGATACTGACAAAGGCATAAATCACAACGATCATATGCGAGAATTGCGCGCCCATCCCGGTGCCGAAGCGCGTCTTGATCCACTCCGCGCCAGTCATCACCTTGGAGCGGCGCAGCCACGCGGAGAGATAGACCATCAGGAAGATCTGGTTGAAGGTCGGCCAGAGCCATGGAATCCAGACGCTCTTCAGGCCGTAGACAAACATCCAGGAGACCAGCAGCATGGTGCCGCTGATATCGAACATTCCCGAGGCGTTGGAGATGCCCAGCATATACCAGGGCATGGCATTGCCGCCGAGAAAGTAATTCTGCATGCTGTGCGATGCGCGTTTTGAAACCCAGTAGCCTATGAATACCGTACTCAGCAGGTAGGCCACGATGATGGCGATGTCAATAAAGTGAAGTTGCAACATTTAGCTCCTTAATGCCCGCGGGCATGGTCTCCCGCACTCCGCGGAAAACATATCTTAGATTGCTTCTCATACCACGAAAAACTTATCAGATCAACTTATCCATGGATAACTCATTGCATGTCCCCGGCCAGATTAAATTGAGGCTACGTGCCCCATCCTTTTCGCGTATTCTGCGAAAAGGGTGGGAACAAAGATGCATTCCTTTCCGGCGTGCCCATTATTTCATTTCGCCGGCCAGCAGGAAGACCAGCGATGCCTGCCAGTTGATGCAAATCTCGTTGCTTGCATACGATGCCCATTCATCGGCATAGATCTTGGCTGGGGGCAAATCCTTCGGCAACGCCGCCAGCACCTGATCCTGGCGATCCTTGTCCGGCCCTCCGGAGAGCAGCCCCGGCCAGGGGGGCATCTCTGGACGCGCCGCGCTGGGCCGGTGATGCGGGTGCTGGTAGGGGTTCTCGCCCACGTGAGTTACCCACGAAAGCGAAAACGCGTTGCGCCCCAGAAGATAATGCAAGTCATCCCGCGCCGCATCCGCAAACTCCTTGTCCGACTTATTCTTGCGCATAAGATCGGCCATCAGAAGAGTCATGCCATGACCTGCCGCGACGCCATTGGAACCCCATACATAATCCTTGGCTTGCATGCTGACATGATAGGGATTGCGGCGTGTGCGCTCGACAATCGCGCTCGCCGCCGCAAGGGTGCGCTCGCTGATCGCCACGACCACCCTGCCGTCCGCGCCCCGGCGCGGAGAAAGCGCATAACTCCACAGCCCCATCTGCCCCACATCGGCCCAGGTTGCCGTGGGCGGAGAATCCAGTCCGGGAAGAAACTCGGCATAACTTGCGAGGAAGAAGTCTTGATAAGCGGCATCGCCGGTGGTGCGCCAAAGCTCAGCCGCCGCCCACAGGCGCTCGTCCCGGCAATTAGCGTCGGCATAGGAGCCGGTGCTGATGCCCGGCGGATTCTCGAAGGCAACATTGGGATACTTTTCGGTCCACGCCCAGGCGCTCCGCGCCGCTTGCAGAGCCTGCGCGGCAAACTTCGCATCATAGGGCTGGTAAACCCGCGCCGCGATGGCCGCCACAGCCGCCAGGTCCGCGGTCGCGCAGGTGCTCTTGTACGGCGCAGTGGCCGTGCCGATCACCTTGCTGGGCTCGGTATCCGCATCCGGAGCGATAAAGCCGGGAAAGCCTGCGCTGGTCTGCTTGTGCCAGACTCCGCCGTCGGTGTCCTGCATCTTCAGCATCCACTCCAGGCCCCAGCGCGCTTCATTCAAAATATCCGGCGTGCCGTTGCCTGACTCGGGAATCCGCAGCGAGATATTCTTGATTTTCTTGCCGTAGATCTCCCAGGTCCACAGCAGCGTTCCCGCGCTGATGCCGGTGGTGACTACGTAGCGGCCATAGTCGCCCGCGTCGTGCCAGCCGCCCACGTTGTCGCGTTCTCCCGTCGATCCCGAACTGGTGTGAAAGACGCCATGCAGGTGACAGGCGGGGTGCGCATAGCCGGGGAACTCCGAGCCCATGTCCACCGCGGTTCCACAGCGCTGCCCGTAAAAGCCGCGCATGGCCATATAATACGTGTACTCATAGACGTTTACGCCCAAATCAAAATTCCAACTGCGCCCCACGCCGGGAACCGCGATGTAATAGCTCCCCGGACTGTGGAACTTGGAAAAATCCGCCGCCTGCACTTGATCGCCGGAGTTAGGGTCGGCCTCGCCAGGCTCTAGCTTCCCCCGAAAAACTACCTTATTGTCGCTGGAGCGCCGCACTTGAAAGGTTGTCGCGGGCGTGCTGACCAGCGCCGCCTTGGGGCCATTCAGCGGATAGCCCACCTGGTCCACCTTGATGGCCAGCTGCGCGGTTTCCACGGCCTTGCCTGTTGCTCCACCCCCGGAAGCGGCTAGAGCCTTGGTGGCGGGGAAAGAAAGAAAGACGGCTAGAGCAAACGAGATCGGCAATACAACCGACTGCGCGGCAATCAAGGATGTGAACAAGAGACTAGACCTTTCTGCGGTTTTGCCCCGCGGCTGCGACAGAAGTGATTTCAATTTGGGAATCCTCTCACATCGGCCTGAAATCTGGCAACGATACCCGGCACAACACCAGGCCCGTCCCATTCATGCGCGAAAAATCCAGGCACGGCGCCGGGTCAAGTATAATCGTTTTCGTCTTCCAAAGTATCGAAAACCGCTCTGGAAAAACGTTTGACTGGATTATATGGACCCGGGCCGGGCAGACGGCGGCTCCGCGGCTGAAGGAGCATTCACCATGAAGTACGGAAGTTTCGACGATAAAAACCGCGAATACGTGATCGCACAACCAGATACACCCCTGCCGTGGATCAATTACCTGGGCTGTCAGGCGTATTTTGGCATCATCTCCAACACCGCCGGAGGCTACTCGTTCTATCGCGATGCCCGCCTGCGCCGCCTCACCCGCTATCGCTATAACAACGTGCCCTTCGACTTCGGCGGGCGCTACGTCTACCTGCGCGACGATGAATCCAGGGAGTTCTGGTCGCCCTCCTGGCAGCCAACGCGCCACGACCTCAAGGATTACTCCTGCCGCCACGGCATGGGCTACACCACCATCGGCTCGGAGTACGCCGGCATCGAGGCCCACACCCGCTACTTCGTGCCCCTGGACGAGAACCTGGAGATATGGCAGCTCTCCGTCACCAACAAGCGCGCCGTCAAAGCCTCCATCTCCGCCTTCTCCTCGATCGAGTTCTGCCTGTGGGACGCTCAGGACGACGCCACCAACTTCCAGCGCAACTTCAACACCGGACAGGTGGAAGTCGAGGACGGCGTGATCTATCACAAGACCGAGTACCGCGAGCGGCGCAATCACTTTGCCTATTTCGCCTGCTCCGAGCCACTGGCCGGCTTCGATACCCAGCGCGAGGCCTTCCTGGGCCGCTATCGGGGATGGGATTCGCCGGCCGCCATTGAAGCCGGCCAGCTCACCAACTCCATCGCGCACGGCTGGTCGCCCATCGGCGCGCACCAGGTCAAGCTCGACCTCGAACCCGGCGAGACGAAGCAGATCGTCTTCCTGCTCGGCTACCATGAGAATCCGGTTGCAGAGAAGTTCGACCCGCCCGGCACGCAGACCATCAACAAGAAGACGGTCAAGCCGACGATCGCCAAGTATCTCGATCCCGCCAACGCCGACGCGGCCTTCGAGCAGTTGCGCCAGTACTGGGAGAGCCTGCTCGGCGTCTTCCAGGTCGCGACGCCCGACATCCACACCAATCGCATGGTCAACATCTGGAATGCCTATCAGTGCATGGCGACCTTCAATATGTCGCGCTCGGCGTCGTTCTATGAATCCGGCATCGGGCGAGGACTCGGCTTCCGCGATTCCAATCAAGATTTGCTGGGCTTTGTGCACATGGCCCCGGCGCGCGCCCGCGAGCGCATCCTCGACCTGGCCGCCACGCAACTGCCTACCGGCGGCGCTTATCACCAGTACCAGCCGCTCACCAAGCGCGGCAACAACGACATCGGCGGCGGCTTCAACGACGATCCGCACTGGCTCATCATCGGCGTTTCGGCCTACCTGAAGGAGACCGGCGACTGGAGCATTTTGGACGAACCCGTCCAGTACGACAACGTGCCCGGCAGTGAGCAGCCGCTCTACGAGCACTTGCAGCGCAGCTTCAATTACACGCTGTCGCGCCTTGGCCCGCATGGCCTGCCGCTGATCGGGCGCGCCGACTGGAACGACTGCCTCAACCTGAATTGCTTCTCCGAAACTCCCGGCCAGAGCTTCCAGACCACCACCAACAAGGACGGCAAGGTAGCCGAATCGGTCTTTATCGCCGGCCTCTTTGTCCATGCCGGCCGCGAACTGGCCGCAATCGCCTCCCGCCGCGCTCTGGCCGCCGAAGCCGCATCCTATCTCGCTGAAGCGGACAAGATGGTCTCGGTGATTCTGGAGCATGGCTGGGACGGCGAGTGGTTCCTGAGAGCCTACAACGACTTCGGCGGTAAGATCGGGTCGAAGGAGTGCGCGGAAGGCAAGATCTTCATCGAGTCCAACGGCTATTGCACGCTGGCCGGCATCGGTCTGGAAGACGGCAAGGCCGCCACCGCACTGGCCGCGGTTGGCGAGCATCTGGCGACAAAACACGGCATCGTGGTGCAGCAGCCTGCTTACACCCACTATTACATCGAGATGGGCGAAATTTCCTCTTATCCGCCGGGATACAAGGAGAACGCGGGCATCTTCTGCCACGTCAATCCTTGGATCATGATTGGCGAAACGCGGCTGGGCCATGGCGATCTGGCGCACGACTACTACAGCCGCATCAACCCCTCGGCGCGCGAGGCGATCAGCGACCTGCATCGCTGCGAACCCTATGTCTACGCGCAGATGATCGCGGGCAAGGACGCGCCCACCTTCGGCGAGGCCAAAAACTCCTGGCTCACCGGCACGGCGGCGTGGAACTACTATGCCATCGTGCAATGGATCCTGGGCGTCCGCACCACGCTCGACGGGCTCGAGATCGCTCCCGTGATTCCCAAAAACTGGCCCGGATTCACCGCGACGCGCATCTTCCGTGGAGTGACTTACAAAATCTCCATCGAGCGCCAGGGCGAGGGCAATGCAATCTCTCTCACCGTGGACGGCGCGCCGATCGAGGGTAATGTTGTAACTCCTCCCACGGACGGGCGGAAGGAAGTTACGATCAAAGGAATTCTGACATAGAGAATCTTCATTGATCGTGTAATATCTGGGTGCTCCACCCTCGCCGCGTTGTTGTTTTTGCGGCTAGGGTGGGATACCACGAACTCAACCGGCTTCTTTCATCAGGAGCATCCCAGTGCTAGAGTTACGGCAAAAGGTGGAAGCGGAGTTACGTTCCAACATACTTCCCTTCTGGCTCCAGCACGCCATCGACGAAGAGTATGGCGGCTTTCGCGGCCAGATCGCGAATGATCTGACCATCGATCCGCGCGCTGCCAAGGGACTGATTCTGAACGCGCGCATTCTGTGGACCTTCTCGAAGGCTTATAGCACTTATCGCGATCCGGTATATCTTGAAACAGCGCGCCGCGCCTATGAATATCTCGTCCGTTTCTTCCGGGATGCTGAGTTTGGCGGCTTCTACTGGATGGTCGATTATGAGGGCCATCCTCTCGACACGAAGAAGCGCATTTACGGGCAGGCGTTTACTGTCTATGCGCTGGCAGAGTATTACCACGCAACCGGCGACGCCGAGATACTGGCGCGCGCCTTGCGCCTGGTCGAGAAGATCGAAGCCGCGGGCCACGATGCCGCGCACGGCGGTTACTTCGAGACTTACGAGAGAGACTGGTCGCTGGCTCAAGACCAGCGCCTGAGCGATGTGGACCTGGACGAGAAGAAGTCCATGAACACACACCTCCATCTGCTGGAGGCCTACGCCACGCTGCTGCGCTTCCACGAGAACGCAACCCTCCGTCTCAGGCTGCGGGAACTTATCGAAGTCTTTCTTGGTCATATCATCAATCCAGTAACTCATCACTTCATTCTTTTCTTTGATGACGAGTGGCGGCCGCGCTCGGAGAAGATTTCGTTCGGCCATGACATCGAGGGAAGCTGGCTGCTCTGTGAGGCCGCCGAGGTTCTGGGCGACTTTATTCTTTGGAAGCGTGTTACTTCGACTTCGATCAAAATGGCGCAAGCCGTCTACGAGCAAGGCCTCGACATAGACGGCGGCCTGCTCTACGAGGCCGACCCCACAGGGATCATCGACACCGACAAGCATTGGTGGCCGCAGGCCGAGGCCGTTGTGGGCTTTCTGAACGCCTATGAGTTATCCGTCCAGAAGCACTTTCTAACTGCCGTGGAACGAAGCTGGAATTTTATCGATAAGTACATTGTCGATCACCAGAACGGAGAGTGGTTCTGGCGGGTTTCCAAGTCGGGAGTACCCAGCCAAGAGCAATACAAGGTGGACCCATGGAAGTGCCCCTATCACAACAGCCGCGCCAGCTTTGAGGTGATGGAGCGGCTGGACGTGCTGAAAGCGGCAGGCAAACTTTACGGAAATGGACAAGATATGGCGCTTCCATCAGAGCCGCTTATTCCGAACAAGAAGACCATCGCAGCCATTAAAGAAGCTCATTCGGAAAAGCTGGAATCTGTCTCACTTGACGATCTGCAAGTGATACTAGATGCGGAAAATAGCATAAACTGCGGCTACGAGGAAAGCAAATGAATCAGGCATCTTTCAAGAAGAGCGTTCAAAACCTATTCAAGCAGCAGGAGAAGCTGCTCACCCTCCGTAACTCAAAGTTATCCGGCGGCAACGGCATTTATGACCGCTACGAGTTTCCGGTGCTGACCGCCGCGCACGCGCCTATCGCCTGGCGCTACGACCTCAACCAGAAGACCAATCCCTTCCTGATGGAGCGCATGGCAATCAATGCGGCCTTTAATGCCGGCGCGATTCTGCACAAGGGCAAGTTCCTGGTGGTGGCGCGTGTCGAAGGCGCGGACCGCAAATCCTTCTTCGCCGTCGCCGAGAGTCCGAATGGCACGGATAACTTCCGCTTCTGGGATTACCCGGTACTTATGCCCGAGACCGCCGATCCGGACGTAAATGTTTACGACATGCGGCTGGTGAAGCACGAAGACGGCTGGATCTACGGCCTCTTCTGCACCGAGCGGAAAGACCCCGCAACGCCGCAGTGGGAGACCTCCTCGGCGGTCGCGCAGTGCGGCGTCAGTCGCACCCGCGACCTGAAGACCTGGGAGCGGCTGGCTGATCTCCAATCCAAATCGCCGCAGCAGCGCAACGTGGTGCTGCACCCCGAATTTGTCGATGGCAAGTATGCCTTCTACACTCGTCCGCAGGACGACTTCATCCAGGCCGGCAAGGGCGGCGGCATCGGCTGGGGGTTGTCGCCGAGCATCGAGCAGGCCGTGATCGACGAGGAGATCATCCTCGACAACCGCGAGTACCATACCATTCAAGAGGTGAAAAACGGACTCGGTCCCGCGCCCATCAAGACGCCGCTGGGCTGGCTGCACCTGGCTCATGGCGTCCGTAACACCGCCGCAGGCCTGCGCTACGTGCTTTATATGTTTCTCTGCGAGCTGGAGCGGCCGTGGGTGGTCACGCACAAGCCGGCCGGTTACTTCATTGCTCCCGAAGGCGGGGAGCGCGTCGGCGATGTCTCCAATGTGGTCTTCAGCAATGGCTGGATCGAGCGCAAGAATGGCGATGTGCTGATCTACTACGCCTCATCGGACACGCGGCTGCACGTAGCCACGAGCACGATTCCCAAGCTGCTGGACTATGTGCTGCATACTCTGGCTGACCCGCTGCACAGCCGCGCCTGCGTCGAGCAGCGCTGCGCTCTGATCGGGAAGAATCTGGACGTGCTGAAGGCACTGAAACTGCCGGGCAAAAAGCGTGCTGCCCGCACTTGAGGAAGAGTGCTATACTTGTATAGCATTACCGCAGGAGACCCGATATGCTCGCAATTCGCTTGCCCGAAGAGATTGAAAAACGCCTGGATGCCTTGGCACAGGAAACCGGCCGGACCAAGAGCTTTTACGTGCGCGAGGCGATTCTCGAGCATCTGGACGACCTTGAAGACATTTATCTGGCCGAGCAGCGGTTGGCCGACATCCATGCAGGCCGCGTGAAGACGATTCCTCTGGAAGAAGTGATGAAGCGTTATGAAATGGTCGATTAATCTGGACCCTCGGGCCGCGCGCGAATTGGAGCGCCTTGATCCACAGATTGTGCGCCGAATCAACCGCTTCATCTTCCAGCGCATCGCTTTCCTTGAGGACCCGCGCAGCATCGGCGAAGCGCTCAAGGGCAAGGAGTTCGGCGAGCTCTGGAAGTACCGAGTCGGCGACTACCGAATCATCGCCAAAATCGAAGACAAGCTGGTCCGCATTCTGGTCGTGCGCATCGGCAATCGGCGCGAAGTCTATCGCTAACGCAATAATTCTGGATCAAGGCTTACGGATTCTCCCGTACCTTCATCACCAGGCACGTGAGCGTCTGCTCGCCCCGGAGCAGCATCTGATGGGGCAAGCCCGCCGGAACGTGCGCCACATCGCCCGCCCTCAGCTCCTGCCTTCTGCCGCCCTCTACCGATGAGCCGCGAATCTCTCCCGGCCCAATGCTGGCCCCCCAGCCACCGCGCCGCCTGTCACCAGCGTTGCATGGCCGTCGAGCACGTAGAAGACGTCGGCGAAGTTCTCATGCGCCTCGGCCGCGCCGTCGCGGCTGCGAAAGAGCAGCATCGCGCAATGCCCCGGATACTCCCGCAGTGTCTCGCTGGCCGCGCCGTCTCCCTGCCGGGCCAGCTCGCGCAGCGTCGTCGCTCGCTCCAAAAGCACGGCAGGAGACCAGTGATCGGAATGCCCTGCTATTTCCTTCGGCAATGAGTCCATAACTCTCCCAGTTTAATCTCGCTGCCTTGAATCGGTATGAAATTCGGTCTGCCGCCTCACGGCTGTTCACGATTCTCTGACCCATTGCCGTACCATGAATCCATGCAGGCCCCGGCAAATCCTGAGTTCCTGCGCCGCGCCATTGCGCTGGCTACTGAGAACGTAGAAACCGGCTCGGGCGGGCCGTTTGGCGCGGTGATTGTGCGCGACGGCCGCATCATTGCCGAGAGCGTGAACACCGTCACCGTGGCCAACGACCCTACGGCCCACGCCGAAGTGAACGCCATCCGCGCGGCCGCCAAGGCTCTGGGCGTGTTCACGCTGGCCGGCTGCCGGCTTTACTCCAGTTGTCAGCCCTGCCCCATGTGCCTGTCCGCTGCTTACTGGGCGCGGATGGAAGCCGTCTTCTATGGCGCCAGCGCTGAAGACGCCGCCCGCGCCGGCTTTGACGACGCGTTCCTCTACGATGAGCTGCGTAAAAACCCCGCCGAGCGCAAGCTCCTCCCTGCCACGCAACTGCTCGGCGAGGAAGCCTGGGCCAGCTTCGCCGCCTGGATCGCTTCGGCCCATAAGATCGCGTACTGAAGCGCATCTGGCGCTGCCGCCAAGCGCGCGACTATACTGCAAGCCATGCAAGTTCTTCGGCTAACTCTGCTCCTGGCCGCCTCGGCTTTCGCCGCCGCCCAATCCCCGCCTCAACTCTGGCAGACGCAGGAGTCGGGCACCACCGCCGGCCTGCGCGGGATCGATTCGGTCGATAGCACGGTAGTCTGGGCCAGCGGGACGGGCGGAACGGTGCTCAAGACCATCGACGGCGGCGCGCACTGGACGGCCTGTGCCGTTCCCGACGCAGCCACCGACGGCGCAACCCTCGACTTTCGCGGCGTGCAGGCCTGGGATGCGACGACGGCAATTGTCATGGCCTCCGGGCCTGGCGAAAAGAGCCGACTGTATAAGACGACCGATGGATGCAAGACGTGGGCGCTGCTGCTGAAGAACACAGACCCAGAAGGGTTCTACGACGCCTTAAAGTTCTGGGATCGGAGACATGGTCTTCTTCTTGGAGACCCTGTGAGATCAATGCCATTCGCGCGTGACAATCCGGCGTTTATGGACTCCTACAAAAAGCTCTGGGTGGAGAAGCTCAAGAGCGCGCGGTTTCTCACCCTTGAAACCCGGGACGGCGGATTCCGTTGGGAACACTGGCCTATTCGAAACGCGGATCTGATCGATCCTGGCAAGGCAGGCAGCTCAGCATTTGCAGCTAGTAACTCATCGATTGTCATTCCGCCCCAAGTGGATCCGTCCACGACTCGTGAAGATCCTGACACTTCGACAAGTGGATGGATTGGAATCGGCGGCAAGGGGGGCGCAAGAGTCCTTGAAGGGTTCAACGTCCTGCCTGATGTCGGTGAGCCTGGGGCTGAAGCGTATGGTTTCGCATGGGCATGGACAACACCTGTGCCCTTGGCCGGTGGGAACGAGAACTCAGGAGTTTTTTCTCTCGCTTACCGGAACTCACACCTGCCGATGACCGAAGTTCTTTACAGAGGCGGAGGAGGTGCCTATCTCACTAACTGGCAATTGACCGCAGTTGGCGGCGATTACACTAAACCGGATGAGAGAACAGGCACCGCCGCTTGGTCCGACGATAGCGGGCGACACTGGACCGCCTCCGCCACCCCACCCCACGGCTTCCGCTCCGCCGTGCAATGGTCCGAGGCTCTGAAAGCCTGGATCACGGTCGGCACCAACGGCTCCGACCTCAGCCGCGACGACGGCAAAACCTGGCAGCCGCTCGACGACGGCAATTGGAATGCTCTCTCGCTACCCTTCGTCGTCGGCCCCAACGGCCGCATCGCCCGGATCAACCCGGCGGCGCTGCCGTCCGGCAAGACCGCTCCTTAAGTTACTGATCCGTTTCTTTTGATCTGCAACATGGTATCCCACCCATTTCCGCAAAAAACGCGGAAATAGATGGGGCACGGCATTGTTTTTTTTATGGGCCAGATCAATCATTCGCTCATGCTCAGTCTTTCAATTCGCGTGCCCGCGCCAGCAACGCCTCCATCGTCGGCGGAGGATCGCCCGCTTCCAGCATCTCGCGGAAGAGGCGGTATGGGTCGGTCTTTGCGCCGGCCTTGCGCAGCGTCCGTACATCGTTCATCCAGGCGTAGATGATGACCTTTTCTTTGCTGGAAAAGCGAAAGAAGAGCCGGAAGCGCTGATGAAATTTGGCCCGGAACCATTGGCGGTTATTCACACCCAAAGTGTTGCCTTGCCGGAACTCCGCAGCGTTGGGGTCTCTGGGAATCATTTCCAAAATGATTCGACGAATGGTAATCAACAGCTTCGCGGAAGGATGTTCCATGTACTTGGTTGGATCCTTCGCGGCTAGAGCTTCCACCTGTTCCGCAAGCCGCTCCAGTTGACGGGTGAATTTGGGGAGAGCATAAAGCGTCCAGCCATTGACGATCATCTAAATGAGCACCTCATCGCCGAGGTCTTCGTCTGGGTCTACCGACATCCCCTGTGTCAATCGCTCGATTCGTTCCATCAGGTCAGCGCTCAGCGGCTTGATCTGCTCAGGATGGTCTTCCATGTCCTTCGCCAGGAACGCAAGAAAGGCCTCCAACACCGGGTCGTTCTCTTCGCTCTCTTCGCGGCTCGGAGCTATCGCCGAGACCAGCATCTGTCCGGGCGCGATGACGTGCGCCTTTACCTCGCCATTGAACTCCGGATGACTGCGGAACAGTGCGCTTTCAAAACGGAAGCCTGAGGAGTTGCCCGTCCGGGTCTGCTTACCCCGGTACACCTGCCCGGCATTTTTGACGCGATCGCCAGAGCGAACACTGCCATTCAGAGTTGCCATGATTGTGCCTCGAAATTATGTTACCACAATTGTATGCACGTTGCCTCATTCAACGCTTCCGCCAGGAATAAACACGCGTGGACCGGGAGGTCCACGCTACAGCCGGCCGGGAGGCCGGCGCTATAGTTTCATGCGTGGCAGGTCGGGGAAGCCGATGCGGGACTGGTAAGAAACAGGGATGTTGTTGGACCAGGGTTGGAACGATTCGCGGGAATGCGCGACGAGGATTGTTGGAATAAATTCAGCAAGTTAGCGTCCGCTTTGCGGACATAGCAAGTTGGCGAGTTGGCGGCGGCATTGGCAATCAGATGTTTCATCCCTCGTGGGTTGGCAAAAGCCGGTAGGGGGACTATTACGAAAGAAACCCGGCCCGCGCGGCATCAACAGCTCCGCACGATAAAATAGCCTCAACCGGATGCCGCAAACTTCTCCAGCCGCCGCGCCCCAGACCACCCGCTCCGCGCGGGCCACGGAGCCGCGCGCCCCTATCATTCATCTCAGCAACCTCGAAAAGACCTACACCACCGCGCGCGGCGCGCTCACCCTCTTTCGCGGCCTGAACCTCGAGGTTCAGCCCGGCGAGATGGTGGCCATCGTCGGCCAATCGGGCGCGGGCAAGAGCACGCTGCTGCACATTCTGGGCGCGCTGGACGCGCCCACCGCCGGAACGGTCACCTGCGTCGCGGTCAACGTGGCCCAGCTTTCGCCGCGCGAGGCCGCTGCCTTTCGCAATCGCGAGATCGGCTACGTCTGGCAGTTTCATTACCTGCTGCCGGAGTTCACGGCTCTGGAAAACGTCGCGATGCCTCTGCTGGCTCGCGGCCTGCGTAAATCCGAGGCGCTCGCGGCGGCGGCCAAGTGGCTCGGCGAGGTGGGCCTGGAGGATCGCGGCGACCATCGGCCGGGTGAGTTGAGCGGCGGCGAGCAGCAGCGCGTGGCGCTGGCGCGCTCGCTGGTCAACCATCCCCGGCTGCTGCTGGCCGACGAACCCACCGGCGACCTGGACGAGACCACCGCCGGCCGCGTCTTCGACCTGATTGAACGGCTGCACGCGACGCACGGCCTCACTTCGATTCTGGTGACGCACAATATGGAGCTGGCCGCGCGCTGTAGCCGCATTTTGCGCCTGGAGAGTGGCAGACTGGCCGCGTATACTCCATAAACGGATGAAAATGCCGTAAAGATTTGGCGAAAAAATTACGCCTTTGCGGGCGGTTGTTGAGTCTAATGGAGTAAGCGGGCTGGAAGAGGATGCGGTTTTCATTCCTTTCCGGCTGAAAATGGGATGGATGGAACTCTCTTTGGCGGTGCAATCGCCGGAGAAAATGGGTGTAAGATCGCCTGTGAGCCATCCAAGAGGGCTGTTCGGGGCCAAATGCAGATTCACTGGCCTCGGCGGCGAAGTTTAAACGGGGCGCGCGGGCTGGGCTGAAGCCGGCAAGTGAAGCGGACGGCTGCTCCCGCCGATAGCCAGTATCAGGGGGACCGCTATGTTCGAACGCTATACGGAAAAGGCGCGGCGCGTGATTTTCTTTGCGCGGTACGAGGCCAGCCAGTTCGGCTCGCCTTACATCGAGACCGAGCATCTGCTGCTGGGCCTGCTGCGTGAGGACAAGGCGCTCACCAACCGCTTCCTGCGCTCGCACGCCTCGGTGGAGTCGATACGCAAACAGATTGAAACGCACACCACCATCCGCGAAAAGGTTTCGACCAGCGTGGACCTGCCGCTCTCCAACGAGTGCAAGCGGGTGCTGGCCTATGCGGCGGAGGAAGCCGAGCGGCTGGGCCACAAGCACATCGGGACGGAGCATTTATTGCTCGGCCTGCTGCGCGAGGAAAAGTGCTTCGCCTCGGAGATTTTGCAGGAGCGCGGCCTGAAGCTGGCGCAGATTCGCGAAGAGCTGGGCCGCGTTACCCAGGAAAAGGTCCAGCCGCAGCAGCAGCGCCAGCGCGAATCCAGCCTGCTGGCCGAGTTCAGCCGCGACCTCACCCAGGCGGCGATGGACGGCCAGCTCGATCCCCTGGTCGGCCGCGACGGCGAACTGGAGCGCGTCATCCAAATCCTCTGCCGCCGCACCAAGAACAATCCCGTTCTCATCGGCGAGCCGGGCGTCGGCAAGACGGCAATCGTCGAGGGCCTCGCGCAGCGCATCGCCGACGGCGAAGTGCCCAGCTTCCTGGCCGAAAAGCGCGTGCTCGGCCTGGATCTCTCGCTGATCGTCGCCGGAACCAAGTACCGCGGCCAATTCGAGGAGCGGCTCAAGACCATCATGAAAGAGCTGATGGAAAACCAGAACTCGATCATCTTCATCGACGAGTTGCACACGCTGGTCGGCGCGGGCTCCGCCGAGGGCTCGCTGGACGCGGCCAACATCCTCAAGCCGGCGCTCTCTCGCGGAGAGATTCAGTGCATCGGCGCCACCACTCCCGGCGAGTACCGCAAATCCATCGAGAAGGACCGCTCGCTGGAGCGCCGCTTCCAGGCCGTCAAAGTGCCGCCGCCCAACGAGGCCGACGCCATCAAAATCATCCACGGCATCAAGGACCGCTACGAAAAATTCCACGCGGTCAGCTACACCGATGCCGCCGTCGAGTTTGCCGTCTCCCATTCGAATCGCTACATTCCCGACCGCTTCCTGCCCGACAAGGCGATTGACTTGATCGACGAGGCCGGCGCGCGCGTCAAGCTGCGCCAGACCTCGCTGCCCGAGGAGATTACCGAGGTCCAGAAGCGCATCAAGTTCATCGTGCACCGCATGGATTCGGCGATTGCCAATCACGAATTCGAGAAGGCCCGCTTCTACTCCGACGAAGAGCGGAAAGAGCGCGAAAGCCTGCGCGGCCTGCGCGACAAGTACCACCTCGACGACTCGGCCGCCGGCATCGTCAGCCGCGAGGACATCGAAGACGTGGTCAGCCGCTGGACCGGCGTGCCCATCACCAGCATTAAAGAAGAAGAAACCCAGAAGCTCCTCCGAGTCGAGGAGGAATTGCACAAGCGCGTGATCTCGCAGGAGAAGGCCATCAGCGCCCTTGCCCGCGCGATCCGCCGGTCACGTGCCGGACTGAAGTCACCATCACGGCCGATTGGGAGTTTTTTGTTCCTCGGGCCTACCGGCGTCGGTAAAACCGAGATGGCCCGGACACTGGCTCACTTTTTATTCGGGTCGGACAAGGCGCTCATCCGCTTCGATATGTCCGAGTTCATGGAGAAGCACTCCGTCTCCAAGCTGATCGGCTCGCCTCCGGGCTACGTCGGCTACGAGGAGGGCGGCCAGTTGACCGAGCGCGTCAAGCGGTCGCCGTATTCGGTCGTCCTGCTCGACGAAATCGAGAAGGCCCACCCCGATGTCTTCAACATTCTGTTGCAGGTCTTTGAGGACGGCCAGTTGACCGACGGCCTGGGCAACACCGTCGATTTCAAGAACGTGATCATCATCATGACATCGAATATCGGCGCACGCCACCTGCAAAAGAAGCAGGGCCTGGGCTTCGCCAGCGACCGCGAAGAGCTGGTCAGCGACAAGATTGAGGAGCTGGTCAAGAGCGAGGTAAAGAAGACCTTCAACCCCGAGTTCCTCAACCGCCTCGACGAAGTGATTCTCTTCCAGTCGCTCTCCGACGCGGACCTGCTCCAGATCGTCGAGCTGATGGTCCAGCAGTTGAACGCCAACCTGGCGCAAAAGTCGATCACCATCGCGGTCACCGAAGAGGCCAAGAAGTGGATTCTCGACAAGACGCTGGTGGACCGCAGCTACGGCGCGCGCCCCCTGCGCCGCGCCTTGCAACGCTACGTCGAGGACCCGTTAAGCGAAGCCCTGATCGCCGGAAAAATCTCCGAGCGCCCGGCCTTCCTCGAAGTCTACCTGGAAATCGACCAGCTCTTCTATCGCCCCATCACCGCCGACGAAACCGCCAGCGAAGAAAAACCCGCCGGCATGCTGCTCTTCAGCAACTGAGGGCTCAATCCATCCCGAACCCAAGCGCCCCGGCAAACCCGCCGAGGCGCTTGTTATTGAAGATCATTCAACTTTTCAGGTTCGCAGTCCGGGGTCATTGGTTATGCAGAACGACGCCGGGCGGTAAAACTAGTTGAGGCGCAGGAATCACACCCGTGCTTGTTCCGTTCCCACCATCGCATCCAAGGTTCCCACCACCGCATCCATGGGTATTTACTCCATCGAATAGCCCAATTCCAAAGGGCATCCCTACGGGAACTGTGAAATTAACCGTTAATGTACCCAATGGATATGAAGCTATACTCCCCTGCACCACAGTGTAGATGATATTCGGTTCAGACAACAGCACTGGTTTATTACCCGAAATACCGAAAGTAAAAACACTTGAATCCGCCAGAGAACTCTCTGTATATGGGGGATAAATTGTTTCTGGGGAAATTATCGAAAGGAATTCTTCGGGGTACACCCGCTCTCCCTGGTTAATACTAGACAATGCAAGGACACCACTAAAGCCAATGTTGATCATGAAAGTTTCCTGAGCCGTTACGTGGCCACAGCCCGCAGCATGATACGCTATGTCACAGCGCAGTGTGTCCGCGCTCAGACTCCCTGTCCTAGAGATCGTACCGGTCAACGATACCGGAGTTCCCGCCGCTATTGTTGTCGATGTAAGCACATAGTTGTATGATCCAGAACCTACCGCGTCGGCCCGGTTTTCGGTGGACACGGAAGTTGTTGAAGCTCCCACTGAGAAGTTTGAGCCGTCAAAGCCAACCACAGAGGAGGCGCCGTTTTCAGAGACGCTCAAATCAGCAGTAGAAGTGCCGGATTGTAAGGCGGACTTGCAGGGTGGGGTGGCCGGCGTCCAGGGCGCGGGGTAATCGCAGACCGTGGTGTCCGGACTCACGAAGGCGTCACCATTAAAGTAGGTAGGGTTTGCAGTTGATACGGTCACGCTGGCCGAGTCAGTGGCACTTAGGTCGGCTTTGCTGATGGCCGTAACGACGACTGCCGACGGGTTTGGCACGGTGCCGGGCGCGGTGTACACGCCTTCCTCTGTAATGGTTCCGAACGTCGAGTTTCCACCGGCGATACCGTTCACACTCCAAGTAACCGCTGTGTTCGAGGAGCCTTGAACCGTTGCTGCGAATAGCTGACTTACGCCCACAGGGATACTGGCAGTGGTTGTCGAAAGGGTTACAGTCACACCCTTAATCTCAAAAGTGACGGGTGCTGACGTTCCGCCTGGAGGATCTGGACTGTTCACGGTGACCGGGAAGGCTCCGGCCTGCACAAGATCGCTGGCAGGCACGACCGCCGTCAAATCACTTGGGTCCGAAAACTTGGTGACTAATGCCTGCCCATTGAAGTTCACCACCGAATCCGGAACAAAATTAGAACCGGTGAGCGAGATCGTCAGGTCCGGGCTATTGGGAAGTGCCTGATTCGGTGTGACCGTGTCGAGCACCGGCGTAAAGCAGGTGACTGAGGATTGGAGTATGTTTGAGTTGTACAAATTCAGGCTCGGGCTCGAATAATCCGCCACATTTAGGCCGAAAATCTTGGCATTCACACCGACATTGCCCTCAATCCCAAAGTTCAGACTCCAACACGGGCTTGCGGTAAGGCTAGATACAAACTGTAAATAAGCGTCCGTACTTAAATATGGTGTCACCACACCATAAATCTCGGCGCCTGCCTGTAACCCAACAAAACCCTTGAGAGTAAGCGGCGCGTCCACCGAGGTAGCACCTGGAGAGGCAGCTGGCGAGGTGACCGTGCCTATCGGACTCCATTGCCCGTTGGCATACGATACCCCAACGGTGATAATAGAGCTTGCAGAGTAAAGTGTGTACGCGCTGATATTTGCTGATGGAGTCAGCTTGAGACCTACAAATGGGGTCAAAGTGGGCTGAATTGTAACCGGTACGCCGCCGATCAGGGCCGTAGTGAGAGGCCCTTTTATGCTTTGCAGATTCTGCGTAATGCCAAGGCCTCCCTCATCGCCCGCTGTGATAGACAAATCGACACCAAGAGTAATGGTTGCATTCGCAGAAACCAATTGGAACGATTGGATTTGCAAGGCAAAGTTAAAGCTAGGGCAATAATCTCCAGCGCCCTGTAGCGTCGTTAGTGAAGCCTCTCCCGGTCCTGAAGGATCTTCTCCCACCAATTCAAGATCGATGGGGAGCGAAATCGTGTTAAGGTTTCTCGCGCAAGCTGTTCCTACGCTTGAGGCCTCCGCCAAGTCACGGCTGGTTAGTTTGTGGCCAAGCACGCGACGAGACGATATTTTTGACTTTGAACGTAAGCTGGGTGTTGTGTTTGTCGGACCAAGGGCTTCGGTGAACTGGAACGTCGCCTGTTGAATGGCATCCGTCAAAGCTGCCTGTTGCACACTGGCAGTGACAGTTCCGCCGCTGGTGCTAACACTGACGATCTTTACCAGCAAGCCGTTGGGCGCGGCTGTGGTTGGCGCGCTGGCAAGTACATCGCCGACAGACAAAGAGGCTGCCACAGGACTCGATGCAGGCAGCGTAACGGTCGAGCCGTCCGTCGAAACCGTGAGGCCGCTCATGCCGGTCGCATCGAGCACCTTCGTGGTGTTCGGGATGATTGTGGAATATACGACATTGGCAGTCGAGGCGGAGCCGGATGTCACGCTCACCGTCAGAGTGGCCTGGGCCGCGTAATAGGTGCTGGTTCCCACCACAACCGGCGCGGCAGTGACCGTGTACGTTCCGGGTATGGCGTTCATTGTCCCGCTTGAAGTCAGCGTCGATTGCTGGCCGTTCGGATCGGTTACCGTCACATTGGCCGACGCGCCCAACGGCAAACCCGTAATCGTGACCACAAGCGTGGTCGCTGAAGTTACCGCGACCGTTGCATTGCCGGATTTTGTTGTATCTTCCGTTGAGGTCGCTGTGATCGTTGCCGTTCCCACGCCAGCCGGTGTGAAGACACCGGTGCTGCTGACAGCGCCGATGCTCGTGGGGCTGACGGACCATGTGACCGAAGAACTGTAATCTCCGGTTCCACTCACCGTCGAAGTGCAGGCCGAGGTCTGGCTCGATGAGATCGAAGTAGGAGAGCAGCTTACCGCGACAGACGTGATCGTGGGCGTTACCGGGGGAGTGCCTCCGCCTCCCCCGCCGCAACCGGCAATGACCGTCACGATTACCGCTGCCAACAATAGGGTGACAAACCCCCACCCCATACGCAAAGCCCTGCGACGCCGTCCAGTCTCTGACATCTGCTTAGCCTTTCAAATGGATTTGCCAGCAAGCATACTCCTTTCTGCCTGAGTACGCAAAAACGTTAAAAAGTTATCAAACAGGCTGGTAATCCTCGATATTTAGACCGGGGGAATCGTAATCCACTTTTCAGCTTAGGAACTCGGCGATCACGCTGACTACCGTCTGCTGCTCGTCTTCGCGCAGCTCGGGGAAGATGGGCAGAGCCATGACTTCACGGGCGGCGCACTCGGCTTCGGGGAAGCTGCCTTCTTTATAGCTGAGGCTCTGCAATGCCTGCTGCAAGTGGAGCGGGACAGGGAACCAGCAACTGAGGCGGTTCAACTCATTCAAACATATGGGCCGAGGCGGAATGCCTCGGCCCATGTGTTTGTAGCGGGTGGTTTATCGGACTACTTATTGTCCGGTTCCCGATGCATGACCGGCTTCATGACGCGAATGGGCCGACGGGCAAGGATGAAAGTCTTAATAGCCAGCTTATCGTTCATCACGACGCTATCCAGCACGCAGGATTCCAGCAGATCCCGATTTGTTATACCGGCCGCCCTGCAAGCCTCGCGCGCAGGTCCAGCCAGCTGTGGATCGATCTCCGATGCATAGAACGGCTTGGCAGGAATGCCGGCCTTGATCGTTGCCGGTTCAGTGAACATCGAATCCTTCGGATGCACACGCCAACTGTCGGCATAGGTATGGTAGAGATCGGTGAAGGTTACCGGCTCCTTCAGCACCACTCCCGCGGAAGTCGCAAGCACCTGCTCGGTTCCTTTCGGGTTACCCAGCAACCCGCGAATCTTCGTGAGAGTATGGCCCAGGCCCACGTTCACATTGATCCACTGGGGGTTGAGTGTAGCGCTCACGCTGTCGCCGCTGTCGTTTGTCACGATGTAGACGCTGCCATGCCTGACGATCTGAACCCCGGTGGATTCGGCAATCGTCGAGCCATCGGCCAGAGTTCTAGCCGCGCCATTGATGACCAGCCGCGCGGGCTCAATGTAGAGGGCCACGCGCGTCTTGCCCATCCGCACCGCAACGGCCTTGTTGACTGCCGTGTTGGGGTACTGCGGTGGTCCGGTCTTCTGGCGAGTTTGCACTTCAAAGTCCGGGCCGTCCTGCATCAGCACAAAGTCGCCCGACGCCTGGAAGTCGTAATACAACCCGCTGAAGGTGGTCACATGAGTGTCGCCGACACTGGTTGCATCCGCGCACGACGCAATCGCGCCAGCAGGCGCGGGGAAGCTCTCCCAGAACAAGAGCGCCGGCATGGTCCCTGTCACTGGGGAAGGAGGGGTGTTGCCCAGGGTCAGGTTGTTCGATTCGCCGGTGAAGCTTTGCAAGTCACAGTTGGGTCCGGTCGTTACTCCGCTGTCCACGCCGGTGCGCACATGAATCGTCGTTCCGCTGCTGAAGACGGCCTGACTTGCGCTGCCATCGCCAAAGACATTGAACTCGACTTCCTGCCACTGGGAGCCCAGATCCGGGAAGCGATTGTCCCCAGGCGCCGAGAAGAGCGTGAGGCTGCCATCCTTCACCACCAGGGAGTCATCCGCGCCGTGTACACCGGCTGCGGAGCCCGTAACTGTCATCCCTTGCAGCGAAGTGATCGGTTCCGACGTCGCCGGGCCACCGTTCACGGCGTTGATCCAACAGTAAACATTGCCCGTGGAGGTGAACTGAAAGGTATGCCATGCCGGCAGCCCTGGTGGAGACGCCGGGCAGCTTGTTCCTGCTGGACCATAGTTTTCCAGCCAGTACTGGATGAACGCGCTTCCAGCGGCTTCGTATACGAACTGCTCCCACCCCTGGCAAGGCGGTGTGGTGGAAGCCGGAGAGCCGCTACACGCGCTGGTCGTGAAGGTCTTACTGTTCAGTTGCAGGGAATAGGCGTTATCAACGGCGCCGGGAAGGCTGCACGTCGGGTTCACGGGGCAGACGATCTGGCCGGAGGCGTTAATCGGACAGGGTACGGAGCACTCGCTCAAGGTACTGGGGGTTACACTGTCGAACAAACCCTCAGCCTCGGTGATGTGGCCGGTCACCACGGGTGAAAAATCCGGGCCATTTCCTACTGTTTCAGGCCGAATTCCATGCCTCGGCGGATAGGGTTTGTCGGGCGGCGTCTTGCAGGCTACTTCGTGCCACACGGTGTCCGGATAGGTCACTGCGTAGCAAGCCTTCTTCGGCCGCGACGCCTTCAGAAGCGTTCTGCGCCACCTCTCCAGCTCCTCCGCGGCTGGCCTCCGCTCGTTGTTCAATTGCGCCATCTCCGCGGCAGGACTGCTCTGCGTCTTCTCATCGGCCATTTTGACCGGTGTCTGGCCCGCCGCTGACCAGGCTACGCCCAGCGCCAGCGCCATGAGCATCGCGCAGGACTTCATGCCTGCGCTCGCGAAACGGCCCATCCAGCTCCGTCCCATACGATTGCCACTGCCTTGCGTCCGCTTCGAGGATGCGTTCAGCACCCCCTCGAGCGGTGCACACGTACACGTGTAATGCTGCCAGAGTTGCTTTGACATAAGACCTCTTTTCGATTGCATGACAACCTGCTGTGATTACGCTTCAGGGAAGAGACAGCGCGCCATGCTTACTGCATAGTGCATCACGCGCAGCTTGCGTTTCAACTACTCATTTGCGGATTTGCAGAAATGAACCGGCATGGCCCGTGCTGAACTCCATCACGGAGCGCGATACGGACAGGGCGCAAGGCGCCAGGGTCTTTCGGTTCCCTCAGCTCAAAAACACGGCGATGGCGCCGACCACGGTCTGCTGCTCGTCCTCGCGCAACTCGGGGAAGATGGGCAGGGCCAGGACTTCTCGGGCGGCGCGCTCGGGCTCTGCGGAGGGTTCGGCGTGTTTTTCACAACCCTATGCCAGCAGCCGCATGGTCTCCCGATGAACAAAAGTGGTGGAGAGTTGGAGCTTCTCAATCCTTTCGCAAATACTCGCGAGGACTGGCTTACCAGTTAGCAAGTTGTCCATCGCTTCGCGGTGATCGCAGGTTAGCAAGTTGGCGGGTTCATTGCCGGCGTAACTTGCAAACGCGAGACGGGCTGCTCCTCATCAACAGGACGGTTGAAGTTCGTGGTTTCCCACCCTTGCCGCAAAAACAAAGACGCGGCGAGGGTGGGGCACCCAGACTCATGATCTTCCACTAACCGCCGTTTGGTTTCCCAGGTCCCAGAAGCGGGACCTTCGACCAAGCTCAGGGCAGGAGCTGGGGCACCCTGATGGATTTGGAAATGAGGCTGAAAATCGGCCCGGAAAACAAAATTGAGGAAAAACAGGGTTGAAAAGATAAGCGAAGCCTTATATTGTTGAGCCATTGCGGGAATGGGCGGCTCCGGGGCTTCCGGCGCCGCTTCCGCCGATTTGTATTAGTACGCTATTCAATTGCGTCCACCCCCCCCCACGTAGAAGGCAGGAGATCGGCACATGGAGAACAAGCCGGCACAAAACATTCAGGACACGTTCCTGAACACGGTCCGCAAGGACAAAACACCCATTACGGTATATCTGGTGAGCGGCGTCAAGCTCACGGGAAAGATCCGCTCCTTCGACAAGTATTCCGTGCTTCTGGAGAACAACAGCCAGGAGCAGTTGATCTTCAAGCACGCCATCTCGACCGTGGTGAGCAACCGCGGCGTGATGCACAGCGAGTTCCACGCGGGGCTAGGCACCGTTCATGGTCCGATACCAGTGGCCCCGCCGACCTCGATAGGGGAGCCGCGATAGCAGGCCCGATGCGCTCCCGGTTAGCCGGCGAGGCGAGCCGGACCGGCGGCTCCGGAGGAGCTGCTGAGCGAGCGGTCCTTGTGGGAGTGGACCTCGGAGTCCGCTCTCGCGGCAACCGCGCAGCCCAGACGGGTGCGCGGCAAGCGGTGGTGTGCGCGGAGCCGGACGGCGCTGATTTTGCGGATGCGCCGGAGTCCGCCGATCTTCCTTTTGCAGAGATTTTGCCGGGCAGAGCGGCTCTGGCGCGTTCCTCGACGGAACTGGACGCGGAGGAGTCACTCGCCGAGTTTCGCGAACTGGTGGCGAGCGCCGGCGGCGTGGTGGTGGGCGAGATCATGCAGCGCCGCGCGCGCCCCGATCCGGCCACGCTAATCGGCTCCGGCAAGGTGGAGGAGATTCGCGGCGTTGCCGCCTCCACCGAGGCCGATCTGGTGCTCTTCGACCACGACCTGACGCCGACGCAACTGCGCAATCTGGAGGCCGCGCTGCCCTGCCGTGTGCTGGACCGCACGCAGTTGATTCTGGACATCTTTGCCCGCCACGCCCGCACCAGCGAGGGGCAGTTACAGGTGGAGCTGGCGCAGCTAGACTACCTACTGCCGCGGCTGAGCGGCAAGGGCAAGGCCATGTCGCAGCTTGGCGGCGGCATCGGCACGCGCGGACCGGGCGAAACCAAGCTGGAGACCGATCGCCGCCAGATCCAGCGCCGCATCGACCACTTGAAGCTGGAAGTGGAATCGGTGCGCCGGGTGCGCAAGCAGCAACGGCAGCGGCGCGAGTCGGTCCCGGTGCCCACGGTGGCCCTGGTCGGCTACACCAACGCCGGCAAGAGCACGCTCTTCAATCAACTGACAGGCGCGCAGGTCTTGCAGTCGGCGAAGATGTTCGCCACGCTGGACCCAAAGCTGCGGGCGATCGAACTGCCCAGCCGGCGGAAGGTGCTGCTTTCGGACACGGTCGGCTTCATTCGCAACCTGCCGCACACGCTGGTGACCAGCTTTCGCGCCACGCTGGAAGAGGTGGCGCAGGCTGAGGTGCTGCTGCACATCCGCGATGCGAACTCGACCTATGGCGAGGAGCAGAAGACGCAGGTCGAGCGGGTTCTGGGTGAACTGGATTGCCTCGCCAAGCCGCGCATCGAGGTGCTGAACAAGATTGACCTGCTGGGCGAGCACGAGCGGCAGGGTTTGCTGGAGCGGAGCGCGGCGGGGGCCGAGGTGGCCGTTTCGGCGCGCACCGGCGAGGGGATGGAGGCGCTGCTGGCGGCGATTGATCGCGCGCTGCACTCCGACCCGCAGCTCACCGCCGAACTACGCGTTCCGCAGCAGGAGGGCGCGGTGCTGGCGGCCATCGAGGCGGGCATGGTTGTGCATAGCCGCGAGTACGAAGGGAATCTGGTGCGACTGACGGTCAGCGGTCCGGCGTCGCTGATCGGGCGGCTGCGGCAGTTCCGGATGCGGGACGAGAGCGCTAAGGAGACTCCATGAACCCCGCCGAAGACCGCGCCATTACCACGCTCAGTAGCCGCGAGGTCTATCGCAACCACTGGATGATCTTGCGCGAGGACGAGATTCTGCGCTCCAACGGCGAACGGGGCGTCTACGGCGTGGTGGAGAAGGAGGACGCGGCGATCATCCTGCCCATCGACCGGGGGCGCGTCTGGCTGGTAGAGCAGTTTCGCTACACCATCGGGGAGCGGGCGCTGGAGCTGCCCCAGGGCGGCTGGGAGATGGAAGTCGAAGATCCCGAAGAGCTGGCGCGCGGCGAACTCAAAGAGGAGACCGGCCTGGCAGCCGCGCGGATGACCTGCCTGGGATGGCTGTGGATTGCCTACGGCTTCACGCGGCAGAGGCAGCACGTCTTTCTCGCCACCGGGCTGACTGAGAGTGAGAAGACCCCCGACGTCGAGGAGCACGACCTCGTCGTCCGCTCCTTCGCCGTGGAGGAGTTCGAGGGGATGATGCGCAATGGCGTGATTCGCGACAATGGCACGCTGTCGGCGTGGGGGTTGTATCTGCTTTGGAAGGTAAAACAGGGATGAGTTGAATACGGGGGCCGATTGCGATTGAGCGCTAGATCGGGTTGCAACGCAGCGGTAAGATCTACCTTGTGAGCTTTCTTCTTTCTGGGCGAATTCGGCGCAAAACAGTTCAGCGCTGCGGGAGCCTTTACATCGCGAGTTTGTAGATGTTGCCCTTGCTATCCTGGGCCACGCCTCTCGCGCCGTATCCCGCAGCGCCATTGTTGTTGGAGTTTCCCAGGTCATACCACTCGACCTGCAGCACAGTGCCTTGATTTCCAGTCAGCTCAGTGTGCACGAAAAGGGGCTGACCGAGAACGTGGGCCACATAAAAGCCCTGTCCGTAGACCGTGTCCCATGCGGCGGCCATGCTGTTTGCTCCCGTTGTGCCTGCAACAGCGCTGTCTGTTCCCGCCTTATCGTATACCTGTTTCCACGTGCCTTGAAACTGTTCGCCATTTGCGAGAGTAATCGCCAGTTTTCCCTGCCTGTCATCCGAATGCACGCCAACAGTGACGGGTTTGCTGAAGTTGGCGACGAGAGTAAATTTGGCAGGGTAGATCGGTGGCGGCGTCAGCGAGGCAAGCGGGCCCTGGACCGGATAGAGATGGCCGAGGCTCTGGCATCCCGAGATCATGCAAACGCTTAAAAGTCCAAGGGTAAGAACAAATATCGTTTTCATGGGGTATCCTCTATCCGTTAGAAACCGGAATCCAGCAAATAGTTGCTGTGCCGGTCTGAGTTTTATCCGCGCTCGTCCATGGGGATGTAGGGCGCGGGATAGGGCGGCCCGATGTACTCGGCGCGGGGACGGATGAGGCGGTTGTCGTCAAGCTGCTCGATGATGTGAGCGGCCCAGCCGGCGATGCGGCTGATGGCGAAGATGGGCGTATAGAGGTCGATGTCGATGCCCAGCGTCGCATAAGTGGAGGCCGAGTAGAAGTCTACGTTGGCGTTGAGTTTTTTATCGGCGTTGATGTAAAGCTCGATGGCGCGGGAGTACTCGAACCACTTGGGAATGCCGGCGTCCTTGCCGAGCTGCTCGCTCATCTTGCGCAGGTGAGTGGCGCGGGGGTCTTCGGTCTTGTAGACGCGGTGTCCGAAGCCGGAGATCTTCTGCCGCGCGGCAAGCATATTCTTGACGTATTCGACCGGATCGGCGCCGGCCTTGTCGATCTCGTAGAGCATGCGCATCACGCCCTCGTTGGCGCCGCCGTGCAGCGGCCCCTTGAGCGCGCCGATGGCGCCGGTGACGGCCGAGTGAACGTCGGCCAGCGTGGCCGCGATGACGCGGGCGGCAAAGGTGGAGGCGTTCAGCTCGTGTTCGGCGTGCAGCACCAGCGCCAGGTCCAGCGTCCGGGTCGCCGTTTCAGAGGGCTTGACGCCGTTCAGCATCCAGAGAAAGTTGGCCGCATGGTTCAGCGAGCGATCGGGCGGCACCACATTGAGGCCCTTGCGCAGCCGGTCGTAGATGGCCACGATCATGGCTATCTGCGCGGTCAGGTGGTAGCACTTGCGAACGTTGGAGTCGTGGGAGTTGTCTTTTTCGTCGGCGTCGTAAAAGCTGAGCGCGGAGACGGCGGTGCGCAGGACCTCCATGGGCGTGGCCGAGGCGGGGATGCCGCGCAGCATATCGACGATGCGGAAGTCCAGCCCCCGTGCCAGCGAGAGTTGCGACTGGAACTCGCGCAGGGCCAACTCGTTGGGGAGAATGCCGTTCCACAGCAAGTAGGTCGTCTCCTCGAAGGTCGAGTGAACGGCCAACTCGTGGATGTCGATACCGCGATAGGAGAGCACGCCCGCCTCTCCGTCGATCCAACAGATCCCGGAGTTTGCCGCGACAATCCCTTCCAGACCCTTTCCAGCGACAGCGGTCGTCATAGCCCTCGATCTCCCCTTAGCGATTTAGCGATATTTTTCAGACGATTGGGGTGGCTGTCCTGGCCTCCAACAAGCCCGGCGCCCGAATGTGCCGTATAGATTGTTTATAACGCAGTGATTCGATGGTTGTCACGAAACGTGGGACGGCGGCAGGGTGGAAATGGCTGTGAAGGCTCTTTTTGGGTGTGTTATGTATAAAGAAGGCCAGTTTTTTCAACACAAGGCGGAATATTTCTATATTCTGTAGATTCCCAGGGACGCGCGGAGCGAGGGCTTCGTCATAGGGCATTCCGGGAGATTTTTTTAGAGCGGCGTCTAATCCGGAGAGGAAGGCGCCCTACAACAAGAGCGGTCCGCGCGACGGGCCGTCACGGAGAGGCAGCAAAGATGAGTGAACTTGACGATACCCCGCGCAGCTATTCGGGCGCACTACTGGCGGCCATCGCCGTCGCCCTGCTGATCGGGATTGGCAGCTTGATCTGGAACTACAACCAGAGCGGCAGCCTGGCCAACCAGCAAAAAGAGATCGACGCGGCCAACGAGCAGAATAAGAAACTGGCCTCCGATCTGCGCGAAACCGATGCCCACCTCAAGGTGGCAACCGAGGAGCTGGGCAACTCACTGGGGCTGACGCAGAAGCAGATGGACGAGCGCGCCCAGGAGATCGTCCGCCGCGAGGAGCGCAACGAGGCTGACAGCCAGCGGCTGGCCAGCGCGCAAAAACAGACCGCGCAGGCTGTGACCGCCGTCTCCAACGATGTGTCCAGCGTCAAGACCGACGTGGGCGGAGTGAAGACCGATCTGAGCAAAACGCAGAGCCAATTGGCCACGACGATCGACCAGTTGACGTCGATGAAGGGGGATTTGAACGGCCACAGCAGCCTGATCGCCCGCAATCAGGAAGAGCTGGATTTGCTGAAGCACAGAGGCGACAGGAACTACTACGAGTTCACCCTCACCAAGGGCCAAAAAAAGCCCGTCGGTACGGTGAGCCTGGAGTTGAAGAAGGCCGACTCCAAGAAGAGCAAGTTCACTCTGGTGGTCTTCTCCGACGACAAACAGTATGAGAAGAAGGATCGCAACCTGAACGAGCCGCTGCAGTTCTACAGCGGCAAGGATGGGCTGCTCTTCGAGGTCGTGGTCAACTCCGTGGGCGTAAAGAATAGCCAGATCTCCGGCTATCTGACAACGCCGAAGAATGCGCCGGTTCCGGCTACTGTTCCATAACCGCTGTCTGGGGCGCGAGCACCAGGTTTTGCTGGTACTGGATCGAGAAGGTGAAGTTCAGGCCGGACTTCGATCCCGGGTCGCTGTGATTCGGGTCCGGCAGCCAGTCCTTGCGCGCGTCCCACTGCTGTTTTGTCAGCCGGAAGACCCAGAATGCGGTGCCGTCCACGCTCTGCCCCGGGTCGAGGACCGTATGGGGCGCGAGCGGCTTGCCGTGCGAGGCATCCAGCTTGGGAAAGGCGAGAAATGCCTCCTCGAATTGCGCCACGCTCCCCGCGGAGACGGAAAGAGGAATACCGTCCGCCAGCCTGACATTGGCCAGCACATTCTGCACGATGAGCGGAACCTTGCTCTGGTTATGCAGCTTCACATGGGCAAAGAGCAGCACCTGGTCGAAGCTCTCCTGGGACTTGGCATCGCCGTTGGCATCGATCCCCGAGGTCTGGCCGTGCCTGGGATAAGCCCATACTTGCACAATTTCGCCGCTGGCCACCGGCGGCTTGTGGCTGGCCAGCACGACGACGGCGACGACGACGGTGACCAGCACGGCCGCGATGACGCCCGCCCGGACCACGTGGCTGCTGCCCTTGGTGAACTCTTCGCCAAGAGCGGCGTCGTCAATTTCTTCCTGGGATTCCTGATGGAGTAAGCTCATAGCGCCCTTATCTTATCTCGGCTGACGCAAAATGGGCCAAGAATTTCGCATTATTTCCGCGAACGATACTGAATATGCAGCGGATGCTTCGATTGAGCTACTGCTTAGAGTGGCGCGGCGCGAACTTATTTCTCTTATAGATCAGTTCTGAATACGGGGCCTCCGAATGCAGCGTTCCATACTAAAACACATAGAAAACAAAATATTTAAGTTGTATCACGCCTCTTGTGACATGGGGCTGAAAAATGGGCACACTCACGCGTACCACCGGGCGGCGGTCTTGCGCTTACGCCTGGTCTTCAGCGCCTCTAGGCTGTGCTGGGCACGGCGTCCCGGAGACGGATAACCGCATCCGCCTGGGCGCCTTTCTGCCCCTGGACGATGTCGAACTCAACGTCATCGCCCTCTTTCAGCGTTTTGTACCCGTCCAACTGAATCGATGAGTAGTGAACGAATACATCCGGCCCGTCTTCACGCCCAATGAATCCGTAGCCCTTGGCGTTGTTGAACCACTTGACCTTCCCTTTGTATTGAGCCACAGGTTCCTGCCTTTCTTACATCCTGTGAGGTACGGCGAACAGCGTACTGGGGAATGTCCGCCGCTATATATTCTGACGCAAAAAGCTGCCATCGGTTACAAAATTTTTAGGCAGCCCCCGTGCAAAAGGAGGCAGAGCCGGCGGAGGAGTGCCGGCCCTGCCTGGAGAGAATGGCTTGAAGCGGGGCTACAGATTCCTCCGCTACTTGCCGTGCTTGCCGGCCATCTTGTGCGCGAACAAGAGCACGCTGGTCAGCGTCTTGCCGTCCAGTATCGCGCCCTTCTCGATCAGCTTGACCACCTGGGAGAGTTTGACCAGGCGAAACTCGATCCGCTCGTCGTCCTCCGGATGGGCGTCGCCCGCCACCAGGCCCTCGGCCACGAAGACCTTCATCGACTCGCCGAGAAAGCCGGGGCTGGGATAGTACTCGACCAGAGGCTTCCACTTCTTTGCCCGGTAGCCGGTTTCCTCCTCCAACTCCCGCTGGGCGCCTTGCAGGGCGTCCTCGCCCGGATCCAGCTTGCCGGCCGGCAGCTCCCACAGGAATCGGCCGGCGGCATGGCGATACTGCCGCTCGATTACGACCCATGGATTTTTCTTGCTTTTCGTGTTGTCGATAGCCAGGATGACTACACTGCCGTGGTGGCGGACGACGTCGCGCACGCCCTCCCTGCCACCCGGCTCAATCAGCCGGTCGCGCAGCACACGGAAGAGCGGCCCCTCGAAGACCACTTCGGAGCTGAGCAGCTCAGCCTTTTGCTCCACCGGCGCGTTAGGAGCCTTCGTCGCCTTGGGTTTTGCGGCTTTTGCTCCTTTGGGTTTTGCGGCTTTTTTTGCCTTGGGTTTTGCGGCTTTTGCGGCCTTGGGCTTGGTGGCCTTTGCTTTCTTTGGTTTCGCGGCCTTTGCGATCCTGGGCTTGGCAGCTTTTGCTTTCTTAGGTTTTACTGCCGTTGCAATCTCGTGCGCCGCAGCTTCTGCGGTCATGGGCTCGGCGGCCTTCACGGCTTTCTTGACCTTGGGCATCTCTTCTCTCTCCTTGAAGCGCGTTCCTGCGCAATTCAGAATAGAGTATACGCACACAACGGCCCGCGCGCCGCACCAGATTCGCCATGCGTGCATCAATTCGCACTGGCGTAACATCTTTAACAGTAGCCGAATCCCGTTTTTGCCCCTGCGCTTGGGATTCGCTATCAGATTTAAGATCGTATAGAGAGTAAGTCATTGAACGCAGAGTGCCATCCCATCAGCGTTGTACCGGGGCTGCACCGGCTCTTTCTGGAGTACTGCTCCGGCGCGGCGGCGGCGCGGGCGTTTTACGCCCCGTTGCCGCCGGGCACGGACGCGCCGGGGGGCTGGCAGGCGCGCCCGGACCTGACCCCACAGCGGCCCGCGCACTGGCCGGAGCTGCTCGGGCTGCTGGCCGGGCAGAACACTGAATCAACACAGGCGGCGGCGCTCGAAGCTCTCGGCGGCGGCGCGGGCGTCTTGGTGACCGGCCAGCAGGTGGGCCTCTTCGGCGGGCCGCTCTTCACGCCCTTCAAGGCGGCCACCGCGCTGGCCCGCGCGCGCCAGGCGACGGCAGCGGGCCGTCCTCACGCCGCCGTCTTCTGGCTGGCTACCGAAGACCACGACTTTGCCGAGATCAATCACGTCGTCTTCCCGGCGCGCCGCGAACTGCGCAGGCTGGAGTATTCGGCGGCTCCCGAGGCCGCGCGCCCGGTGGGCGGCCTGGTGCTGGACGACTCGATCAAGCCACTGGTCGATCAGGCGTACGAACTGCTCGGAGCTTCCGAGGCAATGGAGGCGTTGGCCGCAGCCTACCAGCCGGGACGCACCTTCGCCCAGGCCTTTGCTGAGTTTTATTCGCGTGCCTTTGCCGCGCAGGGACTGCTGGTGCTGGATGCAGGCAGCCGCGCCTTTCACCGCATCGGCTCTCCTGTCTTGTGCGCGGCTGTGGAACGCGCCGACGAGCTGCACGCCGCGCTCGTGGAGCGCAATCAATCGCTCGATGCAGCCGGCTATCATGCGCAGGTAGCCGTTGGGGAGCAATCGAGCTTGCTCTTCCTCATCGATCAAAGCAGCGGCGCGCGCCTCGCGCTGAAGCGGCTGGCTCCCAGCGCTGCCGAGCCGGCAGGACTGTGGCAGGCGGGGCGGCATAGCTTTTCCACGGCGGAGCTTCTTGACATTCTCGACGCCGAGCCGGAGCGCATCTCGCCCTCGGCGCTGCTGCGGCCCGTCTTCCAGGATTTCCTGCTCTCGACTTCGGAGATCATCGGCGGACCGGCGGAGATTGCCTACTTTGCCCAATCCTCCGTGCTCTACGAACGCATTCTGGGCCGGGTGACGCCGGCGCTGCCGCGCTTTTCGGCGACGCTGATTGAGCCGGCCATTGGCGACCTGCTGCGCCAGCACAACCTCACGCTGGAGCAGGTCTTTGCCGAGAGCCCGGCCTCGCTCGGGCAACTGCTGGCTGCCCGCTCGATTCCAGCGGCGGGAAAACGAAATCTGGCGGCGGCCGAGCTTGCGCTGAACGCCGAGTTGATCCCGCTGCTCGACTGGATGCATTCGCTCGATGAGGGCCTGGGCCGGTCGGGAGAAACCGCAGCCGGCAAGATCCGCTACCAGATGAGCCGCTTGCGGACTCTGGCGGCCAACTTCCAGTTGCAGCGCGAGGACTCGCTCGCGCGCCACGCCGAGTCCATCAGCCAGGCGCTCTATCCCGGCGGCGTCTTGCAGGAGCGGCTGCACGGCGCGGCGTATTACTTTGCCCGCTACGGTTTTGGGCTGGCGGAAGAGCTGACCGCGCAAGCCGCAAATTGCCGCTCAGGCCATGCGGCGATCTGGCTATAATCCTCTCCAGCGGGATTGAGGTTCGCCATGAGACAGTTTTTTGGTATTTGTGTTTTCAGCTTGCTGGCCTGCGCGGCGGCGCTGGCGCAGAAGCAGCCCTGCGCGACGGCGGGCGACAACAATGCTTTTCTGGGCATTCAGACCATCCGCCTATGGCCGGGTGACGCGCCGGAGGCCAAGGGCAAGGCCTGCGAGGACACGCCTACGCTGACCGTCTTCGAGCCGCAGAGGGGCCACGAGAACGGCTCCGCCGTGGTGGTGCTGCCGGGTGGCGCTTACCTGATGCTGGCGGCCAACCTTGAGGGGCGGCAGGTGGCCGACTGGTTCACTGCGCGCGGCTTTCGCGCCTTCGTTCTCAGCTACCGGCTCTCCTCGAACGGCTATCTGCTGCCGGTGCCGCTGATCGACGCGCGGCGCGCCGTGCAACTGGTGCGGGCGCGGGCCGCAGACTACCATATTGCGCCCAGCCGCATTGTAATCATAGGCTTTTCGGCCGGCGGCCACTTGGCGGCGCTGGCCTCGACGCAGTTCATTGCCGGTAAACCCGACGCCGACGATCCCATTGAGCGCGTCTCCAGCCGACCGGACTATCTGGTGCTGGGCTATCCCTGGCTTGGCGCCATCAGCAGCGATACCAGCCACCTGAGCTACTGCAAGCTCTTCAAGGTGATGGACAGGTGCGAGGCGCTGCGGATGGCCTATTCTCCTGACCTTTTTGTCACCAAGGAGACGCCGCCCACCTTCTGGTTCCATACCTTCAACGACCAGACGGTTCCGGTGGAGCAGGGGCTGCGCTTTTATGAGGCGCTGGTCAAGGCCGGGGCGCCCGCCGAGGCGCACATCTTCGCGAACGGGCCGCACGGGACCGGGCTGGGCAAGGGCGATGCGGCTCTGGACCAATGGCCCAACCTGCTGGAGATCTGGCTGCGCGCGCAGGGATTGCTGACAGCGGAGCCGGCGGTCGGAGGCAAACCATAGGCATGCAAGGAGATATTGTGAAGACTGAGTGGTTTCTCGCTGAATTGGTCATGAAAATCACAGTGGCCGACGACCCAAGGAATGTCGTGCATCAAAATCTGGTCCTGATACGTGCCGATTCTGCTGACGAAGCCTATAAGAAGGCCGTTCAGTTTGGAAAAAATGAAGAAATCTCCTACGACAATCCTGCCGGAAAAGCTGTTCATTCTTGTTTTGAAGGGGTTTCCGATCTCATAGATATTATTGATGATTTGTACGATGGAGCAGAACTGGACTTTCATTACACCGTTGCAATGCCGGAAGAAAAGATGCAATCTCTCGTGCCGCCGCGAGAACGTTTACGGGCATTTCTCCCACCGAGGCGTGCAGAAGGACCCAACTATACTTCGGCAGAGATCATGGCTAAAGTTGCGCGAATGATGGAAGCTGAGCGTAAGAAAAAAAGCTCTGCAAGTAAGAGGCGGGCTGCCAGCTCCGGGAGTGGACGTACTTCCTGAAGCCTGCAGCCCGCTGGACCCTGGACCGGGTCTTAGGTGATAACCTCAGTTTAGGCCTGTTTTGGGTGAAAGCAAGTTCTTTCTTGGATAATTCTTCCCACATAGTGACAACCATCACGGGAGTCCCGGAATTGGGGCCGTTTTCGTTGACTTGAGGGACCGCTCCTGATACAAAAAAGTGTTCCACCTGAGACAATAGAACCACAGAGACCGCCTGAACAATCCGTACAACCTGGACGAATCGGACCAGCATGCAAGTGATTTTTCAACAACTCGGGACGCTTTTTCTAGGCGCCGTGCCCACGATGCTGCTTTTTATCGTGCTGGTTATGGCTTACCAGTTCCTGGTGCAGGGGCCGCTCACCAAAACACTTCAAGCCCGGCGCGACCGCACCGAGGGCGCCATCGAAGCCGCGCAGCAGGCTTTAGCCCTGGCCGAAGCCCGGGCGGTCGAGTACGCCGAGAAGCTGCGCCTGGCCCGCGGCGAGGTCTTCAAGCTGCGCGAGGCACGCGTCAAGCAATGGAATGCCGAGCGAGACGTGGCGCTGGAGGTGGCCCGCAAGGCAGCCGCGCTCAAGGTGAGCCAGGCCAAGGCTGCTCTGGAAGCCGAGGCCGCGCTGGCAAGACAAGACCTTCAGGCCTCCGCCGGGGATTTGGCTCGCCAGGTGGTGCGCGCCGTTCTGCCCGTGGCCGCCGGGGGTTCCCGTTGAGAGATTTCATGCCGCAAACAAAGTTCTTGGCCACGACGAATCGAAATCTATGGTTTCCCACCCATTTCGCCAAGAGCGCGAAATGGATGGGGCACGGGGCTTTATATGGGGCTTTACCGATTCTGTTTTTTTCTACGCTCGTTGTTGGCTTGACGGCAATGCCCTTGCGGCTCGCGGCCCAGGAATCGGCGCCAGCGGTCCAGCCGGCGCAGGCCTCGGCGCCAAGTGAAGTCGTCAAGTCGCAGGAGGAGCAGAACAACGTCTTCCGGCTGGAAGGCCCGGTGGTGAAGTGGACGGCCCGGACGTTCCATTTGAGCGTGGAGACGACGGCCAACCTCTTCGATTTCCTTAATTTCGGCATTGTCGTGCTGCTGATCGGCGTTCCTCTGGCCAAGGTTCTGCCCAAGCTGCTGCGCACACGCGGCGAGAAGGTGCGAACGGACATCGATGCAGGCCGCAAGGCGACCGCGCAGGCCAACCTGAGGCTCGGCGCCATCGAAGCCAAGCTCTCCGGCCTGGACGGGGAGATTGCCAAGATTCGCGCCCAGGTGGAAGAGGAAAGCAAGCAGGATGAAGCGCGCATCAAGTCCACTTTGGCTGATGAAAGCACCCGCATTGTGGCCGCCGCCGAGCAGGAGATTGAAGCCTCCGCCGCCCAGGCCCGCCGCTCGCTGCGCCACTTTGCCGCCGATCTGGCCATCGACCAGGCCGTCCAGCAACTGACCTTCACGGCGGAGACCGACCGCGCGTTGATTGCCGAGTTTTTGGGCGACGCCAGCATGAGCACGGCCAAGGGAGGGCAGAAGTAGATGGCAGCCTTTGTTGCGCGTTACGCCCGCGCTTTTGCCGATGTGGTCACCCAGGAGAAGCTGGACCCAGCGGTGCTCGACCGGCAGTTCAACGACTTTCTGGTTACCTGGGATGAGAGCGCCGAGTTGCGCGAACTGTTTGTCAATCCGGCTGTTGCCGCGCCGCAGAAGGTAGCGATTCTGGACAAGATGAACGAGCGGCTCGGGCTTTGGAGGGTGCAGCGCAACCTGCTGGCGCTGCTCATCAATAACGACCGCATCGGCGAGGTGCGCGAGGTGGTCGTGGCCTGGCGCGCGGAGATGCGGGAGCGGCAGGGCGTGCGTTCCGTGGAGATTGCGACCGCCCGCGAACTCAGCGAAGAGGAGCGCGCAGAGCTGGTGGCCGGCGTCGGCAGGCTGGCCGGCAGCGAGATTCAGGCAACGTTCAAGTTGGACTCTTCCATCCTCGGCGGAACGGTGGTGCGCATCGGCTCCACGGTGTACGACGGTTCGGTCCGCGGACGGCTGGAGCGGTTGAAGGAGGTTCTTATCGCTGGTTAGCGACAAGAACCAGGGACTAAGGGACTAGGGACCAGGGACTAGCCCCGCAAAGGACAGAAATGGCTCAGATCAAGGCAGACGAGATTACGCAACTTCTTCGCGAGCAGATCGCGAACTACGACTCGAAGGTCCAGGTGGACGAAGTCGGGACCATCACCTCGCTGGGCGACGGCATTGCCCGGCTGCACGGGCTCGACAAGGTGATGGCCGGCGAGCTGCTCAGCTTCCCGCACGGCATTGCCGGGCTGGCGCTGAGCCTCGAAGAGGATTCGGTAGGCGCGGTGATTCTGGGCGAGTACACCGAGCTGAGCGAGGGCAACGAGGTCAAGCGCACCGGGACGATTTTGAGCGTGCCGGTGGGCGAGGGCATGATCGGCCGCGTGGTGAACGCGCTGGGCCAGCCCATCGACGACAAGGGGCCCATTGCCTCGACGCAGTCGCTGCCCATCGAGCGCCTGGCCCCCGGCATCATCGACCGCCAGCCGGTGCGCGAGCCGATGGCGACCGGCCTCAAAGCCATCGACGCGATGATTCCCATCGGACGCGGCCAGCGCGAACTGATCATCGGCGACCGCCAGACTGGCAAGACAGCCGTGCTGCTGGACACCATCATCAACAACGCCAAGAACGACCTGATCTGCATCTATTGCGCGATCGGCCAGAAGCGGTCGTCGATTGCGCAGGTCGTGCAGACGCTGACTGAAGCCGGCGCGATGGGCCACACGATCGTCGTTGCCGCCTCGGCCTCGGAACCCGCGCCCATGCTCTACATCGCGCCCTACGCGGCCACCGCCATTGGCGAATACTTCCGCGACAACGGCCGCCATGCGCTGGTGATGTACGACGATCTCTCCAAGCACGCCATGGCCTACCGCGAGATTTCGCTGCTGCTGCGCCGTCCGCCGGGCCGCGAAGCCTATCCCGGCGACGTCTTCTATCTGCACTCGCGGCTTTTGGAGCGCTCCTCCAAAATGTCCAAGGAAAAGGGCGGCGGCAGCCTGACCGCGTTGCCGGTGATCGAGACCCAGGCGGGCGACGTCTCGGCCTACATTCCGACCAACGTCATTTCCATCACCGACGGACAGATATTCCTGGAGACCGATCTCTTCAACTCCGGCGTTCGTCCGGCGGTCAACGTGGGGCTTTCGGTCTCGCGCGTGGGATTTTCGGCGGCGATCAAGGCGGTCAAGCAGGTGGGCGCGACGCTCAAGCTTGATCTGGCGCAGTACCGCGAGCTGGCGGCCTTTGCACAATTCGGCTCCGACCTGGACCCGCTCACGCAGAAGCAGCTCAACCGCGGCGCGCGCCTGACGGAGCTGCTCAAGCAGCCGCAGTTCCAGCCGCTCACCTGGCAACAGCAGACGGTGATTTTGTTTGCCGGCACGCAAGGCTATCTGGACGATTTTGCGGTCACAGACATTCGCGCCTTCGAGGTTGGACTGTACAAGTACTTTGACAGCGCGCAGACGGCGCTGATTGAGGATCTGACCAAGAAGAAGACGCTCGACGACGATCTGCGCGCCAAGCTGCACGCGGCGCTGAAGGAATATGCGGCGAATTTCAAGGCGGAACTTGAGGCCGCGGCAAAGGCGTAGCTTCTAGCCTCTAGCTTCTAGCTACTAGCTAAAAGCCGGAGTCTGGAGAATGAAATCTGGATTTGCAAGCCGAAAGCTAGAAGCTAGAGGCTAGAAGCTCGGAAGAACATGGCAAACGTACTCGATCTACGGCGTCGCATCCGCAGCGTGAAGAACACGCGGCAGATCACCAAGGCCATGAAGATGGTGGCGGCGGCCAAGCTGCGGCGCGCGCAGGAGCGTGCTTTGGCGGCGCGGCCCTACGCCAAGATGATCACCAGCGTGCTGGAATCGCTGACCCGGCGCGTGGATATCTTTGACGAGGATACCGGCAACCTGCGCCATCCGCTCTTTATCACGCGTGAAGAGAAGCGGATTCTGCTGATCGTCATCAGCGGCGACAAGGGCTTCGCCGGCGCTTTCAACGCCAACATCCTCAAGACGGCCTTTCAATTCATCGCCGGCAACACGGACAAAGAAATTGACGTGGAGGCGGTGGGCCGCAAGGCGCGCGACCTGATGCGGCGGCGCTATCCGGTGGCCGTCTACAGCGAGCGCACCGAGTCGGATCAGATGGGCGACAACCCGCACATCTTCAAGACCCGGGAGCGCAAGGCTCCGGTCGAGGTCACCGGCGACCATCCGGGGATGCTGTTGAAGCTGGAACAAAGCCGCGTCTTTGAGATGGCGCAGAACATCATTGCCCGCTACATTCATGAGGAGATCGACGCCGCCTACATCGTCTACAACGAATTCAAATCAGTGATCGCGCAGCGGCTGGTGGTGGAGAAGCTGTTGCCGCTGATGACGATCGGCATTCCGCAGATTACCGGCGCGGTGGAGCAGACCGAAGCCGAGCGCGAACGCGCCGCCGAGGCCGCTCTCTCGGCGGGCATCCTGATCGAAGCGGCCGACACCGCCGAGGCCGACGAGGAAGCAAAGAAGTTCGGCACAGCTCAGGTGGACTACATCTACGAGCAGCCTTCGGAAGAATTGTTTGCTGGGCTGATTCCGCAGTACATCACCTCCATGCTCTACCACGCGATGACGGAGTCGGTGGCCGCGGAACAGGCGGCGCGCATGACGGCGATGGATTCGGCAACCAACAACGCCTCGGATATGATCGACGCCTACACGCTGCTGATGAATCGCGTGCGTCAGGCGGCCATCACCAAGGAGATCATTGAGATTGTTTCCGGCGCCGCGGCGGCGCAGTAAAAGGCAGCTTTTAGCTTCTAGCTGCTAGCTTTTAGCCGGACTGCGGGCGACAAGTACCGCAGCGGCCAAAGAAGGAATAGCACGCAGAAGAAGATCAAGGGAATGTGACAGGCCGATAGCTGCGCAAGAAGCTAGAGGCTAGAAGCTAGGAGCTAGAAGCTCACAACAAGAAGGCAGAAAAATGGCAGAAAACATCGGCAAGGTAATCAAGATTTCGGGTCCCGCGGTGGACGTGCAGTTTGAAGAAGCGACGATGCCGCCCATCTACCAGGCGCTGCGCGTCACCAGCGAGGGCTTCACCGTGCCCACGCCCATCAGCGTGATCCTCGAAGTCCAGCAGCATCTGGGCGAGGGGCGCGTCAGAACCGTGGCCATGGAAGCCACCGACGGCATGGTGCGCGGCATGAAGGCCACCGACCTTGGTGGCCCCATCAGTATGCCGGTGGGCAAGCAGACGCTGGGGCGCGTGATCAACGTGATCGGCGACCCGATGGACAATCTCGGTCCCATCGGCGAAACGTCGCGCATGCCCATTCACCGGCCCGCGCCTCTGTTCGACGAGCAGGTTACGCACGAAGAGATGTTCGAGACCGGGATCAAGGTCATCGACCTGATCCAGCCGTTTTTGAAGGGCGGCAAGATCGGCCTCTTCGGCGGCGCCGGCGTGGGCAAGACCGTCGTCATCATGGAACTCATCAACAACGTGGCCAAGAACCACGGCGGCTACTCGGTCTTCGGCGGAGTGGGCGAGCGCACCCGCGAGGGCAACGACCTGTGGCTGGAGATGACCGAGTCGGGCGTGATCAAGCCGGGCGATTGGGCCAACTCCAAGTGCGCGCTGGTTTACGGCCAGATGACCGAGCCGCCCGGAGCGCGCCTGCGCGTGGCCCTGAGCGCGCTGACCGTCGCCGAGTACTTCCGCGACGTGGAAGGCTCGGACACGCTGCTCTTCATTGACAACATCTTCCGCTTCACGCAGGCCGGCTCGGAGGTTTCGACACTGTTGGGCCGCATGCCCTCGGCCGTCGGCTACCAGCCCAACCTGGCCACCGAGATGGGCGAGCTGCAGGAGCGCATTACTTCGACAAGCAAGGGTTCCGTGACATCGGTGCAGGCCGTCTATGTGCCGGCTGATGATTTGACCGACCCGGCGCCGGCGACGACCTTTGCTCACCTGGACGCGACAACCGTGCTGAGCCGTCCGCTTTCGGAACTGGGCATCTATCCGGCCGTGGATCCGCTGGCCTCGACCTCGCGCATCCTGAGCGCGCGCATCGTCGGCCAGGATCACTACGACGTGGCCCAGGGCGTGAAGAAGATTCTGCAACGCTACAAGGATTTGCAGGACATCATCGCCATTCTGGGCATCGACGAGCTATCCGAAGAAGACAAGCTCACCGTGGCGCGCGCCCGCAAGGTGCAGAAATTCCTCTCGCAGCCCTTCCATGTGGCCGAGCAGTTTACCGGCATTCCGGGGGCGTACGTGAAGGTGGCTGACACGGTGCGCAGCTTCAAGGAGATCATCTCGGGCAAGTACGACGACATCCCCGAGCAGGCCTTCTATATGAAGGGCGCGATTGAAGAAGTGCTGGAGACCGCCGAGAAGATGAAGGCGTCTGTGTAAAGCAGTTCTCAGTTGTCAGTTCTCAGTTGTCAGTGAAGGCACGGTGCTGCAATATCAGTTTTTACTGAGAGCTGAGAACTGAGAACTGAAAGGAGCTCATGGCTGACGAAACCAATCAACTCCGCGTCCGGCTGGTCACTCCCGAGCGCATCTTCTTCGATCATGCGGCGGTCGCGGTCGAGCTGCCGGCGAAGAACGGCTACTTCGAGGTGCTCTACGGCCACGCGCCGCTGGTGGCCGAGCTGGGCGCCGGGGACGTGATCATCCATGGCGGCGAGGGCGCGGAGAGCGTGCAGCGCTACAACGTCAGTTGGGGCTTTACTGAGGTGCTGGGCGACCGTGTCACCATCCTGGCCAGTGACGCGCTCAAGCCCGAGGAGATCGACGTGCCCCGCGCCAACGAGCAACTGGCGCGCGGCCACAAGGAGTGGGACCAAGCCGGCGACAGCGCGGACGCCTACACCGAGGCTCTCCGCGTCATCAGTGAAGCCGAAGCCAAGATCGCCTCCGCGGCGGAAAAGCACTGAGACCTGTTCGCTGATTCCCGCTTCATCCGGAAAGGCCCCGCTATGATCAGCTGGGCCTTTCTCATAGGCACGCTGGCGGAGGCGCACCCTACTCTGTGACCGTCGAACCGTAGTTTGTGGGTTGCGGCGCGGCGCCGCGAAGCTGCGCGATAAAAAGCTGAACCCGGCTTAGCACCAGAGCTTTGCGGTCGGTATGCACCTCGTGCCCGCTGTTTTTGGCGATGATTCTCAGGCTATGGGTGGAGAGCTGCTTCTGCTCCTCCTGCATCTGGGCATAGAGAGGTTCGAGCTTGCGCGCCTCGGGAGGCTCGTTGGAGCCTGTGCCCGCTGCCGGATCGTGGGAGATAATCAGCAGCGGCAGGTCGCCGAATGGACCGCTGTGCAGGGTCTCCGCGCTCGAAGCGTCAAAGTTTTTGTACTCGTTCAGGAGCGCATCGAAATGCATCCTGCATCCGTCTTCGCCAAGCGCACTGCCGGCGCGGGACTCCCAGCCAGCGGTGGGCTTGCACGCACCCATCAGGCGGGGGATGCCCGCGCTGTAAATCAGCCGATCAATCCTGATAAGCAGGGCCAGGTGCGAATCGTCTTGCGGACCGACAACTGCCGCGATGCGCTTGGTCTGATCGGGCGTTGAGCTATCCATAAGGATGATGCCTTGCACATTGGCCGGATAATGCGACCTATAATCGCGCACGTAGATTCCGCCCCAGGAGTGCGACAGGAGCACAATCGGGCCTGTAACTCCAGCCTGCGCGAGCAGCTCATGCAGGTTGGCGGCAGTGTGGTCGGCGTCGCCCGGGCCCGGCTGCGGCTCGCTCCAGCCCAGGCCCGCCCGGTCATAGGAACATACGCGGGTGATCTTGGCCAGATCCGGCTGAAAGTTGCCCCAACCCAACACCGGGGTTGAAACTCCCCAGCCCGCTTCAAGCACGATGGTTGGCGAGCCGCTTCCGGTGCAGTAGAGATGCATCTTATGACCATTCACCTGGTAAAAAGAGCCTGGAGCCGGATGGGTTGCCCTGAAGATTTGCATGGCAATTACGTTATAGGCGCTGCTCAGGGCCAGGGTTGCCGCAACCAATACAACGATGGACAGAACGATGCGTTCAGCAATCTTCCGCCACAACCGGCAGGGCTTTGTGGAAAGCGAAATCATGCGGCGAACGCTCAACCACAGAAGCAGAATCCCAACCAGCAAAAAGATAGCCGGCATGACAAGATAATCGAAAACCATCCCAAACTCTCGCTTTCCGTGCGCGGCGTCTTACAAGGCGCCCATTAACAACTGCGGGCGTGGACGCCCGCGCAACAGCCGGTCTGGAGACCGGCGCTACATTCCAGAGATTACACAATCACATAGTCCAGGTGCTAGCTCCAGGTACGGATGCCGATCACGCCAAAACAGGCCAGGTACACAACCGCAATCAGCAACGCGGTCGTGACTGCAATCGAATACCAGCGGACGCTCGCGCGTATATCCACTTTCCGCGCCCGCCACAAAGTAACTGCGCCGGCCAGCGAGGCCGCGGCAAAGAGCAGCGTGGTGACGGTGAGTCCGAAGGAATAGAAGGTCAGGTTTCCCAGGCGCGCGATTGTGTCACTGCCTGACAGAATGACTAGACCGAGAAACGCCAGCAGGCTTAGAACGGCGATCAGCGGCCAGAGGCGCATCATGCGCTCGGCTGGGCGGCGGCGGCGCTTGATGAGTCCGCCGAAGATCCAGAAGGGCGCATAGAAGAGGATGGAGACGAAGGCAAGCAGAAACCAGGCAACCAGAGCGATTTCAGAAATGGCGAGCCAGGTGGGAATACGCTTCAGCGTTCCGCCGATGAAGACGAATCGACCCTCGGCATTGGGAGTAAACAGCATGGCGGTTGCAACCGGCTCTGGATGATCCTTTTTGGGCAGATAGCGGAACTGGCTGCTGCTGACGGGAACGAAGGGCTGATCGATTTGGCCGATGTTGGTGAGCAGCAGATTGCCGCCCCCAAACCGGACCCGGCTCATCCCCAGCAGGTTCTCGAGAAAGTGAGAGAACTCGTTGCGCGGCGCAGCGGGCTCATACCAGCCGGCATACTGCTGGGCGTTGGCGGGCAGTTGTCCGGCGGCTGGCACGGGCTGCCTCGTGAGGTTTTTGGTAATGTAGGCTCGGATGGCATCGCCGATCTTGCCGAAGGCAGCGCCATTGGCGGAGTTGATGCTATAAAAGTAGCCCACGTTATATTCCGGCAGATAGGACATTTCTGTGATTCCGCCGTCCACGCCGCCATTGTGCCCGTGATAGACAAAGCCATCGTGGACGCTGGTGTAGTTACTCAAGCCGTAACCTGCCTTCAAACCCGCTTGCGCCTCCCAGGTTCGAGTCGGCGTTTCCATACGGTCGATGGAGGCTGAGGGAATTACTTGTGCGCCGCCTGCCGCGCCGCGATTGAGATAGAACTGCACATACGCAGCCATGTCCCTGGCCGAGGCATTGATGGCTCCGGCGGGACGCTCGATGATATGCCAGTATGGATACGGAGTTTTTCCATCGCCGTGATAGAGAGTGGCCAACTGCGGTGATGGCTGCTCGAAGTAAGTGGCCGTCTTCATGCCGATGGGCAGAAAGAAATTCTGAGTTACATAATCCTCAAAGCGCTCTCCGGTGATCTTTTCAACGATGTAAGCGGCGACCGGAGGCCCGGAGTTACAGTAGGACATACGCGTTCCCGGCCGCCAGCGGGATGTGCGCGAGTGGTGGTCGTAATCGAGGCCTTCGCGCAGAGTCATGCCTTTGGCGTTCTTGGCGTATTCGCGCATATGCATATCATCCCATCCGGTGGTGTGTTCCAGCAGGTCCACGACGCGCACCGGGTCTGTCGCCTCCCAGCGATTCTCAAACCAGATCTCGGGCACAAGTTGATGCACCGGGTCCTGGAGCGATAGCTTGCCTTCATTGACCAGCTTGAGGATGGAGAGCGAGGCAAAAGCCTTGGAGGTGGAACCGATGCGAAAGAGCGTCTCATCGGTCGTGGCGTGATTCGTTGCAACGTCCGATTTTCCCAGGCCGGCAACCCATTCGGGACCGTCGCGATGCACGATGGCGACCGAGATGCCGGGCGTATGCGTGTCGCTGAGAATCTTCTCCAACTGCTGCTTCAACTCCGCGATCGACTGCGCGGGCTTAGGCGGTTCTTCTTTCTTGGCCTGGGCAAAACAGGCGGTTGCCGCGAGCGCGATCAGCGCCAGTGTTCTTGCAATGCGATTCATCCTCGTTCTCCCTGCTAGCGTGGAAGACCGTCATCGATCTCGCCGCGCCTTTCCAGTTGTTTGTAAATCACCAGCGAATATACCACAGGCGCAAGGGCTCCAACCAGCGTAGCCAGGATCGCCCAGGAAAAGAGGCCAACTATCGAAAACACCAACCCAACCAAGCCGCCCGCCACGAAGGTTTTGGCTGCAAAGCGATGCGTGGCATTCCAGACGCGCTCATTGGCCAGCGTCCACGGCGTTCTGACTCCGAGATAGAAGTTCCGGCGCAGCTTTCCCATCACATTGCCGAAGACTGCGATGAAGAGGCAGACTCCGCAAAGCATTGCCCGGCCCAGATCAATCGAGCGCCCGCAGTCCGACCATAACATCACGGTGTACAAATAGGCCATTATGCCAAAGAACAGCAGCATCACCAGATGGTAGGTTCGCCAGAAGCTGTCGATCTCGAAGCGCTTGGGCGAGAGCCAGGGGAAGAGCCAGGTCATCAGCATCACAGCGGCCATGAAGCCTGGGCCGATGAGATAGAGCACCCACCTGGGCCCGAAGTGGTCCGGCTCCATGCGATAATTCCAGTGAAATGGAACCCTGGCCGGGAAATGTGGATACAGGACTACCGTGGCGACCAGCGCCGCCGCTATCAGCAGAATTTCGAAGAAAAAAACCTTGCGTGTCATTGTCTTTTCGCTCCTTTCTTGTTGCCGTCGTTGATCAGGCCCATGGCCCAGGCCATCAGGTCTTCGACCACACTGGTATTCAGCCCGTACCAGATCTGCTGCCCCTCGCGGCGGCTGGTAATCAGGTCTGCTTCCTTCAACACGGTGAAATGGTGCGACATGGAGGGCTTGGTCATGTCGAATTTTTCCGCCAAGGCGCCGGCGGTCATCTCGCCCCGGCGCAGCAGGGCGAGAATCTCCCGCCGGGTGGGGTCGGCCAGCGCTTTGAATGCTTCGTTGCTGCTCATGTGTAATTAGACCTCCGACTAATTAGACAATAATCTAAACATAATCCGGGAAGAATATTCTGTCAAGCGAAAATTGCGAATTATTTTTGCGGGGCCCTCGCACCAGGTTGCGCACCGCCGCACCTCGATGTATCTTCGTGTTTGCGCAGGGAAGAAGGAGATTCGATGGAAATTCGCAAAACGTTAGCGGGGGTGATGGCTCTGGCGGCCGGTTTGGCGCTGGGATGGGCAGGGACGCTGGCGGGGCAATCGCTGCCGCCAACGCACGTGGACGATTTCACGGGCCGGCCGCGGGTGATCGTCCTCAGCGACATCGGCAACGAGCCGGATGATCAGATGTCGCTGGTGCGGCTGCTGATCTACTCGAATGAACTGGAAATTGAAGGGCTGATCGCCACCACTTCGACCTGGCAGAAGACGGCGATTCATCCGGAGACGATGCGGAAGCTGATTGAGGCCTACGGGCAGGCGCGGCCCAATCTGCTGCTGAATGCGCAGGGCTGGCCGGAGGCCGCGGAGTTGCTCAGCCGCGTCTACGCCGGGCAGCCGGGCTACGGCATGGCGGCCACGGGCGAGGGCAAGGCGTCAGAGGGCGCAAGGGCGATTATGCGCGCTTTGGAGCGCGACGACAGCCGGCCGCTTTGGGTCTGCATCTGGGGCGGGGCGAACACGCTGGCTCAGGCGCTCATGGAGGTGCGGGCAAGCAAGCCGCCAGAGGAGGTTACGCGGCTTGTGGGCAAGCTGAGGGTCTATTCGATCTCCGACCAGGACGACGCGGGCCCGTGGATGCGGCGGGAGTTTCCCGGCCTGTTTTATATCGTGATGCCCTCAACCCAGGATGGGAACGAATACTACTTTGCGACCTGGACGGGGATCAGCAGCGACGCCTACTACAGCAAGGAGGTGGGGGCCGATCCAAAACCCGTGACCAACGCATGGCTGGACGAGAACATCCGTAGCAAGGGGCCGCTGGGCAAGGTCTATCCGCGTGTGGCGTACATCATGGAAGGGGACACGCCCTCGTTTCTGGGACTGATCGACAATGGCCTCAACGCCTATCGGCGGCCGGACTGGGGCGGATGGGGCGGGCGCTACGTTTACCGGCAGCCGCATGGGGAGACGCATCCCTTCTGGAGCCAGGGCGGCAATGAGTTGGGGCGCGGGAACTCGCAGGATACGGTGATCGGGGCGGATGGGCAGGAGCATACTTCGGACCAGGCGACGATCTGGCGCTGGCGCCAGGCCTATCAGAACGACTTTGCCGCGCGCATGACGTGGACGGTGGCCGACTTTGCCCATTCTATTCATCGCCCGCTGGTGGTGGTGAACGGGGCAGCGGGGACGGCGCCGGTGGAGATGGATGTGACGGTAGGGCAAAGCGTTACGCTGGACGCCAGCCGCAGCACCAATCCCGACGGACAGAATCTGCGCTTCCATTGGTTCCGCTATGCGGAGGCGGGCACTGCCGACGGAAACCTGGCTGGGGTGACGCTGACTGATGCCGAGACGAACGAGGCTACGGTGCGGGCGGAGAGCGTCTGCGGGCCGGCCGGACTGTGGCCGGCGCCCTGCAAAGGGACGGGAATCGCGCACATCATTCTGGCGGTGACCGGGGAGGGAAGGCTGCCGCTGACCTCCTACCGGCGCATCATTTTGCATGTGCGCCCGGCCGTGAGCAAATAGGCAGACGCGAACTGCTTTACCAGACGGCGCGCGGATAGTTCTGACGGATCGATTCGTCGGCGGAGACGAGCCAGGCGAAGCCGTTGGCCTTGGTACCCCCTATGCAATCTTCGCCGCAGCGCTTACAATTCTCCAAGAAACAAAATGGCCAAGAAGAAAGACAAGATTTTCGAGGTAGCGTGCCCGGATTGCGGGGCGATGATCAAGGTGGACGGCGCCACCGGGCTGGTGGTGAGCCATACTCCGGCGCCGCGCAAGCGGATGTTTGAGGACCTGGAGACGGCGGCCAAGGCGATGCGCGAGCAGGATGAGCGCAAGGAGTCGATCTTCCGCCAGTCGGTCGAGGCGGAGAAGAACAAGGAAGACCTCTTTGAGAAAAAGTTCGCCGAGGCGCTGCGCAAGGCCAAGGACGCCCCCGACGGCAAGCCGTTTCGTGAGTTTGACCTGGACTGAGGTTGCAGGCAACCCACAGTTTGCCGGCAGGCTTTTATTTTTTCAGGCACGGCCGGCGATTTAGGGTGATACTGGATGCACCGATCCCGTGACCGCGGTCCGGGCAGAAGGAGACACGATGGTGGTAGTTCCGCTTTCCCAGCCAGTGAATGATTTTTCAGCAACGCCGGAGATTGTCGAATCCGAAACCATGAACTGGATCGGATTTGCGGCCGGTGGAACCCTTGTGACAGCCGGTTTGCTGCTGCTGGCAGGCGAGCGCCGCGCCGGCATGGTGGCCGCCGCCTCGGGCACGGCCCTGGCCCTGCTCGACCAGCAACAGACGCTGCACTCCTGGTGGAATGCGCTGCCCGGCTATATCGACCAGGTGCAGGGCGTCCTCGCCAAGGTGCAGGATACGGTCAATGAGGTCGCTGCCAAGCGCGAGGATCTGCGCAGGGTTCTGGCGCGGTAACGCGCCTCCTGGCGAGAAGAGCCGACCAGCCAAAGGGAAGTCCCTGCCTTGAACGGGTGCCTCCGGCTGGCTTGCCAAACCGCGCTGGGAGTGTTCCAATTAAAGCATTGAAACAGGGGTGCTCCACGAAGTGGGGCTGAGAGATACCCTCGAACCCGATCCGGATAATACCGGCGTGGGAAGCTTTCCAATTCTGGCAGCCTTCATCTTCGAATTCTCGCGTGAGTTCTCTTGTTTCAGATGCTTAAAACAAGGGGAATTCATGTCTCGTTGCACTGCCGCCCTGCTGCTCCGCGCCGTTTTATTCGCAGCCTTGCTCGTCTGCCTCGCCGCGCCTCTGAACGCAATCGCGCAAAGCCCCGCGCCCGTGCCTGCCAAAACTCCCCCTCCCGCCGCGACTCCCCCTCTCGCCGCGACACAGGCCGCCGCAGCCGCACCGAAGATTCCGCGCGTGATCACGACCGTAGTGGTGCATGGCGAAGTGAAGGACGCTTATCTTCCCGAGGCCGTCACGGTGGGCACGCTGGACGGCGCAACGCTGCTGGAGACGCCGCTTTCGGCCACCGTCGTCACCCGCGAGCTGCTCACGGACCAGGGCGCGCGCCTGCTCTCCGACGTGGTGAAGAACGATGCCTCCATTGGCGAGGATTACGCGCCGGTGGGCTACTACGGCGACTACGAGATTCGCGGCTTCCCGATCGATCTGGCCACGGGCCTGGAGATCAACGGCATGACCATCGCCGGCGAGCAGGATGTGCCGCTGGAAAACAAGGAGCGCGTCGAGTTTCTCAAAGGCATCGCCGGTGTGGAGAGCGGCGTGGCCTCGGCTGGCGGGCTCGTAGACTACGTGACCAAGCGCCCGGCGGTCATTGAGGCCGCCGATCTGGCCACCGATCATCGCGGAAGCAGTTATGGCGCCGTCGATCTGGGGCATTTGTTCGGCAGACAGAAGCAGGTGGGCGCGCGCGTGAATCTGGCCGGCGAACAGATCATGAGTTATGTCAACGACGCCAACGGCTGGCGCGCGATGGGCGCGGGCGCGACGGATTGGAAGCTCAGTCCCGTTGCGATTTTGAAGGGCGACTTCGAGTACCAGCACAAGGTCGAGCGCTCGGTCTGCGGCTATCAGTTGCTGGGCGGAACGACCGTGCCCAGTCTCGACCAGGTTTATCCTTCCACGATGCTGGGCGAGCAGCCCTGGGCCAAGCCCAATACCTTCGACACCTTCAACACCGGCGCGCGGCTGGACTATGATCTGCCGCATGAGTGGAAGACTTTCGCAGCGGCGAGTTACAGCCATTCGCTGATTGACGATAACGTGATTTATGCGTATGGATGTTACAACGAAACCGAGTGCAATACCGGCTCGGCTCCCTATCCATGGTTCTTTGCGCCTGACGGCACGTATGACATTTATGACTATCGCAATCCCGGCGAGTTGCGCATCGACGCGCAGGCCGAGGCGATTGTTACTGGCCGCGTGAAGACCGGAGCTATCACGCATGACCTGACCGGCGGCGGCGAGTTATTCCGGCGCAGCGTGCAGCAGCCATCCAGCTCCGTATATTTCGATGTGGGTTCGGAAAATATCTATCAACCCATCGCTCCGGTTGATCTTGCAACTGTCGAGGTTCCGCTCCAATCTGCAGGTCCTCGCATCCTGTATGAAGACAATCACCAGTCGGCAGCGGTGATGCAGGATCGCATTCACATTCCCGGCCATGTTCAACTGCTTGCCGGCGGCCGGTTTGATTCGGTGCGAGATCACAATTATTCCGGCACAAATGAGTCTGGAGCACCGAATTTCACGGATAAAACCATCTGGCTGCCGCAATATGCAGTCACTTATAACCCCGCAAATAATCTTACCCTCTACGGCAACTACGGCGTAATGCTTTCGCTGGGACCGCAAGCTCCCTTTTGGGCTGGGGGATACTATCTGTCTCCGTTTTTCACGCGGCAGGCCGAGATCGGCGCCAAGTACGAACCTAGCCAGCGCATTCTTCTTACAACGGCGTTCTTCCATATGCGCGCACCGTTCTTCTATCCCATGACGATAGACGATCTAGGCGATCAGAGCTTTGTCTCCGAAGGCCGCGAAACTCACGACGGCGTTGAGTTGAATGCGGAGGGCAAGGTAACGGATTGGTTGCGGCTGACGGCCTCGGCGGCGGCTATTCGCGCACTCTCGGACGATTCCAGTACGCCGGCCTTTAATAATAAGCAAGTAATCAACGTGCCTCATCTGCGTACGGCTTTGTTTGCCGACGTGCTGCTGCCTCATGCGCGCGGGCTGCACCTGATGCCCGGCTGGGGCTACACCGGCCGCAAGGAAGCCACGCGCGACGACCTGGTCAGCGTGCCCGGCTATAATCTCTTCAATCTGGGCGCGCGCTACACGCCGGGCGGCGAGCAGGGCCATGTAACTCTGCGTCTCTATGCTGATAACATTACCGACAAGCGCTATTGGAAGGATACCGGGGCAAGTTATGGCGACACCTTCATTTACCTGGGCGCGCCCACGACGGTGCGGCTCTCGGCGCACTACACTTTCTAGGTTAGCGAGCGATAGCAAAGGATGCATGAGAGATGAGCACAACCGCTAAGGCGCACGGCATGGACGGCACGCTGGTGGAGGCGGATTGGCCCCCGCTCACGCTCGCCGAAGTGCGTGCGCTGCTCGTGGACTTCCCTAACTGCGGCGAAGCTATCGAGATTTTGTCAGTTAGTCCACGGCCGTTTTCGGCGGCTAGCTTGGTCGCTATGCGCACGGGGCGAGTCTTCATCAAGCGCCATCACAGAACGGTCCGCGACAGGGAAGGGCTGCTTGAAGAGCATCGCTTCATGAAGCATCTGCGCGAGTACGGCGCGCCGGTGCCGCGCATTTTCGCGGACGCCTCCGGCGAGACGGCCATGGAGCGCGGGGAATGGACTTACGAGGTGCATGAAGCGCCCGCGGGCGTGGACATTTATGAAGACGCGCTCTCGTGGACGCCGTTTCGCTCGACGGCCCATGCGCGCTCCGCGGGAGAGGCGCTGGCGCGGCTGCATCTGGCCGCGCAAGGATTTGACGCTCCGCGCCGCAAGACACAGCCACTGGTGGCGGGCTTCACAATTTTTGTGGCGGACGATCCGGGAGCGGCGATGGAAGGCTACCTGGCCGCGCGGCCTGCGCTGGCTCATGCTACGGTTACGCGCGAAAGCTGCGATGAAGCGCTCGAATTGCTTGCGCCGTTTCATGCGGAGCTTGTGCCACTTTTGCCTGCGCTCAAGCCGTTATGGACGCACAATGATCTGCATGCTTCGAATCTGCTGTGGAGCGATGCCAGCGACGATGCGCAGGCCGTGGCCATCATCGACTTCGGTCTCGCCGACCGCACCAATGCCGTGCATGACTTAGCACAGGCCATCGAGCGCAATATCGTCGAGTGGCTTGAGCTGATGCAGGACTCCGCGCATGGAAAAGACGTGCCGTTACACATCGATCATTTGTATGCGCTGCTGGACGGCTACGAGCAAGTGCTTCCACTGACGGACGCAGAGGCCGCGGCTCTGGCGCCGATGACCGCTCTCTGCCACGCGGAGTTTGCGCTCACGGAGGCGGATTACTTTATTGGCGTGCTGCATTCGGAAGATGAGGCGCGCGTGGCCTTGATCGATTATCTCGCAGGTCATGCGCACTGGTTTCGCGGCGCGGGCGGAAAGGCGCTATTGGAAGCAATTCGCCGTTGGGCCGGGACGCGCAAGCGCCAGTCGCCGGGAGTTAGACAGTGATGAACTGGACCACAATCGCGAACTATCTTGCGGCGAACTGGATGGAGGATGCGGGTGTAATCACAACCGTTGCCGGCATCTGGCTTACCACGCGCCGCAAGCTTATCTGCTGGCCGGTGGTGTTGATCTCCGACGTGCTTTACCTGATTGTTTTTTACCGGGTTAATTTGTATTCCGATGCGCTATTGCAGCTTTTCTTTATAGCTTTCACGCTTTATGGCTGGTGGTATTGGTGGCGGGGCGTGCGCGATGAGGGCGAGGTGCGCATCGTCTGGCTGCCCACAAGCGGCTTGCTAACTGGATTAGCGGCGGGAGCGGTGGGAGGCCTTGCTCTTGGCTTTTTAATGAAACAGATTCATGGCACGGCTCTGCCCTTCCTGGATGCCATGCTGACGAGTTATAGCCTGGTAGCCAGTTGGTGGGCGGCGCGCAAGCACATAGCAAATTGGTGGCTATGGATTGCCGTGGATCTGGCCTACATCGGCGAATACGTCTTTAAGAGCCTGAGGCTGACGGCTGCGCTCTATGCATTCCTCGTTGCGCTCGCCGTGCTGGGGCTGCGCGATTGGCGGCGGGCGGCTTGGATGGACACTGCTTGATCTGGAAGCAACGCGGCCATTGCCCGTATACGCTCCATGAGCCGCCTTCTTCCAAGCGCATTTCGGCTGAGAAATTTTTGCAAATTCCGGCGGCCGATATTTCTCAGACGGTACCCAAAACGCCGCTGGCGACTCTCATTGACCAGCCCCGACACGGGCATGACGTTCCATGACGCTGGCCAACTTATCGAGACTGATCTATGCTGGACCATTGCTCAGCCACGGATTGCTGCCAGGTTTAGCGATGGTCCCGGCTTCCGGTAAGGAGTCCTCTATGGAGTACCCTAAGCTTGATGAGCAGGAAAAACACCGGTACAAGAATCAGAACGTGAATGGTCGAGGTGATCATTCCGCCGACGATGGGCGCCGCGATGGGCTTCATCACGTCGGAGCCGATGCCGGTTTCCCAGAGGATGGGCGCGAGGCTGAGGATGACCGCTGCCACGGTCATCAGCTTGGGCCGCAGGCGCTGGACCGCGCCTTCGATGACCGCTTCGACAAGTGCGCCTTCGGTCATAGGTTCATCCTGCGCGATCCGGCGCTGATATGCCTCATCCAGATACACCACCATCACCACACCGGTTTCGACGGCGATGCCAAACAGTGCGATGTAGCCCACCCACACGGCGACGCTAAAGTTATAGCCGAGTATCCACTGCAACAGCAGCCCTCCAGACATAGCGTAAAGCGTGGGAAAGATGAGCACCGCGGCCTCAAGGGCGGATTTGAAGACCAGATAGAGAAGCACGAAGATGACGAAGAAGACGATGGGCAGAATGATCAGGAGGCGATGTTTGGCGCGCATCTCGAACTCGTACTCACCGGCCCAGCGCCAGTTGTAGCCGGCGGGGAGCGACAGTTTATGTTGCAGGAGCGTTTGCGCGCGATCGACGAAGCCGCCGTAGTTGTTGGTTTTCAGGTTGAGATAGACATAGCCGGTGAGCGCGCCGTCTTCGTCGCGGATCATGGCCGGGCCGCTCGAAAAGTAGACGCGGGCCACCTCGCTGACCGGGATCTGCTCTCCGGTCGGCGTCGGGATGAGGGCCTGCGACAAGGCCTGGGGATGGTCGCGGAAGTCGCGCTGATAGCGCACGGCGATGGGGAAACGTTCGCGGCCTTCCACGTTCTCGGCGATGTTCGCTCCGCCGATCTCCGAAGTGACAACGCGCTGCACGTCAGCCACGGTTAGCCCATAGCGCGCGGCCTCGGTCCGGTTCACATCCACGTTGAGATAGAAGCCTTGCGAAACGCGCTCCGCATAGACGGAATCGGCCTCCGGCATGGCAGAGAGAATCTTCTGCATCTGCGCTCCGATCTCTTCGATGTGGGCCAGATCGGGGCCTTGAATCTTGATTCCGACCGGAGTCTTTATGCCGGTCAGTTCCATGTCCAGACGGTTCTGGACGGGCATGGTCCATGAATTGGTCAGGCCGGGAAACTGGAGCCGGGTATCCATTTCGCTGATGAGCTTTTCGTAGGTCAAGCCGGGGCGCCACTCACTGCGGGGCTTGAGCATGATGGTGGTGTCGTACATATCGAGAGGCGCGTTGTCGGTGGCCGAGTCGGAGCGGCCCACCGTGCCGAAGACTGTGGCCACCTCAGGGAAAGAGTGGAGGATGCGGTCCTGCTCCTGCATCAGCGCAACCGCCTGCGGCATCGAGATGCCGGGCAGCGCACTGGGCATGTAGAGCGCAGAGCCTTCATACAGCGCGGGCATGAACTGGCTGCCGAGGCGGAAGTAGAGAGGAATGGTGGCGGCCAGGAAGGCAAGGTTCAGCGCGATGACCAGCTTCCAGTGCCTGAGGCACCAGCGCAACACCGGAAGATACAAGGCCTGGGTGATGCGGGCGGCGGGATTCTTCGATTCCGGACGCAGCTTGCCGCGCAGACAGAAGGGCATGAGCGCGGGCACCAGTGTGATGGAGAGCAGTGAAGAGAAGATGAGCGCCAGCGTTTTGGTCCAGGCCAGAGGGCGGAACATGCGGCCTTCCTGCGCCTCCAGCAGAAAGACCGGCAGAAACGAGACCACGATGATGATGAGCGAGTAAAAGAGCGGCGGGCCAACCTGCTGCGCCGCGCCGATGAGGATACGCCGCCGCTCCGCGTCGCTGGGCACATCGGCACGCTCGGCCAGATGGCGGTATCCGTTCTCCACCATGACGATTCCGGCATCGATGAGCACGCCCACAGCTAGCGCCAGACCTCCGAGCGACATGATGTTGGAGCTGACGTGGAGGTAGTACATGGGAATGAACGCGGCCAGCACGGCGATGGGCAGCGTCAGGATGGGCACCAGCGCCGAACGGAAGTGAAAGAGAAACGCGATGCTGACGAAGCTGACGATGATGGCCTCAAAGATAAGGTCCCGCTTGAGCGTGTGAATCGACTGATTGATCAGCCAGGAGCGGTCATAACCGGTGACGACCTCAACGCCCGCAGGCAGCGAGGGCGCGATCTCCTTGAATTTGGCCTTGACGCCGTCAATCACGTTGAGCGCGTTCATGCCGTCGCGCATCACCACGATGCCGCCCACGGTTTCGCCTTCGCCCTGCCAGTCGGCCGCGCCGCGCCGCACGTCCGGGCCAAACGAAACTGTGCCCAGATCCTTCACGAGCACAGGAGTTCCGTTCTTCGTCGCAACCGGAACGTTTTCCAGATCGGAGAGCGACTTCAGATATCCGAGGCCGCGAATCATGTACTCGGCGCCGTTCATGTCCAGTACGTCGCCGCCCACTTCATTCGTGCTCTGCCGCACGCGGCCGATCACGGTGGAGGCGGAGATTCCGTACGAGAACAGCTTTTTCGGATCGAGGTTGACCTGATACTGGCGCACAAAGCCGCCAATGCTGGCCACTTCCGCCACGCCGGGCACAGTTTCAAGCTGATAGCGCAAGTACCAGTCCTGCAACGCGCGCAGGTCGGCCAGGCTGTGCGTGTGGCTGCGGTCTACAATGGCGTACTCGTAAACCCAGCCTGCTCCGGTGGCATCAGGCCCGATGGCTGGATGTACGTCGGCAGGGAGCTTTCCCGCGATCTGCTGCAGATACTCGATCACGCGCGACCGCGCCCAATAGAGATCGGTGCCATCCTGAAAGACAACGAAGACATAGGAGTCGCCAAACATGGTCTGGGCGCGCACGTTCTTGACGTGAGGAGCAGAGAGCAGAGCGGTCACAATCGGATACGTAACCTGGTCTTCAATCACGTTGGGCGGCTCGCCGGCCCACGGTGTGTGAATGATGACCTGCACGTCGCTGATGTCGGGCAGCGCGTCCAGCGGCACGCGCTGCATGGACCACACGCCCGTAACAACCAGGAGAATGGCCCCCGTGAAAACGAGAAATGGGTTGCGCGCGCACCAGGCAATGATTTTCGAGATCATTACATCCCTCCCGTGGCGTCGATGCTCAGTTGCTGTGTAGCGATGGTCTGTCCGCCGCGCTGCACAACCACGGTAACCTTCCAGGCGCCGCCCGATCCCAGTTGCAACGAGCCCTCATAAACTCCGTTGCCCTTGTCGGTCAGCGTGGCGGCGGCGCGCTCGGCCGCCATCCCCATCTCCGGCATGGCCGGCATGAAGAAAGTTGCCGTCACCTGCGTTCCCGAGAGCGGCTTTCCATCTGATCCGGTCAGTTTCACGCGCACCGTGTTTGCGCCCACGTGTGGTGGAGAGGGCTGTGTAGTCAGGTCAATCCGTATCTGCTGCGCCGGTTTGGAAGCCGCGGCCGGCTGCTGCGGCAAAGGCGCAAAGGACCCCATCGCCGCCTGAAGCTGCGCCTCCGAGTCGACAAGGAAGTTGGCCGAGCTGACCACCTTCTCGCCGGCTTTGAGCCCGCTGAGAACAATCACAGAATCGTCAAGCTGCTGCCCGACCTGAACGGTGCGCGGCTCCAGATTGCCGTTTCCGTGGTCGATGAATGCGATGGTCCGCGCGCCGGCCTGTAAGACCGCGGAGGCCGGTACAACCAACTGCCGGCCCAGCGGAACTGAGATGGCGACGTTCACGTACATTCCCGGCTTCAACGCAACGCCAGGGTTGTGGAAGATCAGGCGCACGCGCACGGTACGCGTGGTTGAATCCACCTGTGGCAAAATCTGATCGATGCGTCCGTTGAAGTTGCGTCCGGGATAGGCGTCCACCGTGACCTGCGCAGTGTCGCCCGGTTTCAAGCGGCCAATGTCATTCTGAAACACATTGGCGTAGACCCAAACCGTGGAGAGATCGGCAATCGTGTAAAGCTTCGTATCCGGCTGCACATAGGCGTTGGGCAGCGCGGCGCGATCGATGATGTAGCCGGACGCCGGCGAGTCGATGGCGATGTCATGCTGCACCTTGCCGCTCTTCTCCAAATCGGCAATCGCCTGCTCGGGTACGCCAAACTGCCGCAGCCGCTCCTCGGCGGCGCGCTGCAGCCAGCCGTCTTCCTGCGCGGCCATGCCCTGCGCATCCGGCGCAAAGGCCTTCTGGTTTTGCCGCGCCAGCAGAACCTCCTGCTCGCCGCTGACCAGGTCGGGACTGTAAATGGTGAAGAGCCGCTGCCCTTTGCGCACGTACTGGTAGGTCGCATTCGCAAAGACATTCTGAATCCATCCCGGAAAGCGCGTCTGCACATACGAGAGCTTCTCTTCGTCGATATCCACATTGCCGGGAACGCTCAGATTGTCGTTAACTTCCTTGCGCTCCACCATCGCCGTGGTCACGCCGATCTCCTGCAAGCGCTCCGGCGACAACTGCACGGGGGCCAGCGCGGGCTCGTCTGGCGCCGCAGCGCTGCCGGACTGCGCGGGCTGCGCGGCAGCCTGCGGCCCACGCGCCACCACCGGGTCTTGCGAGGCCGCAGCCGGAGCCGCTTGACTGCGGTGCGGGAGTACATACAAAAGTGCGGCTGCGAGCAAGACACAAGCGGCCACAGCCGCCGCCAAAGCAATCTGATAGGTGCGCGTCTTCATGGTTTCACCTCCGTTGCGGGCAAATCTTTCAGGTCGAGAGGAGTGCCGGTGGCCAGTTCCAGATCCGCCAGGCGCGTGTCGAAATCGGCATCTGACTGCAACCAGGCAAGGTCCACATTGATGACTGTCATCTGGCTGTCGAGCAGGTCCAGAAAGCTCGTTTTGTCGTTCTCATACGCAATCACGCTGGACTGGAGCGTAGCTTCGGCCTGCGGGCGCAGTTGGTCGCGATACATCTGCGCCAGCCGTTGCGCGGCCTGCGCCTCCACCAGCGCCTCCTGAATCTGCCCGAATGCGGCATTGCGCTGCGCGTTCAATTCCTTATCCTGCTCGGTGGCTTGCGCCGTGGCTTCGGCAATCTCCGCATCGTGCTTGCGGTGATTCAGCCAGGGCAGATTCATCGCGCCTTCCACCATGTAGTTGTTGCGCATATTGGAGCCGGCCGGCATCAGCATGTAGCCGGCCGAAACCGTGAAGTCCGGCACGTAAGCCTTCCTGGTCAGCGCCCGCTCTTTGTGGCTCCGCCGCGCGGCTTCCTGCGCCGCAAGCAGGTCGGGGCGCGATTGGAGCGCGATTTCTTCGAGTTTCAGCGCCGCAGGCAGAGGAGCCAGCGCGGCGAAGTATCCCGCAATCTGGAGCGGCATAGTGGGATCGCGCCCCAACAGCGTATTCATCCGGGCCCGCGCCAGATCGGTGTCGTGGTCGAAGCGAATCATGTGCTCCGCCAGCGCCGTCAGCGCCACCTGCGCCTTCAGCATGTCCTGCTGCGGCGTCTTGCCGACGGTGTATTTGATGCGCGCCTCTGCAATCGCCTGCCGCGCGATCCCCACATGCTGATCGTGAATCCGCAACTCGTCGCCGGCGCGCAACAGGTCGTCGAAGGCCTTGTGGACGCGCACCCGGACCTCCAGCCGCACCTGGTCAAGCTGTGCCTTTGCCACCTCCACGTCCGACTCGGCAACGCTGGTTCGCAGCGCCCGCTTGCCGCTGCCGGGAAAGGCCTGGCTGATGCTGATCATGTTCTGGGCGTCATTGAAGTTCCAGGGCCGCTGCAGCGGGACGCCCCATCCGCGGTACATTGCCATCGGGTCGTCCAGCGCACCGGCAACGGTAACATGCGCTTCCATCGCGGCCACGCGCCTGGCCGCCACCTCAATCTCGGGATTCCGCGCCAGCGCCAACCGCTCCACATCGTCCAGAGTCAGTGCGGGCCCGGTTGCCGCTGCCCGCTGCGTTTGCTGTAGCAATGCGGCATAGCTCGCCAGCCCATCGCTCCCGGCAGGCGTTTGCGCGGGGGAAACACCGGCAGACAAACTGCCCGCGAAGACACAAAGTACTGCAATGACAGATTTCATTTCTCCCTCCAACGGAGATACAGCGCACAGCCCGGACGCGCATCCGCAACGCACAGAGGCGCGCGAAGACGCACGAAGGCACAGGTTCAGCCTGCGAAGGAAGGAGTTTTAAATTCGGAGTATGGAGACGCTGCCTGGCAAGAACCTGGGCGGCGGCGCTTCCAGAGCATTGCGCCAGCCAGCGCCGGGAGCGGCCGTTGGTTCCAGGGCGGCCAGATGCGGCACAAAGGCCAGCCTCTGCATACGCTGGGAGGAAAAAGGAGAAACCGGAGTGACCGCTGCGTTCCTGCCGTGGAACTGGCAGCACGGGGCATCCATGCTCATGCCAGTCATCGGGCAATCCTGCGCCATGCCGCGGCAGCAGGCAGATTGTCCAGCCGGCTGCGTTGTGAGCAGACAGACAGATGCCGGTATCGCAACCCATAGGGCCACAACCGCCAGCATCAGCAACGCGCCTTTTCTGCTCCAATTCATGGTAAAAAGAACCCCGGCTTTCATTATAAGCATCCGCCGCCGTTTCTCCCCCGGCAGTGATTTAGATCACATCCGTCCGGGTTCGGTAGCCAGTTGTTATGCACTCTCCCCCGGAGCAAAAAGGTACAGACCGAAGTGTATGCACAAGTCAACAATAGCACTATGCAGCAGACTGGAGAGCACGATCCCGTATGCGGGATGAATGTCAATCCATCGAAAGCCGCGGCAAGCGTCGAGCACCAGGGTGTCACTGTCTACTTCTGCAGCCAGGGCTGCGCCGCAAAGTTTCGGGCCTCGCCGGAAAAGTACGCGCCGGCCAAGCCGGACGCAACTCCTTCGCACCCGGCCGCGAGAACCGAGCCGCAAGGGGAATACACCTGCCCGATGCATCCCGAGATCAAACAAATGGGTCCGGGCAGTTGTCCGAAGTGCGGCATGGCGCTCGAACCTCGTGAGGTCACCGTCGAAGAAGCCAATCCAGAGCTGGCCGATATGACGAGGCGGCTGTGGATCAGTGTCGCGCTCGCGGTGCCGATGCTCGCGCTAATGGTTTCCGCATTCCTTCCTTCCATGCCGATGCAGCACCTATTCTCGGCGAAAGTGTGGGCCTGGATTGAGTTCGCCCTTGCGACTCCGGTGGTGCTCTGGTGCGGGCTGCCCTTCTTCGTAAGGGGCTGGCAATCCATCATCCATCGCAGCCTCAATATGTTCACCCTGATCGCCCTCGGCACGGGCACGGCCTATTTCTATAGCGTCGTCGCCACCGTCGTTCCCCAAATCTTTCCGGCGTTGCATCGCGGAGCCGGCGGACAGGTCGATGTGTATTTCGAGCCAGCGGCGGTCATTGTTGCTCTGGTTCTTCTCGGTCAGGTGCTGGAGTTGCGCGCCCGCAGCCAAACCAGCGGTGCGATCCGCGCGCTGCTTGGCCTGGCTCCGAAGACGGCGAAGCGGCTGGACGACAAGGGCGGCGAAGCCGACGTGCCTCTCGATCAGGTGCAAGTCGGCGACAGGCTCCGCGTTCGTCCTGGTGAGAAGGTGCCTGTCGATGGGACTGTTCTTGAAGGCCACAGCTCCGTCGATGAGTCGATGATCAGCGGAGAACCCATACCCGTAGAGAAAGACAAGGACGCAAAGGTCACAGCGGGGACGGTCAACGGAACCGGCGAATTTGTCATGCGCGCGGAGCGCGTTGGCGCCGACACGCTGCTGTCGCAAATCGTAAAGATGGTCAGCGAGGCGCAGCGGTCTCGGGCGCCGATTCAGCGGCTGGCTGACCGCGTCTCCGCGTACTTCGTTCCGGCTGTCGTCGTCTCTGCCATTGTTACCTTCGCTGTCTGGTACTTTGCTGGGCCGCAGCCGCTCTTCGCTCATGCACTGGTGAATGCTGTGGCTGTGCTGATCGTCGCCTGTCCATGCGCTCTTGGGTTAGCCACTCCCATGGCCATCATGGTGGGTACCGGCCGCGGAGCTCGCGCAGGCATCCTCATCCGCAATGCGGAGGCGCTGGAAGTATTTGGCAAGGTAGACACGCTCATTATCGACAAGACGGGAACCCTCACCGAGGGCAAACCAACGCTGAGTTCCGTCATTCCCCAGCCAGGCATCGACGAATCCGGCCTGCTGCAACTGGTCGCCAGCCTTGAGCGCTCCAGCGAACATCCTTTGGCGGCAGCCATTGTGAAAGGCGCGGAAGCAAAGAAGCTCGCACTCACTAATGTGGTTGGGTTCAACTCGACTACCGGCAAGGGTGTGAAGGGAACAGTCTCAGGCAAGCAGGTCGCAGTCGGAAATGCAGAACTGTTCCGCGACCTTTCAGTCGATCCTGCCCCGTTGCTCGACCGCGCTGAAGCACTGCGCAAAGAGGGCCAGACGGTGATGCTGGTCGCCATAGACGGAAAGGCGGCGGGCATTGTGGGCGTTGCCGATCCTATCAAAGATTCCACGCCCGATGCAATCCGTGAGCTGAAGGCGGCAGGTCTGAAGATCATCATGGTCACGGGAGACAACGCTACGACAGCCAAGGCTGTCGCAGATAAGCTCGGCATCGAGTTTGAAGCCGACGTGCTTCCTCAAAAGAAAGCCGAAGTCATCAAAGCGCGTCAGCAAAATGGCTCCGTAGTCGCGATGGCTGGAGACGGAGTGAACGATGCGCCCGCGCTTGCTCAGGCTGACGTTGGCATTGCCATGGGAACCGGCACCGACGTGGCGATGGAAGCTGGCGGCATCACGCTTTTGAAGGGCGATCTGCGCGGCATTCTCCGCGCACGTCATCTCAGCAAGTCGACCATGCGCAATATCCGCGAGAACCTGTTCTTCGCGTTTGTCTACAACGCCGTCGGGATACCGCTTGCCGCGGGTGTACTTTTCCCTGCATTCGGCTTGCTTCTCAACCCGATGATCGCTGCTGCTGCCATGAGCTTCAGTTCCGTCTCAGTGATCGGCAATGCCCTGAGACTGCGGACGACGAAACTATGAATTGCTGGTGGCAGGTGACCTTCCTCCCGTGTGTGTGGGCAAGGTGCAATCCACTGTTCTGAGCAATAACAACCGGACTTGTTCGTCTCCAGAGTGCAAAGGTTAATGTTGGAGCCGTTGGCGAACGAGGACGAAGCTTTCAGGGCAGGAGACGAATGTGCCTCTGGAGGCCATCGAACAATCATTGAGCCGCAATCGGCCCTAATTCACGAACCAAGGAGATCCCAATGAGTAGCACCACTGTCGTGAAAGATCCCGTTTGCGGCATGGAGATAGACACTTCCGCCGCCGCTGGACACACCGAGCACGCTGGACAAACGTATTACTTCTGCGGCTCCAAATGCAAAGAGAAGTTCGATCATAATCCCGCGCAATACCTGGGCAAATCTACAGCGGCGCCGAAAACCGGCCATGGCTGCTGCGGCTAAGCCGAGTGATGGATAGAGAATGATCGGAGAGGAACGTTGGACAGGGTTCCGTTTTTCCTGGCTGACTCGTGACGAGGTTTGGTGCACGGATACGGCATGGGGATGCAAGGTTGGAACAGTGGCTGGATGTGGATATGCGGGCTGGTGCTGATCGTCGCGCTGGTCCTGATCCTTCGGGCACGCAGGTAAATTGTGTGTTCACCCAGTAGGGATACTTGCCACGCTTTTTGGATGAAGTCAACGCGCTTGGTCCGCGCATGAACCCGTCTGACGACTGCTCTGCTTGAATTATCTCTATCTACTGAATGAGTAGAAGTTTCCGAGTATCTCCATTCACGGGACGCTTTTAATCAACACATAGAACCTTTTGGGCAGATTGATACAGAGAACGCCGTTGTGACCCGAAATCGGCGCATCTTTCGAGCTGTCGGCAAACCGCAGCTTATTCTCCTGAGCCCGATCCTAGAGCAAAACCACAATTTCCATGCCCATAACAGCCTCATCAATGGTGTTGATTTCTTAAGGAAATCAACACTTTAGAGTCGTAGCCTTGGGTACACCTATTGTGGCTTTGCTATAGACGTGGTCCTGGCCGAATCCCGGCTGTGGTACCGGACGCTTGCGGAGTGGATGATACTTTGCACACACCCTCGCCAACAATGGTTGAACGCCGAAGGTGGCGGCATTGGTTGTATTCAGCACAGACTGCGCCTCAGCTTCGCTCTCGCCATACGGGCAATGTCCCAGAGGGTTTTTCCCAGACGGCGATCATATTTCGATTTCATAAAATCAAAACTTCCCTGCGCCAATGGTTTGTCAGACAGCCTTCAGTTCTGGACGAACCACACCGCACGATGGTTTTGGTCGCACAGTGTCTGGGCCTTCGGGTCAGCGAGATTCTGGGCCTGCAATGGGGCGGCTTCAGTTTCGAGAATCGCTCCGTGCTGGTTCAGAGAAGCGTGGGCGGCAGGGAGGACGATGTGAAGACGGAATACTCGAAGGACGATGTTCCGCTCGATGCTCGTCTGGCCGAGGCGTTGTTGCGCTAGCGTGCTGCTTCATTCTTCCCGCGAGACACCGATTGGGTCATTGCCAATCCGGTAACGGGAAGGCCGTACCACCAGGAAAGCTTGCGGAAAAGGCAGCTCCAGCGTGCTGCGAGCTGGCCGGACTGGGAGAGGACATTGGGTGGCACACATTCCGACCTACCTATCGCTCCTGACTCGAAGAAACGGGCTCGACGAAACGGGTGCTCCGATGAAGGTGCAGCAGGAACTGATGCGTCACGCTTCGATCCAAACGACGATGAACGTTTTCGGGCGGGCCATGACGGAAACCAAACGCCGTGCAAAAAGTCAGGTTGTGGGAGTGGTGTTCGGCCCAAACTCGCAGCATTCGCCTGAAAACACGGGTGTTGCGACCGTCCAATAAATGGCAGATGTTCCTAATGGGGATAACGGGGACTTTCCGAAAGCGACCAATTTCTGTAAGTTATTGATTTTATTGGTTGCGGGGGCTGGATTTGAACCAGCGACCTTTGGGTTATGAGCCCAACGAGCTACCGGGCTGCTCCACCCCGCATATATAGTTTACCAACTGCTTGCATGGGGGTCAAATGGCGGCTTGTGCCGGGAGTTGGCCAATTCCGATAAACTGCTGAGAACCCGTTCATCCGCGCGAGGAGCCCCGCCTGTGTCTCATTTGTATGTTGCTGTATTGGCTGTCATTGTCGTTGTGCTGCTGGCTGTGGCGCTCTATCGCACCTCGCAGGTGAAGACCAAGGCCGACTACCTGGTGGCCGGACGGTCGCTGCCGGCCGTGGTGCTGGTGCTCACGCTGCTGACCTCGTGGATCGGCGCGGGGAGCCTTTTCGCCGGGGCGGAGAACGCCTACAAGAACGGCTTTGCCGCGCTCTGGCAGCCGGCCGGGGGCTGGCTGGGGCTGCTGCTCATCTACTTTATTGCGCCGCGCGCGCGCAAATTCGCGCAGTTCACGCTGCCCGATCTGCTGGAAGCCCGCTATAACCAGACGGCGCGGGTGCTGGGCACCATTGCCATTCTTTTTGCCTATATCGGCATTACCAGCTACCAGTTCAAGGGCGGCGGCGACGTGCTGCATCTGATCTTTCCCGACACGGTGACGCCGGAGCTGGGCACGTACATCATCGCGGTCTTCGTCATCCTCACCACGGCGCTGGCGGGAATGTCGTCGGTGGCCTACATGGACGTGGCCATCGGCTCGCTGGTCACGGTCATCTGCATCATCGCCGCGCCCTACCTCTTTCTTCAGGCCGGCGGATGGGCGGGGCTGCATCACGCGCTGCCGCCAGAGTACTTTCAGGTGCTGGGCAACTACCGCCTTGACGCACATGGCGTGCAGCAATCCGTGGGCATGGGCGTTGTTCGCGGCATGGAGTTCCTGGTGCCGGTTCTGCTGCTGATGCTGGGCAATCAGGTGATGTACCAGAAGTTCTTCTCGGCGCGGAGCGAGAAGGATGCGCGCGTTTCGGTCGTCGGCTGGGTTCTGGGCACTGTTTTGCTGGAGACGCTGATTGTGGCCATCGCGGTCTTCGGCCGGGCGCTCTACCCCACCGGCGAGGTTGCGCTGCATCCGCGCGAGATCATTCCTTATACGGCCCGCCACGGGCTGCCCGCGGTGATGGGCGCGGTGCTGCTGGGCGCGGTCTTCGCCAAAGTGATTTCGACGGCCTCGAACTATTTGTTTTCGCCGGCCACGAACCTGGTCGAGGACGTTTTCGTGCGCTATATCGCGCCGGGAGCGTCGAACAAGCGGGTGTTGATTGTCTCGCGGCTTTGCGTGGTGCTGTTGGGCTGCTGGGCGCTCTACCAGGCGGTCTACGCCGAGAGCATCCTGCAGAAGATGCTGTGGGCCTATACGATCTACTCCGCCGCTCTGACTCCGGTGGTGCTGGCGGCCTTCTACTCGAAGCGCGTCACGGCCTGGGGCGCGGTGGCGGCCATCGCCAGCGGCACGGTGGTCACGCTGGCTTGGGACGTGCCAGCGGTGAAGGGATTCTTTCCGCGCATCCTCGCCGACCGCGACGCCATCTTCCCGGCGCTCTTCGCGGCGGTGGCGGCGATGGTCGTGGTGAGCCTGTGTACGCCCAAACCGGCGCCGGAACAACTGGCGCAGTTCGCGGATTAGGGCTCTAAAGCATTTTCACAGTTGCTGTAATGGCATCCCACCCTAGCCGCAAAAACAAAGACGCGGTGAGGGTGGGGCACCCAGACCTTACGCCATCAGTGAAAATGCGCTAAAGCCATTGCACGCTAAGCGGTTTTCTGGGAGGCACGAGCCGGTACTTGTACCTGGGTTCGCCGAGCATCAGGCCGCCGCAGACGGCGTACCCGTCAGGAACCGATAACGCCTGACGCAAGGGAGCATGAACAGCAGCGACGCGGGTCAGGTAACCGGCCCAGCAAACGCCCAGGCCGCGCGCCTCCGCCGCCAACTCAAGGAAGGTCAGGGCGATGGCGCAATCCTGTTTTCCCCAGCCATAATCCTCCGGCGCACAGGCTGCAACCACTGTAGGAGCCCCGCGCAGAATAAAGTCATATCCGCCTTCCCATTGCGCCAGCATGGCAGAACTGGTGCCCGAAGCGCGCATCCAGTTCACCGCCTCCGCGGACAAGGCGCGCACCTTTTCCCCGCCTCCCACGACGATCCAGTGCAGCTTCTGCGAGTTCGTAGCCGTCGGAGCACGCCGCGCCACGTCCAGCAGCGCCTCCAATGTCTCACGGGCGACAGGCTTGTTCTTGAACTCCCGCACCGACCGCCGGCTGTTCAGAAAACCGTCGATCACCGCCGGAGCCGGCAGCTTTTTGGAGGCGGGCAAAAATTCTTCCCGCGGCAGGCCTGTATGAGTCAGAGCATCGTTGGGACACACGGCAACGCAGTGGCCGCAGAGAATACAACGGGTCTCCGGAAGCTCCTCAGGAAATCCTTCTTGACTGAGAACAAGAACCCTGGCCGCGCACACGGCCACGCATGCGCCGTCTCCCTTGCACAAATTCGTATCAACGATAATCTGACTCACAATAGGTATCTCCCTTGTTACCTTCTGGCCTGACGGCAGAGAGGCTTTGGAAGCAGTTTACTCCCTGTGGAGTGCTATGAGTTCCGTTCGCTGAAAAGCCGAAATCCGTCCGAAGAGATGCAAAATAATTCTTTCCTGTCCCCGCAAACCAGCCTACACTGGCGATGTAACTTTGAAATGCCATGCCCGTCGCCCAATTGACGCTCGAAATTCGCATTGAGCACGCCCAGTCGCTCAAGGACCGGCGGCAGGTGGTGCGCTCGCTCAAGGACCAACTCAAGCAGGGCTTCAACGTCTCGGTGGCCGAGATGGACGAGGCAGTGACCTGGCAGTCGGCGACGATCGGCGTGGTGGCGATCTCCCGCTCCCGCGACTACCTGCACGGCCTTATCGAAGAGGTGGAGCGCGCCGCCCGCCGCATGACGAACGAACTGGGCGCGGAGATCACCGACGCCTTCTGGGATTACATCGAGAGCTGAGAAAAGCAGGGATCAGGGATCAGGGATCAGGGGTCAGAGATCAGAGATCAGCTAGCGCCCTATCCGATGCAAATTTCCGAAGCGTTCTTCAAGCACCGGACGGCATGGGACGTTCATGAATCAGCATCCACAGCGTGCCAAATTTGTCCCGGAGCATGGCAAAGCGGAGGGCGAAGAAGGTCTCCGCCATCGGCATGATGACCTCGCCGGCCTCGGTGAGCAGGGTGTAGATGCGCTCCGCTTCCTCATCGCTGTCAACCGATAGAGCAAGGTAGGCGCTGCGCATCGGCAGAAAGCTGTCGGGCGGAGCGTCGCCGGCCATGATCGTCGTGTCTGCGATCCGGATGCTTGCGTGGAGGATGCCCTGCTCGCATCCCGGCGGAATGTTTTTCGGCTCCGGCATCTGCTCGTAGGTCATACTGAAGAGGATCTTAGCGCCCAGATGCTCCTCGTAGAAGCGAAGAGCCTCCGCGCAGTTGCCGCCAAAGTGAAGGTGGGTGGTCAGTTTCATCGTTTCGTTTTCCTTTCGGGGAATGGAATGGAGAAGTGAACGGTGGAATCAGAGGCGCGGGATCGATCCGCTCAACGGCGCAAACTCTCCGCAGAATCAAGCTACCTAATTCACTTGCTTTTTGCAAATGCCGGCAGCGTCGTTCCTTGACGTTTGAGTGGTCCTGGGAACAGGATCGGCAGCCATGTACTTCCTTTCAATCCTGTCAAATCGAACGATCCCAGGAACGCAGTGCAACATTCAGGGCATTGATCGCGGCTCCTGACGGCTGTCGCGGAGTGATTCCCGCCCAAATTAACCCCGCCTTTCGCCGCGCCTCTGGTATGCTGATTGTTCACCCCGTTCTAGGAGGGGGTCATGGCGGAGCACAGGGGACGGAAGCACCATCAGGACCGGGTGGCGGAGACGCTGCGAGAGGAGATCGGCGTGCTCATCGAGGGCGAGCTGGTCGATCCGCGCATCAATCTTTGCTACGTCACCGAGGTGGCGTTGAATCCCGGCGGCAAATCGGCGCGGGTGTATGTTGCCGTTGACAGCGCCGTCCAGGACATTGCCATGGCCGAAGAGGAGACTGTGGACGGCCTGGAGGCGGCCAAGGGCTACATCCGCTATGAACTCAAGGAGCGGATGGGGGTGCGCCACGTGCCGGAACTCAGCTTCCTGGCCGACCGCTCGGGGCGCTTCCAGGCGCGCATTGAAGAGCTGATGAGCAGGCAGCGCAAGCGGCAGAAAGCGCAAACGCAACTGGCGCCCGTTGGGCAGACTCACGGGGAAGAGCCAAAGGTACAGGTCGAGTAGCCACACATGGATCATTCCAATCGCAATCTGGCCTTTCATCCGAAGAGCGCCGCGCCCGCCACGCCGGACGAGGCGCACGTCCCCATGCCGGGCTCCGCAGCCGATCCCGCGCCGGCGATCCGGATCGAAGAGATTCTCGAGGTTTTGCGCCGTGGCGAGCGGTTTCTGGTCTGTTCTCACACCAGGCCGGACGGCGATGCGGTGGGCTCGATGCTGGCCATGGGAATGTTTCTGGAGCAGTTGGGCAAGCAAGCCGACCTGGTGACGGCGGAGCGGGTTCCGAAGATCCATCGCGCGCTTCCGGGCGCGGACGGCATCCGTACCGCCCAGCGCGTCGACGGCCCCTACGACGCCGTAATTCTGCTGGAGTGCGACGGGCTGGAACGTACCCGGCTGAGCGGCCTGGAGCAGTTCTTCCAGGTCAACATCGATCACCATGCCACCGCCTGCGCGTACGCCAACCTGAACTGGATTGACCGCTCGGTGGCCAGTGTGGGCGAGATGGTCTACCGGCTGGTGAAGGCCGCCGACGCTCAGGTGACGCCGGAGATGGCCACCTGCCTTTACACCACGGTGCTGACCGACACCGGGGGCTTCTGCTACGGCGGGACGCAGGCTTCCACCTTTGCTCTGGCGCGTGAGCTGGTGCTGGACGGGGCCGACCCGCTGCGCATCGCGCAGCAAGTGTATTTTTCCACGCCCGCCTCGAAGCTGCTGCTGCTGGGCGCGGCGCTGGGCAATCTGCAGCACGAGGGCCTGCTGGCCTGGCTATGGGTGACCTGCCAGGATATGGAGCGTGCCGGCGCCGTCGAGGAAGATTGCGAGGGCATTGTGAACTTTGCCTTGTGCGTCTCAGGGGTGGAAGCCGCTGTCTTTCTCTACGAGCAGCCGGAGGGGCGCATTCAAGTGAGCTTGCGCAGCAAAGGGAATGTGAATGTGGCCGCGATTGCCGAGCGGTTGGGCGGAGGAGGCCACGTAAGCGCATCCGGCTGCACGCTGGAGGGGCCGCTGGAGCGCGCTCGCGAGGAGATTCTGGCCCAATTGCGCCCCAGCGTGGCCGCGCTAGACGGAGAAGCGGACGGATAAGCTTATGGAGATTCCGCCCGAATCTGTTAGCCTTGACCCTGTGGAGGCGCAGCACGAACTCCGCGTTGCATTGATGCGCGGACCCCAAACCGAGGCTGGTCAGCTCCCCCCATCATCCTGACCGGAGCGGGGATTGCCTGTCTGCGTGAAGGCCCCGTTGGAGAAACGCTGGAAGTGGAAACTATTCAGGAACCATCCGCTCCGGATTCGCCTCTAAGTTGGCGCAGACGGCTACCCCGCTGGGCCACCGTCCGCGAGGCTGCTGTCTTTCTTGGCTTTACAGTCTTCTTTCTGATCTATGGCCAGACCCCGCTGACGGGCGGCGCCGGCCTGGGCCTGGTGGGAGCCGATGAACCCCGCTATGCGCAGATCGCGCACGAGATGCTGGACCGCTTCGACGCGGCGCACACCCTGAAGGGCAAGCTGAGCGCCTGCGTCACTCCCTACCTCTACGGCCAGCCCTGGCTGGAAAAGCCGGCGCTCTACTACTGGCGGGCGATGTTCGTCTTCCAGGACTTCGGCGTGCATGACTGGGCGGCGCGCCTGCCCTCGGCCACCTTCGCCTTCATCATGGTGGCGCTCATCTACCTGCATATGCGGCGCTTCCGGCCGGGCGGCCATCTGGACGCAGCGCTGATCACCGTCGCCTGCGCCGCCATCATGGGCTTTGCCCGCGGCGCCTCCACCGATATGCAGATGGCCGCGCCGCTAGCCATCGGCCTTCTGGGCTGGTACGCGTGGTACGAGACCGACTCCAAGTTCTGGCTCTTCGACATCTACTTCTTTACCGGCGTGGCCACGCTGGCCAAAGGGCCGGTGGCGCCCTTTCTGGCCCTCGTGATTGTGGCCGCCTTCGCCTACCTGCGCCGCGAGTGGTCCATTCTGTGGCGCTCCTTCTGGTGGCCGGGGGTTGCGCTCTACTTTGCTATGGTTCTGCCCTGGTTTATCGCGGTGCAGTACAAGAATCCCACCTTCTTCCGCGAGTTTTTCCTGGAACACAACCTGGAGCGCTTTGCCACCAACCGCTATCAGCATCAGCAGCCCTTCTGGTATTACCTGGTGGTGGCGCTGCTGGCGGTAATGCCCTGGACGGTGGTCGCGGTGCGGGCGCTCATCGACGGCATCCAGACCTCGGTCTGCGAGTGGCGGGCGCGCAATCTCTCTAATTGCAAGCCGTGCGCCGGCCGCCCCGGCGACGCTTTCCCAGAGTTCCTGGTCCTGTGGGCGCTGATTCCCATCGCTTTCTTCTCCCTGTCGGAATCCAAGCTGCCGGGCTACATCCTGCCCTCCATTCCGCCCATCACCATCCTCACCGGCGACTATCTTTTCCGGCGACGACAACAGGGGCTCAACCGCTGGGTGCTGCTGGGTCATGTGGTGCTCTGCGGCGTGATGACCATGGCCGCGCTGCTGCTGCCCTGGTTTGTGGCCCATGGCCGGCAGATGCCGCCGCTGACGGCGCTGCTGGTGGCAGCGACTTCGGCGACCGGCGCGGCGCTGCTGATCCTGATTGTTGTGAAAGGCTACGGCGTGGCCAGGCTGCGGCTGGTCACCTCAGGAGTGCTGGTTGTACTGCTTTTCTTCCTCTTCGGCGTCGGCCCGTTCTTCGGCAGTCCGGCCATTGCGCAAACCAAGCGGGTGATTCACCTGCTGGACCGCTCTTACTCCGCGCGCCCGCTGGCCGAGCGGCTGGCCAAGCTGGCTCCCGGCGACGAGACGGTCGCGGTCTTTCGCGTCCGGCGCGACGTCGAATACGGACTGTCGTTCTATCGCAATCGCGAGGTGGTTAACTACGAGGAGAGCGGTGTGCCGGATGAGCAGCACTTGCTGGTAATGCGCGTTTCCGGCCGCGGCGCGGACCCGCAAGCCCCGGCGGCGCTGGAAGAGTACCTCGAAGGCCGGCCCCATGAGCAGCTCTTCAGTTGGCCCGAGCAGGGGCTGCTCGTCTACATGGTCGGTGCACGGTAAGCGGCTGGGAAGGCAATACCCATGACGGGGGCGCATCCGAGCGGGCGCGATCAGGCGGCGACAGAATCGTTTTGCTTCCTGGATCGCCGCGCGTGGACTTGCTCTGCCGGCGTGACCGAGAGCCGCAACCCCAGGGTCTTCAACACAGCGATCAGCGTCTTCAGTGTGGGGTTGCCCTTGGGTGAGAGTGAGCGATAGAGCGACTCCCTGCTGATGCCAGCCTGCGCCGCGACCGCGCCCAACCCGCCGTAAGCCTCGGCCGCGGCACGCAGCATAATCAATCCGCCGGCGCGCTCCTCTGGGTTATCGAGAGCCTCCATGGCCGCTTTGAGGTATTCGACAGCAAACTCCCGGTCCCTTTGCAACTCCTGGACTTCCCATTCGTGATAAGAACCGACCCCAACAAGTTTGCTCATGGCTGTCTCCTTTTCCATTCATTCCAAAGCGCTTTGGCTCGTGCAATATCCTTCGGTTGACTGCTTTTATCCCCACCGCAGAGAAGAATGACCCAACTCAGACCGCGCCGGCCGCAATAAACCCGATATCCGGCGCCCACATCAATACGCAATTCCGTCACACCCTCGCCCACCGGTTTTGAATCACCCATGTTGCCGGATTCGATCTGGCGCAATCTTGCCGCAATGCGGGTTTTCGCCATTTTGTCCCGGAGCGCCGTGATCCACTCGATGAACGGAGAACGTCCGTTCTCATCCCGGTAGTAGACGAGTTCGATCGCAAGCATAATTGTAGCTTAAAAGCTACTCCTACGTTCAGATATTTGCGGAACCAATTCCCCTTCGTTGGCGTACCTTGACCGTATCGGGAGGTACGAATGGATTTAAAAATCGTTTTGCCGGCCGGCGGCCTTTTACTGGTCCTTTGCCTTGCCGCAGCTTCGCGCTCGCAATCCCCGGCCGGAGCTGCCCCTGTCATGGTGAAGGCCGAGTTGCCGAATCCGCCTGCATACACCCAGGACGGCCGATTGCTCTTTCCCGCGCATTATCGCGAGTGGGTCTTTTTGAGCTCCGGCGTCGACATGAGCTATAACCCGAAGGCGATAGCCACGGGGCATACGATCTTCGACAACGTCTTTGTGAACCCGGAGGCCTACGCCAGATTCCTTCAGACGGGAACCTGGCCGGACAAGACGGTTCTGGTGCTGGAGGCGCGGATGGGGATGGACAAGGGTTCCATCAACCAGCAGGGCCACTATCAGGGCACGCAGGTAATGGGCGTCGAGGTCCACGTGAAAGATGAAGCCAGATTCCCCGGCAAGTGGGCCTTCTTCGACTTTGACGATGAGGTCAGCGGTACCCTCTTTCCCAAGGACGCCGCCTGCTACTCCTGCCACGCCGACCACGCTGCCGTGGATACGACCTTCGTTCAGTTTTACCCGACACTCTTGCCCATTGCCCGGCAGAAGAAGACATTGAGCGAGAGTTACCTGAAGGAAGAGGCGGCGGCAAAATAAGCGGACCGCTTACACGAGCGTTACCTTAATTCAAGAACATCGTCCGATACAGCGTGTCGCGCTGGACAGGCTTGAAGCCCGCATCGCGAATGATTCTGCGCAACTCTTCTTCTGTCGTGCAGTTACTCGTGCCGGCGGCCTTCACCACATTCTCTTCCAGCATCACCGAGCCAACGTCGTTGCCGCCGAAGTGGAGACCTAACTCTAAGACCTTCAATCCTTGAGTTACCCAGCTTGCCTGCACGTTTTCAATGTTGTCGAGATAGAGGCGTGAGATGGCCAGGACTTTCAAATATTCAACGCTGGTCGCTTCCTCCCAGCCGCGGCCCCCCAGCGCCGTGTTTCCCGGCTGGAAGCTCCACGGAATGAAGGCCGTGAATCCGCCGGTCTCTTCCTGCAAGCGGCGCACCACTTCAAAATGGTTAATGCGTTGCTCAAAGGTTTCGCCGACGCCGAACATCATCGTCGCCGTGGTGCGCATTCCGAGCTGGTGCGCGGTGCGATGCACGCTGACCCAATCCTCTGTGTTGCACTTGATGCGCGCGATGCGCCGGCGCACATCGTCGTCGAGAATCTCCGCGCCGCCGCCGGGAATCGAATCGAGGCCCGCCGCGCGCAGACGGATGATCGTCTCGCGCAGAGGTAGGTCAGAGTATCTGGCGATGGCCAGAATCTCCGAAGCCGTCAAACAATGCAGCCAGATTTGCGGAAAGCGCTGCTTGATGCCGGAGAAGAGCCGTTCGAACCAATCGATCTTGAGGTCGGGATGGATGCCGCCCTGCATCAGCACGCCCGTGCCGCCCATCTCCAGCGTCTCGGCGATCTTCTCGTAGATCACCTCGAAGTCGAGGATGTAGCCCTCGTCCGACCGAGGTCCGTTGAGCGGCCGATAGAAGGCGCAGAAGGTGCAGTATTCGGTGCAGAAGTTGGTGTAGTTGATGTTGCGATCGATGATGTAGGTGACCACGCCCTCGGGATGAAGGCGGCGGCGCACGGTGTCGGCCTCGAAGCCCAGGCCGATCAAGTCGGGGGAGTGGAAGAAGTCGAGTGCCTGTTGGCGCGTCAGCGGCATAGTTTCAATTCTAACAACTCAAAGCTTCTCGGAGTCAGGCTTGGGCGCGGGTTTGGGCGCGGGGCGCGGCTTTTTGGCCGGGCTGGAGACGCCAAAGCTCAGCAGGAGAAAACTGAAGCCTTTGCGCATCGAGTCGAGCAAGCTCATTCTTCGATTCCTTTCCATGCCCAGCCTGCGTTACTTCATCTCCGGGCCTTCCATCATCATCGCCGCAGGCTCGCCGCGCAGAATATCCACGGCCGCCGGAGGCAGCGGCTTGTCGGCGTTGGCCAGCAGCAGGCTCACCTGCCAGATCTCGGTATCCATCAGCACGCCCTTAAAGGCCGGCATACCCGTCAGACGGATGCCGTTGGCCACCTTCCAGTAGATCTCGCCCGGCGGGTCGCCGCTCACCCCAATCGCCGCGTTGTAACGGTGCTTCTCCCACAGCGGCGGCGCGGCGGGAAAGATATGCTCGCCAATCACCGAGGGCTTGCCGTGAAAGCCATGGCAGACGGCGCATTTATCGCTGTAGATGCGCGCGCCGGCCACCAGGCCGCCCTCATCGGGCTGAATGACCGGGCTCTTCACCATCTCGCGGTTGATGCGCGCTTGCAGTGGAATCCCGGTCAGCAGCCGCTCCTGGAAGAATGGCGGATCGGCAACAGCCACCGGCACAGTTCCAAAGCGCAACCACCCCAGCACGGCAACCGGCACAAGCAAAACTCCCAGCAGAATTCCCAGTAAGATCCGTCTCATCGTGGTTTCATCCTCCGCTGCCCTTCATCGTAGAGCATTTGACGGCCTTCCGCACGGAAGATGGATTCGGCATCCTTGCGGAAGCGGATTCTCACTGCATCAAACAGCGCATCCATGATGCGCTTATGGATGCAAGCCGCCGTGAAACAGTTTGCGTATAAATAGCACTATAAGGATATTCTGGACAAAACTGTCCAGATTTGAAACAGTTTCACCATGCCGCAGCGGGATGTTCAATGGCCATCGCTGTCTGCGGCCATCCCCACCCAAGGAGTTTCCCCATGGCAGATCATTCAAAAATGAAACTAGGCCGCAAGGCCATCAAGACCGACACGCGCACGCTGGCCTTCGGCGACTATCTCACGCCGGCGCTTCCGCCGCCGCCCGCCGCCGCCGACTGGACCAAGGGCATCACCAGTTGGGGCATGATGATGAACGACACTCTCGGCGACTGCACCATCGCCGGCTGCGGCCACGCCGTGCAGGTGTGGACGGCCAACACCGGCTCAATCGTCACCGTGCCTGACCCCACCATCGAGAGCTACTACGAGCAGTGGGACGGCTATGTTCCCGGCAATCCCGGCACGGACAACGGCGGCGTGGAGCTGGACGTAATGAACGACTGGCAAAAGAACGGCTTTGCCGGCCACACGCTGCTGGCCTTTGCCGATCCCAAGCCGGCTATCCTGGTGGAGATTCACCAATCCATCGCTCTGTTCGGCGGCGTCTACATCGGCCTCTCGCTGCCGCTGACGGCCCAGAGCCAGGACGTGTGGGACGTGGTCAAGGGCGGCGGCGCCAAGGCCAAGCCCGGCAGTTGGGGTGGCCATTGCGTCTTTGTGCCCAGCTACGACAAGAAGGGCTTTACCTGCATCACCTGGGGCCAGCCGAAGACCATGACCCTGGCCTTCTGGAAGAAATACTGCGACGAGGCCCACACCCTCTTCGGCCAGGACTGGCTCACCGTCAAAGGCGCTCCCAGCGGATTCGACCAGGCTCAGTTGCAGGCCGATCTGAAGGCGATCAAGTAGCCCATCCGGCCACATATTCCTCCGCCGCGCGTCCAATCCATGCCGGTTCGCATCCAAGGCTCCCCCCAAGGTGGTTTAATACCTTATGGGGGAGCGCTGTGCCGGCGCTGCCGTACTCCCGTGGAGGAATCCCAATACCGATGTCTTCTTTTCGCCGTTTTGCCTTTCTGCTGGCGCTGGTTTTTACCGCCGCAACCGCCGTTCAGGCCCAAAGCTCGACTTCGAGCAGCAGCCAGACCGATCAAGCTCAGCCTCCGTCCATGGCCGTGCAGGACGCGGCTCAGTCCCAGGGAGCGCTCAGTGTGCAGGCCCGCATCCGCGCCCGCCGCGCACAGCGCCGCGCCGCCGCCATTCACGAGGCCTACGCCCACCGCTATGAGGCCTACACCGGCATAGGCTACCTGCGCTTTGTTCCCGGCCCGGGGTCGCCCGCCAGCCCCGGCGTGGCTCACGGCCCCGGTCTGGAGCACGCCCACGAGTACGCCTGGAACGTCGGCGTTACCCGCTACTTTGACGAGCGGCTGGGACTGACCGTCGATGGCCGCGGCTATTACGGCACCGCCTATGTGTACCTAAATAGTTTGACTAACAGCGCCATCACCAACCCGGCGATCAGCCAATACGCCGCTCTGGCCGGCCCCACCTATCGCTTCTACCTGCAGCCCAAGTTTTCCGTCTCCGGCCGCATTCTGGCTGGGATCGAAAAGGGAAACTTTTCCGGAGATACCAACCACAGCACCGTCCTCGCCACCAATCTCGGCCTCTGGCCGGACGGCTATACTTTCGCAGGCAGCGCCAGCATTCCCTTCGAGTACAACCTGACCCCGAAGATCGGACTGCGCGTCGCCCCCGAGTACTACTTCACCGGCTTCGGCTCGACCGTCCAGTACACACGCGGCTTCTCGACCGGCATCGTCTACCGCTTCGGCAAGCAGTAGAAATACAGGGAATAGGGAGTAGAGAATAGGGAATAGCGTATAAGGGATTCCTGCGCAATTGACGCTAAAAACATCGACGGTCCGGTCGAACCACCATCCGGAGCCGAGGAGGATTACGAGCGCGCGGTGCGGGACGCCATGGCTCGGATGGAGAAGGGGTTTCCTATGGGCGAAATCCATAAACTGGACCGCGAAGCCCTGCATGATCGCGCACTGCTTTGCGGAGGGAATCCCGCTGAGTTTTCCCCGTTGATTCCCGCATCCCGGGACGCGGCTCCCGTCTAAGATTGCCGCGCGTCAGGATCTGAAAGCGGCCCATCAGCCCGAAATCTTTTGGGAGGAATGGCCGATCGGCTTTCAGCTTTCAACTATTTTCGACCGATTTGGCCCTTTCAATCCCTTCCCGATGCCCTAATCTAGTATCATGAACGATTCCACACAGGCAACGCCGTCTATGCAGGATGAAATATACGATCTACTGGTGGTAGGCGCCGGACCCACCGGCCTCGCCTGCGCCATTGAAGCGCAGAAGGTTGGCATGCGCGTCGTGGTGGTGGACAAGGGCTGCGTTTGTAACTCTCTCTTCCACTACCCCGCGCACATGACCTTCTTCACCACGCCCGAGCTGCTGGAGATCGGCGGCATTCCTTTTTCCAGCACCAATCCCAAGCCAAACCGCAACGAGGCGCTCCAGTATTACCGGCACGTGGCGGCTTACTACCGGCTGAACGTGCGTGTGTACCATCGCGTGGAACGGGTGACGGGCGCGGACGGCGCCTTCAAGGTGCATACGCTGGACCGCTTCGGCCGCTCAGGCAAGATTCAGGCCCGCAAGCTGGCCATCGCCACCGGCTACTACGACCTGCCCAACTACCTGCACATTCCCGGCGAGAGCCTGAGCAAGGTGCATCACTACTACTTCGATCCCCACCCCTATTTCGGGATGGACGTGCTGGTGATCGGCGGCAAGAACTCGGCGGCGATTGCGGCGCTGGAGTTGTGGCGCAGCGGCGCGCGGGTTACGCTGGTCCACCGCGAGAGCGAGATCCACAGCCATGTAAAGTACTGGATCAAGCCGGACATTGAAAATCGCATCAAGAATCGCGACATCAAGGCCTATTTCCTCTCCGAGGTGGTCGAAATCAACCCCGACACCGTGCTCATCCACACGCCTCAGGGCCGCGAAACCCTCAAGAACGACTTTGTCTTCGCGATGACCGGCTACCACCCCGACTTCGAGTTCCTGGAGCGCCTGGGCGTGCGCCTCGAAGGCGAGGACCGGCTGCCGGTCTGCGACCCCAAGACCAAGGAGAGCAACGTCCCCGGCATTTATCTGGCCGGCGTCATCGTAGCCGGCTCACGCACCAATGAAATTTTCATCGAGAATGGCCGCTTCCACGGACAGTTGATCGCAGCGGCGCTGACGGGCAAGTGAGGGGTGGGCGCCTGTTACGCTGGGATTCCGCAAAAACTGACGACTGCGGAGGCAACGGAATCCGGGACTCAGTTCAGCTTCAAACTACGCGGCAGGAGAAGGCCGAGCGGGTCGAAGCGCCCTGGCTGGCCTGCTGACTTGGGCATACAGTGGAGTCTTGACTGCGCCGGAGCCGCGTAGGAACGGGTGACGTGCAGCCGGTCCATCACCACATAGCGGGTGCGCAGGCCGTCCACGGTCGCGGGCAGTTGGGCGGGAAGGCGATTGCGGTCCACGTAAATGACCAGCGCGGCCTCGCGCGGATTGTCGAGGCTCTGGCCCACGCCCACGCCGAAGAAGGCCGGGTTCTGGCGCATCAGGCCGGCGGCGGCCTGGTTCTTGACGGCCGCGGCTTGCGTGAGGGCGGAGGACGGCAGGCTGACGGTGCCAGCCTCGAAGGGATTCTGCGGCGCCGAGCCGTAAGCTACCGCGCGAGCCGTGGTGGGAATCGCGATGGTGCGCGCGCCGTCTACCGTGGCCGGCACGCTGACCGCCCTGCTCTCGTCGGTGTAGAGAATCACCGCGGCCTCGCCGGGGTGGTCGCTGCTCTTGCCGGTGGCCACGCCTAAAATGCCGGCCGCCGAGCTCACCAGTATGCGAGCCTGGGCCAGGGCCTGCTGGGCGCGCGTGTTTTCGGCGTCGCTGAGCGCGCGGCCTTGCGCGGCGGGGATGGTGCTGTCGCCGTAGTTCAGGCAACTGACAGCATGGTCGGCAGCGCCCACGAAGCTATAACTCCCGCCTAACTGCACGCCTAATTCGGCGAGCACATCTGTTGCCGGGTTGGCCACGCCCTGACTAACTCCTGCAATGTCCGTGCCGCCGGCAAAGTAAAGGCCCACGGGCTCTGTATTTGCCGAATCGACGACCAACGCGCCGGAGTCGCCCGCGTCGCTGAACTGATTGCCGCTGAGGCCCAATTGATGGGTGAAAGTCTTGGTCAGGTAGGGCCGGGTCTCCGCGCAGTCGAGGAAGTAATCGACCGTCACGTCGAGATCGAGGGCCGAGACGCCGCCGCAGGTCAGTCCAGTGGTTCGCCCGCTCTTGGCTACCTGTTGATTGATCCATGCGTTTTCGCCCCGGCCGCCGGTCGAGCTGATGCCGGGAGGCGCGGCGGCCAGCGTGCCGTCGGCCTGCCTGCCGCCCAGCTCCAGAATGCTGCCGCTGGGGTCAACGGCGCGCGAGGTGACCTGGGCTATCGCCGCGTCGGCGTTGGTCTGCTTCGAGCTGAGCGGGAGCCAGCCGGTCAGAGAGGCGACCGGGGCAACAGGATTTGAGCCCGCGCCATCGCCAAAGGGTGTGCAGTTGTTGTCGATCAGGCCCGGCTGGATGATGGTGTCGCCGACGCTGGCGTGGTCGCTTTTGGCCAGCACGTGGTTGTTGCTCAGCAGGTACTGGCGCTTGCCAGCATCCTCGACGAGCGCGCCGAGCGTGCCGCTGCAGCAATCCACAATCTGGCTGCCGCGTGTGTCGAAGTCCTTATTGTTGCCGCCCGAGCTGCCCAGTGAGAGCATTGCCGGAAACTGGGCTTGATGGGTGGCCGGGTTGCTGGTGACGCCGGCGGCGTTGACCAGCACGACAGAGGTTGCCTTGGACGAAGCTCCGCCTGCCGTGGCTACCACATAGGTTGCGCCGGTAGCCTGCACCGAGGCCGGCGCTGTGTAGGTGACCGTGCAGGAGGTGAAGGCTTTGCTGTCGCGCTGGCAACTGGCCGCGCTGAGCGAGCCTTGGCCGCCGGATTGCCCGTTTGGCGAGGTTGCCAGTTCGAAGCTGATCCCGGTCGTCCCGCCCGCCTCGGCCAGAAAGCCGGTGATGGCGACGCTTCCATTCGCGCCCAGAGCCGCATTCTCCGGCGTGAGCGGCTGCAGGAATCCCGGCGTCACGGTCAGCACGGAGTAGGCGCGGAGGCTGGGATTCGCCTCGAGCGCCGCGGTCACCACCACCTCGGCGCGGTCGGCGGTCAAGTAGCTGGGCGGTGTGTACTGGCCGCTGGCGCTGATGCTTCCCGGCCCGCTTGCCGCGTCTCCTCCGGTCACCGACCAGGTGACCTCCGCCGGGCGGCCGTTGGGAAGCGTGGCCGTAAACTGATGAACCGATGAGCCTTGCGCGTTGGTTGCATTGCAACCGGCGCAGTTGGTGTCGATGGCGGCGGTGCCTGGAGAGATGGAAAAAGCCGCATTTGAGGAATTGGCGTTGACCAGACCGCTGCCGCAACCGGCTGCAAGGAGCAGCGCCGGAGCCAGAAGCATCGGAAGATTCCTGGAAAACAGCCGCATGGTCAAAAGCCCAACCTACATTGTATCGACTGCGCCCGCGGAAAAAGAATAGCAAGCGCAAGTTGATGGAGTGCCTGAACCACCTCGACTACGACAGCGAGATCAAACTGACTTCTGCCGCCGATTCCATTGGACAGCAGAGTTTGGCTGTTGCGTGATTATGGAATTAGAAGAGTTCGCTGTGCGAGCCGAGCCGCATCAGAATCAAACTGGAAGGATCTTCGGCTTTCGCGTAGACGAGAAGCAAATCCGGCCTGAGGTGACACTCTCGAAAGCCGCTCATCTCCCCTGTGAGTGCATGATCTTTCAACCTCGGATCGAGTTCTTGATCGACCACTAACTTATCTAATATTGCTGGAAGCAGCGTCCCAAGATCGTTGCGATATCTTGGGCTGGATTGCACCTTTTTGTAATCCCGCTTGAACTGGCGAGTCCAATCAATCTTCCGCATTTAACTGATCCATCAATTCAGCAACGCTGGAGGCCCTAGGTAGATTCCCGCGCCTGACCTCTTCCATCGCCGCCCTGGTCACAGGGTTCGGGACCCGGACCTCGAAAGGAAGCGCTTTCTCAATGGCAATACGGGTCAGCAGGAGTCGCACAACGTCCGACATACTTAGCCCCATCGCATCCAGAGTCTTGGCCGCTGTCGTTTTTAACTTCTGATCCACGCGGACATGAATCATCGCAGTCGCATTAGGCATAGTGGCACTCATGAATACATTGTATACCAATTGAGACTACGACAGCACTCTTCCCAGAAATCCTTTGAGCCCCCAGCGGCCCAGCGCGGCGGTGAAGAAAACCAGCGCTACGAGGATCGCCCACCAGGGCATGTGCGCGATGCCGGGAGTTACTGCGGCGCGCAGGCCTTCGCTCATATAGACGATGGGATTGAAGAGCACGCCGTACTTTACCCAGGGAATCTTGTCGAGCCAGGACCAGGGGTAGTAGACGCAGCCCAGGAAGGTGATGGGCACGACGATGATGGAGAAGACCAGGCCGATCTGCCGGGGATTGACCGTGGAGCCGATGACCAGGCCGAGCGATCCGGCGAGCAGGCTGGCGAGGACGAGGACTAGTGCGAGGAGGAGCCAACTGGCGACGTGAGCCACTACGGGCTTGGCGGGAACGTAGTAGGCCATGGGGATGACCAGCAGCGCGGCGATGATGCTCTGCATGGCGGAGAAGCAGACCTTTTCCAGAGCGACGGCCCAAAGGGGCAGCGGACACAACACGCGATCGTCGATCTCGCGGGTGATGCCGAACTCGCTGGAGAGCGGCAGGGCGACGGCGGCGATGCCGGAGAACATGATGGCCACGGCCATCAATCCCGGCAGAAGGATGGTGCCGAAGTCGGCGCCGCCGGCGACGGCCATGGGGTTGCCGGTACTCATGCGGGGCAGGATGAAGGTGAAGACGAAGAGGAAGAGCAGCGGCTGCATTCCCACGCGGAGTAGAAAGGGAATGAACTCGCGGGTGAGGACCCTGAGATCGCGGAGGAAAAGCCCTAGAAAGGCTTTGAAAAAGATTCCTGGGCCTAGATGGTGCGTATTCTTGATCTCTGATCTTTGATCTCTGATCTCTGTTGAGTTATTCACGCAAATCCCTCCCGGTGAGTTGAATGAAGACGGTCTCCAGGCTTGGCTCGGTGATCTGCAGGTCGCGCAGGCCGTACGCGGCGGCGGCCTGGACCAGATCGGGGAGCAGGCCTTCGGAGCTGGCCGCGATCACCCGCAGGCCGTCGGGCGTGGCTTCGGCGCTGGTCACGTCCGGGCGCGCGATGAGCTTAGCCAGCAGAGGCTCAAGCGATTGATGCGACTTGAGTTTGAGGTCGAAGATGGTGTGCGCACCGAGGGTTTGCTTGAGCTTGTCCGGCGAGCCGAGGGCCAGCACGCGGCCATGGTCGAGGATGGCCAGCCGGTCGGAGAGCGAATCGGCCTCCTCCATATAGTGTGTGGTGAGCAGGACGGTGATGCCTTCCTTGTGCAGCTCCTGGACGGCCGACCACATGGCCATGCGGCTCTGCGGGTCTAGGCCGGCCGAGGGCTCGTCGAGGAAGAGGACGGTGGGGCGGTGGGCGATGGCGCGGGCGATCTGCACACGCTGGGCGAGGCCGCCGGAGAGCTGCGCCGGGTAGACGTCCTTGCGCTCGGCGAGCATGAACTGGGTGAGCAGCTCGAGCGACCGAGATTTGGCGCGGGCGTGTGAGAAGCCGAAGTAGCGGCAATGGAAGTAGAGGTTCTCATAGACGGTCAGCGAGCGGTCGAGGGTGTTGAACTGCGGGACCACGCCGATCAGCCGCCGCGCGTGGGCGGGATGGCGGACGACGTCGATGCCCGCGATGCAAACCCGGCCGCTGGTGGGCAGGGTGCGGGTAGTGGCGATGGAGATGGTGGTCGTCTTGCCAGCGCCGTTGGGACCGAGGAGACCGAAGATCTCGCCCTGCTGCAGCTCCAGGTCGATGCCATCCAAGGCCACCACGTGGAGCTTCGACTCGTAAATCTTGGTCAGATTTTCAATTTCGACAATCAAGGGTTCACCCGGCGCGGGGAAGGGAAGTGAGTACTCTTTCAGAGTATCGCAATCTTACCAACCCACCTGGCTCATCCGCTTGAGAATGATCTCGCTGTAGTGATTCATGCGTTGGGGCCGCCGCTTGAGAGGAGCCGGCAGAATCGCAGCGAGCCGCGCCGCCTGTTCACGGTTGATATTCCGGGCGGTGGTTCCGTAGTGATGTTGGCAGGCTGCCTTTGCCCCATAGATGCCAGGGCCCCATTCGACCAGGTTGAGATAGAGCTCGAGAATGCGCTGCTTGCCCAGGACGAATTCGGCCACCGGCACGAGCGTGGCCTCCGCGCCTTTGCGGAGGAAGGAGCGGCCGGTACCGAAGAAGAGGTTTTTAACGAGTTGCTGCGTAAGAGTGGAGCCTCCGCGGGTGCGTCCGCCTTCCATATCTTCTTGAGCAGCGAGCTGGAGCGCTTGCCAATCGAAGCCGTGGTGCTGGTAGAAGCGTGCGTCCTCCGCGGCGATGACCGCGTGCTGGAGATCGGGCGAGATTTGGCTGAGGGGAACGAATTCATAGTGTTCGCGATAGGGCGTGCGGTGCATCCAGGCCTGCACGCGGCGCTGGAGGTGCACAGCGGTCGTCGGCGGGTCGATCCACCGGGCGGCGACAAGGAGCAGCGCGGCGAGCGACCAAAGAATCACCACTCCGATGAGGAGCCATCGAATCATGGAGCGGAGGAGGCCCTTCCGCAATGGGGTTTTTGGGAAAGTATTCAGCCTTGTGGTCACATTCCAGAATACTGGTTTGGGCTGATTCGCAGAACGCGACGACAGCATGAGGGATATTTTCATCCGGAGATTGGAGATTACTGTTGGCTTGCCCCATGCGAGGCAGCTTCTTTCGCGCCGGCAGCCTCGCCGGGAGGGGAGAAAAACGCCCTCGACGGAGGCAGACTTGCCACGAGTGCAGGTCAACGGGCCTCATCACCTCAGTGAAGGAGGAAAAGCGTGAAGAAAATCGGACATAAATAGTCCTACATGGCAAGGAGAATCTTAGGATAATCGGAGAAGTGACAGGCTTGATGTTGCATATGACCAGTGGCGAAATAGTTAACATCGCCGTGAAAGGCTATGCGTACAAGAAGTCGAAATATAATAAGAGTTTACCAATCGTTTTCCCGGATTGAAAGACTCCTTTATTAGCTTTTTCGTGGCATTATGAAGCTTGTGAAAGTTACATTTTAGGTAATAACCGGCAATGGTTACCAGTAGAGGTCACGAATGGTGCCAATATAGAGGATTCTGAGGTTCATGGAGAATTCAAAAAAAAACAGAAAAATTCACTTGCATATAGAATCTTCGTCTGCATAGAATCTGTTCACTATTGCTCATTCTCCGGCAATCAGGTGGACTTCTCCGTCTTTTTTATATGCAGTCGTATGGAATTTCGCTATGGATTTCGTGGGATGAGGGTTGTACTGGCCCGATTCTCATCGCCGCCGGAGACTGTCCGGGAGATTTTAGTGATACGCGCGCTTTAGTTTTAGCACTATCGGTGAGAAACAAGCGTTTTGTGTGCCGGCGTTAGGCGCCGGCGGGGTTGATTGAAGAGATCGCGAAGAGGAAGCTGAGGCAGTTTTCCTCTATTTTGCGCTATCTGAGCGTGGGCTAAGAAGAAGTTCGCCAGGAATGGCAAGAGGGTGTGATGGAGGGTTCGGTCATGGCTAATCGTGGAGAGAATCTCATGAAGAAGTTTCAGAGCGTGGTTCTGGTTTCGCTGACGGCGCTGTTCTGCTTGTTTTCTACGGCCTTCGCGGCCGCGCAGACCACAATCTCGGCAACATCGGTGAACTTTGGCAGCGTGGTGGAGAACACCACCAGCGCGGTCAAGACCGTTACCCTCAAGAACACCGGAGCGGGCTCGATCACCATCAGTTCACTCACCGTGACGGCGGGAACTCCCTATTCCATCGCTATATCGTCGACGTGCCTGACCCCCACGTTGGCGGCGGGCCACAGTTGCACCGTCGGACTCACCCTCAGTCCTGGGACGCTTGGCGCTCAGCCGGCGGGCACACTGACCATTACTACAACTGCGTCCAATACCACGACCATGGTGTCGTTGAGCGGGACGGGCGTTCCACCGGTCGCGCTTTGGTCAACGGCGTTCAACTTCGGCGCCGTGCCGATCAACATGACCAGCACGGCCCAGATCGTTGGCCTGACCAACTACGTACCGGGGGGGCTGAACATCTCTTCGATCACAGCCTCGGCGGGCTTCAGCGTGGTATCGGGAGGGACGTGCAGCACCACCAGCACAGTGGCCGTGGGCGCCAGTTGCACCATTCGCGTTGCCTTCGCTCCCACAGCGCTGGGTGCCCAGACCGGCACGCTGACCATTACTGACAATTCTCCCGACAGCCCGCAGACGGTGTCCCTGAGCGGGAAGGGCGTTGCTGTTCCGGTCACGCTTTGGTCAACGACGTTCAACTTTGGCGCCGTGCCGATCAACACGACCAGCGCGGCCCAGACCGTTGGCCTGACCAACTACGTACCGGGTGGGCTGAACATCTCTTCGATCGCAGCCTCGGCGGGCTTCAGCGTGGTATTGGGAGGGACGTGCAGCACCACCAGCACAGTGGCCGTGGGCGCCAGTTGCACCATTCTCGTTGCCTTCGCTCCCACAGCGCTGGGTGCCCAGACCGGCACGCTGACCATTACTGACAATTCTCCCAATAGCCCGCAGACGGTGTCCCTGAGCGGGAAGGGCGTTGCTGCTCCGGTCACGCTTTGGTCAACGGCTACGTATAACTTTGGCAGCGTGCCGATCAACACGACCAGCGTGGCCCAGACCGAGGGCCTGACCAACTACGTCGCGGGGGGGCTGAACATCTCTTCGATCACGGCCTCAGCGGGCTTTAGCGTGGTGCCGGGAGGGACGTGCAGCACCACCGGCACGATGGCCGTGGGCGCCGGTTGCTCCATTCTTATTGCCTTCGCTCCTACTGCGGTGGGCACCCAGACCGGCACGCTGACCATTGTTGACAATTCTCTCAACAGCCCACAGACGGTGGCCCTGAGCGGGACGGGCATTGTTCCGGTCAGGCTTAACCCATCGAGCGCTGGATTCGGTTCGATTGGCGTCGGCGCCACCAGTGCGGCCAGGTCGTTCACGCTGACAAATAGCCAATCCAGCGCCTTGTCCATTACCACGGCTGTCTTTGGCGGGCCGTTTGTGCTGGACACCGGCGGCGTGACCACCTGCCCGGTTGCGGGCGGAGTGGTGAGCGGCACGCTGGCTGCGAACTCGAGCTGCGTCATTGGCGTCCACTTCCAGCCAACTGCCGTTGGACCGGTTGCCGGGGGACAGATTACGGTGATCGACAATGCCTCCAACAGCCCGCAGATTGCTGCGCTTACCGGGACGGGACTTGTGCTGGTACCGGTTTCGCCCGGCACACTTGCCTTTGGCAACGTGCAGACGGGCACGACCAGCGCGGCGAAGAATGTCACGGTGACGAACAACCAGGCGGTTAACCTGAACTTTTCATCCATCAGTGCTCCCGCGCCGTATGCCGTTTTCGCGGGCACGACGACCTGCGTTGTGGGCACACCCGTATTGCCGTGGACAAATTGCGTCATCAGTCTGACGTACAGCCCCACAACCATGGGCGCGAACCCGGCCAGTGTGCTTACGATCAGTGACGACGCGAACACCTCTCCGCAAACTGTCAACCTGACCGGCGCAGGTGTGGGTCAGGTGACGCTGAGCCCGACGAGTCTGGCTTTTGGCACGGTTGTGGTCAACAACGCGGTGACCAAGAATGTGACGGTGACCAACAACCAGGGCAGCTCGCTGACGATCTCTTCGATTACCGGCTTCCCCGCCGCATACACGCAGAGCAACGTGGCGAACAGTTGCACGGCGGGACTGGTGGTTGTGTCGGGCGGCAATTGCGTGATCGCGGTGACTCTGACGGCAACCGCTACGGGTGCGCAGCCAGGGACGATCAGCGTCAACGACAATGCTTCGACCAGTCCGCAGAAGTTTACCGTCAGCGCCAATGCGATTGCGCCAGTAGTGCTCTCTCCCACCAGTCTCTCCTTCGCCGCGCAGCAGGTGGGAACGACCAGCGCGGCCAAGACGGTGACGCTCAATAACGAACAGACAGTTGCTCTGAATATCAGCGGAGCCACGATTACCGGCACCAACAGCAGCGATTTCAACGTCACGACGACCTGTCCGCTGGTTCCCGCGTCGCTCGCGGCTGGCGGCAATTGCCCGTTGCAGGTGACCTTTACGCCGGGCGCGTCGGGAACCAGGACGGCGGTGCTGAATGTGAATGATGACGCTCCCGGCAGCCCGCAGACGATCCCACTGACCGGCTCGGGCACTGCGCCGGTTACGGTCTTGCCGGGCTTGCTCACCTTTACGTCGCCCGTGGGCAGCACCAGCGCATACCAGAATGTGACCATCACCAACGCCAGCACTGGTTCGGTACTATTCACCGGCTTGTTGCTCAGCGGCGACTTTATACAGACTTCGACCGACTGCGGAACGCTTCCGTTCACGCTGGGGCCGGGTGGTCACTGCAAGGTTGCATTGAGCTTCAATCCCAGCATCGGCGGCACTCGCGACGGCCAACTCCAGGTCTACGACACCGCACCGACCAGCCCGCAGGTGATCAACCTGACCGGCACGGGAACCTCCCCGCTGACGCTTTCAGTCTCCTCGCTTTCGTTCAGCGCGCAGACGGTGAACACTTCCAGCCCCGCCAAGGTCATCACGCTGACCAATCATGAGACCGAGTCGGAGACCTTCTCGCTGGGTACGACCGGCGACTTCTCGGCGACGAGTAATTGCGGCGCGGGCACCATGCCCATTGCCGCCAACTCCTCCTGCCTGGTCTATGTCACCTTCACTCCCATTTCGGCTTCGCCGTCGACGCGGCCCGGCACTTTGACCGTTACAGACACGGCGCCCGGCGGACCTCAGCCCAGCATCTCGCTGACCGGATCGGCGGTTGCGACTCCTCTTCCCGCTGCCGTCTCCGTGGTTTCTCCCGGAGCGGGCGCCGCCGGAACCGCAGTCAACGTGAAAATCACCGGCAACGGATGGACGCACTTCACCGCCTCTTCGGTGATCAGCTTCACGGATGTCAACAGTGGCGCCTATCCGGTGGACATCAATGTCACCTCGCAGACCCTCGTCGGGGTCAATGAGATCGATGCCACATTTACGATTCCCGCCAATACGGTGGCGAATCCGGTGACCTATGGCGCGCGGAATATCGCGGTGACCACCCCGCTCAGCGGCGGAGGAACGGAGGTTGCGCAACTGGAGTCGGCCTTTATCATCGCCGATCCGAACAACCAGCACCCCATCACTGTAGTTGCTCCCGCCTTCGGCACTCAGGGCCAGACGATGAATGTGGACCTGACTGCCACCGGCACGAACTTCAATCAAGCCACCACGTATGCCAACTTCGGGGATGGAGTCACGGTCAATTCGCTGACGGTGACCGACGCGACCGATGCGCAGGCCAATATCACCATCAGCAACACCACGCCGGTGGGCGGCCGCACCATCACGCTGGTGACCGGCGGAGAGTTTGCCGTTTCGAGTTCGGGCGTATTCCAAATCGGCCCCAACAACGCGACACTGGTCAGCGTCAGCTCGAGTTCGTCGAGTGTGGTTCCCGTCTCCGAGCCGCAGAACTGGCAGGGTCAGGTCTTCCTGACGGCCACCGGCACACACTTCCTGCAGGATGCGACGCAGGTCTCCTTCACCGGCGGCATTCTGGTGGGCGAAGTCCTGGTGACTAGTCCGACGACCGCTACGGTCGATGTTGCTGTCCAGGCCAACGCGACGATCGGCTTGCAGAATGCGACGGTCTGGACCGGCGGCGAGATTGCCACCCTGAACAATGCCTTTGCGGTGACCGGATCCACGCCGCTTCTGCTCACGGTTGTTCCGAGCTCCTCGCCGCAGGGCAGTACGCCGACGGTGGTGATTACCGGCAACGCATACACGAATTTTGTGTCCGGCCAAGTCTCCGCGACCTTTGACGGCAACATTTCGTCGCCCACAGTAAACGTCATTACGCCGCATCAGGTGTCCATCCCGATCAGCATCAGCACGGACGCCAACGTGGGCAGCATTACGGCGAACCTCGTAAGCGGTCCGGCGGGCAGCACGGTACTCTTCCCGTTCACCTTCACGGTGACGCAGTCGAGCGCGGCCATCACCAGCGTTACGCCGAGTTGCGTGCCGCAGGGCGGACAGTTGACGCTGACGGTTGGCGCGATCAATACCAACTGGGTGCAAGGCACTACCACGGCCGGCTTCTACCCGGTCCCGGTTCCCGCGCCGAGCTTCGATCTGATCAATATCATCGACGCGACGGATGCGACGCTGAATGTTGCCGTTCCGACCAACACCCCTGCTGGAAACTATGAGTTCTACATGGCGACCGGCGGCCAGATCGTCAATGCCTCGATCAAAGTTTGCGCGGCGACGCCGAGTTTGACGATGAGCCCGGCCAACGGCCTGCTTCCCTTTGGCTCGGCCGTGAACAGCTTCACCGCCAACTTCACCGGCCAGTTCACGCACTTTGGCCCGACGACGGAGGCGGTTATCAGCGGCGAGGGCGTGACGCTGACGAGCTTCAACGTCACCGGCCTGAACAGCGCCACTGCGACGGTGACGATCATTGCCAATGTGAATGGCACGCCGACAGCCACCGGCCCGCGCAAGATCACCTTCACCACCGGCGGAGAGATCGTCACCACCTACTTCAACGTGACCAAGACCCCGGTGGGGATCCTCAACGTTTCGCCCTATCACGGGCCGCAAAGCACCACCATGAATGTGGAGCTCGTTGGCCTGAACACGCACTTTACGCAGGCCACGACCACGGTTCAATTCGGGCCGCAGATTACCGTGAACGGCGTTACCGTGAACAGCAATACCGACCTGGTTGCCAATATCACCACCAGCTTCAACGATAGCGGCATCATCGCCACGCCTCCGGGATGGCAGAGTGTGTACGTCAACAGCGCAGCAGGAACTGGCTTTACCACGGCCGCAGGCCTGCCCACCACGACAAGCGGCGCGGGAACTGGAGCGGTGGTTTCGATTACCGCCTCGGCGACGGGCGCTCTGACCTCGTGCACCGCAACGACGGGGGGCAGTGGCTACCAGGTCGGCAATTATGTCTATCCGACCCAGGCCGGAAGCGCGGGCAGTGCTTGCCAGGTGACGGTACTTAACGGAACAGCCATTACAACGATGGTCACCGTCCAGGAGCAGGTGATTACCGGCTTCCTGGTGGATTCGCCGGCTCTGCCGAGCCTGGTGAGCGTCTGTGTAACCGGAACGGGTCCCTATTCGACGAGCACCGTTCCCTGCGTGTCGAGCGCCCAGCAAGGAGCGACGGTAGGCGTCACCATCACCGGCTCGTTGACCAACTGGAATGGCTCGACCGAGGCCATTCTCGGCGCGGGCGTCACCGTTTCCAACCTGACCAACACCAGCCCGACGACCGAGACAGCGACGATCGCTGTCAGCCCGACAGCTCCGGTGGGCGGCAACAGCGTGATCATGTTCACCGGCTCGCAGATTATCAGCGGCACGGGCTTCAGTGTGACTCCGGGCGCTTCGCTGATCTACAGCGTCGGACCCGCTGTTACTTGCAATTACAACGCCGACTTTGTCGCGGCGTGCGGCGTATCTGGCGGCGCCGGGACGCCTTATGTGATTACACAACTGCAAACGGCGACGCTGAAGATCGTCGGCGTGGGCACGCACTGGCTGCAGGGCGAAACCAAGGCCAGCTTCGGCTCCGGTGTCGCTACGGATAGCCTCACCATCACCAGCCCGACCACAGCCACCGTTCAAATCACCGTGCTGTCCACATCGCCTGTCGGCTTTGCGGCGCTGACGATGACCACCGACGGCGAAGTCACCACCTTGCAGCAGGCCATCGATATTGAAGAAGGATTCCCGATATTGCTGGCTACCTCGCCCAGCGGAGGCGAGCAAGGCAACAACATAACCCTGCAGGTTCTGGGACGCTTTGCCAACTGGCAGGCGGGAGCAACCTCGGCCGCCTTCAATAATAACGACATCACGGTGAACACGGTGACCGTGATCGACTCCAACAACCTCAGCTTGAATATCACTGTGAGCCCCTGGGCTTATGTGGACTTCGGCACGCCGTGCGGTCATGTTCTGACGGTTACAACCGGAACCGTGCAGGAAGCGGGCAGCACCAATCACAACGGCGCAGGCTTGTTCTGCGTCTCGCAGGGCGCGGAAGAGATCACCGCTGTTTCGCCGCTCACCGGCATCCAGGGTATGACGGAGTCGGTGACCATTACCGGCGCGGCCACCAATTTCGTCGCGGGCGTCACGCATGTCGACTTCGGCGATCCCAACTTCCAGGTTGGCCAGATCGTCGTGAACAACCCGACCAGTCTCACGGTTCCTGTGGCCATTACGACTTCGGCCACTACGGGATTCAAGACGATTACTGCCACAACTTATGGTCAGGTTGCCTCGCAATCGTATGGGTTCACGGTCTATCCGGGCGTCGCCACGCTGAATGAGGCGATTCCCAACCAGGCGGAGCAGGGCGCACCGATCGTCACCAGCCCCACCTGCTCGACCCTCCCGAACTGCATGATTCGGCTGCTGGGCCAGTACTCGCACTTCAGCGGCTCGAGCACGGCCACCTTCGGCGCGGGCATCACCGTGCAGTCGGTCTCTTACGTGAGCCCCACAGAGGTGGATGCGTACATCTCCATCGATCCGCTCTCCTATGTAGGCGGGCGCACGGTTACCGTCACGACTCCTGGAGTCTCCTGCGCCTTCCAGCCTCCCATTGCCACCACCAATCTTTCTTACAACGGCTGCACGCCGGGTGTGAGTACCGGCACCGGCAGTGAAATTGTCACCGCCAACATCTTCAGCATTATCCCCGGCCCGGCGATCATCAGCAATGTTGCGCCCAATACCGGCAACGAAGGCCAAGAGGTGGTCTTCGACATCACCGGCGAGGCGACGCACTGGGCGCAGAACTTCACCCAGTTCTATATTGGTGGCGAGGGAGGCGACATCACCGTCAACTCCGTGGTGATTAACAACCCAACCAGCGCCACGGTGGACATCAGCATCTCTCCGACGGCCAATCCGGGGCCGCGCTCCGTAACGATGGTTACGAACGGCGAAATTCTGACGGATCGCGGCGCATTCGTCGTCACCGGCGGCATTCCGGTCATCTCCTACGTCACCCCCAACAGCTCGCTGTACGGGACAAACGGCGTTCAAGTCACAGTGGTCGGCAACGCCTACACTCTGTGGAACGCCTCCAGCACCCTCTCCTTCGGCCCCGGCATCACCGTCAACAGCTTCCAGGTGGATGATACCTCTCACATCGAGGCTGTCCTCAACATCGGCCCGAACTGCACCAGCCCCGGTGTCCCCACCGGCTGCGCTCAGCTCGGTTACCGTACCGTCATCGTCCAGACCGGCGCGCAGGTGCTGACCGGCAACTTCCAGGTCACGGCGCCGGCGCCTCCACCGACTCCTTATATATGGTACGAGTCGCCGTGGTCGGGACTTCCGGGCCAGACCTTCACCATCACCTTCTATGGGCTCTACACGAACTGGGATCCGGGCCTGGGCGAGGCTTGCTCGCAATCGGGCACGACTCTGACCGGCTTCAACGCCGCTGTGACGGTGAACTGCTTCCAGGTGCTCAGCCCGAATACCGCGACGGCCAACATCACCATCAGCCCGACCGCGACGGCTTCGGTGAGCGATCTGACCCTGACCACGAATCTGGTGGGCGGCGGCCAGGAGGTGGATACCGCCGGCTTCAGCGTGGTGGTCTCCGTGCCGACCCTGACCGTTGTCGATCCGGGATCGTCGATGCAGGGAACGCAGAACCTCACGGTCAACATTCTCGGCAATTACACGACCTTTGACAGCACCACGACCTTCAACTTCGGCTCCGGCATCACGGTCAACGGCCCGCCGACAATTCTTGGACCTGGCATCGCCACGCAGAGCATCAGCATCGCTCAACTGGCCACGCTGGGCGGACGCGGCGTTGTTGCCACTACTCCGGATGCAACGCTGGCTTCTGCTCAGGTTGTAGGCGGCGCGGGCTTCAATGTCACGCCGAGCCTGGCTCTGATCCTGGCGGTTTCACCCAACACAGCCCTGCAGGGTCAGACGCCGCAGGTGGAAATCACCGGCCAGAACACGCATTGGAACGGGTCAACGACCTTCCAGTTCGGCGACGGCATCGTGGTAACCAAGTACCAGGTGAACTCTGCTACCGACGCCACGGTTTGGCTGGCTATACCGGCGTACGCCGGGGAGGGTCCGACGTGGGCTTCCGCGACGACGCTGGGCGAAGTTGCCAATCTGAATAACGCCTTTGTGGTGCAGGCCGGCACGCCTTACCTGCTCTCCTCCGGACCGGGTTCGGAGCCGCAGCAGAGCTCCGCGGTCTTCACCATCCTGAGCCAGGCGACCAATTGGCTGGCGAATCCGCCAACGGTTTCCTACGGCGACGGAGTTGTACTCACCAATGTCACCGTCACCGGGAACACTTCGCTGACCGTTGACGGCTACATCCAGCCCACCACGTACACGGGCTGGCGCAACCTCACCGTCACCTCCGGCACGCAGGTTCTGGGTCTGAACAGTGTTCTGTACATCAGCCCCGGACCGGCGGTGATCAATAACGTCGTGGCCAACACCGCCGGCCAGGGCGCAACTCTGTCGGTGACGATCTATGGCACCAACACGCATTGGCAGCAGGGTGTTACGCAGCTCACCTTCCCCAACGTCCTGATCAACGGCACACCCACGGTGAACTCGCCAACCTCGATCACCGCCAACATCACGGTCAGCACCTTCGCGCCGGCGGGCGAGGAGTCGATCACAGCGACGACCCTGGGCGAAGTTGCCTACGGGAGCAATGTCTTTACCGTTACCCAGACCCAGCCGGAGCTGCTGGCGGTAGTTCCTTCCCATCAGGTTCAGGGCTGGACCGGGAACGTCAACCTCACCGGTCAGTACACGAGCTTTAACACCGCTGCCGGATGCTCGCCCAACTGCACCACGGCCAACTTCGGTGCGGGCATCACTGTCAATTCAGTGAACGCTTTGAGCTTGGGTTCCTTGCAAGCCAACATCACCGTTCAGCCGACGACGACGCTGGGCTATCGCAACGTCTCCGTCACCACGGGAGCTGAGGTTGTCACCCTCAACAACGCCTTCCAGGTTACCGTTGGCCCGGCGGCGATTGTTTCCGCGTTGAATCCGAATAGCGGCGCGCAGAACCAGTCGTACAATGTGCTGGTTATTGGCAGCCAGACTCACTTCCTGCAAGGCACCACCACAGCCAACTTTGGTCCCTATATCCAAGTCACCGGCGTCACCGTGGCCGACGTCCTGCACGCGACAGTCGCCATCACCATTCCCGCTTCAACGCCGCTGAACTTCTACGACGTATCGCTGACCACGGGCGGGGAGGTCGCCACCCAACTCGGCGCCTTCACGGTAACCACCGGCAGTCCGCTTATCTCCGCAGTGAGCCCGCCGACCGGCCATCAGGGCGATCCGACCTTTACCGTCAACCTCACCGGACTGTTCACGCACTTCAACAGCACCAGCTGCAGTTTGGCCAACCCATGCAGCACGGCCAGCTTCGGCGCCGGCATCACGGTCGGTCCCGTGACGGCGACCAGCCCAACTCAAGCTTCTGTCAGCGTTACGATTGCTCCGGGCGCGACGCTTGGCTCGCGCAATGTGACGGTGACAACCGGTACCGAGACGGCCTCGATGACTGGAGGGTTCAGTGTGCTGGCGGGGATTCCGGCTATTCTGACCGCGGCTCCCAGCAGCGGACAGGCGGGCACAACGACCAGTGTCGTAATTACCGGCCAGTTCACCAGCTTCCAGGCGGGCTTCTCGACGGTCGACCTTGGCTCGGGAATCACCGTGAACTACCCGCTCACCAGTGTCACCCTGACGCAGTTGACCGCCAACATCACCATTGCTTCGAACGCCACTATTGGAGACCGCGATGTTTCGGTGACCACCAACGGCTCGACACAAACGCTCGGACACGGCTTTAACGTAACCCCCGGCACACCGGTCATCACACAGATCAGCCCCAACATTGGCAACCCTGGCCAGACAAATCTGACCATCACGCTAACCGGCCAATACACCAACTGGGACAATACTTCCACGGTCACCATCGGCACAGCCGCGGATGGAATCACTGTTGTCGGCGCTGCCGGTCCTGGACTGCCCGGACCGATAGTTACCGCCACGGCTACCAGCATCACAGTGAAGGTGAATATCGATGCGGCGGCTCCGCTTGGCCCGGCTGGCGTCTCAGTCACTACCGGCGGCTCCACGCCGAGTGTTCCCGGCGGCTTCACCGTGCAGGCGGTCGTCATCCCACCGCCTTCGATCCTCTCGATCAGCCCTGGCATGAATGCCGGCGGAATCCCGATCAACAGCGACTTCTATGTGGTCTTCAGCCAGCCGATGAACATCGCCACTTTCACCAACAGCAACATAACTTTGCGGCTGGCCAGCAATCAGGGCCAGGGCTGGATTACCATACCAATCGGCATCAGCGGGGACGCCACCGGCCGGGTTCTGACCATTACGCCGAGTTCGCCACTGGCTGTCAATGCTCAGTACTACCTCTACCTGACCGGCGGCATCAAGGACGCGACGGTTGCCGGTAATTCCATCAACGCTTACGGTCAATATCTCTACACCGTCTTCACTGCCAGCACCCTATCGCCGACGGTGGTTGCCTTCAACCCGCCCGCTCTGAGCACGGTGGGCACCAATGTGCCGATTCAGCTTGAGTTCAGCGTTCCGATGAATCAGGAAACCGACACCGGCATGACCGTCACCGGTCCTGGCGGCGCGGTTGCTGGCACCTTCATATGGAACAGCAATCCCTTTGGCGGTTTCCCAGGCTGGGGACCGGGCAACCTCCTCTACTTCACGCCCACAGCGCCTTTGGCGGCTGGCACCACGTATACAGTGGCATGGGGCGCGCCTCTGGTCGATACAGAGGGCAACGCCGTGACGCCGGGTTCGTTCACCTTCACCACCGGCAGCGGCTCAGACACAACAACCAACAACGCAGGCAGCAACATCGTGAACGGTTTGACCAACGTTGGCACCAATGTTGCGCCGACGATGTTCTACGCCAAGCCGATCAACCCGATCAACATCAACACCAGTACGCTTCTGCTGTACAACAGCGACAGCGGCAAGTACATCAACGGCACGGTGACGGTTGCGCCCAACGGTCTGAGCGCTACCTTCACTCCGGCTGTGCCGCTGCTGCCCGACACTTACTACCGGCTCTATCAGGCGGGCGGATACTACGACGCGGATGGTTATACGCCAAGCAATACCGGCGCGTATCTGAGCGGCCTCAACACTTACTTCACCACTGGCGACGGCTCGGATCTGGTTGCGCCAGACGTGGCTGCAATCTCGCCGGCCAACACCGCGACCTCAGTGCCGCTGAATGCGCAGGTCATTGTTCACTTCGACTCGCCGCTTGATCCAGATGCCGTGAGCAACATCATCACGGTCACGCCTTCGGGCGGCTCGGCCATCACCGGCACGGTTTCTCTGGCCAGCGACCTGGTCACGCTGTTCTTCGATCCGGCGACTGTGCTTGCGCCCACAACTGTCTACACAGTGCAGGTTTCGGGCTATCAGGACGTGATCGGAAATGTGGGTCCAACCCACAGCTACACCTTTACAACCGCGACCTCCATTGCGCCGATCAATCTCTCGACGGGCTTCAACGCTTCCGGCCAGCTGATTACAACGAACAACACCGCCGATGCCAACTGGGTGGTGTACACGACGGGAATCTCAAGCATCCCCTCGGAGGCCACCTTCGGCTCACCGGCGTTAGGTGCCGCGCAGCCGCTTTTGACCGTGGGACCAGGGAATGCCGACTGGTACTACTACTGGGTGGCGAATGGACCGAGTTCGGACTGGGTCGCCATCAATCCGAACAGCGCCAGCGGCAACGGCTACGGCCTGTATTACACGACCTTCAACATCGCGGGCAGCGTGCCAGCTAACCTCTGCCTGGTGGGAGCCATGGGAGTGGACGACAACGGTCTGCTGGCCATCAATGGCACAGCCATCACAGGCAACGTCTACTTTTGGAGCAGCGGCGGTTATTCCAGCCTCTATCCGCTGAACATTCCCATTTCGAGCGATCTGGTGGTTGGCCAGAACGTGCTGGCTCTCGGATGGGGCTCGGTCGACAACTCCACGGATGGCTTCCGCCTAAAGGCCACCATTCAAACCTGCGGTGCGGTCCTCACCGGCGGCACATCGGTGATGAACCAAAACTCCGGCCTGGTGGTGACCAGTGCAACACCCTCCTTTAGCGCAGGCAGCGTGGCCACCAACTCCAACATCCAGCTCGTCTTCAACAACCCGCTCGATCCGGCGACGGTCAATTCGACCACACTGCCGGTGATGATCGGATGGAACAGCAATGCGGAGATCGCGGGCAACTACGCGTTAAGCACCACCAACGTGAGCAACGACACAGTGACCTTTACGCCGGACACGCCCTTCCCGACCAGTACGACAATCTGGGTTGGGGCTTGCAACGGCCCGTACGATCTGGCCGGAGACAATGCCGCGTATAACGGTTGCTACACGCAACTGACATACTTCAACACCGCCAGCACCATCGCCTCCGGTCAGCCGGCCAACACCGCCTTCCAGGTGATAGCCTTCTCGCCGTCCAATGGAGCAACCAATGTGGGCCTGCGCGCTCCGGTGACAGCCACCTTCAACCGCTCGCTGAACTTCGGCTCCATCAACTCCAACGACTACGCCCTCTTCAACGGCGATGGGCAGAGCCCATGGTGCTCGGGCGGAAGCTACAGCCACTCGCAGGACGGCACGAGCATCCAGTTCAATTGCGGCGTACTGCCCTCCAGCGCCACGCTGACGGCGATGCTCGGCAGCGGCCTGTCGGATTGGAACGGCGATGCGCTGACGCCTTACACCAGCCAGTTCACGACCACCTACTACGACTGGAATACCCATGCTTCAATGATCACCGCGCGGCCGGGCAACGGCGCCGGCGGAGTGAATCCCAATCTGCCCATCGTCCTGTACTACAACCTGCCGCTCAATGCCGCCGGTGCGAATAACGGCATCGAAGTGGCGCAGAACAACGCAGCCATGCCGGGCACGGTGCAGGTGCTGGATGGCGGCTACACGCTGGAGTTCACGCCCAGTGTTCCCTGGACGCCGGGCGCGCTGGTCCAATGGTGGACCACCGGCACCATGACCGACACCTACTACAACGCGGACATGAACACCGACTCCGGATACTTCTATGTGGCCGGCAGCACCGCATCGGCGACGCCAACCGTGCAAGTGGCCGTTCCGTCGTCGTACAGCAGCAACGTTCCGCTGAACACGATCTTCGACCTGCAGTTCAACACTCCGCTGAATGCGAGCACGGTCAATACAACCAACGTCTACTTGTACGACGGCTCCAACGGCAATGTGCATGTGCCGATAACCCTCACGCAGCCACAGCCGAACGAGATTCTCATGGTGCCGACGAGCGCGCTTCCCGCCAACCACTACATCTACGTGCAGATCACTACCGGCCTGCAAAGCACGACCAGCGTGCCTGCTTCCTCGACGCAGTGGTATGAGTACACCGGCACCACCTCTGACAGCACGCTGCCCATGGTCACCAACGCGGTTCCGATGAACGGCGCCACCGGCATCGGCGTCAACGAGCAGCCGGGCGTGACCTTCAACAAGGCCATCGATCCGGTCAGTGTCAACAGCAATACCTTCCAGGTGTTGAATGGCGCCACGCCTCTGGCGGGCAGCTACTGGTTCCAATCCGGCGACACGCGCGTGGAGTTTGTGCCCAATGCGCCGCTGCCATCCAACACCCTTCTGACGATGAGCCTCAATGGCGTCCTCGACCAGGTTGGCAACCCGATTACCTTCAGCTCCACCTTCACGACCGGCACGACGCCTGACGTCAGCGCGCCGACCGTGGTCACAACCAGCATCGCCACCTCCAACAACGAGAGCGTTCCGACCAACGCGTCGATCACGATTCAGTTCAGCGAATCGATGGATGCGACCACCTTCAGCACGGGCGCCAGCGGTGACATCTACATCTACGACTCCCTGCTGGGCATTCGCGTTCCCACCACACTCACCTGGAATGCGACTCAGTCGGTTGCCTATCTGACGCCAACCTCAAATCTAGCCGCGGGCCGCCTGTACTACCTCTATGTGAATACCGGCACGGATCTTGCGGGCAACACGGTCAACAGCTATTTCGCGGAATTCTACGCCGAGTTCACCAGTGCCTCGACGGCTCCCGTGGTAATCAACTTCAACCCCATTGGCGGGCTAACCGGCGTAGGCACCAACGCGATCATCGAAGCGCAGTTCTCGAGCGCGATCGATCCCAACTTCCTCTCCGGCGTCACTCTGTCGAATGGCGGCGGCACGGCGGCGGCCTCGATCAGCATGAGCGCGGGCAACACCGTCCTGCAGCTTATTCCGCAGGCGCCTCTGGTGGCGAACACACTCTACACACTGACGATTGCGGGCGTGATGGATCCGGCCGGCAACTCGGTTGGCACCGTCACCAACAGCTTCACCACTGGTCCCAGCTACATCATCACCGCGGCGTCGGTGGTCAGCATCAATCCGCCTAACTACGCCTCGGTCGGCACCAATGTAACTGTGAAGATTCTCTTCAACAAGCCGTTGAACCCGCTGACCGTCAACAACAGCAGCATCGCCATGGATCTGAACGACACCGCGCAGTGGATTCCGCTCACCGTCACGCTCTCGGCGAATGGCCAGGAGGTGACGTTGACGCCGCAAGTTCCGCTGCTGCCCAATACCGAGTACCGCTACTATGTGGGCACCGGCAACTACGTTCAGGATCAAAACGGCAACAACGTCTATGGCGGCTGGTATTACTTCTATACCGGCAGCGGCGCGGTCAGCACGGGTCCGACGGTCACCGTCAGCCCGTTGGACACGGCCACTGGCATTCCGCTGAACGCCGCGGTCATTGCCCACATCAGCGCGCCGATCGATCCGACCAGTTGGAGCCAGAACTCGATCCAACTGCTGGATTCCGGAAGCAATCCGGTGGCGGGAACGGTGAGCGAGCCCAACAACCAGGAACTGATCTTCGTGCCGACCAACCCGTTGACGGCGGGCATGACCTACACAGTCAATGTGAACGGCTTTACTGACGCCAATGGCAACGCCGTGGTGCCCTCCGGCACTACGTTCACCACCGGCGCGGCAGTTTCCGGCGGCGGGCTTACCTTCACCGGCTCCAACATCACCAATAATGTGACGGTCACTTCCCTTACGCAGCAGATCATTCTCACCTTCAGCCAGATTCTCGACCCGGCGACGGTCAACAGCAGCACACTGGTGTTGATGGACACCTGGAACAGCAACCGCCCCCTGGCCGCTACTTATTCGGTCAACGGCAACCAGGTCACCATCACTCCGGTCAATCCGTATCCGAGCGGGGCGCAGATTACTGTAGGCGAATGCGGCGGACCCACCGATGTGCTGGGCGATGTCTTCCTGAACGGCGGCTGCTATAACCAGGAGCTGGTGTACTTCTACGCTCCGTCCTCTACGGTGGGCGCTCCAACAACCTTGACCGTGCTTTCGGTCAGTCCGGCAAACGGGGCCGCCAATGTGGGCCGCGACCAGCCGGTCTCGGTGACTTTCAGCAACTCGATCAATCCGAGCACGGCGGGCGGCTACAACACGCAACTCTACGCTGGCCAGGATCTGCAAACCAACGGCAACGTCACCGTCTCGGCGGACGGCCGCACCCTGACCTTCAACCTCGGCGCGCTGTATAACGGCGCCAACTACACCATCGCCATTCCCGCCGGCGGAGTTACCGACGAGTGGGGCAATTCGCTGGCGGCTCCCTTCACCAGCACCTTCACCACGGCGGCCGATCCCGCCACCGGCAACGGCAGCGTGCAATCCACGAATCCCGGCAATACCTCCGGGGTTCCGACCAACAACCTGTTGACCCTTTACATGAATCGCCAAGTCAACCCCTCCATGGCGCCCGGCAGTGTTACGGTCACCGTGAATGGGCAGCTCTACGCCGGAACCACGGTGGCGACGGCCGGCGGCTACGAGATCCAGTTCACGCCCACCGTTCCGTTCCCGAATTCGGCGACGGTTCAGTGGTGGTTCTCGGGCGGCAGTGTGCTGGATGTGTATGGTAATCCATTCAACGGCAACAGCGGCACCTTCTACACCGTTGGCGCTCCTCCGAATCCCACAACTGCCTCGCCGACGGTCATCGCGGTCAGCCCGCGGTACGCCGGATCGTCGAACGTTCCGACCAACGCCGAGGTGGACATCGAGTACAACTTGCCCATCGACGCAACCACGCTGGCGGGCAATGTGTACATCAACAGCGGTCCGGCGACGCCGTTCACGCTTTCTCTGCCTTCGCCGAACGTGGTTCGCATCACTCCGACTACGCCCTGGAACGCGTCGAGCGTGTTCTATGGCTTCTGCACCAACGCTAGCATCAAGGGAACCAATGGAGTGGCCGCAACGGCCAATTGCTGGACGACCTACTTCTACACCGGCGCAGGCCCAGACACCACCTCCGGCACGGTCAAGATCGGGCCGCCCGATGGCTCGAACAATATCGGCACCAATGCTTACATCCGCCTGCAGTTCTCCAAGCCGGTTGACGTAACCACCATCAATGCCACTAACGTGGCCATCACCACTGGCGGCAATCCGATCTCCGGCACCTGGTCGTATGCGCTCAGTGGAAATGACGTCATCGGCGCCAACTTCTCGCCGGTGAATCCGCTGCCGGCCTCGAGCACCATTCAGGTCAGTGTCAACGGTTTGCTGGATTACGCGGGCAATCTCTTCAGCGAGCCCACAGCGACGTTCATGACCGCGGCCACGCCCGACTACAGCACCCCAACCGTAGCGCTCGACTTCAGCTACTGGCAGACCGGGATCGCTACCAACGCTTCATTCAACTGCCGCTACTCGGAGGCGATCGATCCGAGCAGCATCACGCCGGGCGGGCTGTACCTCCACAGCTACGTGGACAACGCCAACATCCCGGTCAACTACACCTTCTCCTCGGATATGATGACGGTCACCATGACGCCCATCACGCCGCTCTTCGCCGACTCGCAGTACATCTACTACTGCAATAACGCAATCGATCTGACCGGCAACGCTCAGAGCAACAACTCGGCCGGCTTCTACACCGGCAACGGACCCAGCAGCGCCGGACCGACGCTACTCTATGCCAATCCGCCCAACGGCATGACCAATGTGCCGGTGAATACCAACAATGGCCCGTGGGATGGCAGCAGCCTCGGCCTGATCTTCAACGAGCCGTTCGCGAGCGAATCGCTGGGCAGCATCACTCTGACTCCAAATGGCGGCAGCCCGATACCGATTGGCGTCTATCCGCAGTTTGGGAACACCATCGCATGGGTGCAACTGCCTTGGGCCCTGGCTCCGAACACCCAGTACACCTATAACGTCACCGGCGTAACCGATATGAGCGGCAATGCAATCACTCCGGTGACCAGCACCTTCACCACCGGGGCGGCTTTCGACTTCAGCAGTCCGACTGTCGCATCCACCACCCCGGCAAACGGCGTCACCACATCCGGCGTCCCGACGACAACGTCGATCACCTTCAATGAGGCGATGGATCCGATACTCTTCAACACCTCCAACGTCTACCTGCAAAATCACAACACGCACAGCATCGTTCCGGTCACGCTCAGCTTCTCGGCGGATTACAAGACGATTTACCTCACGCCGACGACGCCGCTGGATCAGACCACCATCTACGACCTGGTCATCTACGGCAACAACTTCTGGCCTTACGACATCGCCGGCAACAGCGTCAGCATGAACGGCTATGTCACCTACAACAACGGCTATGTCTTCTCCACCTTCACCACCGGCACTACCGCTGCGGTGGCCGGAGTCTGCGGAACGGCGAACGCCGGAACATTCTCCGCTCCGCCCTCAACCAACCTCTGCTCGACAGGCACAGTCTCCGGGCTGACCAACGTGGGCGGTGCAATGAGCTGGAGCTGCGGCGGCCAGTATGGTGGCGCAGCAGCCTCCTGCTCGGCCACCATCACTCCAGCCAGCGCCTGCTATACGCCGGCAACCGCTCCTGTCTCCTGGTGGAAGGGCGACGACGATGCCACCGACCACATGGGCAACAACAACGGAACGCTGGAGAGCGGCGCGGGCTTTGCCCTCGGCGAGATCAACGACGCCTTCAGCTTCAACGGCAGCAACCAGTTTGTGCTGATCGGCCAGCCCGTCCCGGCCGACCTGCAAATCCAGAACAACTTTACCCTGTCGGCTTGGATCTATATCACGAGCTATCCAGCCAATGTCGGATCAGGCCCATGGCAACACATTTTCGGAAGCCAGTATAGCGCTAATCACGCCGGCATTGCCCTCTACCTTGGTGGGTCTGTCAGCGGCAGCTACACGGGTGTGCCTCCGGGCAGCATCGATCTCGACATCGGAAGCGGAAGCTCCTGGTACTCCGTCATAACCACGTCCCAGATTCCGCTCAATCAGTGGGTCTTGGTCACCGCGACCGCGACGGCGAACAATCCGGCTCAGGTTTACTACAACGGTGTGCTCCAGCCCACAATGACCCCCGGGGGCGAGACGGTGTGGAACGGCACGGTTTCATACACTGGGGCCGGATTTGCCATCGGGCAAACGCTTGGGGCCAATTACTCATTCAACGGCCTGATCGACGAGGTTCAGATCTACAACGCAGCTTTGACCACAGCCGATGTCCAGGGCATCTACAACGCGGGCAACGCTGGTGTCTGCCCGTAACACCGAACCAGCTCCATGAAACACTGCGGGGACCGCCATGGCGGTCCCCGCAGTGTTTTGGCGCATCCGCGCCATCACTTCTCAGTCGTGCAGCACGACGTTGACCAGTGAACTATTGATGAGCATCCCGCCGCAGTTGTAGTCGATGTAACCGAGATCGCGAAACCGGTTGAGGAAGAAGCTGACACGTGATCTGGTGGTGCCGATCATTTCCGCCAGGGTCTCCTGGCTGATCTTGGCGATGGCCGGGATGGGCTTCGAGTGCTGGCCGAAGTTAGCCATCATCATTAACAGCCGGGCCAGGCGTTTTTCGCTGGAGTTGAACAAATGATCGACCAGATCGGCTTGCATGCGATTGTTGCGGGAGAGCATGTAGGCGAGGAATTGCTCGGCGAACTCCTTCTCGCGGCGGAGCAGGTCCTGCATGGCCATCTTATCGATGCGAACGATCGTGCTGGATTCCAGCGCGTGCGCGGAGGAGCTGCGCAGCGGCTCGCCCGCCAGGGAGGCTTCACCGAAAAAGCTGCCCGCCGCAAGGTGGGCGATGACAGCTTCCTTGCCGCTCATGGATACGACAGTGAGCTTGACCTTGCCGCTCAGGATGTAGAAAACCGCACTGGCCGGGTCGCCTTGCGAAAAGATGGATTGACCAACCAGGTATTCATGCCGCGATTTTCCGGCCATAGACCTGTTCAGCGGACTCTGAAGATCGAGTGCGGTCTCCAGCTTCGGCAAAGCGCCAACCCGTTTCGGAACCAGCTTCAAGTTATGATGCGCAGCCGGAGGCAAAGGATAAGAGCGGCCCTTAGGAATCCTGGGGGACGTACTCGTCATCGAAGTGGCCATGATCTAGACCTTTCAATCTTACAGGGAGGGTGCAAGGGCATGAATTACCGTCATCCTTCGCAACGTCTATATACCCAAGGTATGGATATTGAAAGAGCATGAACATCGGCGAAAACTGGGATTGCTGTAGGCTTTTCCATGCGAATCTTGTAGGGTTAATCCTTACGCCGCAACAGCGATGGAATCGATGAAGTTATTCGTGGCAGCGCAACGCGCGGGCCGGCGCAGCTCTTTGTTTGTCATGCTGTTTTGATAAACGCTTATCGCTCTGGGATAGGCAATATACCAAGCCGATAGATTCGCCGGGGAAATAGAAGTATGTTATCTCCAGGCGTTTGATGTCTTCCGGACCGTAAGCTTCTCATGCAAGGGCTTGCCAGCGGAGTTATCTTATTCTGTTACTATTATCCAGCCGGGCTCAAAACCAGCCTTGCGCCGCTGTCCATGATCTTCCTGATCGCTGGAACCAGTTCTTCCGAAGCGCTGTTTTTGTTGACATATTCGGCCGCACCGGCGCGCAGGCAGCGCAACGCATACTGGCTCTCAGGCTGGACACTCACCATAATCACCGGGAGCATAGGGTAGATATGCTTTACATCCTTCAGTACTTCAAACCCGCTGCGCCCCGGCATATTGATGTCGAGCAGCAATACGTCAGGCTGAGAGATGACCAACTGGGCAAGCATCTCATCCCCGTTACTGGCTTCGGAAAAGCGAGCGCCCGAAAATGCATCGGCTACGAGCTCTCTGAGGCCGCGCCGCACGTTCGCGTGATCTTCTGTTATCAGGATCTTCATCGTTGTGTCCGCTTGCCGGGCCGTTCATCCGGCCTGAAACGAATATACTGAGGGCGAAAAGGTATTCATATCAGCGTATACCGTGATTCTTGTAGGGTTTGTTCCTTTCTATCTGTAGGAAAATTCCTACGCCGGCAGGACTATCCAGTAATAAAAATGCTGAATATGTAATTAGTTCTTAAAAAGTGCGGGCGAGGACGCCCGCGCTACAGCCGGCCGGGAGGCCGACGCTACAATCCTAATCGATCAGGCTGTGCGTCATGGCGTAGCGGGTCAGTTCGGCGTTGCTTTTCATTTGCATCTTTTCCATGATGCGGGCGCGATAGGTGCTGATTGTTTTAACACTGACGTGAAGTCTGTCGCCGATTTCCGTCAAAGGGACGCCGGCGGCGATCATTTTCATGACTTCGAATTCCCGGTCCGAGAGCAACTCATGCAAGGGCTTGCCGGGGGACTCATCCAGGTTGGCGATCAGTTTCTCCGCGAGGCTGGCGCTGACGTAGCGACCGCCGCTCAGTATCTTTTTGGTGGCCATGGCCAGCTCTTCGGGGGCGCTCTCTTTATTGATATAAGCGGCTGCGCCGGCCCGCAAGCAGCGCACCGCATATTGGTCCTCGGGCTGGCAACTCAGGATAATGACCGGCAACCGCGGGTAGGTGTGCTTTACATCCCGCAGCACGTCCATCCCGCTGCGCCCAGGCATGCTGATATCCAGCACCAGCAGGCTGATTGTGGTTTTCCCCAAGTGTCTGAGCACCTCATCCCCGTTGCCGGCTTCGGAAAACTCCGCGCTAGGTAGAGCCTCCGCCAGTATCTCTTTGAGGCCGCGGCGGACGACCGCGTGGTCATCCGCAATCAGGATGCGCATGTTTCGCTCCTCTCGGCGCGTGGAATGTCCACGGGCACGCGGACTGTGACCTTTGTTCCGTTGCCGGGAGAACTGGATATATGCACGTCGCCTCCGCAGAACTGCGCTCGTTCTTTCATGCCCAGTAGCCCCAAAGACCCAAGAGCGTTGGAGAAGCCGGATTCACAGAAGCCGATTCCGTCGTCCTCGACAACCAGCAGGATGCTCTCCTCTTCCTGGCATAAATCAACGCGCACCGACTTAGCCTGCGCGTGGCGAATTACATTGGTCAGGCACTCCTGGAAGATTCGGAAGGTCGCGGTGGCCCGGTCACCATCCAAGTGTAAATCAACAGGCGGAACAGTGACCTTGCACTGGACGCCATTGCGAGAAGCAAACTCGCTGGCCTGCCATTCAATGGCTGCCGCCAGGCCAAGGTCATCCAAGATTCCAGGACGCAGCCCGCTGCAAATGGCGCGCACCGCCTTGACGCCATCATTGATTAACTGAATCGATTCCTTGAGCCGGGCGAGCACCTCGGCTTCCGACTCCGGCAGATGACGAGTCATCCACATCATATCCATTTTGATCGCGGTCAGAATTTGCCCGATTTGATCATGCAGGTCGCGAGCAACCTGCTTGCGATCTTCTTCGCGCACCCATTGCAGGCGTTCCGCCAGCGCGCGCAGTTGCTCCCTTTGCAGGACCAGCGACTCTTCATTCCGCTTGCGTTCGGTGATGTCGCTGTTAATCTCCAGAATACGTGGCGCCTGGTCGCGCTTGCCCCATTGCAACGCCCAGCGGCCGGACACTACAATGCGCCTGCCGTCCTGCGCGGTCTTGATGAGGTCGCCCTCCCAATGCCCCACGCGCAGCAGTTCCGCTCGTATTTCAGTCAGCGGCTGGGGAAACTCGGTGCGCAGCAGTTCGTGCGAGATATTGCCGACGGCCTGGGCTTTGGAGTATCCAAGCATCGCCTCTGCCCCGCGACTCCAAAAGAGGATCTTCCCCTGCATATCGATCACCAGGGCGGAGTCCTGCGTCAGTTCGATGAGGGATGCCTGCTCGGCAGTTGCTACCTGCTCCTGCCGCCGCGCCGCAACATCGCGGAAGACCAGCACCACGCCAATGACTTTTCCCTCGCCGGCGAGGATGGGCGCGGCGCTGTGCTCGACGGAGATCTCGCGGCCATCCCGGGTAATCAAACCCATGTGGTTGGCCATCGTTATAATCTGTTTCTCTTTGAGCACGCGGAGGACTTCATTGTCTGTGCTCATCCCGGACTTCTCATTGATGAGATTGAGCACATTCCCGATCGGCTGGCCTAAGGCCTCTTCCGATGGCCATCCGGTGAGAGCGGCGGCGATCGGGTTGAGGAAGGTGATGCGAGTCGCGCTGTCGGTGGCGATCACCGCCTCGCCAATGCTGCCCAAGGTTGCCGTCCAGCGCTCCTCGCTCTGCATGAGCTTGGTGCCCATTTTCTCGACGTTATAGCGCGTGAAGAGGGCCAGGAAGACTCCCACACCCAAGCCCAGGCCAAGGAAGCTGGTCACCATAACGGTCCATCGCAAGTGCGCTGCTTGGACGCGCTCGACACGCAGTCCAGCTTCCACGTTTTGAAACTCCAGGATCTGCCCTCGAAGGGCATCCATTCTGCGTTTTCCCTGCTGGTTCTCATAGAGCGTGGGGTCGGCCTTACCCGCGCGGCGAAGGGAGATCATCGTGCTGGCGTACCCTTCCCACTCCACATAGCCGGCATGAAAGTCCTTCAGCCGCTGCTGCTGCTGCGGGAGATTGTCCGTCACCATTCCATACAAGGCCTGGTATTCGGGTTCGAAGCTCTTCGTGCCCTCCATATAGGGCTGAAGAAAGCTCTCATCGCCGGTGGCGATGTATCCGCGCGTCCCGGATTCCATGTCGACCAACAACGCGAGCAGATGCCCGGATTGGTCGAGAACCTGATCGGTATGGTCAACCGACTGCAATGATCGGTTCAAGTCGAAGGTTTCCCACAAGAGCAATAAAGCAAGGGCGGCCGTGATCCCCATGGGAACCAGAATCATCTGGCGGAGCAGCGATTTTAATTTCGAGTATTCCATTGTAACCAGTCACTCCCTTCCGGAGGACGGCATCCCAGCGCTTGTCAGGGAGTGAGCCGGAGGCTTGTACAGGATCGTTTGCCGGCTTTGATTGATTTCACGGATGGCCGGGCCTTGCCGGTTTTGTCAGTGAAAATGCCACAACCAGGATAGGCTCATCGGCGGTGATCAAGCCCTTGTTAAGCAGAGCGCAACTGGCCCAGATGGAGGATCTGAGCATACGGCTGCGCATGCCTACAGGAACACCTGTCTTAGAATGGCATAAACGAGTGCGATTGACAGTTCAATATAGCTCACTGTATCGAAGCAGTTCTATGAAAGCGTGAAGCAGGCCTTTTATCGTCAAGAGGCTGGTGGAGGGCGCCTTGCATCTCCGGGTCCGTGAATTGGGCGAAGATGCCGTGCTTCACCGCAGTCATGGTGACCATCCACTTCCACTCGTGGGTGCCGGTGCAAGCAATCTGCGACCCATATTTTTGGACGGCCATCTCCAACCCGAAGACGATTGTCGCTTCCTTCTGGTTGAGAACGGTCACAATGCGTCCGCGGTCGATCACCGAAATCTTTCCATTGAGCATGTACGACACGTCGCCGGTCTTCCGGTTGATCGTCCAGATTCGTGTTGTGGCGATCTGTTTGGCAAGATTCTGTTCCCTGTATTGAGCCGAAAGCCGTTGCTGCGCCAGGCCTGCCCAGTCGGATTTCTGATTGTTCTCCCACGGCGGCCCGATATGCAGTATGTTTGGCTCCAGGGTCGCGTCGAGCCGCCGTTGATTCTGTTCGTCGGCATAACGCCATCCGCGAAGTTGTGCGGCAGCTCGTGCATCTCATCCCAACTCAGCCGCAACAGATCGGCCACCGCCTGTTGGTTGGCCGACTTGAGCCATTCATCCCTTAGCGGGTCGGCGAGGTGGGGGACGACTAAAAAGGAATCATATCCGAGGTACTTGAGAATCAGATTGATCAATTTCTCCAGATGATTGCGAAAGTTCTGGCAACCGGTTGAATCTATTGAACATATAGCCTGACACTAGTGTGTAAAAGTGCGCGTTTTACGCGGGTTTCTGGAATCGGGCCTTTGATTGGATTCGGCAGTTTTGGCTACTGAGGCGGTAGGTGGCAAGTGTCCCGGCGGAGCCGCGAAAGCAAATGGCTTGTTGTGGGAGACCGTTGCTCCCCAAACATGGTTGACGCCATGAAATCTACGGAACTGTCTTATTCTATGGTGGTTGAAGATCTGTTTTGGTACACGAAAGGATCCTTCCAGGGGGCAGGCTTTCCCCGCGAGTTGCATGGTGACCGGAACAGACTTCCATCCGAACCTGCACGGTTTTTCATCCCTTCGCCCGAACGCCACTCGCAACTCCAAGTAGTGATCCCGGTCGTTCGGATCGTTCGGCCTTTCAACTGAGCCATGAATCGCGATGCATCGCCTGTAGGCATGGTCCCGGAACCATTCAGCCGGCATTCAACTGAAAGCGCAGCCTGAACCCTGCTTCTTCAAAAATGCGGCAAGATCAGGGGTCTGCCAGATACTTGCACAGAGACGATAAAACTATAGTGCGTTCTACGGATTGTGCGAGACTGCGCGTTTCACCACGCCGCATAATAGTCGGCATAAGTGTAGTGGTTACCTTGAGTTCGGCCATATTGTCCCAAGATTATAAGTCCAATTGCTCGGTCGACAATAGTTGCCTGTGGTCTATATTGATCTCAAATACTCCTTGACAAACTTGCATTACGCCCATAATAAGTGTACTGTTTTATACAGACACTCATTTGAATGTCTAGTCAAGTTCTCAAGTTCGAAGCTTGAGTAAAGACGTCGAGCGGAAGGCCGCTGCCCAGTGCGAAAGCGCAAATGGGCGCGTCAGTTTCTGTTCGTGCGCTTAAGCCGAATTACGGCTCGGATCGGTTGGAGTCGCACACCTCTACAGCCGCCGAAGCAGTCAAAGAACTTGTTGTCGAATTCTCGTTGCGCTGAATGCGTCTTTTCGCTCGGATCGTGGCGATGTGAGGCTACCGCGCAATCGCCTGTACTGTTGCCTTCTGACATTGTCTATTGTACTCCGCATGCACGCTGACCGCGCGCAGGGGAAAGTACTGCGCAAAACTCGAAATGAATTTGTTCGATCAAGTATTTGAGGAAAAACCGATGAAGTTTCTCTACTACGCTCCATTGATCCTTGCGACATTCGCAGCGCCTGCATTCGCAAACGTCACTGTCAGCAGTCCCTACAATGGCGAGGTAGTTAGATCGCCATTCGCTCTTTCCGCCAACGCCGCGAACTGCTCGTCTCAAACTGTTGCTGCCATGGGCTACTCGCTCGACAGCAGCACTAATACAACGATTGTGAAGAGCACATCCGTACAGGCTATGGTTGCGTCTGGAACAGGAGCGCACATCCTGCATATCAAGGCATGGGGCAGCGCTGGTTCTGCATGCGTCACCGATGTCGCCATCACAGTCGTCGCCGCTACAACCACCACAATTCCCACATCCGCAAACATCACTGTCAGCAGTCCCAACAATGGCGCCGAAGTTGAATCGCCATTCGCTCTTTCCGCCAACGCCGCGAATTGCTCGTCTCAAACGACTACTGCCATGGGCTACTCGCTCGACAACAGTACTGCTACAACGATTGTGAAGAGCATATCCATACAGGCCATGGTCGCGTCTGGAACAGGAGCGCACACCCTGCATGTCAAGGCATGGGGCAGCGCGGGTTCTGCATGCGTCACCGATGTCGCCATCACAGTCGCCGCTACTACCGCCGTAATTCCCACAAACGCAATCAGCGTAGGCGGTTTGCAGACCATGAGCAACTGGGTCGCACAACCTGACGCCGGGACTAACGGCAGTTCGACTGGTTCGATGAGCCTCGTCAACTCGCCTTCACTCAGTGGTAATGCACGCCAGTTTGTGAGCAATTACCTGGACTACGGCGGCCAGCGTTTTTACGCGTCCTTTGGAGACGATACCGCCGCTACTCACTTTTTCTATGACGCCTGGGTCTACCTGCCGTCTCCCTCCACTTCCATCGCCAATCTGGAAATGGATATGAATCAGGTGATGTCCAATGGCCAGACTGTGATCTACGGAGTCCAGTGCGACGGCTGGTCAGGCACGTGGGATTACACCGCCAATCAGGGAACTCCTCAAAAGTATGTGGATGTATGGCTGCATTCGAAGGCGGCGTGCAACCCGCGTCAATGGAGTACGAATACCTGGCATCACGTTCAGGTCAGTTATTCCCGCGATAACTCCGGCAATGTCACCTACAGCGCTGTGTGGCTTGACGGCGCCAAATCGATTCTGAACGCGACAGTGCCGTCTGCCTTCGCGCTCGGATGGGCCCCCACGCTGCTGACCAACTTTCAATTGGACGGCTACTTAGCCACGAGCGGGACCGCCGCTGCGTACCTGGACGATCTGACCATCTATCGCTGGTGAAGGAAAAGACGTTCCTTGCAATTTCATCTGTAATGGATGGAAGAGTGTACCATCATAAGGCGGCTGGACGGGTTTGCGGCCTGTCCAGCTTCTCCGGGTTACTAGGGCCTGTTCACACTACCCCGGTGGGCGGCGACGGGAGCCAATTTTTCTCAGATCGAGGAATGAGGAGTGACGGATACCGGGTGTATCCTAGCGACGATGGACGAAGATCTGGGGAAAATTGGCCCCGTCCCTTCGGGCTGCTGCGAAAATCCGGCCATACTTCATTCTCGCCCTCGACGGTGGACCCGCCACAGCCTTCGGGCTCGGCTTCGTCTAGCCGGATTTTCACTAGCAGCGCCACCCGCCGGGGTAGTGTGAACAGGCCCTAACGTTATCTCTCGAAGGCATGGCGCTGCCGTTCTCCCGCGGGCGGTCTCTGAAGGTCAACTCCTCCAGCGCGTGCTTGAGGACGGCCCGCTCGACCTCACGGACCGGCATTGGGGCTATGATGGTCATTCCACCGGCCAAATCGCTCAGAGTTAGATAGGACTGGCGGTTGGCCTGGAGAAACTCGAGAGGGTATTCAGGCTTTCGCGCGCGAGCCTGAACCGGATCCGCGTCCAGCAAAAAGCTGATATCAGGCTTGGGAACCAGGTTCATGATCAGCCGGACATAGGCTCGAATGGCCGGATTGCGCAAGTTCAGGTTCGCGAGTTCGTCATAGGTATAGCGGTCGAAGATAACAAGATCGGCCTCGGAACGCAATGCTCTCTTCACTGCAAGCCGGACCGAGACAGCATCCAGGAAGTAAAGGAATAACCGCACGCCAGTCATGAACCATGACCTGACATTCTTGTCCCGCCGGTTGATCGGCGCGGAGGGAGATCCAACTCCTTTGTCGCCCTTGAAGATTCTGTGGCCGGTCGCTTCCCGGAGTCCGGTTAACCTGGCAATGTCATCCCAGAACCTGATTAGAAGAACTCGCAGGCCATCTTGTTCAAGCCGCGCGCGCAGAGCTTCAATCTGAGTGCTTTTTCCGGAGCCATCAATGCCGGAGAAACTTACCAGGTTAGTTCGGCTGATCTTTCGAATTGATCGCATCAATATGCTCCGCAGATCCTTCCAATGCTTTGGGCCAATTGTCAGTTTGGCCGGCTGGGGCTCGCATGAGAGAGCCCCACGACAGTTCCGATGGCGACAGCGGCGCCCGCGATCACACCAACCCTGATCAGGATGGATCGGGCCCGCCGCTGCTTTCCCGGCGCAATCACCGCTCCGGCCGGCCTGGACGCAGCGACGCCGCCGGTCTTCATGACCGGAGCCGCGGCCGTGCCGACCGGTTTCGGGGCGCTGTTTTGCGGGGTTTCCGAGCTGGACTGTGAGGCGCCAGACTGCGATGAGCCAGACTGTGAGGAGCCAGACTGTCCACTCTGACCGGCAGCCTGCACCGGCTTAGGGTCCGGGTTGTCTGGAACCATTTCTTGAGAGCTGCTTGTGCCTGTGCCTGGACTACCGGCTTGATTATCCGAGTCTTTCGACTGATTCTGGAAGGTGGAAACGCTCGGATGCGGGTCGAGGAGCACCTGTCGCGGCGCTGCGGCAGCCTCTTCCGCTAACGGAAACGCCAGCAGGAACACAAGACCGCCGGCAATCAGTCTTCTCCGCCAACACAGCGAACTTCTCATGTCTCCTCCCAGCCCCGTCCTGTTGCGCGCCATGGAATGGCCGTCCCAAAGCAATTATGCCGCATTCGCAGGGGCCCGAAGTGAGCCGAAAGGAACATGCACTTCCGAATTCAACTCTGCCGGAAGCCGGCGGAAGCTGATAATCGCTTCAGCATTCGTGTCAAAACATTCAAAGAGACGGTCGACTCCGGTGAGTTTCAGAATCGCTCTTGCCTCCGCGGGGATTGCTGCCAGCTTGACGTCGCTATCGTGCTTGATGGCCTCCTCCAGGCAACAGAGCAGCAGGTAGATGGCAGGCCTGTCCATCAGACGCACACGAGAACAATCGAGCACGATGCCAGCCCGGTCATTACTTATCGAGCTCACCACATCGCTGAGAAAGATGCGTCCTTGTTTCCGGCTTAATGATTCATGCAGCTGTTTGACCACGACTGTGCTAACTTGAACTGTCATATCCACATCCGATCTCAGGTTCTCCGCAACCTGGGGTTATCCGGAGGTTTGCAAAAGGTGTGCAAGCTCAGCCTCGGGATTGCGCATATTTCGAGCCAATTTGTTTCTCCCATATCGCAAGAGAGTCAGGAGGTTCGTGTTGTACCAGCAGCACTCTGTCATACGAGGCGACAATCCGCACAGAAAGCGCAGCTTCTTCAGGCTGCCCGGCGATGCAAGCATTGCCGCTATAAGCCGATGGTTCCCATCCAGAACCGTTAGAGACTGGCATTCGGTGAGACCGATGAGGATCACAGGACTGAATCCGGGCTCATCCTGCAGCAACTGATCGCCAATCGCCGCAATCTTCGATAAGAATGGACCGTCGACCAAGTGCTGGTGCGTCCGCATGGCTTCCGCAATCTCGCTGACCGAGAAATTGCCGCGCGCCAGCTTTCGCCACTGGGCTCGTGGAAATGCCCTGATCTGGTCCAGGCCGGCTTCGTTGATTTCCACCTCATACCATTCCGTCCCGACGGGAATCTCCTTCCACAGCGCCAGATTCCGCAGGTTGAACAGAGCTCTCCGCTTCGCGTTGTCACCTGCATTCTCAAGATCGGGTGCGCTCACAACTTCACGCAGGCTTTCCTGATACTCGCAAAATTCCGAAGAGTGGAAGTCGCTCTTCAGAAACTCAGCAATAACCTCGTCCTCCGACACTGCTCGAATCACCGTCGCCGGCCGAAACCGCACAGCCCGCAGCAGTTTCCCCGGAGCCGAGAGCGATGCAACAAAGAATGGTATTGCCACGCAAACGAGGAGACCGATCATGAGGAACAGTTGCACGAGAATGACTTCGCGCATAGAGGAATGAAAACGGCAGATCCCGGCAATCACCATGCCGCTGAACGCCAACTGCACCCAACTTGCATTCGCAATCTTGTAGGACATCTCGAAAGTAATCATCACTGCGCTCAGCGAGAAGATGATTGCCGTGATGGCGTAGAGCGTCAGAAGATAGGGAAGGTTGTACTTCCCAACGATCTCGAATCCCGATCCGAAAAGTGCAGTCCAGAACCCGGCCGGCGCGAACCCCAGACCGAGAGCCAGGACAGAACCGGTAACCAGCACCAACAGCAGCGAGGTGGCGATGACCCTGAGATTCCTTCTCTCCTCATCGCGAGTGCCCGCCACAAGCGGAAACATGCTGTTGACGACCGCGGAGGAAAAGGCAAATATCACTCGGCCAACCATCGCAACGGCTGCATAGAGTCCAGCCTCCCTTGCGAAGAAAAAGTGCTTGACCAGCACAATGTCACAGTTGTTGATAAGCACCTGGCCGGAAAAGAAGATCAATGCCTGGGTAGTTTCCCGAAGAGCATACGAAGAACTAAGAGGATTCGAGGCCCGGCCAGTCAGCTTCGGCGGGGAGGTAAGATAGGCCACCACGACCGCTGCCGCATTGGCCGCAATCACTCCCTCGACTCCCATGCCGGCCAGGATCAAGAGGACCGATCCCCCGAGTCGAAACACACCTTCAACGACAAGATTAATGGCGAGCCGGCGAAAGCCGTAAGTCCCTTGAATAAAGCCCCGCCGGCATCCCAGCGGAACGTAGAACGCCGCGCCAATTGCCAGAAGCGCGACGAGAATGGGGCCGGAAAGGTTTAGATAATCCGCGATCGATCGCTGAAACAACAGCAATATGAGAGCAGCGAGAATCCCGCAGGCCCATGCGCCCCTGTGGAAACTCCGATAAACCGCTGCCTTCCCTTCCGCAGCGCTCTGTTGCGCCACCAGCTTCGCGGTGGTGATTTGAAAGGAGAGCGTCACCGCGGATAGCAGGGTGAGAATCGTGTAGACAACCGTGGCCTGCCCGAAGCCCCGAGGGCCCAGGAATCGCGCAACGGCAATGTTGTAGACGAGGTTGATTGCAGTCGTCAGGACCGAGCCTGAAAGCAGCACAACACTGCCCGAGACAATGCGGGCTTGCAGTGTTCTCGTTTTTTCGGTCAAACCATTCACTACACCCTCGAAGCTCCGGTTCGCGATGCAGGAAGGAATCCGCATCAAGCTGGAGATGGAGATCTATTCGCCGTGACAGTTAATTCGATGCGAAGAGCAGCGGTCTGGCTGCTCAGAAACGAAGATTGATGAAGTTATTTCCCCAATTAGTGACAACCCCGCGGGTTCCGGCGGCCTCTAATAGATAAGCCAATGTTGAATCGGATGAGCATCGCATTTCTTTTTCTCTTCCTGCTGCCTCACGGATGCTCCTGGCCCGGGTTGGGCCATGGGCAGCCGCTGAAGCACAAGGCGACGGGGAATGCGCCGCAGACAATTGCCTTGTACGAAGCCTGGTTCGGACATCCCAAGCACGCCTCCGCCGGATATTCTTCGCACGATCCAGCTGTAATAAACAGTCAGATTCGCCGCGCAAAAGCGATGGGCATTTCAGCGTTTGTGGTGGACTGGTACGGGGACCGGGAGTCCTTCATCGATCGCAGCTATGCCTTGATGCAGACCGCGGCTGCGAACGAGCAGTTCCAGGTTGCGATGATGTACGACGAAACAGACGAGGAAGAAGGGGCGACCGACCAGGCCATGGCGGATTTCACAATGTTCCATGACACCTATCTTTCATCGAAGGCGCCGGGGCATCAGGCATATCTCACCTATGAAGGCCGTCCTGTGATCTTCATTTTTCCAAAAGGGAGACACACAGACTGGAATAGAGTGCGCACCATGGTGAACAAATGGAATCCTTCACCGTTATTGATCCAAGAGAACCTGCCCGGTTCGGATGCGGATGCATTCGATGGCTTTTATGCCTGGATAAACCCTGGAGAAAAGGGATGGGCGGCAGATGGCAGCAACTGGGGAGAGCAATACTTGAGTGATTTCTATCAAACAATGCAGTCAAAGTATTCCGACAAGATTATTGTAGGCGGCGTGTGGTCTAGTTTCGACGACAGCAAAGCCTCTTGGGGGCTTAACCGGCATATATCCGCGCGATGCGGCCAGACGTTTGCAGACACCTCCAACCTGTGGCGCAAGTATTTTCCCCCGGATAATCTTCTACCCTTCGTAATGATCGAGACATGGAATGACCACGAAGAGGGCACATCCATTGAGGACGGCATTCCCACGTGCGGTCCTGGGACGCATGAGCATTCTCCGGATCCTCTCGCGGGTAAATAGTCGGCAGTGCTGGAAAAGCGCTAGTTCGTAGACTGGACGATTTGGTAATTACTCCCGGAAAAGTGCGGGCGAGGACGCCCGCACTACAGCCGGTCAGGAGACCGGCGCTACAATCCGTTCATGGGTTGGTCCAGCCTTATCCTGAACCGTTGCGCGTTGCACCGGTTATGCCGGGCGAGTAAAAGTGCGGCATCAGACACCCTCCGGCGGTCGCCGAAGGATGTCGTCCTCTCTACGCCGCCTCGACCACGGCTGTCTCGGTTTCGCCGTTGAGTTGGTCCTCATAGCCTTTGCCTTTGGCTGCAATCACGGCAAGATGGGGAGCAATCTTGGCTGGAGAACGGTGGACCGTGCTGACGATCGAAAGGGGCCGGTTACGCACCTCGTCGTACATGCGTCCGATATATTCGCCCAGTACACCAAGGCATAGAAGCAGCAAGCCTCCGACGAAAAATACCGCGGCCCCCACACCGAAGCCCGCAACGGCCACCGAGCTCTTGGAAAAGAGCATCAAGACCCCCAGGAGCGCGGCCACGCTGCTTGCCAGGAAGAAGAGCGCGAAGCTGAGGCGCAAAGGTTTGTAGCTGAAGCTCGTGATCGCGTCCATGGCGTACTTGATCCGGCTTGAGAACGAGAGTTTGCCATCGCCTGCCAATCGGTCCTGCCGATCATAGTAGACCACTGTGTTGCGATAGCCGACCCAGGCTCGAAGCCCTGGCAAGTACCGGTTCTTTTCTCCCATGGCATTGACCGAATCGACCGCCTTTCGATCCATGAGACTGAATATCCCGGCGTTGAGAGGAATCGGATAGTCGGAAAGCGCCCCCAGGACACGATAGAAGAGAGGAAAGAGCTGGGCCAGGATCTTGCGCCGCTCCTGCCTGCTCTTTCTTACCGCGACTACAACTTCAGCGCCTTCCCGCCAGGCTTGGATCAGTTTAGGAAGAACTTCCGGCGGATCCTGAAAATCGCCATCCATAAGAATCACAGCGTCACCGCGCGCCGTCTCAATACCCGCCGAGATAGCGCCCACGTGGCCCCAATTGCGGGATAGCTCCACCACCACCACATGTGAATCCATGGTCTGGAGACCCTTCAGCAACTCGAGAGAGTAATCTGTGGAACCATCGTTGACGTACACGACTTCCCAGCTCATGTGAACACCTTCCATGGCGAAAGCAACAGCCTCATGGAATCGCATGATCAGTTCTTCTTCGTTATAAATGGGTACGACGACAGAAATCATAATCTACTCCTGGAGTTCCGAGTTGCGCGTTCATGAAGAAGCTCTTTCTCGTAATCGTGCATTGCCTCCCAAAACACCGGGAACGTCCCCTGCAATTCCGAGATAGTGCCCTATTTGAGCGCGGCCTGGAAAACTCTCACCCTCCATCGCACTTCAGCAGGTGTTAAGACTATGACGTATCTTGCGCTTATATGCTGTATCGGATTGACCCTGTCATGATCAAACACCTGCACGTCGTATTCAACCCTGTCTATCAGCTCAATCGAGAGCCCTTCCGGCGAGTAGAAAACTATCTGTATATCATGCGCGCTATCCTGATAACGCGTGCGAATCCCCAATGCGGCTTGCTGCTGGATTGTCTCGGCAAGTTTGTTTCTGGCGGTTCCCACGAAAGCCGGATCAAGCAAATCCGAGCGATTCTGCTCAAGCGCGGCTCTCAAACTCTGCCAGGACTTTAGATAATCGCGAATCGCCGCCGTCTGGGTCTGCTCCGGCAGGGGCCGCGGACTTTGCAGATTTGCCGGTTCCACGCGCACCGTGGCTTGAGCGGAGGCGAAACCGGAGGCAGCCATGAAGAGTGTGCAAACGAACAGCGTTGACCGTATCATGGCTACTTCTCCCAACGAATCTGATTCCCTACGACAACTCCGCTTGCGACGGAAATGGTTGCTCCGCTATGGCCGGCCATACGCGCCTCCGCAATTCCGTGTTTGAGAGGTACGTCCACGGTCGACTGGCCGCCGCTGTAAGCCTCGGTGAAGGTCACAATCGTTCCGTCCGGTACCGCGTTGCCGTTACAGTCGCGCACCGGATCCGTTGCCAACAGAATCGCTTGCCCTGACTGCCGGGCACTCATCTTCAACCCGCACGGATCGCCCGGAACCTGGCCTATGACGCGCGCATTCGAGATTTCGTCAACTCGCGCCAGAAACCTGTCCATGCCTTGTTGCGCCGTGGAGTCCATTGCTGTCCAGGCAGCTCCATCCCTGGTGGCGACAACGTGCTTCTGCACAGCGCCAGAGGGGCTCGTCAGTTCAAAGGACACCGGAGTTGGGGCGTAAATCAAGTTGTGATAGGCATCGAAGACATACACGGCGCCGGTGATGCCGTCATGGAGGCCGACCGGAAGACGGGAAGGCTTGGCGAGAAAACTCAGTTCCGCGGGCTTGGTTGCAGGCACAACATCGAATGAAACGGTCTCTGTGGACGAATTCCCTGCGAGAACAGCCAGGTAGTGACCGGCATTGTAGAGCGATCCCGCGGGGAAGAAAGCCGTGCCTCCCGCTTCCACGTCGCGTTTCAATACCTGCCCGAGTCCAACGATGTACAGAGCCGCTTTTCCGCTCCCGGCAATGTGGATTGAGAAAGCGCTGCCGGCTTCGACGGTTTTGGGCAATGTCAGGCTGCTCTCCTGCGCAGCAACCGGCTGCAACATCGCCAGCGCCATGGTGGTGAGAAAGATGAGCGGCCTGGTTCTCATTGGGAACCTCCGGAGCTGTAGGTCGCAATGACAGTTCGCTGGCTGCTGACGTTTTTTGCGAGATCCTCAGGAATGTGAATTTCAAACGGAACCGGGTTCTGTGGCAAGAGCGCGGTGTCGATATACTCGTCCGCGACCCAGACCACCAGGCCAGCCTGGTTGTAGAAGGTTCCAAGAACATGGGCGACGTTCACGATCTGGCCGCTTTGATTGATGAGCTGCCCGGTCAACGAAGCGCCCGGGGCCGGATGCAACTGCTCGTTTTCGATCTCGATCACGGGGTCCGCCGAGGCTGCGATCAGGGCTGACATAGGCGTCATCCGAACGCTGCCGACGCTGGAGAGCGAAACATTTGGAAATTTAATGAGAAAAGGAGTCACTTGCTTGGGCAGCAAAAGGTGAGAGATTTTGTCAAAGCTGCCTTCAGTCGCGATTGGCGATTGGTTCTTTGACAGCAGGGTCGCAGCGACGGATACATAAGCAGGCACAACATCTTCGTTGAGAAGTTCGCCGAGGATCACCACCCCATCAGCCCGTTCCACTGGGTGCATATCCACAATGCGCACATGAGGAGCTTCCACATTCTGGGCTCCCCAGTCATCTCCGGCGCCGCTGTAGATCACATCCCAGCGCAGATAATTCACCGGGAGGACTTGCGGCGGCACGATGGGCTCTTTGACGATGGGCCACTCCGGTTCCCAGCGATCGCCATTCCTTATTACATGCAAGTCCCGTATGCTCACCGAGCTGCCAACAACGGTAGCCCAATGCAATTTGAGCTCGATTTCCGCTTCATCGGCGGAGGCATGAAGCGGTCTCACTTCGAATTTGTCCAAAGTCGTGTAGGTGAGAAGGCTGGGGTAGTAACCGGTCAAGTCGTGCACAAATTCAGGCTGGGTAAACTGAGCCTTGTTGGCAAGGCCGGCATAGGCTTTTCCCCAGGCTTGAGCGCGGATTTCGTCGCCCAGATTTCCCACTGCCGCTTCCGCCGTTGAAGACGAACCCAGCAGGCTCTTCGCGCCGGCATAGGCTGCCGCGGATGGCGCAGGCCACACTGTTCCTATCACCACAAGCGCCGCGGTGGCAGCAGCGAGAAGCGCCGCGAGTTGACGTCCATTGCTCATGAGACTAACCTCTCCTGCGCGAGATTCTCTTCGGAGATGAGACATTGCTCCGTTCCGCGCTCGCGCCGTCTCTTCTCTGGAAGCAGAATGACCAGTATCGCCAGGATGCTGCTGCCGAATGGGAGGATACCCCACATGATGCCTTGCCAGTGGGGAGGGATTTGCGGGGCGTTCACCGGCATGGCCGGTGGTACGCCGTCTTTGCTCCAGACGGTGATGGTCTTGTCTTCAAGGTTGTCCACTGGACGCCACCCCGCAAAGGACAACAGCGGATCATAATAGTGATCCCGTACAAAGACCCATTTCAGCCCATAATGGTCCGCGTGCATCAGCATTGCCCGAAGCGCGTCGAGACCCGGTTCGCCGAAATACTTCGAACTGGTGAGCGCGCCCGCGCCATAGCGAGTCAACTCCGGCAGCATGCGCCCGGAATTCCATTCGCCATCCACGCTGCTGGCGTCCGTCATCATTGCCAGCCGCGCAATCTTATTTCCGAATCCGAGGGTGATATAGCGATACTGATCGTGACCGTCACGATTGAGCCACGAGGCAACCGTATTCACCTTGAAATCTGCGGCATCCGCCGGCCGGTAGGTCGCCCAGCCCACTGCCATTGCACAACTGAAAGCTGCCGCCACGGTCAAGCCAACAACCGCCCTCATTCGATATCGATCAACGAGTTCCGCGGCCAAAAGTCCCACAAACGGCAGGGCGAGCAAAGTTGCCCAATAGCTGAAACGCTCCATGGTCAGCACATTGAAGGCGCGGCCCAGCAGAAGGCGGCCCACGGGGGTCGTTCCTCCCAGTCCCACCAGAAATGCCACCCAGAAACCAAACAGCAACGGGCGGAGCCGAACGACCATGGAGCCCCGCAGAAAGATGAACGGCAGGGCCAGAATCAAGGCTCCATACGGGATGATGAAGTAGTTGAGGCCCCAACGAGGGCTCAGGATGTAGCTTGCCCGGCTGGGGTGGGGAATGGGAGTCTGCGTGACGGGATAATGAATTAGTGCGATCCAAAACGGAAGAAGCACGACTGCGATCGCCACGCCCACCACAACAGCGATGGCGACGGTGCGGCCCACGAAGACCGGTGTCGAAATCCGCTCGCCATCCTCGCGGTCAAGAATCACCAAAGCCAGAACGGGCACTGCGAAGAAGATGGACCCAAAGAGCAGCGTGGCATGGTGAGCCGCGGCAGCGGCCGTGAAAAGAACGCTCGCTTTGAGAAAAGATCGCCACTTGCCATGCCGGACCCACTCAAAGAGAAACGGAAGAGCATTCAAATAAATCGGCGCCGCGCATGTGGTGCCCAACTGTCCCGCGGAATAAACCAGAAAGCTTTCCGAGCCTAGAAAAACACTCGCCAGAGCTGCAATCGATGCGGCGCGCGGGCTGACCCATAGCAGGGAGAAACGATAAACCCCTACAACGAGCAGCAAGATCGCGGCAAGTTGTACCGCCATATACGCCATGTCCAAACCGAGGACACGAGATACCAACGCCACCCACTGCTGCGCCAAGGGAGGGTATGTGGCCTGGGAAAACCCCGCATACCACTTTGCATTCCATGGATCGAACCAATGCTGGACGTAGTGGGAAGCAAAGAAAATATGGAAGTTCGCGTCGTACGACTTCAGAGGCAACTGCATGAGCAGAAGCGGCAGATGCACCGCGACAGCCGCCATCAGAATGAGGCTTATCGGTATGGACCGTGGCGACGGTTCGATGGACTTAGCGTTCTGCACAATTACCTCGCGAATGAGCCTTGGAATCCATGCGGCCCCTTTTCTTGAATCCTTCTCTCACAATTTACTACCTTGGCGCGCATCTTTGATTCGGCGCGCCGCCGGAGTTCCGCTCAATGGGCAGGGCCACTACTCTGAACAAATGCAAGTGAAGCCGTAGTTCAAAACAAAGCCTCATCGTTTTCGATGAGAGATCTTGATTTCGTTGAAGGCTGAAGCCGCCGCCGCGGCTTGAATGCTCATCAATAAGGTAAGTTTGTCAGGGAGAGAATCCTGGAGTCTGTCCAATTTGGACCACGCCCATAATGGAATCACCTCTCCAAGGTTGCACCGTGGGCACTGCGATTATGGAGCTATACTGCTCAGATGTTTGCCGGAGGCCATGAAACGCTGTTCCTGGATGCGGGCCAGGATGCACGATGGCGGCCGGATTGCTCTTCTTCCTTGCCGCACGCCGCTATGAGAATGCTCCTGTCCATTTGTTCGCCGCGAGGCGGCAACATCTGGCGTCAATCCTGTTCACAATTGCTCAGGATTCAGCAAGTCAGGAGCGTAGGGTTGCCTCAGTCAAGGCTCAATGGAGATCGCCGATGAGAGGCATGTCAAATTCAAATCGGCTTTCCGCCAGGAATCCCAGCCTCGATGATTTCTTTCTTTGCGGTCAGCCGGGCAGTCACACCCTAGCGGAAGACGGCTCCGGCACGAATCGAACAGCTTCACATGAGTGCGCGCTGGTGGCTCCTTGATTGCTAGAACTCAATTCCTGAAGACTGCATCGCTCTTCGTGTTCGCCGCGCTGGCCTGCGGCGTTGACGCGCAGGTTTACAATGTGGGACCCGATGCTGCAAAGAGCCCCCCGGATCCAACGAATCAAAAGCAGCCTTCGGAGCAGCCGCTGGGCTGGGGATCGAATATTCAAAACGCGCGCCTTGCGCGCGCCGCGGAGTTGGCGTTGCAGCACGGAGACCACGCGCTTGCGCTTGACTTTGCGCGCCGCGCCGCGGAAGCTGCTCCGAATGATCCGCAGTTATGGTTCCTGTTTGGATACGCGGCACGGCTGAATGCGAGATTTCAAGAATCGGCGGATGCCTACAGCCGAGGTCTTCGCCTTAGCCCATCGGCGCTTGAGGGGATCTCCGGCTTGGCGCAGACCTACAGTTTGATGGGACGGAATGAAGATGCCGAGCGCCTGCTCAAACAGGTGATTGCGTCTGACCCGAGGCGCAGAGACGACGCGCTGCTGCTCGGAAATATTTACATGAAGCTGGCAGACTACACCGACGCGGTCGATTGGCTGGGCAGAGCTGAACGAATGCGGCCTGACGCACGGTCGGAGTTGCTGATGGCGATCTCGTACCAGCACCTGAAGCAAATGGATATGGCAAGCCGCTATCTCGAGTTGGCCAAGCGGCATGACCCGAACAACCCGGACGTTCAGCGATCGATGGCTGGATATTACCGCCAGGCCGGGAACTATGCAGAAGCCATTGCCGCGCTCAAGTCAATTCGCAACCCCAGGCCGGACGTAACGGCTGAACTCGCTTACACCTACCAACTAAATGGCAAGCTGGATGATTCAGCCAAACTCTACACGCAAGCGGCGAACGCCGCGCCCAAGGATTTGAGCTTGCAACTCTCCGCGGCGCAGGCTGAGATTGCGGCCGGCTCTCTGGAGAAAGCGAACACGTTTATCCAGAGAGCCGCGGGAATCGACGCCAGCTATTATCGGTTGCACGCAATCCGCGGAGCGATTGCCAAGTTCCAGGAGCGCGACCAGGATGCCGTGCGGGAATACAGCGCTGCTATTGCTAACCTTCCCGCGCAACCGAGCGAGGGGCCGCTCTACGGCATCCAGATGCACTTGGAACTCATGGAGGTTTACAAGGATCTGGCGGACGAGAGCGCCTTCCATCATCAGCTCGATGCAGCGCAAGCCGAAATCAACGGGCTGGGCGATCCGGTCTCCGGAAGCGCGCAGTTTCTGCGCCTGAGAGCATTGATCAAGATGGACGCCGGTGAACTCGACGCGGCGCTGGACGACATCAAGAAAGCGTTATCAATCAACGCGCATGATCGCGATGATCTACAACTTGATGGGGATATCCTGATGAAACTCGGGCGAACCGAGGATGCGATTACGGTTTATAAGCAGATTCTCGCAACGGATGCGGTGAACCGATTTGCGCTTATCTCCCTCGGGTATGCTTCACGGGCAGCGGGACGGGATCAGGATGCGGAGAAGTATTTTCAGCGCCTGGAGCAAGCGGATCCTGCATTCTATGTACCGTATCTTGCGCTTGGCGATCTCTACACCGCTCGCCGGGAATTTACAAAGGCCGAAGACTCTTACAGCAAAGGGTATGCGCAGGCGCCTCAAAAGGCCTTGATTATGGCAGGCGGAATGAATGCCGCCATTGAAGCGCACAACCTGAACCTGGCAGGGAAATGGCTGAGCCGCGTCACGAACGGCATGGAGCGGGAGCCCCAAATCCTGCGAGAGAAGGAGAGGTACCTCACTTTCAAGGGTGAATATCAAGAGTCTGCCGAGGTCGGCCGGGAAGCAATCAAGGCACTGCCTCGAGACAGGGACGTGGTTGTCTATCTCGGTTACGATCTGCTCCATCTTGAGAAATATGACGAGCTTCTTGTTTTGACAGCGCAGTATGCCGCCATTCTCCCCCAGGAGCCGGACATTCCGCTTCTGGCAGGCTATGTGCACAAGCACGAGGGACTCAACGAGCAGGCGCGGCAAGACTTCACCGAGGCGCTTGATCGGGATCCCAATGTGGTTACGGCATACGTGAACCGAGGCTATCTGCTGAACGACCTTCACCAAGCCCAGGCGGCTGCGGCGGATTTTGAATCAGCCCTCAGCAGAGAGCCGAATAACGGCGAGGCGCACCTGGGACTCGCCTATGCAAACCTCGATCTCCATAAACCGGAGGCCGCCCTGCGGCAAGCGGATCTGGCAGAACGGGCACTGGGCGATTCAAGAGATATTCACCTGATTCAAGCCACCGCTTACGGGCGGCTGAACATGCTGATCAAAGCTGCCAGCGAATATAGGGCGGCCTTGAAGTTCACACCCGATGATGGTGCGCTTCACCTCGGGCTGGGAAACACGCTGTTTGCGGAGCGCCAGTACCACAACGCAATTAATGAGCTTGAAATCGCGGTAAAAGATTCCTCAAATAACGCTGAAGCCTACGGATTGCTTGCCCGTTGCTATGCCAACCTGCAAGATCGAGATCAAACATTGCGATACGTGCAACTGGCAGAGCAATATGTCCAGTCAACTCCGGCGACAGGTACGGAATCAGAAAAAAGCGGAATCTACGTCTCCACCGGAGAGGCTCTCGACGCAATCGGAGACCACGCGGCCGCCATGGAGCGTTTTCGAAAAGCGCTTGCAGCGACGGGCAGCGACCGCATCGGCGTGCGCCTGGCGATCGCACAGCTCATGGCGGAGCAGGGTCATCCAGAGGACGCCGAAAGGCAGATTGCGCTGGCCCAGATGGAAGGCCAGACAGGGGCGACGGCGCCGCCAACCGGCAACCAGTTCATCGCGGCGGCAGACGTGTTCCGGTCCATGCATGATTATGAACTGTCGCAGACGTACCTGCAACGCGCCAAGGCTGCAGGCGCGCAGGATGCTGCGGTGCGGATCGGACTGGCCAATAACTATCTCGCGCTGGGAGACACAGTCAGGGCGCAGGCCGAACTCGCGGCGGTCAGTGCTGTTGCGGATAGCGCGCACGATTATCAGTATCTGATGGCCGAAGCCAATCTGCTTCGCCAGGAACACCATGAAACCCAGGCGCTCACCTCGTTTGCGCAAGCTTCCAACGCGGAAGGTGAAGATAAAACGGCCGAACAGGCACTGCTTCAGGCGGGAGCGAATGAAGGATTGAGGGTCACTCCCAACTTGAGCCTGCTTTCCAATTTCTCGGTAGAACCAGTCTTCGAAGATACGACTGTTTATGTTCTGGACTCCAAGCTGGATGCCGCGTATGCAGTGCCGAGCTACGATACCGCTCTTCTTCCGACACCGCGATCCTCGATTGACACGCAATGGACCAACGCATACCACCTGCATTTTGGCCATGTGCCTACCATTAGCGGATATTTCCAGGTGCGCAACGCCCAGGGGCAAATATCGGTGCCCAGCACGAACTCAATTATCAGCCGCAACACGACCGATTACACAATGAACATGGTGGTGAATCCTACTGTCAACATAGGGCGCAACGTGTTGACTTTCCATAGTGGAATTCGGGGGACCATCCGCCGTGATTCCCAGTCTCCGGTTGATATGAACCAGAATCTCTTTCGCGTGTTCACCTATATGTCGACGAGTTCATTCTTCAATGCGGTTTCGGTTAGCGGGTATGTCATCCGGGAATCTGGACCTTTCACTGAAAGCAATCTGAGTTCGCGCGCGCTGACCGGCGCCATCAACTTTCGCGTCGGCGCGCCATGGGGCAAGACTGCCCTGGTGACCGGATGGGGAGTCGACGATGAAAAGGTCTCCCCGGTGAACTACGAAGGCTACCTGACCTCCTCGTATCTGGGTCTCGAACGCCGCTTTGGGGAGCGGATCAAGGTGAAAGCTGTGGCAGAAGACTTGCGGGCATGGCGGGCAGTAGGGAACCGATCGGCAATTGCACAGAATCTGCGTCCCGCCGGATCCGTTGATTTCACCCCGAACCATCAATGGGATGTGCAGGTTTCCACCGCCTACTCCAGCACCAGAAGTTTCCACGTCTACGACGCGATCCAGAATGGCATTTCAGTCTCCTACGCCAGGCCGTTCCGCCGCAAATTCAAGGATGATTCCGGAGCAGTTGTCCTGGAGTATCCGATTCGGTTTTCCGCGGGCTTCCAAGAGGAAACCTTCATCAATTTTACCGGTGGTCACAATCAGCAGCTCAGGCCTTATGTGCAAATCACTCTGTTTTGAAGGGGGAATCCGATGAGAATTTGTCTAGTTGCCACGTTTCCTCCCAGTGGACGCCAGTTGAACGAGTATGCGTTTCATCTCGCGCGGGAGCTGCAGCGCAATCCTGACGTTGAATTGACTATTCTCGCCGACGAACTGACTGACTATGACTTCGCAACCGACGAGAACGGCAATTCGGCAAAAGCTGATCAGTTGAAAGAGTTGCCGGGGTTCAACGTGATCCGTTGCTGGAAATTCGCCAGCCTTTCAACTCCGGTGCGCCTGTTGAAGACCATTCGGCAGTTGAAGCCCGACGTCGTGTGGTACAACTCTGTTTTCTCCAGCTTTGCAACGCCTAGGAATCCGTTTGCCGCATTTGCAGGGCTATCTGCTCCTGCTCTGACACGGGCCGCGGGCTTTTTCACGCATATTACTTTGCACCACATCATCGAGAATGTGGATTTTTCCGCCGCCGGCGTGCGGCAGGCTAAGCTCTTCAAAATGGGCAGTAACCTGGCTACCATGGCGTTATTGAAGGCGCATTCAGTTTCTGTCCTGCTTCCCAACTTCCGCAGCACGTTGATTGCGAAATATTCAGCCCGCAATGTGTTGCTGGGTCCGCACGGGACCTTTGCCTCCATTCCCTGCCCTCCGGATTACACGAAGCGCGGCAATCCGGAACTGCGCATCCTGGCAATTGGACACTGGGGAACATACAAGCGGTTGGAGACGTTGATGGAGGCTTTCCCAACGGTGCTGAAGCAGGTTCCAAACGCCAGGCTCATCGTTGCCGGCGCCAATCATCACACGAAAGCGGGCTATTGGGAATCGATACGCGATGCGCAGCCGGAGGGTCTTCCCATTGAGTTCCGCGGATACGTTCCGGAAGAAGCCATTCCTGAGCTGTTTCAGTCAACATCGATTCTTGTTCTGCCTTACGACTCGGCAACCGGATCGAGCGGGCCGGCCCATCAAGCATGTGAATACGGAGTTCCGATCGTGTGCGCCGACATCGATGATTTCCATGAAATGGCGACGGACGAAGATATGGCAATCCGCTTTTACGAAAAGGGCAACTCAGACGACTTGGCGGCGCAATTCATTGACATTCTCAAGTCTCCGGAACTGCAACGCAAGATGGCGGAGCACAACTTTGCGGCGGGAGTTGAGATGACAATCACAACCGTAGTCAAGAACTATCTTCGCTGGTTCGAACTCCACAAATGCAAAAGAGAGATGCGCAATGCCGGGGCTGTTCCTGGGTTCCGGCGCATCTGGCTCCGTGTTCAGCGCGCCATCGAGGCTACGCCGGAGTGGCGTTTGCAGACTGCTTTGCCGGCCCAGCAAACAGATGGCATGGATGACCAGCTCCGCATAGCCCCGGCAGGAAATTATGCTCACATCGACAATACGGCGGACCCCTTCGCATGGAGCCAGTGCAATGCTCCAAAGGATCATTCGAACGGCGACCGGATCAGCGCAATCCAATGTCCAACATCAACCTATGAAGCAGGCCTCGAATTGCCAAATCAGGAGAGTGCGCTGTAGATCCAATACCGGACTGGCGGACTCACCTTTAAGGGATAGGAAGGTAAACACCATGACAAAGACGCGCGTATGCAAATCTCTTTGCTCGATTCTCTCCTGGATGATTCCCGGCCTTTTGCTGCCGCTGGTGTTCGCCGGCTGTGGGGGAAGCGCTACTTCTACATCCGGAGGGCCAACCTTGGGTATCTCCGCTTCCCCCTCTTCGATCACTTCGGGAAGTTCGTCCACTCTGACGGTGACTGCGACGAATGCCACTAAGGTGACGGTAACAGGATCCGACGGCATCACGTATGCCCTGCAGCCGAGCGGCGGAACCCAAACCGTCAGCCCAATAGCAACCACCTTATATACGGCTGCAGCAATCGGGACCGGTGGCATTGCCGCAGCCACTGCGACCGTTACGGTGACTTCGACATCGAATTCCGCTCCGACCGTGACGATCTCCGCTTCTCCCGCTTCGATTACCGCTGGAGGCTCGTCCACATTGACCGTAGTTGCGACGAACGCCACCCAGGTGACCGTGACCGGAGGTGGCAGCACGTATACTCTGGCAGTTGGCGGCGGAACGCAGGCCGTGAGTCCGGCCGCGACGACAACTTACACCGCAACCGCAACCGGGGCCGGGGGAACCGCCTCCGCCACCGCGACGGTGACGGTGGGGACGGGAGGCGGCGCTCAGTCTATCAACCACGTCGTCTTCATGCTGCAAGAGAACCATACCTTCGACAACTATTTCGGAATGCTGAATCCCTACCGGAAGGCGAATGGCTATAACATTGGCGATGACGGCAAGGACTATGAAGTGGATGGCATCGACGACAAGCTGACCACGTTCAATAACAAGGACGATGCAGGCACGTCGTATTTGCTCTTCAAGTTCACCAGCACTTGTATAGACGATAACAGTTCGGATTGGCTGGCGAGCTTCGGCGACGTGAATATCAACGATAAATCCACGACACGCAAGATCAATATGGATGGCTTCGTCCACAATGCCGAAGGCTACGCGAACAGCTGCAAGAGTTCCGGCAGTTGTTCCGGCAACTTCACCGACCTCACTGGCCACAGCGCAATGGGGTACTACGACCAGGGATTCTTCAACTATTACTACTACATGGCATCGCAGTTCGCCGTCTCCGATCGCTGGTTCTCGCCGGTTGCGACCAAGAGCATTGGCAACCGCATCGCCACCTTCACGGGGGGCACGACCCAGGGGCTGGTCAAGGATCCGGGTGGAGATGACCATCTTTCTCAGCTTAATATAGCGAACATTTTTAAGGAACTTGACCAGGCAAATGTGTCGTGGAAAATTTATTACACGGTTACCGAGGGCTTCTGCCTCAACGCTAGTGAATGCCCCGGATGGTCAAACGCGTCGTATCCCGCCACCTACTTCTCTAATTTGAACTATTCATACAAGTATATGTACGAGGATCTTTCCACTGCTGCCTGTACGCCACCAACACAACGCTCCAGCGTAGTTGGGGACTCGTCGAACTCCTTCTGTATCGATCCGAACCATATTGCGCCGATCAGCACTTACTTCAGCGATCTCAAAAATGGCACACTTCCCAGCTTTGCATTCATTGAGGCCGGTTACGGCAACAATGACGAGCATCCAGGGTCCGGGCAATCGGTTCTGGATGGGCAGGTGCAAGTGGCAAACGTCGTGAATGCATTCATGAACAGTTCTTCCTGGAAGGATTCGGTCTTCTTCTTCAGCTATGACGAGGGTGGCGGCCCATACGACCACGTTCCGCCGGTGCCCAGCCACTCCAACGACTTCACGGTCGCCGCTTTGGGAACTATTCCGGATATCTCGACGATCGCGGTGAATCCCGACGGCTACAATCCCTGCGTGCCTGCGTCCGGGACGCCAACGCTGCATTGCGATCTGGCGTCCAAAGACCCCGGAGCCAATTCGGGGGATGCCGCGGCCGTCAATGGCTTTGCCGCACAACTTGGCTTCCGCCTGCCGAACATCATCATCTCGCCGTTTACCCGGAAGCACTATGTTTCGCACACGCCCATGGACCACACGGCGGTGATCAAATTTGTCGAGAACCGGTTTATTGGCAGCGCCGCGCGCCTGACTGCCCGCGACGCGGCCCAACCCGACCTGCTGGAGTTTTTCGACTTTACCTACGTTCCGTGGGCCACCCCGCCGACTCCACCGACGCCCCTGGCGGCCCCGGGGAACTGTAACGCAGCCAATGTTGGTCCATGAATCACGGCAAAGCAAATCGTGAAAAAGTGAAGAAGTGAAAGAGTGAAGTGAGAAAGCTCGGGTTTTTCACTTCTTCACTTCTTCACTCATTCACTCGCTCACTTGATGATTGTTTCGCAATAAATTGTCACAGCGCTATGCAACGATCTCGAAGGGCCGCATCAGTTCCTTGTCGGCATCTTCCAACAGCTGGGAAAGAAAGGCATAGCGGCCAGTGGGGCCGTCGAATCGAACCAGGATGGTGAGCGCCTCCCATGGGTTGACGATTGCCGTGTCCTTCCACCCGGCCTCGTTCGGCGCAGGCTGCCGGGGGTTCCCCGCGAATCTCTTGATGCCATTGTGTAGAGCAGCCTGATCGAATCCCTGGCGTTCGAGAATCCGAAATTGTGCCGAATGCAAATGCATGGGATGCGCATATTTCGTTGCATTGTAGAATCGCCACTTCTCTGTGGAACCGAGCCTCACGCTCTCCGTCACCGGGTCGCTGTATGCCTTGCCGTCGATTCGTTCCCCCAGGGATCGTCCCTCGCCGTCCCTCGCCTCGGACAAGATAAATTCCCGTATGACGATCGACGCCGAATCGGGCAGACGGGGAAGCGGGCGCAACGGCGGAAGGCTGAATGAACTCCGTGGCCGCGAGAGTGGGAGGGTCACACGAAACTGCATCAACTCATTCAATGCCGAGTGGTGTGGAGTGACTACGTCCCAACCCGGAAAAGGAGCAGGGGCGTTGTTGGACAAGGTCACTGTCTTGCCTTCAAGCACGGAGAAATCCACGATCACATCGGCGCGCTCGCCCGGCGCCAGCAACAGTTTGTTCAATGCAATCGGGGCTGGCAGAAACCCGCCATCGCCGCCGATCTGGTGAAAGCCTGCGAGCGCGGGTATATCCCAGGGACTTTTCGCTAGGTTGAAGTATAGATTGAAGAAACGCGCGTTCGCTCCGTTCAGCACGCGCAGGCGATAGCTGCGCGGCTCGACTTGCAGATGAGGATAGATCACGCCGTTCACGACTGGAAGGTCGCCAAATAACTCAGGAGCCCACCAGTTCAGAGGCGGTCTCTGGCCATCGTCGAACGTCGGAGAATACACAAGCTGACCCTTATCATCCAGCGTGCGATCCTGCAGCAAGAGTGGAATCTCGTAATCGCCTGATGGCAGTCCCATGGCGCGCTCCTCGTCGTCGCGGAGCAGAAAGAATCCTGACAGCCCCGCATAGACATTCAAGCGCGTAATGCCAACCGCATGATCGTGATACCAAAGCGTCGCAGCCTGCTGGCTATTCGGATAATGATAGACCGCCGAATTTCCGGGCGTAAACCAATTCTCAGGCAGCCCATCGCTTTCGGATGAGCTGCGTGAGCCATGAAGATGCGGGACGGTTCGGACTGCGGGAGCCGGAGGCATCGCGCCGTGTATGCGGGGGTCGATGCCGAAGATATGCTGCGCAGGCAGTTGGTTCTCCCACTGGACTGCGATTGGCGTGCCCCGCAGAGCCTCGATCGTTGGACCGGGATACTGCCCCTCATATCCCCACAGCCTCGTGGGCGGAAGCTGCGAATGCATCTGCTGTTTGAATTCCATCATGCGAACGCGATATTGAACCCCGTCTTCATTTGTGCTGAGTGGCATCAATCGCTTCGGAACCGGCAGTGGATCGATATATCGGTCCAGCGAGCCAGGCCTGCGATATGCCGGCTGGTCAGGCACCTGGCCCGCTTTATCGTCAGCATCGACGCCATGCGCCAAGAGCAGAGCCGGTACAGATGCAATGCACAGCTTGAGAAAATCACGCCTCTTTGTTGGATTCATTTCGCCTCACGTAGAGCCGGTCAAGTCCGAGTCCCTTGCTCCTGAAAACCTCTTTAGGACACAACTATCACATCTTCCCCCGTGTGGACAAGATCACGGTCGTGAATTCTAATGATGCCGGCTGCCACGAAGGTCAAACCAAGTATCACAATGAATAATGACTTGGAAGAAATATGCCATCGGACAGCCTGCAATGCTGCTCAATTCCGGCAGGGCTGGAGCCTACCAATAGGTAAAACTGAAATTGTCCATGTAGGTGGTGTTCGACAATTGCTTGCAGTTTCCGTCCATCTGGTAGTTAAGTGTGACTCCCCACCAGCCCGCGGGAACCAGGAACGACGGATAGGTTTTGTTTATGTTGATGGTCTTGCCGTTCAAAGTGATCGATTGATACAGAAGCGTATTGCCCGCTCCCCGCTGCACCTGGATTGTAACGTGATTCCACGCGTTGTTCAGGAGGTCGCATGCAAAGCCGGTTGAGACCCACTTTGCATTCACATTGTCCCAGATATCCCATGTTTCTCCGCCCAGGTTGTTGCATTGGCTGCCCCATATCATTCCCGCGCCATTCAAGTACATATTAATGTCGAACTCCAGGACCTGTGTGATAGAGGCATTGGTCACGTAGAAGTAGGCATCGTAAGTGAAATTGTGCAGGCTCGGGAGCAGCGTATGGCCGGTGTCTGGAATACCTTGCGCTGTGTTCTGGCCGAGCACGGGAAGCGACCAGAGGACGTCAGCGTAAGGAGTGGTTCCGCCTATTTCGAACTGGGTCGAATTCCCGCTCAAAGATGGTGAACTGGCGTGTTGCGACATTGCCAATGTAACTCCCGAACAAGAGGCGGAGCAGATGTCGTAATATGGGGGCAACTCACCCCAGCCACGCCATCCGCCACTGGCCTGCAGGTTGGAGAGTATATGTTCACCGCCTTGAACCGTGACATTGACAGGTGTGTAGGACGCCCCGCCACATCTGTCCCACTCTTCCACTACTGTTTGCTGGGCCCCCTCGCCCAGGCTCAGTTGGGTGTTCAAAGTCGCGCCGTTTTCGACGTACAGAAGCTGATTGTTAACGTAGATGCCCATGGATGCTACGCCCTTTGAACAACTGCTTGTGGCGGTCGCAACGTAATTGGCAGGGGAGCTCACAGAGCTGTTGTTCGCCGGCGAGGTCACATGGACGCCCGCCGGAACGGTGACCGTTATCGCCGCCAGAGCGGTGACCGTGATCCCCATTGAGATGAAGGTGGCTCCTCCACAAAAATCCCACTCTTCAACAACTGTATTGTGCTTTCCGGGGCTGACGGAAAGAGCAGTGTTCAGTTTGGTTCCATTCACGATAAAGAGCAATCTGTTGTCCACATACACGCCCATGGACGCCACGCCCTTTGAACATGTGTTCGTGGTTGCAGTTGCGGCGTAGCTTACTGTTGAACTCACTGTCGCGCCATTCGACGGACTGCTGACGGCAACCGTGGCGAATGCGGGCGCGGCGAATGCCAGAAAGGGCACAAGAACGGAGTAGAGAGTCTTCATGAACCTGCCTTGATTGAGAATTTGAGTCCGTAGATGCTAACTTTGGCGAACGGCTGCGTTCGCTCCGCTTTGTCGGCGGAGACGCCGGATCTGTTCGCTTATCCAATCGGGCTGGTATGAGGTACAGGCGGCAAAATGCGCCTGATGAGAACTCAGCAACCTCTTCAACTTACGCAAGTTCGGCGGCTACAGAAAGTATCCTGCTCGATAATGTCCAACCGGATTCCGGTTCAAACATAATAGCGCTGGAGAAGTTGATGAAGCGGCTATCCAGGAAGAATTAGCCGCGCGGATTCTCCAAATAATTCCCAAATCCTGGCCACCGAGGCAACTGATCAAAACAATACTAAATCAAATAGTCTTGCAGCCAGTAATATACACTACCGCGAAGATGTCAAGTCCAATATTACACAGGGAAACAACCGCATTGCAGTTATAGGCGAATATAGTGAGCAATAGGATACACTCCAAGCCGCAACGGCCGGCAAGGCGCACAATTCTATTTCAGCGACTGCTGATTGCGCTCCACTTCGTCAAATTCTTACCATCCGCGCCGAAAAAACATCGTTAGTTCCTGTCGGGTTCTGCAGCCAAACGACGGTCAATTTGCATCATATATCTGTAGGCTTGCAAGAGTTTTTTGATTCGCCAGTCAGATGAACCCAACGGAAGGTTGCAGCCATGCCAATACAACTCCATAACAAACCACGCGCCCTGCTATTATTTCTAGCTTTTGCGGGCGCAATGCTGCCGCTAAGCGCAATGGCCGCTTCCTGCAAGACACAGTCGCAAATGACGGCCGCGCAGCGCGATGCCCTGTCGATCGCTGCCCGCGCCATGGCCGGCGAGATGCAAAGCGGGAACGTGGAGGCTCTCAAAGCGAACACCATTCCCGCGGTTGCGGCCGATTTCAGCGGAATCGCGGCTTCGGTCGACAGTTTGAGGCCCCTTGTGCAACAAGCGGTTATTACTGTCGATCGTCTTTATGAACTGGACGCGTCGAGCGAGTCCGTGGGCAACGCTCGAACAGATTTCTATTGTGGATCTCCGGTCGTGGCATTGAACTTTACCGATCTTCCGCCAGGGTCATATGCGCTGGCTATTCTTCACGCCACCGGCGTACCGCAACCGCAACAGATTTCACTCATTCTGTCCGAGACGGCTGACCATCGCTGGATGCTGGGCGGCTTCTTCAGCAGGCCCATGATAGAGGTAGGCCATGATGGCCTGTGGTACTGGGCGGCGGCTCGTAAATATGCGCAAATGAACATGAATTGGGATGCCTGGTTCTACTATCGCAGGGCTGCGTATTTTCTGGCTCCGGTGGACTTTCTGTCCAGTCCCAATCTGGAGAAATTACAGCATGAGGAGGACCGGGCGCATCCCGATAATCTGCCCGGCGCCAAGCCGCTGATGCTCGCCGCGGATGGTTCTTCTTTTCAAGTGACGGATATCGACACCACAACTACATTTGGCGCGCTGGACCTTGAAGTCCACTACACTCCTGATGCCGCACAGGCCGCCCAGTTGCGCGATCCGCCAACTGCGCGGAAACAAGTGACCAAAGTGATGACGGCGCTGCTGGCGCTGCACCCTGAACTGCATGATGCCTTCCATGGCATTTGGGTGCAGGCGGATCAGGGCACGGGTTCTGTCTTTGCATTGGATTTGCCGATGGACCAGATTGTTGCCGAGACACAGACGCCGGCGCAGACTCCATCCGCAATGCCCGCAATCCTGCGCGATCCAACGCATCCGGAGGTTCAGGCGCGGCTGGATGCGGACCACGATCCGATTCCCTCGCCCGACGCTGAAGAGGTTGCGCCTGTAATCGCGGCGTTGCCTCTCGCACCAGCCCGGCCCGGCGAGATTCAGAAGCGCGCGGACGGCGTATACACCATGCACAAGGATGTAGATGAGGTTCTGTTGACCTGTGCGGTGGTGGACGAGAAAGGCCGATCCGTCACGGATTTGAGCCGCGGCGACTTCCGCGTCTGGGAGGACGGAGTTGCGCAAACCACCAGTTCATTTCTGCACCAGGATCAGCCCGTTTCGTTGGGCATTGTCGTCGATAACTCGGGCTCAATGCGCGACAAGCGCGCCGCGGTGAATTTGGCCGCGCTGGATCTCGTGAAGGCATCAAATCCGCAGAATACGACGTTTATCGTTAATTATTCCGATCGGGCATACCTTGATCAGGGCTTTACCTCGGAGATCGCCGCGCTCAATCGGGGGCTCTCGCACTTCGACTCCAAAGGCGCAACGGCCATGTATGATGCAGTGGCCGCTTCGGCGGACGAATTGGCCAACCACGGAAAAATCCCAAAGCAGGTGCTGCTGGTCATCACAGATGGAGCTGACAATGCGTCGCGCCTCAACATCGAACAAGCCATCCGCCGCGTGCAGAACCTGGGGGGACCGGTGGTTTATACCATCGGACTGCTTTTCGAAACCGACAAGGCAGAAGCGGCGCACGCGAGAACTGCTCTGGAAAGGCTGTCGCAGGAGACGGGAGGCATCGCTTACTTTCCCCATTCCTTGCAGGATGTTGATCGCATCGTAGAGGAGGTCGCGCGAGATATTCGGGAACAGTACACCATCGGCTATCACTCCACGAAAGCGGCCAGCCTGGGAGGCTACAGGGTTGTGCGCGTGGAGGCGAACAAGACGAAGCACGACAAGCTGGTTGTGAGGACGCGCAAGGGGTACTATGCCAAGAAACCGGCGCAGCAACACGCGCAAACCGTGCAAGAAGCCAAGCAGTAATGCGAGAATCGATTGCGCTGGTGACAGTCCAAGGTTGCGACTTGAGATAGATGCGTCATGGGGCGCGGCCGGATTGGATGGCCGACTCGGCGTGAGGCTAATTGGGCGGTTGGATTTACGCCCGTTTTACTAGTCGTAATTCGGCGATGAAAAAGAGGATGCCTTCTCGGCTCCTCTTCTTCATCGCAGCTCTGTGACTCAATGCAGATGGAAGTCCACGTCGATCACGATCTGCACCGATACAGCATGACCCTGGTACATGGCCGGCTTGAACTTGTAATGCTTCACGGCTTCGATGGCCTTTTCTTCCAGCCCCATGCCGAGATGGCTGGCCAGACGAACGTCTTGCGGGTTTCCTTGTGAATCGACAATGAGTTTGATGGAAACGCTGCCCTGATAATTCGCTCGGCGAGCGTCATCTGTGAACTCCGGCTCAACAGAATGGATAACCACTGGCGCGCTCACGCCGCCGCCCACGCTCATGAGGCCGCCGCCATAGCCGCCACCGCTGCCGGACCCCACCCCGTTGCCGTGACCCGCGCCAATGCCGCCGCCCATGCCCTGACCGAATCCCGAACCGCTGCCCCTACCCTGCGAGGCAAGCGCGACCTGCTGCGATTGGGCCATTCCCATGTTAGGCAGCTTGTTATTGTCCGGTATGTTTACAATCTCGGTTGGCTCAAGCCCCAGTTTTGGCCGATCAGTCCTGAGAATCTGCGCTGGCATGAGTTGAATCATCGCGACCATGGGCAGATGTCCCTTGCTGGCCTCGACCGCCTCATGCGCGCCGCCACCCCCGCCGCCGCCCATCGCTTTGGTCACCGGCAAGGTGATGGGGGGAATAGTAACATTGAATTCCAGCGGTGTTTCAACCGTGGTCGGCTGCTGCGTAATAATGGTGCGGGCTTTTGCCGCCAGCAGCAGCGCCAAAGTTATGACGACAACATGGAAAGCAAATGAGATCGCGTTGGAAGTCGGGTCGCGTTTGACCCCATGCAGATCCGTCGCGAAGGTCGGCTGCCAAGCCGCCTGCATCTGCGCCGGCTGATTCAAGATAGATACATCAGGCGAGTGCGGCCCCATGGTTGACCATGGAGTTGCGCCTGCAGCCTGCATCATGCGGCTGGAGTTCTTGGCCGATGGCGTACCGCCCAAGATCAATTCGGGAGTCGTTGCCAGATCGCCCATAGCGTTTTTGCCGGTGAAAGAAATCCCGGCATCCCCTCTCTTGGTGCATCCCAGGTTAACTTGCAACGGAACCAGTGAATTACACGGTTCCAACTTCGCATTCACGGAGTTCAAACTTCCGCCTTACCAAATACCCTTATCGCTTCCAGTGATTCTTTGCCCAACCAAAGCTGCTGTGGCAAGCCATGGCAGCAAACTGAGCCGGGCGCCGTTCTGCAAATCCCGCTTGCGCAGCAACCCGGCAAGTTGCGATCCGTAGAGCATCGCCGCTTGCGGAATAATCGGAACGCGAAGAAACTGCCGGGCATAATAGACTTCATCGCCGCTCAAGCACGCTGCAGCTCTCACGTAATGCGGCAAGTCAAGACCTGAGCCGCTGTACCTCCACACATAGTCCGACACAATTACGAGATACGTCGCAACCCCTTCCCAAATGCCGGCGCTTGTCGCTGAAGCACGCAGATCCACGTAGTCAATGGCATATGTCTCCGACAACACGGCCGTATCAACGATATCGCACAACCGGAAATAGAAATGCCGGTACATTCTCTGCAGAGTGGATATCATCAGCTGATCCGACACGGATGGAACTCGAAACGCCTGATTGCCAATCATGACCAGACGGCTGCGTTCCGCAAGGTGCGAGGCAATTCCGGCCTGTTCTCCTGTCTGTCCCAGGCGGCCCACGTGCACCTCTACGGCTTCGGGGAGTCCGGGGACAAGGAAGTTCCATTTGTTCGCCAGGCGGTCTCCCCAACTTGGGGGAGCTACCCGCGCATCGAAGCACCTCTTCATAAGTTCTGCAACGTCTTCCGAATTCGCATTTGTATACAGATCGATGTCGCTGCCAAAATCGGGCCAGTGATCAAGCGTTTTGATCACCGCGAGGTCCAGCTTTTCGCCTCCGAAGACGGTGCAAATCACTTCGAGGAACCTCAGAGCCGTAGTGATCCGTGCCCGCTCATCCGCTAGGGCAGTTTGCGCCCATTCGGCGCGAGTGTCATCCTTCGCCTCGCGCGTAATGTCAAGGAAAATCTCCAGCGCGCGCACAACCACATGGTTCGAGTTGGCCAATGTCAGCAAGCTGTCAAACTCCTGACGGCTGATTTCCCGAAGATTTGACCTGAGCCCTTCCATCACCAGCGATGATGAAAAATCGTTATCACGCGGAACCAGGATCAGTCGAGAAAGAAGGATCATTGACTGATTCGAACGAGATTCTGCGAGGGACTGGGTCATATCAATTTGATCCTTCCTGAGGCAGGTGTGGCTGAGGCACGGATAGCGCTTCCGCTTGTGGGAGATCTGAGGATGAAGGCGTTTCCAAGAGAACGCTGGGATCTCCGGCTGGCGCAGAGCCGCGAGGTATCAATTCAATCGGACCTGTTTGCCGGCGGCGCTCCTGACCGTATTTGTCAAGTTCGCCATCCACCTGGCGGTCGCTGTCTTTGGCCACTGCTGAGAGCTTCTTGCCTTCGGCTGAATGCTGGCTCGCAAGGCCGACCCGAATGTTCGAACCGCCGGCCTTGCGGGCTTTGTCATAGAAAAACTGCGCCGTTTCCAGATCGCCCTCCATCTCGGCAACATATCCGCGGTTATTGAGCGAAAATGCACTGACTGGATCGAGTGAGTAAGCCTGAAGAAAGTCTTCCCTGGCCGCATGCCAATCATTTTGATTTGTCGCGGAAACTCCGCGCATGGTAAACATGACGGCGTTCAGTTCCGCACTGTCCATATTCTTGATCCGTTCCGCCAGTCGCCCGGCGCTAGCCGCGGCCATGACACTGACGGGTCTTCCTCTCCATGACCGGTCCTGCGCGAGGACAACGGGTTCCGAAGAGTGCGTTTCGGCGGCCGTGCCATATGCTTTCAATGCGTTGTCGTAGTCTCCGATCGCCTCTTCCGCCACGCCCAGGTTGTTCCATGTAAAAGGGTTCAGCGCATCCAGTGGAAGAGCTTTCCGCAGAAGAGCAACGGCTTCAAATCCGCGGTCTTCCGACAGAAGCCCCATCGCGTCCACATTCATGCGATTCACCCGCATTGGAATATCTTGAACGCTCTCGAAGGCGTACCGCATCGGCTTTCCTTCCATACGCTTCGCGTTGCTTCGATCGATGTTCGCATTGCTGCCTTGCTCCGATGCCAGCGCATAGAATTTACGCGCGCTGTCCGCTTCTCCTTGTAACTCAGAGATGTATGCCAGATTGTTCAGCGTGAAAGGGTCGGCAGGATCGTAAAGGTACGCTTTGTAGAACAGCGCTTCGGCTTTTTCGTATTGGTGTTTTTTGACAGCGTCAACACCTTCGCGATTGAGACGCTGCACGGGAGTCAACTCGCTGCGCCTTGGGATGGTGATTCTCAACGCATCACTAGCCCACGCGGCATAAGATCCCGTGGCCGCAAGGACCGCAATGACCGCAATTGCTCTTTGTAGCATCATCGCGCTCCTCCTTACCCTTCGGTGCGGCTCAAGGACGATCTCTTCCTTCGCGCACATATAGTAAGATGCGCAACATTGAGATCCGTTGCTAATGGGGGGCGCTGTTTCATTTTTCTTTGCGCCGCAGGCTACCGTTTCTCACTCGACCTCATCAGAATATGTGTTGAGAGAGTTAGTAACGTGTAAAGGTGTGCTTATATGAACAGTGTTCTGGCGCTGATTATGCTTGGCAGTGTGACAGCCGCGCAATTAATGGTTGCGGATGCAAGCTCGCAAGTTGCGGGCCGGCAATCAGCGCTAAGGTCCGCAAGCGCGCCTGTTGATTCATCCGCGTTGCCTTCCGCACCAGGAGGAAAGAGCACCGTGCTGGGAGGCGAGATCAGAAAAGTCGACCCCGTGCGCGATGAGCTTATCCTGGGAGTCTTCGGCCAGCGGCCCGTGAAGATACTTTTTGACGAACGCACTCAAGTTTACCTTGATGGAAAGGCAATTCCTCTTGGTAAGCTAAGTCCCACGCATCATGCTTCTATACAAACGGTGCTGGACGGAACAGATGTTTATGCTCTCAGCATCCATATGCTGTCGCAGTTGCCCGTAGGCGAGTACCAAGGCCAAGTGATCAGCTACAACCCCGTTACCCGCGAGCTGATTGTAAGTGCGGCCCTGTCTCGTCAGCCTTTCAAACTGTTTGTGACGCCGGATACACGCGTATCTCGCGAGGGCCCGTCGCCATTGTCATCCACGCCCTCTGGCGATTCAGATCTTGTGAAGGGAGCTCTTATCTCGATAGAATTTACCTCCGACAGAAAAGGTCGAGGCGTCGCCAGCCAGATCGCCATCCTGGCCACCCCAGGATCTGAGTTCGCGTTCAGCGGGAGTCTTTCCGCTCTGGACCTACACTCCGGCCTAATGGTTCTGGTTGATCTACGAGACAACAAGAGCTACCAAATCTACTTTGATCCCACTCAACTTCCGGCTAGCCGGAATCTCCACGAGGGAGACAACGTAAGTGTGACCGCAAAATACGACGGTACTCGCTACGTGGCAAGCGCACTTACTGTTGATTGAACTCTGAAGGCTGGTGTGTCGCATAACATTGTCGATCTGTTTGGGGCGCCTGTCCGGATTTGCGGCATAAATGAGTCTTTCGCCTGGCAGTCTGATCCGCCGGCGCCGGAGACTGCTTGTGCGGTAAGGGCGTCGCGCAGCGCGCGCCGCGCCTTGTGCAGTTGGGATTTTGTGTTTCCGCGGGAGCATTTGAGCATTGAGGCAATTTCGCCATGATCAAAACCGTGAATGTCATGAAGGAGGAAGATGCTGCGATAACCGGGCGCCATGGTTGCTACTATGCGTTCGATGGCCAGACGATCGATGACGCCGGCTTGTGTCAGGTCACGGGTACCGAAACTGCGGCCCGCACGCTCGTCAGGGGCGCTTTCCATCAGGTGATCAAGTGAGACAACAGCTGGCACGCGCTTGCGCAGGTGCATCAGAACGGTATTGACGGCCAGCCGGTGCAGCCAGGTGCTGAAAACCGAGTCGCCGCGAAAGGATGCCAGATTGCGGTACACTTGAAGAAAAGTTTCCTGGGTGAGATCTTCGGCCAGCGAATAATCGCGCACCATGCGAATGCAAATTGAGAAAACGCGCTTCTTGTTCTGGACATACAGATCTGTGAAAGCATCCTGGTCGCCAGCCTGCGCAAGAGCCACGGCATCCGCCTGCTTGCCTCTGGCGTGAACTTGGGAAGGTTCACATCCGAGAGCGGGGGTGTGCCAGGGGCTGAGCAGCGAAACGGGAAAGGTCGAGGTAGCCATATGCCTCCATTGCGGACCCGTAAACCAACAGTCGGTCCACGTGCTTGGTGTGCGCGGCTGCGTTACTTAATAAGGGGTAAGGAGGCAGTCGAGTTAAGGAGCAAGGCCGGAAATAGTTGCGCCATTCTCGCTCGCGGAATCGTTTCGCGAACGTTTTTCCGCAGGTCAGGATCAGCCCTGCCGGCGGAATTGGAAGATCATGAGTTCCCCTAGCTACGACCTAGTTTCCCATTTGCGTAGCCTGTAGTCTGAGCCGCATTGCTCAAAGTGTAGAGAGCCATTGAGTGGCGGCTGGCGCCGAGGCGGAGTAAATGGAGACCACTCTCCTGCTTTCTCCCGCCTTCTGCACGCGGAACATTTTGGCGGCGCTCACAAATTTGCGCCATTATCCGAATTTTGTTCGCCAATAACCCTCAAAGTTGAGCAAAACAGAATCTACAAGATTCTGACTCCAGGCGATAATGCCCAAGGCATGAGTGTAGCAAGGCTCAACTGAGGGAATCAGTCCCGGGAGTTGCGGCCGCTCCCCCAGGCCGCAACTCGGGCCTGCATGCCCCATCCGCGCGGGGAGAGCGCTTAGGCGCTGAGGAGTTGGCTCTGCGTACCCTTCTCGACAGCCTGAACAGGAAGCCGCGCGTGAACAGGTTGCATGCGATTGGCGCGAGCCCGTGTAAAGGAACGCATATAAGACTGCGCGGCGCGGTTCCATACCATTTGACGTGCATAAAGGTAAGCGCGGCGGCGCATGGATTGGCGTTTCGCCTCGTTGTCCAGGAGTTCGATTGCCGTTGCCGCGATAGCAGCTGGATCCTCAAAAGGGACCAGCGCGCCGCGTCCATCCTCCAGGAGCTCGACCGCGTGCCAGTATGGAGTGGAAATGATCGCTTTCCCCGAACCCATGGCATACGCCAGGGTTCCCGATACAGCCTGTTCCGCGTGGCAGTAAGGCGTGATGTAAATGTCGGCCGAACCAACCAGCGCCGCCATCTCCTTGGGGCTGGCGAACCGGTTGTGGAAGATCACATTATCTTCAACTCCTTGTTCCCTGGCCAAGGCCTGCAACTGCTCCCGGTATCGATCTCCCTCGCGAGCCCAGACGTGCGGGTGAGTGGCGCCGGCGATCAAGTAGACAGCGTTGCTGTGCCGGGCGAGGATGCGCGGCAGGGCTCGAATTACGCTCTCGAATCCCTTGTTGGGCGACAACAAGCCGAACGTGAGCAATACAGCCTTTCCCCCGATTGAGAGTGAATCCTTGTAAGCATCCGGCTCCACAAACGGCAAGTCGGGGATGCCGTGAGGAATCAGGTCGATCTTGTCGCCTGGTACTCCAAATACATCCCTGAGAACGCGAGAGGAGTACTCGCTCATCACAATAAGACGATCGGAGCGCGCGGCGATCTGTTGCATGACGAATCGCTGGTCGCGGTTCGGCTCGCGAAGAACGGTATGGAGCGTTGTGACCACGGGCATGGTGAGATGCTTCAGCAACTCCAGGAGATAGCTGCCGGCATTCCCCCCATAAATCCCATACTCGTGCTGTACACACACTAAATCGACATTGCTGGCATTGAGAAAGTTCGCGGTTGACCGATAAGAGGATAGGTCTCCTTCGGCAATCTCGAATCGCACCCGCGCAGGGTAGAGGTACGAGGATTGGTGGTCGTTGACGGCTGCCACAAACACTCCTGCCGCTCCGTACTCAGCAGCGATTGCATCGCACAAATCGGTTGTGAAGGTTGCAATTCCACACTGACGAGGAAGATGATTCCCAACCACGGCTATCCGCAACGGATGCGGCCGGGGAGAGATCGCCTGCAAAGATGAAGCCGGACTGATTCCGAAAGCCGAAGGCAGCATCTCGCGCCGCATCAGGGCGTTCGGTTGCGAATTCACGGAGAGGTTCGGTGTGGGCATTGCAGGCTCCTCATAGTAACCGCGCGAACTCCAGTGGGCTCGGTGGCAATCATACAAATGGAATCAGTGAGAAAGCGCCCGAATCATGACCAGTGCATCACATGTGACGAAGGCAAGAAGAAACAGCGTGGCACCGATACCCGCCAATGGCTTATAGGGCGCGCCATCGACACGAATGGATGCCAATGGGTTCGTTCTTTCTTCTCCCATTGCGACCAAGCGGAAGCCGTGCGCGAATACAAAGGATCCAGCAGCAATGCTCAACAGGCTACTCATAAGCAATCCGAGCTTAAGAATGCGCCCAACAAAGCGATTCGCTATTGCCCGACTCTAATCCGGCCAGGTTGAGAGGTCTGTGCATTTTTATACGCAGAGAAGGAATCAAGAGTAACCGGTTCATGAAGGATGGTTCAGATGCGGCTACAGTGTGGAAGGGGTGCTTCCTCCAGGGGGGATGCAGCCGCATGATCCGGCATCGCTCTCGCCGCTTTGGCGGGGGCACCTATAAGTATCATGCGACTGCGGTTTTATAAATGCTGTGCAATTTTGCTCAGTGACCGTCGGCGCGAAGACTGGCACAGCAAACCTGGCTACACCTCGATCGTAAAGCGTTGCTTTTGAGCGATAGTCCTGATATGCCGGGAAAATGTGCTGTAGTGCTGCGCCATATTTGCCGACCATGACAATCCGTCGGTGCGCCCAATCTTCAGCCAATACTCCTGTAGAGTCCGGTCATAGGCATCAATTGCCGGCATCAGCAATTCTGCGCGATACTTCTCCTCGTGGCGAAAGCTCTCAATCGGCATGCGCGGCTGGCGGCATTACGTACCACCACGAGCGAAATCTGCTGGCTATTGATGGATGTGGGAGCGCGATGTGCGGATTCGATAATCGCATCAAGAATCTCGGGAGGAATTGCATCACTCTTCTAGCTGCGGCTGCTGCGATGAGCCTGCAACAGGCGGACGGTTTCATTCATGGCGCTTCCTCGATTTTGTTGGCTCCCTTAGCAGTAAGTCTACTCGACTCACTTTCCAATGAGAGCTATTAGTTCTTCCCCTACGCGCTCAGTTCGGGATAGTCGGTATAGCCGTGTGCTCCCGGCGTAAAGAAGGTGCTGGGGTCCGGCATATTGAGCGGAGCATTGCTCGCAAAGCGTGCCGGCAGATCAGGATTGGCGATAAAGAGTTGGCCAAAAGCCACCGCATCCGCCTCGCCGTCCTGGATAACCTGCTCGGCCAGCGCGTGAGTATACTTCTCATTTACGATGTAGACGCCGCCGAACTGTTTCTTGAGCTGCGGACCCAATCGGTCAGGTCCGAAGAACTCGCGCGCGCACAGAAAGGCAAGCCCGCGTCTGCCGAGCTCACGCGCCACATAACCAAAAGTGACTTGCGGGTTTGAATCATGCATGTCGTGGCTATCGCCGCGTGGCGCCAGATGCATACCCACGCGCTTGGCTCCCCAAACTGAGATCACCGCATCAGCGACTTCGAGCATGAGCCGAGCGCGGTTCTCAATCGATCCGCCGTATTCGTCGGTGCGATGGTTGGAGCCGTCCTGAAGAAACTGGTCGAGCAAGTAGCCATTCGCCCCGTGTATCTCCACGCCGTCAAAGCCTGCCAGTTCGGCGTTCTCCGCACCCTTGCGGAATCCCTCGACGATGCCCGGAATCTCGAAGATCTGAAGTGCACGTGGCGCCACATACTCAGTGATGGGGCGTACCAGGCTTACGTGACCGGCAGGCTGGATGGCGCTGGGAGCAACCGGAAGTTTGCCATCCAGAAAGCGCGGATCTGAGATGCGGCCTACATGCCATATCTGTGCAAAGATGCGACCTCCCGCTCTATGTACGGCCTCAGTCACGAGCTTCCAAGCTTCGGTTTGCAGCGGCGACCAAATTCCCGGAACATTCGCGTAACCAACGCCCTGCGGCACAACCGGAATACCTTCAGAGATCATCAGGCCGGCACTGGCTCGCTGTGTATAGCATTCGACCATGAGCTGCGTGGGAAGGTGGTCAGGCGTGCCGCGCAGGCGAGTTAGCGGGGACATGATCAATCGATTCGGGAGGTTAATTTCGCCGATCTGGAGGGGGTCTAACAGAGAAGCCATGGTATGAGTCCTTTTGGAAAAGTGTTCTGTTACTTAAGATGTTCCAGAGGGGCGGAAAATGCGTGCGGCTCTGGGTTCAAGGTAAATCCGAAGTTTCATTACCGATGGCTGTGAATGCGCCACCCTTCACACAATTGCTCCAAACAGCCTTCCGATACCGGCGGTCATTGCCATAGCCAAGCCTCCCCAGAATGTCACGCGCAGTGCGCCGGCCATCATTCCAGCTCCACCCACGCGGGCAGACAGCGCGCCCAGTAGCGCGAGCACCGCCAGCGATGATCCGGATACGAGTGGAATCAATACCGCTGCCGGTGCTATTGCTGTGACGAAAAGGGGCATTGCCGCTCCGACAGCGAAACTGGCTGCTGAAGTGAATGCGGCCTGAATGGGACGCGCACGGAGCGTATCGGTGATACCGAGTTCGTCGCGGGCATGTGCCCCCAATGCGTCGTGGGACATCAGTTGCTGAGCGGCCTGTTTCGCCAGCGCCGGATCAAGTCCGCGGTTCACGTAAATTGCCGCCAGTTCCTTGTGTTCGCCTTTGTTGTCTGTTCTGAGTTCCGTACGCTCAAGAGCCAGTTCAGCCTCTTCGCTGTCTGCCTGTGAATGGACGGAAACATATTCACCGGCAGCCATCGACATGGCTCCTGCCATCAGGCCCGCGATTCCTGCCACCATGATGTTGTGGTGAGTTCCATGTGCAGCTGCAACACCCAGCACCAGGCTTGATGTTGACAGGATGCCGTCGTTCGCACCCAAGACCGCCGCGCGCAGCCAGCCAAATCGTTCCGTGTGATGTTGTTCCTTTTTTCCGGAGTGCATTATGAGACCTCTTCAATTGAAAGAGCAGGCAATGACTTAGGTTGCCTTAGATCCATTTCATCCTCAGCAACCCGACTTTGACCGCTTGCGTGAGGACCGTATAGGCAAGCAGCGTGAGCAGCAGGATCGGCCAGTACAGCCCCGGCAAGTGTGTCAGGCCCAGCGAAGAAGCCAGCGGCGAAAACGGCAGCCACGCTCCAAAGGCCATGATAGCCAGGGTGGTGAGCGTCAGCGGCCAGCTCGCACGGCTCTGAAAGAAAGGAATCTTATTGGTGCGAATGACATGAATGATGATTGTCTGTGTCATCAGCGACTCGACGAACCATCCAGTCTGAAATACGGAAGCGCGCGACGGATCCCAGCACTTGAAGACCCAGAGCATCACAAAGAAGGTCGAGTAGTCGAAGATCGAGCTGATGGGTCCAACGCAGAGAATGAACCGCCTTATCTCGCCGATGTTCCAGGGCCGCGGGCGCGCCACTTGCTCTTCGTCCACGGCGTCGTTGGGAATTGGTACCTGCGAGAGATCATAGAGCATATTGTTTGTCAGAATCTGAATCGGGGCCATGGGAAGGAATGGCAGAAAGGCGCTTGCCCCCAACACGCTGAACATATTGCCAAAGTTGGAACTGGCCCCCATGCGGATGTACTTGAGAATATTGGCGAATACCTTTCGCCCTTCAATGACACCCCCTTCGAGCACCATGAGATCCTTCTCCAACAGGATCAGATCGGCCGACTCCTTGGCAATATCGGCTGCGGTATCCACCGAAATGCCTATATCGGCTGCACGCAACGCGGGAGAGTCGTTGATCCCATCCCCCATAAATCCCACAACGTGCCCTTTGCCGCGCAGCAAGCGAACGATCCGCTCTTTGTGAGCGGGAGAGAGGCGAGCGAAGAGCGTTGTCTTCTCCGCCGCATCAGCCAATTCGGCGTCGGACATTTTCTCGACATCATCGCCCAGCAGCATCGGGTCGGGGACAAGTCCCACGTCCTTGCACACCTTGCGGCTGATGAGATCGTTGTCGCCGGTAAGGATCTTTACCACTACACCATGTTTGTGCAGCGCCTCGATCGCGGTGGCCGCAGTGCGCTTGGGCGGGTCGAGAAAAGCGACATACCCTTTCAACACCAGATCGTGCTCGTCCTCCTTCGTGCAGGTGAGCTTTCCCGGCAATTCTTTGACGGCGACCGCCAAGACCCGGAATCCATCATTGCTGAGGCTCGCATACTCATCCTTCAACCCTTTCATCAGGGCGGGGTCCATGGGCGACAGTTTGCCATCCAACTCGAATTGGGAGCATTGATGAAAAATCTCTTCGGGAGCGCCCTTGGTCAGAAGGATCGCTTTGCCTTCAGGACTCTCAATGAGTACGGACATCATGCGCCGCGTAAAGTCGAAGGGAATCTCGTCCAGCTTTTTGTACTTCTCAATGAGAGCTTGCTCGTGAAAATCGGAACTATTCAGAATCGCGGTGTCAAGCAGGTTCTTCAGGCCTGTCTGGAAATGACTGATAAGGTAGCCGTCCCGGAGTACTTCATCCGTTTCACGACCGGCAACATTGCAGTGACGCTGAAGAACAACCCTATCTTCGGTGAGCGTGCCGGTCTTATCGGTGCATAACACGTCCATGCCGCCGAAGTTCTGAATTGCGTTGAGCCGCTTGACGATGACCTTTTTGCGGCTCATGGCCAGCGCGCCCTTGGAGAGGCAGACGGAAACAATCATCGGCAACATCTCCGGGGTCAGCCCCACGGCCACGGCCATCGCGAAGAAAAAAGCTCCCTTCCAATCGTGCTTGGTAAAACCGTTGATGAAAAATACCAGAGGAACCATGACGGCCATGATCTGAATCATGAGCCAGGTAAAGCGGCTGAGGCCCTGGTCAAAACTGGTCGGCGCTTCCTCCTGCGTGATGGAACTGGCCATCGTGCCCAAGTATGTGTGGACTCCCGTAACCACGACAACCGCGGTCGCTGTGCCGCTTTGAACGCTGGTGCCCATGAAGCACGTGTTCTTGAGCTCCGTCGGCGAGTTTAGAGGCTTGGGATCGGCATCGTGGAACTTCTCCACGGGAAGCGACTCGCCCGTCAGCGTTCCCTGGCTGACGAACAAATCTTTTGCAACGATCACGCGCACGTCGCCCGGAATCATGTCTCCGGCGGAGAGATTGATGATGTCGCCAGGAACCAGGTCGCGAAGCGGAAGTTCACGGGCCTGACCATCGCGAACCACCGTGGCAGTCACGTGGATCATCGCTTTGAGCTTCGCCGCCGCCGCGCCTGCCCTGGCTTCCTGCAAGAATCGAAGCGTTGCGCTGAGCACCACCATGCCCGCCATGACGCTACCGGCGCGTGCATCGCCGGTAGCAAAAGAAATGGACGAAAGTATTGCCAGCAGAATGACCAGCGGATTTCGCAGGATGATCAAGAGGCGGATAAACCAGCCACGCTGTCGTTCCTGGGCAACCTCATTTGGCCCTGACGCGCGCGCCCGCTCTTCTGCTTCGGCTTGAGTCAGGCCTCCGGGAGCCGTGCGCAACGACTGAAGCAGTGCATCGCCGTCCTTCCCCGCCGCGTCGAGGACAGCGGGGGAAACGTGAATGTTATGTTCCTTTGCCTTCGCGGGAATTGGCGATTCAACAGGCGGCGGCTGAGTTCCGACGGTGCTGGCGTTGTTCTGGATGGCCTTCGGGTCTGGTGATGCGGCCGGCTTCTGCGCCGCGTGACTCGGATCGGGTGTCGTCATCTGTTCTCGTTGACCCTTCTAGGGAAGCGGTACACTCCCAGCTGTGGATATAAGCGCGCGCCTATCAAGACCAGAATACCGTGGTGACCAGGATGACCGCATAGTCGAGCCCCAGACCGAAGCTGCTCGGGCTGCCGGCCAGCATTGAGGTGCGCAGGGTATCGACTACGTAGGTCAACGGATTCAGATGGGAAATGACCTTGAGCCAAGCTGGCATGATGGTGGTGGGATAAATCGCGTTGCTGGCAAAGAACAGCGGCATAGTGAGCACCCGAGTGTCCGGCGCGGCTTGTGGAACAGGTTGTAGCGGATGTGAAGGCGGAAGGCTCAGCCCGGACCGGACATTCAGTCTCACAAGCGAAATGCTGGAGCGCCTGAAGTCCTGCAAGCAGCGGTCCGATTTTTCGGGCGCTGAGGACTGGATATTCTCAAGCCCCATCAAACTCGGCAGGCTCCCGTACTCCTATACGGGCGTGTGGCGGGAACTTGAGCGGGCGGCGGAGGCCACGAAAGTCGGGCATCTCGGGACACACACTTTCCGGAATACTCACCGCTCATGGCTTGACGCTGTGGGCACCGCTGTGGCCATCCAGAAAAAATGATGCGCCATGCGGACATCAGAACCACAATGAACATTTACGGGGACGTAGTGACAGACGAGATGACCACCGCGGGGGCCAAAGTTGTTCGGCTTGCATTTCAGGGAATTGGAGCGCAGACAGAGCGCAATGGAAGCTAAGTTATTGATTCTTTGGCTCCTCAGGTAGGACTCGAACCTACAACCCTTCGGTTAACAGCCGAATGCTCTGCCATTGAGCTACTGAGGAGTGTCTTACAATAAATTCTCCACTACCAAGGTAGCAGAGCGCGCGGGGCGCGTCAAAATTCCGCTGGATGGCGCGGGTTTGAGCCTGAGGTCTGGTCTTGTTCACGAGCGTGCTGGAGCGCTGGAAGGGAGTTCAGCCTGCTTTGGAAGCGTGCCGAGGCCGGCGCAGGCGATACGATAGTAGAAGCGATAAGGAGAACCTGATGTCCCGGATTTCCCGGCTGGACCGCAGCGAAGTGAGCGCGGAAATGGCGGCGCTTTACGACAAAATTTTTGCCCTGCGCGGCAATGTGCCCAATATGTTCCGGGTGATGGCGCACCGGCCGGAGATTTTTACAACCATGCAGGCTCATTTTGCCGCAGTGCTCACGACCGGCACGCTCTCGCCCAGGCTGAAGGAGCTGATCATCGTACGCACCAGCCAGGTGAATGTGACGCCCTATTGCCTGGCCAGCCACACCATTCTCGCTCGGAACCTGGGATGGAGCGACGACCAGCTCGCCCACCTGGCTGAGTGGCCCGCGCGCGAGGATTTTACCGCCGCCGAGAAGGCAGCCCTGCGCCTTGCCGAGACCGTCACGCGCGACGCCAACTCTGTTTCGGACGAGCAGTTTGCCGAGCTGCGCGGGTTTTATTCGGAGGGCGAGATTGTGGAGCTGCTCTGCGCCATAGGCCTCTTCAACTACTTCAACCGCTTCAACAACGCTCTCCGGATGGAGTCGACAAAACCCGGCGAAGGCGGACCCGGCGAAGGCGGCTGCGCGGCATGAAACTAAAACTCCCCGCAGGCGCTTTCCGCGCCTATCTCTTCGACTGCGACGGTACCATTGTCGATTCCATGCCGCTGCACTACATTGCCTGGAAGACGGCCTTTGCGGAGTGGAACTGCCCCTTTCCCGAAGATCTCTTTTACTCGTGGGGCGGCAAGCCCACGCGCGAAATCATCGCCACGCTGAATGAGATGCACGGCCTCGCAATGCCCGTTGAAGCTCTCGCCGAACATAAGGAAGAGCTCTACTTCGAGTTGCTCCCGCAGCTCAAGGCGATCCCGGAGGTTCTGGAGCTGATTGAGGCCGAGCATGGCCGGATTCCCTTCGCCGTGGTCTCAGGCGGCAGGCGGATTTCTGTCACCAAGGCTCTCAGCGCGCTGCACCTGATGGACAAGTTCGAGACCATCGTCGGCTCAGAGGATTACGTCAACAGCAAGCCGGCCCCGGATGCGTTTCTGGTCGCCGCCGCACGGCTCGGCGTGGCGCCCGCCGATTGCCTGGCCTTCGAAGATACAGAACTGGGCATTGCGGCGGCAACCGCCGCGGGCATGGCTACTGTCAAAGTTGCCGCACCCTGGGAGAGAATCGGAGATCGAGCGCGAGCCGTGGGAACCGGAGCGCGCGGCGAAACGTAGAAGCCCTCAGGAGAGCGCGAAAATGGCCGAGGCTGGTTCTGTGTCCATCGGAAGAGAGCAAGGCCTGCAGCCACTCGACGGCCGGCACCGGAGCGAATGGGCGATTCTGCTCGGCATCGCGGCCATCGTCACGCTCGTTCATCTGGCCACGAACGGCCGCTACGGCTTCCACCGTGACGAACTCCAGTTTCTCAGTGACGCCCGCCATCTCGATTGGGGATTCGTGGCCTACCCGCCGCTGACGCCTTTTGTTGAACGCATTGGCCTGGAGATCTTCGGCCTCTCGATGGTGGGGCTGCGCCTCTTTTCGGTTCTCGCGCAGGCGGCGGCCATCGTCGTCACCGGGCTGATGGCGCGTGAACTGGGCGGCGGACGGCTGGCGCAGGGTACGGCTGCTCTGGCGGTGGCGGTCTCCCCGCTGCCGCTCTTCAACGGTACGGAGTTCCAATACACCTCCTTCGACTTCCTGTGGTGGGTGCTGGTTGCGTACTTCACGATTCGCCTGCTGAACACCGAGAATCCGCGCTGGTGGCTGGCTATCGGAGCGGCCGTTGGCCTGGGCCTTCTCACCAAATATTCGATCCTGTTTTTGATCGCCGGAATTCTGGGCGGAATTATGCTGTCACGAGCGCGGCGATTTCTTGCGAGCGGCTGGTTCTGGGCCGGCATCGCCCTTGCTCTTCTGATTTTTCTGCCCAACTTTCTCTGGCTGGTGCGCCACGACTTCATCTCCTACCACTTTCTCCAGCACATCCACACGCGCGATGTGGGCGAAGGCCGCGCGGATGGCTTCCTGAAAGACCAGTTCCTCATCTGCGTCAATCTCTATGCCGCGCCACTTTGCATCGCTGGTCTGGTCGCCTTTCTACGCGACCGCCGCTACCGGATGCTTGCCTGGATGTACCTGATCCCGCTGGCCCTCTTCTTCTTCGCCAAGGGCCGGGGCTATTACATGGCCGCCGCGTACCCCATGCTGATTGCGATGGGTGCGGCGGAGGGCGAGCGATGGGTGGCGACGTTGTCGAACTTGTGGCGCTGGGTGGTGATGATTATCTTCTTCCAGGGAATCGCTGTAACTGGAGCTTATGCTGGTGCGGTCCTTGTGCCGCTGGCGTCTGGCGGGCCGCTCCGCGATTTCGCCTTACAACACCACGACGACCTGCGCGAGGAGATCGGCTGGCCCGAACTCGTCAAGACGGTCGCCGGCATCCGTGACTCACTCACACCGGAGCAGCAGGCCAGCGTAGGCGTGCTGACGGGCAACTACGGCGAACAGGGGGCAATCGAGATGCTCGGCCCGGCCTACCACCTGCCGCCGCCGATCAGCATGACCAACTCGGCCTGGTTGCGCGGTTATCCTACGCCGCAGCCGACCACATTGATCGTGCTGGGTTTTTCCCGCGAAGATGCCGACCGCGCCTTTACCAGCTGCCGCCTGGCCGGACACAACGGCAACTCCGAGGGTGTGAAGAACGAAGAGAGCCAGTATCACCCGGATATTTTTGTCTGCGGCGCTCCGCGGCTGCCCTGGCCGCAGTTCTGGATTCAATATCAGTCTTTTGGATGAAATCATCCAACGTTATCAGTAGTAGAGCAGCACAGCCATCCGGTAGGCCGTGAAGGCGCCTTCCTGGCTCTGCGGCGAACAACTGCCCACTGCCGCCTGATGATACTTTCCCGTCGCCAGCCGCTCCACCAGCGCCTGCGGCAGTTGGGTCAGATCAGCGTTCATCCAGCGCATCACGAAGTGGGGCTGCGGGCCTGTAGCCGCGTGCGGCATCCCGTCGTCCATTGCGCAAGCGGTGCGGGCCAGCGCCGCATCGCGCAGAACGCCCACTCCGCTGGACTGCAACAGCGCGGCAATCGCGCCCTCCTCTTGCTCTTGCGTTAATACAGGCACGGCGCGCTCAAAGTCGGCCACGGCATAGAGCGTGCCGCCGCCGGCGACAACGGCCACGCCTATACGGTCCACATCGGGGTTCAGCATATTAGAGCGGTGGTGCGGCGAGTGCATCCATGCATTGTGAATTGTGGCCGGATCGGGGCCAACCGCCACGTTCTCCTCGACCAGGCTGAAGTGCGCGCCGGCCTGTTTGGCACGCTCGCTCACATCCGGTTCGCCCACATACTGATGCGAGATTGACCTATCGGCGGCCATTCGCAGGCAGTGCTGGCGGGCAGCCATGGCCAATGCCGCGTCCCACCGGAGCGGCGCGGCCCCGGCCTGAGCGCGCGCCTGATTGGCCAGCAAGACAAGCTGCCAGGCCTCCGCCTGAATCGCGTGCGAGCTTTCAACCCGCGAAGAGCGGGACGCCTGCGCCCAAACCACGGGCGCAACCAGCGCTAAAGACAAAACCAAACCCTGCCGCACAATGTCCATAATCGATTAAACCCCGCTTCAGTGCCTCTGTCGCGGTATTCTTGCTGTGCCGATGCCTTTTTTCACCGCCAACACGATTCCTGCCCTCCGCAACCGCCTCCGCCGCCAGCCGCTGGCCGTGGCGGGCGTGCTGCTGTTGGCGGCCTTCGTGCTGGGCGGGTTGAGCGCGCCCTGGATTGCGCCCGCGAATCCCGCCGCCATCGACCTAGCACATCGCCTGGAAAGCCCATCCGTCGCACACTGGGCCGGAACCGACGAGCTAGGCCGCGACACGCTCTCGCGCCTGCTCTATGGCGCGCGTCTCTCGCTGACCGTCTCCGTCACCGTGGTCGCGATCTCGCTGGCACTGGGCCTCGCCGTCGGCGGCCTCGCCGGCTACCTGGGCGGCTGGATCGATATTGCTCTGACCACCTTTGCGATGAACACCTTTCTGGCGCTGCCGGGCATTCTGCTGGCCATCGCCTTTGCCGCCTTCCTGGGGCCCGGCTTCTCCAACCTGGTGCTGGCCTTGGCCATCGGCGGCTGGGCCGGCTACGCCCGTCTGGTGCGCGCGCAGGTGATGTCTGTGCGCGACCGCGAATACGTCGATGCTGCGCGTGCCCTCGGCGCGAGCGGCCTGCGCATCTTCTTTCGCCACATCCTGCCGAATATCGTGCAACCGATACTCGTGCAAGCCGCCATCGGCATGGCCGGCGTGATCCTGGCCGAGGCGACGCTCTCCTTTCTCGGCCTGGGCATTCCCGCCCCCGCGCCCAGTTGGGGAGCGATGCTGAACGATGCGCGGCTGCACTTGTTCGACTCGCCCCACATGGTGCTCTTTCCAGCCGCCGCTGTGGCCGGCGCGGTTCTGGGCTTCAATTTCATAGGCGACGCGCTGCGCGACCAGCTCGACCCGCGCACCCGGCTGGAGATGGGACTGTAAATCAAAATACACCTTGAGGGAATGTTGTCCGTGATCGCCTGACAAGGGAGATAATCCTCCTTGAACGGATGGCTGATATATTGTTGCCATGATGATTGGAACCAATATGATGACTGGTTTCCGGACCGCTGTATCCGCGCATTTGCTGCGCATTGCTTTTATTGCCTTTATTGCGATTCTCCCCGGATGCGTCGCTGCACAAGATGCGCAAGGCAAGGTCAAGACTGATTCGCTTCAGGTTTACAGTGGAATGTCCTCGCAGAGCGATGAAGCCGGCACTTTGGCTCGCGGCGTTATTGTACGTATTCATTATTCGCTCACTAATGACGAAGGCAGTTGGTGCAGCGTTTCCAGCATTGATCCTTCGACTAAAATCGGATTCGTCCGTTGTAATGGGTTGGAAAGGCAAACCACGCATAGTACCGCGACATCTGCTGGCATGCCAACGGTGCTGCAATCAGACTCCGGTTCTCAGTCATCGTCATCAACGCGCGCACAGAAGGCGTGGGGACTTGCGGCCTCCGCAATACTGACCGAATTTAATCGCCAACAACATGACACACTTGCTGGTTGGACCATTACGGAGGAACATAAATTACACAGCAGGCACAGTATGGAAACCTGGTGGAATATCCGGAGCCGCGAGGACCTGCTGAATACTTTTACGTGGCTGGACGATGGAGGACATCGCCAGGAGTTTTCCGCTCTCGGCGAGCGCGTCTCGCAATTGGAACCGGAAGAATTCAATAAACTCCTCACTCATCTCGATGCGGAGAAAGCGAATAGCCTATTGATAGCCCGACGCTACTACCAGAAACTCGGAGAGCAAAGTCTTGTGGGCTGGGATTACGCTCGCTATATTAGCCTCTGCCGCTGGGGCTACGTCGCAGGTTACTTATCCGAAGACGAAGCCTGGCAGCGAATCATATATGCTGCTCGCATTCTTCAACGAACTTTCGGTTCGTGGCGGGAGTTGGGCGAAAATTACCTGATTGGCCGCGAGTTCTGGTCTCTGGCTCAGACGCAGAAAGACGGTCAGGCGATGCGTGCCGCATACGAGAGGTTACTCAGCAACTCCAGCAGCCCGTGGAACCGAATTTCATGGACACTTAATCTCGAATAGACTCTTGAGGTTTCCTATGAAGATCGGCGTTGTCAGCGACACCCACGGCCTCTTCCGCCCCGAGATCAAGCGCGCTCTGAAAGGTGTCGAGCGCATCCTGCATCTGGGCGACGTGGGCGACATTTCGGTGCTCAAGGAACTGGGCAAGATCGCGCCAGTCACCGCGGTGCGCGGCAACGTGGACCGCGAAGGCCCATCGAGCGAGCTGCCGGAGACCGAAGTCGTGCTTATCGCGGACCGATACGTCTACATGCTGCACGATCTGAAGCTGCTGCACCTGGACCCGGCGGCGGGAAAGTTTGCCGCCGTGCTCTTCGGCCACACGCATCTACCCAACTTCGACGTTCGCAAGGGCGTGCTCTACTTCAATCCCGGCTCCTGCGGCCCACGCCGCTTCAAGCTGCCGGTCACGGTGGGCCTGCTCAAAGTCAACAAGGACGGCGAGTTCAAGGCAAAAATAATTCACCTTAAAATGTAACGATTCCCTCCACGGCCTCACTATCAAGCGTTGCCGGAGTTAGCCTCGCTTGCTCCATCAAGCCGGGCGATCAAGCTGGCTCCCGCAGCACTATAAAAACCAGCCGCCATCCCGGTTCAGTCCTTACACCTATTACGACTGATTCGGGATGGCCTATACCCCTGACCTCGAACCACGGCAGGGCAATCTGATGAAGCGTGCAACGCGAACTTCCCCTCCCCGCTCCTCCACTGCAAGCAAGATCGCAGGGCTTGAGTGCGGATTCCCCCAACGCAAGACCGAACACGCAGTATTGGAGAGTCAAATGACCCAGATTCGCAGCACTTGGACTCTGTCCACCCCCCCGCCATTGACCGGCTTGCTGACAGCGGCCGAATGGTCAGCAGCCGCATCCATGCCCGTCCCTCTCGGAACCATGATGGTTCAGAACGATGCCACCCATCTATACCTCGGCCTCGACATGACGGGGCAGGCCGGCGTAGCCAACATCAACGACTACTTTCAGTTCATCGTGGATATCAATGGCAACGGCGTTATCGACGCACATCGCGACAAGGCCTTTGGCATCATTCAGGGCAGCCTCAACAACCTAACCATGGTGTATGTGCTCGGTCCGAATACAGAGACTGGGGTGCCCCCAGGGCAGGTCATCGCCTCGCAGCTGCAAAGCGGCTTTGGACCGTCGTTGAACGCGGCCGTTCCCCACCGGCAGTGGCAGGTCGCGTTTGCTCTCTCGGATCTGGGCATTGACCCCATCGATCCGGCCGGCCCGGCCCCTGTCATCGACTTCGGATTGATGATGGGCACTATGGGAGGCGTCGAAGACGAATTGCCCGCGAACGCACTGGGAGATTTTTCCAATCTCAACTCGATTATGCTGGCCTGCGGGCCTGGCTTCCATCAGTCCGGCGTGGTTGGCCCGGTGATTGCGGCGGTAGGCCTGGTCGGCGTGGGTGAAATTGCATCCGACGGTTACTGCACCATCACCATGCCCTACTACCTCAACCCTGATCACGCGTCGTTTTGCGGCACGCTGAATCTGATCGGCAACGTCGCTACCTTGACCCATCTCTATGCGCATGGAGCGCGGAAGTATCAGGTCAGCCACCGCTATGGCGCCACTGCCGCCGCGGCCGCGGCCGCTCCCGCCAGCCTCATCCTGCAGTCCTGGGCGAATTTCGAGATTGTGGGCGTCAACGACGTCTGGCAATCCTTTGGCCCGGACGCCAGCGGCCACTACCCGATGGTCGATCCCACCCTCCCCTACACCATCCAGAACCTGCTCTTCCAGTGGACGACAGCGGCGGAGCCGGACGGCGTGCATCAATTCCAGATCAGCTTCTTCAACGCCGCGAACCACGCGGTTGCGCTGCCTTCCGGCGTCGCCGCGCAGTGGTTGACGCTGGCGCTGGACAACCAGCCGCCGATTGTGGACCTGATCAATGTTCTCCATGGTGGCGTTGCGGTGGCGCCGTGCGCATTTGTCACTCTGACCTCGCCGACCGATGGCGTGCAACTGCAGTTTGAGGCGTATGATCCCGAGGGCGATCTACTTGCTATCTCGTTGATTGCAGAGTGGGGCCACGGGAACGTCTCCAACCCGCCGATCTACAGCGATAGTTACGCCGCTCACGCCAATCCCGCGCACAATTGGCAAGGTGTTCAGTCGGATACCCGGCCAGCCTCTCCCGCCGTTTGGGTTCCTCCCGTAACCTGCGCCTATCTCTTCCAGATCGCGGCCTCGACCCGCTCCACCAACGGCTACAGCTACCCGATCATCTCCGCCAGCGACTTCCAGACGGTGACGATCATCAAGCCGGGCTCCCCCATCTTTCTGCCCAAGAAGGAGCTCAACTTGGTCCATGCAGCGATAGCCGGCCCGAAAAAGCAACTGGGCCGGACGCCTGTAAAGAAATGAAGACAAGGTAGTTGCCCGTAGGATCGCGGGCAAATCAGCCACAAAACTCCGCCCCCAACCGCCGTTCGAGGATTGCTCGGACGCGGCTGGGGCGGGGTTTTTGGTCTTCCTACTGCTGATTATCCCCGCATCCTCGGATTCACCCAGCGATAAACTACATCGGTCAGCAGGTTGACGAGCACGTAAGTCAGGCCGATCGACAGCAGGCAGCCCTGCACCAGCGCATAGTCGCGATTGGAGATGGCGCTGACCGTGAGGCGGCCGAGGCCCGGCCAGCTGAAGATGGTTTCGGTCACAATCGCCCCAGCCAGCAGCGCGCCGAACTGCAAGCCGACGACGGTGATGATGGGGACCAGCGCGTTGGGCAGCGCATGGCGGCAGACGACGGCGGTCTCGCTGAGGCCTTTGGCCCTGGCTGTCCGGATGTAATCCTGGCCCAGTTCTTCCAGCATCGCGGTGCGCACCATGCGAGTCAGAATAGCGGCCAGCGATGCGCCCATCGCAATCGACGGAAGAACAAGATAACGCCAATCGATTGAGGCGCTTCCGCCGGAGTTCGCGCCGGAGACGGGAAGCCAGCCGAGGCTGATCGAGAAGACCAGAATCAACACCGGGCCCAGCGCCAGACCCGGCACGGAGAGGCCGAAGAGACTGACGACCGAGAGCAGTTGGTCGAGCCAGCGTCCCCGGTTCACGGCGGCGAGGATGCCGGCGGGCAGCGCCAACAGCAGCCCTAACCCCAATGCTGTCAATGTCAAAGCCAGAGTGTAGGGGTAGCGCGCGGCGATCAGGTGCGCCACGGTGTCGTGCAGGCGAATCGAGTTGCCCAGATCGCCATGCAGAACGTCCGCCCAATAGCGCACGTACTGTTGCGGGAGCGGCAGATCGAGGAAGTATTGATGGCGCAAAGTTGCTGTGTCGGTTGGAGTTGCGCCCTCGCCAAGCATCTGCTGGATGGGGTCGCCGGGAACCAGGTGAATGAGCAGAAAGACCAGCGAGACCACCAGCCAAACGACCGGAAGGGTGAGCGCGAGGCGGGTGAGGATCGACTTCATGGGGCTGGTACAACGATAAATCAGGGATCAGGGTTCAGGGGTCAGGGATCAGTTTGGGCGATTAAAAGCGGAAGCTACAGGTCACCATTTTTTCATAACTGTGAAGCTATCGTCAGCCGGTTTACCCCCGAACTGAGCAGCTACAGGTTATCGGTTTCGGGCAAAGTGGTGATCTGTAGCTGTTCAGTTTTTGTGTATTTGGTGCCGTGCAGCTGTTCACTTTCTGTGAATCGGCTGCATATCCGTCATTAAAAAAAAGGTGAATCGGAGGAAAGAGATCAGAAACAGGGGTAAGATGCGAAATTTTCACGAAGATTTCTGACTATCATTGGTCAGTTGTCAGGGGGAATCGCCGGTCCTGGTTCGTGGCATCCCAGGTCCCAAAGGCGGGACCTGGGGCGCCCGTCTCCAACGCATCTTCAAAAAGCTCCATCGCCGCGCCCGTCGACAGGTAGGCCCGACGGCGGAAACAGCCGAAGGTGAGGAAGTGAAACTCCCCTGTTTGCTGATAACGGATGCGCTCGCCTTTCATACACTGCGAGAAGACTCCAACCGGGGGCGGTTTGGGCAGCATGGCTTCCATCCCCGGTCCCCAAAAGCGAGGGACCGGGGGCACCCTCAGCGTGGTTTGGTAATCTTACCGGGACCGGGGCCACCCGCCGTAACTGAAGTTCCAGGTTCCCATCACCGAGATAATACCTCTTTAAACGATGCCGGTTGAAGTTCATCGTCTCCCAGGTCTCAGAATCGAGACCTGGGCCACCCAGATTTATGAATGATCAGACTTGGACCACCCGCCTGCCGGTTCAGTTCTTCACGACCGGATCGGATGCGGACAGAGGCTCTTCCTCCACCGGCTCGACGCGAATTTTGGCGATGCGGCGGTTGTCCATTTCGACGACGGTCAGGCGGCGGCCATCTTGGGTAATGAATTCGCCTTCCTTGGGAATGTGGCCGAGGCGCATGAGGAAAAAGCCGGCCAGAGTTTCTACGCCGCCGTCGCGGGGAAGATCCCATTGCATCTGGGTTTCCAGGTCGCGCAGGTTGACACCGCCATCCATCAGCAGCGCGCCGCTCGTGGTGGTCAGGACGGGCAGCGCGGGCGAGTCGAACTCGTCTTGCAGTTCGCCGGTCAGTTGCTCGATGGCGTCCTCGGCGGTGACCAGGCCGACCGTGGAGCCGTACTCGTCAACGACGATGGCCATTTGGCGGCGGCGCTGCTGGAAGTCGCGGATCAGGTCGAGGACGCTCTTGGTCTCAGGGACGACCAGCACGTCGCGCATGATTTGGCGGAGGTTGAGTTCTACGTATGGGGTTGCGCGAAGGTTCTGCGTTTCCCAGGTCTGAAAATCCAGATCTCCACCCCACGGACTAAGACCTGTCCGTGGGGACCCCGGCAGACCTGGGCCACCCATTTTTTGCGGGTGACTCTGAAGGCCTGAGCGGTAGAAGATCAGGCGGGCGAGGTCTTTGGAGTAGACGACGCCGACGATGTGCTCGGGGCCGCGGGTTTCGTCGTAGACGGGAACGCGGGAGTGGAGGCGCTCGATGACCTGGGCGCTGGCCGCTTCGATGGGAAGATTCGAAGGCAGGGAAAAAATCTTCTGGCGCGGGGTCATGATCTCGCGGACAGGCACGTCATCCAATTCAAGAGCGCGGTGAATAAGCGTCTCCTGGAAGGCGGGCAGAACGCCGAGGCGGCGGGCGGCGGTGGCGATCAGCTTGAGCTCCTCGGGGGAGTGGACCTGGGCGCGCTCGGTCATGGGAATATCGAAGCCGCGCAGGATGACGGCGGCCGAGCCCTTGAGAAGGCGCACGGCGGGACGGGCCAGGGCCATGAAGAAGAGCATGGGCGGCGCCACGGCGACGGCGAGGGCCTCGGCGCGGCGCAGGGCGAGCGACTTGGGCACCAGTTCACCGACCACCACGTGGAAGTAGGTGATGAGGGCGAAGCCAAGCGCGACGGCGGCGACGGCGGCCACGTGGGCATAAGCATGGGCGTGGACCTGGGGCTGGGGCAGAGCGTCGATCCAGCCTAGAAAGACGGAGGCGGCTAGCGGTTCGCCGATCCAGCCCAGAGCCAGCGAGCAGAGCGTGACGCCGAGCTGCACGGCGGGAAGAAAGTCGTCCAGATCGCGTTGCAGGCGGCGAACGGCGCGCGCTCCGGGAACCTGGGCGGCGAGCATCTGCTCGATGCGGGTGTCACGGATGGAGACCAGGGCGAACTCGGCGGCCACAAAGAAGGCGTTGGCCAGAATGAGCAGGCCCACGGCGACAAATTCGAGCAGGGAGAGACCGTGCATTACGCTGTGAGGATAGCACTTCGGCGGGGCAGCTTGTCAGCGGGGCTAGCGGGGTTCGCGGAGGCTCAGCCGTTCAGCAACCGGTTGACCTCGGCGTGGAGGCGCTCGGTGATGGCCGTTTCTGTTTCCTCTGGCGCAAAGCGAATGGGCTGCCCGACGTGAACCTCGATCCTGCCGGAGCGGAACCAGCCCCGGCGCGCGGCCTTCAGCTCGCCCAGCCCGCGCAGGCCCACCGGCAGCACACGGACTCCCGACTGCTTGACCAGCAGGCCGATTCCGCCACGGAAGCGCGCCAGAGAGCCCTCGGCCGAGCGTGTGCCTTCGGGGAAGACCAGCACGTTGTATCCGCGATCCAGCGCCGCGCCGGCGTGAGCAAAGCTACGCTGAAAATTGCGCCGCCGCGGCAAGGGGAAGACGTTGAAGAGCGCCGTCAGCAGCAGCCAGATCAGCGGACCGGGCAGATAAAAATCCAGTTGCCCAGGCGGGCGCTCCGGATTCTGCAAGTGCCGGTAATCCTCCAGCATATCCCCGGCCATCGCCACGGCTATCCGCCGCCGGAGCGGCCCGGGCAGAGCGAACTGAAGCAGCGGTCCGTCATAGGCGGTCACGTGGTTGGCGACGATCAGCAGCGGCTCGGCGTCCGCCGGCAACTCGGGCGCGACGACGCGCGGTGCGGCGAGCAGCCAGACCAGCGGCCGTTCGACCGTCTCGATAAAGGCTACGCGAAGCCATTGGAAGGGCGCGAGCCACGGCCAGCGCGGGTAGAGGCAGTGTTCGGGCGCGGCACCGCTCTCCGGCTGAGACTCATGATGATCGGCGATGGGCTGAGGTTCATGGTCTCCCACCCTTTCCGCAGAAAAGCGTGGAAAGGATGGGGCACGGACGCTTTCATTTCGACTGCTATCAAGACTCCGTGCCCCACCCTTGCGATTTTCTTCTGTCGCAAGGGTGGGAGTCCACCCACTCCGCGCGTCCTTGGCCTCGCCGGCCACCAGGCTGCGCAGCTCGCCCAGCGTGCGCGCTTCTTCCAGTAGCCCCCCCTCCGGCGCAATCCCCAGCCGCTCTTCCAGAGCCGCCGCCAGTTGTACCCGGCCCAGGCTGTCGAGGAGCAGATCTTCGCTCAACCGCAGTTCGTCTCCGACGCCGCGCGGCGCTTCGCCGGTGATTTCAGCGATCAGCTTGAGCAGCCAGTCCGACGAGGCACCAAAGGCACCGACTGTCGCAGCCTCGCCGGTGTAGGCCTGGGCGCCAGCGGCCTGGATTCCGGCCAGCCAGGCCGAGACTGCCTTGCGCCTGACCTTGCCGGTCGAGGTTCGCGGCAGGTCCGGCTCCGGCCACAGCACCCAGCGGCGCAACTGCTGGAACTCCGCCAGCCTCTGGTTGGCGCGCTCGATGGCCTGTGCAGCCCCATCGCCGTGACCGCGCATAGCCAGCACTGCGCAGGGCTCCGGCCCGGAGGAGGTCTCCATCGCCACCACCGCGCAGGCCGTCACACCCGGCTCCTGCTCGATGGCCGCTTCCAGATCCTCGGGGTGCAGGTTCATCCCCGCGGCGGTCACGATCACCTCGCTCTTGCGCCCCAGGAAGCGCAGATCGCCGCCCGGCCCGCTCTCGGCCAGGTCGCCGGTGGCCAGCCACTCCTCCGTGCGCGGCTGCATGGTTCCGCCGGACCAGGTCGCGTGCGAGATCGACTCACCGCGCACCAGCACTTCGCCGTCCGGCCCCAGCTTCACCTCGCGCCCCGGCAGCGGTTTGCCGATCGTCCCATGGGCGACATGGAAAGGGTGATTCAGCGTGATTAGCGCCGAAGTCTCCGTCATTCCGTAGCCCTGCACCACCACCAACCCCAGCGAGTTCCAGAACTGCTCCAGCGGCCCCGGCAGAGCGCCGCCGCCTGAGATTACCGACCAGAACTTCAGGCCGAAGGCGCTGTGCACGTCGCGGAAGCGCCACCAGCGATACGGCACGCTCATCTTCTTCTGCGACGCGGCCACGCGCTCCGCCAGGCCGGGCAGAGTGGCTTCCAGATGCGTCTTCAGCAGCGCCAACACACGCGGCACCGCGGCCAGCACGCTGATGCGCTCGCGCTTGATCGTCTCGACGAGCCGCGCGGCCACCAGACGGCTCTCGAAGTGAACCTGTGCGGTAAAGATGGGAGGCACCCAGAGCCCCATCGTCTGCCCAAAGACGTGGCTCAAAGGCAGCGTGTCGAAGATGCGCAGCGGATGCGCCAGCAAGCGCTCCCAGCGCATATAGGGCTGCGCTCCCGCTTCGATCGGCTCCACGCTGGCCAGCACGTTGCCGTGGGTCAGCACCACGCCCTTGGGATCGCCGGTGGTGCCGGAGGTGAAGAGAATTTCGAGCGGTGTCTGGCGCGAGAGCCCCGTAATGGGACCGGCCTCTTCAGCGGGCAACGCGCTGGGCCAGTCGTCAAAAGAGAGACGCGGCCATTCCGAAGGCAGTTGATGAAGCAGCAGCGCATCGCCGACCGCCAGTTTGGGGCACACGTCGGCGGCCACGCGCTGGGCAAACTCGGCGCTTCCGTAGGCGTCCAGCGGCACCGCCAGCACGCCGCGCAGTAGGCAGCCATGGAAGGCGGCGATCCACTCGGCGCTGTTTTCCCCCCACAGCAGAACACGGTCGCCCGATCCGATCCCGCGCTGGGCAAGAAGAGCGGCAAAGCGCCCCGCCAGCCGAGCCAGCTCACCGTAGGTGGTTGCGCGCCGCCGGTTGCCCTGGAAGCGAACGACGGCGATCTGGCGGCCGTAGCGGCGGAAATCTTCGAGCAGTGTAGCCAGGTGGTCGCGCATGAAAGCTCCGGCAAAGTTATGGTAAGCGATCAGGCTCGGCCCGCGCCGATCTCCCCATCCCCGCGCCAAGTAAAATAGACGCATGGGATTTGCAAACGTGAAGAAGATTGCCGAGGCGGAGTTTCCCACACGCTGGGGAGTCTTCCGCATTCTGGGCTTCGAAGGCGTACTGACTGCGCCGCGCCCCTGCGACGAGAGCGGGACGCTGCCGAAGCGGAACGGGGACGGCGGTCCGGCGAATTCGGCAAGCTACGAGATCAAGAGCAGCGAGGTGGAGGGGCTGGTGGCGCTGGTGATGGGCGACGTGTACTCCACGCCTCCGCTGGTGCGCATCCACTCGCAGTGCCTCACCGGGGATGTTTTTGGCTCTCTGCGCTGCGATTGCCGGTTGCAACTGGAGCTGGCCATGCGGCAGATCGCCGCCGAGGGTGCGGGCATTCTGCTCTACGAGCAGCAGGAGGGGCGTGGCATCGGCCTGATGGCCAAGCTGCGCGCTTATGAATTGCAGGATCAGGGCATGGATACGGTCGAGGCCAACGTCGAGCTGGGCTTTGCCGCCGACTGCCGCGCCTACGAGCTACCCGCCGAAGTGCTCAAGCTGATGGGCGTGAAGGCGGTCCGGTTGATCACCAACAACCCGGAGAAGGTGGCGGCGCTGGAGTCCGCGGGGATAGCGGTGGTCGAGCGCGTCTCGGCTGAGGTTGAGACGCAGGAGAGCTTCGCGGATTATGTGCGCACCAAGCAGGAAAAGATGGGGCACATCGCGGACTCGATAGTGGGCGAATAGTGGCCGGTTAGCTCCGTAACGCCTTCAGGACTTTGGCCGTTGTCACTACCTGGCCCACGTGGCGCTGGGTGTGGTCGGCCACGTGAACGAGCGCGCCGCCGATGCTGGTGGGCAACTGTTTGCGGCCTACGACGCGGAAGGTGTCGAAGTCAGCCGAAGCTAACTCGAGTACCCGGCCGGCGGCGTTGCTGAAAGAGGCTTCCACTTCGGCCAGGAGGGCGGCCAATGTTTCCTCACCGGCTTGTTCGGCTTTGAGCGCAGCCAACTGATCTGCCGAAAGCTGCTTCCCTTCCGCGTAACTCAGTAGCCGGTCGGTTGAGCGGGCGATGTGGCGCAAATGAAAGGCAACCGAGGTCAGCCCAAGCGGCTGGCTGTGAATCTCGGCGTTGGTTAGTCCAGCGGTCCATTTGGTCAGGTCTTCGAGAGCCAGTTCGAGCGCGTGCAACACCGCGCGACCCACCGCTGGAACCTCGGCGTGGGTTCCGCGCAGCCACGGTTCAATTGTGGGGGAATTTACTTGGGAAGCGGTCACGGAGAAATCCTCACTGTTGGAATGAAATAGGGGCTGGAGCGACTGAAAAGTCGGCTGTATCTCAAAAAGTGCAATTACCCAACTAATAAGCAATAAACGAGAAAGGCTCCTAAAAATAGAAATGTCAGGATTATTTGTCCCATCCGTGTCTTGGGAAGCCAATTAATCTTCTGTGTCCAATACGGGGCCAAATTATATACAACGATAAGACAAGCCACGCCCATTACTATCACAGCTTGCCTGATCAGTTGCGTTCTGTGCACTCGATACTCCTGGAGGATATGGCATACCATTTGCGCGTTTCAAGTCTCTCCGACACGGCTGAAATTGAGACCTGACACAAATTGCGCTTCGTTCAGTGCCGCTCACCCCGCGCTCTTCACCCTTACCACGGTGATTTTGGCGAAGCCTTCTTCGAAGACCGGCGGCTTGAGCTTTTCGGCCATCTTGCGCATCACGTCCTCGCTGACCGAGCGGTCGCGCTTGCTGTTGCGCTCCAGGCAGACCTCCAGCGGCACGTCGAAGAAGACCGCCTGCACCTCGTAGCCGAAGCTCTTGGCCATCTTGATCCACTGGCTGCGCTCATGGCTGCTGAGGTTGGTGGCGTCCACGTAATTCAACGGCATGCGGGCGATCAGCCTTGCGCGCAGCAGCGACCGCAGCGTGGAAAAGACCAGGCCCTGATAGCGCTGCTCCTCGACATCGTCGAAGAGAATGTTGCGCAGCAGGTCGCTCGACAGCGGGGTGACGCCGCGCCGCCGGAACCAGGTCGTCTTGCCGGAGCCGGGCAAACCGATGGCCAGCACCACGAAGCCTTTGGGAGCCAGAGGCGAGCGCTCGGCCTCCTCCGGCTCCTGAGGAACCGCGGAGGAGATCTCCGGCTGGGTTTCCAGCTCCAGGCGCCCGGAGTCGGCCGGTTCATTCCACTCCGGCCTGGGGCGCTGTTTGGCGGGCGCGTCGGGCCTTGGTTGCCGTTCCTGCCGTGCGGGACGCGGCTCGACGGGGCGCGCTTCCGCCTGCAACTGAACGGAAGCGGCTGGCTGACGCCGTGCTTCCGCTGGCCGCGGCGCGCGCGCAGGCTGGGCATCCTCAGGATAGAGCGGAACCAGGGGACGCAGTTGATTCGATGGGAGTTCCTGGCCGATTTTGCCGGTGGATTCGGAGGTATTGGGATTGTGCCTGGACCGTCTGCTCATGAGCCCTTCAACAAATACGTATTGATACCGGAATACCACAGTTGCCGAGGGTGGGGCAAGGGTGTGCACTGCGTCACATACGATCCTGTATCTGAAAGGGCACACTATCGATGCAAGAGGTTCCGCAAAAAACCGGGCGAAACGCGTTTTGATTTCGTCTTCGGGTCCCTGCAATGTTACGATCATGAGTTTGGTGGAATTGCCCGCCGTGCGGATTTCAGCCGGCGACTCGAAGACGCCACTCGAAGTATCCTCAACAAGCTCAAAACCATAGCCGTACCGGCTACGAAGGAGAACACAGACATGGCAGTTAAGGTTGGCATCAACGGCTTCGGCCGGATTGGCCGCAACGTATTACGCGCCGCGCTAGGCAACCCGGAGATTGATTTTGTCGCCGTCAACGACTTGACCAGCCCGGCGATTCTGGCGCACCTGCTCAAGTACGACTCGATCCTGGGCAACCTGAAGAACGAGATCACGGCGGGCGAAGATTTCATCACCGTGGACGGCAAGAAGATCAAGGTCTGGGCCGAGCGCGACCCCGCCAAGCTGGACTGGGCTTCCGTCGGCGCGCAGATCGTCGTCGAGTCCACCGGCCACTTTACCGACGGCGCCAAGGCGAAGGCGCACCTGGGCGCGACCGTGAAGAAGGTCATCATCTCCGCACCGGCCTCCAACGAAGACATCACCATGGTGCTGGGCGTCAATCAGAACAAGTATGACCCGGCCAAGGACAACATCATCTCCAACGCCAGTTGCACCACCAACTGTCTGGCGCCGGTGGTCAAGGTCATTCTGGAAACCTGCGGCCTCGTTTCCGGCATCATGACCACCATCCACAGCTACACCAACGACCAAGTCATCCTCGACTTCCCGCACAAGGACCTGCGCCGCGCCCGCGCCGCCGCGCTGAGCATGATTCCCAGCTCGACCGGCGCCGCCAAAGCTCTCAAGCTGGTCATTCCTGAGACCGCCGGCAAGCTGGACGGCTTCGCCATCCGCGTTCCCACGCCCAACGTTTCCATCGTTGACCTGACCTTCATCAGCGAGAAGCCGACGACGGCCGAGGCCCTGAACGCCGCCTTCACGGCAGCTTCCAAGGGCGAGCTCAAGGGAATTCTGGGCGTTGACTCCAACCTGCTGGTCAGCTCCGACTACAAGGGCAACGCGCTCTCCTCTATCGTCGATCTTCCGCTGACCAAGGTAGTGGGGCAGAGCGTCAAGGTGCTGAGCTGGTACGACAACGAGTGGGGCTACTCCAGCCGCGTCGTTGACCTGATCGGCTTCCTGGCCGCGAAGGGACTGTAACTGAACCAGGGAACAGGGATCAGGGAACAGGGAACAGAAAGACGCCCTGATCCCTGATCTCTGATCCCTGATCCCTGAAAACTACTATGCGCAAAAATATCAGCGGCACCTCGCCCTACGAACCCATCATCGGCTTCTCCCGCGCCGTCCGCATTGGCAACACCGTTCACCTCTCCGGAACCGGCCCGGTCGGCGCAGACGATCAGGACGCAGCCGGCCAGACCCGCCGCATCTTCGAGATCGCAGCGACGGCCCTCGCCGAAGCCGGCGCTTCCTTCAAGGACGTCGTCCGCACTAGAATTTATCTGGCGCATGCCGAGGACTGGGAAGCCGTGGGCCGCGTCCACGGCGAGTACTTCGGCACGATTCGCCCTGCCTCCACCATGATCGTCGCCGCGCTGCTCAGCCCCAAGTGGTGCGCGGAGATCGAAATGGAAGCCGTGATCGCGGAAACCTCCGCCGGTACATAGCTCTTCACTTCTTCACCGTGTTCACTGTTCAATGTAGAAAGGTTCATGCAATGCCCAAGCTCTCCATTCGCGACATCGAACTGGCCAACAAGCGGCTCTTCATCCGCGTCGATTTCAACGTCCCGCTCACCGAAGACGGCGCGACGATCACCGACGACACCCGCATTGTGGCCACGCTGCCCACCATCATCTACGCCCTGCGCCGCAAGGCCAAGGTGATTCTGGCCTCGCACCTGGGCCGCCCCAAGGGCAAACCGAATCCCAAGTACTCGCTGCGCCCGGTCGTCGACCGCCTGCGCGAACTGCTCATCAAGGAACTCGGCGAGGAAGTGAACGTGGCCTTTGCGCCGGATTGCATTGGCGAAGTGGCCAGCGAGATGGCGAAGCAGCTTGAATCCGGTCAGGTGCTGCTGCTGGAAAACCTGCGCTTTCACCCCGAAGAGGAAGCCAACGATCCTGCCTTTTCCAAGGCGCTGGCTTCGCTGGCAGACGTCTATGTCAACGACGCCTTCGGCAGCGCGCATCGCGCCCACGCCTCCACCGAGGGCATCACTCATTTCTTAAAGCCAGCCGTCGCCGGCCTGCTGATGGAAAAGGAGATTACTTACCTCGGCAAGGCTCTGGAAAATCCCGAAAAGCCCTTTGTGGCGATCATCGGCGGCTCCAAAATCTCCGGAAAAATCGACGTGATCGATAACTTGCTCGACAAGGTCGATACGTTAGTTATCGTCGGCGGCATGGCTTACACCTTCCAGCGCGCGCTGGGAGTTACAACCGGTAAGTCGCTTGTAGAGGAAGACAAGATCGACATGGCCAAGGCGGCGCTCGATAAGGCTAAGGCCAAGGGCGTTCGCCTGCTGCTGCCCGTCGATAACATCCTGGCTGACAAGTTCGCGGCGGACGCGAACACTCAGCCATGGGATTGTTCGGTCAACTTCCCGGCTGACTGGCAGGGGCTGGACATCGGTCCCAAGTCTATCGCGGCAATTGAGGAAGTAGTTTCGACGGCGCGGACAATTGTTTGGAATGGCCCGGCAGGCGTCTTCGAGTTTCCCCGCTTCGCCGTGGGCACCAACGCCATCGCCCATGCCGTAGCGGCGAACCGCGCAGCCATCTCCATCATCGGCGGCGGCGATTCGGTCTCGGCGATCAACCAGGCCGGCGTAGCCGATCAGATCACCCATATCTCCACCGGCGGCGGGGCTTCGCTTGAGTTTTTAGAGGGCAAGAAGCTGCCCGGCGTGGAGGCGCTGACGGATAAGTAACTGCACAGTGGTTCATGGTCAGTTAAGTCGCCGGGGGCCCTATCCTTGAATCGTTCTTTGATTCAAGGATGGGAACCACGAGCCTCAACCGGCAGCTTTGTATCAGGGCACGACTTCAGTCGTGCCGAAAAGACTTATATGCGCGCAATAAAAATGGCCTGGGCTGATTCGCGCGGGTCAGCCCAGGCCATTGCTTTCAGTTAACGAAGGCTTACCTTGGTCTCCCTGCCATCGTAGGTGATCTCCTTGTCAGCTTTACCCGTCACTTCAACGCCGGTCCCGCGCGCGCTTCCCACCAGGACAATCCGGAACGCGCGCGTCTCGATCATTCCGGGATAAGTGCCTTCGCGCGCGCCGATGGTGAGGAGTGCGTCGCTGTCGTTCCAGCGAAGGGAAATCACGGAATGCTGACCCTTCTCGTAGTCGTAGCTGTCGCCCGCATCGTCGTAGAGGTTGAATTGGCCGTCGGCTCCGCGATAGATGCGAAGCTCGATGGGGCCGCCGGGATTCTGCGCGGCGTATTCGATTTCCGGCCCCATCGGAAGGATGGATCCGGCGCGCACGTAGAGCGGCATACGATCGAGCGGCGCATCCGCTTCGATTTCCTGTCCACCGGGCGTCGCCGCTCCGGTCCAGAAGTCGTACCATGCGGGCGAGGCCGGCAGGTAGACGCCGCGATGCGTGGCGTCGGCCTTCAGCACTGGATTGACCAGGATGGCTGGACCGAACATAAACTCGTCGCCGATATTCCATGTCTTCTCGTCCGTGCGCCAATCCATAACCAGCGGGCGCTGGATGGTGTAATCCTCGTTCGAGACCTTCCATGCCAGCGAGTAGATATACGGCATCAGGCGATAGCGCAGCTTGTCGTAGCGAATCAGCGTGGGCTCAACTTTGTCGTAGCTCCACAACTCGTTGTGGGGGCGATGGCCATGGGTACGGAAGATAGGACAGAATGTTCCGAACTCGAACCAGCGCGCATAAAGTTCCTGGAAGGCGGGATCGGCGATCGGATTGTCGTGGGGCGGCCAATAGCCGCCGATGTCCGTCGTCCAATAGGGATACCCCGACAAGGCGAAGTTCAGCCCGGCAGCCACCTGATGCGAGAGTCCCCAATAGCTGCCGTAGACATCGCCCGACCACACCGTCGCGCCGACGCGCTGCTGGCCGAGAAATGCGGAGCGTGTAAGCAGAAAGACGCGCTTGCCGCCGTTTTCAGCCTTCCAATGATCCTGCACGCCAAGCGTGTGCAGCAGCGGAAATACATTGGTGTACTCGGCTCCGTTGCCGATGGCCAACTGCTTGTTGCGCAGGATGGCGTCGCCCATGTGCGGCCAAAACTCTTCCGGCTCAGCGCTATCAAGCCAGAAGGCGTCCCATCCCTGCGCAAGCAGCTTGCCGGGCAGGCGATTCCAATAGATGTCGCGCCCTTCGACGTTGCTGGGATCGTAGACATGCGCGCCGGGGATGAGAAGTTTTTTTGCGTCCAGCGTCTTGTAGGTCTCGGATTTCGGATCGAGCATGCCCCAGACGGAGATCATGGTATGCACATTCTCTTTGTGCAGAGCATCGAGATCCTTCGGCACATCGTGGAAGTTGTCGTTGAATTCCGGATCGCCCTCGTTCTTCCACCAGAACCAATCCTGCACCATCGCGTCCAGCGGAATGTGCTCCGCGCGATAGCGCTGCGCGATGCCGGCGATCTCGTCGAGCGAAACATAGCGGTCCTTGGACTGGAAGAAGCCGTAGGACCACTTGGGCAGCATCGGCGCATGGCCGGTCAGGCCGCGGTACTCGTGGATGATCGTATCCATCTCAGGACCGTAAAGAAAGTAGTAATCATCCGACTTGCCGGCGATGGAGCTGAACGTCAGATCGAGCGGAAAGCGATTGTCGACGTAAGTAAGGGCGGCCGTGTTCCACATCAGCGCATAGCCTTTGCTCGAAATCAGCAGAGGAATCGCCACGTCGGTGTTGTCCTGGCCTAATTCGACGGTTGCGCCGCGATAGTTGAAGAGACCGCTCTGGTGCTGCCCAAGCCCATACAGCGCCTCCGCCAGCACTGGAGAGAAGCGATCAGTGACTCGATAAGTGCTCTCGCCATTCAGTTGTACCGGCTCATAGGTGCGGGGCAAGCTGTATCCCTCACCCAGCAGCCTATCTCCCTTCACCGTGCGAAAATTCAGATTGCCACGCTCAAGATTTAAGCTCACCTCAATCTTGTCCGTCTTGAGCACAGCCGACTTCGTATCCTGAGTGAACTGAAAGGGAGCGCCTGCGCAGGATTGGCTGGCATCGAGCATCCAGGGCTTCGGCCCGCTCTGCGCCTCCGCGTCGGGCCTGGCCAGCACGTGGATCACCGAGTCGCCGCAAACGGTAATGTCGAGCGCCTCGGAACCCACCGTGGCATGAAATCCATGCTCGGACTGCTGCGCCGCAACGGGCGCCAGGCCAGGCCTATCCTGGCCGGGCATCTGAGCCACGGCGCTGCTGGCGGTAGAGAACATAGCCAACAGGACCGTGAGGGAAAGGATGCGAAAGACGGCAGGTTTTGTAATGTGCGTGGGAAGCAAAGCAGAAAAACGGACCATGGTTGGGTATTCCCCTTTCTTAGCGCGGGTATTACGCGCGTAGTTCGACTTCAGGATGATCGAGTCACTACGCTCCAAATGAAACATAGTTGAAGCGTCAGCGGAATGCAATCGCATACGACGTTCCGCTTACAAGGCGGATCGCGCCGTCTTTTCCCACGAGCAACGGTTTACCTGCCGGAGTGCGGATGCCGGCAACAGCTTGCCCTTGCGGCGGAATCAGCCGGATCGCTCCGTTACTCTTCGCGTGCACTTCCAGGGAGACGATCTTTCCGGTCTTCCATCGCATATCGATAACTGCGCCTCCGCGGATGTGGACTCCTTCGACGGAACCCTCGTACCACTGGTTGGGCAATGCGGGAAGGAGTTCGACCTCTACGGCATCCGGCATCCAACGCGACTGAACCAAGGCTTCCAGCATTCCGTTCGCCGCGCCCAGGTTGCCGTCAATCTGGAAGATGCCTGGTGGGTGTGTATCCATCAGGTTGGGAAATGTGGACTGCCGAAACATCACCTGCAGGCTGTCGTATGCCTGCTTGCCGTCGTGCAGATGATCCCAGTAATTCACAACCCAGGCGCGCGACCATCCCGTCTGTCCGCCCCTGTTTGCGAGCCGCCGCTCCAGCGACACGCGCGCTGCGTTGGCCAGGTCGGGCGTGTGCTCAAGGGAGATCTGCGTGCCGGGAAAAAGCGCCCAGAGATGCGAGATATGGCGGTGCCCAGGTTCAGGCTCGTCATAGTCCCGCTGCCATTCCTGCAGTTGACCCAGCTTGCCGATCGCAAAGGGAGGCAGCTTGCCGCGCGCGTTCTCTACCTGCTTCAGGAAGGCGGCATCTTCGCCCAGGATTTTTCCCGCATCGAGAGTGCGTGTGAAAAGCTCCCGCAGGATCTCGATATCCATTGTGGGAGCCATTGTTACCGAATGTACGCTCCCATCCGGCAGGCGATAGCTGTTCTCCGGCGAGATCGACGGCCCCGTGACCAGATGCCCCGAGCCGTCGTCAACGAGATAATCCAAAAAGAACTGGGAAGCATCGTGCAGAATGGGCCACGCACGATCGCGCAGGAACTTCTTATCCAGCGTGAACGCATAGTGATCCCACGCATCGAGTGAAAGCCACGCTCCGCCCATCGGCCAGATGCCCCACTGGTATCCGTCGATCGGCTCGGCGTCGCCCCACAGGTCCGTGTTGTGATGAATCACAAAGCCGCGCGCTCCATAGTACTCCTGCGCCACTTTCATTCCCGTGCCGCTCGCGGGAGTGCGCACCACGTCGATCAGGTTGATCAGGGGCAACATGGCTTCCCCGAGTCCGGCGGGTTCCGCAAGCCAGTAATTCATCTCGGTGTTGATGTTGATGGTCCACTTCGATCCCCAGGGATTATCGACGCCCCCGGCCCATATTCCCTGTAGATTCGCGGGTAATCCGTTGGGACGCGAGGAGCTGATGAGCAGATAGCGAGCGAACTGGAAATAGAGTTCCTGCAAGTTGAGGTCGTCGGCCCCCGCGCTGACTCGCTTGACTCTCTCGTCGGTTGGCAGGTCTTCGTTAGCGCCGGACGTCGCACCAAGATGAAGCGCCATGTTGCGGAACAACGGTTGATAGACGGCCTCTTGCCGGGCGAGAATCTGATCCGCCTTGCGGGTCCGCGCCTGCGCCAACGCGCGCTCGCATTGCGCCTTGGGATCGCCGCCTGCGAAGGGTCCGCCTTTGTAGTCCGTGGCTGCCGCGATCAGGATTGTGACTGAGTCCGCATCGGCGATGACAAGCTCGGAGCCTTCCGCATGGACGCTGCCGCCGGTGGGCAACACGAGCGCTTCGCCGGCGAAGCGAATCTGGTCCTTATGATCCGGCCCTTCGCGCAGCACGAGGGTGTCCAGCCCGCGCGTTTGGACACTGAAGTCCGCGGGCCGGTCCATGCTGAGCCGGTATCTGATGGCGTCCTTCTTATCGGCGCTGAGGCGCACGACAATCACTTCGTCGGGCACGGATGCGAAGACCTCGCGCGTATAGCGAACGCCATTCATCGTGTAGGTCACTCGCGCGACGCCGGAGTCAAGATCAAGCTGACGGCGGTACTCGCTGATGGTTCCTGTGCTGGAAGAGCGCAGATAGAGGTCGCCCAAGGTGCTGTAGCTGGGCATTCCCGGAGGGATGCCGATCATGTCGTCCTGGACGAGCTTTTCAGCGGCAGAGATCTTCGCGCCGTCGAGCCCTTGCGACTCGAGCAGCAGCTTGCGAATCTCCGGCACGGCCTCGTGCGCCCGCGGATTCAGGCGGTTCGCGCGGCTGCCCTGCCACAAAGAGGTTTCGTTCAGTTGCAGGTGTTCATCCGCGCCCGAGGTCCGCGATCCATCCAGCAGGGGAGCGTTCTGACGGGAAAACTGCTCGTCTCCATTGTTCTTGCCGGAGTTTGCTCCGCCAAAAACCATCGCGCCCAGGCGGCCGTTTCCTATGGGAAGAGCATGATCCCAGATGGGAGCGGGAGAGCGGTACCAAAGCACATCGCGTGAGCTTTGAGCAGCCGCCTGCCCCAGCAGATCGGAGTGCGCGAACAGGAATGTGATGCCTGCAAGCGCGCCCAGTAGTACGAATCGGTTCTTTCTCATCTTACCCACGCATTCAGTAGGGTCTCTGGCTATCTGTCATGCCGGGCCATGTATCGGTCCGGAAGGGACCGGCCGGCAGCCCGGCTCCGTTGAACAGGGTCGCCGCCGGATTTGATTGCCAGGCATAGCGAACCTCTTTGGGGTTGGGCACCAAGGGAGAGGAGACAATAATTGTTTTGCCCTTGATTTGCGCATCGGCCCAGTACCACTTCCGGTCCTCTCCGGCGATGGCGAACTCTTCCAACTTCGCTCCCTTCACCACCAGGCCGCCGTCCGTGTGCGCGAAGTGTAATCGGATTTTGCCGGGATGCCGGTCGACCGATTTCAGAGTCGGACCCGAATCAACGACCTTCTTGCGATATTGGTTTGCCAGCGCGCACAGGGCCAGGCGCTCGCCCACGGGCTGCTTGTCCTTGGCATGAATGTTGTCCGCGTCGCCTGTGTCGATGGTGACGGCCAGGCAGGAATTGGGCACGCTGGCCGCCGTGATCGCCTGCGACTCGCGCGTCTCGGTCCACTCATCTCCGTCAACCGGCGTCGCGCTGTGCGGCTTGAATGCAGGAAGGCTGACGATGTAGAAGGGGAAATCTCCCTGGCCGAAGAGCTTGCGCCAGTCGGCGATCATCACCGGAAGAATTCTGCGGTACTGAAAGCCGCGTGGCGAGTTCTGTTCGCCCTGGTACCAGAGCGCGCCAGTGATCGAAAGCGGCGCGATGGGCTTCAGCATTCCCTCATAAAGAACGGCGGGCATGACGGGCCAGTTCTCGTAGGCGATGGGCAGGGGCTGCGGCGGGCGTGCATCCAGGCTGAGCTTGCCCTTCCACTTGCCGGCCAGCGGAATGCTTGTTTTGTCTCCCAGCAGCAGGTGCAACACCTCAGGCTTGCCAAGGAATCCGCCGTCCGGCTTGGTCTTCAGCACGCGAATCGCGATGACGTTCTTTCCGGGTTTGAGCACCGCGCCAAAGAGGGGATAGACGCGCGGGTTCTCCACCCATGCGCTGCCGCCGGCCGATTTGCCGTTGATGTACACCGTATCCATCCGCTCGATGGAGCCGAGGAAGAGCAGAGGCATCCCCGCGGGCAGCGGATCCGGGAGGACAATCTCTCTGCGAAACCAGGCCAGAGCGGGCGTCTCGGGCACACCAAGTTCTTTGAAGCCGCCGGGAATATCAACAGGCGTCCAGCTTGAATCATCCAGATCGGGAGCAGCCCAGTTTTCCTTGAGCCCGATGTCGTACTGGTCATACCAATGCATCACGTAGTTGCCGTATTCGGGCGCACCCTCGGCAGCCAGCCTCTGCAGCTCCGCCAACGGAATATCGAAATCGTGAAGGGGGCGAAGAGCCTCGGCGCTCGTCCACGACTCGGCGGGCGTTCCGCCCAGCGCATCCACGACCATGCCGATGGGGACATGAATCTCGTTCTGGACCTTGCGTGCGAAGTAATACCCAACCGCTGAGAGCCTGCCCGCGGTCTCCGGAGAGACAGTCTTCCAGTTTCCTGAGATCACATCGTTATGCCGGTAGGCAGGATGTCCCTCCACGGAGAAAAACCGTATCTCCGGGTAGTTGGCAGTCTTCACATCTTCCGCCCCGTTGCGCGCAAACTGGAGCGGCAGGCCCATATTAGACTGGCCGCCGCACAGCCACACATCGCCAACCAGAACGTTGTGCAGTTCCACGGTCTCATGGCCGGTGATCTTGAGGATGTAGGGGCCTCCAGCGGGAGGCGGCTGAATCGTCACCTGCCAGCGGCGGTCCGCTCCCGCGACGGCAGATGCGGCTTGCTCGCCAATCTGTACCTGAACGTGATCGCCCGGTTCTGACCAGCCCCAGATGGTATTGGCTTTGCCGCGCTGCAAGACCATGTTGTCGCCGAAGATCGGGCTGACGAAGGGCTGCGCCTTGAACACCTGGGGTGGTATCGGCGGCATGCCCGGCGTGTTCTGGGCCGAAGCACTGCAACTCAGCGCAAGCAGGATGACTGTTGCAGCAGCAGCAATACGTAGATATTTTGAAACCATGAGTTCAACTCCCTTTCCAGCAACGCACTTCAAAGTGAAATATCGAAGGCACCCCTACTGCGCGGCCTTCATCCTCTAATCCCCGCTCCAGTCCCTCAAACGCTCTGGTTTGTAATGGATGTCGGAGAAGGTAGCTGTTGAGCCGCCGCCGGTTGGCGACTGCGACGAAAACCCGAATTGCAGATCCTGCTCCGGGCCGAGGTTGAGGGCGCGAGTCAGCGACCATCTCTTGCCGTCCGCCGAGTAATATAAGAAGATCGTCTGCCCCGCCTTGACGACTTTCATGTAGACGCTGTTGCCCTCGATCGCCGCGCCCGTACAGTCGTCCGAGAGTCCGCGCGTGACAACCGTGACGATCGACGGCTTCATTTCGTTCGACATCTCGAAGGCGAATTTAACCCAGTTCTTGTCGTTTGCATAAAGGGCGAGCACGCCCGCGTCGAATCGCGACTTGAAATCGACTGTGACTTTCGCGCTGAACCAGAAATCCTTCGGGCCCGGAAACAGCAGGATTGGCGACTTTTCTGCATCCTCACCGTTGGTCGGCGCAACATACCAGTCTGTTTTCTCCGCCGACTTGATGGTCAATACTCCATCCTTCACTGTCCAGTCGGCAGGATTGTTGCGCCAATGGGAGGTTGAGGGAAATCCCGGGGAAAGTGGAACGTTAGCAGGAGGAACCTGCGCAATCGCAGCACAAGAGACAACTGCCGCGATGAAGAAAAGAAAAAAATTCCGCATATGTCACATCCTCACGTTGTTCGCTGCTTCTGAAAAAGCCGGTGCGGCAGCCAAAGGCTACACAAGTCCTTCGCCAAACCGCGTCGCGGCGTTCCTACTCAGGCAGCGTCTTCGTCCCCACTACCTGGAACGTCCCCGTCGCCGCTGGCGCTCCTGTATCCGGCTGGCCACCGCCAATTGATACCGAATAGGCGCCTTCCGCAATGATCGGCTCGCCCGCTTCGCTTACCATGCTCAGATCGCGATCCTTCAGCTCGAAGCTCACCTTTCGCGATTCACCTGAGTTCAGGTGAACGCGCTTGAAGCCGCGCAGGGCGCGCATCGGGGCACCAGGCACGCTCGGGAAGCTGAGGTAAAGCTGCGCGACTTCATCGCCCTCGCGCTTTCCCGTATTTGTCACCGTCACTTCTGCCGTCAGCGGGTCGCCGGCGCGGATCGCAGCCTTCGGGAGCTTCAAATTCGTGTACGAGAACGTTGTGTAGCTCAAGCCATAGCCAAACGGGTACAGAGGCTTGCCCTTGAAGTAGCGATAGGTGCGGTTCTGCATCGAATAATCTTCGAATTGCGGCAACTGATCGATTCCGGTGTAGAACGTCACCGGCAGCCGGCCCGCGGGATCATTCTTCCCGGATAGAGTCTCCGCAATGGCAGCGCCGCCCTCTTCGCCCGCGTACCATGAATCGAGAATCGCGTTCACGTGCGCATTGGCCCAGTTCACCGCCAGCGCGCTTCCGTTCGCCAGCACCAGGATCACGGGCTTTCCCGCCGCCGTCACAGCTTCCAGCAACGCCTCTTCGGGTTTCGGAAGATCAATGCTGGTGCGGTCGCCGCCCTTGAAGCCCTCCTCGCTGACCGGCATATTTTCCCCTTCGAGATCGCTGGTAATCCCGAGGACCGCAAGGACAACATCCGCGTTCTTCGCCGCGGTGACCGCCTCAGGGTTAGGTCTGGGATCGTACTTCGCCCAGAACATCTGCGCATCGACTGGCCCCTTCTCGTTCAGCTCATACCTGACTCTGACGGCCGCTTTTTTGCCTTGCTCCAGGTGAGTGTGCCCGGCCTTTGCCGACGCGTGTTCACTGTCGAGGTACTCCATTGCAAGTGGTTTGCCACCGGCCATGACCATCACGGAATTGCCCTTCGCGCGCACGCCGATACTGTACTCGCCGGTTTCAGGGGCGGTAATAAAGCCCTCCCACGTGACGGTAAGCGGAAACTTGCCCGCGGCCTCCTGAGGAACGCCCTCCGTCTTCAAATCGACGGTGCTCACCTGTTTCGTTGCAAACACGGTGCCCTTGTCCATGAAGCCGCCTCCAGTGGAGAACGTGACTGTCAGTCCCGGTTTTCCGTCAGGCGTAGTCAGCGCGGACTCCGGCACTATATCTCCATCGGTGCGCAGAAACTGCGTTCCCGGCACAAAGGTGATCTGCGCTTGAGGGAACTCCGCCTTGAGTCCTTCAAGCACCGAAACGGTGTGCGACGGCGTGCCGTTGTAGTTGCCGAGCAGATACTTCGTCTGGTCGGCCAGAGGCCCCACGACCGCAATCTTGATTGCGCCCTGCTTCAGCGGAAGAGTGCCGTCATTCTTGAGCAGCACCATGGACTCGCGGGCAAGAGCGTGCGCCAGCGCGCGATGCTCGGCGCTGTCAAGTTCCTTCTCGTCGATCTTCGAATACGGAACCATCTCCGGCGGATCGAACATGCCCAGCTTCATCCGCGCGGTGAAGAGCCGGATCACCGCCGTATCGATCTCGCTCTCCTTCAAAAGGCCTTGCTTGTAGGCATCGTAGTACGCCCTGTAATCGTGGTCGTCCTTGACCTTTGCGAAATCGATGCACTCGTTATCCAGGCCGCGCTGAATGGCCAATGCGGAAGCCTCGGGCTGCGTCTTCGTAAAATGATGATCGCGGAAGATGTTGACGACGGCATCGCAATCGGAGACCACGTAGCCTTGGAAGTTCCACTTGCCGCGCAACTGGTCCTGCAGCAGAAACTCGTTTGCGCAGGCGGGCTGCCCGTTAATGCTGTTGTAGGCGCACATGACAGAGCCGGCCTTGCCCTCGGTGACCGCCGCGCGGAATGCCGGCAGGTAGGTGTCCAATTCGTCATGCTTGCTCACCTTCACGTCCGCCGTGTGGCGCGTCGGCTCGGGTCCACTGTGCACCGCGTAGTGTTTCGGCGTTGAAATGACGCGATAGTACTTCGGATCGTCTCCCTGCATTCCGGTGACGAAGGCGACGCCCATGCGCGCCAACAGGAACGGGTCTTCGCCGTAAGACTCCTGGCCGCGTCCCCAGCGAGGATCGCGAACGAGATTGAGATTCGGCGCCCAGAAATCAAGGCCTTCGAAAACATTGCTGTGCCCGTCGCGCATCGCCTGGGCGTGCTTGATTCTTCCTTCGGTCCCGATGGCCGTGCCCATGCGGTGAACTGAATCCGGATCGAAGGTGGCGGCCAGGCCAATTGGCTCGGGAAACTCCGTGACTCCGGGCCGCTGCACGCCATGCAGGGCCTCGCTCCACCAGTCGTAATCCGGCACTTTCAAGCGCGGCACCGCGCGCGACTGATTCACCAGTTGCGAAACCTTTTCTTCCACCGTCATGCGGTGAACCAGATCGGCGGCGCGCTCTGCCGCGGAGAGCGCGGGGTTCATATATGCTGGATTGTCAAGGCTTTGGGAACACAGACTGCCCGCGCACAAGAGAGTAATGATCGCAACTGGAATTCGGAAGTCAGCTTTTCGCACATTTCTCCTAAAAGACCAAATTGGTCGATTTCAGATCAGATGAAAGGTCACGCTTCATGGAAAACCGGCCTTGGATTTTCCATAAATCATCATAGTCCCTGGCGCCTGTGGTGAAAGTCGAAATGCCGAAAACCATCCCTCAGGGCAATTGGTTCCTGCATCAATAATGTCCTCGCGCCGTCCCTACGGGACTCCGCAACGAACTTGTGGAATCCCTTTTCCCCACGCTGAAGCGCGGGGCTAATCAACTCTGCGCCTCCGGCGCGTTCGTGCGGACATTACTTATGCAGTCCTCAATAAAGCCCGTCTTTTCCTATCAACCATTTACGGCACGGCTGAAGTCGTGCCCTTTCAAAACCTGACTTTCACCACAGGCTGCTTAGCGCTCAGAGGAGCTTTACTGAAAGAGCCTGGGCGCGAAGTCCTTCAGATCGCGGCGCCAGGTCTGCCACTCATGCGCGGTGCCGGGCGATTCATAGAAGATGTGCGCAACCTTTGCCTCATCCAGCGAGGTGTGCAGCTTGGCGATGCCGGCATGCATCATCGCCGGCTCCTCGGTGCCCACGCCGATCCACAGCAGATGCACGCGCTTGGCAAAGGCCGCGGGATCAGCGAGCGCCCCGTTGAAGGCCGTCTTCGTGTCGAACGTCTGATCGCCGCGCATCATCGACATCCCGCCCGCACCGCTGAATCCGCCAATGTAAGAGAAGAGATCGAGACGGTCAAAGGTGACCTGGAAGGTTTGCATGCCGCCCATCGAAAGCCCGGCCATGGCGCGATGATCGCGGTCGGAGATGGTTCTGAAATTCGAATCGATGAAGGGAATCAGCACCTGCGTCATATCGTCTTCAAAGGCCTGCGACATCTCCTGCATAGCCTTCATCATCTCGGGCGAGCCGAAGGGCTTCCCCGCCAGATTGGGAGGAGTATAACCAGCGCGCCTGGCGTTTCCGTTCGACATTACGATGATCATCGGCTTGGCGGCCTTGCTCGCGATCAGGTTGTCGAGAATGAAGTTGGCGTGACCCTGCCTGATCCAGCCGGTCTCGTCCTCGCCGCCGCCATGCTGCAAATAGAGCACGGGATAGCGCATCTTCGCCTGTTCGTCGTAGCCCGGCGGCGTATACACCAGCGCATGACGCCAATCTCCGGTCACGCTTGAGTGGTACCAGACCTCGCGAACCTGGCCATGGGGAACTTGTTGAGCCGAGTAGTATGTCGCTCCCGACTCCGGAATCTCAATCATGCTTGCGTCCTTGCTGCCGCCATAGAACGCATAGCTGCTGGGGTCGCTGACTTCCGCGCCGTCGATGATCAATGTGTAGTAGCGGAGTCCTGGCGGGAGGGGCGGCGTAGTGACGGTCCAGAATCCGTCCGCTTGCTTCTCCATATCCAGTTTCGGCCCGCTCCAGAAATTGAGCTTGACTTTCGTGGCGTCCGGAGCTTTCACGCGGAACTGGGCCCTGGAGCCACTGTCGACACGCGGATATTCCGCGCCGGGAACGTTGGTGGATGCGGGCACGAAGCTGTCCGTGTTCTGCGCCCAGCAGCAGCTCGATAGCAAAAGTATTGCCATTCCAATTGTCTTCATCGAATTCCTCTCCATCTTGAATTTCCTGCCTTGAAAGCTCGCAGCCAGGGAGCTGGCCAGAAGAGCCACGGTCGAAAGCGCTTGCCGGAAATCGTTTACCGATCCGCTTCCAACAAACTTTTCAGCCAGCATCATGATAAGGGACGGAGGTTCTCCTCGAATAGCCGCATTTTTTCCACCGGGACTATCGATTCCCTCGATTTATTCTTGAATTATGGACACGACGCTCGACGCCTGGCATATCCTTCAGACCGTGGTGCAACTGGGAGGATTTGCGCCTGCGGCCAAACAGCTCAACCGCTCTCAGTCAACCATCAGTTACGCCATCGGACGCCTGCAGGAGCAGTTGGGGCTCCGCCTCTTCGAGATGCACGGCAGGAAAGCGCGGTTGACCGAAGTGGGCAGGCTCCTGCTGGCCGATGCGGAGCCGATTTTGGACGGTTTTCATCGGCTTGAGCAGCGCGCCCGGCTGATGGCCTCGGGCGGAGCCTCCGAGGTCAGGCTTTCGGTGGACTGCATCTTTCCCGAAGACCGCCTCTTCGCCGCCCTGACGGCATTCTCGCGCGCTTTTCCGCATGTGAGGACGATCCTCCGGCAAGGCGCCTTTCTCTCCGCGGACACGGAGTTCTCGCTCCACAAAGCGCAAATCTGCATCACCGGATTGATCACCCGCGAACTCTTCGTCAAGCCCATCCTGATGATCCGATTGCTTGCCGTCGTACGCCGCGATCATCCTCTCCTCTCGATCCGGCGCAGGCTCTCGCGCTCCGACCTGATGCAGCATATGCTGGTGGTGATCGAAAGCCTTGCCTCCGGAGGATTGAAGCATCAGCCGCGGCATCCCGCGCAGTCCATGCTTCCGGTCGGCTCAATCGAATCGGCGATCGCCGCGGTGCGCAGCGGGCTTTGTTTCGGCTGGCTGCCGGAGTACCGTATCCAGGCCGAACTCGATAGCGGTGATTTCGTGGCGCTTCCTCTGACCGCCGGCTTGACGCGAGAACTCAGGCTGAATCTCGTCTGCAAAGAGCTGAGCGCCAGCAGCTCCGAGGTCAATGCCCTGGCGGAACTGCTGGGAATGAGCCACGCCATGGAAGTTATTTGAGCTGTTGTTTTGCCGGGCCGGTTCCTGAGCGAACCCGGCGCGGGCGAAGATGTATCGACGAATTCGATCCGAATCACGCGAGCAAATCTGACTTGCCCGCAGTAAGAGCGCTTCTGTATAGTTCAACTCTCAGAGAACGTTTTCGTGCATCGCTCGTCCGGCGCGGCGGATCTCCGCCATCCGGAGCTGTGAGAATACTTCCGTGTAGATTCACTGCATTCTCTCTGGGAGCTCGAATGAACTTCGCCGCGCGCCGCTTTATCCTCCGCATCGCTCTTCTGCTGCTGGTTTCCGCCGCGCCGCTGATGGCCCAGCAGACAGCTCACTTATCCATCGACGCATCCAGGGCCGGAGCGAAGATCGACCGCAACCTTTTCGGCCAGTTCGCGGAGAATCTCGGACACGGCTTGTACGAAGGCATCTGGGTTGGCCCGGATTCCCCAATTCCGAACACGCGCGGGATCCGCAAGGACGTTGTAACCGCCCTTCAAGCGTTGAAGGTGCCCGACGTCCGCTGGCCGGGCGGCTGCTTTGCCGACGAGTACCATTGGCGCAAAGGAGTAGGCCCAGCCGGGAAGCGGCCGGCCACGGTCAACTCCACCTGGGGAGGCGTGGTCGATCCGAATGCTTTCGGGACTGACGAATTCATGGATTTCATCCAGCAGATCGGCAGCCAGGCCTACGTCTCGGTCAATGTCGGAAGTGGGACTCCGCAGGAAGCGGCCGAGTGGCTGGAGTATATGACAGCGGCCGCTCCCACGGCGCTTGAGAAAGAGCGCGCCGCCAACGGTCATCCCGACCCGTACAAGGTCGGCTTCATGGGCATCGGCAACGAGAGCTGGAGTTGCGGCGGCGACATGATCGTGGACTACTATCTGGCCCAGCTCAAAATCTACAGCCACTTCGTCCGGAACATGAATCCGGCCCAGCAGGACAAGAACCAGATGCTCAAGATCGCCGTCGGCCCGGGCTTTCCCGAAACCGAGTGGACCGAGGCCGTGATGAAGGCCTGGAAGCAGCACGACTGGGCCTGGGACTTCGACGGCCTGTCGGTGCACTGGTATACAACGCCCGGCGGCTGGCCGCTCTCTATGCCTTCAACCGGCTTTAGCGTTGACGATTACGACAAGACCCTCAAGTCCACGCTCTTTATGGATGAGTTCCTGCGCAAGCAGGAGGAGGTCATGGACAGGTACGATCCGCAGAAGAAGGTCGCCCTTGTCGTCGATGAGTGGGGCGGATGGTATAAAGCGCTGCCCGGCACGAACGAGCATTTTCTTGTCCAGCAGAACAGCCTGAGAGACGCGATTCTGACGTCGCTGAACCTTAACATCTTCGCCCGTCATGCCGATCGCGTGCGCATGGCCAACATCGCCCAGATGATCAACGTGCTGCAAGCGATGATCCTGACCGACAAAGAAAAAATGGTCCTGACGCCGACCTATTACGTCTTCAGGATGTATGTACCCTTCCAGGACGCGACGTTTGTTCCGGTGGATTTCGATCCCGGCACGCTCCATCGTGACGGCATCACCCTGCCGCGCGTCGATGCTCTTGCCGCCAAAGACGCGTCGGGCAAGCTCTGGCTTGAAATCACGAATCTCGATTCGGAAAAGCCAGTTGAAATCGATGCGGAGATCACCGGCATGACAGTCAAGACGGCCAAGGGAGAGACGCTGACCGCGCCTGCCGTTGACAGCATCAACACCTTCGCGGCGCCCGGCACGGTTGTGCCCAAGCCCATTTCCGCAACGGTGAAAGGCGGCAGGTTGGCGCTGACGGTTGAGCCAAAGTCGGTGACAGTCCTCTCGCTGGAGCCATAACAGTCCTGATTGATGGGCGGATTTGGTCCACCCGCCCGCTCATCGCGATAGTGCCGCGATGAACGGGGCACAGTTTTTTACCGGGTTCTTTCAAGGAGTTATTCATCATGCAATCGCGAATCAGAAAATCCGTTTTGAGGGCGTCGGCAGTGTTGCTGTCCGCGCTCGTCCTGTCGCTCGTGTCTGCCGCACAAACGCCTCCAGTGAATGTGACGATCGACGCCACGAAGACCGGCGCTCCGATCTCGAAGAACATCTACGGGCAGTTCCTGGAGCATGGCGGCGATATCGTCAACACCGGTGTCTGGGCCGAGCTGCTGGCCGACCGCAAGTTCTACTATCCGGTCGCGGCAACCGCGCCCCAGCCGCCGCAGCCGATGGGCAACGCGGCGGGCAACCCCCGGTTCCGGCGTCCGATCGCGCGCTGGTGGGCGCCGATCGGCGGCGATGGAGCCGTCACCATGGATAAGAAAGCCCCCTACACCGGCGACCAGACGCCGCTGGTGAAGCTCGATGCGAAGACGCCGCGCGGCATTGCCGAGTCGGGCATTGTTGTGCGCAAGGGGAAGGCGTACACCGGCCGCATCGTGCTTGGGGGCGCGCCTGGCGCCGTTGTAAAGATCACGCTGATCTGGGGCAAGGAGGCCGCTGACCGCCAGACGGTCACGCTCGCCGCGCTCTCCTCCGCTTATCGCAAGTTTCCGCTCAGCTTTCAAGCCAAAGCCGACAGCGACGACGCGCGCATCGAGATCACCGCAACCGGCACGGGCTCATTTCACATTGGCGCGGTCTCGCTGATGCCCGCCGACAACATCGAGGGCTTCCGCGCGGAGGTCATCGCCGCGCTCAAGCAACTGCGATTCGGCGTCCTTCGTTTTCCCGGCGGCAACTTCGTCTCCGCTTACGAGTGGCGCAACGGCGTCGGCGACATCGACAAGCGCCCGCCGATCTTCGATCCGGTCTGGCACGCAGTGCAGCCGAACGATGTGGGCACCGACGAGTTTCTCGCGCTCTGCCGCCTGCTCGGCGTCGATCCTTACATCACTGTCAATGCCGGCTTTGGCGACGCCTGGTCGGCGCGCGAGCTGGTCGAATACACCAACGGCGCCATCACCACGCCGATGGGAAAAAGGCGCGCCGCCAACGGCCACCCGCTACCCTATAACGTCAAGCTGTGGGGCGTCGGCAACGAGCCATGGGGCGACTACCAGATGGGCGCGATATCGCCGGAGCAATTCGCTCTCAAGCACAATCTCTTCGCCAAGGCGATGAAGCAGGTCGACCCGACGATCAAGCTCATCGCCGGCGGAGCCATGCCCGATGTGATGGAGGGCGCCGATCAGTCCAGGCGCATCGGCGGCAAGTACGTTCCCGACTATCTGACGCCGGCCGACTGGAGCGGCTATTTGCTGGCGCACGATCTAGACAACATCGATATGCTCAGCGAGCACTACTATGCGTCCGGCACGGAGCACACGGACATGAAGCTCGGCAAAAAGGTGCCGATCAACCCGCCGCTGTCGCAGATCGAGTGGATGCGCGCTCCGGCCGTTCAGGTTCGCGCCAAATACGAGCACTACCAGAAATACCTGGAACTGATCCCCGGCCTCAAAGATAAACCGGTTCCGATAGCCATCGACGAATGGGCGTATTTTGGCGGCGGACCCGGCTCCTACAAGACGGCCCCTGCCTACGCGTGGGCCTTCCACGAGATGTTCCGCCACTCGGATATCTTCCAAATGGGCTGCTTCACATTTGCAACGGCGATGATGAGCTCGAACCGCACCGAAGCCATTCTCAATCCCACCGGGATGCTCTTCAAGATGTACCGCGATCACTTCGGCGTCATCCCGGTCGAGGTCTCCGGCGACTCACCGCAGCCCAAGCCCACATTCCCCGTAGGCGGCGATCAGCCCGCGGTGAATCCGGGCAGCGATACTTATCCGCTCGATGTGGTGGCCGCCTTTAGCGAAGACAAAAAGACCTTCACCATCGCCGTGCTGAATCCATCGGAAGCCAAACACAGCATGAAGCTCGCAATCAACGGCGTAAAGCTCGTCAGCGTGGGCAAGATGTGGCAGATGGCGCCCTCCAAGCTGGATGCGGTCGTGGCGCTCGGAAAGACGCCGGAGGTTGCGGTGGAGGAGCATGCGCTCGGCGCGCTTCCGGAGACGATTGATGCGCCTCCGTTCAGCGTCAGCATCTATTCATATCCGGTCCAGTAGCCTGCTTTGCCTTGGCATGAATGCAGTAGAAACCAGTTTTCGAATGAGGACAACGATGAAAATTCCGAAGTTATGTAGTGCAGTGTTACTGGGGATGGCCGCTTCATTGGGGACCATGCTCATGGCCCAGGTTCAAACGATCGTGCCGCCGGTGATTCCGAGCGCAAAGCCGGTTGCGGTCGAGCACATCAAGATTCACGGCGCGGAGCTGGAAGGCAACCTGGAAGGCGACGCCGTCGATCGGGACGTGATCGTCTTCCTGCCGCCCAGCTACGAGAAGGAGAAGCATCGCCGCTATCCCGTCGTGTACGCGCTGCACGGCTATTCGATCGGGGCAGAACAGTGGACGCATGAGATCCATGTGCCGCAGACGATTGAGGGAGCCATTGCCCAGGGCGCAAACGAGATGATTGTCGTGCTGCCCGACTCGAAGACCATCTACAACGGTTCGATGTATTCGAGCTCGGTGACGACAGGCGACTTTGAGAAGTTCATCGCGCACGACGTGGTTGCGTACATCGACGCGCACTACCGGACAATTCCCGAACGCACGAGCCGTGGATTGGTCGGCCACTCCATGGGCGGCTACGGCGCCAGTCGCATCGGCATGAAGCATTCCGATGTCTTCAGCGCGCTCTACATCATGAGCCCCTGCTGCTTGTCGCCGATGGGAGGCGCTGGGTTTGGACCTCCTGACAAGATGAAGGAGATGGCGATCGCCAACGAAAAGAAGATTGCCGGGGCGAAATCGCCAGCCGATGCCGCGGCCCTGCTGCCGGGCTTCGGCGCCGCGCAGCTTGCCACGGCTGCCGCCTGGGCGCCCAACCCCAAGAATCCGCCGCTGTATCTTGACCTGTCGACAAAGGACGGGGTTCCAGTGCCGGAGATACAGGCAAAACTCACGGCCAACGCGCCCCTGGTCTTTGTCGATCAGTACATCGGGAATCTCAAACAGTATCGCGCGATCGCCATGGATGTGGGCGACCAGGATGGCTTGCGCATCGATGCCGGCAAGCTGCATGATATTTTCGACAAGTACGGAATCGCGAACAGCTTTGAAATCTATCCGGGCACGCACACCAGCGCCGTGGCTGACCGCTTTCAGAATCACATTATGCCGTTCTTCAGCAAGAATCTCTGTTTTCAGGCGGGCTGCAAGTAGGCAGTTCGAGCAAGGAGTATCGCCATGATCGATCGTTCGCGCCGCAACTTCCTCAAGACTTCTGCCGGGGCCGCCGGCCTGTGCCTGATCGGCCCCTCGGCAGTCGTTCATGCCTTGTCAGGCGACGAGCCCGAGCATCCCGCGGGTCGGCTTGTGCCCTTCCCGCTTGCCTCGGTGCGTCTCGCCCCCGGCATCTTCCGGGAGCAGGCCGAGATCAACACCCGCTACCTCGACTCGCTCACGGTCGACCGGCTGCTGCATTCCTTCCGCATCACGGCCGGCATTGCCTCCAGCGCAACGCCCTATAAAGGCTGGGAGGATCCCACCTGCGAGCTGCGTGGCCACTTCGCCGGCGGGCACTATCTCTCCGCCGTTGCGCTCTCTTCGGCCGCTTCGGGCAACACCGTTCTCAAGAGCCGCGGCGATGAGCTTGTCGCCGGCCTCGCCGCCTGCCAGAAGAAGATCGGAACCCGGTACCTGAGCGCCTACCCCACTGAACTCTTTGAACACCTGGCGCAGGGCAAGTCCGTCTGGGCGCCCTTCTACACCTATCACAAGATCATGGCCGGCTTGCTGGATATGTATCTGCTCACGGGCAATGCGGACGCATTGCAGATCGCCGAAGGCATGGGCCAATGGGCGCATGAGTATTTCTGGGGCATCAGCGCCGATCAGCGCCAGCGTATGCTGCGCACTGAGTACGGCGGGATGAACGAGGTGTTGATCAATCTGGCCGCCATCACCAAGAAAGACCGGTACATTGATGCCGCCCATTTCTTTGAGCAGCCCGGCTTCCTCGATCCGCTGGCCGAGCGCCGCGATGAGCTGCAAGGCCTGCATGCAAACACACACGTCCCCAAGATCATCGGCGCGGCCCGCATGTATGAGGTCACGGGCGACCGCCGCTACCGGCAGATTGCCGAGTACTTTCTCGAAGAAGTGCTCACCGCACGCAACTACGTCATCGGCAACACCAGCCTCGACGAGCATTGGAAGACTGCGCCGGGAAAACTGGGAGGAACGCTGGGCTGGACGAACGCCGAGTGCTGCGTGGCCTACAACCTGATGAAGCTGGAGAGGCTGGTCTTCGGATGGACGGCCGACGCGCGCTGGATGGATGAGTATGAGCGCTCTCTCTTCAACTGCAGGCTGGGCACACAGAACGCGCAGGGCCTGAAGCAGTACTTCTTCCCGCTCGACGCCGGCTACTGGCGCGCCTACCACTCGCCCGAGGAGTCGTTCTGGTGCTGCACCGGAACCGGCGTCGAGGAGTTCGCCAAGTTCACGGACACAATCTTCTTCCATCGCGGCGGTGACGTTTATGTGAACCAGTTCATCGCGGCGACGCTCGATTGGAAAGACGAAGGCCTCGTCATCGAGCAGGTCACGCAATTCCCGCAAGAGCAGGGCACGACGCTCAAGATCAAATCCTCGCGCCCCGCTGCCCGCACCATCCATGTGCGCATTCCCGGCTGGACAACGGAAGAAGCTGCGGTCAAGGTCAACGGCCGGCCGTTGGAGGCTGTTGCCGATCCGGGATCGTATCTTGCGATTCGGAGAGTCTGGCAGGACGGCGACACGATCAGCGTCAGCCTTCCGATGCAACTGCGCCAGGAGCCGCTGCCTGGCGACGACTCTGTCACTGCCGCGCTCTACGGCCCACTCGTGCTTGCCGCCGATCTCGGCGCAGGCCCTACGGACACGCCCAACAGAGTGATCCACAGCGGCGATACAGTTCCCAAAAATCTGCCCGCGGCGTCTCCGCTGCCGAAGGCCACCGCCGCGCCGGATGCAAAGACGAAGCAGTGGATTCAGGTTGAATCCGCGCCGGAACTGCGCTTTACCGCGGCTGGAGAAGGCGCGAAATTCCCGATGATGCCCATGTACCGGATCGCCGATCAGCGCTACTCGGTGTACTGGCAGATGCAAAGCCCGAAGAAGCAGAGCTGAAGTGCGCAGCACAATCAGGGAAGCGGTTACCTCTCCGTCACTGCTCCATCAGGCCTTCGGCGCGGCGTCCTCCGTGGCATTTCCATCGAACTCGTTCTCCCTGAGGCTCGCGTCCTGCTCTACGGCGAAGACCTGGAGACAATTCCGGCCACGCTCCTTGGCGCGATAGAGGGCGGCATCCGCGTTCCTGAGAAAGGCATCCCCATCAAACTTATCCGCGGCAGCTGCGCAAACTCCGACGCTGGTGGAAACCGGTATCTCACGTCCTTCAAATGGAATGGGAACCGCCAAAGATTCCACGATTGTTGCAGCAATCCTCTCAGCCGCTTGTGGATCGGCCAGATCGGGAAGCAACACGACGAACTCGTCCCCACCCAATCTGGCGACTGTATCCACTTTGCGAACGACCCCCAAGAGGCGGGTCGCCGTAACCCGCAAGACCTCATCACCGGCCTGGTGGCCATACGTATCGTTGATCTTCTTGAACCTGTCCAGATCCACCATGAGGACCGCCAGCCCAGTGCGCCGCCTCTTGGCTCCATCCAATGCGACATTCAGCCGGTCGTGCAGCAGCAGACGGGTCGCCAATCCGGTCAAGGCATCGTGCAAAGCCATATGGCGGAATAATCCCTCGCTCTCGCGGAGAAGCTCTGCCTGCTGCTCGATGCGCCTTTTGAGGATGACGACCCAGCCCAGGACGCAGAGCGTGGCGGTGAACGCCAGGCCGAGCACGATCAGGGCATGAGACGGGGTCCACCAGGAGGGACGTTCCAGAATGGTTACGTCGGCCGGAGAGCGCATGAGGACACGGAAGGACTTGGTCACAGCCACGCCCGCGCGCACATTGCTCTGGACATCGACGATACGGACCGAGCAGATGCCGGTGATGCGCAGCCTGCTCCCAACCTTCCACGCTCCGCCTTTTGCTCCCGCGAGGCTCTTGGGCAGAATCGCGGGGAAGACGGTATCGCCGGAAGATATCTGGAGGATGGCGTCGGAAGAGGCCAGATCGTAGCCAATCAACTGGCCGTCAATTTGAATCAGTTCAGAGGCGAATCCCCCTTCCAGAATTTTGCCGGCGATCGCCGGCCGGGGCGTCACCGGGCTATTGTTACCGGCGATTCGGAAGACCGCATCGGTGATGACCGGGGCGTTATCAGCAGTCACCACGAATCCGGCCACGTCGACCAGGTCGCCCGCGGCGACAGGGGTAGCTTGAGTCGTCTGCGCGCAGATTCCACGCGTCGCGTCACGAATGCAGAGCATGGAGCCGGGCCATTGCAGCGTTACATTTCCGCGCAGGTGGACACGATGCATGGGAGTAGTGAAATGCTCCCGCTGTAGCAACCCTTCGATGGGGATGGGGGGGCGCGCAAAGGGATCGCTGGGCGCGGGTTCGACCACTTGCAAGGTGGAGAAGTTCGGCTCCTGCAGGTGGATGCCGATCATCTGGCCGTCGGTATTCATCGTGGGGGCGGCGTTGGCATGAATTTTGACCTGGGCGTCGACCAGGTTGGAGTACTTTGCGCCCGGGTTCCTGATCACGAGTACGGGGATGGGCCCATCCGGCAGCTCCAGGTTCAGCACCACGAAGTGGGGATATTCGGTAATGCGATGGACAGAGCCCTCGACCTCTACCCACTGGGCGTCGTAGGCGCCGGTCTTGAGGAGGGCAAGGCTGACGCGCGGCGGATTCGGGGGGAAAGGTGCGCGACCGAGAATGCGAAACTGCGGGTTGTCAACGATGGGACCGAAGCCTCCCGGTTTGGTGACACCCCGCAGGTCGACCAACGCTCCGGCGAAGAGAGGCGCCGCCAGCTTGGAAGTCTGACTGATAAAGACGCTGCCGGTGGCATCGTGAATGAAGATGGCGGCAAGCCCGGTGCCGAAGTCGGGATCGAAGTAGGTGATGACCCCACGGAGATGGACAGGGAGGGCGCGCATCGCCTCCTTGTTGCTGAGGTCGTGAGCCTGAAGTGCCGTGGTGATCGTGGGGAGCTCGTGCTCTGAGGGCGAAGGGGTGACCGATTGCGCCTGGCTTGCAGACGAGAGGCAAAAAGAAAGCAGTACCGCAGTGAGAGCGGCCCAGCGAAGAGGCAGCGCGCACTCCAGCCCTGGCCGCGCGCAGGCCGAAGCCTGCTCTTTCCCGCGGCACCGTGCCGTCTCCAAATCCCGACCGCGCTGACCGCAGCAAGCCCGATCAGTGACTGAAGTCGCGTACTCCAAAGTGCACACCCTTCCTCTCTGCGGACAGCCCCATTTTGCAGGGGAGTCCCGAGGAGCTTATCGACCTGCACTGAAGCAAGTTTAATACTGTTTGACTGCATGACCAGGCAAGCGGCAAATACGGCAGCGCAGAGGCTACTCCATGAAAGCGTTGAAGGTTGAGATGCAGTTCATAGCGCGCGGGTTGCAGCGTGGCAAGAGCCGGCCGAGGCTCGCCCTCCGGAATCACCAGCTTCCGCGGCTCACGTCAGAGCGACCGGGTGGCTTCACTGACAAGTGAAGTTATGAGCTTCGTTCGTGTCTCCATGCCCCGAGTATTGGGCGTGTTTGGGATATGCGCACAGCGGACGGCTTCGGCCCGGAAATGCATGCCCCGTGGCGATCACGGACTCCGGCGCAGTTCCTTTCTCAACCCAGTTCACCACGGTTCCGAGCATATCAAATTGGTCAAGTGCCGGCCCTCCTCCGCAGTGGCGCATGCCCGGCACCAGAAACATCCGGCCCCACTCGGCCACCTTCTCCGCGCCGCGATTCGTCGCGGCAAGGGATTGATAGTACCCGAGCGTATCCAGCGGCGAGAACCATGGATCGCTGTCTCCATGGAAGAAGAGGATTTTGCCGCCGCTTGCGGAAAACGTCGTCAGATTGGTCGATGCCGGCTCGACCAGCGGATCGGAGATGTGCAGAATCTCTTTGTCTACATCGATCTCCGTTGCGGCCGGATAGGTACCGAAGATGCCGCGGGCGCCGAGAGCGAGCAGACCCGGAATCATACCGGTCTCCGCGATGCCGGCGTCATACAAAAACCCTGGGTACACCTGCGTGCCGTATGAATTCTTTGGTCCCGCAAAAGCTTTCTTTATGGCTGCTATCTTCTCCGGCGCAATGCAGCCATCGCTCTGGCCGCTCTTGCAGGCCAGCGCCGCGGGATCGAAGTCGCAGCCCATCGGGTCGGAGATCATCCCGTCGGCGACTCCGTCCTTTGCGTCGCAGCGCTTCATCAGCGCATCCATGAAGAGCTTGCGATCGGCCTCGGTGAGGAACTTGTCCGTGAGTGGCTTTCCGGTTGCGTCTTTGGGCGCCGCCTGGTTGTACGCCACCGGAATCCAGTGGTTGATGGCGTAATCGGAGAGCCCCGTGCGCATCGCCGGATCGCCGGAGACGATGCCGTTAAAAACCGTGGGATAGCGCTGCGACAGAATCATGCCTTCGCGCCCGCCCGTCGAACAGCCGACAAAGTAGGAATATGCCGCGGACTTCGCGTAGTACTGAGCGACGATCTGCTTCGCCACGCCCGCCACTTCGGCATTGGCGAGAAACGCGAAGTCGAGATACGCCTGCTGATCGCGCATAAAAGAGAAATCAAACGGGCCCGTCTTCGATTTGTGTCCCGTGTCGGTACTGGCCACCGCGAATCCGCGCACAAGCGCAGGTTTGTCGCCGGAGAACGATGCTCCCAGAGGGTAGGAGACAACGCCGTTGCCGCCGCCGCCGCCCTGCATCATGAAGTCGCCATTCCATGCCGCCGCTTCAGGCAGGGCCACAGCGAAACCGATGCCGAACTCTTCGCCGCCCGCGCCTTTGCGCCGGTTGATCACGCCATCCACGCGGCAGTGGGCAGGCAATGGGCCGATAGCCGGAGCGCCGGGAAACGCGGACGGAAGCGTTGTGCCGGCCGGAATCATGGCTGCCTTGGTGATCTCGACGCCTTCGATTTTCAGGTTGCCCAGATCAGCACACGAGTTTGCCGCCTGAGCCCCGGCAACAGCTGAAGCACAGATGGCTGCCAACAACAGAATCGGAAGCCTGAGTCGAATCATAAAAGGCCTTCTTTCTCACAGGGTACGGTTCATCGATCATGGTTATTGCGCGCATCCCAGGGCTTATCTCGGATCGATGCTTCGCGCTCCGGACTCCGTCCCACCATCCGCGAATGGTCCCGGCATTCTGTCACCGGTTACCGGCCGGCCGAAGAAGTCCGTGTCGATGCCCTTGTAGGCAGGGGCGCGTTTCACATCGCCCTTCACGCTCAGCGTCAGTTCCAGCTTGTCCGGATCCAGAGCCGCCGTAATCTCCGCCATGGCTCCGTTCATGTCCCAGCCGTGCTCTTCGCGCCACGATTCCAGGTTGTGCCATTCCGCCGGCTCGGGAAACTTCACGCGCAGATACGGGGCGCCACCGAACGGCGATGCTGCCGCCGGATATACGTTGCCATCGGCCTCGTTGCGTGCGTTGTTGAACTCAATCGCCGAGCGGCCAATCTTGAAGAACACGTTATCGTGCACCATCAGATTGTGCACATCGTTGGTGTGACCGCCAACCGGCCTGGGCCCGTTGATGCCCGAGACCGTATCGACGCACACTTCGGTGCAATCGAGAAACAGATTGTAGGCGATGATCACGTTGTTCGTGTCGCGGATGAGAATGCCGCCGGTCAGGTGATCGAAGATATTGTTGTCGATCTCGTTCAACGCGTTGCTGCCTTCAATGTGAATGGCATGGGGGTTCACATCGCCCGGAATGTCGGCGAATACATTACCCGTAAGGCGCACGTTGACATTGCCGATGTCCAGCCAGATGCCGTTGGCATGCCGGATATGCCGGACCACGTTGTTGCGGAAGAGAAGATTGCGCGCATTATGCATCTTGGTCCCGCCCGACTCCGACATCATGGCCGCATCCTGCCAGCCGATCCACTCGAAGAGATTCTTTTCGACCAGCGTCGATTGCGGACCGCCCGTTCCGCCCAGCCCCTCAATGCCGCAGTAGCGGAAGGTGTTGCCGCGGACCACGTCGAAGCCCACCGGCTGCGGCGGCCGCGAAGCGCCCCAATCCTCGTTGCCAATGTCGAGACCGACGCTGTTGGCCCACTCGAATGTGTTGCCTTCAAAGATAAAGTGATTGCCGCGGTTGACCGAGACCATCCCGCGCTGCGGCACCGGAAAGCCGTTGCCCGCATATTGGAATGTAATGCCCTTCACGCGGATATACGACTGGTAGCGCTCCGCCGGAGAAAAAATCTGCTCCTGCGTTGTGATTTCAATAACGTGCTTGGCGGGATCATCGTCATTGGCCAGGCGAATGTGCAGAGTCATGCCGTTGGTTTCAATCCACACCTTGCCAGCCTCCGGCGAGAACTCCTTGAAGAGAGGCTTCCAGTGAATTTCGGTGAAGTAATTCATCGACCGCGGCGATGGTCCGGCCAGCTCGAAGGGGGTCTCCACCGGCTCCAGCGGCTCGCCGTCCACGAAGACCAGCCCGCGCCGCCGGAAGTAAGTCGCCATATTGTCCTCGGCATATCGGAGCCACATATGATTGCCGAGCACGTTGTCCACTTCGAAGGGGTTGTAGCCATCGGGGAAGAGCGCCGGGTCCAGATGCAGCTCCCAGGCCTTTACCGGCGTCCTCGTATTCGGATCGAAGCCGAAAATCCAGCCCTCACTGGGCTTCCAGTCCTTCACCACTGCCGCGCCCTTCACCACCACCTTCGCGCCCGGCGCGGCTTCGTAGCTGATCATGGCCTCGGGGCCTGTTCCGCCGCGCGCCGGACGGACGCACTCGCGGTAGACGCCCTCGGCAATCACGACGCGCTCGCCCGGCTGCAACACCTGGGCCGCCGCGCCGATCGTGCGGAAAGGGCGCTCCTTGCTGCCCGGCCCTTTGTCATCGGCGTTCTTCGCCTGCCCATCCACATAGTAGGTCTTCGAGAAGTGAAGCGCCTTCTCCCAGACCGGAAACTCCGTTCCGTCCGGAAGCCTGGAGTTCGACGCAAGCGCTGCCCCAGTTGCGAGCAACAATATGAGAAAAGAAGAAAACGCGTTTTTCATCCTGTGATTCCCATCCTTCCGAAGCTGTTAAGGAACATGGTTCGGCTCCGCTTTTGAGTCGCGTCAATAGTGTAACGCTCTTCTTCTGCCGATTGAGAGAGAGTGGTCTTCGAAGAAGTGGCCGGCATTGCAACCGTTATGCTTTGCCGGTAAACTGGTGGAAGGCTGGCGAGTTTCGGGCACCCTGCGAGCCTGTATGGCAGAACGCAGTTAAAACGCGGAGAGGTGGCAGAGCCCGGTTGAATGCACCTGACTCGAAATCAGACGTACTCGCAAGGGTACCGGGGGTTCGAATCCCTCCCTCTCCGCCATATAAACTCAATCAAATCAAAGTAATAAACATATGGAAACCAGCCAATTCTCTGTCGGCCGCAGCAGGTTGCCATCGCTGCGGAGAAAATCCTCGCGCATCGCGCAAAAGCCCCTTATCGAATCAGAACTTGAACCACGGAATGGCGTCCTTTCGCGCTGCTGCCTGCTAAACGGGAAGAGCGCCTTTCACCGTCGCAACGACCTCGGCGTGGGAGAACGGCTTTTCGATGAATCCCTGAATCAGACCTTGCTTCAAAGCCTCTTCGATGGCCGGATCGTCCTTGTAAAAGTACCCCGAGATGACCACGATCGGAATGCCTTGCTGGGCCTTGCGCAACTGCTGGGCCAGTTCCAGGCCGTCGATGTCGGGCAGTTTGGCGTCCAGCAGAGCCAGCGTCAGGCGGTTGAGCCGGACGGCCTGGAGCGCCGATTGGCCGTCGAGCGCGCGGATGCAACGCACTCCCAGCCCTTGCAGCACATGTTCGAGCGCCCAGCAGATGTCAGGGTCATCGTCCACGATGAGGACGAGCCGGTTCACTTGGCTCACGCTTTTTCTCCAGGCCCATCGGCAACGACGGCAGTCTCACGGTGAAGGTGCTTCCCTTGCCGCTTTGGCTCTCGACGCCGATCGTGCCGCCATGCTGATCGACGATGGAGTGGCAGATGGATAGCCCCAGGCCGGTCCCCTTTCCCTGCGGCGCGCGGGTGAAGAAGGGATCAAAAATCTTGTCCAGATCCTCGGGGGAGATGCCATCGCCGGTATCGCGGACGCTCAACAGCACCTCGCTCGGGGTCTGCTCGACGAAGACATCGACGGCGCCGCCGTTGGGCATGGAGTTCATGGCGTTGAGCAGCAGATTGATGAAGACCTGCTCCAGGGGGCTGGGGATGCCGAGCACCTGGTAGGGTCCGGAGGGAAAGTGGGTGCGAATCTCGATATTCTGCACCTTGGCCTGATGAGAGACCAGGGCCAAAGCCTCCTTCATCACCGGCAGAAGGTCCAGAGGGGTCTTGCTCTTGTCGGCGGAGGGATGGGCAAAGCGCAAGAGGTTCTCGATGATGGCGCTGGCCTTGCGGATTCCGCCATGCACCTTCTCGGCGCACTCGCGGGAGAACTCCGGGGTAAGATTTTCCTCGGTAAGGAACTGGGCAGCGGAGGAGGAGATGGCCAGGGGGGTGCGAATCTCGTGGGCGATGCCGCGGGCCATGACACCGAGCGCGGCCAGCTTCTGCGACTCCAGGATTTGCAACTCGAACTTGCGCTGCTCGGTCAGGTCGCGGCCCACGGCCACGAAGCCCACTGTGCGCTCGGCATCGTCGGTCATCTGCGAGAAGACCCAGGAGACGGGACGGCTATGGCCGTCCCTGGTCTTCAGGTTGGACTCGATGTGGCCGGAACTCTCCCGCGAGTGTTCCTTGGAGAGCAGGCGGCGCACGCTGGTATCGCCGGTCTGGTCGCAATAGTCGAAGAAGGGACGGCCCTTCAGCTCCTCAAGCGCGTAGCCGGTGGTCTTTTGGGCGGCCTGGTTCCAGGTGAGGATATTGCCTTCGGTGTCGGTGGAGACTACGATGTCGCTGGCGCTCTCGACGACGCTGGCCAGGTGACGCTCCATGCGGCGGATCTCTTCGCCCAGACGCATCTGCTCGGTCACATCGTCCATCAGCAGCAGAACATGATCGACTTGCCCGCCCCAGTTGACCGGGACGACTGTGTAGTAATAAACGCGGATGGGAACGCCAGGGGCGCGATAGGTCAGCCGCTGCCCCTGGGTGGCGTGGCTGCTGCGAAAGACGTTGCGGATCTGTTGCTCCAATCCCATGCCGGCTAGAATGGCCTCCGGAAAGACCTCGGCGAGCCGCTTTCCGGCCGTCACATCCGTGGTGAGGCGGGACTTCTCAAGGAAGTTCCTGTTGGCCAGCACCACGCACAGGTTTTCGTCCAGCAGCAGGACCGAGGAGGGAATGGTGTCCATCAACATGCGATAGATCAACTCGGCGCGCTTGCCCTCGCTGACATCGACGGCGAGGACCAGGCAGGCCTTCTGGCCGGCGAAGGAGACGGCAAAACGAGTGACATCGACGTAGAGGATCGTGCCGTCCTTGCGCACGTGCCGGGAGGTACGTTCCTGCTGCGAAGAGAAGGGCGAACTGAGCGCGGCATCGAGGCTGGCGTTGCGCTCGGCGCGCAGATGCAGTTGGCGCGCGGTCATGGCGCGGAATTCTTCGTGCGAGTAGCCGTAACACTCGGCGGCCGCTTCGTTTACGGCGAGGAATGCGAGGGTGCTCAGGTCATAGATCCACATGGGCAGAGAGCCGTTCTCGAAGAACCCTGCCGTAGCTTTGGCGAGCTGCGTATGCGTCTGCTCTGGAACCTGCCCCGAAACGGTCATTTCTTTTGCATTTCCCGAAACAGGATGATGCTAGTCGCAATCTGCTTCTTCCGTCAATTCCGATGGCCGTTGTTCACCGTGCAACGCGCTATGATCGGTTCCCTATGGCACTGCTTGCGAAGGGAAGATCATGAGCCGTCGAGGAGAAGAACCGGCCAAAGAAGAGTCCGGCTCGGCAAAGACGAATGGCGGCCCAACCGTGAATCGCGGCCGGCGTTTGATCTATATTCCGATCATCCATACCGCGGCGGACATGGGTTCGCTGGGAGCCTCGATTCGCGGCAAGAAAGTGTCCACCCTGGGGCGTCAGGGGCTGGCTCATCAGGCGGCGGTGGTGGACAAGATGTGGGAGAAGATCGAGAGCGTGGCCGCCGGCCTGCCATTGGCCCAGGGAACGGTACGGGTTTATCAGGACGGATTGCCGGTTTGCGGGCACGAGCGGGAGATTGTCGAGGAGCTGGCCGGGGCAGGCAGTCGCAACCACAGGCTTCTGCTGGCGCTGGTGGCGCGCGGGGCGGCGCTGATGGGCACCGAATCGCCCGAGCTGCTGGTCGAGGAGTACCAACTGGCTTCCGCCGCGTTTGCCTCCGGGGCCAATCTCAAGCGCGAGGTCCGCCAGCGGGAACTGCGCGACTCGCTGCTGGAGAAGCGGGACCGTTTTATCGCCCAGCGCATCAACTCCACGCTGTGCGCCGGAGAGAGCGGCATTCTGTTTCTGGGGATGCTGCACCAGGCGGCAAAATATCTGGATTCCGGAATCGACGTAGTTTATCCGCTGGGATTGCCCAGGTTGCGGCAAGGCGGCGCCCTTTGAACGCCGTGCAGGGCAGGATTCTGATCGCCGACGACGACAGCGAGATGGCTCAGATGCTGGGCCACCTGGTGCGCCGCGAGGGATTGACGCCGCTGTTGGCCCAAGACGGCGCGGAGGCCCTGCAATTGATTCGCGCCGGTGATCCCGACGTCATGCTGGCCGACATGAAGATGCCGGGCATCGACGGCATGGAGCTGATGCGCAAAGCCAAGGATCTCGACCCTGAGCTGCCGGTGATTCTGATTACGGGGTTTGCCGAGGTGCGGGGCGCGGTGGAGGCGCTGCGCGCCGGCGCTCACGACTATCTGGCCAAGCCCTTCGAGCATCAGCAGTTGACGGTGGCGCTGTTTCACGAACTGCGGAGCCGCAAGATGCCGGTATCGGAGCTGGTCGTCAATCAGCTCCACCTGGAGTGCGCCTGCCCCAACTGCCTGGCCGCCGGATCGGCAGAGCAGTTCCAGATCCAGCAACTGCTGTCCGGCATCGGGCATCCGTGCACGGTGTGGGGCATCGGGTTGCTGGCCGAGGAAGTGCGCGGGCAGCGGTTGCTGATGGAGTTCTGGGTCCACGCGCAGCCGGTCGGCAAGCGGCCGGCGATCCCCATCGGCCGCGGCAGTTTCCGCGGGCCGGCGGTCTCGCATCCGCCTCCTCCTCCCTCGGAGCGGATGCAGTTCATTCTCTTTGCCGGCAAGGGTGGTGTGGGCAAGACGACGCTCTCCTGCGTTACCGCGATGCGCATGGCCCACGACTTTCCCGGCAAGCGGGTGCTGCTGTTTTCCGCCGACCCGGCCCACTCGCTCTCCGCCTGCCTGCAAACCAAAATCGGTCCTCACCCTAAACTGCTGTTTCCCGGCTTGACGGCGATGGAGATCGACGCCAAGGCGGAGTTTGAAAAGCTGAAAGCCAAGTATGCCAAGGATCTGGAGCATTTTCTGGAGGTCGTCTCGCGCGGCTTCGATCTGACCTTCGACCGGGTGGTGCTGGAGCGTATGTTGGATCTGGCCCCGCCCGGACTGGACGAAGTGATTGCGCTGACCCGCATCATGGATTTCCTGGCCCAGGGCAGCTACGATCTCTTCGTGCTGGACTGCGCCTCGACCGGCCACTTGATTCGTCTGCTGGAGCTGCCCGACCTGATCGACGAATGGCTGAAGGCCTTCTTCAACCTCTTTCTCAAGTACGAGCACATTCTGAAAATGCCGGGATTCGCGCAGGAACTGGTGAGTATCTCGCGCAATCTGAAGAAGCTGCGCGAGCTGCTCCGCAATCCTGCCGCCTCGGCGCTCTATGCCGTCGGCATTCCCACCCGGATGGCGCTGGAGGAGACCAGGGATCTGGTGGTGGCCTGCGACCGGATGGGCATTGCCGTCCCGTTGATGTTTCTGAATCTGTTGACGCCGCCGTGCGATTGCCAGCTTTGCGAGGGCTTGCGCCGGCGGGAATCGGAGGTGGCCGGGGAGTATCGCAGGGCGTTTCCCGGCAAACAGCAGGTTCAGGTCTACCGCCAGCCGGGGATCGGCGGGCTGGAGCAGTTGGAAACTCTGGGGCAGAAGCTCTATCAGCACGCCAAACAGGAGGTTGCTGTCTATGCAGAGTCCTGAAATCATGGCCGGCGGAAACACGTATACAACCGATCTAAGCGAGCTTGAGGAAAGTCTGCAAGGCGTTTCGATCTGCGAAGTCCTTGACCGCGTTCTGAACAAGGGGGTCGTGGTGGCCGGCGAAGTGACCATCTCGCTGGCTGGCGTGGACCTCGTGTACCTGGGACTGAATCTGGTCTTGACTTCCATCGAGACCGCGCGAGGAAGCCTGGTGAACGGGTAAGCAGCAGAGGGTCAGGCAGTCGATATCGGAGAGGGGAACACCAATGGATTCGCTCGGAACAACGCTGGTTGAGACTGAATCGATCTCGGACTTTGCCCTGGTGATGCGGCAGAATGACACAATCCAGCCGCGGGCGCAAAGCGGAACCCCGTGCCGCGCCCGCCTGGAACTGAACCCGGAGAAGGTGAAAAACGGACTCGGACAACTCGTCCTCACCGTCATCAAGCTCTTGCACGAATTGCTGGAGCGCCAGGCGCTGCGGCGCATCGACGCCGGCTCGCTTACCGAGGAACAAATCGAGCGGATGGGCCTTACCCTGATGGGTCAGGTGAAAGAAATTGATCGCCTGCGAAGAGAGTTCGGCCTTGAAGAGCAGGATCTGAATCTCGACCTGGGACCACTGGGGAAGCTTTTATAACAAAGGAGATGCACGATGCCCCAACAGCAACTTACACACGCGATGGCGAGTTCGACTCTGGCTGATGTACTCGAACGAGTGCTGGACAAAGGCATTGTCATCGCCGGCGACATCAAGATCAAGCTGGTGGACATTGAACTGCTTTCCATCCAGATTCGCCTGGTGATCTGTTCGGTAGACAAGGCCAAGGAGATGGGCATGGACTGGTGGGTCAACAATCCGGTCTTTTGCAGCCAGGCTCCCAAGGGACAACTGGAGGCCTCGCTCTCCCGCATCGACGAGCGGCTGGCCACACTCGAGTCCGCCGTGCCGATCGAGGCGGTCCGAGTGATCCCCGGCCAGCAATGCTAGTGCATCTGCTCATCCAGCACGCGTCTTATATTTGCGGGTGAGTAGGTTGGCGACTTGATGACCTTGCCGTCTGCGCGCTTGTGAATCTTCAGAACCGGGCGCCAATCGCCATGGTGGGCGCTGGCGGCCTCGGGATGGACCAACTCCTGGCCGGCATCCCGCACCAGAACGGCGTCGCAGAGGCTGCAATGCGGCCACGCTTTGCTCATGTTGCTGCGCTGCACCTCATCCCAGGCCGGCTCAGCCTTCACTCCGGCGGCGTTGAGCGCACCATAGGTGACAACCAGTTGGTCGATGCAGCCATCCACATATTCAATAAAATCAGGTTCGCGGTTCGGGTCTGCCACGACGCCGATCTTGTCAAGGTCCGCGGCCTGCTCTTCGCCGTTCGATGCGGCCAAGGTGACCGTGCAGCCGCAGCCCTTGACGAACTCGATCGCTTCTTCAAAGACCAGCCGCGCGCGCAGCAGGCGCGTCTCCGGGTCAGGCAGCTCAGGAGACTCCTTCACCTGCTGGTTGAAGAGCTGCATCAAGGTCACGATGTCCTGCTGCGGGCGATAGGGCTTATCAGTCATAGAATCCTCAATTCATCGTAACCGCTGATGGCCAGCGACGGAGGTTGGTATTCTGCAACAGGGACGGTTGAGGTTTGCGGGATTCCTGCTCCCAAAAGGGGAAGCTGGGGCACCCTGTAGGGAGGTTCGTGGCTTCCCAGATTCCAAAATCAGGATTTTGGTCACCCGCCAACCCTCTGAATCTATGTGATTTCCAAGAGATCATTAACAAAGAACCGAACGTCGCTCGGACTACTGTAAAATCGTTCTGTACCGGAGAGTTTGCGGGGAGGCATGATTTGCGCGTAAAAACTGCCCTCATAATCGCCACATTGCTGATCCTCACGTCTTTATCTGCACGCGGAGATCTACAAGGCAAACCACAAGTCGCGGGCCAGACTTCCGCTAGCAGCGATTTGGGGTCGCCAATATTGCAGCAGCCATGCACAACGGCCGATGATCTATTGAAGTATCAACAATTCTTGCGAAAAGAATCGGACGAAGAAAAAGCAAATCTTGACCAATTGATCCAACGAGTGGAAATTCTTGCAGCAATAGCAGCTGCAATTTTCGTTTTTTTTGGTCTCAATACCACGAAGGGAATACGTTCAGCAGCCAAGAATCACCTAGGCACAATTGAATCGGAGGCCAACCAGAAGATAGAGAAAATCTTTGAGGATATGCAGCACACCAGCCGGACCCGGTTTGATACCCGCTTCGCCCAACTCGAAGAGACGTATGAACGGAGGCAACAGAAGTACTTTAAACTACTTCGGAGCTACTTTTCCATGCTGTTCCAGGCCAACCCCGACCTTTGTTCCCGTTGGGTGGGCACGGAGTTTAATGATGGCCACTTCAAGGGGAAACGGATTCTGTGGGTCGACGATGACTGCGTGGGAATTGCGATGTTAGTTGGACTATTGACTAATTGCGGAATTGAAAATGAGACTTGCGTATCCACGGATGCGGCATTGGATCAATCATTTACAAGGTTTGACCTGATTATATCCAATCTTCGCCGAGAACAGAAAGACAATGCCGGTCTATTGATGACACAGAGGATTCGAAAGGAAAAGAAATCGAAAATAGCGATCATCATCTTCACCCGACCGGAGCATAAGGCGGAATACGAAAAGGATCTAATCGAGGCGGGAGCGAACGCCATCGCGATATCGGATCGTGAATTGTTCCCTTCTATCGCGCAATTATTGGGCAAGAATGCAGCAAGCAGGGAGGGCTAAGGACATGCTTTGGGCGAACCACAAACTTCGGCTCGTTGTCACGAATGAGTGTAATCTGAATTGCTTTTATTGTCACAATGAGGGTCAACCCAAGTCATCTGATTTTCTCTCTAACGACCTCTTTGTGCATATCCTTCGATTGATAAGCTCAGGATCGTGCTATCTCGAAAAGGTGACCCTTTCGGGCGGTGAGCCACTCTTGCATCCCTACCTCGAAGATTTTGTCCGGGAATTGTCATCCGTGACTCGGTCTAGGACCGTAGTGACTAATGGCATCTTACTTGACGAACACCGGCTGAATTCGCTTCGAATGGCAGGCGTGACAAAATTCAGAATCGGTGTCGATTCCTTGCTCCGACCCCACTCGAGACCGTCAGCGGTCTTCCCCAAAGGACGCTCAATTCATCAGACGTTTGAGCTCCTGAGGCGAACAGGTACGCCGTTTGAACTGAATGTGGTTCTTACAGAATTCAACAGGAATGAGGTCCCTGAGATCGTGCGTTTTTGCAGGGATCACAAGGTGTCAGCAAAATTCTTCGAGCACGTAAAGGCTAGTTTCATTGACAGCGAGTTCGCCGTTCTCAACGCGGAGGCTGAACCGCGTATGCAGTTTAGCGAGTTTGCATCGATTTTGTCTTCTGTCATGTCGACTGCGGTTCAGGTATCGGATGATATCTTCGACGGTGCCAACGAACTTTACAATTTTGATGGCTTCTCCATTCGGTATTGCAGATACCTTTGCCCATTTGGTCTTTGCCACCTAACTGGCACCAGAATCGACCCGCGGGGGTTCGTCTATGCTTGCCTAGTAGGAAATGGTCGCTTCCGTATCTCTCCGCATCAAACAGTCGCGGAGTCAGCAACAATAATTGCCCAAGCCGTCGACTGGGGATGCTCCTCACGTCTGTGGCCGATTGTCTGCGAGTCGCCATGGAAAGAAGCGTTTATATAATCAAACCGGAAGCGATGCCAGACCGGGAGGAGATTTCCCGGCTGATCGAGGCTGCGGGTCTTCGGATAGTCGCAAAAAAGCTGACCAGAATTCTGAAAGAGGCGGTTGACGTCTTCTATCCGCAACTCTGTCAGGATTTGCGCGAGGCGACGCTCCTCCAGTATGGTCTCGGCTTATCTGAAATCGGGATAGTGGAAGGTCCAGAGGCTATTGCCCGACTTTTTCGGCTGGCCGGAGAATCCGCAAATCCGGCTGAGTGCGACGCATCAACTATCCGATTTCGATTTGGATCGAGGCTTCCAGTCAGGGTGGGGAACGCTCTCTACTACAGAAACGCGTTTCACCGGACCAGCAATGCTTCGGACGCGCCTCGCGAGTTGGCAGTATTCGAAACGCTGCCTGACCTTTCTGGTGAATGACACTCTCCATTGTTAAATCCAACATCGCAGCGAATGTGTGAGCGAGGACAGAGATGCGGTTGGACTCTCGTGATGACTTTATAAAAAAGAAGCCGCAGCCCCTTCCAAGGCTGCGGCTCTTTGCGGTTGTCTTGCTACCGAATTACATTTCCTTGACGCCTTCGACGAACGCCTTCAGCTTGCGGCTGCGCGACGGGTGCCGGAGCTTGCGCAGGGCCTTGGCTTCGATCTGGCGGATGCGCTCTCTGGTTACCTGGAAGCTCTGGCCGACCTCTTCCAGCGTGTGCTCGGAGCCGTCTTCCAGGCCGAAGCGCATCTTGATCACCCGCTCCTCGCGCGGGGTAAGCGTGCGCAGAACCTGCGAAGTGTACTCCTTGAGGTTGACGCTGATGACCGCCTCGGAGGGCGAAACCGCCTGCCGGTCCTCAATGAAGTCGCCGAGGTGCGAGTCTTCCTCTTCGCCGATGGGGGTTTCCAGCGAGATCGGCTCCTGCGCGATTTTGAGCACCTTGCGCACTTTGGCCACGGGAATGTCCATGCGCTTGGCGATCTCTTCGCTCGAAGGCTCGCGGCCCAACTCCTGCACCAACTGGCGGCTGGTGCGGATCAGCTTGTTGATGGTCTCGATCATGTGCACCGGGATGCGAATGGTGCGGGCCTGATCGGCGATGGCGCGCGTAATGGCCTGGCGAATCCACCAGGTGGCGTAAGTCGAGAACTTGTAGCCGCGGCGGTATTCGAATTTGTCCACCGCCTTCATCAGGCCGATGTTGCCCTCCTGAATCAGGTCGAGGAACTGCAGGCCGCGGTTGGTGTACTTCTTGGCGATGGAGACGACCAGGCGCAGGTTGGCCTCGATCAGCTCTCGCTTGGCCTGCTCGGCGTCCATGTCGCCCTGGATCATCTCGCGCTGCGTGCGCTTGAGCTCAGCGATGACCACGCCGGCTTCGCCCTCGATCTTTTCCAGATCGGCCTTGCAGTTCTTCTGCTGGCGGCGGTACTCCTTTTTCAGCTCCTCGCTTTTGCTGGCCTCATGCTTCTGGTCGAGCGAGCGAATCTGGCGCTCGAGGGTACGCATGGTGTCCACGGTCTTGTTGACCTTGTCGAGCAGGCGCTTGCGCTCCAGAGGCGTGTATTTGAGCTCGCGCACAATCCGCGAGACCAGCACCTTTTCGCGCGCGATCTGCCAGCGGGTGTGGCGCGCGACCGAGGCCTTGACCTTGGAGGTCGACGCGGCCTGCTTCTCTTCGAGCACCACAATTCTCTTCTGGTGCTTGACCAGCGCGTCGGTGCGGGCCACGGTCGCCTTGACGCGCGCCAGCACCACCTCTTCGGTGAGTTCCTCGTCGTCGAAGATCACCACTTCCTTGACGTTGCGCACGCCGCGCTTCAGGTCCTCGCCCAGCGCGGCAATCTCACGAATCACGATGGGCGAACGCGAGATGGCCTTGAGCACGCGCATCTGCCCGCGCTCGATGCGCTTGGCAATCTCCACTTCGCCTTCGCGGGTCAGCAGCGGCACGGTGCCCATCTCGCGCAGGTACATGCGCACCGGGTCGTTGGTCTTCTCCAGCGTTCCCGGCGTCAGGTCGAGCTCAACATCCTCACCCTCTTCCAGCTCAAAGTCCTTGTCGCCGTGGAATTTGGGGCCGTCCAGCAGGTCAATGCCCTGGGTGCCGATGGTGGTAATCAGGTCGTCCAGATCCTCGGGCGAAGAAGCCATCTCATCGGGCAGCATATCGTTGACGTCACCGTAGGTCAGATAGCCCTTTTCCTTGCCCACTTCAATCAGGGTGTCAATGTCGTGATCGTGCTCGTGATCGGGTTCGTGCTCGTGTTCGGGTTCAAACTTGTCGTCAATCGCCAAATTGTGCCTACTCTCCTCGGCAAAGCAGATGCGGCACCGGAGTGCGCATTCGATTTACGCAACGGTGCGTGGACTGTTATGAGCGCACTGAAAAAAGACTTCCATCAGGAAATCCAAAAATCGGCGTCCGCGGACACAGTTCCACAGTCTTCCGCAAAAATGCGGTTTCAGGGTGGTTGCTCGGAAGAGGATCACAGCGCATCAGGTTTCGCCTGTTTCGCCCGCGAGCCGGAGCTCATGGTTGGGGCAGAGGGGGGCGCTTATCCTCACAGAGACAATCAGATTACCACATCTGCCGACGTTAAAAAAAGAAAAATCGAACGAGCAACCCGCTTCCTTCTCTCGCCTCTTTAGGTTAGACGCGCCAGCGAACCCACGGAAGCAGGTATTTCACTCGGCGCAGCCCGCCTGCGGCCTCTATTGCACTTCAATCGGCGATTCAGAAAGAAAAATGAGCGCCATCAAGAATTACCTGTACGACGGTAGTATGATGATGAAATTATTTGTTTTACCGCAACTTTGTTGCGGAATTGCCGGAGGCTGCCATGCGTAGATTTGTGATTTCGATCTTCTTCGCGGCGCTCATGATGAACGCCGCCTTCGCCAAAGAGAACTCCAACGACGATAAGAAGCCATACAAGATTTGGGGCGGAATGATGACCTTTCCGCTCGTGGTCACCTATGATGGCCCGGTTTTACCCCGAGAGAGCACCGCGATTCTGGTCATTGCCAAAGACACCAAAATCAACTCCATCGACGGCATCCGGGTCGACGATCAGGGCCAGTGGGTGAATTTTCTGAAGAATCCTACCGGCAACTCCAATATTGTGCAACTGCTGCCGGGAAGGCACGCGATCGGCATCTCCTACGAGACCAAGATTTTCCAGGGCAGTCTCTACCTTGTCTCCAGCGAGTTCTACTTCGAGGTGGCCTTTGAGGCCGCGCCGGGCCACGTCTATCTGGCGAATTCCAACGGAAGCGCGAAGATGACCACCGCATGGCGCAAGCCGACGACCGTCGAGGGGAGCTTCACTCCGCGCATCACGGAAATCACCGCCGAACTCGACGAAAAAGAAAATCACAATCTCGACGGCTCTTTCAAAAACCTCAATAAGATTTACCGCATCTCGGATTGGTTGGCAGCGCGCCAGAAGGCGGCCAGCGAAGGGCACTTGAGGGGGAAAGCCGAAAGCCAGACGCTGGGAGCAGATGCCGCGAAGAACAATAGTTTTCTCTCCGGTCCGACTGAAAAATAAACTGGCGGGGCTAACTACCGCTCCGGCGGTCTCTGGTTGTGCAACTGGCGCAGCGCGCGGTCCAGATCGAGCTTTTGCTGGGTCAGCACGGCCAGCTCGGCAAAGTCGCCACGGCGCTCAGCCTCGGCGATCAGCTCGCGCAGTTCGCGCTGGCGGCGCACGATGGCCCGCTCGTGAATCTCCTGGATGGCGCTCTGTACCTCGCTCTCCTCGGGCGGCTTGGTCTCGGCCAGCAGCGTCTCGGCCAGCAAAGCCCGCTGCGCCTCATCGTCGACCACGTCCATCGGGTCGCGAGCCTGGCGGGCAGCCAGCGCCTGCAACGCCGCGAAGACGCCCAAATGCTCAAACCACGCGGGCTGCTCAGCCAGCGCCCGTGCGGCCAGCCCGCGAGCGCGCTCGTTCTCCAGATCGTCGATGGCCAGCGCCCGCAGCAGCACCCGCTCGACCTCGGTCAGCGCCGTGGCCCGCGTCTCGATGTGGTCGCGCCGGCGCAGCGCGGCCTGGCGCAGCTCTTCTCTGAGAACAGCGGAGTCGATGCCTAGCTTCTGCGCGGCGTCGTGGGCAAACTGGTCGCGGGCGAGCTTCTCCGGCATGCGGCGAATATGCGGCAGCAGGAAGTTCATCGCCTTCACCTTCTGCTCGGAGCTGGCGCCGGGGAAGGCCAGCCGCGCCCGCTCGATCAGGTAGTCGGCCTGCCGCCGCGCGCCGCGCAACGCTGCCGTGTAGGCCTCCACGCCCCGCTCGCGGATGTAGCGGTCGGGGTCGAGGCCGCCGTCCAGAGTGACGATCTTGATGTTGAAGCCCTCCTCGGTGAGCAGGGCGATGGACTTCTCGGCGGCATTCGAGCCGGCGGCGTCGGGATCGAAGTTGACGACCACCTGCGAGGTATGCCGTTTGAGAATCGCCACCTGCTGTTCGGTGAAAGCCGTTCCGCTGGTGGCAATCACGTTCTGTATCCCGCGCAGATAGACCGAGATGCAGTCCATCTGTCCTTCCACCAGCAGGGCAAACTCAAGCTGGCGAATCGCCGCGCGCGCCTTGTCCAGATTGAAGAGGACCAGACTTTTTGAATACAGCGGCGTCTCCGGCGAGTTGATGTACTTGGCGCCGGCCTTGTCGCCCGTCTCCAGCGTCCGCGCCGTGAAGGCGATCACGCGGCCGCTCTCGTTGCAGATGGGGAAGGTCACCCGCTTGCGGAAGCGGTCGTAGATCGGGCCTTGCGAGCCGTCGCCTTGTTCTTTGGAACTAAAGAGGCCGCTGGCTCTCAGCGTCTCGTTGTCGGCCATGCCGCTCAGCCGGTCCCTCAGCGCGTTGAAGCTGTCGGGCGCGTACCCGATGCGGAAGGCTTTAATCCCTTCCGGCGTCAGTCCGCGCCCGGCCAGGTACTCGCGGGCAATAGCGCCCTCCGGCCCGCGCATCTGCTCCTCGAACCACGCGGTTGCGGTCTCGTGCAGCTCCAGCAGCTTGGCCCGCTGGCGCGCTCCGGCAGCCTCTTCCGGCGAGGAGAACTCGCGCTTGGGCAGCGGAATGCCGCACTTACCCGCGACGATGCGCACAGCCTCGGGAAAGCCGACGTTCTCAATCTTCGCCACAAACGAAAAAACGTCGCCCGAAGCCTGGCAGCCGAAGCAGTGGTAGAACTGCCGCACCGCATGGACAGAGAACGACGGCGACTTTTCCTTGTGGAAGGGGCAGAGCCCGGTGTAGTTCTGCGCGCCCGCCTTGCGCAGCCGGATGTAGCCCTCGATCACCTTGACGATGTCGGCCTGCTGCTTCACGGTTTGGGAGAAGTCGATCACGGGATAGTCTATATTGAGGATAAGGCCAGCAACTGGTGCACAGGGAAAGTCGTGGAAAGCGAAGCGGATTCAGAGCAGCTTATTCCTGAGACGCTTCCTCAAAGACCGAAGCGAATCTCGTTGCTACCGGTTCAGTCCTAAATGAGTCAAACGATTCTGAGTGCCCATCCTGAATGAAAGTCAAGTGCTCTATAGAAACCGTAGACAAGAGCGTTGCGTATCTTGAAAGCATGAAGCTCAAAGCTTTGGGGATAGTGGTGTGTCTGGGGATGATTGCCTGTGCGTCTTCAGCCGCGCAGAGCAACAAGCCGGGTGTAACTCCGGCGCAGATACCCAAGGCGCAACCCGCCCGCGACTATCGCGTGCCGTTGCTCACCGAAGGATTGAAGCTTTCGGACTTCGCCGGCATGAAGCCCCGGCCGGAGCTGAAAGACAAGCTGCTGAAGATTACTGGTTTTATTCAGAATTCGCCGAGCGACGGAAAGCCGGCTACCGAAGAGACGGAGGTCTGGCTTGGGCATACAAAGAGCACATTCTATCTTGTGTTTATCTGCTACGACCATCACGCGGACCAGATTCGCGGACATCTGGCGCGCCGCGAAAATATCCTGAGCGATGACAACGTTTCGGTGCTCTTCGATCCCTTTCAGGATCACCGCAAGGGCATTCTCTTCACGGTGAATCCGGTTGGCGTGCAAGCCGACGCGGCATGGACCGAAAACCAGAACCAGGACTACAGCTACGATCAGGTCTGGGATTCGGAGGGTCAAGTGACGCGCGACGGATGGATGGCGCTGATGGCCATTCCCTTTCGCAGCCTTCGCTTTCGCCCCGGCGGCTCGGACTGGGGCGTAGTCTTCGCGCGCAACTTCCCGCGCAATAGCGAGACAGACTTCTGGCCGCGCGTCGCAGCCAACATCTCCGGCGTTCTTACCCAGGAAGAAACGCTGAAAGGCATTGAGGGTGTGACAGGCTCGCACAACATACAAATCAATCCCTATGTGCTGGCCCAAAACGAACGAACGCTTGAGACTCTGGACCCGCTGACACCATACTTCAGCTCGCGCCACCTGGAAGCCACCGCGGGCGGCGAGTTCAAGGCCGTTCTCAAGGACAAGATCGTCTTCGATGCCACCGTAAACCCGGACTTCAGCGACATCGAATCCGACCAGCCGCAGTTTACCGTTAACCAGCGCTATCCGGTGTATTTTCCTGAGTTGCGCCCGTTTTTTCTGGAAAACGCCAACTTCTTCACCACACCCTCGCCGCTTACCCTGCTCTACACCCGCAACATCGTGCATCCGGAGTACGGGGCGCGCCTGACCGGCAAGCTGGGCCACACCAACATCGGCCTGCTGGCGATCGATGACCGGGAGCCCGGCGAGACCGTCAGCCCCGGTGACCCGCTCTACAAGAAACGCGCAACCATCACCGTGGGGCGCGTCTCCCAGGATCTCGGCAAGGGGTCGAGCATCGCCGCGCTCTATACCGATTACGAATTCGGCCAGGGATGGAACCGCATCGGCGGAGTCGATACTCTCGTGCGCTTCAACGACAAGTGGACGGCCGTGGCGCAATGGGTGGAAAGCTCGACCAAGGGTACCGTTGATAGCGGCAATCCTCCCACCTATTCCGCCGGACCAACGTGGAACACGAGTGTAAGTCGCTCCGGGCACGCCTTCAACTACAATTCGAATTTCCAGGATTTCAGCACCGGCTTTCAAACCCTGCTGGGTTTCATCCAGTCCTCTAATATTCGCAGCGGGCATACTTATGCTGGATATCAGTGGTTTCCAAAGCATAAAAAAATACAAATCTTTGGACTGGAAACGAACCAGAACATCGCCTTCAACCATCAGGGCGACCGCGTCTACCACTACTCTAACTTCGATCCTTTTTTTACTTTCCCGCGCAACTTCGTCTTCGCGCCGATCATAGGCCAGAGCTCCGACACGGTGGGACCGCCCAGTTATCCTGTATTGACAAAATACAAGAACTTCACTGAAAATTACGGAGGTATTACCGCGCGGGGCGCACCCTACCCGCAGCTCAACTTCAACATCAACGCCTTCCGCAGCGGCAATGTGAACTATAACCCCGTTACAGGACAACCGCCTTCGCTGTTGAACCAGGAGACGGCGCAGGTCTATGTTACCTTGCAGCCCATCCGGCAACTGACCGCCGATAACATCTATCTGCTGGATCGCGACCACTCAGTCGCCGATGGCGCGTTTGTCTACGAGGTCCAGACCTTCCGCACCAAGGTCAATTATCAATTCACGCGGGCGATGTCAGCGCGCGTCATCGTGGAGTATGACTCGACGCTGGCCAATCCCGCGGAGACCTCGCTCAAACGGACCAGGCAGATCGGCACCGAGGCGCTCTTCACCTGGCTTCCGCATCCCGGCACTGCGGTCTATATCGGCTATAACAATGACTTGCAAAATCTGGCCCCGTCATTCTGCAATCGCTTGCCCGACGGAGCCTGCGATCCCGATAATACGGTCGCGCCGCGGTCTACAAACTTCCTGAACGATGGCAAGCAGATCTTCGTGAAGGCATCCTATCTATTCCGCTTTTAAGCCTGGTTTACGGCCACCCCGATCCCTGTTGCAACGAATATCTCCTCCGCGCATCCAATATCTGTAAGGCAGAGGAGGTTCCCATGTCGCTTCGCCCAGTGAAGCAGATTCTTACAACCAAACCCACCGTCGAGGGCGCGGGCGTGAAGTTGCAGCGCGCCTTCGGCTTCGGAAAGAGCGCCGACTTCGATCCCTTTCTGCTGCTGGACGACTTCCGCAGCGACAATCCGGCGGACTATCTGGCTGGATTCCCCTGGCATCCCCACCGGGGAATCGAGACCATCACCTACGTGCTGGCCGGCGAGGTGGCGCACGGCGACAGCCTGGGCAACAAAGGCCGCATGACCGCCGGCGATGTGCAATGGATGACCGCGGGCAGCGGAATCCTGCATCAAGAAATGCCCAAAGGCGACGCCGCTGGCCGTATGCACGGCTTTCAGCTCTGGGCCAATCTGCCCGCCTCGCTGAAGATGACCGACCCGCGCTACCAGGACATTCCGGCCAGCGCGATCCCGGAGGTGACCGAGGATGACGGCGCACGGGCGCGGGTGATCTGCGGCGAGTTCTGGGGCCAAAAGGGGCCGGTCGAGGGCGTGGCGACCGAATCCAATGTGGCCGCGCGCTACGTGGACATTTCGATCCCGCCCGGCAAGCGCAAGCGGATCGCGGTGGAGACGACGCGCAACGCCTTCGCTTATGTCTTCGCCGGAGCGGGCAGCTTCCGCGACGCCTCGGCGCCTCAGGCCGTTCTGACCGAGTCGGCGGTAGACCCCAACGCAACCCCGGTCTACGACGCCAGGAACCACTCGCTGGTGCTCTTTGATCGCGGCGACGAGATCGTCGTTCAGGCCGGCCCTGAGGGCATCCGCTTCCTGCTCGTCTCCGGCCAGCCGCTGGAGGAGCCGGTGGCCTGGTACGGACCGATTGTGATGAATACCGAGGAGGAACTGCGGCAGGCCGTGAGCGAGTTGCACAATGGCAGCTTTATCCGGCACAAGTGAGGCTAGGGCCTGTCAGAATCTGCTCGGGCGTCAACCCTTGCTCGCGCAGCACGCGCAGGCTGAGCGCGTCGTGGCGCTTGGCCAGCCGTTTGCCCTTCGAGTCCACCACCAGCCGGCAGTGGAACCAGGCCGGATTCTCGAAGCCCAGCGCGCGGTTGAGCAGAATCTGCCGCGCCGTGGACTTGAGCAGGTCCTCGCCCCGCACAACCTCGGTGATCTTCATTGCCGCGTCGTCGGCCACGCAGGCCAGCTGGTAACTCGGAATGCCATCGCGCCGCCAGACGACAAAGTCGCCAAAGTCGCGGCCCGCCACAAACCGCTGCGGCCCGAGATTCCCATCCACGAACTCGACAGCCTCGCCGTCGGGGACGCGGAAGCGCCAGTTGAAGCTGCCCGGCTCCTCCATCCCTTTTGCAAAAGAATCCTGAGCCGGATAGGAGGGAACATCCCCGTGCCCCATCCATTTCGCGTATTTTGCGAAATGGGTGGGAAACCTTGAGCCCCAATCAGCTTCATTCCGGCACGTTCCCGGATAGACCGGTTCGTCGTCCAGCGGCTCCTGCTCTTGATTGCCGCCCTCATGAGGAGCGCTCAGCGCGGCCTCCAAGTCCCGGCGCGAGCAGCGGCAGGGGTAAATGAATCCGCCCAGCAGCAGCTTCCGCCATGCAGCAAGATAGATCGCCGGCCGTTCGCTCTGCGCGTAGGGCGCATAAGGCCCGCCCAAATCCGGCCCTTCGTGCCAGCGAATGTCCAGCCAGCGCAGGTCTTCCAGCGCGGCTTCGGCATAGACGGTGCGGCTGCGGTCGGGGTCCAGGTCTTCCATGCGCATCACCAGCACGCCGCCCGCCTCGCGCGCCCGCTCATAAGCCGTCCAGAAGGTGCGCGCGTGGCCCACATGCAGATAGCCCGTGGGCGAGGGAGCAAGCCGCCCGCGATAGTTTGGCGCCGGAGTTGAAAAACCACTGCTCATCCTGGCTATAAGTGTACTCATTCGCGTGGCGAATTCCCGAATGCGCTTCCGCCGTTCCCGCAAAGCCGCTTGCCGCAATTTCGCATCACAGTTTACGCGAAGGTCTGTTTGCATAAACCCAGAATTTCACGGAAACTGATCAGGAATAGACCCCCGGCTTAGAAGGCCGGGGGTTGAATGGAGCCACGGTGGCACAAATCAGGATCGTGTCCGAATTGGAGACTAACCGCTCGCACGCCGAATCATCCGGAGAATTCTACGTTGCACAGGGATTTGATAGACTCTGGTCAAGACGCAAACTCGACGACAGTCGAACGTACATGAAATCATCTCTTTTGAAGTGACCGCTGCGAACGCCCTGGGGCTCGCCAGCCTTCCTGAGGAGCCTTTGGATGAGTCCAGCGACGAAGATTTCTTCTGTTTCAACGAAGCCCGCAGCTTCCGCCAACATCAATCGGGAAGAGACTCCTTTCGAGGCGCTGGCCAGCATTTGCTCGGTGCTAGTGGTGGGCCTGTTCATTCTCACATTTCTGGGTCAGAACATGGTAATTCCTTCGGGATCGATGGAGAAGACCCTGTTGGTGGGCGACCACCTGTTGGTTGACCACATCACGCTGGCCCCACCGGCCAAGTGGATGCCGCTGGTTCACTACCGCGAACCGCAACGCGGCGATATCATGGTGTTTTTCAAGCCCGTCAATCAGCCTGGTATTGATGCCACTGACGCCGACGGAACACCACAATACACAAAACTGGTGAAGAGGTTGATTGGCGTACCGGGAGATCATATTCATCTACGCAACGGCATTGTGATTGTTAATGGTGTTGCACAGCCCGTGGGATTTGCGCAGCCGACAACGACGGATAACTTCAACGAGTTCCTCGACGATTTCCCCGCAGTACCTCCAGCCGAGGTGCCTGGGTCAGCAGAGTTGTGGGCCGTGACTTTCTCGAGTTATATCCAGGACGGCGACCTAGTGGTTCCACCCGGCATGTATTTCATGATGGGCGACAACCGGCACAACAGCCTGGACTCGCGCTACTGGGGCTTCGTGCCGCGCGCTAACATACTTGGCCGTCCGCTTTTCAACTATTGGTCGTTCGAGGCCGCAGACGGGCAACTTGAACAAACAGGATTCGGTCACAAGCTCGCGTGGATCGGCCACGTTCTGGTGCATTTCTTCCCAGACACGCGCTGGAAACGCACTTTCCACGTTGTTCGTTGAACCGAAATTGTAAGATCCCGATTTGATCTTGGTGCGCTCCGGTCGTATGACCGGCTACTCGGAAGTTACCAGTTGATAAACCCCTCACCGAGTGCGGTTTGGGGCGCAAAGGGTAAGTATTGACCCACGACAGCCTCCCCTTGTTTCCAAAGGCTTACATGGGTCAAATGTCAAGGCCAAATTCAAAGCCCCAGGTTATAGCGGCCTGCTTCTCAAAACTTGCCCAATTCTGCCGGGCGATTCGATCATCGCAGACTGAAGGCAATTGGGATCAAGCAATGTCGATATTTATTACAGGGTGTTTTGGCAAGAACCTCATGCATCCTCTCGATAAATAGAGAGTTACGCGGGGTCAATGATCCTGGATTGTTGCCAAATCGCCGATTCACTCAGCGAGTATCTGTCCATCTGCCAGGGCTGGATTTTGCCGTCGGTTAAAACATCTCCGGAATCGTATGAAAGGCGATGCGCGTGGGCGCGGCCTTGAAGGCCGTCAGCATGGTGGCCGGGGCCAGCGTGCTGAGGCCGTACTTGTTGTTGATCGCGTCCATCGCGGCCACCAGGCGCGCGCGATGCTGCTCCTGCTCCGATCCGTCAAAGAGGTTGAGCGAATGCAGAGCTCCGGGCACCAGGCCGTTCAGATGCACGCCGATAAAGTAGGGGCGGTCGTACTGCGCTCCGGTGGGCCGCGAAGCCCACAAACGGCTCAGCGCGGCAATCAGCGTCAGATTGTCCTGGCACTCGCTCAGCCGCAGTTCGCTCTTCCATCCCCGGGTGGGAACGCCGAAGGAGCTCACCGGCTTCTTTTCGCCGCGCGGAACGGCAAAACCGATGGCCAGGCCGATGCTGCCGGCCCATAAATCGCTCGCGCGCAGCCGCATCGCCGCCTTGTGCAGCAGCTTGTGGGCCACCGCCCAGGCCTTCTCCGGGGTGCGCATCTCGGGGGCGAGCACGTGCTGGTGGCTCATCGACTTCAGGTGCTCAATCTCGTCCATGTCGAAGTCCTCGCCATGCAGCCAATGCCACAGCCGCTCGCCCAGCACCGATCCCCACACCTGCCCGGAGTTGTCGCAATCGAGCGCCAGCAGCTCGTCCATGGTGCGGATGCCCTGGGCGTTGAGCCGCTTCTCCATGTGCGCGCCGATGCCCGGCAGGTCGCGCAGCGCCAGTTGCCGCAACGCTCCAGGCAAAATGTCCGGAGTCAGCGCCACCAGGCCGTCCGGTTTCTCCATGTCGCTGGCCACCTTGGCGAGATAGCGATTCGTGGCCAGACCGACGGAGCTGCGCATCATCGAGCCAACGCGCTCCAGGATGCGCGCCTTCACCTGCCGCCCCAGCTTCATCGCCGCCAGCAGTGGCCGCTCCCGGCCCATCAGCCGGCAGGCCATCTCGTCCACTGAGAGTACCGCCGTCACCGGCAGGCAGCTCTCCACCGCCTCGACGATGCGGTGATGGTACGCGACATACAGCTCGTGCCGCGCCTCCACCAGCACCAGGCCAGGGCACATCCGCTTGGCGTCGGCCACCATGGTTCCGGTCTTCACGCCACAGGCCTTGGCCTCGTAACTGGCGGCAATGCAACAGGTTGTGTCGGCCATCATGGGCACAATGCCCACCGGCTGGCCGCGCAGCTCGGGGCGCGCATCCTGCTCCACCGAGGCAAAAAAGGAGTTCATATCGACGAAGAGCCAGTTCAGCAGCGGGCCGCTCTGGGGGCGGCCTTCCGGCTGTTGCGGAGCGGAAGCGGCCTCCGGCTCGACGTTTTGCAGTTCCTCCGGCCGCTTCCCGGCAGCAGGGGCCGGCGTCGAATTGGGACCGATGACCATCCTGCCCCTATCTTCGCCTTTTATTCCCTTAAAATCAAGAGGGAGCTGTGTAAATCTGCCGATAAAATTCTTGACGCGCGAGGATTCCGCCTAAAAAAATTCTCAGAACATGTGAGCCGGAGAGTCCATACAGCGTCAAACATTTTGGGATATCTTGTTCTTGGGGTATGACGATGGCTAGCCTGATTCACTGGTTCACGGTCGACGGAAACGCCATCTCCGTTCTGGTCACAATGGGCATAGCCGTGCTGCTGGTCTGCTGCCTGGAGTGTACCGACTGCCCCAGCCGCGACCAGGACGATCTCTTCCGCCACCACGCGCTTTAGTGTTCCGCTCTCAGCGATAGTATGTTATTTTGACAGCCGCTCAGGGTTTCGCTCTCTCGATATCGCCCGACGCTGTCACTACGTACTTGTGTCCTGTCGCCCGTGAAAGGTGAGGAGCTAAACCGTCGCCGTACTTGCTCGGCCAAGCGCCATTGAACCCCCAGCTACCATGAATCTGAGAATCCGTATTAAAGGCTGAGACCATCCTCTTAGCTTGTTCATCTGTTAACTTTTTGATATTTGGTAACACCTCTGAAAGCGTAATTCCCTCTTCAAAGCTGTGGCACTTTGGTAATGCAGTGATGTAGGCATCCAACATTCGTTGCTGCTTTATAAGCAACTTGGCTAGCTCAATTGGCGCATCGGCCCATTTGCAAGAAAGCGCTTGAAATTTCCCGATAAAGCCGTAAGGAGCCATACCGAGCTTTACTGCAATAAGCGGTACTCCGCGTCCAAGCGCAAAGCCGACTTCCTGATCGGTCCAATCGCTCTCATGAAAAGTTTTAGTCATTAGCGCTACGAACGCGTCCATCGACATAATGGCGTTTTCTATTTCCTCTTGCCACTCCTTTGTCGGGTCCACGTCCTCATGTGCTACGAAGCAGGTAATGCCGAATAGCGCAAGGCCCTCCTTAAGTTCGGCAGTTTCCTTCTTCACCTCGGCCTTGTGACTTAAAAACACTCTATACCCCTCAGTGCCCCATAATCGTGTCGCAGCGTCTGGCGGTAGCACACGCTCGCCTGCTTGAAGAAGGCCCGACTTCCTGCGCCAGTTCTGGTCTTCAACTTCCTCCATCTCTAAAAATACCTCATCAATAAATTCAAATTGAAAGTTGTGTACCTTATTCAGATCTTTCCTAATTCCGTTCTGCAGGTCTACTCTCCCTCTGACAGATCCGAGATACAACGACTCCGGGACAGTCAGATACAGTGCATGACCGACAATTCTACCATCCAAGTTGTCATAGCTCCACTCTTCTTGAATGCGGACCTGAGCATTGACAACAATTGCTTCTTTTTCTCGTTGTCCCTCCTGAGCATACAGCTTAGCCAGAGTAGCTAAGTAATGATCAATCTTCTTAGGCAACTGATATAGCCCTTTTTGCTCGCTCATAAGCTACTCCAGTCAGCGTAACGCAACTCACCCGAGGTTCGCCAGAATTAAGTATAATCCGCGGCGCATTTCGCACTAATCATAGCACCGGCGGCTTCAGATACTCCTCAAAGTGCGCCAGAATGCGGTTGTACAGATGCGTCCGCACATCCGCGCCGGCAATCGAGTGCGTCTTGCGCGGATAGAGTTGCAAATCATAAGGGATCTCCGCCTCGATCAGCTTCTGCACGAATTGCACTGAGTTTTCCATGTGCACATTGTCGTCGCCGGTTCCATGCGCCAGCAGCAGCCGCCCCTTCAGGCGAGCCGCCGAGTTGACCACCGAAAAATCCTTGTAACCGGCGGCAAACTCCGCCGACTGGCTCATGTAGCGCTCGGTATAAATCGAGTCATAGTTGCGCCAGTCGGTCACCGGCGCCACCGCAACCCCGGCGCGGAAGCGTTCCGAGTGCGTCATGGCATAGAGCGTAAACGTCCCGCCCCAGCTCCAGCCCCACCAGCCCAGCCGCCTGGGGTCCAGTTGCGGATGCTGCGCCAGCGCCGCGTCCACCACGGTCAGTTGATCCTCTAACTGCACCGCGCCGAAGTTATGATAAGCGGCCTGGGCAAAGGCGCGTCCGCGTCCGCCCATGCCGCGATTGTCAGTGTGCAGCACCGCGAAGCCGTGCTCAGCCAGCAGCTCGTCGAAGAGCAGGCCGTCGCCCCAGCGATTGACGACCGTAGGCGCGCCGGGGCCGCCGTAGGGATTCACAATCAGCGGTACGCTCGCCGGAGTGGTTGCGCCCTCGGGCAGCAGCAGCGTGGCGTAGAGAATTGTCCCGTCGTGGGCCTTGACCGTGAGCTGCTCCGGCGTGCGCAACTGGTAAGGCTCCAGCTCTCGCGTCGCCCAGATTACGTTGCACCGGGCTGGCTCCGTGCACAGCCGCATCGTCGGCGGCTCCATGCGCGACGATTGCTTGTCCACAAATGCGCTGCCCGCCGGGGCGAACTTGCCTTCATGCCAGCCCGCGCCCGCGCTCAACTGCTTTCGTTCGCCCGCGAAGTTGACCTGCCACAACTGCTGATCGAGCGGACTGCCCTCGTTCGAGCTATAGTCCACCAGCTTGGCCGCGGTGTCCACGCGCAAAACCTCGCCCACTTCGAAGCCGCCTTGCGTCAGTTGCCGCTCCAGCTTGGCCGTCGCGTGGGCCGGGTCGGCCGGGGTCCCCGGCGACGGGTCTTTGTCGCTGGGGTGGTCAGCCTGGTCGTAGCTGTAGAGGTAAAGGTGATTGTGCCCGTCGCTCCAATTCGTCAGCACAATCGCCCCGTTGCCCACCGTGACGTCGTACTTGTCATCGAAGAATTTGTCGTCGGCGAGTTGCAGCACGGCGTGCGCCTGCCCCGTCGCGGCGTCGGCAAAGTAAAGGTCGCGATGCTTCTGGTCGCGAGTCAGCGTCTCGATCCACAACGTCTTCGCGTCCACCCAGCCGAAGCGCGGAATATAGTCCTGCCCGGCGCGAATCGGCAAACTCACCCACACCGTCTTGCCGCCCGCTACGCTCACCACGCCCACCCGCACAGCGGGATTAGGATCGCCCGGCTGCGGATAGCGCTGCTCCTCCACCGTTGCGTGCGTGGGAATCCAATCGGTGATGGGATACTCCGGCACGGCGGCCTCGTTCATCTCCAGATAGGCCAGCCGCTGCGAGTCCGGCGACCAGAAATAATTGCTGCGCGCCTCCAGCTCTTCCAGGTAAATCCAATCCACTTCGCCGTTGAGCGTGGCCGGGTTGGGCGCGGGAGCCACCATCGTCATCGGCATGCCCGGCTCGTCGAGCCGCACCACCGCCAGTCCATTCTCGCGCACAAACGAGATCGATTTACCATCCGGGGAAAACTTGGGGTCATCGCCCGAGGCTGCTCCGGTCGAGCCAACCTCCACGCTCGCGCCTTTGCGCAGGTCGTAGAGCCACAGGCGGCCCTTCGCGTCGAAGAGCAGGCGCGCCGAGTCCGGCGCCCACAGGTAGCTGGCCATGTCATAGCGGTCGCGATGGTCGCGATCCTGCTGGGTGTCCGGCCCGGCGGTGAAGGCTGCCAGTTTGGCTCGGCTCACCAGCACGCGCGCCTGGCCTGTCGCCGGGTCCAGGTCCATGAGTTCGTCGTTCTCCATGTAAGTCAGGTGCTTCGCGTCCGGCGACCAGCGAATCTCCTCCGGCGAATTCCCGATCAGCGCTCCATGCGCATAGATCGCCTCCACCGTCAGAGGCTTCGCCGGCGTTTGGCCGGCCAGGGAAAGAGATGCAAAAGGAACGGCAACCAGGCCGAAGAGCAACAGAGCGCTTGTGCGAGTCAAAGTAAATTCCTCCGGGAGCGGAGCGCGGCATCGCGACCCATCCGCGTGTTTCCAGGGTGCGGAGCCATATCACCGCAGTGTAAACCACCGCGCCCGTACGCGCGGGCTGGATAGACTGGAACTATTCACGCCGCCGGTTCGTACTAATCCACGAAAGCGACCACGCCACTGCCATGACCGAACTGCCCCTCCCGCGAAGCGAAGCGCTCTTGCAGCGCATTCTCGGCATCCAGCGCATGGTCGAAAACCTTGACCCGAATCTGCCGCGCGTCTTCGTTCGCTGGGCCATCCGCCATCCCCGGCATCTGCCGGCGTTGATCCGCCTGGCGCGGGCGCACCAGCAGACCAGCCGCGCGCGGGAACAAGCCTTGGAAGACGGGATGCAAGTGCCGCCGTTTCTCATTCTCAGCGTGACCACGCGCTGCAATCTGCGCTGCGCCGGCTGCTATGCCGGGGCCGTGGGAATCACAGCGGAATCGCCCAATAAGCGGCCGCCGCTCACTCTGGAGGCCTGGCGCCGGGTGATCGAGGAAGCCTCCGCGCTGGGGGTGGTGGCTTTCGTGATTGCCGGCGGCGAACCCTTCATGCTGCCCGGCATGACCAGCCTCTTCCGTCAGTTTTCCGACCGCCTTTTCCTGGTCTTCACCAACGGAACAGCGATCGAAAACGGCGATTTTCAGGCGTTGAAACGCTGCCGCAACACGGCGGTTGTGGTCAGCGTCGAGGGTGATCGCGAGCTGACCGACGGACGGAGGGGGTCCGGCGTTTATCAGCGCGCACTCGGCACTCTCGACCGGCTCAAAGCCGCGGGCGTGCTGACCGGCCTATCAGTTACTATCGGTCCCGCGAATATCGATTACTGGTCGCAGGAGCGGAAGATCGACGCGTTGCTTGCCCGCAGCGGCCCGCTGGCGTTTTTCATCGAGCAGATTCCAACCGGCGAAAGCCAGGACCCAGCGATTCCCGCGGAGCAGCGCGCCCGCCTGCGTGCCACCGTCCTGCGGGTTCGGAACCGCGCCACAGGAGGCGCTTACCTGATTCATTCTCCCGACGATGAAGAGTTCTTCGGAGGCTGCGTCTCAGCCGGGCGAGGCTTCGCCCATGTAACTCCAACGGGCGACGTCACGGCCTGTCCGTTCTCCGCATTGGCCACGCACAATGTGAGCACCGCCACAGTCTCCCAGGCCTTCACCAGCTCCTTCTTCACGATGATCCGCGACAACGGGCCCATGCTGGAGACGCACGACCATCCCTGCTCGCTCTTTGCCAACGCCGGCAAGCTGGAGAGCATGGCGAAGACTCTGGGCGCATACCGCACCGGCGCGGCCGAGCCGGCAATCGTCCGCCTGGCGGCTCAGAGCCTGCCCTAGGGTGGGATGCAACGCATCTTGCGCACTACAACCCGAGCGTTGTATCTTCCACGTCATGCACTGGGCAACTCCACAGGAACGGCGTAATCTCGGCCAGGCGCGGCGCAAGCAGGTGGGCCGCCAGGAACACAACGAACTCAAACCCAAGGCGCGCAAGACTCTCGCGCTCAACCTGCTCGCCCGGTCGATGCATGGCCGCGTCCCCGCGCTCATCAAGCTCAAGTACATGCTGATGGCCGAGTCGCCCTTCGGCTACTTCCGCGGCGCGGTCCCGGTGATGGCCGCCGACCTGGCCGTGCTGCCCAATACCGGCCTTGTCTGTCAACTCTGCGGCGACGCCCACGTGCGCAACCTGGGCGCCTTTGCCGCGCCCGACGGCCGCCTGGTCTTCGACATCAACGACTTTGACGAGACCATCCGCGGCCCCTTCGAGTGGGACCTCAAGCGCATGGCCGCGTCCTTGGTGCTGGCCGGCCGCGGCTCCGGCCACAAAGAATCCGCGGCTCGCTCCGCCGTTGAAAAATGCGTTGCCCGCTACTGCGCACAGATGCGCGCCTTTGCCCAGATGTCCTCGCTCGAAGTGGCCCACTATCAGGTTCACCGGCTGGGCCAGGCCGCGCCTGTCCACCAGGCGCTGCTGCAGGCCGAGCGCGCCACGCCCCAGCACACGCTCGACCAACTCACCGAGCCTGCCCCCGGCAAGCCTGGCCCCGAAGGCCGAATTCAGGACCGCCGCTTCAAGGAGATCAAGCCCATCCTCACCCGCGTCACCGGCGCCAGGGCCGCGGCGGTGCTGGCCGCGCTCGGCCCTTATCGCCAGATGCTTGAGCCGCAGCGCCAGCACCTGCTCTCGCTTTATCGCCCGGTGGACGTAGCCTTTAAGATCGTCGGCACAGGCTCGGTGGGCCTGCGCGACTACTGCGTCTACTTCGAGGGCAACGGTCCCGGCGATCCATTATTTCTACAGATCAAGGAGGAGCCGGCCTCCTCTTACGCTCCCTATCTGACGGACGCGCAACCGCCCCACCACAACGGCCAGCGTACCGCCGAGGGCCAGAAGGCGATGCAAGTCCAATCCGACCCCTTCCTCGGCTGGACGCACTTCGCCGGGCGCGATTACCTCGTCCGCCAGCTCAACGACCACAAGGGTTCCATCGATCTGGAGGACCTGGCCGGCGGCGGCCTGGAAGCCTACGCCGAAGTCTGTGGCGAGCTACTGGCCCGCGGCCACGCCCGCTCCGGCGACCCCCTCATCCTCAACGGCTACATCGGCAGCGGCGACGGCTTCGCCGAAGCTCTGGCCAAATTCGGCTCCGCCTACGCCGACCAAACCGAGAAGGACTGGAATGAGTTGAAGCGGTCCGCAAAGACCGGCAAGAAGCAGTAATGATATTTCTGCGAATTGAATTTGGTTGCATAGTGAGTGCCCCATCCTTCGCGCATTTTGCGAAGGGTGGGAGACGATGAATCTCAACAATCAGTCTTCACCGGCTTGGAATTTGCAGCAGAACCGCAATGTACTGGCGTACCTTGGCGATCATCTTTGCAGGAGCTTTGGAATGAAACTCCGCCCCGCGTCCCGCCCAATCCATGCTCTTCAATTGATCGACAAGCACGGCTCCTTCCACGCTTCCAACGGTAATCGGCAATGTGAAGGGGTACGGTTTGACCTTGCTGGTCAGGGGACAAACCACGGCCAAACCGCTGGCCCGGTTGTAACGGAGATCGGTCAGGACGAGCGCGGGCCGGCGCTTGGCCTGTTCTCGTCCAACCTGGGGATTAAAGTCCAGGAAGACAATGTCGCCGGTATCCGGAACGTACGGGTTCACCATTCGACGGCTTCCCTTCCGATCTCCGGCCCGAGTGAAATTTCGGCATAACGATTTTCCGGCGTAATTTGGGCTACCAGTTGGGCCAGGGTCGGGATCTCCCCTACCCGGTGCATCTGCACAATCCCATCAGCCGCTACTGCGATCTCCAGCGGGTCGCCCAGTTGCAAGCGAGCGTCGTCCGCGATGGGCTTGGGAATCCTCACCGCCAAGCTGTTTCCCCATTTCAGCACTTGAGCCTGCATATTTCCTCCGGTAGATACATTGTATCACCACCAGCGAGGGCCACCCAATCTTGATGGCAGGCCGGGAAACTGACCACTGTCCACTGTTCACTGACCACTGTGGCTACGCTCTTCCCGCGAACTCCCGCGTCTCGGTGAAGACCTTCACCTTTTCGCCCACCTGAATGTAGAGCGGCGCCTTGATCTCCAGGCCGGTTTGGAGCCGCGCCAGCTTGGTCACGTTGCCGCTAGTGTCGCCGCGCGCGCCGCCCTCGGTGTAAACCACCTCCAGCTCGACCTTCTCCGGCAACTGCAAGCCAATCGGGTTGCCGTTGAACTTGTGCAGTTGGATGATGACGCCCTCGACCAGCAACTCCAGCGCATTGCCCATCATGTCGCTGTTGAGCGTATGCGTTTCGTAGCTCTCCTGGTCCATGAAGTGCGAGCCTTCACCGTCGCTATACAAATAGGATGCCTCAACCAGCTCCAGGTCCGGCTCCTTGAAGCGCTCGCCGGCCTTGAAGGTCTTGTCGAAGACCGCGCGCGTCAGCAGGTTGCGCATCTTCAACCGGACCAGCGTCTGGCCGCCGCGCGCTGTGGGCGTCGAGACCTCGGCATCCATGCAGTAGTAGGGTGTGTTCTCAAACTCGAAGTACATCTTGCGTTTGACGGTAATCGCTTCCAGCAGTGCGGCCATGGCTTCCTCGAAACGAACAGGCGTTCGCAGCCGCGAAGGCCCTGCGGCTCTCTTGCGGCTCCCTGTCCATTATAGGGTGAGGCCACCATGCCGGGCTTGCTCCTTTTTCCTGCCCGCGTCATCAAAGAAATGAGCCTGTCTGTGCAGGTATCTCTTCCGCAAGCGAGAACGTCATGGCGCGTGAACTGCTGACCGCACGTCTGGAACGTAAAGAGTGCATTTCCGATGTCGCCCAGTGCTACCACTTCGTCTTCGTGATCGACGAGCTGGTGAGCTTCAACTTTGCCGCCGGCCAGTTCGTCAGCGCCGTGGCCCCGGACGCCAATGGCAAGCAGCAGACTCGCGCCTACTCCATCGCCTCCGCGCCAAACGGCAACCGCTTTGAGCTTTGCGTGAATCGCGTCGAGGAGGGCTTCTTCAGCAATCACCTGGCCGATTTGCCCGACCTGCCCATCGGCGCGGAGATTCAAATCCACGGCCCCCACGGTCATTTCATCCTCCACGAACCCATCACCGACTCGATCCTGGTGGCCACCGGAACCGGCGTTGCACCCATGCGCGGCTACCTGCAAAGTCTCTTCCCAGAAGGCGGTTCCGACCGCAGCAACGGCAAGCAGATCTGGCTGGTCTACGGCACGCGCTATGAAAGCGACATCTACTACCACTCCGAATTTGAAGCGCTCGCCGCCCGCCAGCCGAACTTCCACTATTTGCCCACGCTGAGCCGCGCGCAGGAGAACTGGACCGGGTTGCGCGGTTATGTTCAGGAGCACGTCGCCCGAATTATTGAAGAGCGCGCCGCACAACTCGGCCAGCCGCTGCCCGCGCCTCCGCCCGATCCGGCGCTGCCGGCCTCCGAGCTGACCTTCGACATCTACGCCTACATCTGCGGACTGAACGAGATGGTCTCCGGCGTCCGCGAGCGCCTCACCGCTCTCGGCTGGCATCGCAAGCAGATTGTCTTCGAGCGCTACGACTGAGGCGCGTGGCAGGCGGGACTCGATCCACCGCCGCGCTGCTATACTCATAGCCAAGAGAAGTTCAGCATGATGCAAAACCGGCAACATCGAGGATGGGTTCTGATTGCGGCCATCGCAATCGGTATAGCCCTTGTGTGCCTGCTGATCCCGCACGATCATTCCGGTGGCGCGGATTGGCTGGCAATTTTGCCGCTTCTCTTTGCGGGAGTCATCTCGCCCCTCAGCCTGCTCTCGCCGCTGGACTCTGAGTACGTTGGCCGTGCGCCCAACGCTCCGGCGCTGCCCTCGCGCTTCCAGCGCCCGCCACCCTTCCGGCTCGCATAGTTCCCTCACAACTGGTCCGGCTTTGCAGGACGGCCTCCGGCTGTTCCGCGGCTTCGACCCATTCCTTGTGAAGTTCTTTCTGCGATCTCAAGAGGGTGCGTATGAGCTTCGATACAATCTCCGCCTGGTGCATTTTTTCCGGGTTCATTCCATTTCTTGCCATGATTGTGATCCTTCTCCACTACTCTCTGCGGCGCTTCCTCTGGCGGCGCGGAAAGCGATTGGGAAAAAGCAACCTGGGTTTTTATCCGACTTCGTTTGCGCTGGGAATGGCATTGCAATTCATGCAAGTCTATTGGAGGCCCAGCGTCTCTTATGTTCTGGAGGAGAAGCAGGACGAAGACGCCGATGAGGACGACAACGGCGATCCGGAAAACCTGACGAAGCAACTAAACCGGCAGCTCAAGCGGATTCGGCGCGGCGAGCCAGTCGACCGGCTGGTGCTGCGGCTTTGAACCGGTGGGATTTGGATCCCAGGTCTCAGAATCGAGACCTGGGGCACCCAGATGGGTTGTCAGGCGAATGGGTTTTGTGGGACCATTCATAACCCCCACCATTTACACTGGTAAACGGAGATTCCTGTGTTTTTTGATAAAGTTCTTACCAAGATTTTTGGCACCGCGAACGAGCGGACGATCAAGCGGTTGATGCCCATGGTAGCCGTGATCAGCGCTCTCGAAGCGGACACGAAAAAATTTACCGACGACCAGTTGCGTGAGAAAACTACCGAGTTTCGCGCGCGGATTGCGGCGCGCCTCGAAGGCATTCCCGATGACGCGGAGCACAAGGACGAGCGCAAGGCCGCCGAGCGCGAGGCGCTGGACGAGGTTCTTCCCGAGGCCTTTGCCGTGGTGCGCGAGGCCGGATGGCGCACCGTGCAGATGCGCCACTTCGACGTGCAGTTGATCGGCGGCATGGTGCTCCATCAGGGCAAGATCGCCGAGATGAAGACCGGCGAAGGCAAGACGCTGGTGGCCACGCTGGCCTGCTATTTGAACGCGCTTGCCGGCCACGGCGTGCATGTGGTCACGGTGAACGACTACCTGGCCAAGCGCGACGCCGAGTGGATGGGCAAGATCTACGAGTTCCTGGGGCTGACTGTCGGCGTGATCGTTCACGATCTCGACGACAACGAGCGCCGCGCCGCTTACGCTGCTGACATTACTTACGGAACCAATAACGAATTCGGCTTCGACTACCTGCGCGACAACATGAAATTCGAGATCAAGGATTGCGTGCAGCGCGGCCACTACTACGCCATCGTCGATGAGGTGGATTCGATCCTGATCGACGAGGCGCGCACCCCGCTAATCATCTCCGGCCCCACCGACCAGACCACCGACAAGTATGCGCGGGCGCGCAAGATCGTTCCCGAACTGGAGAAGGGCGAGGAGATCGAAGAGGGCGAGACCAAGCGGCTCACCGGCGATTACATCGTGGACGAGAAGCAGCGCACCATCGGCGTGACGGACGAGGGCTGGGTGACGATTGAAAAGCTGCTGGGCATCGGCAACATCGCCGACGCCGAAAACTGGGAGATGAAGCACTACGTTGAGACGGCGATCAAGGCCGAAGCGCTCTACAAGCGCGACGTCGAGTACGTGGTCAAGGACGGCGAAGTCCTCATCGTCGATACCTTCACCGGGCGCCTGATGCCGGGCCGCCGCTGGTCCGACGGGCTGCATCAGTCCATCGAGGCCAAGGAAGGCGTGAACATCCGCAAGGAAGACCAGACGCTGGCCACCATCACCTTCCAGAATTATTTTCGCCTCTACAAAAAGCTGAGCGGCATGACCGGCACTGCCGAGACCGAAGCGGCCGAGTTCGAGAAGATCTACAAGTTGGAGATCGTCGTCATTCCCACCAACAAGCCGCTGCTGCGCCTGGAAAATCCCGATGTGGTCTTCCGGACGGAGAAGGAGAAGTTCAAGGCTGCGGCCGACGACATCGCCATCCTGCATGAGCGCAACCAGCCGGTGCTGGTGGGCACCGTGTCCATCGAAAAGTCCGAGCGGCTTTCAACGATTCTGAAGAATAAAAAAATTCCCCACGTAGTGCTCAACGCCAAGTTTCACGAGAACGAGGCGCAGTACGTGGCGCAGGCGGGCCGGGCGGGCTCGGTCACCATCGCCACCAATATGGCCGGGCGTGGCACCGATATTCTGCTCGGCGGCAATCCGGAGTTCATGGCTCGCCAGGAGCTGGCAAAGAAGAACAAGGCGCGCGCCATCAGCGCCAACGAGGGCGCCATCAATCCCATGGCCCCGGCGGGATTCCTGCGCTACTACTACCAGGGCCAGGAGTACGAGATTGCCGAGCCGGAGTGGACCGAGGTTTTCCATGTCCACGCCGAAAAGGCGCGTCTCGATCACGAGCAGGTGATCTCGACTGGCGGCCTCTTCATCCTGGGCACGGAGCGCCACGAGTCGCGGCGCATTGACAATCAGTTGCGCGGGCGCGCCGGCCGCCAGGGCGATCCCGGCGAGTCGCGCTTCTATCTCTCGCTCGAAGACGACCTGATGCGCATCTTCGCCAAGCAGTGGGTTTCCACGCTGCTGGAGCGGCTGGGCATGGAAGAAGGCGTGCCCATCGAGTCGAAGATGATCTCCAAGCGCATCGAGGGTGCGCAGAAGGCTGTCGAAGCGCAGAACTTCGAGAGCCGCAAGCACCTGCTCGAGTACGACGATGTGATGAACAAGCAGCGCGAGGCGGTCTACGGGCTGCGCCGCCAACTGCTCGAAGAAGCCGAACAGAAGGAGCTAATCCTGGAAGATTATGTCGGCGGGATTCTGAGCGGAATCCTGGACGAATTCGCCGGCGAGAAGCTGCATCCGGACCAGTGGGACTTGAAAGGGATGAACACGAAGCTCATCGATCACTTCGGGCTGAGCTACGATTCGCTGAATATCGGCGCTACCGGAATCAATCCGCATCAACTCAGCCGCCATGAACTGGGCGACGCGATCTTCGAGCGGCTGAAGCAGGACTACGACGCCAAGGAGAAGATTCTCAGCTCTCCGACCATGCGCTATCACGAGCGCATGGTGATGCTGAGCGTGATTGACGGGCTGTGGAAGGATCATCTGCTCTCGATGGACCACCTGAAGGAGGGCATCCATCTGCGCGGTTATGCGCAAAAGGATCCGCTGGTCGAGTACAAGAGCGAGTCCTACGACATGTTCGAAGCGATGATGCTCAAGTTCCAGGAGGACACGGTCCGCTTCCTCTTCCGCATGCAGATTCTGGGTCCGGATGGCCAGCCGGTCGATGCGGCGCCGCGGCCCAATCGCCCCATTCCCAAGGCGCCCCCGGTTGCCAGCGCCGCGCTGCCGATCACGCTGGACGCCGAGCCGCGCGAGATTTCCATCTCCACGCGGCAGCCCTCGACGACCATTGACGCGCTGGAGAAGGAGTTCCATCGCAAGAAGCAGCGCGAGCTGGAGGCGGCCAGCTTTGCCGGCGCCGGAGACGCCAGCCTGCCCAAGCAGCGCCGCACCGGCGAAAAGGTAGGCCGCAACGACCCCTGCCCTTGCGGATCAGGCAAGAAGTACAAAAAGTGCTGCGGGGCAGGGAAGTAGCGAGTTCGGCGGCCAGAATCATCCTTCTTCAGGCTCCGGAACTACGAGCAAGGGCTTGGCAAACGGCCGGAAGAGCGAGAAGCCTTTCTTCTTTACCGGGTTGGCGGGCAGGCCGCAGGCGTTTCTCGCCATCTGCCGGATCGCCCTGGCAATGGGCGAGTCTTGAAACACCACCGGGGATACCGAGTTTCCCGTGCGCCGGGCAGTGGCAAAATCGTCTGGAATCTTCCACTGGGCGGGCCGGGTGAGGGCCTTGTCAATCTGCTTTTCATCGAAGAGCAGAGCTTGCGGCGTATAGCGGTTGAGCACAATCTGGAGTTTGTGGCCGCGCGCGGAGAAGAATTGCGTGACCATGCGATTGGCGTTGCGCAGTTCGGAGATGCCCACCTGCGAGATCAGGTAGATGTTGGCGTTTTCATCAAAAAGAGAAGTGTCCTTCAAGTCGATTCTCGAACCGGCATCGACGACTACATAATCGAAGCACTGCCGCGCCACGGCCAGCAGTTTATCGAGAGCCTCAGTAGGAACCTGCGCGGGAAAGAATTCGCCGGGAGCCGCAAGCACGGATAATCCCGAACTGTGCTTGGTCAGCAGCGATCGGAAGAAATTCGCATCCAGCCGGCTGGAGTCCTGCAGAGCGTTGGTGGTCGAGTACTGAGTGATCATCCCCAGGTTGAGCGCCGCGTCTCCCAGGGGAAGTCCCAAGTCGATCAACAGGGTCCGCTGGCCGGAGACCTGGGCCAGCGCCACGGCGAAATTCGAGGAGATGGTGGTCACCCCGCAGCCGCCTTTGACGCCCAGAAAAACGAACATCTTGCGCGAGATTCTTTTGCCGTGGAAAATCGCCGAACGGCTGATCGAAACCCGGGCCAGCGCGCCGGCCATGTCAGCGTGGGCGAGGGGCAGAGTGAGGTACTCGCGGGCACCCGCGCGCATGAAGCGAATCGCCTGCTCCAGTTGGGCCTGCTCCGAATAGACCATCACGGTCGCGGAGTTATTGTCGCAGAGGCTCTCCACAACATCGAAGGCGTACTCCGGATCGCTGTCCAGGCCGATGATGACGGCGTCGTAACGCTTTTCCATCATCTGAGGCAGATCGTCCAGGCTGGCAGGGAAGGTAGAATACTCCCGCACTGTTGTGCCCTGGAATCCAGCCAGCGCGTTCGCTACCTCCCGGCGGTGCTGATCATTCGCATCAATGAGCGCGACTGACAACTGAATCGCGACTGACGAGTCGGTGATCTGGAGAGGAATGGCCATGGCTGCTTTGCTTCCATTTGCCTGCATCGCAGCCTGGTTGAACACAGACAATTGCCATGCAGGCGGGTTGTTGTAAAATCCCTGGTTCTCGCGATGCGTGAATCGCGTCTTCAGAATCTGTTGTGCCGGACGAACGGCGCGCATACGCGATCTGCGGATAGGGGATTTCCACCCCAGCGACGAAGACCTGTCGCCGGGGACCCCGGTTTTCCACCCCAGCGACGAAGACCTGTCGCCGGGGACCCCGGATTTTCCATCCTGTTTGCGCGGCCCCGCCGGGTTGGACTCCTCCGTGAAACTTCTTATCTGTCCACTGAGGTTATCGGCGATCAGAGAACCTTCATTAACGTATTTTTAGAATCTTATTACCCTGGGAAGGAGGGCGTTGCGGGAAATGCAGCTTCCAGCCGCTAGCCTCTAGCTCCTAGCCTATTTTGGGGCGAGCCAATCCTCGATTCGCAGCCAGGGTGAGCCGCTAATCTTCGCCGCGCCAAGTTTTGAGCTAGCGGCTAGAAGCCAGGAGCTAAAGGCTCTCCCCCCAGCTGTTCAGCCTTCCGCGCACTCGCCGAAGGTCAGGTTCTGCGCGGCGGAGTGGCGCTCCTCGCGCCAAAGCTCGAAGAGCCGCCCGTAGCTGAGAGTGATGTACCGGGCCGGATCGACGCCCAGCCGGGCGGCGGCGCGGTCAATCCACTCGGCAGCTCCTTCCAGTTCGGCGTAGTTGCCGATGGGCGTCTCATCGACGACGCAATGCCCCTCGCCGTCCGTCCACTCGGCGCGCCATTTCTCGTAGCGGAAGGCAGGAACCAGGCCCAGCGAGAGAAAGATTTGCTCGATCGCGGCGCCGTCGGCCACCTCAGTCTCGGTTTCGATGCGATGCTTGTGGGTGTCTTCGCCGGGGCCAACGTCGGGCAGCCGCTTGTGGGTCACGAACCACCGCCCGGCATAACCGCGAATGCGCAGAATCTCCGTCCGCGCCCGCATCGCGCGGTCGGGCGTGTCGTAGAGAACATTGCTCTCGAAGGCGCGTGGCGTCTGCAAGCGGAAGCCAGCCGCCTCCAGCCGTCGCGCCAGCCCGGCTAGGTCGTCCACACGGAATTTGATCTCGGTCTCGATGGGCATCGTCAGCAGTGAGTATACGGCAGGGGAGCTCGTTGAGGTTTGTGGATTTGCAGGTCGTCAGAAAATCATTTGAAGAACCACGGCGATAATTATAGGGATGATTATCACTGTAAGAGTCCAGTTCAGTTTCTTCCGTCTATTATCGAGTCGTAAATATTCGCTGCCAAAGTTGAACTCAATGCTCGGCCACATGGAGAAAAGCCAACCGCGAATTAGAAAAGCCAAAGGGAGCCCGACAACCCATCGCCACAGCCAAGGCGAGGGGGAGTGGGGTAAACCGAACAGCTTGCCAAACAAACTGAACGGGATTGGGTCAAAGACTCGTGAGGATAGGTTGTGCCATATCCCTATAATTATTAGTGCTATCGTTGTTAATGCGGCGCATACCAGTGTTCCTACGCCAAGTGCGATGAGATTCAGAAGGAGTACACGACGCACGCGGTTTTCTCTCCACCAAAGCGATTGTGGCGTGACTTTATCTACCGCATCGTGCAATTCAGTGTAATTTGCATTGACCCAATTGGCATCGTTGCCACTGATGGTTATTGAGTTCTCGTACTTGTATAGCGGTTCACCGGAACGGAGTTGGATATGTATATAACTTCCAGAGGAGTAGAGCCAAAGCCGAATCTCAATCACGGTAGGACGGCATGGCCGGTTCAGTTGTTCTTCGGCAAACACCTCGGCTGCACGGCCTTCAATATTGTGACCGTCATCGAATCTGACACTATACTCAGTACGGTCGCTCGATGCATCTGGAACTTGCAGGTCAAGGATATTTGCGAACCGCATCAGGTCTCCGACCGCAAAGACACGGTCGCTGAAGTAAATATAGCGTGTTGTTTTCATCGCCAGACCCCCACTATAGCGTGATTTAGACTCATAGCTCCTAATTACTGCATAGACGGCACTAGCTAAGGCTCTCCTCGGTGGTAAAGCATCACCGTAGCTTTGTTCTTTGGACCGTCAGGGCCGAACAGGAGTTCCGCCGATGTCAGTATAGGCTTCGTGTTGACGTATTCTCCCATCACTTCAACACTGTTGCCGGGCTCGATTGGGAACGAGTCGCCTTGAGAGGACTCCCACTTTAGGAAGCACCTTCGGGTTCCGGTGTTCATGATGTAGGAATCGATGCGCCATGGGCCTTCCTGCGTGGGAAGGTCGGAGTTCATTTCATCGGAAGTAGTTTTAACGTTCAAGGAGCACCCTGCCCAATCGATAACGGTTGCCTTAGTGACAATGGATGCGGTCTGGGGCGCGGACGGAGACTTCCAGACATATTTAATAATCGTCGGAATAATCAAAATACAGGTGAAGGTAGCGAAGAGGATTGCTACCTTTCCAAAAAGTTCTGACCGCCTTGCTTCGGGTTCGCCTTTTGATATCTTGATAACTACCTGTCCGCCGTTGTACAACGCAACTCCGTATTCAGCCGACGAAGGGTCAACTGCTCTGAATGTGAACTCGATTGAGTCGCCGGGCGGAAGCTCAGGGATGCAGTATCGAAAAGCCCCCTTCCAAGGCTCTGATATTTTCGTTGCGACTTGAATGGGAATGGTCTTGCTCCACAGCGGCCTTTCTGCGCGGCCCTCAATGTCCTTCGATGGGAATTCGAACTGGACTTCTGCATTATGCAGATGAATATGGGAGGTGTTGCGGAGTGTGAGTTGGTATTCGCGGACGTTCTGGACGGCCTCCAAGCTCTGGCCCTCTTTCCCATCACCGACGAGACGTGCTAGGACAAAGCCTTTCAACTCTGAACTAACCAAGCGATTCACGCGCTCAATGAGCGGAATCGGTTGCATTCGGGCTCTGCGTCGTTGAAACCATGCAGTGATTATCGCGCCGACCGCACCCCCGCTGATGAGGGTCAGTAGCAGCTTGAGGATTTCCATCAGAGCGCCCTCCCCGCAATTCGATTTGTGTAATGCATCGATTCTACGGCAATTTGGGTTTCTGTATCGGGGAATGGGCGGTGGATAATCGGGACGTAACTTCAAGGCTAATGCAGCACGTTCGATTGAGTAAATCAAGGGTATGTGGTGACGCTTGACCGTAACAGGCGACAATAGCAGTGTGAAGACACTGCGATTAGTGGTCGATCCAGCAAACCTGGAAAGTTCCGAGGCCGAGAAGGCCCTGGAGCGCGCCGCGCAGATTTTGCGCGCCGGGGGCCTGGTGGCGCTGCCCACAGAGACCGTCTACGGCCTGGGCGCGAATGCCTTGGACGCGGCGGCGGTGGGACGCATCTTTGCCGCCAAACAGAGGCCGGCGTGGGATCCGGTGATCGTGCATATCGCCGATGAGGCGATGCTATACGGGCTGGTGGAGCGGGTTCCCGAAGCGGCACGCAAGTTGATCAAGGCCTTCTGGCCGGGTCCGCTGACGCTGCTGCTGCCGCGCACCGCTGCCGTGCCCGATGCGGTCACCGCTGGCCGCCCTCTGGTGGGCGTGCGCATGCCGGCCCATCCGGTCGCGCTCGAAGTGATTCGCCGGGCCGGGGTTCCGGTGGCCGCGCCCAGCGCCAATCTCTTTGGCCACATCAGCCCGACCACCGCCGCGCACGTGCTCGCCGACCTCGACGGGCGTATCGATGCGGTGCTCGATGCGGGGCCGACTGAGCATGGCGTCGAATCCACGGTGCTCGACCCTTGCCAGACTCCGATGGTGATTTACCGGCCGGGCGCGGTGACGAGTGTCCAGATTCGAGACACTGCCGGAGCGGTGGAGATCTACCACGACAACGGAGTGCCGCAAGCCAAGCCGCGGGAAGCGCTGCCCTCGCCGGGGCTGGGGCTGCGGCATTATGCGCCCCGTGCGCGGCTGGTGCTGATCGAGGGCGTGTGGTCCGAACTGGAGGCGCGGCTGGCCGGGGCTGTGATGGACCTGCCCGAGGATCAGGTGGGCGTGATGCTGCCGGACGGCATCCATGCGCCGGCTGGGGCCGCGGCGGTCTTCGCCTGGGGGGAGTGGTCCGCGCCGGAGGAGCTGGCGCGCACGCTCTATGCGGGGCTGCGCCGTCTGGACGGAGCCGGCTGCACGGTGATTCTCTGCCCGATGCCGCCGGCGGAGGGCATTGGCGCGGCCATCCGCGACCGGCTGCTCAAGGCAGGGAACAGGGAATAGGGAACAGGGAACAAACCGCTATTCTCTGACCTTTCCTGGCCAAATTTACGCCAAAGTATCTCTATCTCCACGCACAGCCTTTTTTGCGCGCCTGATCCACAATTCTGCGTAAATTACTGCCCTTGGTCGCCGACCTTGTGCATATATTTGATCGCGGATTTGTAGACCAGGTTCTTCTGCCGGCCGCGAATCTTGAGGACATCGCGGTCGTACCACTCGATGCAGCCTTCGATCTTCTCCCCGTCTTCAAGAACGATAACCATGGGAGTCTGCGCCTGAATCTGCTTTTGCAGATAGAAGAGCTCGGCCTGCCGCGCCGAGGTATCCTGCTCCGGGGCATGGGAGGTCAGGAAGATGGGAGCGGCGGCGGCCGGCCGCCTGCGCGTGCGCGCCTGGGCAAGAAGGACGGATTGCTTGCCGCCGCGCGATGGAATGGGTTCATTGTTCATAAAATAACTCCTCCTGAAAAAGTTAGTTGCGGTCGAGGCTGATTGCCATGTCGTCGAGCGAGAGCGAACGGAGCAGGTTGCGCCGCATTCCCGACTCAACGCGAACCAGAGCCTGTGCAGCGGAGTCAATCCAATCGAGCGTGAGGCCCTGAGCCAGGCGGCCCAGTTCGCCCTCAATGTCCAGGTTGCGGATGAGCCGCGGCGTGCCGGCCACCAGCAGCAGCAGGTCTTCGACCAGGCTGCTCAGCGCACGCAGCAGGTTGAGGGTCTTCTCCTGGCCGTCGGCACCGGCGCGGTAGCTCTCCGTGGCGTGGAAGAGCGTGGAGTAATCCGGCTCCCGCAGCGCGGTGCGCAGCAGGACGAGCGCGTCCTGGCGGCTGGCCAGATAAACGCCCAGGTCGAGGGTCAGCGCGCGGCCCACGGCGCCCTCGGCGAGGCGCGCGGTTAGAGCCCGGTCCTGCGCCTTGAGCAGCGGGCGGCGCTTGGCGAGCAGGGTTTCCAGTTCCGCGGCGGGAATCGCGCCCAGCCGATGCACCATGGCGCGCGAGCGGATGGTGGGCAGCAGCTCCTGCGGATTTTCGGTGAGCAGAATCAGCGAGGAGTGCGCGGGCGGTTCCTCTAAAACTTTCAGCAGCGAGTTGGCCGCCTCTTTCATAAATGCGGAAGAGGTGAAGATAGTGAAGGTACGCCGCGACTCGACCGGCGGGCGGTAGTAGGCGACGTGAATCACCTGCCGGACCTGGCCCAGCTTGATGAGCAACTGCGGCGGGTCGGGCGGGACGACGAGAAGGTCCGGATGGGTCTGGATGAGGATGCGGGTCTCGCGCTTGTCGGTATCGCGCAGTTCGTCGCGGGCGGCCACGGCCTCGGCGACAAGGGTGTCCAGGTCAGCCGAAAGCGCGATGCGGGTGCAGTTGGCGCACGCTCCGCAGAAGTCGGGCAGGCCATCGGATTCGGTGGGTTGGAGGCAGTTGACGGCCTTCGCCAGCATCAGCGCCAGCGTGTACTTGCCCGCCCCGGCTGGGCCCGCCAGGATCAGCGACTGCGGAAAGCGCTCCGCGCGAATGCTCTCGCGCAGATGCGTGACGGTCGCCGGGTTGCCGAGAAAATCCTGAAAGCCCATGGGTTGAGTTTAGTGCATGGGCAGGCACGCTGTGTAGGAGCTTGAAACCCACTAAAAGAATCGAACAGGAAACTGTTTTTCTTGAGATTTGATACGAAAGCTGGTATGCACTACAAAATCTAGCTTCGATGAGCAAAGATTTTAGATACCTTTCGTTTGACCGCATACTTGAATCTTGAGAGAGGATTCGAAAGTGTAGATACCACTCCACCACCGTATAAAATAGGAGTAATCTCTCCGTCGATAGAAAGACGCAATATGCTTGGTGAATCCGGTGTAATCGGCCTTTCTGGCATTGATTCTGACTGGCTATGAAGTCTGAAATCCGCGATTACCAGGGTTACGCATACTTCATCGCCCGTCGCATCTGTCTTGATTGTCCAACTCTTCAGTTGTTCGCTTATCCAATTCGACAACATGACAGGACCGGATATCACTTCAACATCCTTCACCTGACCGCTAGGCAGATAATAAATTCGGCTGAGAATAACTCCCTGAACACGAGCGACACGGGCAATCGGTGGGTAGATAATCGTGTCTGAAGGACCGCGCCCTACAATCGAACACCAGCGCGCATCGGCGTGGCAGACGGATGCAAGAAATCCAATGCAGAGCAGAAATGAAAGATTTCTTCTCACGCGCTCTCCTCGTGCATAATGCCTACTATTTCTCCCGCGCGACGACGAAATCCGGCACCCACAGCAGCGCGCGTTTGTACTCCGAGTCGGCGATCGCGGCCAGCGCCTGGCGGCTCTGTTCGGCGTAGCGGTCGGCTACGCCCATCGCGTACTCCACCGAGCCGTTGCGCAGCAGAATCTCGCGAATCTTCTCACGGCTCACATTCTCAAAGCTGCGGTCGTCCAGCACCCGCTGAATGGTCCTGCGGTCGGCGGCCGTGCCGTGGTCAATCGAGTGGATCACCGCCAGCGTCGCTTTGCCTTCGCGCAGATCGCTGGCCACCGGCTTGCCCAGAACCTCTTCGGTCGCTGTCAGGTCGAGCACGTCGTCCACAATCTGAAACGCCAGGCCCACCGTCCGGCCATACGCGCCAAGGCTCGCCTCCACAGCCTCCGTGGCCCCGGCCAGCACCGCGCCCAAGCGCATTGAAACTGAAAACAGGCAGGCGGTCTTGCGATAGATCAGGTCATAGTACTCGGCCTCGCTTACGGCCCGGCCCAGCTTCTGAATCTGCAGCAGCTCGCCCTCGACCATCTGCTGGGTCAAGCCGATCAGCAGGTCGAGCACGCGCAGGCTCTTCTCTTTCAGAGCTACATTGAAGGCCTGCATATAAAGCCAGTCGCCGGCCAGCACGCATTTCTCGTTGCCCCAGGTGGTATTGGCCGAGGGGCGCCCGCGCCGCACATTGGCGCTGTCGATGATGTCGTCGTGGACCAGCGTCGCGGAGTGGACCATCTCCACCACCGCGCCCAACCGGATGGCAGCCTGGCCGGTGTAGCCCAGCGCGTGCGACGACAGCAGCAGTAGCGTGGGCCGGATGCGCTTGCCGCCGCCGCCCCTCAGGTATTCGGCAATCTCCGTGATGGTGCTGACGCCGGAGGCGGAGTCGCGCCCCAGCTCCTGCTCAATCGCTACGAGGTCGTCCCGCAGCAGCTCGAAGACCTCTTTTGCCGTCGCTATCGCCAGTGTGCTCAAAGTGCTCCGGTTCTCGTGTTCGTTATTGATAGGCTAGTACGGTGACAATTAGAATGCGAAACAATCATGAGTGAGTCAGTGAATGAGTGAATAAGTGAAAAACTCGCGCCATTATTGCTTCACTCATTCACTACTTCACTCATTCACTATCGAACTGTCACGAAATTAATTCGTGCGGTAGTTGGTGAACTGCAACTCGACGCCCAGATCCTTGCCGCGCAGCAGGGCGATAATCGCCTGCAACTCGTCGCGGTCCTTGCTGGAGATGCGCACGGTGTCGCCCTGAATGCTGGCCTGCGCCTTCTTTTTCCCATCCTTGACCAGCTTCACAATCTCCTTGGCCTTCTCGATGGGAATGCCCTGCTGCAAGGTGATCTTCTGGCGCACGCTCTTGCCCAGCGCCGGCTCCATCTTGCCGTAGGTAATGTTTTTCAGCGAGACGCCGCGCTTGACCAGCTTCTGGCCAAGAATCTCCTTGACCGCTTCCAGATGGTACTCGCCGTCGGAGGCCAACTGAATCTCCTTGTCGCCCTCGGCCAGCTTGACCTCGGAGTGCGAGTCCTTCAGGTCGAAGCGCTGGCGAATCTCCTTCAGCGCCTGGTCGATGGCGTTGCGCACCTCTTGAATCTCCACCTTGCTGACGATGTCGAACGAATTGTCCTGTGCCATACGCTTACCGTCCTTCAACTTTGAAAGGCAATGCCTGCCTTACAACAATACTTCTCAGAGACCCCCAAAGCCAAATAGCCGATTAAAATTCTTTGTCGTCGCCGCGGCGATTTCTTCCACTTCGACCTCCAGCAATCCGGCAAGAGTCTGCGCCGTAAGGCCCACCCACGCCGGCTCATTGCGCTTGCCGCGCTGCGCCGCCGGAGCCAGCCAGGGCGCGTCGGTCTCCACCAGAACCCCGTCCAGCGGCAGCCGCGCGGCCACATCCCTCAGCGGTTGCGCCTTGGGATAGGTCAGATTCCCGGCAAACGACACCAAGAAGCCCAGCTCCAGCGAGCGCTGCGCCTGCTCCCATCCGCCGCCGAAGCAGTGCATGATGCCACCCAGGCCGGTCGCCCGCCAGTGCGTCTCCAGAATCCCGAAGAGATGCTCCCAGGCGTCGGTAGTGCCTTCCTTGGGCCTGCAATGAATCAGGATCGGCCGCTTGCGGCTGGCGGCAATCTCCAGTTGGCGAACAAGCCCGCTCATCTGCACCGCGCGCGGCGCGCCCTCGTGGTAGTAATCGAGCCCTATCTCCCCGCAGGCGATCACCTCCGGCTCCCCCAGCAGCCGGTCCAGCTTGCCCAGAACCTTGTCGTCGATCTCCGCCGTGTTGTGCGGATAAACGCCCGCGCTGGCGTAGAGCTTCGGGATGCCGTCCCGCCCATTGAACTCGCGGCAGACCGCCAGCGCCCCATCCATCCCGTTCGCCTGCTCACCAATGCCGATGGCCAGCACAGCGCCCACGCCCGCCTCCCACGCCCGCCGCAGCATCGCTTCGCGGTCGCCGTCGTAGCGCGGGCTGTCCAGGTGGGCGTGAGAATCGATCAGCATGGCAGGCTCAGAAATGTATTTTCTTCACTAGTTTATAGCGCCAGCGAAGGGATCAAGAATCTTCAGATTCAAATAGGCTGCGAATGGATCGAAATCGCTGTCGTGATGAAGAAGTTGGTATCCGTACTGGATGCAGAAGGTAGCAATCAGGCAATCGATCGATTTGCGGATGGTGATGCCCTTGCTTCTCAGGAACCGGTAATTCGCGGCGGCTTCAATCGCCAAGCCTGCGGAGTAATTTTCAAAAACCGGGAGGAGTTGCAATTCATCCCGAACTTCGCGGAAGCGCCGCTCGCCTCGCATTCCCTGCAGAACTTCACATAGAATGAGCGACGTTAATCCAATCTTCTCCTTGTCGGCCCAATGATGCAGCCAGATCGCCTCCGCGGAGGGAACTCCATTGATTGCATCGATCCAGACCGAACTGTCTACGATGACCATGGGAAATCTCTCTCAGAGGGCAGGTAATTCTTCGCTATGAGAACTCAAAACTTGATGTTCGGTGCCCTGCTCCGCTTCCCACTCCGCAAGCCGGCCCTCTCGCATAGCCGCGAGACTTCCCTCCCAACCTCCGATAGCGAATATCTTCCGGATGCGTCCCTGCCGCCTCAACTGCACCACCTCACGTAAACAGGCCTCGACCGCCGCTTTCTTGGTGTTGGTTTGAGTGGCCGTCATTGCCTGCTTTATCAATTCTTCGTCGATCTCGATATTTGTCCGCATCGCGCGCCCTCCCGATGTGTAAGGTTAGCACGATTTATGTGTATCGGCAACCAAACTGGGTGCCACACCCTCGCCGCGTTCTTGTTTTTGCGGCTAGGGTGGGATACCACGATCCCAATCGACCCGCGAATTGAAAAAGCTACTTCAGCCGCGCCCCCAGCGGCACATCCTCCAGGAATCCGGCCAGCACCGGCGCGCCATCGGGCAACGAGGCAGCTAGCAGCATTCCATTCGACTCCAGGCCGCGCATCTTGCGCGGAGCAAGGTTGGCAACGATGATAATCTTCCGCCCAACCAGCTTTTCCGGCTCGTAGTACTGCGCAATCCCGGCCAGAATCTGCCGCTTCTCATAGCCCAGATCGACCTCCAGGCGCAGCAGTTTATCGGCCTTGGGCACGCGCTCGGCGACGAGTATTTGCGCCACGCGCAGATCGACCTTGATGAAGTCGTCGATGGTGATGTGCTGCGGCTCTTCCGTTGCGGCCACCTGCGTTGGGGCGGGCGGTGCCGCGGCTGGCTCGGTTGGAACCGGAGCCGATGCTTGTGCAACGGTTTCGTATGCCAGCGCTTCATCCTCGGCCTGAACGCCAACAGAATCGACTGGAACATTGTCCCAGAACTTTTGCTTTTCGGTTTCTTCGCTCACGATTGCCTCTTTCTCGCTGGTCTTTGCATCCGGGGCTAAAGCCCCTTTCGATTCGGATGGCTTTACACGGGGGATAAATCCCCCGTCTCCCTCCGTTTTGCCTTGTTCCCCAATTGAAGCTGGAGCGATTGATTTTGCGGCGAAGTCGCCGGTGGCCCCACCGCCGCCAGCGGCTTCAATGACGCTCAGGCTGTTCTGCTCTTCGATCTTCTGCATCCGTTCCACCGCGTCCTTCTCCGCGCGAGGAAAGAGCGGCGCGGGCTCGCCAAACTTTGTTCCGGCCCGCAACCCGCCCCACGCAATCTCCGTTAAAAAAGCACTGCGTGCGGCAGCCGCGATTTCTCCCTGGCCGAGTTGGAGCCACACCTTCGCCGCCGACTCCGGCAGAATCGGATAGACCAGCGCGGTAATAATTCGAATTGCCTCGGCAGCCGTCGCCAGCACGCGTGCCTGCAGCGCCACATGCTCCGCCTCAGGACGATCCACGGGACGCTTCCACGGCGCGTTGGCCGTCAGGTAGCCATCCGTCTCCGCCACCAAAACCCACAGGCTCTTCAGCGCCTCGGAGAAGTTCATCTCGTCGAACTCCCGCCCAAAGGCGGCGATAGCGCGCACGGCGCTTTCACGCAGAGAATCCTCAGCAGCGGTTGAGTCGCCAGCCTCCGGCAAAACTCCGCCGAAGTACTTATGCACCATGTTGACCACGCGGCTCACCAGGTTGCCGTAGCCGTTGGCCAAGTCGGCGTTGTAACGCTGGACCAGCGCATCGAAGCTGAAGCCACCATCCTGCCCAAAGGGAATCTCGCGCAGTAAGAAGTACCGCAGCGCATCCGCGCCCAGAATCTCCTGCACGGTCTCGGCCCTTACGATGTTGCCCTTCGACTTCGACATTTTCCCCTGATCGAAGAGCAGCCAGCCGTTGGCCTTCACCGAGCGCGGCAGCGCAATCCCCGCCGCCATCAAAAACGCCGGCCAATAGACGCAGTGGAAGCGGCTGATCTCCTTGCCGATCAGGTGCAAATCCGCCGGCCAGAATTTTTCAAAGCGCGCCTTGTCCTCCGGCGCATCCGACCCGTAGCCCAGTGCGGTAATGTAATTCGCCAGCGCATCCAGCCACACGTAGATCACGTGCTTCTCGTCGCCGGGAACCGGAATCCCCCACGAGAAGCTCGTCCGGCTCACCGACAGATCCCGCAGCCCTCCGCGCACAAACGAGAGCACCTCGCGCCGCGTCGATTCCGGCCCCATAAAGCCCGGATTGGCCTCATAAAACTCCAGCAGCTTGCGCTCGAAGGCCGACAGCTTGAAGAAGTAATTCTCCTCGCTCACCGTCTCCGTCACCCGCCCGCAATCCGGGCAGACCGTCCCCGGAGGCCCGTCCACATAGAGCTCGTCGCTTACGCAATACTGGCCCGTGTACGCGCCCTTGTAGATGAAGCCCCGGTCGCGCAGCTCGGCGAAGAGCCGTTGCGTCCCGCGCTTGTGCCGCTCCTCGGTGGTGCGGATGAAGTCGTCGTTGCTGATCCCCAGCCGCTCCCAGAGCCCGCGAAACTCGCCGGAGATGGCGGTGGCAAACTCGGCAGGCGTGCGCCGGGTGAGCGCCGCCGACCGCTCGATCTTCTGGCCGTGCTCGTCCGTGCCGGTCAGAAACCAGGTCTCGATGCCCAGCGCTCGCTTGCGCCTGGCAATCGCGTCGCAGACGATGGTTGTGTAAGCGTGCCCCAGGTGAGGCCGCGCATTCACGTAGTAGATCGGCGTGGTCAGGTAAAAACGCTCTGAACTGGATGCAGGATTTGTCATAGGCTGGGTCATGGCTTCGCATTCGCCCCTTGCCGACGGGCAAAAGATAGAAGGCAATCCAATCACCATCTTACGGCATTTCCAGCAAGAACAGTTGCCTCTCGCCAGCCCTGCCTGCTTTCTGTTACACTCCCGTCGTCTCCCCTTTTTAGGAGTTCCTATGGCTCTACTGAATCTTCGTCGCGTCCGGCCATTCGGAATGCGGCATTTTGCCTGTATTTTGCTCTGTTCTTGCCTGTGCGCTCTTCTCACCCCAGCCCTCGCCCAAACCTCCTCCGACTCGCAAACCCCCTCCGAATCGAGATTCGGCAGGCTGGCCGGCAAGCTGAACTATCGTAAAGTCGAGGTTCCCGCGGGCGTCATGGCCGGTATGTTGCTGCAGAAGACCGATCCCGTCTATCCGCCCGTCGCCAAGGCCGCGCGCATACAAGGAACGGTGGTCCTCCAAGCCGCCATCTCGAAGTCCGGAAGCGTCGAAGACCTGCATGTCGTTACTGGGCAGGCCCTCTTGCAGGAGGCCGCCCTCAGTGCCGTTAGGACTTGGCGCTACCGGCCCTACCTGGTCAACGGTGAGCCGGTGAAAGTTCAAACCACGATTAACGTCGTCTTTACGCTGGGCGTTCAGAGCGCCACCCCGGCCGCGCCTGCTCCCATCTCACCCGCATCCGACACGACCGTACCTGCCGCCCCCGCTCCTGCTGCGCCAGCACCTGCTGTGCCTGCTCCTGTCGCGCCCGCACCTGCCGCACCCGCACCGGTCGCCGAAGTGGAACTGCCCACTCCAGTCATCGATGCTGCGGCCCAGTCCGAAACCATCGAGTTTGCCGCGTGGGAGGCCACCCTCAGGGCCGCAACGCCCAACGCCTACAAGTCGTTCTATCAAAGATTTCCCAACACCCGCCGCCTCAAGACGGCCACCGCTACCCTGCGCGCGCGATATTGGTTTAAAGTCGCTCAGCCCTTCGGCGATGACGGAATGCACCGCGACGGCGTCATTGTCACCGTCGATGGCATGAATTTTGCCACCAACCTCTCTCTTGAAGAAGCGAAAAACCTTGGCGTCATCGGCTTTTCCACCGCCGCTCCCGATGCCAATCCCGACTCGCAAGGCAGAACCTTCAAACGCATCTATTTTGAGGCGACTCAGGGAGGCGTCCTGGTGGGAAACCAAATCATCACGCCCAAAGACAACCTCAACACCACGCTCTTCCTCAGCGCCGACGGATCGCAACTGCTCGCCTGGGACGTGAGCAAGTCGGCGCCGAACGCGCATCCCTCCACCGAGCCCACCATGACACAAGACTCCGACGGCAACTACGCGTGCGGCCAGGCCTGTCCATAGGCAGGTCTCCCCGTTGAGTTCCATGACATCCTTTGCACTTCCGCGAAATGCTAGTACCTGGACCGTGTGATTATGTTATCTCTGGAATGTAGCGCCGGCCTCTGGAATGTAGCGCCGGTCTCCAGACCGGTTGTTGCGCGGGCGTCCCCGCCCGCGTTTGTTCTGGAATAATTACCAAATCACACAGTCTCATAGCTGGTTCGCGCGGATTTGAAGAAGTGGTCGGCTCGCCGGACGGCGCGCCAGGCAATCTGCCAATTCGCCCCTACGCTACAATGGAATATGGGCCAAGGCCAAATCTTTCGCGCAATCCGCGCAGCAAAAGCAAGGAGCTTCATCTAGATGTCGATTCCCGCCACACAAATGCGTCCCGGCATGATCATCAAGCACAAAGACCAACTGCACCTGGTCTTCAAGGTCGAGCACCGCACCCCCGGCAACCTGCGCGCCTTCATCCAGGCCAAGCTGCGCAACATCCGCACTGGGGCCATGTTCGAGGAGCGCTTCCGCTCCGCCGACGCCATCGACAAGGTGGTCGTGGACGAAATCTCGATGGAGTTCCTCTACAACGACGGCGACGACTATTACTTCATGAACCCGGTCGACTACGAGCAGACCGTGCTCAAGGGCTCCACGCTGGGCGACGCCATCGAGTACCTGACGCCGAACCTGCAAATCAAGGTCAGCTACCACGATGGCACGGCCGTGGGCGTCGACCTGCCCGCCTCGGTCGAACTGACCGTCGTCGAGACCGAGCCGGGCCTCAAGTCGGCCACCGCCTCCAGCGTCACCAAAGCCGCCAAGACCGAGACCGGCCTCGTCGTCCAGGTCCCCTCCTTCATCAACGAAGGCGAGAAGATCCGCGTGGACACCAGCGAAGGCGCTTACCTCAGTAGGGCGTAAGAGGTGAAAGATGAACCGCACTGATTTCCAGCGACTTGCCGAGTTGAGGCTACAGGAAGCCCGGGCATTGCTTGCCGCTGAACTTCCAGATGGCGCATACTATCTAGCAGGGTATGCAGTCGAATGCGCGTTGAAGGCCTGCATCGCGAAGAGGACACAGCAATACGATTTTCCCGATAAGAAACTGGTCAACGATAGCCATTCGCATGACTTGGGAAAGCTGTTGGATTTGGCGGGATTATCTGACCTTTTGAAGAACGATGTTGCCAGTAACGTGGAATTGAAACTCGACTGGGAGACAGTTCGAGATTGGTCGGAACAAAGCAGATATCGACTTTACGAGCAACTCTACGATGGCAACCCGTTTGGCGGCTTGTACGATGCGCGATTGCTGATTGATGCGGTGGAATCCGAGAAAGGAGGGGTGTTGCGATGGATCAGGCAGTCTTGGTGAACTTTGATATCGAAAATGGAAAAGAAGTAATTGATGCGCTGGATCGGGACGGCAAGACTCCCAATGTCGCTCTCTGGGCCAAAATCCCGGATTATGAGGATTGGAGACTGGTGATCGCCTCGGATCGTCTCGACCAATCGTCCTCTCGCTCTGGGTACACCGAAATCAATGAGGCCATGAAAAAGGCTGGAATATCGATTCACAGACAGCCAACAATCTCCATGAGATCGATGGATAACCCGTTCATTCGGGATTTGCGCCGCGTCTTTGCCTCAGCTGCCGATACCTATGGAATGCGCTTGGGGGGCCAGATCTTCGGCGGCAAATATCTGGAAGACGCCTTCGTCTATCGTATTCGCTGAAACGGGTCTTCCCCGTTTGACCTCTCCCCATCCCATCGTGTATCTCTGTCTCATCACGTTCTGAACGCCCCATCCCCTTCGGAGGTATCCCTCATGCCCGTTCCTGCCGTCATCGCCGGCGCCGCCAGCGAGTACACCCTGAATACCGGCTCTCTGCAAAAGGCGGTCGCCGATCTCACACCCGAGCAATGGCTCGCCCGTCCCGGCGATCATTCCAACCACATCACATGGATCGTCGGCCACGTCATTTGGGCCCGCCAGATCGTCATCACCCGCGTCGGCGGCAGTTGGTCCTGCCCCGGTCTGGAGCCCTTCGCCCGCTCCGCCAAGCTCGACGCGGGCGCCAGCTACCCGGCTCCCGAGGCGCTGCTGGCCCTCTGGCGCGACTCCGCCACCGCGCTCGACGCCACCCTCTCCTCTCTCACTCCCGAGGCCCTGGCCGCTCCCGCCCCTCCCGGACCGCCCAGCCCCGACGGCAAGGTCAGCGGTTTCATCAGCGTGATGGCCTGGCATGAAACCTACCACTTGGGCCAGATCGCCTACCTGCGCAGTTGGGTCGGCCACTCCGGCCTCTTCGGCTGACCACATATCACACAAAATAAACGGCCTTCTCTCACCGGCGGGGGCCATTTTATTTCTGTGGAAAAATCTTGAAAAAAATACTTGCGTTGTAGATTTCAATGTGCTACAGTCTGTAACATTATGACGAGTAACACTACCGCTGGTCACGATCCTGTGGAGCTGGGCGAGCTGGAGCGGAGCATCCTCTCCATCGTCTGGCGACACGCTGAAATCACCGCCGAGCAGGTCCGCGACGAGCTTGGCCGTCCGCTGAAGGAATCGACAATCCGCACCGTTCTACGCCGCCTGGAAGAGAAAGGCTACCTGGCTCATTCCATTGACAACCGCACCTTTCTTTATCGTCCTGCCGAGTCGCGCCAGCGAGTGGCCGGCCGCGCCGTCAAACGCATCGTGGACTGGTTCTGCGAGGGCTCCGTCGAGGCGCTTCTGGTTGGCATGGTCGATTCCAAAGTGCTCAACCGCGCTGAGTTGCAGCGGCTGGCCGAGCGCATTGCCGCCGCGCAGCAAAGCGCTGCCGCAAAGGATGGGGCAGGTAAGGAGGCAAAATGATCCTTTCATCGCTGATTGAAGCCGCATTGCGCACACTGCTGGTGGCACTCGCAGTGGGAGCCGGGCTGCGCCTGTTGCGCGTGTCGAATGTGCTGGCGCAGAAGAAGGCATGGTGCCTGGTGCTGGCAGCGGCTCTCGCGATGCCGCTGTTGATGCGCTGGCAGTGGCTCTCCGTCTCCGCGCTAATCCATGTGCCGGCGCCCTCCTGGGGACAAAGCGCGAACTCCCAGCCTGCCGAAACGGCCAGCGTTCCCATCTCCGCCCCGGCGCAAACGGCTCTTCCAAACTCCGATCTTGCGCCGCTTCCGGCAGTCCATTCTGTCACTCCGGACTCTGAGTCCTCCGCCGGATCAGCCTCTGCCAATTTAGCGCAATTGAAGCCACGCTCGATGCAGATCCCCACTCTGCTCTGGTTCTTCTATTTCGGTGCAGGCGTTCTGTTGCTGGCCCGCCTGCTCTATGGACTCATCGCAACAGCGCGGCTATGGATCACGGCCGAGCCGGTCTGCCTCGCCTCGGACTCTGATCTGGCTGCAGGGATGCGCCTGCGTTCCAGCCGGAGAATTGTCTCGCCAGTCGCTCTCGCTACGGGTGTAGTCCTGCCCGCCGAATATCTCGAATGGGATCGGCAAAAGCTGCGCATCGTGCTCGCCCATGAGCGCGCTCATCTTCGCCAGGGCGACTTCTATCTGCAAATTCTCGCTGGCCTCCATGCGGCTCTCTTCTGGTTCAGCCCCCTCGCCTGGTGGCTCAAACGCAAACTCTCCGATCTGGGCGAGGCGGTTAGTGACCGCGCCGGTCTTGAAGCGGCCGTCAGCCGCTCCTCCTATGCGCAGATCCTGCTTGAATTCGCGGCCCTGCCGCGCCCAGCCCTTCGCCCTTATCAATTTGGAGTTGCCATGACAAGTCACACTAGCAGTCTTTCTGATCGTATCGAGCGCTTCCTCGACGAATCGCGCTTCCATCAGGCCTTCGCCGGCAGCCGCCGCCGCGCGCTTCTGGCGGTTTTGCTCGTTCCCGCGGCGATCTTCGCCTTCACGGCGCTGATCCGCGTGGAAGCAGCAGCCCAAATATCTGCGGTGCAGGCGCCTCAGACAATCGCCGCGCAAGCAGCCCAGCCAGCCCAGCCAGTCTTGATCGCACAGGCCGGCCAAACGGCTGGCCAGGCCACGCCGGACACGCCTCCGCCGCCTCCGCCCGCCTCTGTCCCGCCACCACCACCTCCTCCGCCCGCGGCTAAGGGCAGCCATCACATGAGTTTTGGCCCGGGATACTCATACTCAGTCAACGGAGATTCGTACGCACTGATCACCGGGCCAGGCGATCGTCTCACCTTTTCCGGCGACTGGAACCCCGATACGCGGGCGGAAATCGACAAAGCGCGCAAGCTGGCGCACGGAGAATTCCTCTGGTTCAAGCAAAATGGCAAGCCGTATCTCCTCGACGATCCAGCCGTCGTGGCCCAGATCGAGGCGATGTACAAGCCGATGGAAGCGCTCGGCAAACAGCAGGAGGAGCTGGGCCGCAAGCAAAAAGAGCTGGGCAAGCAGATGGAAGAAGTCGGCCGAAAGATGAGAGAGGCCACCCTTCCTACGCCCGACATGAGCAAGGAGATCGACGATCTGGAAAAGCAGATGGCGAAGTTGCGGCTCATGCAGGGAAAGACCATGACCACCGAAGAGTGGGCGGAGATGGAAAGCAAGCTGGGCAACCTGCAAGGTAAATTGGGAGCGATCCAGGGTGAAATCGGCGCCGAGCAGGGCGCCTTTGGCGGAGAAATGGGGAAGCTCGGCGGCCAGATGGGAGAGCTGGGAGGGCAGCAGGGCCGACTTGGCGCGGAACAGGGAAGACTGGCGGAAGAAGCCGACCGCAAAATAAGAGCGATCATCGACAAGGCACTGAAAGAAGGCAAAGCCAGGCCCATCGAGTAATCCTAGAGTTCCGCAACTTTTCGGAAAAATAAGAAAAACCACCGCCGGTTGGGGGTGGTTTTTCTCTTGGCCTGGGGCGAATTGATTTCTATCGGTAACTACACTCCCGCCTCGGGCAGCATGACCGGCTTGGCTTCGATCAGCGCCTCAATCGTCCCCAGCGCCGCCAGCACCTTATCGGAGACCGGCGCATCCACCTGCACCAGCGCCAACGCCATCACCGGCTTGGCCCCCGTCCGCTCGCGTCCCAGCGCGAAGTTGGCGATGTTGACGCCATGCTCGCCCAGGATCGTCCCGATCTTGCCGATCACGCCCGGAACATCCAGGTTGCGGCAGACCAGCAGGTTGCCTTCCAGCGGCGTCTCGATGTCGATGCCGTCGAACTCCAGCAGCCTCGGCTGCTCGCCGCGGATCACCGTGCCCGTGGCGCTGTTCTCGCCCTTGGCCGTGTGCAGCTTGATCGTCAGCACGGTCGTCGCGCCGCCGCGATGGCTCTCCTCCTTCACCTCGTGAATGCGAATGCCGCGCTCCCCGGCCACCGACGCCGCGTTGATGCGGTTCACATTCTCCGAGCCGGCCAGCAGTCCCTCAATGGCCGCGTTGCGCACCAGGTCGATTTTGGCCTCGGCCAGCGTCCCGCCGTAGACCAGATCAATGGCCTCGATGCCGTGCTTGCCCGCCTGCGCCAGGAACGAACCCAGCCGGCCGGCCAGATCGATGTACGGCGCCAGCACCACATACTCCTCGTGGCTCAGCGAGGGCAGATTCACCGCATTCTGGACGACGCCGAGTTTGAGGTAATCCCGCACCTGCCGCGCAATCTGAATCCCCACAGCCTCCTGCGCCTCGCCCGTCGAGCCGGCGATGTGCGGCGTCAGAATCACATTGTCCAGCGCCGCGTAAGGCGACTCCTTGGGCGGCTCCACGGCGAAGACATCCAGCGCCGCACCGGCCACCTGGCCGCTCTTGAGAGCCTCCACCAGCGCCGCGTCGTCGATCAGCTCGCCGCGCGCGCAGTTGATAATGCGCACGCCCTTCTTCATCGTCGCCAGCGTCTTGGCGTTGATCACCCCGGTCGTCTGCGGCGTCAAGCCTACGTGCAGCGTCAGGTAATCCGAACCGGCCAGCAGCTCGTCCAGCGTTACCAGCCGAATGCCGTTCTCTCTCGCCACCGCGGCCGTGACAAACGGATCGCTGCCGATGATCTCCAGCCCAAAGCCCTTGGCGCGCCTGGCGACTTCAAGGCCAATCCGTCCCAGCCCCAGAATGCCCAGCGTCTTGCCGCGCAACTCCATCCCCTGCAAGCTCTTCTTCTCCCATTTGCCGGCGTGCATCGTGGCGTTGGCCATGGGCAGTTTGCGCGCCAGCGCCAGCATCAGAGCGATGGTCAGTTCGGCCACCGCAACCGCATTCGCGCCCGGCGTATTCATCACCACAATGCCTCGGCGCGTGGCCGCGGCTGCGTCGATGTTGTCCACGCCAACCCCGGCCCGGCCAATCACCCGCAGCTTCGGCGCAAAGGCCATCAGCGCATCGTCGGCTTGCACCGCAGAGCGCACCACCAGCGCATCGGCGTCGGCCAGCGCAGCTGGCAAACCCTCCGGCAGTTGGTCGTGCGTCAGAACTTCCCACCCCGGCTCGGCCGCAAAAACAGCCAGTGTCGCCGGAGAAACCTTCTCTGCCAGAACGATCTTCATTCTCTCTCCTTTGTCCTTTTGCCCTGCTTCGTATTCGTCAAAGCGGATGCCTTCCTTCTCGCACAGCATCTCGAAGATCCGCACCACCGCGGCGTGCGGCTTGCCCTCGCCCTTTTCATATTTCGTGAGCGAATTGGCATGAACCCCCAGCCGCTCCGCCATCTCGTATTGAAAGAGGTCAAGCTGCTTGCGAGCAATCAGCAGCTTCTCCCCAAAACTCAGTTCAGCCATGAAAACAGCTCCTAGCTGCTAGCTTCTAGCTTCTAGCTAAAAGCCCTACCTTATCCATTCACTCCGTGCCCCATCCATTTCACGTTCTTTGTGAAATGGGTGGGAAACCTCGAACTCTGGGTGCCCCACCCTCGCCGCGTCTTTGTTTTTGCGGCTAGGGTGGGAGACCACGAACCAAAACCAGCAGACAAAAAGCTGATAGCTGATAGCTGAAAGCTGACAGCTGACAGCTAGTTCTCCGCCGCCTTCGCAAAGACTTCCTGCGCCGCCGCCACGCCCTGCCCGAAGACCACCGGCAGACCCAGCACGTCCTTGGCGATGTGTTCCATCGCGCCCATGAACGCCACCGTGTCCAGGAAGTCGAAAAAGCCCAAATGCGCCACGCGGAAGATCTTGCCCTGCATCGTGCCTTGCCCGTTGGCCGTCACCAGGCTGAACTTGGCCTTCAGCGCCTTCACCACCGTGCCCGAATCCATCCCCTCCGGCACGGCAACCGCTGTCGCCGCAGCCGAGGGAGAAGCCGGCGCAAAGAGCGTGAAGCCCAGCGCCACCAGGCCCGCGCGCGTCGCCGCCGCATTCACCTGTGCATTGTCGATCAGCGCGATGCGCCCCTTTTCCAGATCGCCCCCCGCCTGTCCGGCAATGTAATCCAGCGCCGCGCCCAGCCCGGCAACCAGCGCCACCGCCGGCGTATAGGCCGTCTCGCCCTTGACCTGGTTCTTGCGCTCTTTGCGCAGATCAAAGTAATAGCGCGGGCTCTTCGCGGCGTCCATCGCCTTCCACGCCTTCTCGCTCACACTGAGGTAAGCCAGCCCCGGCGGAATCATGACCGCCTTCTGCGAGCCGCCAATCAGAATATCCACGCCCCAGCCGTCCACGTCGAAGGTCTGCGTGCCCAGGCCAGTGATGCCGTCCACAATCAGCAGCGTCTCAGTGCCCTTCACCAGCGCGGCCACGCCTTCCACGTCATGGCTCGCCCCGGTCGAAGTCTCCGAGGCCTGCATATAAACGGTCTTGTGCTCCGGCTTCAACGCGGCCTTCACCTCGGCCAGGTCGAAGGTCTCCCCGTAGGGCTTCTGAATCACATCGACCTCGCAGCCGAAGGCCTTGGCCAAATCCACCCAGCGCTCGCCAAACTTGCCCGCCGTCAGCACCAGCACCCGGTCGCCCGGAGAGGTCAAGTTCGAGACCGAGGCCTCCATCGCGCCCGTGCCGGAGCACGACAGCAGCAGCACGTCGTTCTGTGTGCCGATAAAAACCTTCAACTGGGCCAGAACTTTACTGAACAGCGCGCGAAACTCCGGCGTGCGGTGGTGAATGTCGGCTGCCGCCATGGCAAACTGGGCCGCGGGAAGTAGCGGCGTCGGACCGGGTGTGAACAAGCGCGTCTTGCGAATCATGGCTCTCTCCTCAATTTTTCTGACGGGGCCAACCGGGGAAGCCGAAGCCTGTTTCATCCGAGGCCGGACAGGTTCTTCTCAACCTCGGAGCGGCTCCACTTCCCCACGGCCATCCATCAATCACAGAATACACGATTATGTGGTTTATGTGATTTTTATTTTTGTGGAAAACTTCCAGTACACCATTTTGGGCACCCGGTCTCCATCCTCCCGGAGGGACAGAACGAAAATAGCCCAGGCCGGGGTCCCCGGCACACGGTCTTTGTGTGTTGGGGTGTAGGCCGGAGCGAAGCGCAGTCCTGGGTGCCAAGTCCAAACCGCCTCAACCGTCCCATAGGGCCGGTGCGATACTCCGCCTCAATCACCGAGCGCATCGGCGATTTGGCAGAAACTGAGAATCTTGCGCGGCGACATGCCCGTTTATGGGGCGTAATATCGTTTCAACTGAGCTTTCATGTCTCCCCGGTCCCCAACAGCGAAGGACCGGGGCCACCCGCCCAAGAATTGTAAGTCTGAGTGAGATTATGAATGACTATAACGTCTACGAATTGTGCTCTAGTTTAGCGCTCTTGGAAACCTGTCGCAGTCGTCTGGAATTCGCTGACACAGCTGGAATGAACTTCTGCAATGAAGGCCTAATAGCGATGATTGAGAGGGTTCTTGGCCAATTGAAATCTGTGTGCGAAAAACTGGAGGCAGACTCTACTTTGATAGGAGAGATCACCGTTCTTCATAGGGCCTGCGGGGAGGGGTCTGTCGATAGACGCGAGGCCGTGCTTTCATCTCGTTTGGGAACTATCCTTAATTTCGTCCACCACAATCTAGCCAAACGGAGATTCATGATTTTGTCAGAGGAGGAAGCGAGCTACTACGGAAATCCAAATCTGTTCGGGAAGATCGTTCAAGAGAAATATTCGCACCACGCGCTACGTGATGCTATCGCGGCAGGCAGTTGCTTCGCGGCCAGTCAATACACAGCCAGCGTTTTTCATTGTATGCGCCTCGCCGAACATGGGCTGAGAAAGCTGGCCTCAAATCGCTTGCTGAATATAAAACTCCATAACAAAAAGGGACCAATACCCATCGAATTCGGTACTTGGAATGACGTGATAACTGCGATCCACAATAAGGTCAGCAAAATCCGGCAGCGCCCAGTCGGTCCAAAGAGGGAAGCCGATCTTCAATTCTTCACAAGCTGCGCGGACCAATGCGACTATATGAAGGAACTGTGGAGAAACCCTCTTTCCCATACACGTCGCTTCTGCAAAAGAGAAGATGCTTTACTGGTAATCGCCAGGGTGAAGGAATTTGTAAACGTCGTTGGAGAACATAAAAGTAGCATCTCCGCAGACGATACCTTTTCTACTATCCTCGCGCAGGCAGGGGAAAAAGCGAAGGAAGCGTATATAGCATCGCTCTCCAAGTCGCCTATTAGTCCGTGAAGTATATTATTGCCGGGTGCCCCAGGTCTCGCTTTTGAGACCTGGGATACCACGAACCTCTTGCGAACGGATAGCGAGCGGTTGGCCGCACCGCAGGAGCCGAGCGGCTGCAGCACTGCAGGTACCATGTGCAGGATTAGAATGAAGGATATGAGCGAATCAATCTCTCTCGAAGCCCAGGTCAACCAGCAGGTCATCCTCGCGATGAAGGCGCATGACGCGGTCCGCACCACCACGCTGCGCCTCATCAAGAACGCCCTCAAAAACAAATTCATCGAGAAGCGCGAGGCGCTCACCGCCGCCGAGGAGCAGCAGGCCCTGGCAACGATGATCAAGCAGCGCCGCGACTCCATCGACCAGTTCACCAAGGGCAACCGCCCGGGGCTGGCCGCCGCCGAAGCCGCCGAGATCGTTGTGATCGAGGAGTTCCTGCCCAAGGCCCTCGATGAAGCCGCCCTCGCCGCACTGGTCGCCGAAGCTATCGCCGAAGTTGCCGCCGCCATCGGCCACGCACCAACTTCCAGGGAGATGGGCGCCGTGATGAAGGCCGTCCAGGCAAGGCTCCAAGCCGCCAGCCTCCGCGCAGAAGGCCGCACTGTCAGCGAAATAGTGAAGAAGGCGCTTGCCGGATAGGAGAACTTCTCAGGCGGATTTGTTCGCGGATGTTAGCCTCTGCCATGCCCAATTCGCGCCAGGAATTCATCCAGCACCTCCCGCTCGATGGCTTCGGACGGGGTAGCTTCTCCGGCGCGCGAGGCGCGGTGGTCTCGCACCACAAATCCCAGGCCGACGCCGTCGTTGCCCCAACGATTAACACGGGTCAGCAAGGAGATCGAAGCCTCCGCGCCCGTCCCGTCGCGGCCTGCCTTCCTCAGCGTCATCTGCACCAGCGTGCCGGGGTACCAGCGTTCATCGGTCACAACATACATTCCCGTCGGACTGATATTCCGAATGGCGTGCGGCTGCGGAGTGCCGCCGGTCCAGAAGTAAGCAGCCAGATCGGGTAACGCTGCCCGCAGAGTCTTCCTCGGCTCTGGAGGATCCAGAGACAAAAGCCGTTGCAGCCAACTCTTCGGTTTGCTTTGGTTCTTCTTCCACGGTTCAGCCTGGCTATCCTCCTGAACCGGCTGAGGCGCGGCAGGCGCCGCGATGGGGCGATCCAATACGGGCAGTGGAGCGGGAGCGCTTCTTACTACCGGCTTCTCCTGCACCTGCGTGCCAAGCGCTTCTTGCACGACGCTGGCAGAGGCGTTTGGACCGAAGAGCCGAGCCAGTTCATGCTCGACCTGTTCGACAAGGCCGAAGGCCACCTGATCGCCCGGCTGGGTATGCGATGCATAAATCGAGTGGACGGGCAGCGCCAGCACGCTGGCCGCAGGCGGACTCGAAGGGGAAACTTGAAAAGTGGGGTAGAACTCAACAGCTTCAATGACTCGGCATTCCGCGTCCAGATAAATCAGATCGAGCGGGACCGGCACATCCGTGGCAGGGATTCCCTTGAACGGGACCATCCACACCCCCGCGCCGGATTTGGGGGTGAGCATCGGCAACCGATCGGCGAGGCTCGCATAGGAAAAATCGCCGCAATCGACCTCGACGCCGAGAATGTATCCCCTGGTCCGGTTGTAGGCGCATCGGGTTCCCGGCTCTTCACATTCTTCCGCCTTTGGCGAATTATCGTCATGCGGATACGGGATTCCGGTTTCGAGCGATTTGTCCACTGCGGCTCTCCTGTCTAGAAACACCGCTGTTGTTGCGTCCACTTCCATTCCCCTCTATCGACAATTTTGACGCATTCTTGAGATTTTTGTAAGTATTATTTGAGGATTGGCAGGCAAATTGCAACATTCTAGTAATAGGTAACCAAAATCTTAGGTACCTAGTGAACCGAGCATTGGTTTCAGCCCCAGCGCCGGCCTAACCCTCCCTGGCGGAAGAAGAGGGATCTGAGCCTTGTATGGCGATGTGTTCTGGGGAAAAGGGGTATCTCTCAGCAACTGGTAGGCTTGGGAACTCTTCGTGGATTGACTCGACAGCCCGGCCGCTTCCGGTAGCCTATACCTTGTCGCCGGCGACCATGGATCGCCGGCAACTATTCCCTGTTCCCTGCTGTTAGAACACTTCCGATGGGCCATCCGGCGGCGGCAGGTGCTTGAGCAGCCCGAGCTCGCCGGCCAGCCGTTCCAGCCGGATCCGCGTCGCGGCCGAGGGAGGAACCAGCGGCAGGCGGACGTGGTCCGTCGTGCGGCCCATCAGCGCGAGCACGGTCTTTACCGGGCTGGGATTGGAGTCCCAGAAGTTGGCGTCGATCAGCCGCGAGTAACGGCGTTCCAGCTCGCGGGCCTCGGCCCAATCGCCGCGCAGCGCAGCTCGGATCATGCGCCCCATCTCAGCGGGAATCTCGTTGGCGGCCACGCTGATCAGTCCCTGCGCGCCCACGCCAATCGAGGCCAGCGCCAGGTTGTCATCGCCGCAGAAGACTTTGAAGCCGCGGGGCAGCGAGCGAACCAGATCGGCGATCTGCGGCAGCCTTCCGCTGGACTCCTTGACGGCCTGAATATTGGGCGCGGCCTCGGCCAGCCGGACCACCGTCTCCGGCTCCAGGTTCACCCCAGTGCGCCCGGGAATGTTGTAGAGCGCCACCGGCAGCGGGGCAACGGTCCTGGCCAGCGCCAGGAAGTGCTGAAACTGGCCCTCCTGCGAGGGTTTGTTGTAGTAGGGATTGGCGGAGAGCACCGCTTCCACGCCGCGGATCTGCTTCAGCCGGCTGGCGTAGCGCACCAGCGTGCGCGTCGAGTTGTGGGTGCAGCCGGCCCACACCGGAACCCGGCCGGCCGCCGCCTCGGCCACAATGCAGATCGCCAGCAGCCACTCGTCCTCGTCCAGCGTGGCCGCCTCGCCGGTTGACCCGCAGGCCACCAGAAAGTCGATGCCCGACTCGATCTGCCAGTGTACCAGCGCTTGCAGCGCCGACTCATCAATCGATCCATCCGCCCGGAAGGGCGTAACAATCGCAGTACCGCAACCTGTGGTCTCCATAATAAGAAAAGTGTATAACGAAACCGCGCCGCAGAGCGCTCATTTCGCCCGATTCCGACCCCTGCCCCTGCTCAGAACCACTGATGAATCAGTTGCGCGTACCAGAGGACGGGAGCGGCCAGCAGCAGGGCGTCGATGCGGTCGAGCACGCCGCCGTGGCCGGGAAGCAGGCTGCCGGAGTCTTTGACGCCGGCCGAGCGCTTGAGGGCGGACTCGGCCAGATCGCCGACCTGCGCGGCAACGTTGACCAGGACAGCAAGGCCCAGCCAGTACCAGAGGTCTTCCGGGTACGAAAGCCAGACCTGGTCCCACATCTCAAAGAGCCGGGCCAGGCCCAGCAGAACGCCGGTGACCATCAAGCTGCCGGCCAGCGAGCCGAGCGCGCCCTCCCAGGTTTTATTAGGGCTGAGCGAGGGGGCCATCTTGTGGCGCCCCCAGGCGCGGCCTACGTAGAGGGCGGCAATGTCGCCGGCCCAGACGACGCAGAACAGGAAGGCGACCAGCGACGGGCCGTTGGTCTCTTCGCGCAGGGCGGGCAGGGTCACCAGCGTCATTCCGACGTAAAAGAGGCAGAAGATGGCGGTCGAGGCGTCGGCCAGCATTTGTTCGACGGGGCGGAAAAAGGTGCAGTAGACCAGTAAGGCCAGGCTGAGAATGCCGAGGATGGCGGCGATCTGGTCTCTCTGGTCCCAGGCGAAGTTGGCGGCAAAGAGCGTGGCAATGGCCACCAGCACGGCGATGCGCGGCGGGTTGGCTCCGGAGCTTCTGGCCAGGCCGAGGAACTCCCATGCGGCCAGTGCAGCCACGGCGGCCACGGCCAGCGCAACCAGCCACCGGGGTCCGAGAAAGATCAGAAGCAGGACCAGCGGAATCAGGATGAGGGCAGTGATAAATCGCTTCATTCAGGGTTGAGAATACACCGTCAGGGCGTGGGTTGGCACCGGCGCACCGGCCGGCAACCCGCTGATTGCGACGCAAAGGAAGCGCATCTTGTTGGGAGGGACGGAGCCTCAGGCGTGCTTTTCGCTGTTGGAGCGCAGCCAATGCAGGAAGACTTCCGGAGCTCCGCGCTGGGCCATGGCTTCCTTGAGCCGGAAGCGCAACTGCTCGGCGCTCCGCTTGGCGCGGGCTGCTGGGTTCGCTTGCTTGGGCGCTTCTTCCGCCGCCATTTTTGAGTTTTCCAATGAAAATCCCTCCACGAACTCTACTTCGTCAGAACCTACCAGCAAGGTCATGCCTTCGTCCATAAAAAGCTTCATGAAGGCGAACGGAGGTAATCAATTGGCCGCGATTCCGACTCGTTCGGAATTCTCTTCCACCTGGCCGATGTTCTCGCTCAGCCCGCCGTAACGGCGCTCGCGGCGCTGGTAGTCGGCCATGGCTTCCAGCAGATGGATGCCGCGGAAGTCGGGCCAGAGGCGCTCGGTGACGAAGATTTCGGTGTAGGCGATCTGCCACAGCAAATAATTCGAAAGGCGCATCTCGCCCGAGGTGCGGATCAGCAGGTCGGGGTCGGGCATATGCGCGGTATAAAGATGGCGGTTGATGTCTTCTTCCGTGATGTGGGCCGGGTTGATGTGCTTTTGCTTGATCTCGGCGGCGAGGGCCCGGAAGGCGTCTACCAGCTCCGAGCGGCCGCCGTAGTTGAGGGCCAGGGTGAGGGTGGTTCCGGTGTTGGCGGCGGTGGCCTCTTCGGCCCAGCGCATCTTTTCCTGGACCTCGGCGGGCAGCTCGTGAGTGCGGCCGATGTAGCGCATACGGACGTTGTTGTCCATCATGCGCTGCAGGTTGGATTCGAGATAGGTTTTGAGGAGGCGCATGAGGAAATTGACCTCGGCGCGCGGGCGGCGGAGATTGTTTTCCAGCGAGAAGGCGTAGAGGGTGAGCCAGGGCAGGCCGATGCGGGAGGCCGTCTCGGTGACCATTTGCACGCTGTTGGCGCCCTGCTGATGGCCGAGAAATCTTTTGAGAGAACGATGGCCGGCCCAGCGCCCGTTGCCGTCCATGATGATGGCCACGTGCTGGGGCAGAGTCTCCGGCTTGAGCGTCGCATAGACGGCGCGCTCCTCGGCGGTCAGCTCATCGATGCGCAGCGTGCCAACAGGGATCAAAGGTAGTGCCTCTCCATGAACTCCGGCGCAGCGGCTTGCCGGCGCCGGATGCAAGAGCGTTGCACCATCGACCGTAGCATAAGCGCCGATGCGCCGCAATGATTCCGCGCCGCGGAACGGCAAGCTTACGCCGTGCGCCGGTGGCCTGTGGCCATGTCGCGCGCCGCGCCGTAGACGAGCGAGCGGTGCAGCGGGTCCAGTTGCGGCAGCAGGGCGGCGATTTCGGCCAGCAAGGGATCAGCCAGGATCGACGCTACTTCGTCGTCGCGCTGGCTGCGGGCGTCGCGGACCAGTTGGCGCACATCCACGCCCAGCGCCGTGGCCAGCCTCTCCAGCGAGCCCAGGGTGGGAATGGCCTTGCCATTTTCGATTTTTGAAATGTAGGTGCGGGGCACCTGCATGCGTCCGGCAAGTTGGCGCTGGCTGAGGTGGCGCGCGCGGCGGATATCCTTGACCTGGCCGGCTACCTTCAGGCCGGCTTCGGACGAAGGCTCCACAGGCTGGGAGTCCACCGGGATGGGTCCGGGGCGGACGGGCTCCTCAATCTCCAGGGGCCGGTGGCACTTTCTGCACAGGCCGTTGATGGTCTTGAATTGGACGATGTTGCAGTCGCCGAAGGTGCAGCGCACAACGTCGCGTGTTTCCATGCTAACCAGGGTGGTTGCCATGAGTGGTGTGCGGAGAGCCAGAGCAGGGACTCCGGGGTGCTTCTCAGCACCACGATATTTGTCAGCTTCGGCGAAATGAACCATAATTGTCAAGTGAAAACTTGGGTACAGATCCAAGTTTCACCTATCATACCCCTAAGAGGACCGAAGAAACCAGAAAAAACTCGAACCAAGCTGTGCAATACGAGGACGAAGCAACCCATGAGCGACTGCACCAGGAACGATGCAACGAGTGGCAATACTGTTTACGGACGCGCGCAGGCCTGGCAACTGCTGACCGAGTGGACCCAGAGCGAGAATCTGCGCAAGCACGCGCTGGCGGTTGAGATATGCGTGACGGCGATAGGCGAGGCCGAGGCCGACCGGCTGGGGCTGGCTGGAGCGGGGCGCGCAGCGCTGGTCGAGCTTTACTCGACGACCGCACTGCTGCACGACTTCGACTACGAGCGCCATCCGACGGCCGCCGAGCATCCGTTCGTCGGCGTGCGCGAGCTGGAGCGGCTGGGCTGGCCGGAAGAGATGCGCACCGCGATCCTGGGCCACGCGCAGTACAGCGGCGTGGCGCGCGAGACGCATCTGGCAAAGGCCTTGTTCGCATGTGACGAGCTGTCTGGTTTTTTGACTGCCTGCGCGCTGGTCAAGCCGACCAAGGCGATTGCCGAGGTGGAAGTGGCCGGCGTGCGCAGGAAGATGAAGGACAAGGCCTTTGCCCGCGGCGTCAATCGCGAGGACATCGTGCAGGGCGCGGCGGAGTTGGGCGTCGAGCTGGACGCGCACATCGGCTTTTGTCTGGAAGCGATGAAGCGGCGGACGGGGGAGTTGGGGCTGTGAAAGGCAGCTTCTAACTGTTAGCTTCTAGCTTTCAGATCACGGTTTTCAAGCTCGAACGATGATTGCGGACTTGGCTGAAGCGGAGGGTCATCGGCTCGACTAGACTCGGGCAGCGCAGTCGGCGGAAGATCGTCAGCGGCTTTACCATGCGCGCGATGTAGCCGTGATGCGCGGCGATCTCTCTGAGCTGACAAAAATCTTCAATGCTGTTTTAGGCGTCTAAAAAGGCCTCCCTCCGCTTGGTTGTTCCTGCAACCTACGCCATCGGGTTCTTCGCCCTGAGCTCAGCGACGATCTCCGCTGCGGCAGCGCGGGCTTGATCTCCCTGGTCGGGCGGGAAGCTGATGGCGCCGACGCGGGCGTGGCCGCCTCCGCCGTAGCGCTCGCAGATTGCCGCCAGGTTCGTCATCTTCGCCGGGTCGGCCTTGGTCCAGGGATTGGAGCCAACCGAGACCTTGGTGCGGAAGCTGGAACTCGACAGGCCAATCGAGTAAGTCGCCTGCGGGTGCAAGTAGTAGGGGATGAACTTGTTGTAGCCCTCCTGCGGCTGGTCGGTGATGTCGAAAAAGATGGTGCCATCGCGCTCCTCGGCGCGGCTGCGGATCAGCTCGATGGATTGCTCGTGGCGTTCGAGCAGGGGCGGCAGCAGATCGGCGACAAAGGGCTGGCTGAGCACCTCGACGAGCGGCATCTCGGTGAGCAGCGGAATGAGCCGGGGAATGAAGAGATCATCCTGGCTGGACTCGATGATGAGGGTCAGCTTCATCGCCGGAGCGGCCATCTCGACGGCCGACTCGGGACTCTCATACTTTGCGCCATCGACGATGTTGGCCCAGTGAATCAGCTCAGCGACCGGCGCGGTGTTGAAGCCAAAGCGTGTGGCGCCAATGTGCGCCAGAAAGCTGGTGCAGGAGGTGTAGTTGGGGTCGAAGAACTTGCGGCCGGGAGGAGTCACGCTCTTCTGATAGTCGAGAAAGTGCTGCTGATCATGCGGGGTCAGAAAGGCGGAGAGGTGATGGTCGAACCACCAGGTGATGCGCGGCGAGGCGCAGTACTTGAAATCGACGATGGCGTTTTCGTCGCCGGTGAATTCGCTTTCGTCAAAGAGCGCGCTGGCGCGATGTACCAGGCCGTGGTACTCGTAGCTGGCGCCTGGGGCGATGCACTCGCGGTGGAAGCGCGTGAAGAGCGAAGCGGAGCAAGCTCCATCGAAGCATTTGTCGTGATAGAAGACGCGAACCTGCAAGACTTGAACCCCCTCCGTGCGCAGAAAAACCGAATTGCCGGAACTGTTTAGCATCAAGGCAGCGGGCGGTTGTGTCAAGGCGTGGGCAACTTTTTCTCGTTTTCAGGCGGCCGCAACTGTCCGTTTGCGGACGGCGGATTTCGATTCTGAACAGGCGGAAGGCGTTCCGCGTGCGGCTTTCCAGCCTTAAGTCATTCACAATCAATGCCTGGCCCTTCCGGTGGTTTGGCCCCGCGACTGCTTACTCCATGGATGGGTTCTCAGTCGAAGATCACGAGGGAACCGGGGGATTGTATGCACACCTTGCTTCAGGACCTGCGTTTTGCCATTCGGCAGCTATGGAAGTCGCCGGGATTCACACTGGCCGCAGTGCTTTCGTTGGCCATCGGCATCGGCATCAACACCGCGATTTTCAGCAATATGGATGCTGTCGTGCTCCATCCGCTGGCCGTGCCCCGGCTGGACCGCGTGGTCACGGTGGCCGAGCAGAATGCGCAATTGAGCTCCAGCAACGGCTACCAGTGGGTTGCTCTGGCCAACTACCAGGACTGGGCGCGCCAAAGCCGCTCCTTCGAGTCGCTGGCTGTCCGCACCCACGCCGATATGACCCTGACCGGCGGCGGCGATGCCGCCCATGTGGAAGCCGCGCTCACTTCGGCCGAGTTCTTCTCCGTCTTGCAGGCCACTCCGCAACTGGGCCGCGTCTACGGCGCAGCCGAGTGCCGTCCGGGCCAGGACTCGGTGGCCGTGCTGAGTTACGGCTTGTGGCAGCGGCGCTTTGCCGGTGATCCCGCGGTCCTGAACCGCACCATCGAGCTCGATCAGCGCACCTACACCATCGTCGGCGTCATGCCAAAAACCATGCAATACCCCTCCATGGCGGACATCTATCTTCCTCTGGCGCCCACGCCGGACCAGCTCGCCAATCGCAGTGCGCACAACTACCTGGTAACCGCGCGCCTGCGCGACGGCGTCAGCGTCAAGCAGGCGCAGGCCGAGATGGGCGCCCTGACCGAGCGGCTGGCGCAGGCGTATCCGGCCACTAACGCGGGTTGGTCGGCGTACGTGGAGCCGCTGCTGGACGGCATCAACGGCCCCTATACAAACCTCTACTACCGAATGATTCTGGCCGCCACGCTTTTTGTGCTGCTGGTGGTTTGCGCCAACATCGCCAATCTGCAACTGGCGCGCGGCATTGCCCGCCGGCCGGAGATTGCCCTGCGCACCGCGCTGGGCGCCAGCCGCTGGCGAATCCTGCGGCAGTTGCTCACGGAGAACCTTCTGCTCAGCCTCACGGGTGCGCTGGCCGGCATCGTCATCGCTGCTGTTTATGGCCACTATCTACTGGCCACCATGCCGGAGCGGGTAGCGCGCTTCATGTCCGGCTGGTCCAACACCAGCATCAACAGCCGCGTTCTCGCTTTTTCTTTCCTGCTGGCGGGTATTGCAGGCTTGATTTCCGGCTTGGCTCCGGCGGCAGAGGCGCTGCGCATCAATCTGGTGGACCAGTTGAAAGCCGGCGCGCGCTCCTCCATCGGCTCCGGCCGCACCCATCGGCTGAGAAACATCTTCGCCGTGGCGCAAATTGCGCTGGCCGTGGCGCTGGTCATCGGCGCGACCCTCATGGCCAAAGGCATGAACGCCTTGCTGCATGCCAGTGACTACTACCAACCGGAAAAGATGCTCACCTTCAATGTGACCCTGCCGGCAACCCGCTATGACACCCCGCAGAAGCGGGCGGAGTGGTATGCCGGCGCTCTTGCCCGGCTGCGCGCCTTGCCTGGCGTCAATCACGCCGAGCTGACTCCGGCGCTGCCCTATGACGACAATGGCTGGCTCCGCGATCTCGACATCGAGAACCGGCCCACGGTCCCGGGCAAGTTCCAGGCCGCGTTGAACCTGCCGGTTACCACGGGATACTTTGCCGCGCTGCGCATTCCCATCGTTAGCGGCCGCGGCTTCACGCAGAGCGATTCCCTGCAAACCACGCCGGTGGCCATCGTGAGCGAGCGCTTCGTCACCCAGTATTTCCCCGGCCAGAATCCGCTGGGCCATCGCATCCGCATGGGTGGCCGCAACAGCAGCGAGCCGTGGCTGACCATCGTCGGAGTCGCCCAGGAAACCAGCTATTCGCTCTGGGACCAGACACCCCACGCCGCGGTCTACATGGATGCGATGCAACTGCCGCCGGCCGCCACCGAGTACGCCATCACCACCAGCGGCAATCCACTCGCCCTGGCGCCCGCGGCACGCACGGCACTGGCCTCACTGGACCCGGCCCTCCCGCTCAATACAGTAGAGACCTACCAGCAGTTACTGCGCGACAACCTGACCGGCCTGATGTACGCAGCGGGAATGTTGAGCGTTGACGGGACAATCGCCCTCTTTCTTGCCGCCATCGGCATCTTCGGCGTGATGGCCAACCTGGTGGGCGAACGCACCCGCGAGATCGGCGTGCGCCTGGCAATGGGCGCGCGGCGCGAGGACGTGCTGGGAATGATTATGCGCCGCGCCGCGGGCCTGACGGCGGCAGGAGTGGGCGTTGGCCTGTTGCTGGCCTTTGCCCTGGCGAACCTGGTGGCCAACCTGCTGCGCGGCGTCCGTCCGGACGATCCTGCTGTCTTCGCCACCATCACTGCGGTGATCGCGACCGTTGCCATCGGCTCAAGCTGGCTTCCGGCGCGCCGCGCCGCCCACATTGATCCCATGGTGGCCCTGCGCGACGAGTAAAATGGCGGCGCCAGGATCCATCTATCGCAATGCCTTCCGGCGTGGCTATAGCTGCGCCCAATGAATGGAATCTGGCACGGCGCTCGCTTGTGGACGGAATCCTTCTAGCTCAAGGAACTTCCCGGTCTGTCGCCGCGTAGAGTATCTTTCTTACAGCACATTTCTGCGTAAATTTCTGTTTCATTTTGAAGGAGGCTCGATGGAGCCGGAGATTCAGCCCCCACCGCCGGAAGCCCCGCCCGCCCCTGCAGACACAACCATCACGCCGGAAACCGTAGCCCCCACTATGAAGGCGAAGTTGCTTCGCGGCCTGCGCTGGACCTTTCTTGGCAGCCAGGGCCTGCGCGCCGGCTGGTCGGTGCTGATTTTTGTTATTTTGTTCCTTATTTTGGCCACTGGCGTGGGATACGCGTTTGTCCATTTGCATCTCATGGGCAAGAAGAGCGGCTTCACGGCCTCCACGGCCTTCTTCGGAGAGTTGAGCGCCTTCCTGGCGCTGGCGGGAGCCGCCGCGTTTGTGGCCTTCATCGAGCGCCGCCGCAGCTTGCTGGCCTTCAATCTGACCGGCCCACGGTCCATTCCTCGCTTCTTCAGCGGCCTCCTGGCGGGCTTCCTGGCGCTCTCGGCGCTGGTGGGCGCGCTGATCTGCGGCGGCTGGATGCACTTCGGGCCGATTGCGCTCTCCGGCGCGGAGATCTTCAAGTACGGCGCGCTGTGGGCCGCGGCCTTCCTGCTGGTGGGCTGTGTCGAAGAGGGCATCTTTCGCGGCTATCTGCAATTCACCCTTACCCGTGGCATCAACTTCTGGTGGGCGCTCGGCATCGTCGCGGCCCTTTGCGCGGACTTATTGCTGAGGAGCAAGGGGAATGGCGTATGGGGCGTTTATATCATTGCCCTTCTGGGACTTTTTCCTTGCCTGATGCTGCAGGTAAGGAAGACGCCACGGAGTGGATTCTGGCAGGCAGCTTGGGTCACCTCGACGCTCTTCGGATACATCCACACCGGCAACGGCGGCGAAAACTGGATTGGCATCTTTGCCGCGGCATTCATCGGCTTTGTCTTCTGCGTCAGCGTGCGAGTAACCGGCTCGGCCTGGTGGGCGATCGGCTGCCACGCGGCATGGGACTGGGCGGAGACCTACTTCTATGGCACTGCCGACAGCGGCCTGGTTGCGCCCGGCCACTATCTGACCGCCAGCCCCGCCGGGAATCCATTCTGGAGCGGCGGCGCGGATGGTCCCGAAGGCAGCGTACTGGTGCTGGGCATCATTCTGCTACTGCTGGCCGCGCTGCTGCTGATCTACGGGCGCAAAAAGCCTGAGCTGCTGGCCGCGCAGAGTTTGGAGCGGGCCATTGGATAACCTCCAGTGAAGCTCGCACCGGCGTTTTCATTTACGGGAGAGTTATGAAAAAGGCCCTAGGTTTCGTCCTTGCATTGTGCGGCCTGACCTGGGCTGGATGCGCTGTCTCGCAGCCAGCCTCTCGCCCTCCAATCCATCGAAGCACACTCCAGGTTCCAACAGAGATCCAGGGCTATCCCTGCGCCAAGGGCTACGCCTGGTTCTTTGACAATGGCCGCTTGAGCCGCTGCACGGTCACGCGGAAGATTCCCTTTGGCGAGGCGCGCATTCCCGCCGAATCGTACATCGCTCTCCATCCCGACGGCACTCCGAATCTCGTGCAGATGAGCCACGACGCGCCGGTTCTGGGCATGACTTGTATGGGAGGCAGTTGGCTGGGTCCGGGCGAAGGCGCGGTGGTAGCCTTCTATCCCAGCGGCAAGCTCAAGCAATGCTACCTGGCCGGAGACCAGATGGTGCAGGGCGTTCCCTGCATGAGTGGCGGCTTCTTCGGCGATGGACGCGGCGGCGGCGCGCAGTTTCACGAGAACGGAAAGCTCAAATCCTGCAAGTTGACCAAGGATTTCGGCGCGTGGCACAAGGGTGATCGCTTCGTGCAAACGCCGTGAATTACGCCAACTGAGATTCGTGGATTCCCAGGTCCGGATCTTCGGACCTGGGCACCCTCATCTTCTACTTGTCGGAGCTGGGCCGCCCGCCTGAATACTCCTGCCTTTCTCTGAACATACGGGCCACCCGCAAGAACTAGGTCCAGAGCCGGCTTTACCATAGAATTAACGCGGAGCGCCAATCCCTTGTTCGTTGGAACTGCCCATGCTCTTGAGAATCTCGTCCAGCTGAGCATTGATCGTGTCGAGTTTGTCCCGTTCAGTTCGCAGTTGCAGTTCGCTCTCATTTTCTATCGCCTGAGCTTGCTGCTCCGCGGCCGTCGATGCATCAAGTTCGGATTTGAAGTGGACGATTTCATCCTGGATCATCTTCTGTTGCGCCGGATTCTCTTCGCTGCTTAGCGAATCGTCCAGCCGCTTAAACTCGGTTGCCTCATGCTGCCGGCGGTCTTGCGTGGCATCTAACTTCGCGCGTGCTTCGTCTAAACGGTCTGCCGCGTGCGTAACGACTGATTGCTGAGTTTGCAGACGAGAGAGCAAAATCTGGGCAGTTTGAATTCTTGCCAAAGAAAACCGTAACTCCTGACGAAGCTCGCGGACTTCCGTTAATAGAGCCTGCAGTGTCTGCGGGTCGTTTGGCGCCGCCTGGCCAAAAGCGGTTGCTGATAATCCAAAAACTGCGAGGACGAGAAATACTGTTCGACGCATTGGAAACCTCCTGACCTGAAATCTCCCGGCTGACCCACTCCTGAAGCTACCTTGCTGCAATGGCGGGACCGGACCCCTTATTCACTGTTCTTTGGTACTTGTTATCCCTAGAATGATGAGGTCTGAGCTTCTTCCATCCGATCGGAAACCGATGGCTTCAGGACAAACCCGGTGCGCGAATTTGTGAACTGCAATCCATTGAAATAGATATTTTCGATCATGCCTGGTTTGTCTTGTTCCGGCTTACTTGCCGCGGCAGACACGAAAACCCTGGTCGGGGCCCTTGCCATTGGCGGCCAAGCTGCCCCGGAAGGCCGGCTCGGTGAAGGGGGCGTCGCCCATCCAACCGCCGCCCTTCCAAACCCGGCCAAAGCCGCTTTGACTTCCTTTGGGATCTTTTACATTCTTCTCCAATTCTCCGTGCCAGTCCCAGCACCATTCCCTTACATTGCCCGACATATCGTAGAGCCCCAACTCGTTGGGTTTCATGCTGCCGGCAGGTTTCGTTTGATTATGGTTTTGCTCTATGGCGGGCCAGTTCCAAAACCCGGTCAAGGGCTTATCTCCGGAGTTTCTCCAATACCAAGCCACTTCATCCACATCGTCGCTTCCGCTATAAGTGTAGCTCTTGCTCAACTGGCCTCCGCCTGCGGCATATTCCCACTCCGCTTCTGTCGGCAACCGGTATCCGTTCGCGCCTGCATTGATCGTTACCATCCATTTCATATAATCGAGATCGCCAAATTCCGGGTCCGGCTTATTGTTCGGATCTTTCTTATTCTTGTCGATGTTGTAATACGGCTTCAAGCCCTCTTTTATGCTCCTTTTGTTGCAGTACTCGACACTATCATACCAATTGACCGTTTCTACCGGCAAATGATCGCCTTTGAATTTTGAGGGATTGCTTCCCATAACTTCAACCCACTCTTTTTGAGTTACGTTGTATTTGCCAATATAAAAGCTGGATATGGTTACATCTTTTCCGTAGTAGTTGGATTTTGTGTTTTTGAACGTCCCGCCTTTAACCAATACAAAGTTATCGGGCACTTCTCCCGAGCAAGCGATGGCAACAGCCATCATGATTGCCGTTAAACTGAACAGTTTTCTCATTGAATTGCCTCGTTCCACGATTATCCAGATCAAAGTATCACAATCGTTTTTCGATATACAGAACGCCGGGCCGGCGGCTGTGAGACCGCCGGCCCGGCGTTATCAAATGATTTGCAGGGGGTGTTACCACACGGTTGCGTTAATTCCCCCGCTCCTGCCGCCCCATGCCTCTGCCATGAAGATCAGTTCATTGGAACTGCCCAGATTCATTCCATGACTCTTCCATGCGTTATAGTGGTTGCCAAGGGTGACGGCGTGACTCGATCCGGTCGACGATCCGCCCCAGTTGCTCAAGTACTGGTTGAAAGTTGCCGTGCCTTGAATGGAGGGCTGGTTGACCTGCTGATGCTCGTAGATGCCGTAGGTGTGCCCATCGCTGTTCACACTGCCCTTATACGATCCACTCACTATCGAACCGAATTCGCAGACGTAATATTCGACCAGCGGGTTTGTCGTCCACCCATAGACGGAAACATTGTTGTAGCCATTGGCATAGCCGACATTGTAGTTGACAGTCCTGGCTCCGCTGTACTGCCAGCCTTTACCGCCAACCACGTCATTGACGCCGGACCAGCTAACCTGGAAGTTGCCAGGATACGTTCCCGCGCCTGGAAACGTCATGTTTGCCGACCCGCCAGTGGAATACAGCGAATAGTAGTAGCCGTGATTCGTGCCCGTGCCATTGCCGTATACCGTTTGGGCGTTTGCCGCCATGGTTGCGTAACCCGCTACCGCAATGAGAGCGAAGAGGGCTACCAGTTGAATGCGTGACAAAACTAGCCTCATTGAATCTCCCTTTCGTTTTTTGGTTGAAGACAGACGATTCCCGCAGACGTCACCCACGGTCGTTCCGGGGACGGAAACCGGCCATCATGGGAAACAGGCAGACGGGTACAGATCGCAAAGCTACTCCGCCTATGGGGGATGACAAGATAAAACGAGGCGCGCGCAGAAACCGATTTCTGAACTGCACTCTGCCTGTGACGGACTTGAACGCTGTGCGAGTAAGCAAGGTTCAAGATCAATGATCGTGGGTTGGACGAACATGATGGAAACTATAGTAATCTCCAAACCGCTGTCAAGAATAAAATGTTATATTACTAAAGTATTTACTAAAACGATTGAGTAGTGGAGTTAGTCATTTTTGTGATTGCTAAAAGGATTGAGCTACGGAGTTGGCCACTCCTGCGTTTACTAAAACGATTGAATATTGGAGTTCATCACTCCAGAAGTGAAGCCTTCATCTTTTCCGCCTGTGTTTTTCCACAGTTTTGCCTGGTTTTCCACAGCTTTCGGTGAGTACTCCAGCCTTTACATGGCGCTGTGCGGCCGGATACTCCAGGTCACGATTCCGAGACCTGGAGTATTCGGAACCGCAGGTCCTTCGACTACGTTTGTCGCCCAGCCACCCCAGCGAGCAAAAATCGCTCGTCTGGGACCCCGGCCACGCGCAAAACTCCGCTCAGGATGACAGAGCATTTGCGCGGCGCGCTTCGACATCGAAGATTGCTGGGTCGGGGTCTTTGAAGAAAGTTGCGTGGAGCGAGCGCACCGCTTCGTCGGCGTCGTCTTCGTCGATCATGAAGCTCATGTTGATTTCGCTGGCGCCCTGCGAGATCATCCGCACGTTGATGTGGCGGATGGCGGAGAAGACCTGGGCGGCCATGCCGCTTTGGCCGCGGATGTCGTCGCCGACCATGCAGATGAGCGCTTTGCGGCCCTCGTACTTCACATCCGCCAGTTGGCCGAGATCGGCGGCCAGGGCGGGCAGGTTGTCGTTGGAGTCGACGGTGAGCGAGACGCTGACCTCGCTGGTGGAAACCATGTCCACCGCGCACTTGTGCTTGTCGAAGATGGTGAAGATCTCCTTCATGTAGCCGTGGGTCATCAACATGCGGCTGGCGACCACGTCGATGATGGAGAGCCTCTTTTTGACGGCGATGGATTTGAAGGGGCTGCGGCAGCGGGGCGCGAGCGAGGTGATGCGCGTGCCTTCGCAGGCGGCGTTGCGGCTGTTAAGGACCAGCACGGGGATGTTCTTCTTGACGGCCGGCAGGATGGTAGCCGGGTGAAGGACCTTGGCGCCGAAGTAGGCCAGCTCGGCGGCCTCTTCAAAGCTGATGATCTTGACGCGCAGGGCGTCGGGGCAGACGCGAGGGTCGGCGGTCATGATTCCGTCCACGTCAGTCCAGATTTCGATGGCCTCGGCTTCCAGCGCGCCGCCGATGAGTGCGCCTGTAAAATCTGACCCGCCTCGGCCCAGGGTGGTGGTGATGCCGGCTTCGTTGGCGGCGATGAAGCCGCCCATGACCGGAACCTGGCCTTGATTGATGAGCGGAAGCAGCTTTTCCGCGGCGCGTTTATCGATGAGGGCGTCCTGGGGGACGGCCTTCTGGAAGGTAGAGTCGGTGATGACGATCTCGCGCGCGTCGACGGCGATGGAGTTGATGCCCAACTCGGCGAAGGCGGCGGCGACAATGCGGCTGGAGATGCGCTCGCCGTAGCTGACGATGAGGTCGCTGATGCGCGGCGTGAGTTCGAGGATTGCCGCGAGGCCGCGCAGGACTTCGTCGAGCGAATCGAATTTCTGGTCAATGAACTCGATCAGTTCGGTGGAGTTCGAGAGGAGCTGCGCGGCGGTTTCGCGATGGCGCTGGCGCAACTGCGCGCTGATCTCGAGGGCGGCGGCGCGGTCGCCTTTCTCGCTGGCAGCGGCGGCGCGTAGAAGCTGGTCGGTGACCTTGGCCATGGCGCTGACGACGACTACCGGCTGCTTGCCGAGGGCGACGCGCCCGGCGACGATGGCCGCGGTGCGCGTGATGGCCGCCGGGTCCTCGACCGAGGTGCCGCCAAACTTCATGACTACAAGGCTCATTTGAAAATTCCTATAAAAGCTGCTAGCTGCTAGCCTCTAGCTCCGTTGATTGACAGCAAGCAGTCAGCCGTTGGACTCATCAATTTCAGTTCCCAGCTAGTAGCTAGTAGCTAGAGGCTAGCAGCTACGACAGTTTCCCCAGGCTGGCCAGCAGTTCGGCGTTGAGGATGGTGGCTCCGGCGGCGCCGCGAATGGTGTTGTGGGAGAGCACGGTGAACTTCCAGTCGAGCACGCCGCAAGGGCGCAGGCGGCCGACGGTGACGGCCATGCCGTTGCCGCGATTGCGGTCCAGGCGGGGCTGCGGGCGGTCGGGCTGCGGCGCCCACTGCACGGGCTGATCGGGCGCGGTGGGCAGGTCTTGACCGGCCAATGGGCGGAAGTCAGCCCAGGCGGCCAGAATCTCTTCGCGCGTGGCCGGCTTGCCGAGCTTGATGCTGACGCTGACCGTGTGGCCGTCGACGACCGGGACGCGATTGCAACTGGCGCTCATGCGCGCGCTGAGCGGCTTGACGGCATCGCCATCGAGTGTGCCCAGCAGCTTGAGCATCTCTTCTTCCATCTTCTCTTCTTCATTGGGGATGTAAGGGACGACGTTGTCGAGAATGTCCATGGAGGCGACGCCGGGGTAGCCCGCGCCGCTGACCGCCTGCATGGAGGTGGCGAAGATCTGCTCGATGCCGAAACGGTCCTGGATGGGCTTGAGCGCCAGCACCGGGCCCATCACCGTGCAGTTGGAGTTGGTGACGATGTAGCCGCCCGACTGCTTGCGCCAGGACTGCTCCTCGATCAGGTGGAGGTGATCGGCGTTCACTTCAGGCAGCACCAGGGGCACGTTGGGGGCCATGCGGAAGGCGCTGGAGTTGGAGACCACGGCGCAGCCGGCGGCGGCGAAGAGGGGCTCCAGCTCGCGGGCGTAGGCGGCGTCGATGGAGGCGAAGATAATTTTGGGAGCGCCCGCTGGCTCGGCCGGGGCGACGGTCATGCGGGCGATACGCTCGGGCAAGGGTGTGTCGAGACGCCACTTGGCGGCTTCGCCATACGGTTTTCCAGAAGAACGATCGCTGGCAGCTAGCCACGCGACCTCGAACCAGAGATGGTTTTCGAGCAGCTGGATGTAGCGTTGGCCGACCATGCCGGTGGCGCCGAGGATGCCGATAGGGAGTTTGTTTTTCATAGCTTTCTACATATTAGTTTACAGGAGAACAGGCTCGGATTGTACGCGACTGGTTGGGGGTTCTCGGTTTCTCACCTTGCGACAAAAACAAGAACGCCGCAAGAGCCTGCCTTGAGCATGGCCGAAGGGAGGATGCGCCCATAAGAAAGTTCAGGGCTCAGTTATTCCGCTCGACCAGGTAGCGGGCGACAGCCTTCAAACCGTCGGCGCGGCTGCCGTACGGCGCGAGGGCGGCAAAGGCTTCCTCAATCAGGCGGGCGGCGTCGCGCTGGCTCTGCTCAATGCCGTAGACGGCCGGCCAGGTGGCTTTTTCCGTGGCCATGTCCTTGCCCGCGGTCTTGCCCAGGTGCGCAGAGTCCACGGTCAAATCCAGCACATCATCGACAATTTGAAAGGCCAGGCCGGCCTTGCAGCCGAAGAGGGTCAGGCGCGCCACGTCTTCCAGGTTGGCTCCGGCATAGACGCCGCCGGAGACTACGCTGACGCGGATCAGCGCGCCGGTCTTGGCGCGGTGAATGGCCTGCACCAGCTCCGGCGTGGGCTTCTGGTGTTCGCTTTCCAGGTCCAGCACCTGGCCGCCGATCATGCCCTCGACGGTTCCGACAGCATGGGCGATGAGGCCGATGATCTGGACAATTGCGTTGGGGGCCGCGGGGGGCGCGTCGAGCGAGGAGAGCACCTCGAAGGCGCGGGTTTGCAGTGCGTCGCCGGCCAGGATAGCGATGGCCTCGCCGAAGGCTTTGTGGCAGGTGGGCTTGCCGCGGCGCAGGTCGTCGTTGTCCAGAGCGGGTAGGTCGTCGTGGATCAGCGAATAAGTGTGCAGCATCTCCAACGCCGCGCCCAGCTTGGCGATTCCCGCCGGAAGCGCGCCCGCAATGGTGACGGCGGCCTGGTAAGCGAGCACCGGCCGAAGGCGCTTGCCGCCGGCAAAGGTGGAGTGGCGCATGGCGCCGTGAATCGAAGCGGGGACGGTTTCCGCGCTGGGAAGCAGCTCTTCCAGCGCCGTCTCGGTCAGCGCCGCGCCTTCACGCAGAAGCGATTTCACGTCGATAGACATTGCACTCATGATAACCGAGGCTGGCATTATTTTTTGAGCTTTCGCTCCAGCAACCAGAGGGCTGTGAGCAGCAACACAGCCAGTGCGCTGAGCCAGCGGCCAAGGATGTGATCGGGAGTCGTGGTCCAGTCCACGGCCAGATCGACCGACCCCTGCGGCACAGGGACAGCGATCAGGCCATCGTCGCGCTGGGGAAGGGAAGCGATGGGCCGGCCATTCACCGCAATCCGCCAAGCCGGGTAGCCGCGCAGCCGCAGAATCAGAAAACCGGCGTGAGGTACGAGGGCGCTCAAACGTTTGTGCTCCGGTTGATCGCTCTGCCAGCTCAGGGTTGCGTCGCAACTGCCTTGCGCGGCATTCCAGTCGGGGATGGCTTCGTCAGCTTCCACGCCGTTGGGGATCACGCCCAGCACAGCGGCGGGGTCGGTAACCATGCAGGCGGCGGGCAGGCCGGTGGCGATCAGGGTGTTGTCGGCGCTGGGCGGCGCGTACTCGCTGGCGCCCATGAAGCCCGCGCCGCTGCGATAGGCGCTGACCATGGGGGCGACAGCGTCTTGGTCGTCGCAGGCCTGGTAGAAGTCCTTCGCGACGAAGGCTGTGGCGGTCAGGAAGAAGGCCGCGCAGAGGGCCACAACGGCCACGCGTAACCAGCGCCGCGCGGGCCAAATGGCGGCAGTGAAGAAGATCGCCATTGGCGCTTCCAGCACGACCAGCCAGCGCCAGGGAAATTGCAGGTAGCGCAGTTTGGGCAGCAGATTCCAGACGGGCAGCGAGAGGGGGAGCTGGAGAAGCAAGACAGCCAGCGGAATCAGCGCCAGTGGAATCCACCAGCGGCGGGCATCCGGCAGCTTCCCGCGCCCCCAGCAAACAAGCAGCCCGATCAGCGCCACGGCGATCATGCTCGCGGCGATGATGGAAACCTTCAGCAGCACCGTGTCGTGCTCCGCCAGCGCCGGATCGGCGTGGCGCGCGAAGAGCCAACTGTTTTCGATCCTCTCGCCGGGGTCGTCGATGGCCTGGCGCAGATCGATCCAGCGCTGTTCAACGACGGCGGGAAGCAGGTAGACCGCCGCCAGCCCCAGACCCAGCAATGCGGAAAGAGCGGCGCGCAGCATCGGCGCCCAGGATCGGGCGAGCAAAGCGGCGGCCACGGCGATGGCGGCCAGCAGATAGCAGGCCATCACCCCCAGCGGAAGATTCGAGAGCCAGCAGCCGGCCACTACCAGAGCCAGCGGCGCCGCCGAGCCGTCCAGCGCGCGGTGGCAGATCGAGCCCAGCGGATTACGCTCACGCAGCGTGGGTGCCCCATCCTTCTGAGCGAAGCGCAGCGAAGTCGAAGAACCTGCGTTTTGTTCTCCTGCGCGGAAAGGGTGGGAGACGTTGCTCTCCCGCAGCGCAAAGAGCAGCAGCAGGGAAATCCAGCAGCCGCCCGTGAGTTCGCCGAAGGCCGCGCGCTCGTAGGCGGTGAAGAGCGCATAGCCGGAAAAGAGCGCCGTGCAGCCGGCCAGCGTAGCCACGCCGTCCGGCAGCATTTGGCGGGCGAGGGCGCGCGTGGCCAGGCCCGTCGCGGCCAGCAGCAGAAACGTCAGCGCCAGCGGCACCAGCGTCCAGGGCAGAATCAGGCCGAGCGCCGCGCCCAGCATCCAGGTCAGCGGCGGGTAAAAAACGAAGCGCGGCTCGCCGGCGCCGTAGTTGGCGCTGGGAGCCCAATGCGGATAGAGAATCCCGTGCCGCCAACTGTTCAGGCAATCGAACCAGGAGACCAGATGGAAGTCGAAGTCGTGGCCGCAGGAGGGGCCGTGGATGAGGAGCGGCGCGACGGCTACGGCAGCGGCCAGCAGGACGACGGCGGGGCCGATGAGATGGCTCCAGCGGGATGGATTCCCAGGTCTCAAGATCGAGACCTGGGGCACCCGGAGCGATTTGAAGAGGGAACGAAAGAAGGCCATGCAAACCCTCTCTATCAATATCCCACTGAGGAGGTTAGAGCCAGCAAAAAAACAGCGCCGCAAATTCGCGCGATGGGCAGGATCACTCCAGAGCAGGCCAGCATCGCCGCATAGGCGCTTTCATTTCGGGCCGGATGCGCGGCGAATCGAGCCAAAATTCGTCTAATCATTTGGGTTCGCGTTGCGGCAGGCACTATACTCATCTGCGCAGGGCAAACGGCGAGCCGCCGGTTAAGAGCGGCGTTGGATGAATCTCTTTTCATGGAGAGCCCTGGCAAGGAGCATGACCCTATGACTGCGACCACTCCCGTTCAGGACGTGGATTTGGACTTCAAAAACGGAGTCTTCGATTCAGCAGCATTTGCCGCGGCGACTCTGGCGAACTGGCAGGCTCTGGCCTCCGTGATCGACCACACGCTGCTCAAGCCCGACGCCACCCGCACCCAGGTAATGAGCTTGTGCGAGGAGGCGTTGCGCTACCGCTTCGCCTGCGCGATGGTGAACCCAGTGTGGGTTTCCACGGCCGTCAGCGCGCTGAACGGCTCCGGCATTCCCGTGGGCGTGGTGATCGGCTTTCCGCTGGGTGCGTCGCTGGTCTCCACGCTGCGCCAGGAGGCGACGGCGCTGCTCCGCCTGGGAGCGCGCGAGCTGGACATGGTGATCCCCATCGGCCAGCTCAAGAGCGGCAACCACCTGGCCGTCGAGCACACCATCCGCACGGTGGCCGACCTCGCGCATCTTCACGGAGCGCTGCTCAAGGTAATTCTGGAGACGGCGCTGTTGAGCGTGGCGGAAAAGCTGCGCGCCTCGGAGATCGCCATCCAGGCGGGCGCGGACTTCATCAAGACCTCGACTGGCTTTGCCTCCGCCGGCGCAACCGCGGCCGACGTGGCCTTGATGCGTGGCGTGGCCGGGGGGCGCTGCGGCGTGAAGGCAGCGGGCGGCATCCGCACTCTGGCTGACGTGAAGGCGATGCTCGAAGCCGGCGCCAATCGCATCGGAGCTTCGGCCTCGGTGGCGATTCTGCAGGAGTTGGGAGCGGAGTAGCATCTGAACTGTTGGGTTTAGTGCCTGTAGGAACAGGTTGTGCTGGATCACGATCTTACCGCTTCCAGCAAACTACGCGACTGATCACAAAGCCGGTAAATCTAATCGCGGAAGACAGAGGAAGAGGAAATCGTATCTCGAAATTATCGATGAAGGTGTTCGATTGCGTGATCGAATCCCGGAAGGGACGGAATGGCACGGTTTTCGACCGCAAATGTTGTGTTGGTCTTGCAATTACTTATAGAGAGCAGTAGAATCACATAATTGGCGCCGAAAAAGTTGATTCCGACTAATATCTGGATACGCAAGCAAGCATCCTCCGGCAGAGTCGGAATTTCTCTCAGTTTGAATAGAGCGATATGACTGTGGAACTCAGCATTGTAATGCCCAGCCTCAACGAGGCGGAAACCATCGCAGTCTGCATCCGCAAGGCGCAGAGCTATATTGAGCGGTCGGGAATCAGCGCTGAGATTATCGTCGGCGATAACGGTTCCACGGATGGTTCCCAGAAGATCGCGGCGGGCCTTGGAGCGCGGGTCGTCTCTGTTCCGATGCGTGGATATGGCGCGGCGCTCCACGGCGCAATAGAAGCCGCCAATGGCCGCTATTGCATCATGGGAGACTCCGACGACAGCTACGACTTCGAGAATCTCGATAACTTTGTCCAGAAGCTTCGTGAGGGTTATGACCTGGTCATGGGTAATCGGTTCAAGGGAAGCATTGAGAAAGGAGCCATGCCGTGGAAGAACCGTTATATAGGCAATCCTATTCTTACAGGAATAGGAAGGATATTCTTCCACGCCAGTGCGGGAGACTTTCATTGCGGTCTCAGAGGATTCTCAAAGAGCGCTTTCGAGCGGATGAACCTGAGAACGACGGGGATGGAATTCGCCTCTGAAATGGTGATCAAGGCCACCATGATGAAGATGAAGATCGCAGAAGTGCCCACCATCCTTGCGCACGATGGCCGTTCACGCTCGCCGCACCTTCGACCATATCGCGACGGCTGGAGGCATCTTCGCTTCATGCTGATGTATAGTCCCCGCTGGCTCTTCCTGTATCCCGGTACTCTTTTGATCTTGCTGGGACTGGCCGGATGCGCATGGCTCCTGCCGGGGCCGCGGGTCGTGCACGGCATCGGATTCGACGTGCATACGCTCTTGTATGCGTTTGTTTCGGTGCTACTGGGCTTTCAACTTGTCGCCTTTGCCGTATTCACCAAGGTCTTCGTCATCTCCGAGGGCCTGCTGCCCGAAGACCCGCGCCTCAACCGGGCCTTCCGCTACATGACTCTGGAAACCGGCCTGGCTGCCGGGGGGTTATTAATTGCAGTTGGGATTGGTGGATCGATCTTCGCCGTCTCCGGCTGGGCCAAAGAGAGTTTCGGCGCATTGGACGCCGAACACATGCTGCGCATCGTCATGCCATCCGTCTTTTCTCTCACCATTGGTGTGCAGATTATCTGTAGCAGCTTCTTCCTGAGCATCCTCGGACTCAGGCGAAAATGAAAGGAGGTCACTGTGAAGAAACTCCAGGTAGCCGCGGTCGGACTTGGTTGGGTGGCATTGCATCGGCATTTGCCGGTGATGAAGCGCAGCGCCGATCTCGAAGTTATCGGCGTAATCGACCGATCCCCAGGCCGCGCCCGAGAAGTCATGTCGCAGGGCGGCTATCGGCATTGCGCGGAAACCTCGGAACTGGCTAGCGTCGAGTGGCTGAAGGATGTGGACGTCATCACCGTTGCCACGGCCCCGATGAGCCATTATTCAATCATCCGCCAAGCGCTGGAACTCAACAAACATGTGCTAACGGAAAAGCCGTTCACAATGACAGTTGCCGAAGGCGAAGAGTTGGTAAAATTTGCGGAATCCAGGAACTTGCGGCTCGCGATTGTTCACAATTTTCAATTCGCGCGTTCGACCAAGCTCCTTCTGAGTGAAATTCAGCGAGGCGAACTAGGAGAGTTACACGCAATCAATGCAGTGCAATTCGGCAATCCCCGCAGACGCCTGCCTGCGTGGTACGAACAGTTGCCGCTTGGCCTCATGTACGACGAGAGTCCGCATCTGCTGTATCTGATCCGCGCTGTTGCCGGAGACGCTCAACTGATCCGCAGCCTCGTTCATCCCAGCACCGCGGGTCTCAACACGCCGGCACGCATCGACGCTTATTTCGAGTCGCCAACCTTTCGCGGACCGATAACATTGAATTGCAACTTCGAGAGCCCCTTGAGCGAGTGGTATTTAATGGTATTCGGTGAAAAGCGGCTGGGAATTGTGGATGTATTTCGAGATATTTACATCTCCCTTCCCAATGATGGTGCGCACCAGACCGCAAATGTTTTTCGCACCAGCTTGACCGCGATGGGCCAGCACATTTGGCAACACGTAGTCAGCGGTATACCACATTTGACGGGCAGCCTCTTCTACGGAAACGATGAAGTATTCAGGCGTTTCGCGAGCGCAGTCAAAGGTTCGGCCGAAGAGTTGACGCCCATCGGGCCGGAAAGCGCGCTGGCGGTTCTGCGGCTTCAGCACGCGATCATCGATCGCCAGGAGCGCCTGGATAGGAATTCTGGGTGAGAATAAACAGATGAAACTCCTGATGGTCACCCATTACTTTGACTCCCACAAGGGCGGAATCGAACTGGTCGCGGAAAAGATATTCCGTGGACTCGCCGGACGGCAGTGCGAGGTTGTTTGGGCTGCCGCCAATGTGAGTCCCGCCCCAGTCGAGGATGCCTGCGGAAAAGCCTTGCCCCTGAAGACATGGAACATAGTGGAGCAGATTACCGGGCTACCGTTTCCAGTACCCGGCCCGAGTGCCTTGAGGGATATCTGCTCGCACGTTGGCGGCGCCGATATTGTTCTTCTTCACGACTGTCTTTACCTTTCGAACATCACGGCACTTCTGTGCGCGCGTTTTCAGCGTGTGCCGGTTATGATTGTCCAGCACATCGGGATAGTCCCCTACCGCAACCTCTTGCTGAATGTCATCATGAAGCTTTCGAATGCGCTTATCACACGACCGATGCTCGCATCTGCGCAGCAGGTTGCCTTCATCAGTCAGAACACCGCTCGCTATTTCTCCTCTGTCGATTTTCGCAATCCTCCGGTGATCGTGTTCAATGGTGTTGATACTGAGATGTTTCGCCCACTCCGTGTGGGCGAGAACAAACAGGCCATCCGTGATCAATTGGGCCTCCCTAGCGAAGGAAGGGTAGTACTATTCGTCGGACGCTTCGTCGAGAAGAAGGGCATCTCGGTAATGAGGCAAATGGTGGGCCAGCGTCCAGATTGGACTTGGGTCTTCGCGGGCTGGGGGCCGCTTGATCCAGGCAACTGGGGGGCCGTGAATGTGCGTGTCTTCTCTAGTCTAAGAGGCTCGTCGATGGCTGCCCTCTACCGCGTCTGCGATCTGCTCGTGCTTCCCAGCACAGGCGAAGGATTCCCGCTGGTTATGCAAGAGGCCTTGGCTTCAGGTCTGCCCGTAGTCTGCGGGGCCGAGACACTTGAAGCAGATCCACAGATCAGCACGTATGCGCGAGGGGTTCCGATTTATGCCGGTGACGATGACCGAACGGCAAAGGAGTTCTTGTCTGCTATTGACGAAGTGCTCGATGCAGATGCGGAATCAAAGAACAAATCCGAAGCGCGCCACGCCTTCGCAGAAGCGCGCTACTCTTGGAACAACGCAATGGAGCAATACCTGGAGATCGCCTCGCGTCTAATTCACGCGGTCAGGTTGCCCCGAGGGACGCAATAACAAAGGACCTTGCCCAATGAAGATACCGGATGCAGTTCGCAAACCATTACTGGACGACCGCTCGTTCAATCAGGATCGCGTCTATGATGCGATTTACGGCCTGGCTCTCGCCGTATCTGTTTCTACCTGGTTCATCGCCGTCCGCGCCCCGCTGTGGCTGGATGAGACAGGATCGTACTGGCAAATCAGTGGAGGGTTCTCGAAGATATTATCCCGGCAGTTGATTTCCTTTCCCGCATATTCCTACATTCTGTGGTTTTCGACAAAAATCATCGGAAGCAGCGAGATAGCCCTCAGGGTTCCCTCCATTCTCGCCATGCTCGGAGCGGTCTACTTGTTGTACCTTGCCGCGCGCGAGCTCTTTGATCGAGAGATTTCGCTCATTGCTGCCATTATTTTCTGCCTTCATCCCATTGTTATTTTCGCGTCAATCGACGTGCGGCCATACGCCTTTGCGGTGTTGACGACGAATGCGGCCATTCTCATCTTGCTTCGCTTGAGGCGCAACGATTCTAATGGGCTGGCGGCGCTATTCGGTCTTTTGGCTGCGTGGATTGTCTGGTTTCATTTTCTATTCGCGACCATCCTTCCGGCTCTTGTTCTTTGCTTTTTCATAGTCAAGATTGGCGACCGCAAAGCCTTATGGAGGCAGTTCCGCGTTGCCTTTGCTGTTTTTTTGTTGGCGTTTCTACCAGTGATTCCCGGCCTGCAATCCTTATTTCATACCGCTGGAATCCACGTTTTCGAAGCAGATCCGAGACCGTTAGACATTGTCTTGACTCTTGTTCCAACGCTTAGTTTTCTCTTCGTCGCCGTCTGTATTTACATTCTTGTTGCGGCGACATCAACGCAGCGGCGTAAAGCGGCGAGGCGCAATTTAATTATGCAAATCCAGATTTGCTTGTCTCTTGCGCTTATCCCCTTGCTGATCCTCTATGGAGTGAGCGCGAGAACATCGATCCATACTTTTGTGCCCCGCCATCGTCTAGACGCAGTTCCAGGAATCGCGCTCTGCTGGGCTATGATCTTTAGCGTCATTCGTCCCCGCGTCTCACGATTGATAGCCTGTGTGGTGTTGGTTGCTATTAGCGCATTCTTTTCCTACAGTTCCCCATTTTCCAGGCAACACTTTTACACATGGAAATATGCCTTGGAAGTCGCGGAACAAAATGCCTCTACCGACGGCGCTTCCGTGTTGATCTGCAGCGACTTTCCCGAGGCAGACAACGCTACCATGCCACTTGATTCTGCAAAAAAAAGCCCCTTTTTTTCCCCGCTCTCCTACTACCGCCTCAGCGTGCCGGTTGTGCCTATGCCCCGGGCGCTCAATGACGAGGCAATGCGGGTGGGTTCGCGGTTCCTGCAAGAGGCCGCAACGAAGCATGAACGCTTTCTGGCCGTTGCATACAAGCCATCGTATGCAACTCTCGATTGGCTCTCGCAGAGCGCTGCGGCAACGCACTCCGTCCGGAAGTTAGGAGTATTCGACGATATCGAGGTTCTGGAGTTTGTACCGCGCACCGAGGCGGTTGCCTCGCGCTGAACGCGCCGCTTCTTGCAGAGACTCAACGGCTCAGGAAGCGGGAAAGCTGGCAGCCGAACAAAAATACATACCGTTGTGCATTGCTGCCTGCGCTTACTTGGTCTCGGTCCATTTACGGTTTCCGCAACTTTCGAGCGAAAGCCTCGTCTCAATTGGGTTGTGCCGCAGCTTCGCAGCGCCGGATGGCATCTGACCCTGACCGCCAGTTCCGGCGCGAACGTGCTGTATCGGGTTGACCGGCCTTAGAACAGACCGTCGATGCGCTATGATTTTCTTCTACGCATATGCCAGAGACTTCTCCATCGCCGCGCGCGGAACCCGAGTTGGAGGGCGACTACCGCCCGGCCGATCCGGCGACCCGTGGGGCGCATCTTGACCCAGAGAATATCCGCGTGGAAGCGGCCGATGTCGCCTATTTGATGAGGCTTACCGACGCGCTGAACACCACGCTGGATTTGGAAACCCTGCTGCGGCGCACCTCGGAGCTGGTGGCGGCCGTCATCCCCTACCGCATCTTCGCCATTCTGCTGGTCAACGACCGCACCCACGAACTGCGGGTGAGGTTCCAGATCGGCCACATCACGCAGATTGAGAGGCTGCACATCCCCATGGGCAGGGGCGTGGTGGGCCAGGTGGCGCTCACCCGCCAGCCGGTGCTGCTGAACGACGTGAGCGCCTCGGAGATGTACGTCGAGGTGAATCCCGAAGTGCGTTCCGAACTGGCGGTGCCGCTGATTGCCAAGAACCGGCTGATCGGGGTGATGGACATCGAGAGCGAGCAGGCCGATTATTTCCGCCCCGAGCACCTGCGCCTGCTCACGCTGACCGCCTCTCGCATCGCCCAGGCCATTGAGAATGCGCGCCTCTATGCGCGCGTCTCCCGCCAGGCGCAGACACTCACAGTGCTCAACGAAATTGCTACCGAGCTGACGTCGATTCTGGATCTGGACCCACTGCTGGAGCGGATGGGGCAACTGCTGCGCCGGCTGATCGACTACCAGATGTTCTCCATCATGCTTCTGGATGAAAAGGGCGAGACGCTGATTACGCGCTACGCCTGGCGCTTCGGCTCGGCGCAAACGCCGCTGCGCAGCCTGCCCGTCACCAGCGGGCTGGTAGGCGCGGCGGTGCGCGAGTGGCGGCTGGTGAACGTGCCCGATGTGAGCAAAGACGCGCGTTACGTGGCGATGAATCCGGAGACCCGCTCGGAGCTGGTTGTGCCGCTCTTCCACAAGGGGCGCATCATCGGCGTGCTCGACCTGGAACACACCCGCGCGGGCTTCTTCAACGAAGAGCACGAGCGCGTGTTGACCACGCTGGCCGCGCAGGTGGCCATCGCCATCGAGAATGCGCAGCTTTACCAGGCGGTGCGCACGCAGGAGGCGCAACTGGAGCGCGACATGGCAATGGCCCGCGAAGTCCAACTGCGCCTCTTGCCGTCCGTGGCGCCGACCTGGACCAATGCCGACATGGCGGTGCGTTTCCTGCCCGCGCGCACCATCGGCGGCGACCTTTACGACTTTGTGCACTACGGGCCAGGGCGCATGGCCATCGTGCTGGGCGACGTGAGCGGCAAAGCGGCGCCGGCGGCGCTCTTTGCGGCACTGGTCAGTGGCATCATGCGCTCGGCGGCGCAGCAGCGGCCGGAGCCGGCGCGGATGCTCGCCACCCTGAACAACACGATCCAGGAGCGCAAGATGGAATCGCAGTACGTAACCATGCTCTTTGCCTTGTGGAACGACGACAGCCGCACCCTGCAGGTGGCCAACTCCGGCGCCGTGCAGCCCATTCTCTGCCGGCAGGGGCACTCGTCCACGGTGCGCGCCGAGGGTTTTCCGCTGGGGCTCTTTCCCAACGCGAACTACGATGAACTCAATGTGGCTACCGAGCCGGGGGACGTCATCGTCTTTGTCTCGGATGGGATTCTGGATGCGGAGAATGCGCAGCGCGAGATGTACGGCCCGGAGAGGTTGTCGGAGCTATTGAGCAGCCGCGGCGAGCAGTCCGCCCAGGAGATTGCCGACGCCATCCTGAACGACGTCAGCCGCTTCCAGGGCGAGCAGGAGCGCTTCGACGATGAGACGATCATTGTGCTGCGGGTGCGGTAAAAAGCGTGACCTATCCTTGATGCTCCGCCGAAGGCGGTTGGCTCCGCAGCAGATGGCTACTTGAGCGACGACAGCATTTCACGCCGGAGGATGGCGTTCATACGCGATTGATAACCTCTGCCGTGTGACTTCAACCACTCCAGAACATCTCCGTCCAGGCGCGCGGTGACGATGCGTTTGATGGGGCGATAAAGATGCCCGCGCACGCGCTTGGTCTTCGCCCATTCCGCGTCGGTCAGGACAGGAATATCGCTGCTGTCGATCTCGCTCTCTGGCCGCGCCGAAAGCGCTTTCAAGTTAGCGCGCTGCGCGTCCGTCAAGGGCGGCAATGTTTCCAGTGTGTACCTAACCATTTTCTTTTTCATAGCGTCGCCTTTCCGTGGGTTCGGCTCGTCTGGCGGAGATGATGCGAAAAGGAAACGGCTCCAGCCAGATTATTCGGTTGACGCTTGCAAGAACCAGTACATCAGTGCGCCCAAAGAACAGAGTGGAGCGTACCACCGCAGCGCGCATGGTCTCCAAAGACCTGCCAAAGAGAACATAATCCCTGAGAGTGAAATAAGGACACCATACCGATAGATTCTAAGCACTGCCGGGTCGTAAAACGGGAATCCGCCAATCGCCTTTGCATAGACTGCGGTAGAAACTGCAAGCAATGCGGATGCTGTAGCGAGAGCGAAGCCGATGAGGGACATGATCGAGGATAGATTTCGCGTCTTTGCCTGCTTCCACCATCGCAACCAACCAAAAATAAGTGCGACAGACAGGCCAAGAGCAATAACAAAAAATAGTCCTTCAAACGCCCAAACGAATGTCATCCTAATAATGTGGCTTGCAAAGGCCAGTTATGTCAACTCCGCCAGAATCTCGGCGACGGCCACTTCAGCGGCCTTGGCGATCACCTCAGAGAGTTCCATCGAGATCGGCTGCTGCGAATCGATGGTGATGGCGTAGAGAATCACATCAGGGCCTCCGCCCTGGATGTAAAACACATCCAGCAGATCTTTTACGCCGATGTCGTGCGCGGTGAGCGTGGGCGGGTAATCGCGCGAGAAGCGCGGCGTGGTACGGGTGACCGTGCCGACGGGATTGCCGTCCGCTGCGGCGTCGATGAGGATGATGCGGCCAGCCTCTTGCAGCGGCTCAAGCAGCGTGAAGCCGCCCGTGCCGCCGTCGAGGCACTCCACATTGGCAGGCAGCGTGTGATTCTCCACTGCGCGCACCACGTGAACGCCGACGCCCTCATCACCCATCAGGACGTTACCCAGCCCCAGCACCAGTGTCTTGTTCTGCTTCGCGGTCTTGTCGCTAATCGTCACTCTTCTCCCGCTCGAACTTCCATCCGCCGATGATCGAGGATACCGTGCCACGCCCCTCGATGTAATCGTGATAGAAGGCAAGATAGACGTGAACGATGACAAAGGTGACAAAGAACCACAGGAAAGTGTGGTGCCAGAAACGCACGCCGGAATCACCACCCAGCAGCGGCACAATCCAGGTAAACATGCGCGGCAGCCATGAGTTGCTCATGCTGGAGTAAAGCGCGAAGCCGGTAATGGTTTGCGCCACAAAGGCCAGGAAGGTGAAGAAGTAGATCATGCCGGCCAATGCGTTGTGGCCGGTGGAGATCGGCCCGTGCAGCTTGGTTTCCAGCACGTCGGCTTTGATCACATCCACAATCTCCTGCCGCTGCGATTTCTTCAACGGAAAGAATGCGTTCCAGTGAGAGTATTTGTTGCCGACGAAGCCCCAGTAGAGCCGCGCCAGGAAATTGAAGACGTAAATGAACGCGGCCAGGAAGTGTATGAAGCGCACCCAGCCGAACCAGTACTGCTGATAGGCCTCCGCCGCGTAAAAGGCGCGAATGGGCGCGCCAATCAGGTAGCCGGTGACGCACAACGCCACCAGCGTGATGGCGTTGATCCAGTGGTAGGCGCGCACCGGCAGTTCCCACACATAGATGCGCCGGTACTCGACCGGCTGCACATCCCGCGACCCGCTGCCTGCAACAATGTTCGGTGTACTCATGGGCATCACTCGAAGGAAACCTGGGCTATGTGCCGTCCCTGCGGATCGTACAAATGCACGGCGCAGGCAAGGCACGGGTCAAAGGAATGAATGGTGCGCAGAATCTCGACCGGCTCGTCGATCTTGGCCACCGGCGTGCCGATCAGCGCCTGCTCAAACGATGAGCGCAGTCCCTTGGCGTCGCGCGGAGAGCCGTTCCAGGTGGTCGGCACCACCAGCTGATAGTTCTCGATGGCGCCGTTGTGAATCTTGATCCAGTGAGCCAGCGCGCCGCGCGGAGCCTCCACCAGGCCAACCCCCTCGGCATCCTTGGGCCAGCTCTTCGGCTCCCAGAACTCGCCGTTGAAGGTAGAGACCTCGTTGGTCTTCACCTGCACCATCAAGAGGCCGTAGTACTCCTTGAGCCACTTCATCGCCAGTGCGGCATCCAGGCCGCGCGCCGCGGTGCGGCCCAGCGTGGAGAAGAGCGCGGGCACTCCAACGCCGAGCTTGCCCAGCGTGTCCTTCACCAGATCCTGCACGTCGGTGCGCCCAGAGGCAAAGGCCACCAGCAGGCGCGCCAGCGGACCCACCTCCATTGGCTGCTCCTTCCAGCGCGGAGTCTTCAGGAATGAATACTTGTCAAAGCCGGCCAGCGATTCGAAGGGCGGCTTGGGCCCGGTGTATTTGATCTGTGTCTCGCCCGCCCAGGGATGAATGCCTTCGTTGTCGCCCTTGTCGTAGGTGTACCAGGAGTGCGCGATGTACTCCTTGATCTCCTGCGAATCGGTCGCATTGACCGGATGCACCACACTGAGGTCGCGATTGAGAATCACGCCGCGCGGATACTTGAACGAGTCTGGCTGGTTATAGCCCTTGGTGGGGAACTCGCCGTAGCTGAGGTAGTTGCTCAAACCGCCGCCATGGCCGGCCCAGTCCTTGTAGAAGCCGGCAACAGCCAGCAGGTCGGGGATGTAGACCTCGTTGATGAACTCATCCGCCTGATCGATCAGACGCTTGACCAGGTTCAACCGCTCGCCGTTGATCGCCGCCACTTCATTCATGTTGATGGAGCAGGGAACGCCGCCGACCAGATAATTTGGGTGAGGATTCTTGCCGCCGAAGACGGTGTGAATCTTGCAGATTTCCTTCTGCCAGCTGAGCGCGTCGAGATAGTGCGCCACGGCGATGAGATTGACTTCGGGCGGCAGCTTGTAGGCCGGATGGCCCCAGTAGCCGTTGGCGAAGATGCCCAGCCCGCTGGCGGCAAAAGCCTTGATCTTGTCCTGCACTTCGGCGAAATACGTCGGCGTGTTCTTGTCCCACTTGGAGAAGGTGGCCGCAATCTCCGCGGCCTTCTTGGGATCGGCTTTGAGCGCGTTGACGATGTCCACCCAGTCCAGCGCGTGCAAGTGATAGAAGTGGATCACGTGATCCTGCACGTACTGCGTGGTCATCATGATGCTGCGGATGATCTCGGCGGTCGGCGGGATGGAGATGCCTAGGGCGTTTTCCACGGCGCGCACGCTGGCGAGCGCGTGAACCGTGGTGCAGACGCCGCAGACGCGCTCGGTGATGGCCCAGGCGTCGCGCGGGTCGCGGCCCATGAGAATCTTCTCCAGGCCGCGCACCATCGTGCCTGCGCTGAATGCGTCGGTGATGACGCCATTTTCCACCACTGCCTCGATGCGCAGGTGGCCTTCAATGCGAGTGACCGGATCGACGACAATGCGTGTCATAGGCTCTTACGACTCCTTGAGGTCTTCCGCGTGAACTTCCGCGATGACCTGGTGCTTGCGAATATTGGTGACTACAGCGTGCGCCGCGACTCCGGCCAGCGTGGCCACTCCCACCACCGTGCCAATGGTGTCCGCAGTGCTCTCGATGCCGAAGCCGGGGAACGACGCCAGGTGCTGATAGAACGGGCCGTTGTCCCAGAAGCCTTCCTCGCTGCAACCGATGCAGCCGTGGCCGGACTGGATGGGATAGCTGGTGCCTTCGTTCCACTTGATTACACTGCAAGCGTTGTAAGTGACCGGACCGCGACAGCCCATCTTATACAGGCAATAGCCCTTGCGCGCGTTTTCGTCGTCAAAGGACTCGACGAACAAGCCGGCGTCGTAGTTGGGGCGGCGATAGCAGGTGTCGTGCACGCGGCGTCCGTAAAACTCCTTGGGCCGGCCCTGACTGTCGAGCGCCGGAAGTTGCCCCAGCACCAGCAGGTGTGTCACCACGCCCATCATCACGTCGGCGATGGGCGGGCAGCCGGGCACGTTGATCACCGGCTTGTCCACCAGCTTGTAAATCGGCGTGGCGCCGGTCGGATTCGGCTTGGCCGCCTGCACGCAGCCGTTGGAGGCGCAACTGCCCCACGCCACGATCGCGGCCGCATCCTTGGCGACGGTCTGCAGGATCGATTCGGCCGTCTTGCCGCCGATCATGCAATAGACGCCGTCGTCTTTTGTGGGCACCGCGCCTTCCACCAGCACAATGTACTTGCCCTTGTTGTTGGCGATGGTGTCGGTCAGGCACTTCTCCGCCTGGAAGCCGGAGGCCGCCATCAGCGTCTCGGTGTAGTTCAGGTTCAGCACGTCCAGCAGCACATCCAGCACAATCGGGTGCGACGCGCGAATGAACGACTCGCTGCAACAGGTGCACTCCTGGAAGTGCAGCCACACTACAGCCGGTTTGTCTTTCTTTTCAAAAGCTGACACGACCTGGGCAACGCCGGTTTGACCGAAGCCGGCCACGGTTGCGGCCGCGGCGCAGAATTGCAGAAAATCTCTGCGGCTGTAACCCTTCTGCTGCATCGAATTCCAAATGGATTGACCCATGCCTACCTCACTCTGCGTCCTGGAGCCGGTAAACCGCCGCTAGCGATGAAAGGTCTTGAGGAAGCCGCCGGTGGCTCACCGTGGATGTAAGAGACGGTACTCAGCGGAAAGTATGGTCGGCTGTGATATGCGTCACACGCGTTTATACGGAATCTCTGCTGATTTGTTTTCAGGGCGGTCAAGAGATGCGTCACGCTTCCCGCACCTGCGGGATGCAGGGCCTAGCCGTGTGCGCCTCGCACCTGATCTGGCTTCCGGTCTTGCGTAAACCCTGGAAAGTCTGTGTTATGCTGGCCTTTTGCCACTGTGAACATTACTGCACAGATTTTGTACATTTTCAAACGCTGGATTCTGTTTAAGGGCCGGAACGTTCCCTGCTGTTCAATCCCCGGCAAAGCCAAGCCGCAGCGTTGTATTATTGTTCCAATCATTGCACCCCGAAGGGAAGGACTTGCAATGCAATCGATCATGCCTGAAGGTGGCTGGATAGACCCGCCCCAGCAAGACACTCAACAGAGGCCGGACTATCCGCCGCAACCCAGCTACACGCCTAGAAGTTCTTACCTCACCTGCAAAATTTGTGACCGTGGAACACTCAGTCTCAAGACGGTATTCCGCATGAGTGGCCCCGCCGTTGCCATTGGCTTCATTCTCTTGATTCCGTCAATTCTGGGAATGATTTTCAGTGCATTGATGTTTCTTGGGGTCAACGCGCTCACTGGAGGCGAGGCGTCTACCATCTCAAACGAGTCAGAACGTCCATTTCAAAGCGCCCTCGACTTCAACTTTCGCCGTAATTGTGCTAATGGTTTTAGTAAGGAGAATCCCTCAATAACACATTCGGAGATAGAACAAATATGTGAATGTAAGCTCTCTGCCTACAAAGAAACTGGTTTGGAGACGATAGACGCCGCTCAAACCTGTGTTCAGGAAACAATAAACGGCACGCTTGATAAGCCTAGTCGTGATGTAGATGCGCTTTATTTCAGCAATACTTCGCATCAAAGCCCAGATAGTGCGGGATCAAACCTGTTCCGAGTTGCTGGGAGTGGATTCGCCATTGCTCTAGGCATTGCATCATTCGTTGGTGGTTTGCTTGGTTGGCTTTTGGTAATGCGAAAGCGCGTCCTTCAATGCGATCTTTGCGGCGCGGTTGTAAACGCCTCCTAGAAACGACCACAACCGCCGGATTCTATTGAATGGCCGAGCCGTTCGGATCCGCTGGAATCGCCGGTACAGGTTGCCGCTACAATTGACAGCGAAGTAGAGAGGATCACTATGAACGAATTCAGTAATGATGTTCGTCAACGGAAACTTTTCAAGCCAACGGCAAACGGTACAGCCCATCGAAGCATCAGCATTGAGGATGTAAACGGGGCTGGTGCATTCAAGTATCGAGTAACCACTGGAAACCGTACACAATCCCCGAACTTTGGATTGCGGGGCCAAAACGATTGGACCCCAACCGCGAATTCAACCTGGAGAATGGACCCGCCGAAGTTGCCACGATTAACTTTCAATGAAGCAATTGAAGACGCTGACAAGGAACTAGAGCGGAGCAAACATGAGAAATTTGAACTTGTGAAGGTGGATGAGGATTTTCCGCTCCTTTAGTTCGCCCCGGCCCCGGCCACGGTGAGGCGTTCGGGATGCCGGGTGCCCAGGTCCCGCTTTTAGGACCTGGGAATCCACGAACTCAATAGCTACTTGGCCCGCGCGCCCAGCTTCCCGATTACCTGCTTTAACTCTTCCAGCTTCGCTCCGGCCTCGGCCAGTTTTCCCGCCGCCGTGAGCCGCTGATAATCGTCAAAGTCCTTGCTCGCTTGCGCGATCAGCGCATTCAAGTCTTGCGCGGGAGCGGGCGCGCCCGCCGGCGCCGCCGTCGGCCCTGCCGGAGACTCAGTCGCGCTCAGCGATGAAATGTTTCCGCCGAAGAGTGACGAGAGCGCCGCTTCGAAGGTTGGTCCGTAGGCGAGCTTGTCCTGCAGCGCCAGCACTACGAGCCGCAGCTCCGGCATGGGGCTGCGATCGGCTTTCAGATAAATTGGCTCTGCATAAAGCAGCGCGCGCCCCGAAGGGATCACCAGCAAAGCTCCGCGCTGTACATGCGAGCCTTGCTGATTCCACAGCGTCAATTGGCCCGATAACTGCGCGTTCTGATCGATGCGCGCTTCGATCTGCAATGGCCCATCCACTAACTTCGTCTTGGGAAAGTCATACACGATCGAAGTGCCATAATGTTCGCCGTCGCTGCGCCCTGCGATCCAGCCGATCAGATTGTTGCGATTGGCCGGCGTGAAGGGCAGAATCTCCACAAACTCGACGCCGTTCTCGCCGGGCAGCTTCATCAGTACGAAGTTAGGCTGCATCGCCTGCGTCTGTTGCGTGCCGCCTTCGCCCAGGCCAACCTCCGTCGCCACCGTCCATAAATCTTCGCGGTTATAGAAGACTGCTGGATTGGTCATGTGATAGAGGCCGTAGACTTCGGCCTGCAGCTTGAGCAGTAACTCCGGATAGCGCACATGCTTGCGCAGGTCAGACGGCATGGCGGACGCATCCTTGAACAAGCTGGGGAAGATGCCGCGGTAGGCCGCCAGAATCGGGTCTTGCGCATCGAAGACATAAAACGTCGTGGTTCCGTCATAGGCGTCAATCACTACCTTGACGCTGTTGCGCATATAGTTAAGATCCTGGCCGCCCACCGAGTAATGCGTCGAGTAGGGGTAAGTGTCCGACTGCGTGAAGGCATCGAGAATCCATGACAGCTTTCCATCATCGCCGAGCACAATATACGGATCCTGATCGAAGGTGAGGAACGGCGCCAGAGCCGCGACGCGCTCGCGCACGCTGCGGCGCATCAGCAACCGGCTCTCAGAGTTTACATCGTCGCTGAAGGGCAGCTTGGCCAGGTCGCCGCGGTCGAAGGCAATCAGCGCGCGGCGCAAAAAGCCCCCTAACTCGATGCCGCCGCTGCCCTGATAGTAGGCAAGGTTGTTGGTGTCGCCCTGCGGGTAGTTGAATTCCTGCTGGCGCGTCTTCACGTAGACATCGGTATTCGTCTGCTCGCCAAAATAGATCTCCGGCCGAGTTACATTCATCCCCGGAGCCGTGCTTTGCACCGGCATATTGCTCAGCAGCAGCGTGGGCAGCCCTTCGCTCGTGAATCCATTCACAGGATTCATGGTAATGCCGTAGCCGTGCGTGTAAATCAATTTGTCGTTGATCCAGTTGCGGCTGCTCTCCGGCAGTTTGTCCACATTCAGTTCGCGAGCGGCCAGCATCACCTCGCGCACCGAGCCATTGATGTTATAGCGGTCAATGTCAATGTCAGGAAAGTCGTAGTAAGTGCGAATCTCCTGAATCTGGCGCAACGTATCCTGGAGCGCGTGCCAGTCCCACAGGCGAATGTTTTGCAGCGTGGCTTGATTGTTGGCCGGATCGGTCGCATCGACGGTGGTCTCGGCGGGAAACTCACGCTGCAGGAAGCGGTCCAGGCCATAAGCCTGCCGAGTCATCTCGATGTTATTCGCAATATAAGGCTGCTCGCGAACCAGTTCGTTGGGCTTGACCACAAAGCTGCTGACATACCAGCCCACAACCCCGACTCCGGCGTAGCAGAGCACGGCCGGAAGGACAGAGGCGATCAGCCAGCGCCCGCGCGGGGCGAACAGGCCGCCCGCCATCGCGATCACCGCTCCCAGAATGAGCGCCACGCACACCACCAGCATTCCGGTGAGCGTCACGTGCGCGCCGGTGTAAGTCACTCCGTCGAAGATTGTATGGTGCTCGAAGAGCTGCTCGAAGCGGCCGAGATAGACGCGCCCGGCGACGGTGAGAAGCAGAAATGCAGCCGCGATGGAAAGCCCGCGCCAGGGCAGTTCGCCGAGGCTTTCGCGGCTGCCGCTGAGCGCGCGCGAGCTGCCGGAAACCAGCAGAAAGATCACCGCAAGAATGCAGCTGATCACGCTGAGCGTCAGCAGCCAGCCGAGGATCAACTGCCATGCCGGCAGCGTGAAGAGATAGAAGCCGAGCGGTCGGCCGAAGATCGGATCGGCCACGCCCGCTCCCTGCGGCGCGTACCACCAGAGCGCCAGCGTTTGCCACTCCGCGGCCATTGCGCCGCCGGTAATGAGAGCGATCACCAGCGAGCCGCCGATGGAAACCAGGCGCAGCACCGGCTTGAGCGAGAGATTGATCGGCTGCCCGCCGATGAAGATGGTGTGATCCGCGGGCAAATCGTCCTCATGGGCGTGCTTGAGCGCGGAAAAAATTCCCAGCAACTGAAGAAATGTCAGCGTAAAAAAGCCTGCGAAGATGCCCCACTCCAGGCCGCGCGTCTTCCAGAAAACTTCCCCATAGCCGAGCGACCTGAACCACAGCAGGTCAACCCAGAAGGAAATCGCACCGCGGCTGCCGAAAACGACAACGGCAATGATGGCGATGAGGAAAAACAATCCGCGGCGGCTGCGGCGCTGCGGCGGCGAAGTCAACTTGGGCCAATCAATTGTTTCAGGCATTTCGATTTCACTCTTTCCATTGCGGCGCTTCCGGAACTCCAAGGCTTGGCAGCCTCTCCAACTCCACTTTAGTCCTCTTCACGCCCGTCTGCTTGCCGCTTCCTCGTAAACCGCGGCGTACTCCCGCGCCGGCTGCTCCCAGCTATAGTTCCGCGCCATGCCATTGAGCATCAGCCGTTTCCAGCCAGCCTGGTCCTCGAAGGCAGTCAGCGCACGCTCAATCGCCGCCAGCAGCGCCCCGCCGCTTACGCCCTTGAATTTGAAGCCTGTCCCGGATCTCTGCTGCGGATTCCACTCCTCAATGGTGTCGTCCAGGCCGCCCGTCGCCCGCACCACCGGGACCGTGCCGTACTTCAGCGAATAAATCTGATTCAGCCCGCACGGCTCATAGAGCGACGGCATCAGAAAAAGATCCGCCCCGGCCTCAATCTTGTGCGCCAGCGCGTCGTCGTAGCCGATCCGCACTGCCACATTCGCCTTGTTCCAGAAGGCCCAATCGCGGAAGAACTTCTCGTACACCGGCTCGCCCGAGCCCAGCGTCACCACGGCCACTTCCAGTTCCGACAACCGCCCCGCGATCTCCTCCAGCAGGTCAAAGCCCTTCTGCGCGGCAAAGCGAGAGACAATGCCGATCACCGGCGTCGTGTCCTCCACATTCTTCAGCCCGAAAGCATGAAGCAGATCCGCGCGGCAGTGGCGCTTCCCTGCCAGATTTTCCGGTGAGTAATGCGCCGCGAGATTCGCGTCCGCAGTCGGGTCCCACTGCGCATAGTCCACGCCGTTCAGAATGCCGCGCAGGTCTTGAGAGCGCCCCCGCAGCACGCCGTCCAGCCCTTCACCAAACTCCGCCGTCTGAATCTCCTCGGCATACTTGCGGCTCACTGTGGTCAGAATGTCGGAGTAGACCAGTCCGCCCTTGAGGAAGTTGAAGCGGTCATACTGCTCCACCTTGTCCAGCGTGAAAATCTCCCAGGGAAAGAGCAGTTGCTCGGTCGTCGCCGGCGGAAACGCGCCCTGGTAGGCGGCATTATGAATCGTCAGCACCACCCCGGCGCGGCTCAGCAACGGATCGGATTTGAGTGTTGTCCGCAGGTAGACAGGAATCAGCGCCGCCTGCCAGTCGTGCACGTGGAAGACCTTAGGCACGCCCAACTGCTTACTCGCTTCCAGCACCGCACGGCAATAGAGCGCGAAGCGCTCGGCGTTGTCCGGATAATCTCCTGCCGCGGTCCCATACAGCCCCTCACGCTTGAAGAGCTCCGGGCAATCGACAAAGTAGTACTGCACTCCGCCGCGCTTGCCGCCGTCCACAATGCCCGCAATGCGGTTATAGTACTGAAAAGGAACGGTGATGGAGCGGATCGCGTAGGTCAATTCGCCCGCAAGCTGCCGCCGCACGCCCGCATAGAGCGGTAGGTAGACGGTAACCTGGTGGCCCAGCTTGACCAGCTCCGGCGGCAGCGCCCCCACCACGTCTGCCAATCCGCCTGTCTTGGCAAACGGAACGCACTCCGAGGCGGCAAAAACAATGTGCAAGATGACTTCTCCCGTGGGCGCAAAGTGAGGCCCGTACAAATCATAAACGCCGCTTGCAAAGCACGCCTCGCAAACAAACAAGTAAATTCCTAGCGTCGAGGAAATGATACATTCTTGCCTTGGAATCGTGGTTTTGCTCTATGTTGTTCTCTTCCAGCGCAGAATCGGCTTGCGTGCCGCCTGAACCTCGTCGAGCTTTGAAACGCGCGTCGAATGCGGGGCGGTCTTGACTAACTCCGGCGTCTCCTCGACTTCGCGGGAGATGGCGCGCATGGCTGCGATGAACAGGTCCAGCTCCTCCAGCGACTCGCTTTCGGTAGGCTCGATCATCAGCGCGCCGTGCACGATCATCGGGAAGCTGACCGTGTAGGGATGGAATCCGTAGTCGATCAGCCGCTTGGCGATCTCGCCGGTCTTTACTCCACGCGCCGCCTGCAGCTTGTCGCTGAAGACCACCTCATGCATCGAGGCGGTCTTGTAGGGCAGCTCGTAGATGTCTTCGAGCTTGGCACGGATGTAGTTAGCGTTGAGAACGGCGTCTTCGGTGGTCTGGCGCAGGCCATCGGGACCGTTGGCCAGAATGTAGGCCAGCGCGCGGATGAACATGCCCACATTGCCATAGAAGGCGCGAACGCGGCCTACGGAGTTAGGCCGGTTATAACTCCAGCCTAACTGCATGGCCGGTTGAGGTTCGTGGTCTCCCACCCTTTCCGCTGAAGAACGCGGAAAGGATGGGGCACCCAGAGTTTGTGGGTTGCGGACGAGGACGGGGATAGGGAGGAACGGTTCCAGAAAGGCCTTGCAAGCCACCGGGCCGGAGCCGGGTCCGCCGCCGCCGTGAGGCGTTGAAAAAGTCTTGTGCAGGTTCAGGTGCATCACATCCACGCCGAAGTCACCGGGGCGCGCCTTGCCCACCAGCGCGTTCATGTTCGCGCCGTCCATGTAGAGCAGCGCGCCTTTGGCGTGAAGAATCTCGGCGATCTTGGCGATCTGGCTCTCGAAGACTCCAATCGTCGAGGGGTTGGTCAGCATCAGCGCGGCGGTCTCTTCATCGACTTGGCGAGTTAGAGCCTCCAGGTCGATGCCACCCTCGGAGTTAGATTTCAGGTTCTCGACTGTGTAGCCGCAGATGGCCGCTGTTGCCGGGTTCGTCCCATGCGCTGAATCAGGAATAAGAATCTTCTTGCGGGGATTGCCTTGCGACTCATGCCATGCGCGGACTAACAAAATGCCGGTAAATTCGCCATGCGCGCCGGCGGCCGGCTGTAGCGTGATCGCGTCCATGCCGGTGATCTCCAGCAGGCAGCGCTGGAGGTTGTCGATCACTTCGAGAATCCCCTGCGCCAGCGAGTCAGGCCGGTAGGGATGCGCCTCGGCGAGGCCTTCAATGCGGGCGACTAACTCGTTCACGCGCGGGTTGTACTTCATCGTGCAGGAGCCGAGCGGGTACATTCCCAGATCGATGGCGTAATTCCACGTCGAGAGGCGCGTGAAGTGGCGGATGATTTCGATCTCGCTTAACTCAGGCAGCTCGCCGGGCGTAGTGCGATGGACCGTGCCAAGCAGCGTTGCCGCATCGACAGCGGGCACGTCAAGCGGGGGCAGCTTGTAGGCGCGCTTGCCCGGAGAGGACTTCTCGAAGAGCAGAGCCTCGTTCTGCGTCTGGTGGGAGCGGACTTTGCCGGTGGTTGCGCGAGCAGGAATCATTGCGTCGGTAGTCATAATGCCTCCACGGGCCACGCTGCCAGGACTTTGGCCGCGGTATCGATGTTGGCGCGGGTAACAATTTCGGTGGCGCACCAAAGGGTGCAGTTTTGCAGTTCGGGATACCAGCGGCTTAAATCGATGCCGCCGACGATCTTATTGTCGAGAAGGCGCTGACTCCATGCCGCTGGAGCCTCTTCGGTTTGCAAAACAAACTCGTGGAAGCGCGGCGCGCCTTTGAATAAGAGCTTCGCACCAGGTTGTGCTGATAGAGTTTGCGCTGCGTAATTTGCCTTGGCCAGGTTATGCTCGGCTAACTCGCGGATTCCTTCCTTACCGTAGACGCTTAAGAAGATTGTCGCCATCAGCGCGACCAAGGCTTGATTGGTGCAGATGTTCGAGGTGGCCTTCTCGCGGCGGATGTGCTGCTCGCGGGTGGAAAGCGTCAGCACGAAGCCGCGGTAGCCGGTGCTGTCAACCGTCTGGCCGACTAACCTTCCCGGCATCTGGCGAACGAATTGCTCCTTCGCCGCGATCACGCCGCAGAACGGCCCGCCATAACTCAACGCCACGCCGAAGGATTGCGCTTCCATGCTGACGATGTCCGCTTCGACCGGCGGGCGAACGACGCCCAAAGAAATTGCTTCAGCAATCGAGACAATCAGCAGCGCGCGTTTGGCGTGGGCAATGGCGGCAATCGCCGGAATGTCTTCGATCACTCCAAAAAAGTTAGGGCTTTGCACTAACACTGCCGCTGTTTCTTCTGTAACTTTCGCTTCGAGTGCTGCGAGATCAAGACGTCCGGTTTCGGCGTCGTAGCCAATCAAAGCCGTGGGCAGGCCCTGGTGCTTGGCATAAGTGGCCAGCACCTCGCGGTACTCGGGATGGACGGTCGAGGCGACGACGGCCTTGTGGCGGCCGGTCACGCGGACGGCCATCATTACTGCCTCGGCTGCGCCGGTTGAGCCGTCGTACATGCTGGCGTTGGCTACGTCCATGCCGGTCAGCTCCGCGATCATCGTCTGAAACTCGAAGATGGCTTGCAAAGTGCCCTGGGAGATTTCGGCTTGATAAGGCGTATAACTCGTCAGAAACTCGCCGCGCTGAATGAGAGAGTCGATGATGACCGGGCGGTAGTGGCGATAAGCGCCCGCGCCGAGGAAGCTGGCGTAGTCGGTGGCGTTCTTCGTGCCCGCCGCGCGGAAGTAGTCGATGATCTCGCTCTCGGCGTGCGCGCGGGGCACGTTCAGGTCGTGTTTCAGGCGATGCTCGGCGGGGATGACGGCGAACAAATCATCGATGGACGCTGCACCGATTTCGGCCAGCATCGCTTCACGTTCGGCGGGAGATTTGGGAAGGTAGCGCATTTGCAGCTTTCAGCCCTCAGCTTTCAGCTTTCAGCCAAAAGCCCGTTGGGCAAGCCAAAGTTCGGCCTGCCGGAAAAGAACAATTGGAGAGTTTCGTCAGCAGAAACTTCCAAAATCAAGCTAAGAACTAAAAGCTGAAAGCTGATAGCTGGTTCCCTGCTTCTAGCTTTCTTCCGCGATGAACGCCTCGTAGGCGGCGGCATCGAGCAGGGCGTTGAGTTCGGCGGGGTCGGCTAGCTCGACCTTGATGATCCAGGTTTCGTGAGGCTTCTCGTTGAGCTTGTCGGGGGCGTTCTTCAGTTCCTCGTTGACGGCGGTGACCGTGCCAGTGACGGGCGAAAAGAGGTCGCTGACCGCCTTGACGCTCTCCACCGACCCGAAGCTCGCGTTGGTGGTGACCGGGTCTCCGACCTTGGGCGCGTCCACATAGACGATGTCGCCGAGGGAGTTCTGGGCGTAGTCGGTGATGCCGATGGCGCCGATGTTGCCCGTGAGCTCGATCCATTCATGCTCGCGGGTGTAACGGTAGTTTGCGGGATAAGGCATGGCTGGTCCCCTCCATAGTGAACGACATTTCAGTGTACGTCGCGGATGTTGATGGAGGGGTGAGGAAAACCGGGACCATGGACCAACCCTATGCGGGACCGAAGCCGGGATAGGGCGCCAGCGGCGCGACGAGCACGATCTCCAGCATTCCGGCCTCGAAGATGGGCAGGCTGGCAAGAGCGGCTCGGATTTCGGCCTCGCTCGGAGCCTCCCAGAGAATGGCCGCGCCGGGAAGATCGGTGCGACGCCAGATCTGGCGGAGAATGCCTGAGGCGTAGAGTTCGCGGACGCGCTGGCCCTCGCGGGCGACCAGCTCGGGGGTGAAGGCTTCCGGGGGAAAGGTGTCGGTGCGGCGGCGGGAGAGCGACAAAAATTGCATGAAACGATTGTAGACGGAGGGAACAGGGAACAGACCGCATTGCATTTCTGCTTCAGATCCGCGGACTAAGGCGCTCTGTTTTTCAATGCTCGACCGCAATTCGCCCCGAAACACTCCAAAATGCGATATGATCCCTTCTAATTGGTGTCAAGACTTAGGAGGTCTTCCCCATGCCGAAATTCGTGATCGAAAGAGAAATTCCCGATGTTGGCAAGCTGTCGCCTGAGCAATTGAAGGCGGTATCGCAGACATCGTGCGGTGTTCTGCGAGAGATGGGTCCACAGATTCAGTGGGTTCACAGTTACGTCACGGACGACAAAATCTACTGCGTTTACATCGCCCCGGATGAAGAGGCAGTACGTGAACATGCTCAGCGGGGCGGTTTCCCTGCCAACCGGGTCTCGCGCATTCGCTCGGAGATCGATCCCACAACGGCCGAGTAGCCGCGAAAAGCGTCCGTCAGCCTTTCGAATCGCTACTTGTCAAAGAACCTGCCATGGCCGCCGTTGGCCCAGGGATCGTAGTGCAATGCGAAGTTGGCGCGGGTTTGGACGCTGGGGTGGCTGTACTCCCAGAACTCGATGAAGGGGCTTGGATTAGGGTCTTCGAGCCATGCTTCTCCCAAGTGGTTAAACGCGCCCATGGCGGTCTTTTGCGGGTCGGCGACCAAGCCGTGGATGGCCTCCTGTCCGTAGACGTCGGCCTCGTGCTCGAAGTGGCGGCTGAAGGAGTTGCCGGCCGGTTGCAGGATCAGGCTGGCGGCCGAGAGGGCGAAGAGCAGCACCAGGAATCCCTGGCGGCTGGCGAGCGGGGCTATTCCATCCGGTCCGCTCAACTGCCAGCGCGCTCCAAAGCGGCGGGCGAGCCAGCCGGCAAAGGCGGCGCTGCCCCAGAAGACAAAAAACAGTCCGGCGGCCATGCCGGCCAGCTCTTTGGGGATGTGGTTGAGGACATAATGGCCGCTTTCGTGGCCGAAGATGAAGAGCACTTCGTCGTCGGGCAGGCGGTCGGTTGCGGTGTCCCACATGACAAAGCGCTTGGTGGCGCCGATGCCGGTGACGTAGGCGTTGAGGCCGTTGGATTTTTCACTGGCCTTCATCAGGAACATGCGGTCGGGGGCGATCTTTGTCCCGGTGCGGGCGACGACGGTTTCCAGCCGCGCCACCAAAGCGGGGTGAGTTTTGATGAGCGGCTCGAATTTGTTGAAGATGGGTTCAAGCAGCGGCGAGGCAAGGACGGAAATCAGAATCAGCGGCAGCGAAACCAGCCAGATCCAGAGCCAGTAGCGGCGCGGAGAGACGCGCACCAGCCAGTTGAAGAGCAGCAGTACGGGAGCGCCGAAGAGGAGCGAAAGGCCGAGGCTCTTGGCCAGATCGCCTGTCCAACTTCCCCAGCCCTGAACGCTGATACCGTAGTGGCGGCTGACCGCGTGGCCGATGGCGTCGAGCGGCAGGCCGGCCAGCGTGGTAATAACGAGAAAGACGGCGAAGAAGAGCAATCCTTGCATCCAGCGGCGGCGCAGCAGGCGCTCAGCCCATGCGGCCAGATCGGCGGCCCAGCGCGTGGCGAGGAGGATCCATAGCACGGCCAAGCCCCAGAGCGAGCCGGCGATGTCGAGGGCGGTGCGGATGTGGCTGAGGGTGATGGCCTTGGCGAGCTTGTCGGGCGGCAGCGAGTAGGCCTGCGTGCTGGCGGGCTGGGCTGGAGCGGCTGTCGAGGCCGGTGCGGGCTGGGAGGGCGCAAGCTGGGCGGAGCAAGGGAGCGAAGAGAGGCCGATGAGGCTGGTGAACAGGACGGCCACGCAAAACGCCGGCAGCATTCGGCGCGCAAAGTTCATGGGAAGTTTCCTCTTGAGTAGCTTACTCTGAGAGAATCCTGTTTGAAGATGGGTTCCAGGGATTTCCGCTCAGGCGCGTCAGATTTGCAGCAGTTCCGGAGGCAGTCCTGTAGCTTCCAGGATCGCGCTGACTTCTTCAATGAAGCCCCGGCGCTGCTGATCGACGACGTGACCATCCGCCGCGCCAACAAAAAGAACGACAAGCTACCCTTTTATCCGCCGCCGGAGTAGTACGGGCAAGAATAACAATTCCATCAGGTTAGTGTGCGTAGGCGTGCCGCATTTTCATGCCTGTTCTATGTTGTTCCTCATGGAGCACACGTGCTTCGATCACTTCCGCGCCAGGCTTAACCACTTGGTTTGTTTCCATGCCAACCTTATTGCGCGCGTGAGAGACAGTGAAGATGCTCATGCTCCTCTTCCCTACTGAAAGCAAGAGAAACGCCTTTCCTAAAGCATAGAAAACACGCAACAGGAAATACACAGTAAGAACAAACGACCCGCCTATCAAATGCTTTGCGAAAACCCCAGAAACCGCAGAATAGATTGCTAGTATCTGATTCCGCTCGTTTTCAGGAAGTTTGTGAACTTCCTTCCTCCATGCCGTCAAGGAATCAGGCGACACATTGCTCGATTGCGCCACCGCGACGACTAGGCTGGGAAGCGAAGCTCTATGAGCAAACCGAATCAGCCCATTGATCAGAAGCCTCAATTGCGCGTAGGCAGGATGATCGAAAGGCACGGTCCCCTTAGCTGCGAGATCGAACAGATCGCTCCTCAGGGAGAACAGCTTTTGCCGAAGAAGGTCGACGCGCTGCGGCCTCCACAGGTAATACCAGAACGCCCAAAGAGCAATCAGTCCCAATAGCGACATGATTTGTTCGTAAACTGCAGGGTTCATGGTTCATCCTCGGGACGGCTCCTGCCGTCAATTGTTAGACCGCTTGAACTGCGATTTGGATCCAATCGTTTTTCAACTTCTACCACGCGGTTGCCCAGTCTCTTGATCTCTTTTCGCTTCTGCGCTCTCTCCCGCAGACCATAGCTGGCGCCTCCAAGCCCAAGAATTCCCATTATGATATGGCTAAACACTGTATTTGCTTTAAGATCGGCATAAAGGAAGACGCCAAAATCTGCAAGTGTTGCCTTGCCAGCTAGAGATTCAATGGCAAGACCCAATCGCCATATGATGAAGCATACCGCCCCCCACTGGATCAAGGAAAGGCCAAGTCGCAATCCCGTATCCAACTTCTGGCTTTGGAGCTTATACTCCATTTCCTTCATCGGCACTCAGCTTTCAAAACTTGAGGCAAGATCTTTTCGATTCTGGCGAAATAGTATCACGAACCACCAAAATCATGCGCACTTCTTTTGCTGCCTCAGTCCAGCCGCGTAAGGAAGGCATCGCCCTCGGCGGGGCGCAGCTTGCGGGCGATGGACTCGGCCAGCTCGCGGTTATCGCCCTCCGGACGGATGCGCACCCAGTAGCTGTCTTCGCCGGGAAACTCGATCACGTTGGCGCCGGGGTACTTGCGCTCGAGTTGCGCTTTGAGCTTGTTGGCCTTGTGCAGGCTGGTGAAGGCGCCGATCTGCACGCACCAGCGGCCGCCGGTATCGATGGGCTTGGGAGTGCGATAAACCTCCACCCGCACGCGCGCGGAGCCCATCCGGTAAATGCCCGTGGCCTTGGCCGAGGCGATGGTCAGATCGAGGATCCTGCCTTCCACAAACGGGCCGCGATCGGTGATGCGCATGGGGCTGGACTGGCCGGTCACGAGGTTGGTCACCACGATCAGCGAACCCATGGGCAGCGTGCGGTGGGCAGCGGTCAGCGTGTGGTCACTGAAGACCTGGCCGTTGGCGGATTTGCGGCCCCTGGCCGCGGTGTACCAGGTGGCCAGCCCCTCCTCGGTCAGGATGGGCTTGTGCCTCCGCACATAGTCGAGGTCGTCGGCGCTGACGCCGCCCGGCGGCGCCCAGGTTGGCGCAATGTGCGCCGGCGAAGGCTTGCTATGAGGCGCAGCGGGAGTGGCTTGCGCCTGAGGCGGAGCAGCCTGCGGCGCGGGCAGCGAGGCAACTTTCTGCGGGTGCCCGCAGCCGGAGACGATCAGCAGCAACGGAGCCGCGAGCGCCAGAGCCACGCCGCCGCCGCGCCGGATGCGCCACAAATCACCGTGCAAATTACCGTGCCCCATCCTTTCGCGCACTTTGCGAAAGGGTGGGACACCACGAACCTCTGCCGGAGTCTTCATCAAGGGCGCGGACCCGTGTTCTGCTCGAAGCGGTCGGCCAGATCGCGCAGTTTGCCGGCCACGGTGCGCAGCGCCGAGATCGATTCCTTGCGGACCTGCGGCACCACCGCCTGGTTCACGTAAGCGATGGCGTGGCGCAGTTCCATCTCGATCAACTCGACGGCCTCTTCGATGCGGTCGCCCACACTGCCGGGAGGGGGAGGAGGATATGTGTTCATTGTGATACACCTCGCGCTGGAGACACGTGATAATCTCTTTCTCAGTTTGCGATGCGCAGACTGGTGCGTCAATCGCCTTGAGGCCGAAGGTGCCGCAATCGTCAATACGGGAATCGGATTCCCGGCGGTTGAGCCGTAGGCTGTTTGCCGCCTTCGCGGATAACTTTTCACAGCAATACTGTGTCAGACTTGAGCAGACGCGTCAGGATGACGGCTCAGCGGATGCGCGCGAGGGTCCATTTATTGCCAAGCGGTTCGAGCAAGGAGACCGGGATCCAATCCGCCGCCGGCCAAGGGTTGTTGAGCCGAGCGCGGAGGATGGGTCATGCAGTTCAGGCGCTGCTTATGCAGGCATTGCTCTGTGCGGCGATTCCGGCGTGGGCCGGCACGGCGGAGGCGAGCGCCAGCCTCGAACTCCCAGACGCTCCCCAGCCACAAAGTTCCGCCGCTGCGTCGGCAACCGCGCCCTGTCCGGCGGGAAGCATCGCCCAGCCCGCGGCAGTAAACCCTACGCCGCCTCCCGCAGCCGGGACTGCGCCGCCGGCATCCAGCGCCCAGCCTGGCGCACAATCGGCGGCGAACACGCAAACCGCCCCTTGCCTGCCCCGGCCGTCGATCAACTGGTATGAGCGCTTCGTCAATGGGCCGGATGTGAAGCCGATGACGCGCCGAGAGAAGGCCCGGCTGGCGGCGCGCAATGTGATGGACCCCTTCAACGCGCTCACCATCCTGGGTCTCTCGGCCATTGCCGTCGGCTCCGACGCCGACTCTCCTTACGGCCCCGGCATGAAAGGCTTTGGCCGCTACGTCGGCGTCAGCTATACGCAGGACATCACCGGTGAGTTCTTCGGCACCTATCTGATTCCCTCCATCGTTCACCAGGACCCGCACTATCACCGCATGCCCAACGCCAGCATACCGCGCCGCATCCGTCATGCCATCGTGCAGGTGGTCTGGACGCAGGGAGACAACGGCAAGGGGATGGTGAACTACGGCGCCGTGGTGGGTTTCGCCATCGTCGACGAACTCGGCAACTTCTACGTCCCCGGCCAGCAGACCGATCTTCCCGCAAGCGGCGAGCGTTACGTCATCGGCCTGGCCAGCGCGCCCATCGAAAACTTCGTCACCGAGTTCATGCCCGACGTGTCCCGCCGCATTCACCTTCGCGTGGTTCTCTTCCAGCGGATCATCAACCAGGTGGGCAGGACTCCCGGAACAGGGTCGCCGTAGGGCAACGATCAGAATCGTACCTGATTCAGTTGACGCGAGGGTCGGTCCATGCAGGAGCCAAGCATGACGCCCTGCTCTGTACGCAGGGCGTCATGCCGTTGGAATGACTACTTCGCCGTGAAGGTGTAGTCGACCGAGCTGAGCACACCGCCGCTGCTGGTCCACAGGCGCGCATAGATCGTTTCGCCATTGGTGGGGAGACTATTCACCGTGACGGAGGTTGCTGTCGTGGGGCGGGTTTCGTAGATGTTGTCCGTGCCCACGGTGGTTCCCAGCCACAGGTTGTAAAGGGCCCCGGGAACGGTCGTCCAGGTGAAGGCCTGGCTGGAGCTGGTAAACGTACTGCCTTGCCCCGGAGATGTCAGTGTGGCCGGCCCCGCCGCCGTGAAGGTGTAGTCGACAAAGCTAAGCACATTGCCGCTGCTGGTCCACAGGCGCGCATAGATCGTTTCGCCATTGGCGGGGAAATTATTCACCGTGGCGGAGGTTGCCGTCGTGGGGCGGGTTTGGAAGAAGTTATCCGTGCCCACTCCGGTGGTTCCCAGCCACAGGTTGTAAATGGCCCCGGGAACGGTCGTCCAGGTGAAGGTCTGGCTTGAGCCGCCCATGGCGCTGCCTTGCGCCGGAGATGTCAGTGTGGCCGGTCCTGCCGCCGTGAAGGTGTAGTCGACCGAGGTAAGGACGCCGCCGAAGATGGTCCACAGGCGTGCATAGATCGTTTCGCCATTGGCGGGGAAATTACTCACCGTGGCGGAGGTTGCCGTCGTGGGGCGGGTTTCGAAGAAGTTATCCGTGCCCACTCCGGTGGTTCCCAGCCACAGGTTGTAGCCTGTGGCCCCGGCAACCGGCGTCCATGTGAAGGTCTGGCTGGAGCCGCCCAGGGTTTTGCCTTGCGTCGGAGAAGTCAGTGTGGCCGGTTCCACCGCCGTGAAGGTGTAGTCGACGTGCACCCAGACTCCGTAAAAATTGGTCCAGAGCCGCGCATAGACTTTCTCGCCGTTGACCGGCAGGCTAAGGGGTGTGGCGGAAGTGGCCGTTGTTTGGCCCGCCCAATAAATGTTGTTCGAGCCGACGCCCGTACTTCCCAGGATAAATTCATAGCTGGTGGCCCCGGTAACGGGCGACCAGGTGAAGGTCAGGCTGGAACCGGCAAACGTCGTGCCCTGCGTGGGGCTGATGAGCGTGGCGGGAGCGGGTGTTCCCGCATTGCTGACGGATAGCATAAAGCTCTGCGTGGCGGAGGGACTTATGCCGTTGCTCGCCGTGATGGTGATGGGGTAACTTCCGCCTGTGCCGTTGGCCGGCATGCCGCTGAGAATTCCCGTAGTGCTGAAGGTGACGCCGCTGGGCAGAGCGCCGGTCTCGCCGAAGGTCATTGAGGCGGGATAACCTGATGCGGTTACGGTGAAGGAGTTAGGCGTAACACCGCTAAAGGTGGTGCTGCCGGCGCTGGTGATGGCCGGCGCCTGGTCCACGGTCAACGTGAAGTTCTGCGTGGCGTCGGTGGTGCCGTTCGCCGCTTTGATGGTGATCGGATAACTCCCTCCCGTTCCGGCAGCCGGTGTGCCGGAGAGCAGGCCGGCAGTGCTGAGCGTTACGCCGCTGGGCAGAGCGCCGGTCTCGGTAAATGTTGGGGCGGGATTGCCGGAGGCGATCACGGTGAAGGAGCCTGCCGTGCCCACCGTGAAGGTGGTGTTGTTGCTACTGGTGAAGGCCGGCGCCATGTCGATGGTTACCGAGGTGCTTGCCGTGGCCGTGTTCGACGCACCGGCGCCGCTCGCAGAGACGGAGTTGCCGTTGCCGGAAGTCCCGGGAACGTTGACGTTGATTGTCAGTTCCGGGTAGCCGCCTTCAGCAATCGCTGCGTCGTTCATGCATGTCACCGTCTGGCCGGAGGCTGTGCAGCTCCAGTTCGTGCCCGAGTAACTCGAGTACGTGAAGGCCGCGCCAAGCGTATCGGTGACGGTCAACGGATGTGTGCCGGTCGGGTCACCGGTGTCGCCGGGCCCGTTGTTGGTAACGCTCACCGTGAATGCGCCCGTTTGGCCCTGCGTGAACGTGCTGCCGGAAGGCGACGTCGACACTGAAATGGTCGGCAGATTCTCGGTGAGGTTCACGCACCAGCCGTTGGCCGCGCCGAAGGTGGCGTTGGCGTTGCCCGAGCTGAAGAAGAGGCTCCAGTTTCCGTTGGCGTTGGAGCCATCGGTGAAGATGTTCGCGAATGTGGAGGAGCCGTGGGAGGGGGCATAGCTGAACGAGGGCACATTATAGAAACCGCTCAGACTGGAGGTGAAGACATCCGGGTGGCCGAGATAGTCAAGATATGCGGTCGGCTTGTAGCTGCCGGGAGAGATGCTGGTATTCCCTGCCGACACCAGGCCGCTGGCGCTATCGGCGAAGGTATAGGCGCCGAGCGAGGCCTGGCCGTTGCCGTTGGCGCCCTGGGTGGTGTTGGAGAAGAAGTCCAGCGCGGCTCCGGTCGGACCCTCGACCAGCGAGGCCAGCTCTTCCAGGCCATAGGTGGTGAGAACCGAGAAGCCATTGAGCGTGAGGGAGACGGTGTTGAGCGTGCCGGGAAGATTGGCCACCGAGATCACCGAGGGATTGGGGGTGAGGGGACCGGCGAGGGTTCCGCCCTGAATCTGGACTGCCCCCGGATTGCAGTACTTCCACGTGTTGCTGTTCAGGTTCGTCGCCGTGGTCGCGGTGTTGATACGCTGATGCAGCACTGCGGAGAAGCTTTCATTGTCCTCGTTCGCCACGCCGCTGTAGTTGGCCGTGATCGCGTGGTCGCCTTCGGTCAGCGAACTGGTGGTAAACGTCGCCAGTCCGCTACCGTTCAGCGCCACCACGTTGTTGCCGCTCACGCTGCCGGCCGGAGCCACGCCGTTGTCCAGGAACGTCACCGTGCCGCCCGCGGTCACCGGATCGCCGCCGCTCGTTACCGAGGCGGTGAACTTGAGGGGCTGCCCGGTCGTCGCGGGATTGCTGCCGGGAGTCAGGGTGGTGGTGGTCGCCGTACCGGTGTTGAGCGCCAACGTGATGCACCAGCCGGAGTTCAGGTTCACGGCAGAGGGACCAACAGTGTACAGCGCCCATTTGCCATTTGCCGAGGCGCCATCAAAGGCCTCGCCGAAGGTCAATACGTTCGTATGAGTGTAAGTGGTGGTACCCGAGCCGAAGGGCGGCGCAAAATTGAGGGTGCCTGGAACCTGGGGAACGCTTGAATCGACCGACGGCGAGGTAGATGTCTGGAAGGTGTCCAGGTTTCCGTCCTCATTGTTGTCGGTTGGCAGGTAATTGCCGGTGGTGGGCGTTCCGCTGTTGTAGGGCACAGTCTCGCTGGCGGTGTCATCAAAGGTCAGGTTCACCGCGCTGGTTGCCCCTGAGGGGTTGAACCCATCCTCCAGAAAAACCAGGTTGTAAGCCCCTCCGCCGGGGGCAACCAACAGGAACTGACCGTTGATTCCGTTGGACAGCCCCTGGATTCCCTCCAGTTCCACCGTCACATTGCCCACCGTCTTGCCGTTATACGAGGAGTCGGAGATACCGATGATGGAGGGATAGGCCAGCCCGGGGTTATCGTTGGCTGGAATGGAGAGCAAGTTATTGTTGCACCATTGATCGCCGCTGGGATTGGCCGGAGTGACTTCCACCAGTTGAGCTATGGAGCTGCTGCTCTGCCCGAAGGCTCCGCTCGGCGTGTATTGGGCGGTGATGGAGTTATTGCCCTGAGCCAGCGCAATCGTGCAATGCGCGACGCCGCCGCTCAATGCGACGCCGCCGCAGCCGGAGATCGTAGAGCCATTAGCCTGGAAGGTGACCGTGCCGGTCGGCGTTCCGGAGCCCGATGAGACGGTTGCCGTATAGGTGATCGAAATGCTGGAGGCGGAGTTTGCGTAGAAGGCCGGGTTGGATGCATTGCTGCTCAGCGTGGCCGTGGTGGGAGTCGCCGCGGAATAGGTCAGCGCGAGCGTCCAGCCAGTAATCGCGACCGGGTCGCTGGGCGTATCGTTGTCGATCAGATAGAGCTTCCACGTGCCGTTCGCCGTCTCCCCGTTGAATCTGCCGTTCAGCGTGCCGCTGCCGTCGGATTGCGGGTAGTCCGGCGTGTTTTGCACCGTTGGGAGCGGAGGGGGGGTGCCAAAGTTGCCCTCGAAATAGGAACTCGGCTTCACCGTTTGCGGCGAGGCGGTAGACCAGGGATTGCCATAGGGCGCCGCGGCGCCGCTGTCTTGAATAACAATGTTCACCCCGCTCAAGCCGCCACCGTCGACGCCATCGCCGGTCGAGCCCAGCAAGACGAATTGCGCGCCGCTGGGCGACTGCAACAGGAACTCCGCATACCCCATGCTTTGATCGTTGCCCTGGGCATCCGACGTCACGCCCTGAAGCGTCACCTTGACCGTTGCCACCGGGCCGGGAGCGCCGCTCACCGTCACCGTGGAACTGCCGGCGGCAGTCTGGCCTGCTGGGATGTTGATGGCTCCGCCAGCGGTGATCGTCTGCGCCGGCGCCGTTGCAGGCGGAAGCAGAACGGCCAGGGCAAGAACGAACAGGCTGAACGTCACGCGGGTTAACCGCAAGGGCAACACAGAAAGGGCAGCTAATGACATGATCGAGACCTCGCATCCCTTGGTGGGGAGTTGTGGAGAACCCTTGGGTAAGGGTTAAATCGACTGATGGCAGGGAGGCTCATGCCTCCTCACAGAAAGGGCCGCTGACAACATGATGAAGACCTCGCATCCCTGGACGGGAACTGCGGGGAACCCTTGTGGGTAAGAAATCATCTGTAAACAAGGAGACTCATGCCTCCTCATCCGCGCTGAATAAAAGATCTGACCTGGAATTCGCGAGCCTTGTTTGGCAGGGGGAAGTCAACGCATAGGGAAGTCAAGGTTGACTGCATGCCGCGACACGTCGCCTGCTTCCATCTTTACCCCGCCGCCGGTGCGGTTGTCAACATCTATTTCTCTTCCCCAATCCGGCATCATCTTCAGTGCGGGGACTGCACGGATTGTTAGGTAGGCTCTTATCTGCCCGATTTTCACTCAGATTATCTGAGGATTAAAATATAGCGCAATAAAATCCGGTGAATTGCGAAAGTTATCGAGACTCCGCCGCAGCACCATCGATACTTAGCAGGCGCAGGGCGCTACGTTACCGGCTTGGCCAGCGCGCCCATCGAAAACTTCGTCACCGAGTTCATGCCCGACGTAGCCCGCCGCATTCACCTCCGCGTGGTCCTCTTCCAGCGGATCATCAACCAGGTCGCCAAAACGGGGCCGGGGCAGCCGTAAACGGCTGCCCCGGCTGAGTATGCATCACGGCCTGCGTACAGGGCCTGATGCCGTTGGAATGGCTACTTCGCCGTGAAGGTGTAGTCGACCGAACTGAGCACATTGCCGCTGCTGGTTCACAGGCGCGCATAGATCGTTTCGCCATTGGCGGGGAAATTATTCACCGTGACGAAGGTTGCCTTCGTGGGGCGGGTTTCGAAGAGATTATCCGATCCCACTCCGGTGGCTCCCAACCATAGGTTGGAATAGGTGGCCCCGGCAACCGGCGCCCCGGCTCACGTCAACTGTTAACCAGAAAGTAATTTCCGATTAGACGACGATCCTCTCGGAACTCCCAATTCTGATCCTCATCGGGTTAAATGAGTGACTTGAGCTGTTCTCGTCAACTGAAAGATGATTCCAGAAGCCGGATTCTCTGGCTATATTGGGCGCTCTACGTTGATCCCATCGGTCATTCATTCACCAGATGAGCAAAGTATGCGTCAAGCTTCAAGAGCGCAGTTATCCGGTAAAATGCCAAGGGCGCAATGGAAGTGATCCATTGCGCCCTGACATTCTACAGTTCTTCTTCCTTACTTGACAGTTAGGCTAACTACGATCGAACTGGTTACCACTTGGGTCTGGGTCTGAGTTGTTGTAGTTGTCGAGCTAGAGCCCAATTTGCCGCCGCAACCGGTGCAGACAGCAGCCGTCGCGGCCATCAGGACCAGCCCCACGCATGCAGTAACCCAGGTGCCCCTCGCCGCAAGCCGTCTCCTGAAAAATACCAGTGGAAGCAGAAGAATCGGCAGCAGAATGCCTGCCACGGCAATACCGGTCACAGTTTCGACGAAGACCACTGTGATTTGATAAGTCCCGGCCGGCGTTGTCGCGGAAGTTGCGATTGTCAGCAATCCGTCGGAGTAAGTGCAGGTAGCTCCGGCAGGAAGATTCAGACACGCCACCGTGGCGCTGGTAACGTTGGAGGGAAAAGTTACCGTATAACTTGCCGTGGAGCCGGCAGTTACTGTTGCCGTCATTGTTGTAATCGTTGGCGCTGTCGATGCACCACCGGCCATATCGACTTCGAACTGCAACGCGGATGAGACGCCGCCTCCCGGCGCAGGAGTTTGCACCGTAATTGCGTAAATTCCTGCCGTTGCAAGCTGACTAGCAGTTACCTTCGCAGTAAGTTGGGATGAGCTGACATAGGTTGTGGCGAGTGCGGTAGAACCCCAGTAGACAGTGGAGTTTGTCAGGAAGGCCGAACCGTTGACTGTCAGTGTGAAGGCCGGCCACCCCGCGCTGGTATAGGCTGGCAAAAAGCTGCTGATTACCGGAGCAGGATTTGGCGCAGGATTGCCCACAGCCTGCGCTGTAGAGGTAAAAGTTCCGGTATCGTAGGTTGCTGAACTCCACGGCGCGCTCACTGTGAACGTTGACTGATCGGCGCAGCCTGCAAAGTCAATGCTAAAGGATGCGCTAGCGCTTCCGTTAGCCGGAATATCGCCGAGAGCAACCGGGTACGCGCTCGGCGGCGTGATGACCGGAGTGCAGGCCGCTCCCGAGGTCTGCGTCAATTTCAGGCCGTTGATCTGCGTCGCATAGGCTGCGCCCACGCTGCCGTTGGTTGCGATCAAGGTCCACACGCGCGTGTTCCCTATTTCGGACTGGTTGCTGACCGCGAAGGTCAATCCGTAACCCGGCAGTTGGGTTGGATCGACAATGCCCCAGTACGCGGGCTTGGCTTGCAGGTTCATGTCAAAGGGCAGCGGATAATCGGTGCGAGTGACCGGGAAGCTATCCAGCCATGTGTCGTCGTCCGCCATGCCCCAGATGGTTACGCCGCTGATCTTGCCGCTCAACTGGCGGAAGGCGTCAAAGAACTGCGCGTAAAGCCATCCCTCCTCGGCCAGAACCGAGGGCGGAATGCTGATTCCGTAGTTCGCTGCGTTGTCGCCGGCTTTGTAGACGCTGATGTCCATTTCGGTGATCTGCTGGTTAATGCCGGGGAAGTTTGTAGCCATGGTGTCGATTGCATTGACCACCGCGGCGACCGACGGATAGTTGATGGCGTTGTGCATCTCGTGGCCGATGCCATCGATGGGAATGCCCCGGTTCTTCAGATCCTGGAAGACACTCACCAGGCAGGCCAGGCGGTTGGGGTCCGCGGTGCTGTAATCGTTGATGAACAGCAGCGTGCCGGTTGGCGCATACTGCCGCGCCGCCTGCAGGGCAACGTCGATATAGCTCTTGCCCAGCACCTTGTAGAACGGCCCATGCACCAGGCAATCCGGCTGGTTGGGATCGATCGGTTCATTGATCACATCCCAGGCATACACCTTGCTGCCGAAGTGTTGCACTTCGTTCTGAATGTGCTCCTGGATATTTGAAGTCACCGTCGCCTGATTGGCCGCCGAGTTCGTTCCGTCCCCGGTTGCATAAGCCGGCGTCTGCGCTCCCGTTGCCCAAACCAGGTTATGGCCGCGCACCTTCGAATTGTTGCAGACTGCCTCAGCCACAAGGTTGTCGGCATTCCCGAAGGTGTATGTGCCAAGCGAGGCTTCCACCGAACTCCACTTCATGTCGTTGCCAGGCGTAATGCTATCGAAGTGCTTTGCCAGCAGTTGGGCATGCGCGCCAGAGAGATCGGTTTGATCCACCGCGGCGCCGATCGGGAAGAACGACGAGAGCGTCTGGAAGATCGACGGAATGCCGGTCTGGATGCTCGCTGGCGGCACATAGCTCAACTGGAAGTCGTCGGTATAGAACGAGACCAGGTCGTTGCCAGATGCGGGCATCGTCTGCAAATAGAGTGAGGCTTGGCCGGTGTCATACGGGCTGGACATGTTGTAGCCCATCACGCTGATCTGGTGCCAGGCGCCGTCGGCCACCACTGTAACTCCGGGATAGCCGCTGACGCCGGGATAGCCGGTGGTGCCGCTCAAAGTCGTCTGCAGGCTCATGTTGATCACGTGCGACGAACCATCGGCCGGCGTGAGCATCACCCATACGCTCACATTATAGGTAGAGCCGACGTACATCTTGTCGCTGACGCTGATCGAGGCACCATTCCAGTTGGCGGTGCGGCCGGTGGTCAGCAGGCTGTGGGTTCCCGAGTGTGCGGCTGTGCTGCTTGCCGCCACCGTCGCGGCGCCGCGCCCGCTCCAGCCATCCACCGATCCGTCTTCAAAAGTGCTGGAGATGCCGGTGTTGTCCTGCTGGCTCGGGCTCAGCGGCGCGGGCGATAGCAAGCCGATCGTCACATCGCTCACATAGAAGGAATCCGTCGCGCTGCTCGATTGCAGATAGAGGTCCAGTGTCGTGGGCGGTCCCGGAAGATCGCTGTAGGTGAAGGTGCCCTGCACCTTGGTCCATGCCGTGCTCGACAAGGCCGCTGAGGTGGCAATCGTTCCATACGATCCACTGGTCGCGCAGTCGGCCGTCTTGCTCGAGAGCGAGACCGTCGGGCCACTCGCATCCGCTGATTGCAGCATCACATACGCGGTGATCTGATAGGTCGCTCCGGCCACGAAGTTGTTCACGCTGAGCAGATTCAGAGCCGGGCCCATGTAGGTCGCTGTCCGATTCGTTACCGACAGGCTGGTCGTATTGCTATTTGGATCGGCCAGCGGCGAGGTCACTGGGGTCAGCGTCGGGTTGCCGAAGCCAAACCAGCCGTCGTTGCTTCCGTTGAAGGTATAGCTCGCGATCGTCGCTCCATTCGGCGGCGGCGCGGTCTCGGTGATCACCACATCGTCCAGATAGATGCCTACCGCGCTGGTTGCGCCCACCAACTGCGCATACAGCAGCAGGCTCGTCTCGGTCGTGGTCGGCGTATAGGCGCCGCCGATCTCCGCCCAGCCGGAGTCGGTCACTGCTATCTGATAGCCGCCGATGGTGTCATAGTTGGTGCCACTCGCATCGATCCGAACCATGGAAAAATTCGCATTGGCGCTGGTGGCGCCGCTGGCCAGCTTGACCCAGCCGGTAATCGTGTACTGCGCGCCGGGCAGTAAAACGCTGTTCAGAGAGATCGACGGTCCGCCGGTACCGGTGGAGCTGGTTGTCGTTAAAAGGCTGTGAGATCCGGTATAAGCGGCCGCGTTCGTCGCCACAGGCGTGCTCGCGCCGTAAAACGAGCTCCAGCCCTCCGCGGTCCCACCTTCAAAGTCATACGTTGCAGCGGTTTGCGCTACCAGGCTCCCGACTCCGAACAGGAATAACGCGGTAGCTAGCATCATAAAGCGAACGATCCTGCCAGAGGCCAATCCCTGCCTCAGGCTCCACATTGAGAAACTCATGGCCATCCTCCAAAATGATCCCGGTTGTTGGACTCGATTGAACATTCTCTTACAGGTCTGATTGAATTGCTAGATTTGTCAAATACACGTATTCGATACTTCCGACCGCGGCAAGTATATGAACCGCGTCTAATCTTTGTCAAGAACTCGTTATGGACAAGCGTTTTTACCGTGGATCAGGGCCGGAGTGAAGCGCAGTCGGGTTCCGTGCCCTCGCCCGCGCCCTCGCCGATCTGACCAGCGCGCCCATCGAAAACTTCGTCATCGAGTTCCTGCCCGACGTAGCCCGCCACATTCACCTCCGCGTCGTCCTCTTCCAGAGGATCATCAACCAGGTGGCCAGGACCCCCGGAACAGGGTCGCCGTAGGCCGTTGGTCCTGGACCGGCAAAGAGATTCGTGATGCGGCGCGAGATTCTGCTGGACTTCTACACCCCACTCGCATTAGGATGCTGAGTAATCTTCAATCGAGGTTATTCCTGTGCCAATCAGCAAACGCTGCATGCTGTCATCTTCTCTGTTGGGACTTCTCCTCGGATTCGTCCTCCTCCCACTCTCCGCCGCCGCGCAGACGACATCTGAATGGACCTGGATGGGCGGCAGTAGCACGGGTAGTCAATCTGGAATCTACGGCACAATGGGAACGCCTGCTCCCGGAAACATCCCAGGAAGCCGAGAGGCTGCTGCGAGCTGTTCCGATAAAAGTGGTAACTATTGGCTTTTTGGGGGGTATGGGGTCGGTGGCGAAAGTTATCATTTTGGTGAACTCAACGATTTGTGGGAGTTTAATCCTTCCAAGCACGAATGGACCTGGATGGGCGGAAGTAATACGGGTAACCAATCTGGAGTGTACGGCACATTGGTAACACCGGCTGTTGAAAATATCCCTGGAGGCCGCCTGGATGCTGTGATCTGGGCGGATAACAGCGGTAATCTCTGGCTCTTTGGGGGCGTCGGCTTCGATGACAATGGCAACGAAGGTGAACTCAACGACCTGTGGGAATTCAATCCTTCCATAAACGAATGGGCATGGATGGGCGGAAGCAGCACGGTCGGCAGCTATGAAGCCGGCAAGCCCGGAGTATACGGGAAATTAGGAACGGCTGCTGCTGGAAATATTCCGGGAGGCCGCCAGAATGTTGCATACTGGACCGATAGCAGCGGCAATCTCTGGCTCTTTGGGGGCGATGGCTTCGATATCAATGACAATGAAGGCGAACTCAACGATCTGTGGGAATTCAATCCTTCCATAAACGAATGGACTTGGATGGGCGGGAGCAACACGGTCTTCCAGCCAGGAGTATACGGTACCTTGGGCGGATTTGCTGCCGGGAACATCCCCGGAGGACGCCTTGGAGCCGTCAGCTGGACCGACAAAAGCGGTCATTTTTGGCTTTTTGGAGGCATAGGAGTCGATTCGGCCGGTACAAACGCCAATCTCAACGACCTTTGGGAGTTTATTGTTAACACGAACGAATGGGCGTGGATTGCCGGAAGCAGTACCGTGAAGAGCCTAGCTGCGGTGGATGGTCAGTCTGGACAGCCTGGAGTATACGGCGAAAAGGGAAGGCCTTTGGCCGGAAACGTCCCCGGAGGCCGGGAATATGCTACAGGTTGGACTGACAGTAACGGCAATCTCTGGCTCTTTGGTGGCAAGGGACTCGACGACACTGAGATTGACCTACCCGGCTTTGGCTATATCAACTATGGCTATCTCAACGATCTTTGGGAGTTTAGCCCTTCCACAAATATATGGACTTGGATAAGCGGTTCCAATAGTGTAACTTGCTTTGAATGTGGTCAACCTGGCGTCTACGGTACGTTGGGAACGCCCTCTAATGGTAATGTACCCGGAGGCCGTAGTAACGCCGTGGGTTGGTCCGACAACGATGACAATCTCTGGCTCTTTGGAGGCGAGGGCTTTGATGTCAACGACAAACTTCTGGGTCTGAACGACCTTTGGAATTATTATCTCCTGCCAGCTGCGACGCCAACCTTCTCGCCAGTTGGCGCCACTTATACGTCTTTGCAATCGGTCACGATTACTGACTTCGATACTTGGGCGACGATTTATTACACTACCGACGGTGTAACAATACCTACTACTGCCTCAACCCAATACACCAGTGCAATTACTGTGTCCTCTACGGAGACCATCCAGGCCATCGCAGTAGCGCCGGGCTACAGCAACAGCGCCGTTGCCAGCGCAACCTATACCATCCAACCAGGCTTCACTATCACTGGTACACCGGTCACCGTTACGGCTGGAGCGACCTCTGGAAACACCTCAGCGATCACCTTGTCTCCGACGTTAGGATTCACAAGTAATGTCGCATTAACTGCCGCTATCACCTCCGGCCCGTCCGGCGGAATCCAGCCCACGTTGAGTTTTGGCTCGACGACACCGGTAAGCATCACCGGCGCAGCGGCGGGAACGGCCACTCTCGCCATCAGTACGACGGCAAGTTCCACGACTCAATGCACCTCGGAGAACCGTATGCAACAAGGGATTCCCTGGTATAGCGGAGGCGGCGCGGTTCTGGCCTGCGTATTGCTGTTTGGCATTCCGGCGCGGCGGCGTAGTTGGCTGAAGATACTCAGTATGTCGCTTCTCCTCATTGCGCTCGCTGGAGGCGCAATAGCCTGTGGCGGCGGTGGAGGTGGGAAGACCTGCAATCCGACTACCATTGCCGGTACGATGCCTGGAAGCTACACCATTACTGTAACCGGCGTCTCGCCCTCAACCACTTCGACAGGCACAATCAGCCTTACCGTCCAATAGACAGTGCTTCCTTATGAAGCAATTCGGAGCGGCAGGGCCCTTGCTCTGCCGCTCTTGCTTTAGATCGATCAACTCTTCCGCCGGTAGCCGAGACGGCATCGCTCCTTCGGGCCAGCCGTTCGGTGTACTCTGTTGACCATTCAGTGGCAAAATTCGCCGTTCACTGCAATGCCCTTCGCTTGACCGCGCCCCCCGGTTACCCTAGTAGTGGATTTTCATACCCTGCGGCTGCCTCACTTTCGGGCGCCCAAGGGTCTGGCCGGGCGAAGATTCGCCGCTGGCGACCAAAATTTCTTTGAGGAGACCGCAAAATTATGTCCAAAGCAGTCAAGTATGCCGAGAAAGCCGTCGTCTACGCGGCCAAGGGCGCGTGGGTCGTCTATGAGCGATTGAACCGCATCAGCCCCAACCCGTCGTTCATCCCCAAATGGTCCGACAAGCCGCTGATGAAGAGCTATCAGAAGGAGAAGCCGCCGCTGGGCTGGCCGCGCAGCACCGACTCGCTCTGTCCCAAGTGCGTGCCGGAGATTCGCAAGCAGATCGTCGACGGCAAGCTGCCGCATGAAGTCCTGCTCAATGAGAAGGTGGGCGAGATCAAGGCCCAGATCATCGAGCGCGACGGCAAGATTCTGATGGTCAAGGACTGCCCCAAGCACGGCCACTTCGAGGACGTGATGTCGATCGACACCGCCTTCTTCAAGCATCTGGAAGAGAGCTTCCCCGGCCGCGATATGCGCGCCCACGGCAAGGGCGACGACAAGCTCCACCACCACGGCACCTCGACCGTCACCCACGGGCGCGGCTCGGTGCTGACCATCGATCTGACCAACCGCTGCAACATGATGTGCGATCCCTGCTTCATGGACGCCAATCAGGTTGGCTTCGTCCACGAGCTCACCTGGGACGAGATCAAGACCATGCTCGACAACGCCATCACCGTCAAGCCCAAGCGGCAGATGAGCGTGCAGTTCAGTGGCGGCGAGCCGACCCTCTCGCCCTACTTCCTGGACGCCGTCGCCTACAGCCGCAAGGTGGGCTACAACAGCGTGCAGGCGGCCTCGAACGGCATTGAATTCGCCAAGAGCAAGGAGCTCTGCCGCGCCGCCGCCGAAGCCGGCCTGCGCTACGTCTACCTGCAATTCGACGGCATCGGCAACGCCGCCAACTCGCACCGCAAGGTGGGCAACCTCTTCGACGTCAAGCTGCAGGCGATCAACAACCTGCACGAAGCCGGCGTGGATATTGTGCCGGTGACGACGATCATCAACGGCATCAACAACGAGCAGGTGGGCCGCATCATCCAGTTCGCCCTCGACAATCCCAAGACCATCAGCTTCCTCAGCTTCCAGCCGGTCAGCTTCACCGGCCGCGACGAGGACATCAGCGACGAACGCCGCATCGCTCAGCGCTACACTCTCTCCCACATGGCTCACGATGTCAAAGAGCAGTGTGGCATCGGCGAACCGGCCCGCGACTGGTTCCCCATCTCCTTTATGTCCACCTTCTCCGACTGGGCCGATCTGATTCACGGACCCGCCGCCGAGTGGGGCCAGCTCAGTTGCGGCTGCCATCCCAACTGCGGCATCGGCATGGCGCTGATGATCGACAAGGAGACCAAGGAATCCGCGCCCGTCACCGCCTTCCTCAATATGAACAAGGTGGCCAAGGATCTGGCCAAGGTCAACGACGCGGCCCGCGGCAAGACCCTTTCGATGATCGGCTTCGGGTTGTCTCTCTTGCGCAACTACGATCCCTTCCAGTCGCCCACGCACTTCAAGATCACCGACATGCTCAAGAAGATGGACAAGACCTTCAACGCCACCGGCAAGAACTACGGCAGCGTCAAGGGCGACCGCACGCTGGAAGACATCAAGCTGCGCCGCCAGGACCGCTGGAACTTCCTTTTCATTGCCGGCATGTGGTTCCAGGATTTATTCAACTACGACTTCCGCCGCACCGAGCAGTGCATCATTCCCTACGCCACGCAGGAAGGCGAGATCAGCTTCTGCGCCTATAACACCGGCGTGGGCTGGAGAAACATCATCGAGAAGATGCACATGACGGCGACTCTTACAAAATGGTACGAGGAGCACGGGCGCCACGAGATCTTTGCCGGCGGCAAGAAGGTCAACATGGAGCACATCGGCCACGACCTGCAACTGAATATGGCGCACGTAAACTCTGAGGCCAACCACACGCTCGACAATTTGGGTATCGCCAAGAACGCGCGCGAGGAGAAGATTCGCGCTCGCGACACAAAGCAGCTCGACGCCGCGGAAAATGCTCGCATGGCCAAGCTCTATCGCGAGCATGTGCTGGGCGAAAAGCCCGTCGAGGGGCTCGTCAGCTTAGGCTCCATCACACCTGCTCAGCCGGTAAAACAGAAGGAATCCGAGCTGGTCGCCGGGGACTGAGCATTGCATGCAGCAGCCGCGCCTTCGGCGCAAAACCACAAAGGCCGCTCCCACTAGGAGCGGCCTGTGTACGTTAAACACCGGAATACCATACGGCAATTTAGCGCTGATTGGTTCGATTAGATCTTTTCATTCAGCGCCTATGATTTTCAGCGCGAAAATGCACCCGCTTTTTTGGAATCGTAGGTCAGCTTCACCAACCCATCGCGGTAGTCGATACGCATGGTCAATCCATGCAGCGTGGCGTTGCCGATCATCCCAGAGACATCCATCCCCGTGTCCCTGAAAAATGCCGATGTGTCGAAGGTGCCAATGAGCGCGATGTTTTGCGACAAGCCGGCAAAGGCGAGCGAGACGTTGCCGGCCGTAAAGGTTCGGTCGAAGTTGCTGTTCATACCTCTGATTTCATATTTGCTCTCCCTGTGCCCGGTTGCGACTTCGTGTGCCGCTGCAGGAGAAAGAACGCTGACACCAAAGGCGGTGTCAAGAACAAAAAGCATGGTGCGCTTGCCGTTGACCGATCCTGGCAGCATCAGATTGCTGCCAGAGCGGTAGACTGCGGTGTAGTCTTTCATCTCCGGCGCGATATAGCCGTCATCGATACCATTCCTGATCGTCGCACCAGGCTTGACCGGAAGCGGCCCCAGGGTCAGCTTTTGTATCGGATAGTCGAGCGTCACAAGGTAATCCGAGAACAGCGTCATTGAGATCGCGCCGTCGGCATCGTTCCTGAAGGTGCTGTCCAAAACCTGCACCACGCAGTCATGATACTCAACTCCGCCGACTGAAATGGAGTCCGCATAGGCAAAGGAGCCCGCCCTTGGTCCTTGCGGTCCTGTGCCCGCAACTTGGGTTGGCAAAAGCGGCTTCAAATTCATGTGCTCGGCTGCCGATCGCTGGATCAACAGCCCGCTGAACCCATCCATGGGATAATACGCGTTATAGCTGGTGTCGATTGAGAGCCTGGCGAGGTGGCCGTTGACCTTCACATCCAGGGCCGGGAAAGCGATAATCCCTCTGGCAGTTCTGATATCGGCGAAGGGAATCTCGACCGTAGCCGGCTGTGAGGCTAGTGTGCACGGTTTGCGAGGCTCCTCAGCCCACTTTTTCATCTGTTCAAGATCCGAGTGCATCTTGCCCAGCACTTGTTCGTTCTCGCCATGGGGGTTCTCCAGAAAAGCCTCCATCTCCGTGATCCGTTGTGCGGGAGGGAGAGTTTTCATCCATTCCGAGCGGATCTCCGGATCGGCTGGATCCAACTGATGTGCGCCCGCCAGCAGCCTTCGTGCCGTCGCGTAGCGCGAAGTCAACCCAGCCAGTCTGGCAATCAAGAATACCGTTCTTGGATTGCATGGATCCAGCTTAGCCGAGGCGCCCGCCGTCTCCGCAGACTTCCACGGCTCACCCTGGCTTAACTCTACTTCGCCTCGCAACGTCAAAAGAGCAGCCGATGCTGGCTTGTCGCCAATCGATGCTTGAACAGCAGTTGCGGCATCCACGAGCTTCTGTTCACGCAGCAGTGTGTGAACCAGCCCAATGGCCAGATCCGCATCTCCCGGATTCTTGGTAAGTGCAGCTTGATAGAGTCCCTCCGCCTTGTCAAAGTCTCCGGCCAAATATGCACTATCCGCTTCTGAAGGCGCGGAATGATGCACAATGGCGCAATTGTTCACTGCAAATAACGATTTTGCAGGAAGCACCAGCATTCCAAGCAGAAATCCTGAACAAAAAAGGATTCGGCCTAAATTCCGAATATCCGAATGTCGCCACATCTTTAGAATCCTCCAAGAAGTTGTTGCAAAGATCATATACCGGCAGGCGGCTTGTCCTCGATCAACCCGGCCGCTGGCCCACCCTTGACTACTTTGTCGGGTGCCCCAAGTCCCGATTTTTGGGACTTGGGATACCACGAACCCCATGCGCGAAGCGCGCCCGCACGACCGCAGGTGCCTCCCGGAGGGAGCGGGTGAGAATAGCCCCGGGTGGAGCGCAGCGCAACCCGGGGTCAGAATTCCCCAAAATCGTCCCGCCGTCCCGTAGGGCCGGCCCGAGACCTTCCGCACAACTTCCCTGATCCCTGACCCCTGATCTCTGCCTTACATATAATTTCCCCTCTTCGTCGCACAATAATCCTTAGAAGCTTTCCCTCCAATCGTCCACGTAACTCTTTATCCTGGAATATTTTGTAGGGAACTTCATTGTTTTCAAGATTTTACAGCGCAACCCTGCCCGTAAGCTCATGAAAACAAGGAATTTGTTTACAAAATACGGGTGGGGGTAGGTGGGAAACCACGAACCTTATGCGAGCGAATAGCGAGCAGTTGGCCCCACCGCAGGTGGTGGGGGTACCCGATGTTCCAGCTTTGCCGTCATATCAAGACCAATGGACTGCGATGCCAATCTCCGGCTCTCAGCGGGTCGGCTTATTGTTATTTCCACTCCCGCGTGCATACCATGGCCAAAGCGAAAACCTCCGAATGGGATGACATCAAGCTCCCCATGCTGGAGGATTCCGCCTCCATCCAGGTAGCGATCTCCCAGATCGTAGCTGCGTTCCTCAGCTCCCGCATCGATGCGCGCCGCACCGGCCTGCTCCTCTATGCTCTCCAGATCGCCTCGCAGAATATCGATCGCGCTTCCTTCCGTAAAGATCCCGAAACTGTGCACTCCATGACCGTCACCGGCGAAGGCGATGAACTGGCTCCGGAAGAGGAAGTCTGCGAAACCGGCGATTGCGCAAGCTGCAATCGGCGTGATACATGCGAAGACTACGATCCTGAAGATGAGGACGAGGATCTGACTGAAGAAGAAGTTGACAATATGTAGGTGGGTAGCCGGGCGCCCCAGCTCCGGATTCTCGAATCTGGGAAATCACGAACCTCCATCTATCATGTTCATTAGGAGCAGCCCGACCCGCGTCGGCGTGTTACGGTCGGAGATGAACAAGCCCAAAAAGCTCCGTGCCCCATCTTTTCGCCTTTTTTCTGGCGAAAGGGTGGGAAACCTCAAAACTCAACCAGTTTTGTTCATGAGGAGCGCAAGTCATACGTGATGAGCAATAGGAACAACGGCAACGAGAGTGCTTCCACCATACCGGCTGGAGATTTCTCCGCGTGGTTTCACGGCACGGAGGCTTCCTTGCAATCGGGAAATAGCGGGGCCGATGTGCCCTGCGGCGCATGCAGAGGCTGTTGCCGCTCTTCGATGTTCATCCACATCAAGCCGGAGGAAACGCAAACCCTCCGGCGCATTCCCCGCACGCTGCTCTTTCCCGCACCCGGCCGGCCAAAGGGGCATGTGCTGATGGGTTATAACGACAAGGGGCACTGCCCCATGCTGATCGACAACCAATGCTCCATTTACGAAGATCGCCCTCAGACCTGCCGCGGTTATGATTGCCGGATCTTTACCGCGACGGGTATTTCCGTTGACCAGCAGACTCAGCCAGAAATTGCGCAGCGCGTCAAAGAGTGGGTATTCAATTTTGAAAGTAAAGAAAGCCGCGAGGAAGACAGGATACTCAAGGATGCGGCTGCCTTCCTCGAACTGAACCGGGAACTGTTTCCTCCATGGAGCATACCCAACAATCCCGTTCAATTGGCCGTGCTCGCGGTAAAAATTTACCGGCTCTTCTCCGATCTCACGGCACAAAGGCGCCAAGATGCATCCGGCCTCTCGGATGCCGCGATTGCCGATGCGATACTGACCGCGTTAAGTGAGCCGGGATAGAACGTTCTCATCCAGCGCGGCTTGCAGCACGTTCTCCGGCCGGCCGAGATCGTGCCAGTAGCAATCATCCGCGCGATAGGGGACGATCTGTTCTCCCTCTCGAAGAGATACTCGCGGCGCGCCACAACCCCGAGGCCCGTTTGGATACCATGATGTCTACGTTCCAGGAACAGTGAAAATCTCCCAGCTCCTGGTTCTCTTCTTCATTGGAACTTCATCGAGTGCATGAATTTCCTGCTGGATTCTTCCGAAATGCCGATTTGTTCATATACTATCTCTACTAAGGATTCTGTTTCCCACGGAATTCGCGAAAGGATGGAGGTCGATATGCCCTGCAAAGTGAAAGCGTGTGGTGATTGGTCCAAGACAGTAACTGTTTCTTGGGACAACGGTGAATTCGAGTGGTATGAGCCCGGTAAAGTCCCCAATACCGGAACATACTATGCCCATCCGAAGCCTGGCTCGGGCCAAAGCTCCGGACCTTCAGGTTGGCTGCAAGCAGTTGAAGCCAAACTCAGGAGCTATACAGAGGCTTTGAAGAAAGCCTTTGACGCATCGGGAACGGTTGAATGTGATAAGGCTGAAAAAGACAACCCGGGCTGCGTTTGCAGCGAGCCGCCGGAGCCGAAAAACAATGTCTTCCTGTGGAAAACAACAAAATCCTTGTCCGTTCCGCCGCCGAGCGCTCAAGGTCAGCTTGTCTTTGTTGTTACATTGGTTTTCAGTTGGGTTGACCCTCCGGGCATTTGCCGCGAAAGACCGCATATTGACATTGAGGGTTTTTGATTGGCACTTCCACCGCTCTGCGTATCCAGTCGCGATGAAGCTGCTGAGTGGATAGGCAATTGCCGGTCTCCCAGGTCCCGATTATGGGATCTGGGAGACCACGAACCCAGGCACACCCCATTCACCTCTCATTCGGGGACGCCCCATCCCGTCACGCAATAGAGTATTTCCCACTGCCCAAATCTTGTTCAGCTTGCAGTACGCTCTCCGGCCGGCCGAGATCGCGCCAGTAACATTCATCCGCGCGATAGGCGATGATCTTTTCTCCCTGCGCCGCGAGACGCATATAAGCGTCAATGATGGAAAATGCGCCTTCCTCATTCAGCTTTACGAAGATTTGCGGAGAGAGAACGTGGATGCCGCAAAAGGCCAGCGCTTGCGCCCGCGCGGCAGGCTTCGCCATTTCAGCCTCCGCATCATTGTTCCCAGTTAGCCGCCCGCAGAGCCGGCCCTGCTCGTCGAAGAGCAACTGCCGCGCGCTCTCCCGCTCCTGCACCGCCAGCGTGGCGAGGGCATTCTCTTCCTCGTGAAAACGCAACATGCGCCCGAGATCAATGGTGCTGATTACATCGACGTTGTGCACGATGAACGGTTCTTGCGAACCGCTAAAGAAATGCGCGGCCTTCTTCAAGCCGCCGCCGGTGTCGAGCAGTTCCTCTTCGCGCGAGACTTCAATGCGCATCCCGAAGTTATCGTTGGCCTTCAGGTACTCAACAATCATCTCGGCGTAATGATGCGCGTTGACAATCACCTCGCGCACGCCAAAGGCGCGCAGGCGCGCTAGAGCAATCTCCAGCAGCGTGCGGCCGGCAACCGTGACCAGCGCCTTGGGGCGGTCGTCGGTGAGTGGCCGCAGGCGCGTGCCCAGGCCGGCGGCCAGAATCATTGCCTTCATCGGCCCATCTTCTCCTGTTCGATATGGCGGACCACAACGTCCACTCCGACGCCGCGCAGGTGCTTGGCCAACTGCTCGGCCAGAAAAACCGAGCGGTGCTGGCCGCCGGTGCAGCCGAACGAGACCATGAGGTTCTTGAAGCCACGCCGCTTGTATTCGTTCACGCTCGCATCCACCAGCGAGAGAACGTGGGCAAGATACTGATGCACGCTTGCCTCGCGATTCAGATAGTCGATCACCGCCGCGTCCTTGCCGGTCATTGATCGAAATTGTTCCTCGCGGCCAGGATTCGGAAGGCTGCGCGTATCGAAGACAAAGCCGCCGCCGTTGCCGGAGACATCGACGGGCATTTCGCGGAGGAAGCTGAAGCTGAAGATCCGCACCGTCAATGCCTCCGAGGAAGAATCCAGGCCTTGCAGCTTCTCCGATGCCGCGATGCCCGCGAGGGCCTCCATCAGCGCCGGCAGCGTAATGGGCAGTTTGACGTGGTCAGCGAGCCAGCGCAGGTTCTTCAGCGCGTAGGGCACGCTCTGCAAAAAATGCGCCTTGCGCTCATAAAATCCGCGGAAGCCATACGCCCCCAGCGCCTGCAAAATGCGCACGTACACGTACGCGTAGTAATGCTCCATGAAGGCTTCGCGGTCCACCGGGATGTGAGTGGCGAGGCAGTCGAGATAGTAGTCGAGCAGCTCCTGGCGCATCTGCGGCGGCAAGTCGGCCTTGCCATCATAGAGCAGAGAAGAGATGTCATATTGCAGCGCGCCTTTGCGCCCTCCCTGGTAGTCGAGAAAAAACGGCTGCCCCGAGCGCAGCATCACATTGCGCGATTGGAAATCACGATAGAGAAAATAATCGCGGTCTGCGCCCAGCAGAAACTTCGTCAGGTGGATGAAATCTTGCTCCAGCGCCTGTTCGTTGAAGGGCACGCCAGCCAGCCGCAGAAAATAGTATTTGAAATAATTCAGGTCCCAGGCGATGGACTGGCGATCAAAACTGGATCGCGGGTAGCAGACTTTGTAATTCAAATCCCGTCCCGCCTCGACCTGAAAACGCGGCAACACGGCCACTACTTTGCGATACGCTTTTATCACCTCGGGAGCGATGGCCTCGTCCGTGCGATTCATGCCAAGGAATTCAAAGAGTGTCGTGTCGCCCAGGTCTTCTTCCAGGTAGGCGCCCGCACTCAAATCCTCCGCATAAATCTCCGGCACCGGCAATCCGTGACGGCGAAAATGCCGTGAGAACTCCAGGAAAGCGAGATTCTCCTCGCGCCCGGAATACACAATGCCGATGGCGCTGAAACCTCCGCCGGTGAGCCGCACAATGGCCCGCCCCGATCCGCCGAGTTGGCCCTGCAGCGGCAGCACAACTTCGGCCGGCAACCGGTAATGCTGCTCGAAAAGCCGTTTGAGAACGTCCATGAATCTCTTTCCGGGAATTGCTCAGGCTGCTTCACAACGATACTCAGCCAGGGGAGCCGCGCGCAAGGCCCATTCCCGCGCCGCAAATTCTCCCGCCATGAAGAATGCGAATACAACTCGGGCCGGAGCGCAGCGAATTTCTGTGTCAGCGTTGATCTTCAACGGTGATGATAACCTTCCCGCGCGCATGGCCTTCTTCTAGATAACGAATTGCTTCAGCGGTATGGCTCAACGGGTATTGTCTATCGATGACGGGGACAATCTTTCCGGCCTCAAGAAGCTCTTTCAAGAGCAGCAAATCCGGCTTGCTCAGCTTCGTGATAAAGCCACAGGTCTTCTTGTCCCCAAACAGAGAAAGCCATCTTTCCAACAGCAAATCCAGAATCATGTGCGGGATACTTGCTTTGCCTCCTGACTTGACGCAAATGCCGCTCCGGCTCAGCGCGCGCCTGTAATCAAAAATCGAATGATAGGCGTTCGCAGCCAGGATCAGATCGTAACTCAGACCGTTCCGCGTGAAATCTTCCCGCGTGTAATCGATGACATGGTCCGCATCGATCGATCGCGCCGTCTGCAAATTCCTTGTGCTGCAAACGGCGGTGACTTCAGCTCCGAAGGATTTGGCGATCTGGACCGCAAACGTACCCACGCCGCCAGAGGCACCATCAATCAGAACCTTGTGGCCGGGCTGAATCCGTCCCTTGTCGCGAAGGCCCTGGAGGGCGGTGATCGCCGCCACCAGCACGGCTGCCGCCTGCTCAAACGACAGATTGGCCGGCTTCAAAGCCAGTTCATCTTCCTTGGCGCACACTTGCTCAGCGAAGGCCCCCCGGCAGCCCCCGAAGACCTCATCGCCCGCCTTGAACTGAATTACATTCCTGCCAACCGCTTCCACCACCCCGGCCACATCAACGCCCAGCCGCTTGTCCTTGGGTTTGCGCAGCCCAAGCATCAGGCGGATGAACCACGGCTCGCCGCGCATGAAGTGCCAGTCCAGCGGATTGACCGAAGCCGCGCGAACATGGATCAGAACTTCATCATCCGCGGGCGCGGGTATTGCGATCTCCTTGAACTGCAGCACATCCGGAGACCCGTATTTTTCGTAGACAATCGCTTTCATAGAGCGCTCCTCGATTCAGCTCTCGCGCATCCACCATCAGGACGGCTCGCCGGTTCCGCCGGTTGTTTCCGCAGAGCCGCACCAGCGCGAACGCATACTCTGACGGAACTTCTCGCGCTCCTCGGGCGTCATCCTCCCCCAGCGCTCGGCCGTTGGCCGCCGCCATTTGGAGTGATCATGGCCGCGGCCACCGAAGCCTCCGAAGAGAATCCGGCAGAGAGCCAGCAGTCCGAGAGCCTGCCAAAAGGTGATCAGCCGCACTCCGAACAACACCGGCAGCAGCCAGTTCCACAGATGCATCACCACTTCTCCGCCGACCCAGATGAAGAGCGCGAACGCCAGCGGGGCCACGGCGAATATCCACTTGTTTCTCCTGATCCAATTGTTTTCCATGTTGGTTCCTCATTTCCTCGTAAACTCGTCGTGAATGTTTTGCAAACGCCGGCGCAGATGAAGCACCGCGTAGCGCTTGCGCGCCAGCAGCGTGTTGACGCCAATACCTGTCTCCGCCGACAGCTCCTTGAAGCTGCGCCCCTCGAACTCATGAGCGACAAAAACTTCGCGCTGCTCGGCAGGCAGTTCATCGAGCGCGGATTCCAGCTCATCCAGCAGCCGGTTGCGCAAATAATGAGCCTCTGGTCCGGCATCGGGCGCAGGCAGCAGATCTTCGATCCGTAGCACTTCGCCCTCCTCGTCCGTGACCGCGGCGTCGGTGAAGTTCTCCGGCCTCTTCTTGCGAAAGAGGTCGGTGATGCGATTGCGCGCGACACTGAAGAGCCAGCCGGTCACGTAGTCGATCGGCATGAGCATGCGGTTGGCTTCCACCAGTTCGTAGAAGACCTCCTGAAGAAGCTCCTCGACGTCGGCTTCGTTGGGCACCCGCTTGCGGATGAAATTGCGCAGCCGGGCGTGTTCTTCCGCGATGACTTCGGAGATGCGCAGGTCTTGCTCGATCATTGAGGTGATACTCAACGTCCCATCCACCCATTTCTGTAGACGAACAGCGGCCGCTTATATTGTAGAGATTTGAATCCGCAAACGGGAGTGGCGTCACGGGGTTTTGGAAATCTGTTCCCATTCGCAGCCGGTCCGTACTATGATGAACTCCTACGAGGCAAGTAGATCGGCCTGGAGGTCATCATGAGCGACAATCTACCGTTGGCGGCGCGCAAGCAGGGCCGTCGTGAATTCCTGAAGGCGGGCGGCGCAATCACCGCCGCATTGCTGGCGCCCGCGGCGCTGGCCGACGCACCCAAGGCGCTCTCCGCGCTACCCGCATTGCCGTCGAACCCCAGGACGCCCGCGGCCATGCCCACCCGCAACCTGGGCAAGACCGGCTACCGCGTGGGCATCTTCTCGCTGGGCGGCCAGGCCGCGCTGGAGAAGCCCAACAACTTCGACGTGGCCGTGCCCATCGTCGAGCGCGCGCTGGACCTGGGCATCAACTACATCGACACCTCGTCCATCTACGGCGGGCCGCCGCGCTGGAGCGAGCAGTACATCGGCAAAGTGATGGCGCGCCGCCGCAACGAGGCCTTCCTGGCGACCAAGACCAGGGAGCGGTCACGCGACGATTCGATGCGCATGATCGAGAAATCGCTCGAACTGCTCCAAACCGACCACGTGGACCTTTGGCAGTTGCACGACGTCGGCACCATGACCGATGTGAATGCAATCTTTGCCAAGGGCGGCGCGATGGAAGCGCTTATCGAGATGCAGCAGCAGAAGGTGGTGCGCCACCTCGGCATCACCGGTCATTACCGGCCCGATGCGCTGATGGAATGCATCCGGCGCCATCCCTTCGACACGATTCTGATGGCGATGAACGCCGCCGACCCGCACCACTACAGCTTCAACCAGGAGCTGTTGCCGCTGGCGGTCGAGCGGCAGATGGGCATCATCGGGATGAAGATTCCGGCGCGCGGACGCATTCTCTCCACATGGACGCCGCCGCCCATCGAGCAGCAGAAGCACTCCTGGGAAGGCATGTCGGTGCAGGCCACAGGGCCGGGCACCATCACCATGCGCGAGGCGATGTACTACACATTGTCGCGCCCGGTGAGCACGGTCATCATCGGCTGCGATTCGATTGCCCAACTGGATGAGAACGTGCAGCTGGCGCGAGAGTTCACGCCGCTCAGTGACAATCAGACGGAGGCGCTGGTGAAGCGCGCCGAGCCGGTCAGCAAGCCCTCGCTCTTCTTCCGCTTTTACGAGCGCGCGTAAGCATCTGCGGTACGGCAGACGGCACCTGCGGTGCGGCAGACGCCGCTTGCGCAGCAAGAGTGATTTTGCGGGTGCCCCAGGTCTGGATTTTCAGACCTGGGATGCCCCACTTTGCATGACTACCGGAGAAGAGTCACCCGGTTCGTCCACTCCCAGCTTCCAGCCTCATCCTGCACTCTGGTCAAAGCGGCAACCAATTCGCCGATCTCCGCCTGTGAAATGGCCTTCTCGTCCACAAAGATGACCCCGCCATGCAGGCATTCTTCCTCCGACCATGCTTTGAGAATGGTAGGAATCGTCAGCCGGTCATAGGTGACAAGCGTCAATTCCTGATCGGCGGCTTCGCGCAGGATATCGGATACATCCTTGCCCACAAAGTTGCCGTCCTCCCACTCCGCCATCGCGGAGACGGAGATCGCTCCACTGCGGCGGCGCAGGCCGGCGGCCACGCCTGACGAGATCTCTTCATCAAGGAGTAGTTTGAGCATATCAGCGCTTCGCCGGCCTCTTGGGAACGAACTCGACGGTCTGCGGCAGCATCTGCTTCAGAGCCGCAAATTCCGTCTCACTGTTCTCGGTAATCGCTTCGTTGATCTCCTGCGGGTAGGCCTCCGCGTAATGGACCGCGGCCTGAATCTTCACCAGCGGCCAACCCAGGTGCTTGGCCACGGCGGCGGCGTCACCCTTGTAACTGCGCACCAGCTGCATGATCTCCCACACCGCCAGCGAACTGGCCTGGATGCAGGCTTGCCTTCCTGCCGGAGTATCGCGAAAGTCAATGAAGGCAAACTCGGTGCGGCGCAGGCCCTCCTCCACCAGCCGCGCGCTGGCGTCGCTGGGGGTCCATCCATGCCGGTTGGCCATACGGCGCAGGCGCTTGGCGCTCTCTGTCGGCAGGCGCATACTCACAACCATTGAAGCAGCTTCTTTAGCCATCGTTTCCTCTGTGTGTCGCTTTTGTAAACATTGTAGCGCGGATTGTCCGGAGATGAATAGAATTTCTCCGGGAAATTCTTTCTTTGGACGGAGTGCTGGGTGCTGGGTGCCCCAGGTTAGGATATACGGACCTGGGATACCACAAACTCCATGCGAGCGAATAGCGAGCCATTGGCCCCACCGCAGGTGGCTACCCCAGCTGGCTGATCTTCACCTGCAACTTATCGAAGTCCACAGTGCCCAGGCCGCGGGCGGCGGCCATCTCCAGGTAAGGCATCTGCGCGGGATCGAGGTCCCAGTATGCCTTGGCCGCATAGGCGTCGATGGCGACCGGATCGGTTCCGGCAATAATGGTCTTCTTGAGGGCTACGTCTTCCAGGTTGCCGCCGGTGGGTCCGTTGCGCAGCAGGATGCGGTAACAGTCCATCACAGTCAGCGTGGGCAGCATGAAGAAGGCGAGATCGGCGAGGCTCTGATGAATCTGCTGGTGCAGGCGGTTGCGCTCGCCGCCCAGGATGCCGTACCAGTTCTTCATGCCCAGCGTTGCGCCGGTGAGGACGTGATGCTTTGCGATGGGCAAGTTGAAGATTTTATCGGCTTCGAGGAAGGGCGTGAAGATGGGCCAGCTCTTCAGCACCACGCCGCCCACCTCCACTTCGCGAAAAAGTTCGGGATCGGGCAGGATGACCTCGGCGTGCTCGGCGAGGGCGGCGGCCTGAATGCCGGAGCGATGGAAGCAGCGGCGGGCCTCGTTGCAGCTTACATCAGTGACAATGACGCGCTTGGCCCCCGCCTGCCAGCACTGGCGCACCATCTCGGCGACCACATCGGGATTTGTATTGGCGGCCTGCTCCGGCGTTCGGTCCCAAGCAATGTTGGGCTTGATGACCACCACGTCCTGGCGGCTGACGAAGCGGCCAATGCCGCCCAGATTCTCTAGCGCCTGAGCCACCAGCGCGCGCGGTTCTCCGTTCTGGACCACGGTCAGATGCGGCCATTGCAGATCATCGACAATGCGATGGTCGCGGCGCGCCTGCTCGGCCTGCGCCGGAAGCGGACGGAAGCTGTGCTTGCTGAGCCAGACGGCCGCGCCCGTAGCAGTTGCCGCCACACCACCCACGCGTAGCAGTTGCAGCAGCGCCTCGCGGCGCGTGAGGCCCTGCGCGACGCCTTGCATTTCTTCCGGCTTACGATCGGTTTCCGCGGCCATGGTGATACTCCCGGTCATCGTGCGAGGTAACCCACCCTAGGCGCAAAAACAATAACGCGCCGAGGGTGGGGCACCCATATTCTTTAGACTTCCAGCAGATGAATGCGCTGGGGATCGTTGGTGCCCAGATTGTGATCTTTGTCAGCAGCAGTTACAATGTAGCGCGGCGGACGGCCCGCGGCTTCGAGCGTCGGCATGCCTGCCTCGGCGCGCTTCTTGGCAATCATCTGCCACGCGGTGTGATCGACCGCGACGCGATCCTCGCCGACGATAAGTGCATTGGGCTGCCAGAGGCGCTCGGGATGGAAGCCCGGACCGCCGTCATAAACCGAGGTCATCGCGTCGCCGATGGTGAAGCGAACCTTCTCGCGTATGGTGGGAATGCAATTCAGGTCGGCGACTGCGGGGTTGCACCCGTTGGCGTGCAGTTCATTGGGGCGCTCGACGACCCCGTACATATTCTTCATTGAGAAGGTAACGCCCGCCATTTGGTGATCCTTGAGAATTGGCAGATTGATCACCATCGCGCACTCGCGGGAGAGAATCTTGGTGAGTTTGACATTGACCGTGCCCCATGTCAATGGCTGCTCCTCGAAGCCCGCCTGGTCGCTGGGGTAACTGCGGATGTGACTGCGATCGGTGTTGATGGCGAAGCCGCAAGCCTCCAGAAAGTGTGCGTTCTGGTCCCACACCAAAATATTTCCGGGCTTGACGCCGATCTGTTGCAGCCGTTCCGCAATCGCCAGCGTCAGCGCCCGGTGCGTGCTAATTCCCTTGCCGCCCAGGCCGTTCACCTTGAGGCCAATCACCTTATCCGCGGAGACCAGGTTCGCGGGCACAATGCGCTTCCATGCCTCGACCGGCTTGTCGCGGCCCGTGTAGGCGGCGATGGCGCGGTCGAGCAGAGCCTGCACGCGCTTCTCGTCCAGTTGCCCGCTGGCATCATGCAGCGCGGCGTCGCGCGCTATCACGACTTTGGATTTGCCGCTCTCGGCGTGAGTGTCGAGCGTTGCGGCAAGGCCCAGTTTGCTGTTTGAGCTGAGCAGCACGGCTCCCGCTGCTGCTGTCTTCAAAAAATCACGGCGGTTTTTCATAGCAATCCTCGCTTCTGTGCGTTGAACAGCAACTTCCAATTACAGTTTCGCTTCCACGCCATGCGCCAGCGCCAGCAGCGCCTGCGGAGCGTCGGGCGTCAGCTCATAGGCAACGATGCGCACCAGCGATGGGCCTTTGCGGAAGATCACGCTCTGCGCATAGGCCACGCCAGCATCGCCCAGTGGAACGGTTTTGACATCCTTGGCTTGTCCCTTCTCTAGAATCTTGCTCGCGCCGGCCGCATCCTTCATCGTGTACACGTCCACCGTCGCTTCCAACAGGCCCTGGTACTTGTAGTCGGAGGTAGACGTGGAGACCACGCCGGCCGAGAGGTACTGCTCGGCATCGCCGTCGATATACTGCCACAAGTCCTTAGCGGCGAAGACGCGGGTCTCGCTGGTTTTTTCCCAGCCGGCAAGCACGCCCGATTTGGGGAACGGATCGACGATCTTCTTCTTGCATCCTGTGGTCGCGGTAATCACGACAAGAATAATTGCCGCAACGGCCAGCATCCATTTCATTGAGCAAAATTTCACGGAAGAGTCTCCTTTATTTTCGGTTGAGCAGAATCTGGCTGCTTGGTGAGCGGCTTTCGCCGATGCTGGTGACGTAGACGGCGGGGTGCTCCTGCAACGGGCAGGCATACTCGCACGCGCCGCAGCCCACGCAGCGGCTGGGATCGACGCGCGGCTGCTTCAGCGTTTTGGTGTTGCCCGCGGAGTCGATGACCTGCGCCTCCTCGACATAAATGGCTTTGGGCGAGACCGGGCACCACTCCTCGCAGACGATGCACTCGGTGGCCATCGCCCACGGCAGGCAGCGGCCGCGGTCATAGAAGGCCGTGCCCAAGCGAATCGGTTGATTTTGCTGCTGCGCGCCCACGCCGACGACCCAGCCCTTTTCCCTGGGCGTGATCTGCCAGATCGCGCCGGTGGGACAGACCTCCGAGCAGAGCACGCAACTGGGCTCGCAGTAACCGATGCGCGGCACCAGCGTCGGCGACCACAATCCCTCCAGGCCGGCCTGATCGAGCGTGGGATGCAGCGCGATGTTGGGGCAAGCCTTCATGCATTCGCCGCAGCGAATACAGCGCGAAAGAAACTCCGGCTCGTCGAGCGAACCCGGCGGGCGCAGCAGCCGTTCGTGGCGGCTCTTGCCCAGGCCGGTGTTCGAGCGCATCAGTGGAACAATCGCCGCTCCGGCGGCAACGCCGGTGAGTGTGCGGCGGCGGCCCAGGTCGGGCGATGGGACCTCCATATCCTTACCGGGGGTGGGGCGGAAGAACTTGAATTGCAGGCTGTCGTGCGGGCAACTGCCCAGGCAGTTCATGCACATCAGGCACTCGGCCTTGCGCCACGGCGCGCCGCCGATGGGATCGTCGCCGCCCTGGCAGTGGAGCAGGCAGCGATTGCATTTGTCGCAGGCGGCAGGATCCTTGTGCAGCCCCAGAATCGACCAGCGTGAAACCGCACCAAGCAGCGCGCCCAGCGGGCAGATCGCCCTGCACCAGAAACGTGTCACGCGCAGGCTGGCCGCCAGAATCGCTATAAACAGAATCCCCAGTACCAGCCCTTGCTCGTAGTGCGGCTGGCGGAGATCGAGTACCAGAACTTGTAGAATCGAGTGCAGCGTTCCGCCGGCCGCCTTGATCGCCGCGATGTGGCTATGTTCGAGCGGGGTGAAGATAGCGCGCGCAGCGGCATTGATAGCCGGCAGAATAGAAAGCCCGAACGACCGCACCAGCAGACTGAATGGATCAAGCCAGCCCAGCGCCGCCGAGCCGAAGAGTGCGGCTACCAGTCCGGCGATCAGCACAACGTACTTGCCGGTTTGCCAGCGTTTGTAGCGATTCGACTCGATGCGCTGCTTGCCCCGCTTGGCCTCCGAGGGCATATTGCTCACGAAGTGCTGCAGCGTGCCCATCGGGCAGATCCAGCCGCAGAAGAAGCGCCCCAGAAAGAGCGTGGGCACGAGGATAACGAGGCACCAGATGAGGCCGCGATAGAGCGCATGGCCAGCCAGCGCGTTGACCAAAGCCACCAGCGGGTCCCACTCGAAGAACAGCCGTACCGGCGGGCGCAGATGAATCTCAGTTCCGGCGCTGGGAAAGAGGCTCCACGAGGTGAAGAACAGCAACCCGAGAAAGAGCAGCAGGAAAACGATCTGCGAAATCCTGCGCAACTTCGGCAATCTGGACCGGTTCAAGAATCGCCTCCACACGCGCGGACGCTAACCGTACATGATCGATGATTCGCGCTTAGGCAGACGTCAGACAGTGATCTGCATCACCGATTGGCGGGTACCATGGTTGCAAAGACGAGAGCCGAGCATCCGGTCTGAAGGGTGAGTTCAGGGGTAGATGCGGTGCAGGGTGCGGGCGAAGGGGATGGTTTCGCGGACGTGGTCCAGGCCGCAGATCCAGGCTACCGCGCGCTCGATGCCCATGCCGAAGCCCGAGTGCGGGACGCTGCCGTAGCGGCGCAGGTCCAGGTACCACTGGAAGGCTTCCTTGGGCAGATTGTGCTGCTCGATGCGGGAGTTCAGTAACTCATAACTCGAAACGCGCTGCGAGCCGCCAATGATTTCGCCGTAGCCTTCGGGAGCGAGCACATCGACGCAGAGGGCGTAGCGCGCGTCGGCGGGGTCGGGTTCCATGTAAAAGGCCTTCACGTTGGCGGGGTAGCGATGAACCATGACCGGGCGGTTATATTGCGAGCTAAGCCAGGTTTCATCGGGTGAGCCGAAATCGTTGCCATATTCAAAGGGAGCTTCCAAGTGGCCGTCCTTGTGGGCCTGGTTGAGCATCTCGCAGGCTTCGTCGTAGCGCAGGCGCGGAAAGGGCGGGCAGATGGATTCTAACTTGGCGGGATCGCGGCCGATAACAACTAACTCCGCGGCGCGGTTCTTGAGGACGCTTTGAACAATGTGCGACAAGAAGTTTTCGGCTAACTCGAGCAGCCCGTCGAGGTCCATGAAGGCGACCTCCGGCTCAATCATCCAGAACTCGGTGAGGTGACGGCGAGTTTTGGATTTTTCCGCGCGGAAGGTGGGGCCGAAGCTATAAACCTTGCCCAGCGCCAGCGCTGTGGATTCGATGTATAACTGCCCGGATTGAGTGAGAAAAGCCGGGTCGCCGAAGTAATCCACCGGAAAGAGAGTCGAGGTGCCCTCGCAGGCCGCCGGAGTCAGGATCGGTGGGTCGGTGCGAATGAAGCCGTTGGAGTCAAAATACTCTGCCGCCGCGCGCATGATTTCGGCCCGGATGCGGAGAATCGCAGACTGGCGCGGCGAGCGCACCCAGAGGTGGCGATGGTCCATGAGGAAGTCGACACCGTGCTCCTTCAGGGTGATGGGGTAGGGGTCGGCTTCCGGCACGCGCTGGACGACCTGGAGGCCTTCGACATCGAGCTCGTAGCCGCCGGGCGCCCGCTTGTCGGCGCGGACCTTGCCGGTGACAATGACGCTGGATTCCTGTGTCAGGCCCTTGAGCGCTTCAAAGACCTCCGGGGGGACGCTCTTGATGTGGGCCACGCCCTGGATGGTTCCGGTACCGTCGCGGAAGATGGGGAAGAGCAGCTTGCCGCTCTCACGGAGGTTGTAGAGCCATCCGCGCAGGGTGACGGACTGGCCTTCGTGCTGGCCGAGGGTGGCGATGGTGACCACCTGCGGCACCTGCGGTGCGGCGGAGGCGGCTTGCGCCGCAGGAGTGGTATTGTCTTCGGGCATGGGGTTCCTCGGCGGCCGGTTTGGCCGGAATCTCTAGGATAGCGCGTATGCGAGGCACTCTGCGGTGTAAAGAGGTGGTTCATTCCTTTCCTGGGCCGGTTTGGTCTTGGCAACGGCAAATGGTTTTGCGCCTGCCGTGAATTGCGAACCGCTTTGTTTTGTTCGCCAACCTTGCTATGCTTGCTGGCAAATGGAAATTGCGGCGATTCAAACGCATGGCCTCACCCGGCGCTTTGGCGCGCTGACGGCTGTTGAAGATGTCACGCTGAGCGTGGCGCCGGGGCAGTTCTTCGGTTTTCTGGGACCGAACGGCGCGGGCAAGTCCACCACCATCAAGATGCTCACCGGGCTGCTAGAGCCGACAGCCGGGACGATTGAGATTCTGGGCCAGCCGTTTGGGGCCGGCGCGCTCGAGCTGAAGCGGCAGATCGGCGTGGTGCCGGAGGGGATGGCGCTGCTGGGCCGGCTGACCGCGCCCGAATACCTGCATTTTGTCGGCCGCATGTACGGGCTGGACCGCGAGACCACCCGCCAGCGGACGGAGGAGCTGCTGGAGTTCATGCAACTGGCCAACGAGAGCCGCAAGCTGGTGACAGACTTCTCGCACGGAATGCAGAGGAAGCTGGCGATGGCCGCGGCGGTGATTCACGGTCCCAAGGTGCTCTTTCTCGACGAGCCCTTCGAGGGCGTGGACGCGATTGCAGCCGGAATGCTGAAGAATATGCTGCAAGGGATGCTCAACCGCGGCGCGACAATCTTTTTGACCACGCATGTGCTGGAGATTGTGGAGCGTCTGTGCAGCCACGTGGCCATCATCAGCAAGGGCCGGCTGGTGGCTGATGGCTCGCTGGCCGAACTCCACGCTGGAGTGGTTTCCACACTGCCGGATGCCGCCAGGGAGCAGCGGCTGACTCTCGAAGAGATCTTTCTCTCGATTGTGGGAGCGGGCGGGCTGGAGCCGGCGCAGGAGCTGTCATGGCTGGCTTGAAGGGGGTTGGCGCGGGCCCAAGCCAAGGTCTGGGCGCGCTGAGCGGCGCGGCGCGGGCGCAGTATGCGGCCATGGCCGCCCTGCGCTGGCATATGTTCGTGAACGGACTGCGCTCCAAACGGGGCGCGTTTGAGCTGGGCGCGCGCACCGTGTCGTTTGTCCTTTATGCCTTCATTGGGCTGGGGCTGGGCACCATCATGGGCGCGGGCGCTTATGCACTGGCTTCCAATGAAAAGTGGCAGTTCTTGCCGGCCGTCTTCTGGGTGGCGTGTATCCTCTGGCAGGTGGGTCCGGTGATGCTGGCCTCGTTTCAGGAACAGTTTGACATGGGTATTCTGCTGCGCTTCCCGGTGCGCTTTAGATCGTACTATCTGCTGTATGTGGTCTTTGGGCTGGCGGATGTCTCCACCATCATCGGCGCGCTGTGCTGCCTGGGCATCTGGGTGGGCGTCACGATGGCGCGGCCGGAGCTCTTTGCCTGGACGGCGCTGGCGCTGGCGGCATTTGCGGCCTTCAACATCCTGCTGGTGCGCGCCGTCTTTGCCTGGATCGACCGCTGGCTCTCGCAGCGGAAGACGCGGGAGATTGTGGGCGCGCTGTTCATGATTTTCCTGTTGAGCCTGCAACTGCTGAATCCGGCGCTGCACCGGAAGCACCATCAGCAGCCGCTAACTACACAGGCGCGTGTCGAGAACCTTCGCAGGATGGAGACCGAGTTTGCGCCCTGGATAAAGACAGCCTACGCCGTGCAGCAGGCTCTGCCGCCGGGGCTGGCCGCGCGCGCGCTCCGGCAGGCCGGCAATCGGCAGCCTGTGGGGGCCTTGGCGTCGCTGGGCGTGCTTGGGCTGTGGGCGCTGGCCGCAGGGAGCGTGCTGGCCCGCCGTCTGAAGGCCGAGTATCGCGGCGAAAACCTGGGTTCGGCGCCTAAACGGGAAACGGGCCGGGCAAAGACTTCCTCAGTGCGAGCCACTCTTGTTCGGCGCGAGGGCGGCTGGAGGCTGGGCGGCTCCAGCCCCATTGCCGCGCTGATGGAAAAGGAGGCGCGCAGTTTAATGCGCACCCTGCCGCTGCTCTGGGCGATAGGCGCGCCCCTGTTGATGGTGCTGGTGCTGGCCAGCCTCTATCGCAGCAACGCTTCGGGGAATTCATTTTCGTACGCGCTGCCGCTCTACGTCGCCTTCGCGTTGATGGGCTTCACGCAGATGTTTTCCAACAATCTGGGCGCCGAGGGAGCGGGGATTCAGTTGCTGTTTCTTTCTCCGACGCCCATCCGCACCGTTTTTCTGGCCAAGAATCTCTTTCATTTCCTGCTTTTCTGGCTGGATGCGCTGCTGGTCGGCATCCTGACCACTCTGCGCCTGGGATGGCCGGAGGGCGTGACCGTGGCGGCTACAGCAGCATGGGTTCTCTTTGCCCTGCCCTGCTGCTTGGCCGTGGGCAACATCTTTTCGCTCAGAATGCCCTTTCGTATCCATCCGGGGCGGATGACGCGGCAGCGCGGATCGCAGGCCAACGCGCTCTCCAGTATGTTGCTGCTGCTGGTGATCATGGCCGTGGGCGCGGTGGTCTTTGGGCTGTGCCGGCTCTTTCACACTCCGTGGATGGCCGTGCCGGTCTTTCTGGCGCTGGCCGGGGCCGCGGTCTTCGCCTGGCTGCGCGGACTCGGCAACGTAGACAGGCTCGCCAACCAGCGCAGAGACTCGCTACTGGCCACGCTGATGAAGACGGAGTGAAAAGGCAGGGAACAGGGAACAGGGAAACCCTTAACGGCTGCCTGAGCATGGCTCCGGGCACGGAATAGCGCTTTACGGCAGACCCGTTCCATGAGGACTCGGTCCGTAGTATCCACGGTCCCCGGCTATTCCCTGTTCCCTATTCCCTGTTCCCTGCACTTAGAACGGTATGTCGTCGTCGGAGATTTCGGTCTGCTGGGCGTAATCGTCCGGCGCTCCGGCGGCTGCCGGGGGCTTCTGGTCGAAGCTGGCCGACGAACTCGATGCGCTTGCCGGCCGGCTGTAGCCGCCCGCGCTCGCGCTGCCGCCCGAGCCTTCCTCGCGGCCGGAGAGCAGCACCAGCTCATTGACCAGAATCTCGGTGCGATACTTCTTTACACCGGTCTCCTTGTCGTCCCAACTGTTAGTCGAAATCTTGCCCTCGATGTACAGCTTGGAGCCTTTTTTCACGTAATCGCGGACGATCTCCGCGGTGCGCTTGAAGGCCTTCAGGTTGTGCCATTCGGTGCGGTCCTGCCAGTTGCCTTGCGCATCCTGAAAGCGGTCGCTGGTGGCCAAGCCGAAACTGGCGACCATGACGCCGCTGGGAGTGGAGCGAATCTCCGGGTCCTTGCCTACATTTCCCAAGAGAGTGACTTTGTTTACGCTTCTTGCCATGTTGTTGTACTCCATTCATCGAAAAGAATAGCAGAGGATTCAGGCATTTTCAGGTTTTCTCAAAATACTTCATCCGCGGCGGGCGTTTGCGCGGTTGCGCAGAGCCTTGGCCAGGCCGAGCGCCGTCAGCAGGCTGCCAAAGGGAATGCACATCAGCGCGACGATCAGGGCGAACCAGCCGGCGTTGGTGTGGGCGCCGGTCGGCGAGTAGCCGCCCAGCAGGGTCTCCAGCAGCACCACGGCCAACAGCCCCGCTGTGAGCATCGACGCTCCCCACTGCAGCAGTTGGCGGGTGCCGTCGTTGGGCGGGTTCGGATTGATGGTGGGCATTGTCTCTCCTATCCTAGCGCCAGGCGCAGCATCGCCCAGGTTACCACGCCGGTGATCGAGACGTAGAGCCAGAGCGGAAAGGTCCAGAGGGCTACCTTGCGGTGCTGCGGAATCCGCCCGGTAAGCGAAAAGAAAAACGTGACCAGAATCAGCGGCAGCGCCACGATGGCCAGAATGATATGGCTGGCCAGCAGCGGCAGATAAACGGAGCGCAGCGCCGCGTGGGCCGGGTAGCGAACATCGCCATGCAGCGCGTGGTGGAGGATGTAGCTGATCAGAAAGAGAGTGGAGAAGGCGAAGGCGGTGATCATCGCGGCGCGATGCGCCGGGATGTGGCGGGCGCGGATCAAGGTGTAGCCAATGAGCAGCGCGGTGGCGCTGAGGCCGTTGAGCGCGGCATTGAGCGCGGGCAGAAAGGCGTATTGCGTACTGGATGCCGCGGCGGGATGCACGTAGATCAGCCAAAAGAGAAAGGCCGTGGCTGCCGCGCTGACGGCGAGGATGGCCGCGATAGCGGAGCGGGTGCCGGACTGACCAGTCGTGAATTGGGGGGCTTCGGTCGTCATGGCTTCCTCAGGCTTTCGCGATGGCGCAGAGCATCAGCGCGGTGAAGAGCAGCGGCAGGTAGAGCACGCTGACCTTGAGCAGATCGCGGGCCAGCCTGCGGCTTTCGTCCTCGGTTTCGGCTCTCAAAATGCGGGCGAAGCGGATCGTGTAAGCCAGGTAAAGCAAGCCCAGCGCGCCGGCCAGCGCGGCATAGGTCAGAGTGGCCATGCCCAGCATCCAGGGCGCAAGGCTGACGGGGATCATCAGCACCGCGAAGAAAAGCGCCTCGGCCACCGTGGAGAGGCCGTCGGGCTGGACGACGGGCAACATGCGAATCCCGGCGCGGGCGTAGTCGTCGCGGTAGAGCCAGGCAATGGACATGAAGTGAGGAAACTGCCAGAAAAAGAGGATGGCGAAGAGGGCCACTCCCGGCCACTCGATCTGCCCGCGGGCGGCGGTCCAGCCGAGCATGGGGCCCATCGCGCCGGGGAATGCGCCGATGAAGGTGGCCAGCGCGGTCACGCGCTTGAGCGGCGTGTAAATGGCCACGTAAGTGAAGGCCGTGAGCAGCGCCAGCGCCACGGTAAGCAGGTTGGTGGTGAGCGCCAGCCACACCGCTCCGAACGCCAGAGCGGCAAGGCCGGCCAGCACACCCTGCGCCAGAGAGAAGCGGCCCGCGGCCATCGGCCGGTCGGCGGTGCGCTTCATGCGCGCGTCGATCTTGCGTTCCAGAGCCTCGTTCAGCGCGCCGGCTCCAGCCGAGACCAGGCCGATGCCGAGCAGCGTGTCGAGCAGGCCGCGCTGCATGCTGGTGATGCCCGACTGCATGGAGCCAAGATAAAAGCCGCCCCAACCGGTGACCAGCACCAGAGCGACGACCTTGACCTTGAAGAGCTCGCGCAAGTCGTGGATGAGCGTGGCTGTTGCGCCGGGGCTGGGCACATGAATGTGCGCCGGACCCAAACCCGCGTCAGTCCGGGCGCTTTCAATGGCGGGTGCGACGAGTTCTGGCTGAGTAACATGAGTCATTTGGACGCGTCAAAACCTCAGTGGTTGTGCCGGGAATAGACTGCTGCCGGGAGCCTGTGTCGATGATAGCAAGCGAGGTTGTTTGGGGGGCGAAGCGGCGGCTTATTCCGTCGTCCCCTCACTCTGCGTAGCCGGCAGGCGGACGGTCGCGCGCGCGCCCGGACCGTCTTCGCGATTGAGGAGGCGGATTTCGCCGCCGTGGGCGCGGGCGATCTGCTGCGCCAGGGCCAGGCCAACGCCGCTGCCGGCAGGCTTGGTGGTGTAGAAGGGGACGAAGAGATTTTCGGCGTTGGCGATGCCCAGGCCGCGGTCTTCAATGGAGACCAGAGCGGCGGCGCCGGCCACGCGCCAACTGACACGCGCCCACGGTGCGCCATTGGCAAGCGAGGCGTCCACGGCATTGGCAAGCAGGTTGATGAACATCTGCTCCAGTTGATCCGGATCGGCGTTGAGCACGACCGGCGGACCCGGTTCAAGCTGGACAGCCAGGCGCTGTTCCAGATGCGCCACGCGCTCCAGCAGCTGCCCGAGTGGAACCGGCCGGAGTTGCGGCGGAGGCAGCTGGGCGAGCTGGCGATACGACTGCACAAAGCGATGCAGCGCGTCGGCCCGGCTCTCCACTACGCCCAGGCCGCGGCGGAAGTCGCGCAGCGTTGCTTCGTCGCCGGACAGGGAATCCACCCGCTCCAGCAAGCTACCGGCAATGGATTTGATGGGCGCCAGCGAGTTCGAAAGCTCGTGGCCGAGAACCCGGATCAGCCGCTTCCAGGCCATCTGCTCCTCTTCCTGGAGCGGGAGGCTTACGTCGGCCAGCAGGAGCAGCGTGTGGGGCGCGCCGTCCTGGCGGAAGGCCGCTTTGCGCAGCAGCCAGCGCGTAGGCTTTGCGCCGAAAGAGTGAGTGGTCTGATCGGGCGCGGCCAGCAGCTCTTGCAAGCCGAGTTCGCGTGCGCTCTGGTTGTAGCAGCGGGCCAGGGGCCGGCCCAGCAACTGAGCGCCTGAATTGCTCGCCAGTTGCAGCCGGTCATGACGGTCAAAGGCAAACAGAGGTGTGTGCATCACTTCAAGGATGCGCGCCAACAGAGCCGTGGCCTCGAGCGAACGGACGCGCTGCTTTTGCAGCAGATCGGCGAGCGCGTTGATCTCCGTGGCCAGCTCGCCCAGCGCGTCTTCAGAGCCGGCCCCGCGCGCGCGGAAGGAGTAGTCGCCTTCGCGCAGAGAAGCGACGACGTTGGAGAGCGTTTGCAAGGGACGGACCATGCCTTCAATGAGCGCCGCGGCCACCAGCAGCAGGTAAAGAAGCAAACAAGCGATGAGCAGAATCGCGGGAGCAAAAGAGAGTTGCCCCTGGTAGAGAAAGATGCCAACAAGGATCAGCCCTGGCAGCGCCAGCAACAGACAGAAACGCCACACCCGGCGGACGGCCGAGTGGCTGCGGCGCGCCTTCCTCTCAGAGCCCATATTTCTCGATGCGGCGATAGAGCGCTGCGCGGCTCAAGCCCAGCGCCTCGGCGGCCTTGGAGATGTTGCCGTCGCAGCGGCGCAGAACCTTGCGGATGAGCAGGGCTTCGACTTCGTCGATGCTCATGTTCTCAAACGATGTAGCGGAGGAGCGCGCGGGGGCGATGGCCAGGTTGACCGGTTCGATCTGGTCGCCGCGGCAGAGCAGCACGGCGCGTTCGACTGTATGTTCCAGCTCGCGCACGTTGCCCGGCCACGCATACTGCATCATTTGCTGCATGGCGTCGGGCGAGAAGCCGACAGCCTGCTTGCGATAGCGCGCGCGGTTGCGGCTCAAGAAGTGCTGAGCCAGCAGCGGGATGTCCTCACGCCGGTCGCGTAGTGCGGGCAGGTGGATTTCCACGGTGTTGATGCGGAAGAGCAGGTCTTCGCGGAAGTTGCCCGCCTTGGCCTCTTCGTGCAAATCAGCATTGGTGGCGGAGAGCAGGCGCACATCGACGCGGCGGGTCTGCGAGGAGCCGACGCGTTCCAGTTCGCCTGTCTCCAGAACACGCAGCAGTTTGGCCTGCTGGCGCAGCGGGACGTTGGCGATCTCGTCGAGAAAGAGCGATCCGCCGTTGGCCAGCTCGAAGCGTCCGATGCGGTCGCTGCGGGCGTCGGTGAAGGCGCCCTTTACGTGGCCGAAGATTTCGCTCTCGAAGGTGCCCTCCGGCAGTCCCCCGGCATTGACCGCGACCAGGGCCATGCGCGACCGCTGCGAGGCGGCGTGCAGCAGTTTGGCGACGATCTCTTTGCCCGTGCCGTGCTCGCCGGTGATGAGAACGTTGGCGTCGGAGGGGCCGACCTGAGCGATCAATTCAAGGACTGGCTGCATGGAGGGCGCGCTGGCCACAAACTCCGGCATTCCTTCGGAGCGCAGCAGGCGGTTTTCCATCTCCAACTGGCGGGCGCGGCGTAGAGCCTGGTGCAGCTCGGCGTGGACGCGGATCAGCGAGAGAAGCCGCTCGTTCTCCCAGGGCTTCTGGATGAAGTCGCGCGCGCCGCGCTTGATACTTTCGACGGCCAGATTGATGTTGCCCCAGGCTGTCATCACGATGACCGGCAGCCGCGCATCGAACTCACGGATGCGGGCGAGCAGGTCCAGGCCTTCCTGGCCGGAGGTGGTGTCGCGGGTGTAGTTGAGATCGATCAGCAGCACATCGTAGTCGCGTTCGCCCAGCGCTTCCAGCAGGAGCTGAGGCGAGCGCACGCAGTCCACGGCGAAGCCCTGCGGTGCCAGCAGCAGTTCGACGGCCTCCAGGATATGCGGTTGATCGTCGGCAACCAGAACGCGAATTGGCTCTTGCTTACTCGTGATGGTCTGCCTCCACGACGCCGGCTTTGGCGTCGGCAATCGAGATTCCGTAGTCCTCGTGCAGCGACCCGGTCGCGCGCTGGCGACCCATGCCGCAGCCTTCACCGGTGAACCCAGTGGCTGCAACGATCGGCTCGGCGACGCGATGCAAAACGGTTTGTGCTGAGGCGAGCATGGTCCCTCTCCGTGATTCTACGGCTAGCGAGTCACGACGCCCAATTTCGCGTCGTCAATGGAGACCCCTGTCCGCTCCAGCGTCTCGCCGGTGGCGCGGTCGATATCTACTTTCGCCTTCTCGTAGGCCGTTTGTGCAGCGTCCAAAGCGGACTCGGCCAGGGCAAGTGCGCTTTCCGCGTTCAGGGTATCGAGGCCGGATTTCGCACCGAGCAACTGTTCCTGTTTGGTGATGTCGAAGGTCTTCTGGGCGAGGTCGCGCGCTTTCTGGGCTGCTTCAACGTGGGCTTGAGCCTGTTCAAGAGCAAACTTCGTGTTGCGAACATCGAGGCGAATGCCCTTCTGCTGCTGCTCGGAGGATATCTGGCTCTGGCGGTACTGCAACACAGCACGGAATTGATCGGCCTTGGCCTGGCGGTTGCGCAGATTAATGGAAAGCGTCATCCCGACCTGGTATTCCGGGGACGAGTAATTGAATGTGTTCGCGAACATGCTGGCGAAGCCTGTGGGCAGATCGGAGACGCATTCGGCTCCGAGGGAGCAGTTTGGGTTCCTGGGACCGGCGGTGCCTGCGCCGGCGTAGGAGCCATACATATTGAGAGTCGGCAAAAGCTCGCTGTTGATGTCCTTCAGGGCCTGCTTCTGCACTTCGGCCTGCATCTGGTAGATGGCAACCTCGGGCCGCTTCTTCTCGGCTTCGGAGATGAGTTCGTCGATGGATTTGCCGGCATTCGGATTGGGCTCTCCATGCAGGTCGAGCGGAATGACCGGCATCTCGTCGATCGTGGGATCGTCGATCTTGGTGAGCGCGTTCTTCATCAGCAGTTCGTTCAGCCGAAGGCTGGCGCGCGCCACCGTGAGGTTACCTTCGGCGGTCGCCACGGCAGACTGATCCGTCATAACCTGCATCGCGGGGATGGCTTGGAATTCGAGCTGCTTCTGATCGTCGGAGAGATTCTTGTTGGCAAAGCCGAGAGAGCGCTCACTGATCTGCTCGCTCTCGTAGGCATTCACGAGATCCCAGTAGATATTCTCGACCTGGGTCACGGTGGCGATTACCTGTGCTTTGAAAGCAAGGTCGGTGATCTGGGAGTTGCGCTTGGCAATGCGGATAAAGCGCTCGTTGGTGGCTACTCCGAAGCCGGCCAGAATGGGCTGGGAGATTGTCATCGCAAAATTGGAATACAGCTCGGGATTGATGCCGTTGTAAGGGGTGTTGCTGGCGACACGCTGGCCGAGATAGTTGATCGAGAGGTTAGTGCCGATGGGGAACGACTGGGAGTAGTTCGACAGAACCTCAATCGTGTTGGTCTTCAGAACCGGCACGCCGACCGTGAACTGGTTGGCCTCCTGGTTGACGGTGTGATCGACGTAGCCTCTGAAGGTAAGGTAGGGATCAAACGATGAAACGCTGGTACCGGCGCCGAGGGTCGAGGTGACGATGCCGCCATTACCCGCGGAGAATCCGGATCCGGATGAGCCGCCTCCGCCGCCGGTGGAAGCGGCAAACCCGCCCTGGGTGCCCTGGACGATGGCGGTGTTGACGCCGTTGGCAGAGCTGCCCGCTTTCGTGCGCAGGATATCGGTCTGAGCGATGGGGAAGTTATAGCGGAAATAGGCCAGATCGAGGTTGTTCTCGATGGTTACTGCGATCGCGTCACGCAGTGAAAGATAGATCTTGCCATTGCGAATGAGGTTCTGCAGGCGCGGTGAGTTGCTGAGGTCCAGTTCAGGCGCGGTGCTGGGCATATAGGGCGCAAGCGGCTTGTGCGAGTGGGGCATTGGCACTTGAAACGGCCGCGGCGGAGCAAACGACTGCTGCTGCACCTGCTGGATCTGTTGCGCCAACGAAACAGGCGCTGCGGTGGCGCCATTCGTCGCGGGCAAAGGAGCCTCCGGCACAGTTTGTGTGGGCGGCGGCGGAGCCTGGGGTTGCTGATTCGGCATCGGATTCTGCGCTTGAGCCTGGGCCGGGTCTCCGGACGCGGGCTGGGCCGGCTGCTGAGCGGCAGCCGGTGGAGTAGCCAACGCCAGGTTCACCTGCAAGAGAAGAATGGCAACAGCGGTCTTCATGCCGCGAACTGAATTGGGCTTGAACTGATTCACTTTGCGCCTACCTCCGTTGCCCTTGCCGGCAGCATTTCATCGCGCGTAAGCCATCCGTCGCGCAGCTCGATGATGCGTTTTCCGTAGCGCGCGTTCTCATCCGAATGCGTTACCTGCACAATCGTCGTGCCGGCGCGGTTGAGTTCGCAAAAGAGTTCCATGATCTCGCGAGCCTGCGTGGAGTGCAGGTTGCCGGTTGGCTCGTCGGCCAGCAGCAGCGCGGGAGCGTGAACCACGGCGCGCGCAATGCCCACCAGTTGCTGCTGCCCGCCGGAGAGCTGCGAAGGAAACAAGTCCTTCTTGGCGACGATCTGGAAGCGGTCGAGAATGTCGGCCACCATCCCCTGCCTTTCTTTGGCGGGCAGATTCTTATAAGAGAGCGGCAGGTCGATGTTCTCGGCGACGGTCAAGTCGTCCAGCAGGTGATAGCTCTGGAAGACCATGCCGATGCGCTGGCGGGCGAGATCGGCGCGCTGTTTGCGATTGAGCTTGTGCGCAGCGGTTTCGCCGAACCAGTACTCGCCCTTCCAGCCGTCGTCGAGCAGCGCGAGAATGTTGAGCAGCGACGACTTCCCCGCGCCCGATGGGCCCATCACGGTGACGAATTCGCCTTCGCGAATGGTGATTCCGATGCGGCGCAGCACCCAGGTTTCCGTGGGTCCGGTTTTGTAACTGCGTTCTACATTTTTCAGTTCGATCATGGTGATACTCCTATTCCTGGTACTTTGTTCTTCGTCTCAATTTACTCTGTTCTCAATGCAAGAATGGGGTCGATGGAAGCGGCGCGGCGCGCGGGCAGCAGGCACGCGAAAAACGCCACCAATAGGAACAGGCCCGCACTGCCGGCATAGGTGAATGTGTCGCTTCCTGTCACACCGAAAAGACTGCTTTGCAAAAGCCGCCCGACTCCCCAAGCACCAGCCAATCCAACGGCGATCCCTGGCAGTACAAGCCTGAATCCTCGCCACAAGACTCCTTGCAGAATTCTCGCTCTGGACGCGCCGAGCGCCATGCGTATCCCCATCTCGCGTGCGCGGCGGCCCACGGCGAATGCGAGCACTCCGTAGATGCCCACCAGGGCCAGCAGTAGAGCGGTTCCGGAAAAGAATGTGAAAAGGTTCATGTTGAAACGGCGGCCGGAAAGGGTATCGGTAATGCGGGTAGTCATAGGCAGCACATCGGTGATCGGCTGATCCCCGATGGTGGGCCGAAGGATGGTGCGCACCGATGCAATAAGGCTCTTCGGATCGTTGCGTGTGCGCATGACCAGGAACATGTCCCCAGGCACCGGAAACTGGTGCAGCGACAAGTAGAATTCGGAGCTCTCACCGCGATCCAGCCCATCTTGAGTCGTATTGCCCACGACACCGACGATCTGTATCACGGGACGCGGAACATTCGCAGGCACCAGGACACGGAACCGCTTGCCGATGGGGTCTTCACCGGGCCAGTACTGGGCGGCCATGCGCTGGCTGATGACTCCATCAAGCGGCAGGTCTTTGAAGCTGGCGAAAAAGTCTAGTGAGTTAACTTCGACGCCAAGGGGCAGTACGGGTTGCGGCTCCTTTCCGTTCAGCAACCGGCCTCGCACGAGGGGAATGCCCATGGTGCGGAAATAGTCAGCGGTCACAAAATTATAGCTAGCCCACGGGGCTTGATTAAGCACTGGCTCGGACCGCCCTTCAGGATAGAAGCGCAAGGTGGAGGTCGTTCCGCTAAATGGAAGCGACGAGATGACGGCACACGCCTCCACTTCGGGACGGCTGCCAACAGCCTCGATAATCCGTTCCTGATAGGCAGCGAAACTGAAGGGACTTTTCCTGAATTGCTCCTGGGGCGGCGTGGCCACTCTCAGCGAGAGGACGTGCTCCGGCTGGAACCCGGGGTCGACTTGCGCAAGCCGCCCGAGGCTGCGGATCAGCAGACCTGCGCCCACAAGAAGCGTAAACGCGAGGGCTACCTGGCTCACGACCAAAAGATCGGCAACGTGTAAATTGCCCCCCGGCGTACGAACAATATGCTCTGAGCTTTTCAGGGTATCGCTGGGATTGGCGTGGGACAACTGCCAGGCCGGGGCAAACCCGAAGCCGATGCCCGTGGCAAAGGTGAGGCAGACAGTGAACAAAAGTACTAGCAAGTCGGGACCGCCGCCGGCACCGGCCAGTTGCTGCACTCCGAAAGGTACTAGACGGAAAACGAAGGCGTATATCCATAGGCCGAACAGCCCCCCCACCGCTCCTCCGCCGATGGCCAGCAGTAGACTCTCGGCCAGCAATTGGCGCATAAGTTGGGGACGCGACGCACCAAGACTCGCCCGAATAGCCATCTCGCGCCGACGTCCTACTGAGCGGGCCAAGAGCATGTTAGCCAGATTGACGCAAGCGATCAGCAATATGGCGCCTACTGCGCCGAGCAGCAGGAAGAGTTGCGCGCGCGCCGGACCCGCGAGGCGTTCGCGCAGGGGCATGATGTTCGTCACGATGCCGGCGTCTTCGGGGTACTGCGCTTGGAGTCGTCGTGCGATCGTGTCCATCTGCATTCGTGCAGCTTCCAGCGTCACGCCGGACTTCAATCGGCCGACAACGAATGCGGCATTGCGATTAATCCGATTGGTCATGACGATATCTTCTGCATACGGCGCCAGGGGCAGGTACACATCAGCCGGTTGAATGAATCTGAAATCCGCAGGCAGAATGCCAGCCACGATGACCGATCGTCCCTGTAATGAGATCGCGCGGCCTACCAAGTCCGGATCTGCGGCAAAGTAGTTCTGCCAAGCGGCGTAAGAAATCCAGGCAACCGGGGCGGCTCCGGCCTGGTCGTCATTACCGATCATGTCCCGGCCCTGAGCGATATGCACGCCCAGGGTGGCAAAGAAGCCATGTGAAACCATCAGGGTAGGGATCTGCTCCACGCCATTCGCGGTCTTCAGTTTCCAGTTTTCGGAGTGGTAGATGGACAGCTCTGAGAAGACATTCTGCTGGGCGCGCCAGTCAAGAAAGTTCAGATAGGAGACCGTGCTGTCGTGAGAGGTGACGCTGTTTCGCTCCGTGAGCCATAGCAACCGGTCGGAATCTGGATAAGGCAGCGCGCGCAGGAATGTGGTGTTCACCACATTGAAGATGGCCGTATTGGCGCCAATACCCAACGCCAGCGTAATGACCGCGGTCAACGTGAATCCCGGCGACTTGCGCAACTGGCGCAGCGCGTAACGAATGTCCCGAAACAGCGTGTTCATCGTTCCTTCTCCTCGGCTAATGAGAATCACTCGGCGCGCAGGGCCTGCATGGGTTCAATGGTTGCGGCGCGGCGCGCTGGCAGCGCGGCAGCCAGCGCTGCCATCGCAACGGTAAAAGTAACTGTTACCGACAATGTAAGCGGATCAAAAGCGGCGACGCCGTACAACTGGCTCTGGAAAAGCCGGGCCAGGGCAACGATGGAAGGCAGCGCAATCGCCGTGGCGATGGCCGCGATGATGGCCATCTCGCGAATAATCAGCACCACGACGTTCGACCGTTGCGCGCCCAACGCCAGACGCACGCCGATCTCGCGCGTGCGCTGCTCAGTGGAGTAGGCCAGCACCCCGTAGAGGCCGACGGCGGCCAGCAGCATCGCCAGAGCGGAGAAGCCGATGGCGAGAAAGGCCAGCGCGCGTTCATCGGAAGAGCTGCGGTCCACTTGCTGCTCCATGGTGCGCAGGCTATCGACGACCAGCGTAGAGTCAAGTTGATGTATGGCCTGGCGAATCGCGGCTTCAATTGTCTGGGGCGCTTGCGTGGTGCGCGCGTAGACCACGACTCCGCCGGGATGCTTTTGCTGCTGATAGGGCCGGTACACCGCGGGGCCAATCTCAGTGCGCAAATCGGCATGTTTGATGTCGCCGACGACACCGACGATGGTTGTGTCGAATTTTCCGTCGCTGCCGCCACCCTCGACGATGGCGCGGCCCAGCGCATTCTGCGGCGAGCCAAAAAAACGCTTGGCGAAGGAAAGATTCACAATGGCCGCCTTGGGCTGCCCTTGCGCATCCGCAGCGCTAAACTCTCTGCCCACCAGAAGCGGTTGCCGCAGCGTGGCAAAGTAGCCGGGAGTGATCCACGGCTCCTCGAAGTTCATTCGTTCGTCTTCCGCCGGCTTGTAGCCCTGCACGGAGAAGTTGGAACTGTTCGTATCGCCGGAAAGCTCGGGGTCGGTGGTGGCCGTGACATACGCGACGCCGGGAATGCGGCGCACGGATTCAAGAACGCCGGCAACAATTTGTGGAGTGCGGTCTTCACCGTAGCCGGAGTTGGCGGGATCGAGCGAGAAAGTTGCAAGATGAGTGATGTCGAATCCGACCTGCTGATGGCGCAGATTGTCGAGTGTGCGCACGAAGAGGCCCGCGCCGCCCAGCAAGATGACACTGAGCGCAATCTGCGCGCCCACGGCCAGCTTGCGGAAGCGTTGAGAATTCTTCGAGGCGGTGCCGGCATTCTGGCGCAATGCGTTGGCCAGATCGGGTCGCAGGAAGTGGAAGACCGGCGCAGTGCTGAACAGCAGGCTCACCACAACTGAAATCGCCAGCGTGAACAGTAGAACACGCGCATCGATGGAAGCTGAGTATGGCTCGCTGCCTGGATCGGCGCTGGTCATCAGGCGAACGAGAGTAGTGGCGACCAGCGGAGCGAGCGCGAGTCCCGCGGCTGCGCCGGCGATGCCGAACAGCCCGCCTTCGACGAGCAACTGCGAAATGATGCGGCTGCGCTTTGCGCCGAGAGCATAGCGCATTGACATTTCGCGCGCGCGTCCCGCGGCGCGAAGCAGCAGCAGCGTAGCCACGTTGATGGCGCACATGGCCACCAACAGGCCGGCCATGCTCATGAGGATAATGAGCGGGGTCTTCAACTCCATGCGGTCCGGCGAAAAGCCGGTCGAGTCGTCATGCACCTTGAGGCGCGCATCGTCGAGGAAGTGCTTTTTGAAATGTTCGGACCGCGATTTATAGAGAGTCAATTCATACGCCCGCAGCGAGTGCCACAGCGGTCCAAGGCTTGCCTCGGACTGGGAGATGGATACGCCCGGCTTCAATCGCGCCACCAGCGTAAGCCAGACGGACTGGTGGTTGTTCAGATCGTCGCGCGGCGCCATCCACGGCATGGCGATCTCGACCATGCTGATGGGGATGAAGAGGCCGGGCTTGTATCCACCAATGGCGGAGTCGAAGTTCTCCGGCGCCACGCCGAGGATGGTGAAGGGATGGCCGTTGATGAGCACCGTTTGGCCGATGATATCGCGCGATGCACCGAAGCGCGTCTTCCAATAGTCGTAGCTGAGGACTAGCACGGGGTTGGCGTTCTTGGCGGTGTCGTCCTGCGGGGTCATAAGACGGCCCACTGTGGGCTTCAGTCCTAGCAATTGGAAATAATTGCCGGAGACAACTTCGGCGTCCTTGTTCTCGGCCTGGTTGTGCCAACTCACACCGACACCTGTGCGATCAGCAGCTAGCATCCCGGAAAAAACCTGATTCTGGTCGCGCAGATCCTTGTACATGGGATAGGAGAAGTAGTTCGTGGTGTCGCCGCCAAAGCTGCTGGCAGAACCGGAGAAGCCGCCGCTCCACTCGAAGCGCACCAGCTCCCTGGGCCGCTCGACGGGCAGCATACGCAGCAGCACCTGATCGAAGAGCGTGAAGACAGCCGCGTTGGCGCCGATGCCCAGCGCCAGCGTGACGATCACAGTAAGCGTGAAGGCCGGCGACTTGCGCAACTGGCGGAGCGCGTAGCGAATGTCTTGAAGCAGCGTGTTCATTCCTCTTCTCCTCGAAGGTGTGAATGCTCTATTCAGAGCGCAGGGCTTGCATGGGTTCAATGGAAGCGGCGCGGCGCGCGGGGATCAGGGCCGCACACCCGGAGACCAGGATCATCACGGCAATCGCCAGAACAAAGCTCACGGGGTCCAATGGAGACATCTGGTAAAGCATGGATTTGAGCGGACGCACAGCGAGCAGCGTGAGCGGAATGCCCGCGGCGAGTCCGGCCACGAGCACCCACAGGCTTTCGCGCATCACCATCGCCAGCACCTGAGCGCGGCTTGCGCCCAGCGCCATGCGTATGCCGATCTCGGTGGTGCGGCGGCTGACGCGGAAGGAGTGCGAGCCGTAGAGGCCGGTAGCGACGAGCAGCGCCGCCAGCACGCCAAAGAATCCGCCCATGGCGGCGAACATTCGCTGCTGCGCATACGACTTATCGAATTGCTCCTGCTGGGTCATAGGCTTTTCGATGGGCACGTTGGGATAGAGCGCGGCGACTGCCTTGCGCACTTCGGGCAGCATTCCCATCGCGTCGCCGCGCGTGCGCACTTCGATGCTCATGGGGCCAAGTTCAGGGAACTGCAAACAGGCAAAGTAGGCCATCGGCATCGGCTCCTCGTCCACTGAGGTGTACTTGCTGTCGCGCACCACGCCAACAATGTCGAGCCGGAATTTGCTGTTGCCCAGGTAGTGGCCCAGCGGATTGGCGCCACCAAGATATTTCTTCACGAAGGTCTCATTGACTAGAGCAACTAAATGCGTGCCTTGCGCGTCGGATTCCGCGATGTCGCGTCCCGCAACGATAGGCACGCCCATCGTATGAGCAAATCCTGGACCGACATTGTTCGAACGCAACGTATCGCCACGCTTCCTGACGCTATCCAATTCAAAATCTTCATTGTTGTTGGACCATCCGGAGCCAGGACGCATTCCGGCTATCGTGACGGACTCCACGCCGGGAAGCTGACGCAGGCGATCGAGCAGTGAGCGATAAAAGACGTGCGTATCGGCCTGCCCCTGCGGGGAGACATTGAAGACCAGTAAGCCCTCGGCCTGTATGCCGAGATTCTGCGTCGCATAGTTGCGCAGCGTGCGCAGCAGCAGGCCGGCGGCCATCAGCAGCACAAGACAGATTGCCATCTGACCTGCCAGCACGATCCGCCCGCCCACAACACGATTCCGGTTGGTCGTCAGTTGCGCGGCGCTCGACCGCAGTACGCCGGCCACCGGCGCGCGCATTGCGCTCCACAAAGGAATGAGGCCGAAGACCAGCGCGGCCAGCGCCGAGACGAGCAGAGTAAAGAGCAGCACGCTGCGATCCGGGCTGAGTCCCGTCTCGATGCCTGACCATGTGGCAAGCATGCGCGTGGCCGAGAGCGCGAAGAGCCAGCCCACAGCCGCGCCCGCGCTCACCAGCAGCAAACTCTCGCAGAGCAACTGGCGAAAGATTCTTGACTTGCCCGCGCCAATCGCCAGACGCAGGCTGAACTCCCGCTGCCGCACCGCGTTGCGCGCCTGCACCATCATGGCCACATTGGTGCAGGCAATCAGCAGCACCAGGGCGACCAGGCTCATGAGAATCCGCAGCGGCACGCGATTCTGATCGTTATAGCCGCCGACGCCGCGAGCGGGCACAAACTCCAGCAGCGGTTTCCACTGCTTGGGATCGACAGAGCCGAGCGTCTGCTTGACGACCTCGGCATAACTGCCGGTGATCGCCTGCTGCGCCTGCATCGGCGTAACTCCTGGCCTCAGCCGCGCCATCATGCGCAGACACCACCATTGCGGAGAACCGTAGAGCGTGCCGTTGACGGCAGGCCCACCCCATGCGTTCAGTTCCGGGCGATTTTGCAGGGGAATCCAGAAGTCGGTGGAAGTGGCTGGTTCGATGCCCTTGAATCCGTGCGCCGCAACGCCCACTACCGTCATGGGGATGCTCTTGATGTAGAGCGTTTGCCCCACCACGGACGGATCGCGCGCATAGCTCCGCGTCCAGTAGTCGTAGCTGAGCACTACCAGCGGCGCGTGGTTCTTTTCGTCTTGCAGGCTGAAGCCGCGGCCACGTTCCAGCCGCGCTCCCACGCCAGAGAAGAAGTTGCCGCTTACCTCTTCGCCGCTGGCCTCTTCCGGCAACTCTGCATGGCGCACGGCAATGCTGCCGGTGTAACTCAGAGGGACATAGGCAATTAACTCCTCGAAGACATCTCCGCGCTGGCGCAACGCCTCGAAGACCGGTTCGGAAAACGAAGTGTCCCAGGCTCCAGATTGGCCACCTCCCGGCGGCGGGTGCTGGCCATTGGGCATTCGGACGTAGGAGAGACCCTCTGGGCGGCTCACCGGCAGCAACTGCATCAGAATCGCGTTCATCACGCTGAAAACGGCGGTGTTCGCGCCAATGCCCAGCGCCAGCATCAGCACTACGGTGAGCGTGAATCCAGGCGACTTGCGTAATTGCCGCAGCGCGTAGCGAAGGTCTTGAGGCAGCGAGTTCATTGTTCTTTCTCCTCGACAGTTGAGAATCACTCGGCGCGCAGCGCCTGCATGGGTTCGATGGAAGCGGCACGGCGGGCGGGAATGTAGCTGGCCAAAAGAGCCACTCCGGCCAGCAGCAGCGAGACACCGCCAAAGGTCAGCAGGTCGGTGGCCTTGACGCCGTAAAGCACGCTGGACAGGACACGCGTGATCGCGAAGGCGGCTGCCAGTCCCAGGCCGAGACCGATGAGAACCAGCCGGAAACCTTGCCAGATTAGGATGGTCAGCACATTACGGGGCTTGGCGCCGAGCGCCATGCGAATGCCGATCTCATGGGTGCGCCGTTTCACCGATTGAGAGACCAATCCGTAGAGGCCGAGGGTGGCGAGGAAGAGCGCAATGAGGCCTTGCCCGCCCGCGATGATGGTGCCCATGCGCATCGGAGCCATGCCCATCGGACTGCTGATGACCTGCTGGTCGAGAGTGCGAATGTTGTAGACCGGCATATCGGGGTCGAGTTGGGCGACGGCTTGCTTCACGGACGCGGTGATTTGCAGCGGGTCCACTCCGGTGCGCACAACGATGGTGGCGATGTGCTGGAAATGCTGCGCCAGTGGGTAAAAGATCAGCGGCCGATTCGTATCGGTCATCGCATAGTAGCGCATCTCGCCGACGACGCCGACGACCTGCATCGCGTCTCCCTGGAGCACCAGGCGCTTCCCGACAGCATCGCCGTTGGACCACAACTGCTGGGCAAGCGTTAGATTGATAATGACCACGCGCGGCGCGGCCTCATCGTCGTGCGTGGTAAAATCGCGGCCCGCGACGACCCGCGTGCCCAGGGTTTGAAGAAAGGCATGATCGACTGACATGCAAGGAACCATCAGAAACTTCTGGATCTCGGTTGGCGCTTGACCCTCAGGCCAAACGCCGGCGCGCTGACCGCCTCCAACATCGAAGGGCAGATGCGAGGCGAGGCTGGCGCTGGTGACGCCGGGCAGGGCGCGGAGCTTATCGAGCAACTGCGTTTGAAATTGCCGGCTGCGCTCATCGCTGTAGCGTTGCAATGAAGGATCGATCGAAGCGAGAAAGATGTGGTCCGGGCGAAAGCCGAGATTGATCTGCGCGAGTTTTTGTACGCTGCGCGCGGCCAGCCCGGCGCAGATCAGCACTAAGCACGAGATGGCCACCTGGCCGATGACCAGCAGACTGCGCAGCCGATGGCGATTGGAGGCGATAGTTGGAGCGTTCTTCAGCAAAGGTAAAATCTCCAGCCGGGTCGCTTTCCATGCGGGCAGCAGTCCGGCAAGAATGCCGGCAGCCAGCGACGCAACAAAGGTGAAGACAAACAAGCGCCAATCCGTGCCGGTGTTGGCCGGGGGCGCCATGTCGCCGGGAACGACCATCTTGCCGAGCAATGGTGTGACGGCGATGGCGGCCATTGCGCCGATGGCTCCGGCAGCGAGAGCCAGCAGCGTGCTCTCGGCGAGCAACTGGCGCAGCAGCCGCCAGCGTGTGGCGCCCAGAGCGCCGCGAATCGCCACTTCCCGCTCGCGATCGGCGGCGCGCGCATAGAGCAGATTGGCTATATTCGCCACCGTAATCGCCAGCACCAGCAGCGCCAAAATCATCAGAGCGCCGGCAACCAGCGGCAGGAAGTTGGCCACGAAGGGCGTGGGCCGGCTCATCGATTCGCGGATCACAGCGGCCGAGGCGCCCTGCGGGTGATACGGGCCGTAATCCTTCATCAGGCGCGCCATCACAAGAGCAGCCGCTGCGCGAGCTTGCTCCAAGCTTGCGCCCTGCTGCAAGCGGCCCATCATGAAGATCGATGTGTAGCCTCGATTAGTGAAGACTTCGTTGCCTCCGGGATTCATCAGCGGCAGCATCGAAATCGGCACGAATCCGCTCAGCGCCGTGCCCCAGGACGCGCCCACAAACTTGGGCTGCGTCACGCCCACCACGGTAAAGGGCAGGCCGTTGATCTTCACCAGTTGGCCGATGATATGCGGGTCGGCGGCAAAGCGATTCTTCCATGTATCGTAGGTGAGAACAATGATGGCATCCGCGCCCGCCGTGCGGCCCTCATTGGGCAGGAAGAGCCGCCCCATCATCGGCTGCGCGCCCAGCACCGTAAAGTAGTTGCCGCTGACCACGTGCACATAGGCTCTTTCGGCTGCCTCGCCCTGGCGGCTCATCTGGACTGCCGATTCCAGATAGGACATGATTCCGGAAAAAGCCTTCGCCATCTCTGGAAAATCATGGCTGCCTCCCTCGGCAGAGCGCTGAAAGTCCAGAAAGTCCGGATACGAAAAAGGAAACATAAACGGCATCTGAGTGGTCCTCTGCGCGATCACCACCAGCCGTCCAGGATCCGCTGCCGGCAGTGGCCGCAGAAACAGGTCGTTAATCATAAAAAAGATGGTGGCGTTGACGGTCAGTCCCAGCGCCAGCGTGATGATGGCAACAGCCGTAAAGCCGGGGCTCTTGCGCAACTTACGAAATGCGAAGCGAAGGTCATGAAGCAGCGTGTTCATCGTTCTTTCTCCTCGAAGGTGCGAATACTCTATTCAGAGCGAAGCGCCTGCATGGGTTCAATGGAAGCGGCGCGGCGAGCGGGCAGCCAACTGGCAAAGAGGGACGCGCCCAGCAAAATGAGCGAGACACCGGCGATTGCGCCGTAATCTACCGTGCCGACGCCATACAAACCGCTATGCAGGAGGCGTCCAATGAAAAACGCTCCAACAAAGCCGATGCCGAGGCCAATGCAGGCAAGCACCAGCGCTTCCTTGAGAATGAGATTCACAACATTGCCTCGGCTGGCGCCGAGCGCCATGCGCAGGCCGATCTCGTGTTCACGCTGCGCCACGGTAAAGGCCATGACGCCGTAGATTCCGACAGCGGCGAGCAGCAGAGCGATCAACGCGAAGCAGCCCATCAGCGTCATGATGAAGCGGTCACCGCCGAGATTTCGATTCCTGATTTCCGTGAGGGTGCGCGGCTCGGCGAGAGCAATCTGAGGATCGACGGAATGGACAGCGGCGGCGATACTGTGGAAGAGCAATGCCGGATCGCCGGCGGTGTGAACGCCGATGTTCGCGCCGGGCCAGGGACTCTGCGCAAAGGGAACGGCGATCACCGGAAAGTCATCGCGAAAACCGCCCGCGCGAACGTTGTTGAAGACACCGACAACCTGCCAGGAGATAGAGGGTCCAAGTTTGGTGACGCCGGGAATCAGCTCTTCCACATTGATGCGCTGCTGAAGGGGGTCTTTGCCGGCGAAGAATTTGTCGGCGAACCTCTTGTTGACCATGGCTACATGCACCGAGGCGGCGGTGTCCTGATCGCTAAAGGCGCGCCCGCGCAGAACAGGGATGCTATAGGTATTGAAGTAGCCGGGGGTCACCATGTCAAAGCCTGCGACGGGCCGCTGCGAGGGGTCGGCAAAGTCCGGCTGGCCGGCGATGGTGAAGGGCATTCCGAAGTTCGTGCCTTCCAGCGGCAGTCCAGTGGAGACGGCCACATCCAAGACGCCGGGAACGGCCTTGATACTGGCAATCATCTGCTGTGTGTAGGTGTTGATGAGCGCCGGGGCTTTGGGGCGCGCGTCGGAGACGGGCAGTGAGAAGGTTTGGATGTTGATGGTGTTGGTTCCGAGATCGACATGGGTTAGGTTCCAGAAGCTGTGAATGGCGAGTCCGGCGCCGGTAAGCAGGGCCAGCGCCAAAGCGAATTCGCCAATGACAAGCAGGCGGCGAAGGCGGTGACGGCTCGCGCCGGTGCCGGAGCGGCCGCCTTCCTTCAGGGCTTCGGCGGGATCGACCCTTGTGGCCGTCCAGGCGGGAGCACAGCCAAAGAGCAGGCCCGAGAGCGTGGTCGCAGCCAGCGTGAAGAGCAGAACGGGGAGATTGAGTTGAAGCTCTGCCTCGGTTGGCAGCGTTCCCGGCGGCATTATGACTATAATTCCGCGCAACAGAGCCCATCCTAGGACAACTCCAAGTCCGCCGCCGATCAGAGCGAGGGTCAGATTCTCGGTGAGAAACTGCGCGAAGATGGCTCTGCGCGAGGCGCCGAGAGCGGTGCGGACAGCCACTTCTTTTTGGCGCGTAGTGCCTTTGGCCAGCAGCAAATTCGCCACGTTCACGCAGGCGATGAGCAGCACAAAACCAACCGCGCCGAGCAGTATCCACAAGGTTTGAATGCGCTCTTTGGGAAGAAAGTCGTTGTGCAGCGGCTCGATGATCGCACCCCAGCCTTTGTTGCTTTTTGGATTCGCTTGGGCAATGTTGGCTGTAACGGTGTCCATATTGGCCTGCGCCTGCTGGATGGTGACGCCCGGCTTGAGGCGGCCCATAGCAAGCAGCCAGTGAAAGTCGTGATTGAGTTGCTCGGGCTTGAATGCAAGGGGCACAATGAGCCAACAATCGAGTTTGTCCGGCTGGCCTGCTGCGAGTACGCCAACGACAGTGTACGCAGTGCCGTCCATCTGGATGGTTTTCCCAACAATGTTGGGATCGGAGCCGAGGCGCTTCCACAGCTTGTGGAGCAGGATAACCTCATGATCCTTGCCGAGCGTACCTTCTTCGGGAAGAAAGTCGCGGCCATAAAGGAATTCACTGCCCAGCATGCGATACATACCCGGCGTGGTGGACTGGCCCTTGATATACTCCGGCTGATCTTTTGTAGCGAGGTTGAAGCTTCCGCCGGAGAAGGCATTGATGTCCTGGAAGGCGGTGTTCTGGTTCTTCCAATCGACGAAGTCCTGCGCGGCAGTGCTGTTGCGGTCGCCCTGAATTTTGGACCACACCATAACCAGTTGGTCCGGCTGGGGGTAGGGCATGGGTGCAAGCAGCGTGGCATAGACTACGGTGAAGATGGCGGTGGTGGCGCCGATGCCCAAGGCGAGCGTGAGCACGGCGGTCAGCGTAAAGCCCAGCGACTTGCGCAACTGGCGCAGCGCGTATTTCATATCCCTCAGCATAGTTACGCCTCAGTTTCTTCTTCCAGTTTTTTCAATTCGGTTTCCGAAACAACCTTGCCGTCGAAGAGATGCACCTCGCGCTGGGCATGGCGGGCGAAGCGCGGATCGTGGGTGACCATGCAGATCGTCGAGCCTTCGCGGTGCAGGTCGGCCAGCAGGTGCATCACCGCCTCGCCGTTCTTCGAGTCGAGGTTGCCGGTAGGCTCGTCGGCCAGCAGGATCGACGGCGAACCGGCCAATGCGCGCGCCACGGCGACGCGCTGCTGCTGGCCGCCGCTGAGTTGCGCGGGATAATGCCTCATGCGGTGCGCCATGTTAACGCGCTCCAGCGCTTCCTTCACGCGCCGCTTGCGCTCGGCTGACGGCATCCCGGCGCGATAGGTGAGCGGCAGCTCGACATTCTCTTCGACGGTAAGATCACCGATGAGATTGAAGCTCTGAAAGATGAAGCCGATCTCCTGGTTGCGGATGCGCGAGCGGTCGCCGAAGCTGAGATTCTCGACGGGATTGCCGTTGAGAAGATACTTGCCTCCGGTGGGCGTGTCGAGCAGTCCCAGTATGGAGAGCAGCGTGGATTTGCCGCAGCCCGATGGACCGGACATTGCCACGTACTCGCCGCGCGAGATGGTGAGGTGTATGCCGGAGAGCGCGTGCGTCTCCACTTCGTCGGTGTAGAAGATCTTGGTCAGGTCTTCAATTTCAATCAGCGTTCCATTCGATGCCATTCTGTCCCCCTCGTGAGTTGTGAGTTGTCAGTCGTCAGTCGTCAATGTTTACATCAGTTGGCCGTTGTTGCCGCTTTTGCTGACAACTGAAAACTGACGACTGACAACTGTTTTTACTCCAGGCTGATGCGATCCACATTGTCCCAGCGCGACATATCGGAGAGAATCACCGTGTCGCCCTCCTTCAATCCTTCAATGACCTGAATGCTGTTGACCGATGCGCGGCCCACCTTGACAGGCACACGCGTTGCGCCCTTGCCGTCGGCGTCGATCTTGAAGAGGCTCAGCGTCGAGTTCTCGTTGCCCAGCGCCGGCCGGCCCACGTAAAGAACATCGGTCATGCGCTCCAGATCGATGGTTCCGTCCACGCTCAGGTCAGGCCGCGCGCCCTGCGGCAAAGGCCCTGTTAGTTCTACGTCAACGGTGACGGTTCCGTTCTGCACGGCGGGATCGATACGCTGCACGCGGCCGGGAATCACGCCGTTGTGGGTATCAATGGAGGCGGGCTGGCCGATCTGAATGTCGCGCGCCTGGGTCTCGGCAATCTTGAGCGAGGCCTTCAACTGGTCCGGCTGGACAACCTTGGCCAGCGTGATGCCGGGGGCAACGTGCTCGCCCACTTGGTGCGGCAGATCGACAAGGACGCCGCTGATGCCGGCGGTGACGTGCAGCGCGGCTAGTTGCTGCTGCTTGAGTTGATAAAGGGCGCGCGCCTGGTCCACCTTGGTTTGTTCCACTGCCAGTTGCGAGACGATCACCTTCTCGTTCATCGCGAGCCGGTCGTCTTCGATCTTGTTGCGCGTGGTCAGTTCGTCTGCCTTGCTCGCCGAGGACTTGTAGGTGAGGCCGGAGATGACGCCCAGATCGTAGAGCGCCTTGTCGGTCTGCGCCTGGAGCTTGGCTTGGCTGAAGTCCGCGCTTACGGTGGCCGCGCCGGCCTTCTGGGTCATCAGGTCGCTCTGCAACTTGATCTGGGTGTTGTGGTAGTCGCTCTCGGCGGCCTTCAACGCCAGGCTGGCGTTCATCGCCTCCTGATCAAGCTGCGGATAGGCCAGGTCCATAATGACGGTGCTGGGCTCGACGTGCGCGCCGGGCAAGACCAGAATGCGCGTCACCGTAGCCTCGGTTTCAGCGGGGATCAGGCGCAGCTTGTCCTCGCGCGGGACCAGTGTTCCTGTAGACCCGCGCACCTGGCGGATCATCGGTCCGCGCTTGACCGTGTCCGGCCAGATGGTCGAGCGATCCACCGTGGGCGCAGCCGGCTTGAGCCGCAATACAACGACCACTCCCACCGCCAGGACAACCAGCGTGGCGGCGATATAGGCCGCAAGGCGGCGCTTTCTCTTCATCAACAAGTCTGGGCGAGCGATATCCATACCCAGAGATAGAGCAATTGCCGTGCCAGACGGAGATTGTTTTAGCTTATTGAAAACACTTTACTTAGCGCTGGCTGCTTGGCTGGAGACGTGCCCTGGAGTGGCCGTTTCTGGAATGCACTGTCCGATTATGAACAGCCGGGACGTCCCTCCCGGCTAAGCGCGAATTCAAGGTTGCTGGTTAACAGCTACAGACTTGAGCTATCCGGCTCCTGGCTTGCGGCGGCGGAAGCCTGTTCCTGACGTTCCCGAAAGAGGACGCCGTTCAACTCCGCCCCCAGCAGCGCGCTGAAAGAGGTGATGTAAAGCCAGATCAGCGTGGCGATGCCGGCGGCAAAAGAGCCGTAGAACATCGAGTAGTCGGCGATGCGCGTGACGTACCAGCCGAAGGCCAGCGTGGCCGGGAACCAGAGCAGCGTAGCGGCCAGCGCGCCCGGTCCCACCCAGGCCCAGTGCTCCTTGCGGCGGGTGCCGAAGTGATAGAGGGCGCCCAGGACGCTGACGCTGGTGACGAGCGCGATGGCCCATCGTGCCATGCGCCAGGAGAAGAGCACGACGTGGCGCAACTCGTGGCCGGCGTTCTCCATCATCCACGCCTCGAACTGACGGCCGAAGACCAGCACCAAGGTAGCCAGCGTCAGCGGAAGCAGCACGATGGGCACCAGCAGCAGGGCGCGCTTCCTCCGCTGCCAGAAGCCCCAGTTATCGCGCGGCTGCCGGTAGGCGCGGCGAAAGCCATCCATCAGCGAGAGCATCAGGCCCAGAGCGGCAAAGACCGAGAGGACGGCGGCGGAGGCGATTAACTGCGTGGAGTAGAAGCGGCGGGTTTCCATCGCGGATTGCAACAGGGACATCGAATCAGCGGGCAGGAATTGCTCGAAGGAGGCGCGAATCTCTCCCACCAGCGTGGTTCCCTCCGTCACGCGGGCCAGCAGCGCGGTGAAGACCACCAGCGCGGGAAAGAGCGCCAGCATCCCCGAATAGGCGGCCGCCTTGGCCGTGTTGAGCATATCGTGCTCAAGAGCCAGCCAGAGGGCTTCGCGGAAATGTCGTATCAACCGGGCCATACGCCTCATAGGCAAGAGTAGAGCATTTCGGCGGGCTGCGGCGAGAGGTCTTTGTGAACACACGGCAAGAGCCCTGAAGTTGCAGCCGCGTGAAACGATTTTGGGCGGAATGCACGAGTGCTGAATATAATCAGCAGCAGATTAGGGCCTGTTCACACTACCCCGGTGGGCGGCGACGGGAGCCAATTTTTCTCAGATCGAGGAATGAGGAGTGACGGATACCGGGTGTATCCTGGCGACGATGGACGAAGAGCTGGGAAAAATTGGCCCCGTCCCTCGGGCTGCTGCGAAAATCCGGCCATACTTCATTCTCGCCCTCGACGGTGGACCCGCCACAGCCTTCGGGCTCGGCTTCGTCTGGCCGGATTTTCACTAGCAGCGCCACCCGCCGGGGTAGTGTGAACAGGCCCTAAATTCGTCGTGGGCTACTCGCCCGTGCGTGAGTCGATGTGCGGCAGATCGTCTAGTATGCAACGAGAGGTGGAACGAATGAAGTCAATCAGGGGCACGTTCAGCGTTCTGGCAATGGGAGTGGCGTTGTTCTTGGCGCAGCAAGTGCTGGAGGCACAGGCGCATCGCACCGGAATCCGCTGGAATTTTGACGAGACGACTGGTGCCTCTGTACATGATTCAATCGGCAACGTGGACGATGCTATCGAAGGGTTTTCATGGCGAGTGCCCGGCGTCGAAGGCAACGGTCTGCAATTTGACGGTTACACGACGCGGATTGTCCGCGCCGCGGATAGAGTGCCGCAATTGAAAGGCGGATTCACTGTGTCGGCCTGGGTGGCGCTTGAGTATTATCCCTGGAACTGGGCTCCCATTGCGGATCAGGATGCAGATGACCAGATTGGCTTTTTCTTTGGAATCGACGCCTTTGGTCATCCCGGATTCAATCTTGGCATTGACGGCATCTGGCGCCAATTGACTTCGCCGGTCGAGCTTCCGTTGAGAAAATACTCCCGTGTTACGGCGACCTTCGATCCGCAGACCGGCATGGCAATCTATGTGGACGGCAAGCCCGCTGGAAGCCTGGGCGTTAAAGGCGAGTTCAATCAGGCAACGGGGACCGACCTGATTGTTGGAAGGATTCGCACCCCACAGCAACCCTATCCGTCATGGCTGGATCAGTTCAGGGATCCGGTGAACTACTCCCTGGAAGGATTTCTGGACGAGCTTGAGATTACAGATGAGGCACGCAGCGCGCAGGAAGAACGGGCGGCGTTTGACAAGGTGACACTCCCATCCAAGGACGTGATCGAGACTGCCGTGATGCCTTCTGGACCTCCCGGAGCCGGCCCGTTCGGCGCATTCTACGCAACTTTGAAATTCGAGCGGAGTTGGGACCGGCCAAGACGCTTTGGGCCCGATCAGGATGTTGTTGTTCGCTTTGAGCAATCGCCCATGCGGCTGGTCTTCTGGCAGGGAACCAACTTCATACCCGCCTGGGTGACGGAGAACGGCAAGTGGTACACCGATGAGTTCATGGAAACGTGGGGAAAACCGCGCTGTCCGGATGGCGGAGATTGCGAGCCCATGTCGGATAAGCAGGATCGGTACTCACACGTCAGCATCCTGGAGTCTTCCGATGCACGCGCGGTGATTCACTGGCGCTATGCCCTCGCCGAGTCAGTCAATTACAAGGGAGGCAATGCCGACCCGCTGACCGGCTGGTTCGACTGGGGCGACGAGTACTGGACTGTGTATCCGGATGGCGTGGCCGTTCGCAAGCAACTGCTGTCGAGTTCTCATCTCGACGATGGCCCCCACGAGTGGCAGGAGAGCATCGTGGTCAATGGCCCAGGACAGCGTCCCGAGGACAACATCGAGCCGGACGCGCTTACCCTGAAAAACATGGAAGGGGAATCGGTGACCTATCACTGGCAGCCCAAGACAGACCCGTTCTTCAGTTATCCGAGAGGACCGGCGAAACTGGATCGGCCGGCGAAGGCGAACATCCAGATCGTTCATCTCAAATCAAAAGAGAATCCCTTTGAGATTGTCTGGCCCCGCGGCGTCTCGATGGATACTTACAGCGATACGAAGAGTAACTCGATGTTCGAGTGGTGGAACCATTGGCCAGTGGCGCAAATCACCAACAGCTTCCGGCTCGCAGTTACTTCAGACCGGCCTTCAGCCGCATCGCTTTCTCACATCTATTGGGATCCCTATGAGAAGACCGAGGATACCGAGACCAAGCTTCTTTTGTGCGGGCTCACCTCCCCCGATGCGCCCGGCGTGGTGAGCTTGGCACGGTCATGGCTATCGCCGGCGCAGATTGTAGCCACAGGAAAGGGAGTAACAGCGCAGCGGTACGATCCCGCACAGCGCGCTTTCGTCATTCACCGGGACGCCGGGGTCACTTCACAGGCACTCACCGTGACCCTGTCTGCAAGCCACGAGAGCCCCCTTGTGAATCCGGCGTTTGTGGTTGAGAACTGGGAGGGACCGGTGAGCGTGCGCGTCAACGGGAGACCGGTTTCAGGCAAGGATCATTTGCGGACCGGCTTGTCGAACAACGAAGGGATCAGCAGCCTGATTGTGTGGCTCAAACTGGAGGCCGACTCCGAAACGGTGATTCAGTTGACCCGAAGCCGGAGTAGAACAACGAAGAAAGTTGGAGGAGAGTCGTGCGTGTTCCAGCCTCCAGACAATCCATCGTCCAGCGGTTTATCATGACCGAGTCATGAAAACTTCATGCTCTCTTCGGAACCTGCTGAACCTCCTGTTCCTCGCCACCCTCGCAACGATTCCTATCGCGGCACAGACGGCGCCAGCCTCCAATGCTCAACTCGCTTCGCCCGCATTGAATCAGCGCGTCGAGGCATTGCTGAAGAAGATGACCCTCGACGAGAAGGTCGGGCAGTTGGCGCAGTTCAACGCCGGTTACGCCACCGGACCGGGCGCGAGCAATCTCCAGAATGACGAACTGGCGGCCAAAGGCCAGGCCGGATCGTTTCTGAACCTGGCGAACGCGGAAGCCACCAATCACTACCAGCACCTTGCCGTGGAGAAGACGCGTCTCCATATTCCTATTCTCTTTGGGCTGGACGTGATTCACGGCCACCGCACCACCTTTCCCGTGCCTCTGGCGCTGGCGGCCAGCTTCGACCCGGCGGCGGTTGAATTGGTGGCGCGTACCGGCGCAACGGAAGCCCGTGCCGACGGCATCCCATGGGTCTTCTCGCCCATGGTCGATATTGCCCGCGATCCGCGCTGGGGCCGCATCGTCGAGTCAGCGGGCGAGGATCCCTACCTGGGTTCGGCGATGGCCCGCGCCTGGGTGAAGGGCTATCAGCAGGACGATCTATCCAGGCCCGATTCGGTCGCCGTCAGCGTCAAGCACTATGCGGCCTACGGCGCGCCCATCGCCGGCCGCGACTACAACGCCGCGGACATGAGCGAGATCACCCTGCGGCAGGTCTACCTGGAGCCGTATCGCGCCGCGGTCGAGGCCGGCGCGGCCACGGTAATGAGCTCCTTCAACACCCTCAACGGCATTCCCGCCTCCGCCAACCCCTTCCTCCTGACCCAGGTTCTGCGCAAGGAGTGGGGCTTTGACGGCTTTGTGGTCTCCGACTGGGGCGCGGTCTCCGAGCTGATCAACCACTCGATAGGCGACGGCCCCACAGTGGCCCGCAAGGCGCTCGAGGCGGGCGTGGACATGGACATGGTGGACGGCCTCTACGGAACCGTCATCGCTCCCCAGGTGCGCGCCGGCAAAATTCCCATGAGCGTGGTGGACGAGGCGGTGCGCCGCATCCTGCGCGTCAAGTTTGCCCTGGGGCTCTTCGACCACCCCTACACCGCCGAGGGGCCGGCCTACGAGGCTACGCCGGAGCGCCGCGCGGCTGCCCGCAAAGTGGCCGCCGAGACCTTCGTCCTGCTCAAGAACGATGCCATCGCGGGAGTTGGCGCTCTCTTGCCGCTCACCGCCAAGGCGAATAAGGTGGCGCTGATCGGCCCGTTCGCCGATAACCAGCGCGAGATGCTGGGCGCATGGGCCGTCAGCGGCGATCCCAGGTTTGTGGTCACGCTGAGAACCGCGCTGCGGGAGCGCCTGGGCGACCGCCTGCTCTATGCGCAGGGTTGCGATTTGCTCTCCGGCGAGGACGCCAACGTACTCAAGCGGGTGCACTTCGGCGGCGGAGACACGCCGGACGCTCCTCTCTCCATCCCCGACGACGCCAAAACCATCGCCGTGGCAGTCGAGACCGCCAGGCAGGCCGACATCGTCATCCTGGCCCTCGGAGAGCCGGCCGACTGGATGGAGGGCGAAGCCTCCAGCCGCGCCACACTGGGCTTTACCGGCGCGCAGCAGCAGCTTCTTGAGGCTGTTGTCGCCACCGGCAAGCCGGTTGTTTTGGTGGTTCTGGCCGGGCGCCCGCTGGAGCTGAAGTGGGCCGCCGCGCACGTGCCGGCGATTCTGGAAGCCTGGAGCCCCGGCATAGAGGCTGGACCTGCCGTCGCCGATGTGCTCTTCGGCGACGTGAACCCCTCCGGCAAGCTGCCGGTGAGTATGCCCCGCGCCGTCGGTCAGGAGCCCCTCTATTATGCTCAACTGCCCACCGGACGGCCGGCGCACGGCGACCTGAGCCACATACCACGGGACGGCGGCGAGAAGTTTATGTCTCGCTATCTGGACGAGGAGAACTCCGCGCTCTATCCCTTCGGATGGGGCCTCAGCTACACCCGCTTCAGCTACGCGCAATCCACCGTCAGCCGCACCGAGATTCCGCTGCGCGAAGTGCTGGCCGGCGGGCACAAGCCGGCCGTCACGGTCGGCGTGGATGTGAAGAACGCGGGTGCCGTGGCTGGAACGGAAGTCGTCCAGCTCTACATCCGCAACACCGACGCCAGCGTCTCTCAGCCGGTGCGCGAGCTCAAAGGCTTTGCCCGCGTTGCGCTCAATCCCGGCGAGACGAAACACGTGGAGTTTCCGCTCGGCTTCGACGAGCTGAACTTCTACAACGTCGACGTCAAGCGCACAGTCGAGCCAACGACCTACAAAATCTGGGTAGGCGGCAGTTCGCTGGCCACGGCGGAGACCAGTTTGAAGGTGGTCGAGTAGGCTACGTGAGCCTGTTTGAGATTCTGGAGAAGGCTCTCGAAGCCACAGGACATGTACACTGTTCACGAGAAGGAGATCGACCCATGCAGACCAAGATTCAGGGCACCACCATGCCCGTGCTCGATGTGCAGCTTGAACCCAACGAGAGCGTCTTCAGCGAGAGCGGCGAGCTCTCATGGATGACCGCTTCGATCCAGATGACCACCCACACGCAGATGGGCGGCGGCGGCGGCCTCTTCGGCGTGCTCAAGCGCGTGGCCGGCGGCGGCAGCCTCTTCATGACCGAGTACCGGGCAACCGGCGCGCCGGGCGTGGTCTCGTTTGCCACCAAGGTGCCGGGTCACATCCTGCCGGTCGAGGTTGAGCCAGGCGCGGAGTACATGGTACACCGCCACGGCTTTCTCTGCGCCACCCCGCAAGTCACCATCGGCGTCGGCTTCCAGCAGTCGCTGGGAGCGGGCGTCTTTGGCGGCAACGGGTTCCTGCTGCAACGGGTCGCCGGCCAGGGAACGGCGTGGCTGGAGCTGAGTGGCGAGCTGGTTGTGAAGAACCTGGCGCCGGGCGAGCTGCTACGCGTGCATCCGGGCCACGTGGGCGCGTTCCAGTCCTCGGTGGCCTTTCAGATCACCACCGTGCCGGGCATCAAGAACATGATCTTCGGCGGCGATGGAATCTTCCTGGCCGAGCTGATGGGTCCCGGCGCGGTGTGGCTGCAGACCCTGCCCATCTCGCGGCTGGCGCACCAGATTGCCGAGTACCTGCCGCACACCGAGAACCGCCAGGCGGGACCGGCCGTGGGCGGCGCGCTGCTGGGCGGGATCGTGGGGTCTATTCTAAGTGGAGGCGAGTAGTGCAGAGTGTAGCGCCGGCCTCCTGGCCGGCTGTAGCGCGGGCGTCCTCACCCGCGCTTGTCCATGATGAATGACCATCTTATGTGGTCTAAATAGCACAATCCACTCCGCCTAGCTGGAGTCTCACGTATGAATGATCCATCGGGCAGCCCCCGCAATCTTCGTCGCGACATCGTCTTCGCATTCGCCCTTGGGCTGGCCTGTTACATAGCCTGGCTGATCCGCAATGTGCTGGTGATGCTTTATGTCAGCGCGCTCTTTGCCGTCGTGCTCACCCCGATGGTGCGATTTACCTCCCAGCTCCGCATTCGCCGCTGGCAGCCATTCAAAGGCTCAGCCGTATTTATTCTTCTGCTCGTTTTGGCCGGCGCCATTACCGCCTTCGGGTTCCTTGCATTGCCCCCGGTCATCAGCGACCTGCAAGGGTTCGCACGGGAGATGCCATCGCGCTTGCCCATACTTTTAGAGAGACTCAAAAGTGTTTCCCTGGCACAACAGCTGGACACCGAGGATCTCAGTTCCAGGCTTCAGGGACTGGTGAGCCAGTCAGCCACCTATCTCCTGTTTTCGATCAGAGACTGGGCAGGCAAGCTTTTCGATGTCATCATGGGCTTTATTCTTACCATTTATTTCATTCTGGAAGGCGACCACGCCTATCGCTGGTTTCTTTCCCTCTTCCCGCGCGAACACCGCGAACGCCTCGATGCGACCCTCCAGCGAGCTGAGATCCGCATGGGTAAATGGCTGCTCGGTCAGGGCAGCCTTATGCTCATCCTCGGCGTTGTCAGCACGATCGTCTATCTCTCTCTTCACGTTCGCTACGCGTATGCGCTCGGCGTGCTGACCGGGCTGCTCAACGTCATCCCCGTGCTGGGCGCGGCCATCTGCATCGCGCTGGCGCTGCTGGTGGCCGCCATTGACTCATGGGGCCGCGTGCTGGGAATCGCTATCTTTTATGTGATCTATCTACAGGTTGAAAACTCCTACCTCACTCCCCGCATCATGAAGAGCAGCGTAGGCCTTCCGAGCGTGGCCATCCTCGTGGCCCTGATCCTCGGCTCCACGCTTGAAGGCATTCTCGGAGCCATGGTCTCGGTCCCCACGGCTGTGCTGGTGGCCGTACTCCTTGATGAATATCTCGTCCGCAAGGATGCGGCCTGATCGGCCTGGCTCCCAGGCCGATGAAAGCTGGCAATTCCCACCCCTGTGGCGAAAACAAGCCGCAAGGATAATCCTTCCTGGTTTGTAAATGAATCCCGCTCTACCTTCCTGCCAGCATCGCTGCGTCCACCGCCGCTTTCATCACACCGCAGGTGGAGAAGAAGCGGACCAAATTGCCGTTCAGCGGCTCCCAGCCCTCGGAATCGAGAACTGGGAGCTGTTTTCCGCCATCCCTAGTAGCGCCGGTCTCTGTCTCTGTCTCTGTCTCTGTCTCTGTCTCTGTCTCCGCCTCTGTCCATCATATGAAGGGCATGGTCCAAAGCGCGGCGGGCCTCGTCAACGTGCCGGAGCGCGCGCATCTGCAGTCCCTGATGTCCAGTCTCATCAACTCCGCTGGCGATATCCTCGCGTGCTTCATTTAGAAGAGTCAGCGCCGAACGCAGGGGGTGATTGGGATCTCCCTGGCTTTGAGGCGGGAGCGCGTGGTGGGGGTTCCTTCCCTCGTCGCGCACCGCCGCCCTCACTTCATCGATGGCGCGGTCAATTTCGCCGATGGCGCGGTCCCGCTCGCCAATGAATCCCGGGCGGTTGTCCGTTTGCAGCAATTCACGCGCCTCCCGCAGGTTGGAGAGGGCATGAAGGTAGTGGGGACGCTGAGCCTGCGCCGGCGTTCCCAGTGCAAAGAGCAAGAAAGCCAACAGCCCGAAGCCTGCCGTGGCGAGTGATTTGATCAAACGCATTTCAGTTGCTCCTTTCGTTGAAGGGAATCGTGTCCCAACAACTCGCCAAGGAGAATAGCACAGTCTTCCAACGGTTTGGAAGACTGAAAAAGTATCGGTAATGGTTGCAAGAGTGTGGCGGCGGCTCGTTTGCGCCGGGAAAATGTCGTTGGGGTCTGCGGCCTATTTTTCGGAGGCCGCCGCTTTAACTCCAGCTTCCACCGCCGTCTTCATCACGCCGCAGTTGGAGAAGAAGCGGATGAGGCTGGCGGTGAGCGGTTCGCCGATCTCAGAATCGAGAGCTGGGACGGCCGACGGATTGGGTTCGTTGTCTCCCACCCTTTCCGCGGAAAGAAGCGGAAAGGATGGGGCACGGGGCTGGAATGGGCCGATCAGAATCGGCTGCGCGGCGCGGGCCATCTTCATCTCGCCGGTTCCTTGCGCATCGAGGATCAGGGCGGTGAGCTTGCGGGCCAGGTCGAGCGGGAAGCTCTCGGCGACGAAGACCAGCTTGCCGCGCGTGGTGATGACCACCGGGCCTTCGCTGGTGGAGTAGACCTGCTCTCCGGGCAATGTTGCTGGAGCGGAGTTCGTCGCATCAGAAGATTCATCCGGCGGCGATGCTGGAGGCGGGAAGACTTTGAATCCGGAAGAGTGGCTGGGTTGGGCTGCGCTCTGGGAGCCCGATTCGAGCTGGACGCTGGAGTATTTGCGACCCAGCTCATCCGCGTAAAGCTCGGCGAAGGCTTGCGCGGAGGCGGCGTTCCTCCACGCCGAAAGATAAAAGATGGCGATGGAATCTGTCTTGGCCTTGTCGGCGGGAGTTTTGGCGCTGAGCCGCTGGCCGGCCCAGTAGAGGCCGCCGTCCCAGGCTGGGGTCAGATCGCGGGCGGCCTGCTCGCCGCCGAAGAGCTCGGCGAGAATGCGCACGTCTAGCTGGCCCATCTGGCCGATGTCGTAAGGCTTGTAAAGCGAATCCACCAGCGGATGAATGTTGGGCAGCAAGGGCACGGCCGGCATGTGCCGCTTTTCGTACTCGCGCGGATTGAGGATCTCCCAGCTCGAAGTGGGCGGGTGATCCAGGGTTCCGGTAAAGGCCGCCGTCTGGCCCTGGTCCATCCACACATCCTGCTCGAAGCTGAGACCATCGCGATAAGGGAAGAGCAGCGACTCGGAGAGCAGCAGCGGGGCGCGCGTCAGCATGGGCGAGTTCTGCGAGGCCGACATCTGCTGATTGATGTAGTCCATCACCTCCGGGTCTTTCACCAGGCTCTTACCCATCGGCTTGAGGATGTAGTCCATCATCACGGCGGTAGCCTGGCCCTCGACGACGGCCTGGCGGGCCGTGTCCATCTCGTCTTTGGCCAGGTGGTCGGTATCGCCGGGGGAGTTGAGTGAAACTTCATCGGGGGTCTGGTCACTCCACTTTTCCAGGTCGGTGTGCTGGTCCTGCAGTGCGTGGGTCAGCTCGTGGGCCAGCACCGGTTTCTGCTCATCAATGCCAACCCAGTCGAGCATGTAGACGGTCTTGGTCTTGAAGTCGTAGTAGGCCTCGATCTGCTCTTTGAGGAGCTGCAGAAGGAAGGGCTTGAGGGCGAAATCGCGGTCCAGCAGGCCGAACTTCTTGAGTACGATTTCGCTTTGCTGCATGCGCCGGGCGCTCTCGTCTTCGTCAAACTTCTCTTTCAGATAGCTTTCGACGATGGCGCGGGAGGTGATCTGGCGCTTGACCTGATTCTTGATGGGCAGGCCGGTCTCGTTGGAGGAGAATTTGATCAGCTCATCGACGAGCGAGAAGAGCTGGCTCGCCTGCTCGGGAGTGATCTTACCGGTCGCCTGCGGTGGGGCCAACTGCGCCTGCGGCGCGGGCACCTGCGCCTGCGGCGCGGCTGCGGAGGGCGGCTGCTGGGCCGCGGCCAGAGTTGCAAGAGATAACGCCGCCGCCAGAGCCCATCCGCGAAACCATCCGTACTGCTTGCTCATCGATTCTCCCTATCTTCTTCCAAGGCTATAATCAGGATGCGGCCTGGCGCGAATAAACCGCTGAAAAACCGCGCCCGATCCGGAAAAAACGATCCCCTATGACTGAAACGGCCATTCCCCCCGCCCTCAAGGCCACTGAGCCCATCGCGACCCCGCTTGCCACGCTGCTGGCCCAAGCCGCCGCGCCGCCGCAGCTTCAAGCCTATCGCGGCGCGCTGACTCCTCTGAGGTTGGACGCGGAAGAGAAGGAAATAGCGGCGCTGCTCTCCGGAGTTGCGGTTCACGACCTTGGCTGGCTGCGGCGCGTGGCGGTGCGCGGTGAAGACCGCTTCCGCTGGTTGAGCGGCATGGTCACCAACACGGTGAACGATTTGTCTGCGAACGCCGGTGCATGGAATCTGGTGCTCAATGCGCAGGGGCGCATCCAGGGCGACCTGCACGTCTGGCGCGAGGGCGACGAACTCACTATAGTCATTGCCGCCGATCAGTACGAAAAACTGCTGGCTCACCTGGAGCGCTTCATCATCATGGACGATGTGGAACTTGCGCCGCTGAGTCTGAACTCATATCAGGACGCGAATGGCGAGTTGAGCGGCGAGACGGCGTTGGGGCTTGCCGGTCCGTTGGCCGCCGATTTGCTGGCGCGGCTGGGCCTGCCCGCGCCGCAGGAGCCGCTGACCAGCGCCCGCGCAGCCTGGAATGGCCAGCAAATCCGCGTCGTCCGGGCCTACGGCATGCTCGCGCCGCACTACGAACTGTGGGTGCGCGCGGCCCAGATTCCCGCGCTATGGCAGGCGCTGGTTGAGGCGGGCGCTCGCCCCGTGGGAGCAGCCTCGCTGGAGGCCTTTCGCATCGCCGAGGGGATTCCCGCCTACGGCATCGACATGGCCGAGCGCGACCTGCCCCAGGAGGCCGTGCCGCAGGTGGCGACTTTTCCAGAGGCGATGAAATCTATGCGAGCGAATAGCGAGCAGTTTGCCCCACCGCAGACGGAGATTATTTCAGGAACGACGAAATCTATGCGAGCGAATCGCGAGCAGTCTGCCCCACCGCAGGTGGCGCTCAGCTTTAACAAGGGCTGCTACCTGGGCCAGGAGATCGTGGAGCGCATCCACTCGCGCGGCAGCGTTCACCGGCATCTGCGTTCGCTGGAGCTGTTTGGAGCAGTACCCGCCGCCGGCGCTGCGCTAACATTGGAGGGCGGAGCGGTTGCCGGCCAGATCACCAGCGCGGCGGAGCTGCCGTTGCACACCGGCAGCCGCGTCTTCGCCCTGGGCATGATGCGCGCCGAAGCCGAGGCGCGCAATAAACCCTTCACTTACGCGACCGGAACGGCCACAGGCACGGCCCGCATTCTGGCCGCGCCGCCGATTCTGGAAGCGAGTTAACGGAGTACATTCGTAAGAAAAACAGATAGGAAAGCAGAAAACCATGAGCGATAAGCCGAAATTTGAAGTCATTGATCGCCGCAAGATGAAGGCGGAAGAAGAGCAGGAGAACCAGCAGCCGTCCGCATCTCCGGTGGAAGCAGCATCGGTTGAAGCGGCATCGGCGCCGCCTGAGAAGGGCGGAGGCCCGCGGCTGGTGGTCAACGAGCCAAAGCCCGAAGCGGCGGCGGAAGGCGAGTTGCCTCCCGCGCCCACTGCCAAGGAGAGCCGCGAACAGAAGACGGCCTATGACGCCTCGGCGCAGCGGCTGGAAGAAATGGTGCGGGCGCAGAACCCCGCCGTGGGCCCTCAGCCGCCGGTCAGCTTCGAGCATCTCGTCCAGCAGTTTTACGTCTCCGCGATGATCCAGATGGGCGCGGGAACGCAAGATGGCCAGCGTCCCAGGGTGGACATTCTGGGCGCACGGACAACCATTGATTTGCTGGGCGTGCTGGCGGAGAAGACTCGCGGCAACCTGACCGAGGCCGAGAACAACACCCTGGAGACGGTACTCTTTGAAGTGCGGATGGCCTTCCTGGAGCTGACCAGCATGATCAGCTTGCAGGCCATGCAACCGCCGCAGCCTCCTCCGCCCGGCAAACGCTAAACCAGGGACTAGGGACTAGGAACTACCGTTGCCTATGGACGGTCTGCTCACATTTCTCGGCACGGGAACCTCGATGGGGGTTCCGACGCTGGGCTGCGGCTGCGCTGTCTGCACCTCGGCCGACCCGCGTGACCGGCGGCTGCGCCCCTCGGTGCTCTTGCGCTGGCGCGAGCAGGCGAGCGGGCGCGAGTGTGTCGTGGTCATCGACACCGGCCCGGACTTCCGCGAGCAGGCGCTGCGCAATGGCCTCACCCGCGTCGATGCGGTCTTTTACACCCACTCCCACGCCGACCACATCCTGGGCATGGACGACCTGCGCCCGCTCAGCTTCACCGTCTTTCGCGAGGGCGCGCCCATTCCGCTCTACGCCACGCCGGAGACCACCGTGGTACTAAAGCACATCTTTGATTACACCTTTTCGCCGCTCGCCACTTATCCCACCCGCGCCCGTGTCCAACTGCGGCCACTGGCCGAGCGGACTCCGGTTTACGGCGTCGACTTCCAGCGCGTGCCGCTGCTGCATGGCGAGATGGAGATTGCCGGCTTTCGCTTTGGTCGCGCCGCCTATATGACCGACGTGAGCGCCATCCCCGAATCGAGCTTCGTGCTTCTGCAAGGGCTGGACCATCTGATCCTCTCCGCGCTGCGCCACAAGCCCCATCCCAGCCACGCCACCGTGGAGCAGGCGGTCAGCTGGGCCAGGCGCATCGGCGCGCGCCACACCTGGCTCACCCACATTGCTCACGAACTGGGCCACGAACAGACCAACCACTCGCTGCCCGACGGCATTCGGCTGGCATACGACGGCCTCAGCCTACCCGTGAATCTGGGGACTGTGTATTGATGACCGAGGGCCATGTGATTTCTGTCTTTCATTCTGTTGCGGAGATTCCGGCGGGCTTTGGCCCCAGCGTCGCATCCATCGGCAACTTCGACGGTGTGCATCTGGGCCACCAGCAGATTCTATCGGCGGTGGTGCGCGAAGCCCGTGAACAGGTCGCGCGGGAGCAGGGCGCGCGGGCCGTGGCCATCACCTTCGACCCACACCCGGAGCAGATTCTGCGCCCGGCCCAGGCGCCGCGGCTGCTTACGCCGACTGATGAGCGCCTGCGCCTCTTGGCCCTCACCGGCATTGACGCGGTGGTGGTGCTGCCCTTTGATGAGGCGCTGGCTTCGCTCGCGGCACGGGAGTTTGTGCGCGGCATCCTGGTGGACGCTCTGGGCCTTCGCAGCCTCCATGAGGGTGGCAACTTCCGCTTCGGCCATCACGCCGAGGCCGGCGTGGCTGACCTGAAGCAACTTGGCGCTGAGTTCGGCTTTGCCGTCCACGTGCATCCTCCGGTACAGGCGCACGGACTGGAGGTTTCCAGCTCGGCGATCCGGGATTTTGTGGCTGCCGGCTACATGACCCGCGCGCGCTGGATGCTGGGACGACCCTTCGAGGTGCGCTCCACGCAGGCGCGCGGGCGCGGCATCGGCACACGGCTGCTGGTGCCCACGGTGAATCTGGCGGCTTACGACGGCCTGCTTCCCGCCTTCGGGGTCTACGTCACGCGGCTCACGCTGGGCGGGCGCAGCTTTCAGGCTGTCACCAACGTGGGCAACCGGCCCACCTTCGGCGCAGCCTCCTTTGCCGTCGAGTCGCACATTCTGGACTTCGAGCCCGTTGAACTGGACGATCAAACGCCGATTGACCTGGAGTTCCTGCTGCGCCTGCGCGGCGAAATCAAGTGGCCAACGCCGGAGGCGCTCAAGTCGCAGATCTTCAAGGATGTGGCCAAGGCAAAGCGCTACTTCCGGCTGGCCGAAACTGCCGCTAACTCGCTAAATTGCGACCCCGCGAAGCGGGGCTAACTCGCGAATTCATAACCTATTCCATCTTAACTTCTGACGAAAAGATAAAGAATCTGCTTACTTCGCCACTAACTGCCGTAGAACATACTGTAAAATTCCGCCGTGCTCGAAGTACTCGATCTCCTGCGGCGTGTCGATGCGGACTTTTGCGGCAAACTCCTTCACTTCACCACCGGCTGCCGTGGCTCTAACTCTGAACGTATTGCCGTTGGCGAATTTGGCTACGAGCAAAGTTGTCAGGCCAGGAAAGTCGTAAATCTCTTCGCCGGTCAGGCCGAGCGACTCCGCATTCTGGCCCGCCTCAAATTGCAACGGCAGTATCCCCATTCCCACCAGATTCGAGCGATGAATGCGCTCAAAGCTCTCGGCGATCACGGCTCTAACTCCCAGTAACTTCGGTCCCTTGGCCGCCCAATCGCGCGAGCTGCCGGAGCCGTACTCTTTCCCTGCCAGGATGATCAGCGGCACGCCGCGCTCCGCGTACCGCACGCTGGCATCGAAGATCGACATAGGCTCGCCCTTGGGCAGCAAGCGCGTGACGCCGCCCTCGGTGCCCGGAGCCAGCTTGTTGCACAGCCGCACATTGGCGAAGGTGCCGCGAACCATGACTTCATGGTTGCCGCGCCGTGAGCCGTAGCTATTGAACTCCGCCGGCTTCACGCCATGCTCGGCAAGATACTTGCCTGCCGGCCCGCCAGCCTTGATGCTGCCGGCGGGCGAGATATGATCGGTAGTTACTGAGTCGCCCAGCACGGCCAGCACGCGCGCGCCCACAATCTCTGTAACCGGCGCGGGCGTCTTGGTAATTCCATCAAAGTAGGGAGCCTGTCGAATATAAGTCGAATCCGGCTCCCACTGATAGACCTCGCCGGTGGAAAACTTGAGTCCCTGCCAGGTGGCGTCGCCCAGGCTCACCGTGGCGTACTCGCTGCGGAAGCCCTCGCTGGAGACTCCCTTTTCAATCGCCTCGGCCACCTCGGCTTGCGTAGGCCAAATGTCTTTGAGATAGACCGGCTGGCCAGCCTCATCCCTGCCCAGCGAATCCGTCTCGAAGTTATGGCCAATGCTGCCTGCCAAAGCATAGGCCACCACCAGCGGCGGACTCATCAGATAGTTAGCCCGCACATCCACATTGACGCGCCCCTCGAAGTTACGGTTGCCGCTCAGCACGCTCACCGCAACCAATCCATGTTCGTCGATGCTCTTTGAAACATCAGCAGGCAGCGGCCCGGAGTTACCTATGCAAGTTGTGCATCCGTAACCCACCACATTGAAGCGCAGCTTTTCAAGATAAGTTAGCAAGCCGGCCTTAGCGTAGTAATCCGTAACCACCCTCGATCCCGGCGCCAGCGAAGTCTTCACCCACGGCGGCACAGTAAGGCCTTTTTCGACAGCCTTTTTAGCCAGAATCCCCGCCGCCATCATCACCGAAGGGTTCGAGGTGTTAGTGCAACTCGTGATGGCTGCAATCACCACCGAGCCATGATCAAGATACAAATCCGGATCGACGCCAAAGCGGCCTTGTACAGTTGTGGCTGGATGGGATCCGGTAACTCCCGTGTCGATCACTCCGCCACGCTCCCAGTTAGCCGCCGTGCGCGTGCCCAGCGGCTTGGCGGTAGGCGATAGTAGCGCGGGGAGTTGCCCGGCAAAGCTGGCCGCCGCATCCTTCAGCAGCACGCGGTCCTGCGGACGCTTGGGACCGGCGACGCTGGGTTCGACCGTCGCCAGGTCCAGCTCCAAAGTTTGCGTATATTCAGCCTCCGGCGAGTCAGCCGTGTGGAATAATCCCTGTTCCTTGTAATAATCCTCGACCAGGGCAATCTGCTCCTCGCTGCGTCCCGTCAGCCGCAGATAGCGCAGCGTCTCGGCGTCCACCGGGAAGATGCCGCAAGTGGCGCCGTACTCGGGAGCCATGTTACTGATCGTCGCGCGGTCTGCCAGCGGCAGCGCAGCCACACCGGGGCCAAAGAACTCCACAAACTTGCCCACCACGCCCAGTTTGCGCAGTGCCTGAGTTACTGTCAGCACTAAGTCGGTCGCCGTAGCGCCCTCGCGCAGTTTGCCCGTGAGGCGGAAGCCCACTACCTGCGGCACCAGCATCGAGATAGCCTGCCCCAGCATCGCTGCCTCGGCTTCGATGCCGCCCACGCCCCAGCCAAGAACGCCCAGGCCGTTGATCATCGTGGTGTGCGAGTCAGTGCCCACCAGCGTATCAGGATAGGCTACTAACTCACCGCCTAACTCCGCCGTGAAGACCACGCGCGCCAGGTACTCCAGATTCACCTGGTGGCAGATGCCCATCCCCGGCGGCACGGCGCTGAAGTTATGGAAGGCCGTTTGCCCCCACTTTAGAAATGCGTAGCGCTCGCGGTTGCGTTCAAACTCCAGTAGCGCGTTGGCGTCGTAAGCGCCCGCGCTCCCATACTCGTCTACCTGCACCGAATGGTCAATAACTAACTCGGCGGGAACCAAAGGATTCACACGCTCCGGATCTCCGCCCAGCGTCCGGATGGCGTCGCGCATCGCGGCCAGATCGACCACCGCTGGTACGCCGGTAAAATCCTGCATCAGCACCCGCGCCGGCATATAGGCGATCTCACGGCTCGGCTCGGCCTTGGCCTCCCAGTTAGCCAGAAACTCAATCTCCGTAGCCGTCACGTTGACGCCATCCTCGCGGCGCAGCAGGTTCTCCAGCAGTATCTTCAGGCTGAAGGGCAGCCGGTTCAGGTTGAAGCCGCGCGCCTCTAAAGCCGGCAAGCGGTAAATCGTATAACTGCGGTTGCCGGATACAAGTGTTGCCTTGCTGTCAAAACTATTCATCGGGGAAGGACCTTTCTTCCGCGCGCGGGCGGAAACAGTTTCAATTCCGAGTTATTCGGGATCTATCTGCAGCCAATAATGGAAGCCGTCTACAATGGCCATCAGCGCCGCCTGGTTCAAATCGCTGCTGACTCCCGCTGTGGTCCAGGGCTCATGGCCGTCGGCGTGGAAGCTGACCGTGACGCGAACGTGAGCCGCCGTGTCCTGCGCGGATACATCAATGGCCGTGACGCTGAATCTGCCTAAGTGCATCCGCGCGATGGCCGGGTGCCATTTTTCCAATTCGCTCCGCATGGCTTTGGTAAGCGCATCTACCGGACCGGCGCCCTCTGCTCGTGTTACAGTAACTCTGGAGTCGCCCAGGCGCAGCGACATCGAGGCCTGTACGTATCTGTCCCCGGATTCGTCGGATTCGTCGATCACTCTCCAGCTTTTCACGCTGAAGCGATTCTTCAGTGTATTGACCACCTTCATGCAGGCCAGCTTGAAGGAAACTTCACTGGCCGTGTAACCGTCGCCTTCGATCATTGCCTGGTTGTCGTCCATGAACTCCTGAGCTTGCGCGGAGTCAAGAGGAACACCGATCGCTTTCGAGAGCAGAATGATGTTGGCCTTTCCCGACTGGCCGTTCACTCCGATGACAGGGACGGCGCCGACTTTGGAGGGATCGCACCACAGGTAAGCGCCGGGGTTCTTGCGTTCGCTGCTGCCATGCATTCCGGCCCAGGTCCCAAATGCTCCCGTGCCAACAATCGGAGCACCATGCGGCGCTTCAATCCCGAAGGCCTCATAAGCCGAATGCGCGAGGTTAGTTAGCTCTGCAAGCGATTCTGGAGTTACAAACTCAGCTTCGCCTCTGAGTTGCATACTGCCGATAACAGTGGTCAGGTTTACGTTGCCGCAGCGCTCGCCCGTTCCCAGCAGAGTGCCTTGAACCTGAACCGCTCCGGCGAGAATGGCGGCGCGCGTGTTGGCAACCCCAAAGCCGCGATCGGTGTGGCCATGAAATCCGAAGTTAGCTCCGGGATAACTCTGCGCCAGGCCGCCAATGACCTGAGCGACTTCTTCAGGATTGGCGCCGCCAGTGGTGTCGCAAACAATGATCCGGCTTACTTGCTGGCGGGCGCACTGCGCAATCATCTGGTGTAAATAATCCAGGCTGCGCCGGCTGAAATCGGCGTCGCAATGGTTGCCGTTTTCGCGGCGGCCGCAAGCGGCGTCCATCGCGTGCTCCAGGTCCACGATCACTTCCAGGCCGCTGTCTTGCAGGCACGCAATGGTTTCGTAGGCCATCAGCAGGTTTTCTTCCGGCGTCGTCTCCAGGGACTTCTTCACATCGAGCAGCCTGGATTTGACGACAATGACCGCTACGGGAACGCGCTTCCTGCGGTTGACGATGAATTGCACGTCGGGCCATTCCTGCACCTTGGCGCCGTGGCCGCGCGTTCTGCCAAACAAAGCCAGTTTCATCGCGCCCGTATCGGCCGATTCCAGGGCGCTGGATAAATCGCTTACAAATTGATTTGCGCCGGCAAAGCCGATTTCGGCGTAGCGAAAGCCAAAGGCTGCCATGCGCTCCAGCAGGCTGACGGCATTCGGCACGGAGATGTCGATGTTCGGCTGTTGCATGCCGTCGCGAAGGCTGGTATCGAAGAGCTCGACTTTTCTAACGTGAATTTCCTTCATTTGTCCCTGCGCCCGATTGTGAGAATGTCCTGCTAAGGATTGTTCTGACGGCAGAATTGCGAATTCCCATCACGTCCCTGCCGAGGCTTCCTCGAACTTCCAGAATAACAGGGAACGTGCGCGGGTTCCCAGGTCTTGGAATCGAGCGGGAAGACAGGGCCGCATTTGGAGCAGCCTGCCAAAGCCAACTCCAATCTGCTATCTTCACAGGTTACGACTTTTTATCCCGACATCCCCGCCGTGCCGAGGTTCATTGCTCATGCCCGAGCTGTCCCGCCGTCCGCCGCCGCCTTTCTTCCGCTGGGCTGTTCTTGTTTTCGTCAGCCTGGCCATGTTCGGCAACTACTACGTCTACGACTGCATTGCGCCGGTCGCCGACCTGCTCTCCAAGCAGCTTGGCTTTTCCGACTCCAATATCGGACTGCTCCAGGCAATCTACAGCTTCCCGAATCTGATCATGGTGCTGATCGGCGGCTATCTTGTCGACCGCATCGGCGCGCGCAAGGCGATCTTTCTCTTCGGAACCACCTGCCTGATCGGAGCGATTGTCACCGTGCTTTCCGGCCATCTTGTCCCGATGGCCACGGGGCGGCTGATCTTCGGCGTCGGCGCTGAATCCCTCATCGTCGCCGTGACCACGGCCATCGCAAAATGGTTCCGGGGCAAGGAACTGAGCTTCGCCTTCGGCATCAACCTGATGATTGCGCGCGCCGGCACCTTGATGGCGCAGAGGTCGCCCACCTGGGCCCGGTTCGCCTACACCAGTTGGCGCACGCCGCTGTTGATCTCCGTGGCCTTTGCCACCTTTTGCGTGATCGGAGCGCTGATTTACTGGGGAATGGAGGTTTACGCGGAAAAGAGCTATGAACTGGCTCATGCCGGGCCGACCGACAAGGTGGTCTTCAGCGATTTGTTCCATTTCGGAGTTTCTTTCTGGTATATCGTCGCGCTGTGCGTGGTCTTCTATTCGGCGATCTTTCCCTTTGAGACCTTCGCCTACAAATTCTTCATGGATGCGCACGGCACGACCCGCGAGATGGCGGGTACGCTGATTGGCAATCTAACCATTAGCACCATGGTCGGCACGCCGCTGCTCGGGTTGTTTGTCGACAAGATCGGTAAGCGCGCGCTGCTGATGATGATCGGCTCGGTGCTGCTGGTTCCCGTTTATTTGATGATGGCCTATACCCATACTCAGGCGACGCTCTATCTGCCGATGGCGATGATGGGCATCGCCTTCTCGCTGGTCCCGGCAGTGATCTGGCCCTCGGTGGCTTACATCGTGGACCAGAACAAGCTGGGTACGGCCTACGGACTGATGACCGTGGTTCAGAACATGGGGTTCTTCGGCTTCAACCTGGGCATCGGCTGGGCCAACGACCATGGCCACGCCAGTGCAACGAATCCCTACGGCTACCACATGGGCATGTGGATCTTCTCCATTCTGGGTCTGCTGGGGATGCTTTTTGCTTTCCTGCTGCGGCAAAGAGAATTAGGCCCGCATGGGCACGGCCTGGAGACTATCACCGCCAGCTGAGATTAGCGCTCGGACGAATGCCTATTCGCTTCCCTACCGCTGCTCCTCCATGTTATAGAGGAAGAACGCCCGCAGCTCCAGGTACGGGCCGTGGAAGTCCCTGGGCAGCGGAGGGTAATTCGAGCCGGTCAGCGCGCCCCATGCTGCGCGGTCGAGCGCCACGTCGCCGCTGCGGCCCTCCAGCACCAGGCTGCCGTCCATCAGCCGCCCGTTGGGCAGAACCTTGAAGCGGATCGCCACCATTCCCGACTTCAGAATCGGCGGGTTGACCTCGTCGGGAATCAACGGATCCCAGGTTCGCTCCGTCTCCCGGTGCCAGCGCTGCAGCCACCCATTGAAGTCCACGCCCTGAGTGTCGGAGAGCACCTCGATACCGCCCGAGCCGGCGCCGGGATGCATTCTGAGGCCGCCGTCGGAGGGAAGATTGCCCGCGCCCATGCCGGGGTTCCGCGATGCGCCCTTCATGGCGTCGCGCAACGCGTCGGCGGGGTTCTGCGAGTTCATCGCGAAGTTGGGACGCGCCGGCACGGCCGCCGGACGAGGCGCTTCCACCTGCGATTGCTGATTGGGCGGTATGGGCGGCGGCGGGGGAGCCGGTGCGGCGGCTTGCGGCGCGGGCTCCGGGGCGGGCGGCGGCGGTGCGGCCTTGTTCATCTCCTCCAGCGTCTTCTTGTCGATCTGGGGATGCGGCGCCGGAACCGGCTTGATCTCAACCTTGGGCTCCCATTTCGGCGTATCCATGTAGGTAAATTCTTGATGTTGCTGGATAGTCTTGCTGGAATCGACCACCACCGGCACTTTGAAGACGTACTGCGGAAGCCAGGTCAACGCGGAGAGCAGCAGGGCGTGGACGAGGATGGCGATCCAGATGCCCTCGCGCAGCCGCGCCCAGCGCCGCTCATCCTCCAGGTCGCTGATCAACTCCAGAAGCTCGTGGGTATCGTAATCCACCCAGCGCGAACCGCGAACCACCGGGGAGGCGGACGCCGCCGGGTGCGGCGTCTCACCCAATGCCGGAGCGCCCCCAGCGGGAGTGGTCTCTGCTGGCTCGTTGGCCTCGTTCACGTCGATGGGCGATTCGTCGGTGAGCATTCGTTCCTGAGAATCCAGCTGGAGCGCACTCGCGCTCAGCCGCTCCGTTTCGAGTCCTTTCCTTCTATTCTCTCATCCCGGTAATCATCCTGCCCATCGCCGCGGCCCGTACAATGGTTCCTGATAGTAAGACGGATTGTCCGGCGGAAGGGAACCCGGTTTGAAAGCAGTATTTCTTCGTTTAATGGCCAAATGGAAGCTTGTGCTGATGCCCGTCCTTGCCAAGCTTGGCTTTTGGGGCGTGGGCGCGTGGGCGCTGCTGGACTCGTCCACCATCCCCGTCCCCATGGATGCGATCCTGGCCGTCTATGTCTGGAACGACAAAAGCCATTTCTGGATTTATTGCCTGCTCGCCGCCGCGGGTTCGGCCGTGGGCGGCCTGCTGCCCTACGGGCTGGGCCGGGCCGGCGGCGAACTCTTCCTGCTCAAGCGCGTCAATCGCAAACGCTACGAGCGGATACGCGCCCGCTTCGAGCGCCAGGAGTTCCTGGCCATGATGATTCCCTCCATGCTGCCTCCGCCCACGCCCTGGAAGGCCTGCGTCTTTGCCGCCGGCGTCTTCGAAATGCGCGTCGTCCCGTTTATGCTGTCGGTCTTTTGCGGCAGGATGGTCCGCTGGCTGGTGCTCTCGCTGCTGGTGCTCAAGCTGGGTCCGGGCGCGGTGGGGCTTATCGAACACCACGGACCGGCTCTGCTGGCCATCGTCGGCGGCCTGGCGGTTATTGGCTTTGCTTGGTGGTGGTTGCGCAAGAGGCGCGCCGGGAAACTGATAGGTTAAATGTGATTTACTTTCTTTCACGAACCTGGCGATCCTTCGGTGTCTGGGACAATTCGAGCGATAAAATGGACCTGATTGCTGAAGCGCACGACGGTTACCTATTCAACCGGAAGGAGAAGACTCATGGAAGTTCATCCGCCTCATAAACCCATCCACTCGATCAAGGAATTCATGGTTCACCTGCTGGCTATCACCATCGGCCTGCTGATCGCGCTTGGCCTGGAGGCTTCGGTCGAATGGTTGCATCACCGCCATCTGGCGCGCGACGCAAGGGAGAATATCTTTCAGGAGATGCGCGCCAACCAGCAGGATGCTGTGCGGCAACTCAGTGCGCTGCCCGCTGAAGAGAAGCGCCTGGATGAGATTCTCAGCCTGGTAGACAATGCGCAGCATGGCCGCCCTGAAAAGCCCATTGGGGGCTTCACATGGACAAGCGTTCTTCTGCGCGACTCCGCGTGGAATGCCGCATCGTCCACCGGCGCCATCGCCTTCATGGATTACGGCGAGGTGAAGGGATACTCTCAGCTCTATGCCGTGCAGAAACTATTGAATTCATTCCAGGACCGCTATTTTGAGGAGAGGCACGAAATGAATGTCCTCCTGGAGCGTATGCAAAAGGAGGGCAAACTCTCCGATGATGAATTCGAGAGCGGGAAACGGGCCATCCTGTCGGCGAGATTGACGGCCGTGGAGCTCAATGAATTAGATAGTCTCTTGAATGACAACTATACAAAGAGTCTGTCGCAAGGAAAATGAAGATCACGGGTGCCCCAGGTCTCGATTCTGAGACCTGGGAAGGTAAACGAGGAGTTCATTTCCCCGCCAGCGCCACCTGCGTCGGCGCCGCGCTCATCCGCCGTACCAGCACCGGAAGCCCGAAGGCCAGCCCGGCCACGAGCGCCGTTGAAATCAGGTCGTTGCGATAGAACGGCACCGCGGCGGCGTAGCAAGCGACTAGGCCGCCCAGCGTGTGCGGATATGGATAGGCAAAGCCGCTCACCCAGGCCGCATAGTTCGAGATCAGGAAAAACGAGGTTGGCCCCAGCAGCGCGCCCGCGCCTACGCGTACCACCGTCGTCCGGCTCCGCAGCAGAATCTGTCCCAACGCCATGGCCATCACGTACCAGCCCCAGGTGGGCAGATAGCTCTGCAAGACAAAGGCGTAGTGGTAGCTGTATGCGGTGAGGAAGTAGTCGGTAGCCACGAGCGCGGCCAGCGGAACCAGCATCTCCCGCCACGGACGCCGCGCGCCAAAGTACAGTAGAGAGCCACCGACGGCGGTAAAGTTCATCCACCCCGCATGGGGCAGCAAACGGCTCAACACGGCAACCAGCAGCAAAAGATAAGCAGGCATGAACACCTCAGATTTCAGGATTCCGGCATCCCCCAAGGGGAAATAGAGACACCGGCAGCGCATAGGCGCTCCTCTCATATTGAGGGCCAAACGCCGTGGGGTCAACTCAAGTATTTCACAAGATGAACATTATTTTCATTACTGAACAACTTTCACACGCCGCTCTATCGCTGCTCCCGCCCGTTCATCGCCTCGCCCGCCTCGTCACGGCCATCCACGATGTAGACCCAGCCATCCAAAGGCGAACGATTGGGGCTCCGGTCCGTACCCAGGTAGGAGTAATCAAAGCGCAGATCGGTAAACCGCACGGTCGTCCAGGTGCGATTGAGCGGCAACTGCGGCGGAGCCAGGCCGGGCGCTGCCACCTGCCCCACATCGCGCGCCACAGCCCACGTGCCCCAGTCCAGATAAACCTGCCCCAGCAGCGTGCGCTTGGCGGCCTCGGTAGCCGCGGTCGCGGACGGCTTGTAGAGCACATCCCGGCGCGGGTCGCTCGCAATCCCCCCGCTCAGGGTGTTGATCTCGGCGGTCTGGTAATACGCCTCGGTCTCCAGAATCGCGTGCCAGTGGAAAAGGTTGATGGGGTAGGGCTCCAGAGCCATACGCTTCACTGGCGCCGTGGCGATCCCGGCATTCTCGGCCAGCATCCGCGCCCGCCCCTGCTCCGCCCAGCGCCAGCCCCACAGCAAGACCATCCCGGTCAGCGCGAAGATTGCCCATCCCCGCCCGCGAAATTGTTTCTTCCTGGCGCCCATCTCGGAATCGGCCAGGCCCAGAAGCCACGGCATGATCATTGCCAGCGCAAGCAGCGCCCACAGCACAGGCTCGGCGATGAAGACAAAGCTGCCCGCGTACCAGTGCGGATTGAAGGGGAAGAAGGGCCGCACGCCGTAGTTGGTCGTCCAGTCCAGCAGCAGGTGGCTCAGCGCGGAGAGCAGCGCCGCCAAATAAACCCAGCCCCAGCGGAGTGGTGGTGCTTTTGCGTTTTGGATGATGGCGTTGGCCTTGCGAGAAGGCCGTGTCCGCCGCCAGCGGTCGTAGAGCCACACCACGCCCACCGCCGCCGCCGCCACCACCGGCACGGCGATGAACGTATGGGTGATTCCGCGATGGTGCTTCAGCTCCTCGACCGGCCCTGCAAAGGACCACAGAATGTCGATGTCGGCGGCCTCGGCGGCCAGCACGGCAGCCAGCGTGGCGTAGGCTGTCTTGCGGTTCAGCCCCGCGCGGCCGATGCATGCTCCGGTAAGAAAGTGAGTGATAGGTTCCATAGCGCTCTGCCAACCATACTATCCTGCCCCGCGGCCTCCTATAATTCACCTCATGGGTGAACGAGACAACCCAGATTCATTTCCAGGCTCAGCCTCGGCCCGGCGAGCTGCCGAGTTGCGCGCCGAACTGCGCCGCCACGAGCACCTCTACTACGTTCTTGACGCGCCGGAGATCAGCGACACCGCATACGACGCGCTGATGAACGAGCTCAAACAGCTCGAAGCCGCGCACCCCGAGCTGCTCACGCCGGATTCGCCCACCCAGCGCGTGGGCGGCAAGCCCGCCGAGGGCTTCCGCAAGGTCGCGCACTCGCGGCCCATGCTCAGCCTGGACAACGTCTACTCCGCAGAAGAGCTGGCCGCGTGGGAGGCCCGCTGCCGCGAGCTGGCCGGCCCACTACCGGTAGAGTACATGGCCGAACTCAAGATGGATGGCCTGAGCGTGGCGCTGCGCTTTGAGCCGACGACTGACGGCGGCTCAAAGCTGACGACCGGCATCACGCGCGGCGATGGCCAGACCGGCGAAGACGTGACCTCGAACATCCGCACCATCCGTAGTGTGCCGCTCACGATCCCCGCCGAAAAACTGAAAGCCGCCAGCCTGCCGCCAGCCTTTGAAGTGCGCGGCGAGGCGGTGATGCCCGAAGCCGCCTTCTTGCGCTTGAATGAGGAACGCGAGAGTGAGGGCCTAGCGCCGGCCGTCAATCCCCGCAACGCCGCCGCCGGAACGCTGCGCACGCTGGAGCCGAGCATCGTCGCCAATCGCCGCCTGGACTTCTACGCTTACTTCCTGTTGGTTGAGGGCGAGTACTGGCCGCAGGGCCAGCGCACCACTCTCGACACGCTGGCCGCTCTCGGCTTCCGCGTCAATGCGCATCGCAAGCTGGTCGCCTCGGTCGATGAGATGACCCGCTTCATCGACGCCGCCGAGGCCGCGCGCTCGACTCTCGGCTACGAGATCGACGGCGTCGTCTTCAAAGTGGACGCGCACTCGACGCAGCAGCGCCTCGGGTACACCGGCCGCGCCCCGCGCTGGGCGATCGCCTATAAATTCACCGCAAAATCCGGCATCACGCAGGTCAACGCCATCACCGTGCAGGTGGGCCGCACCGGCAAGCTGACCCCGGTGGCGGAACTTACGCCGGTCTTCATCGGCGGCACCACCGTGAGCCGCGCCACGCTGCACAACGCCGACTTCATCGAGCGGCTGGGACTGAAGCTGGGCGATACGGTCAAAGTCGAGCGCGGCGGCGACGTGATTCCCAAGGTCGTCGAAGTGATAGAAGACGCCGAGCATCCGCGCGGAGCGTTTTACTTTACGTTTCCGACAGAATGTCCGGAGTGCCACTCCGCCGTCGTCCGCGCCGAGGGCGAGGTGGATTTTCGCTGCGTCAACGCCGACTGCCCAGCCAAGCTGCGCGAAAGCCTGCTGCACTTTGCCTCGCGCGGAGTGATGAACATTGAGGGGTTGGGCGAGGCGGTGGTGCAGCAGTTGCTCGAACGAGGCCTGGTGCACAGCGTCGCCGATCTCTACAGTTTGAAGAAAGAAGACCTGATCGCTCTGGACCGCTTTGCGGAAAAATCGACGGATGCACTGCTAGAAGAGATTGAACTCTCCAAAAAGGCCGGGCTGGCGCGCGTGCTGATGGGCCTGGGCATTCGCTTTGTCGGCGAGCGAACCGCGGAGTTGCTGGCAGAGGAGTTCGGCTCCATCGACGCGCTCAGAGCGGCTACAGCCGAAGAGCTGGAGCGCGTCGAAGAGGTTGGTCCGCGCATCTCGCAGGCTATCTGCGAGTTTTTTGCGCAGCCGGCCAACCAGGCCCTCATTGAAACTCTCATCGCCGACGGGGTGGAGATGACGGCGGAAAAGAAGCAGCGCTCAACACAGTTGGCGGGGATGATGTTCGTGCTCACCGGCACGCTGCCCACGCTCACCCGCGACGAGGCCAAGGCCAGGATCGAGGCCGCCGGAGGCAAGACCGCAAGCTCCGTGAGCAAGAAGACCAGCTACGTGGTGGCCGGCGAAGAGGCCGGTTCCAAGCTCGACAAGGCGCGTGAACTCAAGCTTCCGGTGCTGGATGAGGCCGGCCTGCTGGCGCTGCTTGCAGGCGCGCCGGCAACGCAGTAATCTCCTCATCCCCGCGCGCATACAGGGTTCCGGAGTTGCGCACAAGAAACCTGGTGGTGCGCATCAAGGGAGAGATGGCCAAAAGAATCAGCAACAAATCCAGCCACATGGGGCAACCTCACTTTCCTCTGAAGTTAGCGAGAAGGCGAGCGCGCCAGGCTAACACCGCTAACACCGCTAACATCGCTAACTCTGCTTACGATGAACTAAGCGGTAGCGGCCGGCCGCGCCGGCGCAACCGGTGCGGGCGCGGTTATAGTCCCGCGGAAGCAGCCGGCTTCGGCATGGTGATCAGCCGTGCGGAAGACTCGACTTCCTCGTAGGCCGCGTTCGAGGTCAGGCTGGTGTCAGCGCCCATAGACTGTTCCATGTATTCGTCATCGACATCGATTTGGGCTGCCTGCGGCACACGCGCCGTCAAGGCCCGGGCCATGAATTCGTCCAGCAGCTTGTGCATGCAGGTTTGCCCGCACAGATGCTTAAATCCCGGGCGCAGCCGGTTGCGTGAGTTCCACCCGCTCACCCGCAGCTCCTCTCCCTGGTCATAGGCCACAAACCAGTGGTTCGTCTGCTTCTTCTCCGTTCCGCAGATGTCGCACGATATTGCCTGCCGGATCACCGCATCTCCCCCTGTCCGCACAGTCCTTTCGCGGCCGGACCGATTCCCGTCTTCCCCTTGATCCCGATGCGCCAGGCAATCTCGAAGAGCCACGAACCCTCGACAAGCCACGAGCCCTCGAACTGCCGCAAGCCGCGCTGACGAACCCCATGGAGTGCTTGGGGACGTCTACCTCTATTCCATCGCGTTTCCGGCGAAATCAGTGAGAAGTGAACAGAAAAAAACCATGAATGAAGCAATTGCGGACAGCAGGAAGCGAAACTGTCCTGAAACGGAACCCATAGCGGGCTTCGATAGAAAATACGGGAGAAATGGAGGAATGAATCCTGATGAACGGCTACACAGGCGTGGAAAAGGTCAGTCCGGAGGGAGGCGGGGTTTCAACCCCCGCGTCACGCTCCGTGCCGCCAGCGCGTCTATACTTGAGCAAGATGCTGCCGAATCTTCATCTCGGGTTCTTTACCATTCATACCTTCGGGCTGATGATGTGGCTGGCCGCCGTGGCCGCTGCGTTTGTCATGGACCGCAGCTTCCGCCGCGCCCGCGTCACGGTGAAGGATCAAGGGGCCGATGCGATGACCATGGTGGCAGTTGCCCTGGTGGCCGGCATCATAGGCGCCAAGCTGTGGCACGTCATAGACACGCCTATCGAGTTCCGCGAAATGGGCTGGAGCGTGCTCTGGGACACGGCCGGCTTCGCCTGGTTCGGCGGCCTGACCTTCGGCATCTCCGCGCTGCTTTTTCAGGGCTGGTGGGCGAAGATCGGCGCTCTGCGCACGCTCGACCTGGCCGCTCCGGCCGCCGCCATCGGCTACGGCATCGGCCGCATCGGTTGCTTCCTCTCCGGCGACGGCTGCTACGGCATCCCCATCCAGCCGGTGCATCTCCTCTCCTTTACCTTTACGCCCTGGGGCATGGCCTTCCCGCACGGCATCGAACCGGTCTTCGTCCCCGTCTACCCCACTCCGCTCTACGAACTGGCCGCCGGGCTGCTCATCGGCGCGTGGCTATGGTGGCGCGCCGGCAAGCCTCAACCAACTGGCGCCATCGTCGGCCAGTACCTGCTGCTCACCGGAGCCGCCCGCTTCCTGGTCGAGTTTCTCCGCCGCAACCCCAAAGTCCTCTGGGGCTTGTCTAATGCGCAACTGGCCAGCGCCGCCTCGGTCCTCGCGGGCATCCTGCTGATCGCCTGGGCCGCCACCCGCACTGCACGCTCACCGAATCAGGCTTGACAACCGGGCGGCGCGTTATCAGACAAAAGCGCACCTTCGCGGGTACTCGGAATGCAAAGCAAAGGGGCTTAGACTGAAGTTGCTCTGGATTCTTCGCGCGCTCACCATGCGCCGAACCTCCTTCATCCTTCTCGTGTTGGCTGTGCTCATCACGACCACCCTCAGTGCTCCCGCCGCTCATGCGGCCCGGACGCACGGGCGAGCCTCGTCCACGGTGGCATCCCGCGGTGCGCACAACAAGAAGAAGCCCGCTGTACAGAAGGTCAAAGCGCGGTCCAGGAGCCGTATGACCGTTGGGCATCTGCGTTCGGTCGTGCTTAGGCTACACCGCGCGCAGCCGCGCGTCGAAGCCGAAGCCGCCGGCAGTGAATCCGCAAATCAGCCGTCCGCCGTCGAAGACGCTTCTCTGCCAACCACGCGGAGGGCGATGCCGCTGCCGCTACGCGGCTCGTATGAATCTCTGCTCCGGCAGAACGAGAAGACCGAGGACGACAGCCTGGAGCGCATTGAGGACGACGACGATCTTGCCGATCGCATCGCGCGCAAGATGCTGGTGCCGGTTCCGGTCTCCTCCGCGCTCAACGTGAACCAGAATCTGCCCGAGAACCGCCGCTACTGCCGCCCCTGGACGGCGAGCTTTCTCAACGACCTCGCCCGCGCCCATGCGGCTGAATTTCACCATCCCCTTGAAGTCAGCTCGGCGGTGCGCACCGTCGCCTATCAAAAGCAACTGATGAAGGTGAACGGAAACGCCACGGCGGCCGAGGGCGACGTCGCCAGCCCGCATTTGACCGGTGCAAGCATCGACATTGCCAAGCAGGGCCTCACCCGCCAGGAGATCGGATGGATGCGCGCCTGGCTGCTGCCGCAGGAAACGGCCGGCAAGATCGACGTCGAGGAGGAGTTCCGCCAGGCCTGCTTCCACATCACTATCTACAAGAGCTATGCGCCGCCCAAACCGGCGCGCAAGCCGGCGGCGCAGGCCACGGCAGCGGTGGCCAAAGCAGGCAGGTCAGGGCTTTAATCCCGGCTAAATCAGATTATTATTGCGCCAGGTATACCCTCCAAGGTTACAATCTCGGCCAGGGACCCATGGGTCTTTGCGAGGCGGAATCATGAGCGATATGAATGTTCAACCTGCGGCCGGAGAAGCACCCGGCCTTTCCCAGTGGCAGCGCGTAACGAATACCTTCACCGCGCCGTCGAAGACCTTCGAAGACATCAAGCGCGGCAACCGGAGTTGGTGGATGCCACTGATCCTAATGGTCCTGTCGTATGCGATCTATTTCGGAGCGGTATCCTCACAGGTTACGTGGAAGGTTGTTGCGGAAAACGAACAACGGAACGCACCGGATTTTGCCAAGCAGATGATGGAGCGGATGCCTCCTGAGCAGAGAGCGCAACAGGAGCAACGGGCGCCGATCACCCAGGCTGTCACTTCCGCGCTATCTCCGCTGTTCATCGTTCTTTGGGATCTCGTCGTAGCTGGAGTTTTGCTGGCCACGATCAACTTCGGCTTTGGTGGCAAGGCCATGTTTGGCCAACTTTTCACAGTCACGCTCTATGCTGGCCTTGTTCTATGGCCTATCAGATGGCTCCTTGCGACCATTACGCTCTACGCTGGCGTGGAACCGGAAGTATTCAATATCCACAATCCCGCCCCGACAAACATTGGAGCATTCTTTCCCCGTAGCGAAACTCCCTTGGCCCTTTATTCGTTTTTGACTGCGTTGGATGGAATGATGATCTGGTGCCTGATACTGACATCTATCGGCGTTGCGGCAGTGGCGGGCGTCAAGCGCAGCTCTGGCTATTTTGCGGTCTTCGGCTGGTGGGTGATCGGCACCATTGTTGGCGTGGGAATTGCGGCGGCGATGGGCTGAAAAGCCTGAAATTATTTTAACTTTCAAAGAACCAAACTACGGTACTTTCGGCTCGACTTGATTGTCTCAAGGGCTAAAGCCCGACCGTTGTTTTGGTTTCTTTGCGGCACGACTGAAGTCGAGCCGTGTTACAAAACTTTTATTGTACGGATGCTCTTAAAAGCCAACAGCGCGAACCCGGACAGGATTCGCGCTGTTGGCGTTTGTGACTGACAACTGACAACTAAAAACTGAATTTACTCCGTCCAGCGCCGCATGATCAGCGAGGCGTTGATGCCGCCGAAGCCGAAGGAATTCGACAGGCCGATGTCGAAGCTGTGGGCGATGGCCTTGTTCGGCACATAGTCCAGATGGCACTCGGGATCAACGTTTTCCAGATTGATGGTCGGCGGTAGCATCTGGTTGACCAGCGCCAGCACGGTGATGCCGGCCTCCAGTCCTCCCGCGCCGCCCAGCAAATGCCCATGCATCGACTTGGTGCCCGAGACCTTGAGCGTGTGACTCAGCGCGTGTTCGCCGAAGACCGCCTCGATGGCTTGCGATTCATTGCCGTCGCCGGCCGGGGTCGAGGTGGCGTGGGCATTCACGTAGCCCACCGCCTCCGGCTGAATGCCGGCGTCCTTGAGCGCGGCCCTCATGCTGCGTTGCGCTCCCAGGCCTTCGGGAGCGATTCCAGTGATGTGGTAGGCGTCGGAGCTCATGCCGTAGCCGATGATCTCGGCCAGAATCTTTGCGCCGCGCGCCTTGGCGAACTCCAGCTCCTCAAGAATGAGAATGCCCGCGCCTTCGCCGATGACAAAGCCGTCGCGGTCCTTGTCAAAGGGCCGGCTGGCGCGGGTGGGTTCGTCGTTGCGCGTGGAAAGCGCGCGCATCGACGCGAATCCGCCCACCGACAAAGCCGTGACCGCAGCCTCCGCGCCGCCGGCGATCATCACATCGGCGTCGCCATGCAGGATCATGCGCGCCGAGTCGCCGATCGCATTGGCAGAGGTGGCGCAGGCCGTCGCGGTCGCCGAGATCGGCCCTGTCGCGCCGTAGCGGATGCTCACCTGGCCGGCCGCCATGTTGACGATGGCCGCGGGAATGAAGAAGGGTGAAATCTTGCGCGGGCCGCCTTGCATCAGGTTCGTATGTTCGCGCTCAATGATTTCAAAGCCGCCGATGCCCGAGCCGATAAAGACTCCCACCCGTTCTGCAATCTCCGAGGTGATCTGGAGACCGGATTGAGCCAGGGCTTCCTGGGTGGCGGCAAGGGCATAGTGGATGAAGCGAGCCATCTTGCGCGCCTCTTTTTTGTCCACAAACTCGAGCGGGTCAAAGTTCTTGACCTCGGCGGCGAAAGTGGTCGTGAAGCCAGTAGTATCGAAGCCCGTGATGGGCCCCATGCCGCTGGCGCCGGCCATAAGCTGCTGCCAGACCTGGGGCGCGGTGTTGCCCACACCGCAGAGCAGCCCCAGACCGGTGATGACGACTCGGCGGCTCAAGGGCTACTTGCCGCCTTTCGCGTTCTTTTCGATGTAGTCAATCGCGTCCTTGACGGTCTTGATCTTCTCGGCGCTCTCGTCGGGAATCTCAATGTCGAAGGCCTCTTCGAACTGCATTACCAGCTCGACTACGTCCAGCGAATCCGCGCCCAGGTCTTCCTGAAAGCTGGCTCCGGGGGTGACTTCGGCCTCGTCGACCTGCAACTGCTCGACGATAATCTGTTTGATCTTGTCTGCAACGGCCATGCGTGCTTCTCCTCTTGAATTCGGAATCTCTCCGGGGCTCGCCTTTTCAGGCGCCGCTTGTTTACCATACCGGCTCAAGGCACAGGAACACAACTGCCCCGTCCAAAAAATCTCGCGGTTCCCCGAATTCCAAGTCTATCGGGCGCGCCGAGGCGTGTAAAGCAGGGAACAGGGAACAGGGATCAGGGAACAGAAAACTTGCTCAAATAAGCGAAAAGCCCTCAAAACAGGCGTACATTAGGCGAAGAGGATTTTTTCCGTGGAAAGTTTAACTATTTTGATTGCCGGAGTCGCTATCGCGCTTGCTGGAATTGCGCTTTTCTTTTGGCAGAAAGCTTCTTCTGCCAAAACAGCGGCGACGCAGAATGAACGCCGCGGCGCTGAATTGGCGGCGGAACTGGCGGGTGTTCGGGACGAACTCACGAAGGCACAGGTCGAGTCGTCGGCACGGGCGGGCTTTGAATCGCTGGCTATTGAGCGGCTCAACACTCTGGCGGAACGGAATGCCCAATTGGAAGGAGCAAGACTACAGTTGGATGGAAAGGACCGTGAAATTCTGCGGCTTACTGGACTGAATAGCAAACTTGTGACCGATCTAGCCAACGAACGAGGCGACGGCGAGCGGCTCACTAACCAATTCAGGGTGCTGGCCAATGAGATTTTGAAGGAGAACTCCAGAGTTTTTACCGAGCAGAGCAAGGAGAGCCTCTCGCATGTGCTTAATCCACTTTCACGCGATCTGAGCGAGTTTCGAGTAAAAGTAGAAGCTGTGGAAAAGGAGAGTCTGGTGGGCCGGACTGAACTAACCGCACAACTAAAAGGCCTTGAGTCACTGAATAAGAAACTCTCCGATGAAGCCCATAATCTGGCAACTGCGCTTCGACGCGACACAAAGGCCCAGGGCAATTGGGGAGAGATCATTCTGCTCGATATTCTCGAAAACTCTGGTCTCCTGAAGGACAAGCACTTCACTTTTCAGCAGAGCTTTGTTGAAGACGCTGAGGGAGACGCACCGGGACAGCGTCGTCAGACGGACGTGGTGGTAAAACTACCTGAAGGACGCCATCTTATTATCGACTCAAAGGTCTCAATTAACGCCTACAACGATTTCCTCAAAGCCGGTACCGATGAGGAGCGCAAGGCGGCCCTCAAACGCCATCTAGCAAGCGTGAGAAACCATTATGCTGAATTAGCCGGACGGAATTATCATCGGCTTTCCGGCATTCAATCCCCCGACTTTGTGGTAATGTTTGTTCCCATTGAACCGGCCTTCATGCTCGCCATGCAGGAGGATGATGGACTCTGGCTTGATGCATATCAGAAGGGCGTTTTGCTTGCCGGTCCCACGACTGTGCTTTTCGTGGTTCGAATCGTGGAAAACCTTTGGAGGCAAGAGCAGCAAGTTCGCAATGTCAAGGATGTGATGAAGCGTGGGGCATTGCTCTACGACAAGTTTGTCGGCTTTGTCTCAGATATGGAAAAGATCGGCAAGAGCTTGCAGGGCACTAAGGAAGTTTATGAAGATGCAATGGACAAACTCAAGGCCGCCGATGGCAATCTGATAGGCCAAGTTGAGAAGCTTAAGCAACTCGGGGTGCGAACAGCTAAGTCACTTCCCAAGAGTCTGCTCGTTGTAGTCGATGTCGAGGAGCCAGGGCTGGCGTTGGCGGCAGAGGCGGAGGAGAACAGTGAAGATGCGACGCCAAGCTAACACCGCTAATTCCGCGAATACCCGCACAGCGTGGCTAACTCACTAACTCCGCGCCTCCGCAAATGCCCCCCGCATCCGCTTCCAGGTCGTCTCCAAATCTTCCGGCAGGATGCGCGTCTCGGCGATTGTCGTCATGAAGTTGGTGTCGCCCAGCCAGCGGGGCATGGCGTGCAGATGAAGATGGCCGGCAACCCCCGCGCCGCCGGCCCGCCCCAGATTCAATCCAAAATTGAAGCCCTGCGGGTGGTAGAGACCGTCCAGCACCTGCTCGGTCCGCTGCGCCAGATCCATCAGTTCGTGGGCAGTTTCGGCGGGCAGTTGCGCCAGCCGGTCCAGATGCGCATAGGGCATCATCATCACGTGGCCGGAGGTGTACGGATACGCATTCAGGCAGACAAAGCAGTGCTCGCCGCGATAGACAAGCCCGCCGGCGGCTTCGGCCTCCTCTGCGTCCATGCCCTGAGCCATCGCAAAATCGATGCACGCGATCAGGTTGCAGAAGACGCAGTGGTGGTCGCCGGGCCAGGCCGCAAGGCTCGCAGGAACACCGGGGCGGGCGGCGCTGTCGGCTGAGGTGATGTAGGCATAGCGCCAGGGCGTGAAGAGTTGGTCCATGGGTGGAGTTCCGTCTGCATCAGTATAGAGGGTGATTGCGCGGAAGGTGCGCTGATTCCCACCCTCGATCACCCCAGCGACGAAGACCTGTCCCTTCACCCCAACGATCAAAGATCGCTCGTTGGGGACCCCGAGTCGCTGGGGACCCCGATGACGGTAAAAACAAAGACATCGCGAGGGTGAGGCACCCGACGGCCCGCAACTCCATTGTTTCCCCCGCGGCGCGTGTGAATTATCGCTGACAATGCGGTTTGTGCCAATTTGTTGCATTGACGGTCCAAAGCTGCGGTTGCTACACTGATGAGCGTAGCTTGCTGCGCGGATTCCAGCAGCGAGTTGCGGCCGCCCTCCAGCAAGCCGATGCCTGCCGGGTGTATCCCAAGGAGACCAGACGCCTTCCACGCCAGCCTGATCGGCTGGGAGAAGTGTCCCTTGTGATACGACCTAATCACAGGCACGTGTTTGCGCGCCGGGAGATGGCCTCCGGCTTCCCTGGTTGACGGCAATCGCAACCAAGGGACCACCCCCAGCGGCAAGCTTGTTTGCGTCGCGGGAGCAAGGAATCCCGGAGCTGGCACGTGATGGCAAAACTCCTCAATCCCGAAACCGAGAGTACAACCCTGAACACTGCATTGGAAATCCCAACCCTCGAACCTGCGACGGAGCAAGAACAGCCGTTGCCCGAATCCACGTCCAACCCTGAGACCGCCGAAGCAGTCGAAAACCCCGTGCTGGACGCCGATGCCCCAACCGAGCCTGTAGCCGAGGCCGTGCCCGTGGTGGAAGCCGCGGCAGAGGCTGAAACCGCTCCAGTTGCAACGGAAATTCCCGCGCCAGCAGAGCCCGCAGCCGTGATTGAGACGCCTGTTGTCAAAGCGGCGCCGCGTGCCAAAGCAAAAACTCATCGAGCCAAAACCGAAGCGGCCCCTGTAGTCGAAGCAACTCCCGTCGCCGAAGCGGCTCCCGAGGCAGAGCAGGCTGTAGTCGCACCTCAACCGCAAGCGGTCGAGCCGGTTACCGCGGCGCCAGCAGCTGAACCGGTTGCCGCGGCGCCGGCGCCCGCCAAGACCGCGCGCGCGGAGCACAGCCTGGATGCCATGGACGACTTCTCCGCAGCCCTGGAGGCCTTCGAACGCGAACAGGCCGCCGAGGCTGCCGCCGTAGAAGCCTTTGGCGACAAGATTGTCTCCGGCACGGTGATCAAGGCGACGGACAAGCACCTGGTCATTGATGTGGGCCTGAAGTCCGAGGGGCTGGTGCCTCTGGAGCAGGTTCTGGATCACACCGGTGCGGTGAAGTTTCAGCCCGGCGACGTGATTGACGTGGTGATCGAGCGCGAGGAGCCGGAAGGCGGCTACCTGGCCAGCTACGAGCGGGCGCAGCGTTTGCGCGTCTGGGATGCGATTGAGAAAGCCGCCGCCGACAAGACGCCAATGATGGGCACGGTGGTCAGCCGCGTCAAGGGCGGCGTGACGGTGGACATCGGGCTGAAGGCATTTTTGCCCGGCTCACAACTGGAGATTCGCCCCGTCCGCAACCTCGATGGCTATATTGGCCAGCAGATTGAAGTCCGCGTCATCAAGCTGAACAAGAAGCGCGGCAATGTCGTGGTCAGCCGCAAGGAGATTCTGGAAGAAGAGCAGAACGCCAAGCGCTCCGGAACGCTCAAGCAGTTGGGCGAGGGCGTTGTGCTCACCGGCACGGTGAAGAACCTCACCGACTACGGCGCGTTTGTTGACCTGGGCGGGATTGACGGTTTGCTGCACATCACCGACATGAGCTGGGGCCGCCTTACCCATCCCCGCGACCTGGTGAATGTGGGCGATGAGATCCAGGTGAAGGTGCTCAAGTTCGACAAGGACAAGCAGCGGGTTTCATTGGGCTTCAAGCAGTTGACGCCCGACCCGTGGCTGGACGCGACCGAGCGCTACCCGGTAGGCGCGCATGTGCATGGCCGCGTGCTTTCGGTCACCGACTACGGCGCGTTTGTCGAACTGGAGCAAGGCATCGAGGGCTTGGTTCACCTCTCCGAGATGACCTGGTCGAAGCGCTTGAAGCATCCGTCGAAGCTGGTCAAGCCGGCCGACGAAGTCGAGACCGTTGTCTTGAGCGTCAACCCCGCCGATCGCCGCATCTCCCTGGGCATGAAGCAGTTGCTCGAGAATCCCTGGGAAAACCTGACGGAAAAGTACCCCGCCGGGACCATCGTCGAGGGCCGGGTGCGCAACCTGACCGACTTCGGCGCTTTCATCGAAATCGAGGACGGAATCGACGGCCTGGTGCACGTGTCCAATTTAAGTTGGACCAAGCGCGTCAAGCATCCTTCTGAGATCGTGAAGAAGGGCGAGAAGGTGAAGGCAGTCGTTCTCGGCGTGGAGCCGCAGAATCGCCGCCTCTCGCTGGGCATCAAGCAGTTGCAGCCTGACGTCTGGGAGAGCTTCTTCGCCACGCATCGTGTCGGCGACCAGGTTCACGGCAAGGTGCTCAGGACGGCGCAGTTCGGCGCGTTTGTCGAGATCGCGGAGGGCGTGGAGGGATTGTGCCACATCTCCGAGGCTGGCGACGAAGGCGGCGGACCGTCCAAGCTGGAAACCGGCCTGGAGCACGAGTTCAAGATCATCAAGATCAACGTGGAAGAGAAGAAGGTAGGCTTGAGCCTGCGCGCCGTGGGCCACCACGAAGCCAGCCGCGCCCAGGTGGAGACCTACAAGAAGGATGCCCACAAGGCTCCCGTCTCCAGCTCCACCACGACCCTTGGCGACCTAATCAACTGGAAGAGCGAGCGGTAAGGAGCTTTACCTGGCAAAACAGCAGCGGCCACTCTTCGGGGTGGCCGTTTTGCGTTTGAAGGCGGATGGAAACGAATCGGCGCTGAGATTTCAGACCAGGAAATGGCTTTGTTTCCAATACTGTAATTAGAGTCAGTTTATCCAATAAGAGAGATTAAATCGCTAATAAAGTTGCAAATGTTTGCATATCGTCTATTCCTATATAGCTCATGTTGTTGATAATTAAGCATTTCATATTGGAGCCTGACGTGCATGTAAAGCAATACTCCGGTTGCGTGCGCGCGGCTGTGAGTCGAAGACGATATGCCCACAAACATATCCTTCCCCTGGCCTTCCCCTTAGGCCTCACCGTTTGAACGCCGGAGAGTCGATCATGAAAAGAATGGGTCTGGTAGTCTTGTTTCTCAGCCTGGTTGGCGCGCTTGCCGTGGTTCCCGCCATGGCAGACTCAACCTTGTACGATAACACCACGCCAACCAGCTACGGATTGAACAGCAACGGGGGTTTTACCATCAATTTCGGATGGGAGGTCGCTGATTCATTTACACTGGCCTCCAATTCCACACTCACCGGCGTTAACTTGGTTGCGTGGCTCAGCCCGGGTGACACGATGACGAACGTGGACTGGCTCATCACGGATACTGCTTTTGGCGGCAATACGGAAGGCTCGGGGACGGCCAGCGTGACTGACACCTATACCGGCACGCAAGCTTTTGACTACTATGATCTCGATCAGGAGTCTTTCTCCCTTCCCGGTTTGTCACTGGCCGCGGGAACTTACTATCTGCAACTGCAGAATGCAGTGACTGTGTATGGCGATCCCGTGTACTGGGATGTCAGCAACGGCCCCTCGGATGCAGCCCAGGCCGGAAATGGATACTCCCCTTATGATTTGAATGGCGCGAATGGCAACCCCGGCTCGAATTCGGAAACGTTCCAAATCCTGGGCTCGCCTGATTCGGTGACGCCGGAGCCCTCCAGCTTCCTGCTGCTGGGCAGCGGCCTGTTGGGGCTGGTCAGCCTCGTCAAGCGCAAGCTGACGGCCTGAAGGTCTTGGAGTGTGAGATTTTGAATCTAAAAGGAATGATCGTGAAAAGAGCAGCTCTTGCAGTGTTGTTCCTTAGCCTGGTGGTCGCGATGGTCTCTCTACCCGCCTCCGCCGACAGCCTCTTTACTACGCTGGTGCCCAGCAATTCGTTTGACGCTTACGCGGGTTGGAGTGTTTCCGGCCCCGGTGACTTCGGTGGTGTAGTGGAAGGCAATCCCTTCACCCTCACGTCTGCGGCCACCGTCTCGGATGCGGTTCTCGCGATGGCCAACTACTATGGTCCCGACACACCGGTAGATGTGTACATCGAATCCGACAACGGCGGATCGCCGGATAGTGTTCTTGCGTCGTTGACGCAGGTCGGAACGATCCCTTCGGTTTATAGTCTTGGCGGGCTGGTTACCTTCACCTGTAGCGGAGTCGCCTGCGATTTGGCAGCGGGCAATTACTGGCTGGTTGCCGTAGAGACGGACCCTTCCACATTACAGAGCTGGGATTTCACCTATAACCCTGCAACGGCACCTCTCGCACAAGGCAATAGCGCCATCCCCACAGGCCTGACTGTGATTCCCGACTCTGCCGAAACGGCCTTCCAGATTGATGGCAGCCCTGTTGCGACGCCGGAGCCGTCGAGCTTTCTGCTGCTGGGTAGTGGCCTGCTGGGCCTGGCCGGACTGATCAAGCGCAGGCTGGTGGCCTGAGTTTCAACCGGATTTGAGCCAGAAAACGGGGCTGGTTTGGCATCAACGTGCCAAGCCGGCCCCGTTTTGTTTGGCGAACTCCCGCTGAAGACTTGGAGTATCCGGCAGCCGTAGTGGGCAGGTCTTAGACTGAAAGCATGGCGTCCACCTTTCATGTGGAGCATTTCGGATGCAGGGCCGCGCGCGCCGATGGCGAGGCGGTCAGCGAGCGGCTGCGCGCCGCGGGGCACTGCGTGCGGCAGCCCTCTGTGGCGGATGTGGTCATCGTCAATACGTGCAGCGTGACGGCGGAGGCTGACCGGGCGGCGCGGGCCTTCATCCGCCGGGCGCACCGGCTGAATCCGGAGGCTAGGATCGTGGTGACCGGCTGCTACGCGCAGCGCGCGCCGGAGGAGCTGGCGGGGTTGACTGGAGTGGCCGCCGTGGTGGGCAACAGCCACAAAGCCCTTGCGCCGGAGATTGTCTTTCAGTTGCTTCGGGACCGGGAAGGCGAGGCTTTGAAAGGGCATGGCTTCAGCCGTGCCGAAGAAGCGCCCACTGCGGATGCGGCTTTAGCCGCCGAGGGAATGCAACACCATCCGCAGGTGCTGGTCAGCGTGGAGTCGGTGCTGGCGGGTAAGGCGTTGTCTCCCATTTGGGCGGACGACCGGTTTGCCCACTCCTTTATCGAAGCCGCGCAGGTCATGCCCGGCGCGCAGACCCGGCCCAACCTCAAAATCCAGGAGGGCTGCGAGAACCGCTGCACATTTTGCGTCATCCCGTCCACGCGAGGTCCGTCCAAGAGTCTGCCCCACGCAGTGGTTCTACGGCAGGTGGAGGGGTTTGTGGCCGCCGGGGGAAACGAACTGGTGCTTTCAGGGATCAATCTGGGGCGCTGGGGGCGGGATTTTTCTGACTCCGAAGGCGCGCCTCCGCGGACGCTGGCCGGGCTGGCACGGAAGATATTCGAGAGAACGCCGCTTCCTCGGCTGCGGCTCAGCTCAATTGAGCCGATGGATTGGGACGCGGAGCTGATTGGGTTGATGGAGGAGTTTGGAGGAACGCGGCTGGCGCGTCATGCGCACCTGCCTTTGCAGTCAGGCTCCGACGCGGTGCTCCGCCGGATGCACCGGCGCTACCGGCCGTGGCATTACGCGAAGAAGGTCGTTGCGCTGCTGCGCGCCTGCGGACCGGAGCTGACGCTGGGCGCGGACGTGATGGTGGGCTTTCCCGGCGAGAGCGACGCCGAGTTCGAGGAGACTATGGCACTAGTCCAGGCGCTGCCCTTCGGCTACCTGCATCTGTTTCCCTTTTCGCCGCGACCGGGAACACCGGGCTGGACGCTGCACGCCGAGCGGCCGGTTCCGGCGGAGGTGGTCGGAGAGCGGATGGCCGTCCTGCGCGCGCTTGCCGTAGAAAAGAGTCTGGCCCACCGTGCGCGCTTCATCGGCCGGGAGCTGGAGGCGATCACGCTGCACACGCCGGCGGAGATGGAGGCGCGTGGCCGGACTGCCACGCTGACGGAAAACTTTTTACCGGTGGAGTTGCAGGGACGGCAGGAAGCCAACCGGTTGCTGTGGCTGCGGGTCAGCGGAGTGAACGCCGAGGGAACGCTTGAGGCGACGGCAGTCGAGAATTCCTTGCAAACCCTTTGTTCCGCTTAGCCGGGCCAATGCTATACTCAGTTTGCGCTCTTGTGCCCGCGGCGCTTCCGGCAGCTCCGGGAGGCGGGCTACGGCGACTTTTGGAGGAGCACCATCGCACTCGACAAACGTTCGGCCAAGTCCTTTATCCGCATCAACGAAAAGATTCGTGCGCGCGAAATCCGCGTCATCGACGAAAACGGCGAACAGCTCGGAATTCTTCCGCCCTTTGAGGCGCTCAGGATAGCTCGTGAGCGCGGCCTCGACCTGGTGGAGGTTTCACCCAGCGCGGTTCCCCCGGTCTGCCGCATCCAGGATTACGGCCGCTTCCTCTACGAGAAAGAGAAGAGCGACCGCGCCGCCAAGAAGAAACAGAAGGTGATCACGGTCAAGGAGTGCAAGTTCTCCGTAACCGTGGACGATCACGACTACCAGACCAAGAAGAATCAGGCGGTGCGCTTCCTCACCGAGGGCGACAAGGTGAAGGCCAGCCTGCGCTTCCGCGGCCGCCAGATGGCCCACCGCGAGCTGGGCTACGCGATCATCAACCGGCTGATTCAGGACATCGGAGATGCGGGTATCGTCGAGTTCATGCCGCGCATGGAAGGCACGATTCTGCACGCCATAATCGCGCCCTCGAAGAAACAGGAAGCGCCCAAGGCGAAGCCAGCCGCATCGCCTGTTCCGCAGGTGCAGTAAGCCGCTCCATCCCGCAAACAATTCAGGCCGCGCTCAGAGTCTCTCTGGACTCTGAGCGCTGCCGACGCATTTCTTGAGTGATTTTTATTCTCAGTGCAGCCAGCGCAGGCCGAGCGTACTCTTCGGCGGCACCGGCTAGAAGATGAAGCCCTCGCGCCAGTGGCCCTCCTCGCGGCGCGGAGGAGTGCCCACGATGCGCGGGGCGCGCCCGCTCCAGCACAACGATGCCCAGATCGGATTAGCAGCGGGTTGCGAGACCGACAGAGAGAACGGCCATCGTCCTTACACTAGCCTGCGGTTTTGCGCGGGACAATGGAAGATCGCGGCAAATCAGGCGGCGCTAGACGCACTTGAAACCGTGCGCCGAAACGGGACAGGAAGCATGTGATAGACTGCCTGACGTTATGAAAAACCGACTTCTCTTGTTGCCAATTTTTGCGCTCTTCCTCGGTTTGGGAACGGCTTCGCTCTTCTCGCAGGAAACCCCGCATCTGGAAAAACGCGGCGCGGCCACGCAGCTCATCGTGGACGGCAGTCCCTATCTGATACTGGGGGGCGAGCTGCACAACTCCTCCTCGTCGAACCTGGAGTACATGAAGCCCATCTGGCCCAGTCTGGAGGCGATGGGGTTGAACACCGTGGTGACTCCGCTGAGCTGGGAGCTGATCGAGCCCAGAGAAAGCGCCTTTGACTTTACGCTTGTCGACGGCCTGCTGGCCCAGGCGCGGGCAGCCCACGAGCGCATGGTCTTCCTCTGGCTGGCCTCGTGGAAGAACGGAATGTCGAGCTATCCGCCGGTCTGGGTGAAGAGCGATACGCGCCGCTTTCCGCGGGTGGTCCTGAATGGCAATGAGATTGAGCTTCTAAGCCCGGCCAGCGCGGCCACTCAGGAGGCGGATGCGCGCGCCTTTGCCGCGCTGATGAAGCACATCAAGGAAGTCGACAGCCGCGACCACACCGTGCTGATGATGCAGGTGGAGAACGAGGTCGGCGTGCTGGGAGGCTCGCGCGACCACTCCGAGGCTGCGGATAAGGCCTTTGCCTCCCCGGTTCCGGCGGAACTGACCGCCTATCTGAAGGCTCATCGGGAGTCGCTCTATCCGGAGCTGAAGGCGCTGTGGGACGCAAATGGAGATAAGATGGCGGGCGCCTGGGCTGAGGTCTTTGGCGACTCGGCGCGCGCCGACGAGATCTTCATGGCCTGGAACTATGCGCGCTTTGTGCATGGCGTGACGGCGCGCGGCAAGGCCGCCTACAACATCCCCATGTATGTGAACACCTGGCTGATGGGGGACAATACCCCTCCGGGCGACTATCCCAGTGGCGGGCCGGAGCCGCGCGTGATGGATATCTGGAAGGCCGCCGGCTCGGCCCTGGACTTCTATGCGCCGGATCTCTACGCCTCGAACTTTAGCGACTGGTGCCGGCGTTACCACCGCGACGGCAATCCGCTCTTCATGCCCGAGGCCCAGGGCCGGACCACCGGCGCGGCTAACGTCTTCTATGCGCTGGGCGAGGAGGCCGGATTCGGCTTCTCTCCCTTCGCGATTGAAGATGAGGCGGACCCCAAGGGCGACCTCGCCGCGAGCTATCGCCTGCTGGCCACTTTGGAGCCACTCATCGTGGCGCATCAGATCGATGGCACAATGCATGGCTTTGTACTGAACCAGGGAAGTCCATCCGTCGATTTCGTGATGCAGGGCTACACGGTGCACATCACTCTGGACGAGATCTTCGGCAACCACGCGGAGAACGGCTTCGGGCTCATCATGGCCACCGGAAAAGATGAGTTTATTGGCGCAGGCAAGGGTTTCCGGGTCTTGTTCACGCCGCTCGCGGCCAGCGGCCCGAAGGTGGGCATTGCCGCGGTCGATGAGGGAGTCTTTGAGAACGGAAAATGGATTCCTGGCCGACGGCTCAACGGAGACGAGAACGATCAGGGTAAGGGCTGGCGCTTCACTCCGAGGCAGTTGACTACGGAGAAGGTGAAGCTCTACCACTTCGAGTAGGAGCTCGGCCAGGGCCGTCGATTTGCGCTATAATGGTTGAAGCCTCAAGAGGGCAGGGAAAGTCCTGTCTCACGGGCCATGTGGAGGGCGAGAAACTCTCCGCTCAAGACGAGAAGAAAAATGCCCAAGTTGAAGACCCATACGGGCGCGGCCAAGCGCTTCAGCAAGACTGGCACCGGCAAGATCAAGCGGGGCCAGACGAAGACGCGGCACATCCTTACTTCGAAGGCGCCAAAGACGAAACGCAAGCTGGGCCGGACCCTGCTGGTTTCCGATGGCGACTACAAGAAGGTAGCGCGCATGATTCCTTACGCCTGATCGTGGCGCTCTCTCCTGACGGAGAGGGTGCTGCCGGGCCCCGGCAAACGCGTTGCACGGGCCCCCGGGTACTGCGGACGGCAGCCTTTTTTGGATGTCATCGCAGAGAACCGAGAGATTCAGGCTTGTAAAAGCGAGTGAAGAGGTGTACCGCCCCGCCCGGCAAGGGTTTGGGCCTCCTGCCTCCAGCCGCATCACCGAACGCAAAATGGAGAAATCGCTATGCCCCGCGTAAAACGCAGCACCAAGCGGAGTGACCGCCGCAAGAAGATTCTGGAAAGAGCCAGTGGCTACTTCCTTACGAAGTCCAAGCTCTATCAGGCAGCGCAGGAGGCCGTCGAACGCGGCCTGAAGTTCGCCTACACCGGCCGCAAGCAGAAGAAGCGCCAGTTCCGCTCGCTGTGGATCGTGCGCATCTCGGCCGCCGCCAAGCTGAACAATTTCAGCTACTCGCAACTGATCAATGGCTTGAAGAAGGCCGACGTCGAGCTAGACCGCAAGATCCTGGCCGACATTGCCGTCAAGGATCCGGCCGGCTTCACCGGCTTGGTCGATCAGGCCAAGATCGCTCTGGCCGCGGAGAAGGCTGGCAACTAAGAGCGAGTCAGCAAGTCAACGATACGGCCCGGAGTCCACTGGATTCCGGGCCGTTTTGCGTTTGGAGTGAATTACTTCTCGCTTAAGAATCCCTCTACTGCCTTCTGCCACATCTCCGGCTGGTCGACGAAGTTCATGTGGCCGCTGTTGGGCAGGATGACGAGCTTCGAGCCGGTGATCTTCTCGTGCATCTCTTTGCTCAGGCTGGGGTCGCACTCGTCGTGGTCGCCGGCCACGATCAGCGTGGGGACGTGAATCGTTGGCAGGCGGTCAACGTATTCGACAGATTTCAGGTTGCCGTCGATGACGAACTCGCCGTCCGAGCCCCACATGGCGCGGTAGAGCTCCCAGTTGGTGGGGGCGTTGCCGCCGGCAGGGTCGTAGTTGGAGTCGGGGCGGGCGCCGAAGAGGAAGGGAAAGTAACCGGGACCCCAGGCGAGCGTCTCGTATTCCGCCAGGTAGCGGCCGTGCTCCCAGACCTCGCCTTTGCCAAAGAGGCCGGCTGCTTCGAGTTCGTTCAGGCGGGCCAGCTTGGCGGGAGGCATGGCGGCCTTCTCGCGAGCCAGCACGGCGTTCATCTCGCGCGTGGAGGCGAAGGTCGAGTTGAGGATCAGGTGAGAGAGATTCTGCTGGTACTTGAGGGCGTAGGCCTGAGCCAGCACGCCGCCGCAACTGTGGCCGAGCAGCGAGATTTTGCCCAGGTGGAGGGCCACGCGCACGGCCTCCAAGTCCTCGACGTCCCCCTCGACGGTGTAGAGGCTGGTGTCTTGCAGGCGCTGGGAGCGCCCCGAGCCGCGCTCGTCGATGAAGATGAGCCGGTGGGTGCGGGCCAGCGGCAGCAGCCAGGGCAGGAAGTAGTCGTGGCTGGCGCCGGGACCGCCGTGCAGGACGACCAGCGGGGAGCCGTTGCCGAAGGCCACATAGTAGATGAGCACGCCGTGGGCGTCGACGAAGCCCTCTTGCTGGGGGTAAACGGCGTATTGGGCGGCGGCCGGGACCGTCACGGCTGCGGCAAGAAACAGAGCGAGAGTCAGGTGGAGAAGCTTCATGCAGATGAGAATACAAGATTTCGCCCCATGCAGTGATTTATCCTTTTGTATACGCATATGAACATTGAGATTCCCAATTTGACGGCATTTGACGAGGCTGCGCTGGACTCAGCGTTTGTCCAACTGGAGCGGCAGGCGAGGGCGGCGGCCGCGGCGCTCGACAATGAGGCGGCGGTGGACGGCTTCAAGCTGCAATGGCTGGGGCGCAAGCAGGGCCTGCTCAACGAGATCTCCGGCCGCTGGCTGAAGGCTGCGCCTGGGGAGGCAAAGAAGCTGCTGGGCGTGCGCTTCAACGCGCTGAAGGCGGTGGTGGAGACCTTGCTGGACGAGGCGCTCGGCGCGGGACCGACGGATGCGGCGCTGGCTCGCGAGGCCATCGACATTACGCTGCCCGGGACGCGACGGCTGATGGGCGCCGAGCACCCGATTACGCGCACGCTGAATGAGATTGTCAGTGTCTTCGCGGCGCTGGGCTACTCGGTGGGCGTGGGGCCGGAGGTCGAGACCGACTACTACAACTTCGAGAGCATGAACTTTCCGCCTGGGCATCCGGCGCGGGACACGCAAGACACGCTGGTGGTGGCGGGGCAGGAGCGGCGTCCGCAGCGCGACCGGCTGCTGATGCGCACCCATACTTCGCCCGTCCAGATGCGGACGATGGAGTCGCAGCCGCCGCCGGTACGGATTGTGATTCCCGGCAAGGTGCATCGCAACGACGCCGCCGACGCGACGCACTCACCAATCTTCCACCAGGTCGAAGGCCTCTGCGTGGATACCAACATCACCTTCAGCGACCTGAAGGGAACGCTGGACCACGCGATGAAGGTCCTGTTCGGCTCGGCGGTAAAGACGCGCTTTTTTCCGTCGTTCTTTCCGTTCACGGAGCCCAGTGCGGATGTGCAGATCAGTTGCATTTTTTGTGGAGGCAAAGGCTGCCGCAAATGTAAAAACTCGGGATGGATTGAGCTGCTGGGCTGCGGCATGGTGGACCCGGCGGTCTTCGCGTTTGCCGCGGAAAAGCAGCCAGCCTACGACCCGAAGAAGATTTCCGGCTTTGCGTTTGGCATGGGCGTCGAGCGTATCGCGATGATGAAGTACGGGATTAGTGAAATTGGGTCGTTGTTTGCGGGCGATATGCGCTTCCTGGGGCAATTTGCTTGAGGAAGCGCGGTTTTTGATTGGAAGCAGCAAGTTAGCGTGCGCAAAGCGCACGCTAACTCGCTAAAAGGTAACCCAAATGAAAATTCTTACAAAATGGCTTCGAGCGTACTTGCCGGGACTGCCGGTGGACGATGCACGGCTCGCCGAAGATCTGACCCTGCGTGGCATTGCCGTTGAGGGCATCTACGACTTAGGCTCGGGCAACGGCTCGGGCAACGGCTCGCTCTTCGAGATGGACATCACCACCAATCGCGTGGATGCGATGAACCACTACGGCGTGGCGCGCGAGGCAGCGGCGATCTATGGGCTGGCGCTGCCGGTGCTGGATTTCGCTCTGCCGGAATTCCGGCCGACCGCCAAGCCCTTTTCCGTGCGCATTGAAGCCGAGGACGCCTGCGGGCGGTTTACGGCGCGAGTGCTGCGCGGCGTCACCATCGGCCCCTCACGGGATTGGTTTGCGGGCGCGGAGGTAGCCACTTACTTTGGTCTACTGGAGCAAAAGCAAATTTCTAACGCGGTGGACGCGACCAACTTCGCCTGGATAGCGATGGGCCAGCCGACGCACGTCTTCGACCTGGACAAAATTGAAGGCGGCATCGTGGTGCGACGGGCGCGGAAGGGCGAGCGGGTGAAGACCCTCGACGGCGTGGAGCGCACACTCGATCCGGAAGACCTGATCATTGCCGATCACCTAAAGCCTCTCGGTTTGGCAGGCGTCATGGGCGGCTGGGACTCGATGATTACAACGGAGACGAAAAATGTTCTGGTTGAAGCGGCGTGGTTTGATCCGGTCGCGGTGCGGAGGACGGCGCGGCGGCACGGGCTGCACACCGACGCCAGCCACCGCTTCGAGCGCGGCGCGGACTTCAACGCAGGGCACGTGGCATCGGCCCTGGTGAGCAGCATTCTGCTGGCGAATGGCGGCTGGATCGAGGGCGATCTGGTGGACGCGCGCGTACCCGCACTCGAGGCGCGCACCGCCAACCGCAAGCCGGTCGAGCTCAAACTCAGCGAGGTGCGGCGGATTCTGGGCGCGACGGTGGACGCGGAAGGAATTACCGCGGCGACGGTTGAGGGCGTGCTGATCGCGCTGGGATGTGGACTGGCCACCTGCGGTGGGGCAGCCTTGGACAATGCGGCGTGGTTAGTCACATTACCCAGTTGGCGGCTGGACCTGGAGCGGGAAATCGACCTGATCGAAGAGGTCGCCCGCGTCTACGGCTACAACCGATTTGCCAACACGCTGCCGGCTTTTGGCGAAGGGGTGCGCGCGCTGCCCTGGGCGGCCCAGGAGTCCGAAGTGCGGCGCACGCTGCTCGCGGCCGGCTTCCATGAGGCGATTGGGAGCACCTTCTGCTCGGCTGCCGAAGCTGCGCTGACGGCACCGCAACCGGGGCTGGCGGTCCCGCTGGGCAATCCACTCAGCGAGGAGGCGGGTGTGCTGCGGCCGTCGCCAGTGGCGGGAATGCTGGCGATGATCGCCGGCAATCTGCATCGCGACGTGAGCGACGTGCGCTTGTTCGAGCTGGGCACGGTCTTCAGCGGGACGACGGAAAAGGTTGACGAGCGGCCCGCGCTCTCATTCGGCGCGGTGGGAACTCTGCCGGAGCAGGGAGCGCTGCACGCGGCGCGCGCGATTGAGTTCCACGACGTGAAAGGAGTTGTGGAGCAGGTCGTGGGGCGCTTCCACGCGCGGGCCGTCCTCTTCGATCACTTCCCTGCCGAGGCCGGGCTGACGCCGGAGTGGCTGCATCCGTATCGCGCCGCGCGGGTGGTCGTAGACGGCATGACGGCGGGCTGGTTCGGCCAACTGCATCCGCGCGTGGCTGCCGAGCGCAAGTTGAAAGACCCAGTCCTGCTGGGCGAACTTTATCTGGACCGGCTCTACAAGTTGCCGTTGCGCCAGCCGATTGCGCGGGAGATCTCGCGCTTCCAGCCGGTTCGCCGCGATTTTTCTCTGGTTTTGGATGTAAGCATCACCTGGGAAAAGATCGACCAGGCGGTAGCCGGGTTGCGGATTCCCGAGTTGGTGGAGTGGCGGGCGCGCGAGGTCTTCCGCGATGCAAAGCTGGGCGCGGGCGAGTATGCTTTGTTGCTGGGGGCGACCTTTCAGGCTGCGGACCGCACGCTGCGCGAAGAGGAGTTGCAGGAGTTCCAGTCGCGGGTGGTCGAGGCTGTTGGCAAAGTTGGGGCGCGGCTGCGCAGTTAGGCGGAAATCAGCCGTGATCGGCGTTATACTTCACGGATAAGCCATAATCCCGTGGAGGTTTTTTCAATGTCGGAGTCCCTGTGGAAGTCAGATGTGATGGAAGAAGCGTTGCCTGAAGAGCCCAAGACTGAGCCGGCGGCGGAAGAGGCTTCAGGGCCGGCCGCGGACTCAGGCGCCGTGACGCTGAGCGTCGACGAGTTCTCCGCGCTGGAAGAACGCATTCAGCGCACCGTGAATCTCGTCAAGTTCGAGCGGCAGGCGCGCGCCACTGCCGAAGAGCGCGTCATCACATTGCAAACGCAACTGCGCGAGCAGGCCCCGCTGGCCGAGCAGCTTCAGAAGGAAATCAGTGCACTGCGCGAGGAGCGCGCCCAGGTGCGGCAGCGCGTCGAGCGCATCCTCTCTCAACTGGACGCGCTGGAACTGTGAGGCCAACCATGGCTCAAGAGCAATCCGGCAATCGGCCTGGCCACGTTGCCGTCGAAATCTACGACCAGACCTATTACCTCGCCGGTGAGGACACGGAGCACATTCGCGGCCTGGCTGAGCTGGTGGATGCGCGGATGCGCGTCGTGGCCGCGGGCGGACGTACGGTGGATTCGCTGCGCGTGGCCGTGCTGGCGGCGCTGAATCTGGCCGACGAACTGTCAGAGGCTCGCAAGGCTCCGGGCGGCGATGCGCGGCTGACTACGGCGCGCGCAGCCAGCCTGCGCGGAATGCTGGACGAAGTGCTCGAAGATGAACGAAAAATTGGATAGCCGCCTTTGCCGCTCTCCAATTCGGAACCGGCGGCCCGAAAACTGCGGGTTCAGAACGGTAGCACAGACCTAGCCTTCAATACAAGACTTGTAATTTCCCACGCGGACTCCTACTATTCGCAATAGAAACCGGCCTGCAAAGCAGGTGGGCGATCAACGCTGGTTGAACCAACATTCATTGAACAGGGGCTCAACTCGACAATCGGTTCTGTGTGCCGTGTCCGCCAGTCCGGAATGCCTAATGAACCGCGGAGAGCTCCACCTTCTTAGGAAGGGTTCACCGGCGCATCAAACACGGCCCCGTGGGCCGGATTCTACCTTCCCGCAGGATTGCGGCAGCTACGCCCAATCACCCCAATGAGCATAAATCGCTCATCGGGGACCCCGATAAGCGCAAATGCCGTATTCTGACACTGGTGCACCCAGTCCTCTTTCATCTCGGCTCGATTCTGATTCCGTCCTATGGCGCGGTGACAGCGCTGGGCGTGTTGCTGTCCCTGTTTCTGGCGCAACGCACAGCTCACACAATGGGGCTCGATCCCGGCAAGATTTGGAATCTTTGCGTGATCGCGCTCTTTGCGGCGCTGGCGGGCTCGCGGCTGCTGCTGATCGCTCTCAACTGGAGCGCTCTGCGCCTTCACCCTTCGTGGATGCTGACGCTGGCGATGATTCATCACCCGCTGCTGGGGGCCTTCGGCGCGCTGGCCGCGGCTGGGTCGGCTGTGTTGTATGGACGCGGGCAACGTCTGCCGCTGTGGAGCACGGCCGATTCGCTGGCCGCGCCCGTGGCGCTGGGGCTGGCCTTCGAGCAACTCGGCGCGCTGCTGGCCGGCTCGGGCTATGGAACTGAAACCGCGGCGCGCTGGGCCGTCACCTACACCGACCCGCTGGCCGCGCGCTGGAGCGGCGCTCCGCTGGGAGTTGCGCTGCATCCGGTGCAGGCCTACGCGGCACTGGGCTTTCTGGCGCTTTCTATTTTTCTGCTAATATGGCTGCCGTATCGTCGTCAGACTGGCGATGTGGCCGGGTTGCTCTTGCTGGGCGCGGGCGTCTTGGTTTTTATCACCGAGTTCTGGCGCGATTCCGAGGGACGCGGCGCGGTGTTGGGCGGCGCGCTGGATGGGCCGCAGTGTGCGGCGATTCTGCTGGTCATGGCCGGAGGGTTAGTGCTGCTGGAACACGCCGGGCCGGCCGAGGGTTGTGGACTCCCACCCTTTCGCATAGAACGCGAAAGGATGGCGCACGGGGCAATGATTGCTGATTCGCCTTCGGCTGATGGCCCACCGGCGAAAGACGAGGCGGCACATGGCTGAACTGCGCACCATCGAAGCACCGGCGGAGGCCAAAGGGCAGCGGCTTGATTTGTTCCTGGCTGCGCAGCTTGAGGGTGTGAGCCGCTCGCGCGTCCAATTATTAATCGACCAGGGCGATGTGCTGGTCGATGGCCTGCGCGAGAAGGCCTCGCTGAAGCTGCGCGGAGGCGAACGCATCGATATTACCGGCGAGCCGCGCCCTGCGCCGCTCAAAGCCACGGCGGAAGAGATTCCGCTGGACGTGATCTACGAGGACGCCGACCTGGCGGTGATCAACAAGCCGGCCGGGATGATGGTTCATGCCGGATCAGGGCAGAATGAAGAAGCGCGCAATCGCGGAACTCTGGTCAACGCATTGCTCTACAGATTCAAGGCGCTTTCGGCGACCGGGGGCGATCTGCGCCCTGGCATCGTGCATCGTCTCGATAAAGAGACCAGCGGGCTGATCGTGGTGGCCAAGAACGACCGCACGCACGCAGCTCTGGCGGAGCTCTTCTCCAGCCGCCAGATCAAAAAGACCTACATTGCGCTGCTCCAGGGAGCCGTCGAGCGGGCCAGGGGCACCATCAACGCCAACGTAGGCCGCGACCCGCAGCGGCGCACGCGCATGACCACGAAACCTCTGGGCGACGCCCGCGCGGCGGTCTCGCATTACGAGGTAGTCCGGCGGCTCGTGAATCGCTTTGGCAAGTTCACGCTGGTGCGGGTGCGCATCGAGACCGGGCGCACGCATCAGATTCGCGTTCACATGGCGTCGATTGGCCACCCGGTGGTGGGCGATACGCTCTATGGAGGCTCGGGCCAGTTGACCGACCAAGTCGCCTCGCAGGCCGCGACCTCCAAGGCGGCGCGGCGGAAGGCGGAGCCGGAGAGGCTGCGGCTGGGAAGGAATTTCCTGCACGCGGCGCAGCTCGAGTTTCCCCACCCCCGTACAGGGAAGTTGCTGCAACTGGAAGCGCCGCTGCCCGTCGAACTGGAAGAGTTTTTAAGCCGGCTGGAAGACCGGCAAGCTCCTTCGGCGGAATGAACAGAGCAGGACTGGCGCAAAATCGAGGCACGGTTGATAAAATGAAGGAGCTATGATCAGAAAGTTTTCTGGATTTGTTTTTACGATGGCGTTTGCGTTTTCCGTGCTGCACGCGCAGCAACCCGCTGCCTCGCCGGCAGCCCAGCCCGCGCCCGCCGCTCAACAGCCTGACGTCAACGCGCCCACGATCCGGCTGAACGTCAATGAGGTCAACCTCATCTTCACCGTCACCAACAAGCGTGGGGAATATATTCCGAACCTGCGGCAAAGCGATTTTGCGCTGCTCGACGACCAGAAGGCGCCGGCCAGCGTGAAGTCCTTCCACCAGCAGATCAATCTTCCGCTGCGCGTGGGTGTGGTGATCGACGCCAGCACCTCAATCCGCTCGCGCTTTCAGTTCGAGCAGCAGTCCGCGACCGAATTTCTGTTGCAGATTCTCAAGGCCAAAAGCGACCAAGCCTTCGTGATGGGCTTCGATTCCACAGCGACGATCCAACAGGACTGGACCAACAACATTGATGCTCTGGAGGCGGGGGTGAACCGGCTGCGTCCGGGCGGCGGCACGGCGCTCTTTGATGCCGTCTACACCGCCTGTCGCGACAAGCTGCTTACGGAGCGCGGCCCGGAGCCGGTGCGCAAGGCCATCGTGCTGATCTCCGACGGCGACGATGACCAGAGCCGCGTCTACCAGGAGGAGGCCATCAAGGAATGCCAGCGGGCCGAGACCATTATCTATTCCATCAGCACCAACTGGACGCCGAGCCGCGGCAAGGGCGACGATGTGCTGACCAAATTGTCGGAGGAAACCGGCGGACAGGTCTTCTTTCCACCTTCGGTCGAGGAGATGACGAAGAGCTTCACGAGCATCGAAGAGGAACTTCGCAGCCAGTACTCGTTGGTCTATACGCCGGCCGACTTCAAGTACAACGGAGCCTTTCGTCCCATCTATCTTTATTGCAATGACCGGCGCTACCAGGCGCGAGCCAAGAAGGGATACTTTGCGCCGCGGCAGTGAGGCCACTAGCGGCAGCGGAGTGCTTCAACACGGCGGCTGAAGGTTGATTTTGATGCGGCGCGGAATGTCCTGGCCTGCCGCCCGTTCGAGCATCCTGTCAAGCCAGCCCCCATCCTTCTCCGCCAGGATTCAGAAACGTTCGCTCTGAATTTTTCATCGGCGCGCTTGGCTCCCAGCCCCGGCTTCAGGCGATACTAATTGCATGGCAGCCGATATGCCCCAGAACCTTGAGATTCTTTATACCCGCCAGCAGATTGCCGAACGCGTCGCCGCGATGGGCGCGCAGATTACCCGTGATCTGAACGGCGAAAAGCTGGTGATGGTGGGCGTGCTGAAGGGCGCTGCGCCGTTTCTGGCCGACCTGGCGCGGGCCGTCAATGTGGACGCGACCTTCGACTTTGTGGCCACTTCCAGCTATGGCAGCGGACAGCGCTCCTCGGGTGCGGTCAAGCTGATCAAGGACCTGGATGAGCCGGTGGAGGGCAAGAATGTGCTGGTGGTCGAGGACATTCTCGACACCGGCCTGACGCTCTCTTACCTGCGCAAGCACCTCATGCAGCAAAACCCGAAGACGCTGCGCATCGCCACGCTGCTCGACAAGCCCTCGCGGCGGCTGGAAAAGATTGAAGCCGATTATGTGGGCTTCTCCATTCCCAACCTCTTCGTGATCGGCTATGGGATGGATTACGGGGAGCGCTACCGTAACCTGCCCGACATCTGCCTGATGACCTCCGACCATCCGGAGTGATCTTGTAAAGTGAATGTCGCTCTGGGGAGGAGATCACCTCCATTACCTGCGGCGCGCTCCCCTCGACCAGCCGCCGCGCCGCGCGGTAAACTAGCGAACATGAAACGCATCGCCTTTGCTCTCGTTCTGTTCTTTCCCGCCGCCCTCGCGGCGCAGTCCTTCACCGTCAGCTTTCCCAGGGAAGTGAGCGCGCAACCGCTGGATGGGCGGCTGTTGCTGGTGCTCTCGACGGACCCCAGCGACGAGCCGCGCAACCAGATTGACGACACCCCGCGCTCGCAGATCGTCTTCGGCCTGACGGTGGACGGCTGGCAGCCGGGCCAGCCCGCGCTGGTGGACGCGAGCGCCTGGGGCTATCCGATCCACAGCCTCAAGGACGTGCCGGCCGGCGAGTATACCGTTCAGGCGGTGCTGAACAAGTACGAGACCTTTCACCGCGCGGATGGCAAGACCATCAAGCTGCACATGGATCAGGGCGAGGGGCAACACTGGAACCTCACGCCGGGGAACCTGATATCGAAGCCGGAGAAGATCACCGTGAAGCTGGGCGGCGCGCCTATTACGGTTTCGCTGACCGGTGTGATTCCGCCCATCGCCACGCCGGCCGACACGAAGTACGTTCGCCACATCCGCATCCAGAGCGCATTGCTGACGAAGTTCTGGGGGCGGCCGATGTTCTTGAGCGCCGTCATGATGGTGCCCGAGGGCTTCGACGAGCACCCCAACGCGCGCTTCCCGCTGATGATCTTTCACGACCATTTTGTCGCTGACTTCGGCAACTTCCGCACCACGCCGCCCGATCCCGGCCTCAAGCCCGATTACAACGAGCGCTTTCATCTGGCCGGCTACAACCGCATCCAGCAGGAGGAGGGCTACAAGTTCTATCAGCAGTGGATTGCTCCGGGCTTTCCGCGCTTTCTGATCGTCAAGATTCAGCACGCCAACCCCTACTATGACGACTCCTACGCTGTGAACTCGGCCAACGTGGGGCCGTACGGCGACGCCATCGAGAACGAGCTGATTCCGGCGATTGAGAAGCAGTTTCGCGGGCTGGGCCAGGGTTGGGCGCGTTTCACCTATGGCGGCTCAACGGGCGGCTGGGAGGCGCTGGCCGTGCAGGTCTTCTATCCGGATCACTACAACGGAGCCTTTGCCGCCTGCCCGGACCCGGTCGACTTTCACGCCTACATGAATATCGATCTTTACAACGACAAAAACGCATTTTATCTGGAAGGTGCGCACAAGCGCGTGCCGCAGCCGGCGATGCGCGACTACCTGGGCCATACGCTGATTACGACCGAGGACAACAACCGCTATGAGCTGGCGCTGGGCGATCATGGCCGCTCCGGCGAGCAGTTCGACATCTGGCAGGCGGTTTACGGGCCGGTGGGCGCGGACGGCTATCCGCAGCCGATCTTCGACAAGGCGACCGGCATGATCGACCACAAGGTCGCCGAGTACTGGCGTAAAAATTATGATCTGGAAGCGATTCTGGAGCGGGATTGGGCGAAGCTGGGGCCGGAGTTAGCAGGAAAGATCCACATTTATGTGGGTTCCGACGATACATATTTCCTGAATGATGCGGTTTATCGCATGGAAGATTTCCTCAACACGACGAAGAATCCGCCCTACGGCGGCGAAGTGACTTATGGCCCGCGCGCCGAGCACTGCTGGAACGGCGATCCCACGCTGCCCAACGCCTACTCGCGGCTGCATTACAACACGATGTACCTGCCCAAGATTCTTGAACGCATCCAGAAGACCGCGCCTCCGGGAGCGGACCTGACGAGTTGGCGGTATTGATGGAGTCGATTCCCACCCTTCGCAAACAGCGCGAAGGATGGGGCACCCGACTGTATGAAATTAACGAAATTCAACACGAAAGAAAACGGAATGTTATTAACAAAGAGATGGATATCGGCCGCAGTTATTGTTCTTCTTGCCCTGCAGGCGGCGCAGGTTCTGTTCATCGTGCATCGCGAGTCGCTCACCTGGGACGAAGACAACCATATGTTTGCCGGCTACATGATGTGGAAGACCGGCGACTACGGCCTCAACCCCGAGCATCCGCCGCTGGTCAAGCTGCTGGCCACGCTGCCGCTGCTGGGCGAGAAACTGTGGGTTCCACCGCTGCGGGGACGCGACTTCAAGGCCGAGGCCTATCTGGACGGCCGCGACTGGCTGGCGCGCAATGACGGCGCAAGCCAGCGGCTGGTCTTCCGCATGAGGCTCACCGCCGGGCTGCTGGCGCTCGGGCTTTCGCTCGTGATCTTCTTTGCCGCGCGCGAGTGGTTCGGCACGCCCGCCGCGCTCATCGCGCTCACTCTGGCTACCTTCGACCCCAACCTCCTGGCCCACTCCGCGCTGGTTACCACGGACATCGGCGTATCGCTCTTCTTTCTGGCCAGCATCTACGCTTTCTATCGCTATGTCAGGCAGCCCTCGCTTCTGCGCCTGCTGCTGACCGGCGTCGTTGCCGGGCTGCTGCTGGCCACCAAGCACTCCGGAGTTCTGCTGGCGCCCATGCTGCTATTGCTGATCGGCTTTGAGCTACTCGCAGCGCCCAAAGGCACGCGCGCGCGGCTGGCATTGCGATTGAGCGGCGCCTTTGCGGCAATCGTGGTGATCGGCGTCGTGGTGCTGTGGGCTTTTTATGGCTTCCGCTACGCAGCCCGTCCGGCGGGCCTCACTCTGAGCACCTCGCTGGCGGAGTATGTCACGCCGCTCAGCCACTTCAATGCCGCGGCTGTGATGGCCATCGCTCACCTGCGCCTGCTGCCGGAGTCCTATCTGATAGGCCTGGTCGACGTGAAGCGCATGGCGCAGTGGTACCCCACCTTCATCTTCGGCAAGAACTACGCGAGCGGCCAGTGGTGGTATTTTCCCGTGGTCATCCTCATCAAGACCACCCTCGGATTGCTCGCACTGCTGGCGTTGACGGGCGTTTCCATCCTCTCCGGCTGCCTGCGCAAGGGAAGGGAACTGGCCTACCTGCTCGTGCCCGGTGCTTTCTATCTAACCGTCGCGATGCTCTCGGGGATGAACATCGGCGCGCGCCACCTGCTGCCGCTCGATGTCATGGCGGTTATTCTGGCCGGCGCCGGACTGGCCGCACTGGCCGCCTCGGACCGGAGCTGGGCGAGAACCGCAACTTGGGTGGGAGCGGCGCTCGTCCTTGCGCACATCGCCTCCGCGCTCGCCGTCTTCCCCAACGACATGGCCTACGCCAACGAGGCCTGGGGCGGACCGAAGAACGTTCACAACCTGCTCAGCGACGCCAACGTGGATTGGGCTCAGCAGCTCTATCAGGTCAAGGACTGGCAGGATCGCCATCCCGGCGAGGAGTGCTGGTTCGCTTACTTCGCCTATCCGGTCATCGATCCGACGGTCTATGGCATTCGATGCCGCCACCTGCCCAATGCGGACACTGGGTGGCTGGGCGGCTCCGATCTGATTCCGCCGGAGATCGGCGGCAACGTGCTGCTCAGCGCCGGGGATCTGAGCGGCTGCGAATTTTCCAGCAGCCGCCTGAATCCCTACACCGCCTTCCTTTCGCGCAAGCCCGACGAGTGGATCGATTACGGCGTGTTCGTCTATCACGGCAAATTCCAGGTAAACCAGGCTGCCGCCCTGAGCCGCGTGCAAAACGCCTATACTCTGCTCCGCCAGGGCAAGGGTGAAGAGGCTCTGGCCATGGCCCGCGAAGCTGCCGCAATCGACCCCGAAGGAATCGACGCCCAGAGCGCGCACGGCAATCTTGCCGCCCGGCTCGGCCAGAAGGACGAAGCCCGTATAGCCTGGCAAGCCGCGCTGGCCTCCGCAAAACAGCTCGAACCAGACGCCCAGCCCGGCTACGTTCCCGACCTGGAGGCCAGGCTGAAGAAGCTACAGTGAAAGCCGCTTGACGTAGATGAGCGCCGCGCGGCCATGGGGATAGTAGTTCTCCTGGCGGCCGTCACAGGCGTATCCCCGCGCCTCGTAGAGACGGATAGCGCCGGTGTTTGCGGCCTCGACGTGCAGCCAGATCAAGCCAGCGGCCGCGGCGCGCGCGGAGCCCTCGATGCGGCCGAGCAGCGCGCCGCCCACGCCGCAGCCACGTGCCTCAGGGGCTACTTCAATGGTTTGAATGTAAGCCGTGACACCGCGCCTTTCTTCGGCACACTCGACGATGGCGAAGCCCCACAGCCGCCCATCCTCTTCGGCAATCCAGGCCGTCGCATTCGCGCGGCTGACAAGCAGGCGCATATAGCGCCGGCCAAAGCGCGAGGGTGGCTCAAAGCAGAGCTCTTCGAGGGCGTAGAGCGCGTCAAAGTCTTCGGGCTTGTACAGGCGATACAGCACATTCCAACTCTACGGCAGATTCGCCGGACGCTCAAAGTGGGCGAAGACCACTTGTATTATAATCCTACTTATGTTACTCTCCCATCATGCCAACCTTCGCCGTCCTCAAAGATACCGATTTCCAGCTTGTCTCCGAATTCGCGCAGCCGGATGGGAAGAAGCGGCTCTCGCTGGGAGCGGCCCTGAGCGATGCGACGGCATTCAACATCTACCGCAATCCTCTCGGCCAGTTGATTCTCGATCCGGTCAAGGCGATTCCCGCCTCCGAAATGTGGCTCTATGAGAACCCGCAGGCGCTGGCCAGCGTGAAGCAAGGATTGCGGGAGTCGGCGGAGGGCAAGAGCGTTTACCACGGCTCGTTTGCCCGCCACGCCAAGGCGTAGAGATGGTGAGGAAGCTCAAGTTCACGCCCACGGCGGATGCGCAGTTGACGGCGCTCGAAGGCTCGCCGTCGCAGGCGGCGCTGCTGGGGCAGGTACACAAGGCGCTGGGTTTTCTGGAAATCGATCCAGCACACCCCGGCCTGCATACGCACGAATTCACCTCACTGAAGGGTGCGCATGGCGAGAAGCTCTTCGAGGCCTACGCGCAAAACAACACCCCCGGCGCCTACCGAATCTTCTGGCATTACGGTCCCGATGAGATCAAGGGCAGAAAACGAACTCCGGTGATTACGATCGTTGCAATCACACGCCATCCATGAGGACTGGCCGTCCAGGCGAAGGCTTGCGTCGGCAGGTGGTCCACCTTTGATCCGCCTATAACGTTTGGGTGCCCCATCCTTTTCACGTTCTTTGTAAAAAGGGTGGGAGACGATGCACCTTGATGGTTCTTGGGCTTTACTGCTAACAGCCGGAGTGTCAGGTTCCCACCCTTCCGCGATAAGACTGCTGAAGGATGGGGCACCCAGTTTTTATAAACTGCTATAACTATTCAAGCAATTGCCGCTAAACCTTCGCTTCCAGGTCGGAGATCACGTCGAAGAAGCGCTGATCGAGGCGGCGATTTGTCGCGATGGCATCCTTGATGGGGATGTCGGTGATGTCCAGGCCGTGCAGCACGGCGATACGGCCCCACTTCTTGTCGTGGACCATGTCGATGGCATGCAGGCCGTAGCGCTGGCCTAGGATGCGGTCGTAGGCTGTGGGAACGCCGCCGCGCTGGGTGTGGCCCAAGTTGACGGAGCGGGTCGAGAAGCCGGCCTTTTCTTCGATCAGCTGGGCCAGCGCCTCGCCGACACCCGACAAATGCGCGTGACCGAAAGAATCCAGGTTCTTCGATTCGTCGATCACCTGGCCGACCTCGGGCAAGTGGCAGCCCTCGGCGATGACGACGACGCCGTAGTGCTTGCCGTGCTCGTAGTTGTACTTGAGCAGCTTGCAAACATGGTCGACGTCGATCTCCTTTTCGGGGACCAGAATGACGTGCGCCCCGCCTGCCACGCCGGAGGCGTAGGCGATCCAGCCGGCGTCGCGGCCCATCACCTCGACGACGATCACGCGGTTGTGCGAGTCGGCAGTGGTGTGGATGCGGTCAACGGCTTCGGTGGCTATCATCACGGCGGTGTCGAAACCAAACGTCTGGTCGGTGCCGCTGATGTCGTTATCGATGGTCTTGGGAACGCCCACGCTGGGCACGCCGTTCTCGCTGAGAAAGAGCGTGACCGACTGCGTGTCGTCGCCGCCCAGGGCGATCAGCGCGTCGATCTTGTTGGCCTTGATCACCTCCTGGACCTTCTCGATGCCGCCGGGAATCTTCTTCACATTGGTGCGTGAAGAGTGCAGGATGGTGCCGCCCTTGAGCTGAATACCGTCAACGGCCTCCAGGGTCAGCGGAATGAAGTCGTTCTCCAGCACGCCCTTCCAGCCGTTAAGAAAGCCGATGAACTCATCGCCATAGTGGTTGATGCCCTTGCGCACAGCCGCATAAATCACCGCATTCAGTCCGGGGCAGTCGCCGCCACCGGTCAACAAAGCAACTCGCATCGTAAAATCTCCTCATCAATTTTTGCGCGGCCGCAGGTACCGGGCCGGGAATATGTCGCTGAATTGTGCGTCCAGAAAGGAAAATCGCCGGACTCGACGCCTTAACCAGTTTACTCCACGGCTGTAAATACAAATCGTGACCGCGCTCACGGTGCTTAGGTCTCCTTCCCAAACCGGATTTTCTTGAGAATCTCTGTACCAGTTCATTTTCATTAGCGAAAAAAGACTTTTCCTATGGGGCAAAGCCCGCACCCTTCATGTCATTGGCTTATTAAGAGTTTTCCTTGTAACAAAAAGCACGGAGTGCTTCAATAGAGCTATGCCCGGAACTGGAGCGCTCATATTGCTGGCCTTTGCCAGCCTGGTCGTCGTGATTTTGGTGGTCCTGCTTCAATTGACGCGGCTGGGCTACCTGGTCCGCGCCACCATCCCCGACCGCCCGCGGCGTCGGATGTTCATCGCCTCGGTCTCTTTTCTGCTCACCTTTGTGGGAGTGCGGGTTCTCGTCCATCGGATCGTGAATCATGAGGGGCATTTTCAGTGGGTGGTGATCCATGGAACGCACATTCATCACCTGGTCTGGGGGATTCTGATCCTGCTTCTGGTGGGCTACGGCTGGCTGCTGGACCTGGGACGGTCGCACACGCCGCTGTCGATCTTTTTCAGCCGGCTGATGTCGGTCAGTTACGGAGTCGGGGCGGCGCTGACGCTGGACGAGTTTTCCATCTGGCTGGACCTGGAGCCGGATGCCTACTGGTCGCGCAGCGGGCGGCTCTCAATTGACGCGGTGATTCTCTTCGGCAGCCTGTTGGCCGTGGGCGCCTGGGGCGCGCCGTTCTTCCGCGGACTGGCCCGCATCTGGGACAAGCGAACTCTGTTTGGCAAGGAGCTGGGCCGCGGCCTGAGCTTCCCTATTCGCCTCGTGAGGTTGCTTCGTCCTCGTAAAGCGCGGTAATCAGGTCCGCGTATCGCTCCGTAATCACGCGCCGCTTGAGCTTCATTGAGGGCGTCAGCTCGCCCGTCTCCTGCGACCACTCGTCAGCCACCACGCGGAAGCGCTTCAAACTCTCGAAGTTGGCCAGGCTGCCGTTCACCTCGCGCACGATCTCGGCGTAGAGCGCAAGCACGCGGCTGTCGGCCACCAAGTCGGCGCGGTCTTCGGCCTCGATGCCGTGGTGGCGAGCCCACTCCTCCAGCGCCGTAAAGTTTGGCGAGAGAAGCACCGAGATGAACTTGTGCCGGTCGCCGGCCAGCGCGGCCTGCGCCACCAGCATATTGTTCTTGAGCTTGTTCTCAATCGGCTGCGGAGCCACCATCTTGCCGCCCGAGGTCTTCAGCAGCTCCTTCTTCCGGTCTGTGATGAAGAGGAAGCCATCCGCGTCGAGATGGCCGATGTCGCCGGTGCGGAACCAGCCCTCCGCGTCGAAGGCCTCGGCGATTGCCTCCGGCTTGTGCCAGTAGCCGGCAAAGACCGACGGCCCGCGAACCAGCAACTCTCCATCCTCGGCCAGCTTCAACTCGACATTGGAAAGGGGCATGCCCGCGGCGCCCATGCGGTGGACGCGAGGCGTGTTGAGAGCGATGACTGGCGAGGTCTCGGTCAGCCCATAGCCCTCCCATAGAGCAATCCCCACCGAGGCGAACCATTTGGCGGTGTCCAGCCCCAACGGCGCGCCGCCAACGACGAAGATCCTGACCCGGCCGCCGAAGGCCTCGCGCACTTTGGAGTAGGCCAGCTTGTCGGCCAGCTTCCACAGCGGCGAAGAGGGTCGGCGGCCGTCGTAGACGGTATCGCCGTGGCGGGCGCCTACTCCTATAGCCCAGGCGAGCAGTCGCTTCTTCACCGGCGACAGAGCCGCCCGGCGCTCCACCTCCTGGCGAATCTTCTCGAAGACGCGCGGCACGCCGACAAAAACCGTGGGGCGAATTTCACGCATGGCCTGGGGCAGCTTGTCGAACTGCGAACAGTAGGCCACCTGCACTCCGTGGGAGAACATCACGTAATCCAGCGCGCGCGCCGTGACGTGGGAGAGCGGCAGGAAGGAGATCAGGGCGTCGGTGGGATTGAAGTCAAAATCGACAGGGGCGATGTTTTGATTCGTGGCGACGTTGCCGTGTGTGAGCGCCACGCCCTTGGGCTCGCCGGTGGTTCCGGAGGTGTAGATAAGCGTGGCCAGATCCTTGGGCTCAACAGAGCGCGCCAGGGCGTCGAAGACCGGGTCGCGCTCGGCGCCTCGTTCATCGGCTCCTTTCAGCATTTCACTGAAGGGGATCGCGCTCTCGGGTGCGGCTGGGTCCATCATCAGGATGCGCTCCAGCGCAGTCTGTCCGCGTACGGCGTTCAGCTTGTCGAACTGCTGGCGCGTGGAGACGACAGCGATGCGGCAGCCGGCGTCCGCCACCAGCAAGGCAATCTGCTCGCCGGTCAATGTGGGGTAGATGGGCACATCCACCGCGCCGATGGCCAGCGCGGCAAAGTCGGTTACGGCCCACTCCCAACGATTCTCGGCGATCAGGGCAATGCGGTCGCCCTTCTGCGTGCCCCAACTGAGGAATGCCCTGGAGAGCGCGCGGACCCGCTGATAGATCTGGTCAGAGGAGATAGGCTGCCACAGGCCAAACTCATCCTGCCAGAGAATGGCGCGGGGGTTGGCGGCCGCGGCAACGCGGCGAAAAAGGTCATTGATCGTGGTGAGCGGGGTATTTTGGGTCATTTTGGCTCGAATGGCGGCTGGGGGGATTTCTCAGCCGCTATTATTACGAGAGTGTAACAGCCTGGAGGCACGTCGGCGAAACGATAAGCCCGCGGAAGATCTGACCTCCGCCGCCAAGCCGAGGCCGTGGGCGAACCGAGGCGGCCGTCCTCGCTCGCCCCACGCCGAACCAGCCCCTAAATCATGCCGCAGCATATGGTACCATCGCTATCATCTAATCATCCGCCGCGCATCACCCGCTAGGGGCAGAAAGAGGATAGAGCCGTTTCAATGCAGGCACCAATCCGTACTGCTGGCCGATACTATCGCCCGGAGCTGGATGTCGTTCGCTTTCTCGCGTTTCTTTTCATATTTCTTCGCCACGCCGTTCCTTTCGTTGTTGCGATAAACTTCGGTCCGTTCATCCACGCTTCAATCAGCGCCTGCGGATTCGGCATTGGACTCTTCTTCACGCTCAGCGCATTCCTGATATGCGAGTTACTGCTGCGCGAGCGTCTGGCGACAAGCACCGTCGCGGTGAAGCAATTCTATATTCGCCGCATCCTCCGGATTTGGCCCCTTTATTACCTCGGTCTTGCGCTTGGCTTTCTCCTCGCGCTCCCGAACGGCCATCACAAGGATTTCATCCCACTCGGCTGGTTTGCCATCTTTATGGGCGCCTGGTATTGCGCAACGCATGGAGCGGTAGCAAGCACGACCGGCCCGCTTTGGAGCGTCTCCGTCGAGGAGCAATTCTATTTATTCGCGCCATGGGTCATAAAACACATCAACCGCAGGTTTCTCTATTATTTTTGCCTGGCACTCATTCTTGCCGCAAATTTATGCATATACTTCTTTCCGAACGGAAGCTGGTATAACCCGTTCGCGCAGTTTGAATACTTCTCCGCCGGAATGCTGCTATGCCTGGCCCTCAATGGCCGGCTGCCGCGAATTGCCCTCTGGCAGCGATTGGGGCTGTTCGCCGGATGCTGTTCATGCTGGTTCTTCGCTTTCTATCGCGCGGATGAAAACCCGGGCCATTGGCAGGACATGGGAATTATTGCGCTGGGGGTACTGGGGTCCGTCCTGGCGATTGTTGCATTTCTGGGCGTGAGCCCGAGGCTGCTCCCGGCATGGGCTATCTATCTGGGGCGCATCTCTTACGGCCTCTACGTCTACCATTTATACCCGACTGTTATTGTGATGAGTTTCCTGAGTCAGAACACACCATACGCCTTAAAGACAAGTCCGGTTTCCCTTTTGAAAGCTGTGCTGGCGATCGGATCATGCCTTGGAGGCACGATCGTGATCGCTGTTATCTCCTATCGCTTTTTCGAGACCCCGTTTCTTCGGATGAAGAAGCGCCATACGGTCATCGAGAGCCAGCCGATTGCGGGCGCGGCTGATCGCTCCTGATGACAGAGAGGAGCGATTCAGGTCAGGGAACGCCCATCGGCCGTGGAAGCCTTGTTCAGTTCCCGGCCACGGGTTCGCAAAGACGCGATTAGGACGGATGAATCCGGATGATGTTATCCCGTACTTCCACCACAGCTTCCGGCCAGAGCTGGGCGGTCAGTTCTCTCACCGCATCCATTGTGGGATAGAACTGGCTGGAGCCGAAGCAGTTCGCGTCATCAATCAATATCGCGTGCTTGTAGCTCCCATGGGTAAAGACAGCGCGCAATTCCTCCATGATCGGCGTCTTGTCCGAATGCCCGTCCAGCCAGAAAAGGCAAGGCTCGGAAACCGACTGAAGCAACTTCGGCAGCTCCACCGCGCTATCGCCATGCAGCAGATGAATCCGCGCATGGCCGGCGAAGTTCTTCACAGCCAGCGCGTAATTGGCGTCATCCAGCTCGATTGAATAGATCTCGCGAAAATACTTCTCCATAGCGTCGATCATCTGCCCGAACTGCGTCCCCGTCTCGATCAGAACCGGAAGCTGAAATCTCTTGGCGTATTCGCGCAGCGTTCTCTGCTTGATCAGGTGTGGCACTCTCGGCCGAGGCGACCCTTTCAACTTCCAAAACAGATAATCCGGCTTCGCTGCCATTCTCTTATAAAAAAATATCAGCCTGGATCGCCGGATGATGCTAGGCAACATAATCTTTACCCCAGTCTAGTGATTGAAAAAATACGCACTTGCAGTTTATCGAGTCCGCGCGGACAGTGTCAATCAACGCGTGGAGCGTGGCGCGGGTTGCGCCGCAGTTCAGAATTCCGCCGGTTTTCCTGGCCGGATGGACGGCATTCATTCCATGAATTTCGCGGTGGGGTTGCATACTTATGCGCTTGTGTTGTATATTTATGCATTGATGCCGCACCGGGCGCCGAGGCGAAGGGTTCATGAAAGATCAACGTCACAATGCGATTCGTGAACTGGTGGGCCACGCGCTGGTGGCCAGCCAGGACGAGTTACGCCGCAAGCTGCGACGACGAGGCTTTGCGGTGACCCAGGCCACGCTCTCGCGCGACATTCACGAGTTGCGCCTCTCCAAAGGCCCCGGCGGATACACTTTATCCAAGGGCGCAGGCCAGGCGGCCGAGGACAATAGCCCGCCGTCTGTGGCCGAGATGATTGAAAGTTTCGGCATGCGCGTGAAGCAGGCCATGAATCAGGTGGTCCTGGGCACGGTGATGGGCGGAGCGCAGCCGCTGGCCGCGGCGCTGGACTATGAAGGCTGGCCTGAGATTGTGGGCACGGTCGCGGGCGACGACACGGTGCTGGTGATCTGCCCGGACATTCGCCGCGCAAGCGAAGTCGAATCCCGATTGAGGACGATGCTGGAGTCATGAAAGAAACGGTGCAAACAGCGGTAGTGGGAGTGACCGGATACGCGGGCGCGGAGCTGGCGCGGCTGTTGCTGCGGCATCCTCGCCTCAAGGGCAAGCCCCCGGTCTTCGCAGGGCGCGTGGACGCTGCCGACGCGGCGCGGGGCGGCGTTCCTCTGGCCGAGATTCATCCGGAACTGGCCGACAGCCTGGGCCACGGGGCCTTGCGGCAGCAGCCGTTTTCCTGGGAGCTGCTCAGCGATCTTGATGTGGACGTACTTTTTTTGGCCACGCCGCACGAGCAATCGCGGGCGTGGGTTCCAGAGGCGCTCGCGCGCGGCATGCGCGTCATCGACCTGAGTGGCGCGTGGCGGCTGACAGAGGCGGCCAATCGCGCCGTCTACGCCTTCGAGGACGACGGCACAGAGCTGGCGGAGGCAACCCAGGAGCAGGCCGTCTATGGTATGCCGGAGTTACATCGTAAGCGGATCGCAGGGGCGCGCCTGATCGCCAATCCCGGCTGCTATGCGACCTCGATCATCCTCGCGCTCAAGCCGCTGGTGGCTGCGGGGCTGGTGAACCTCGCGCGCGGCATTGTCGCCGACTCGAAGAGCGGCGTGAGCGGCGCGGGCAAAGCGCCCACCGCGAAGACCCACTTCATGTACGCGGCTGATAATCTCTCCGCTTATGGCGCCTTCACGCATCGCCACACCGGCGAGTTGCTGGAGCAGGTCGGCCTCGACGCGAGCGAGATTATTTTTACGCCGCACTTGCTGCCGATTCCGCGCGGAATCCTCTCCACGATTTATGTGCATTTCCGCGAAGCGCAGAGCAAGGCGAGCATCGCAAAGACGTTTCACGATTTTTTCGCGGGCAGTCTCATGGTCCGGCTCTACGACAAAGCTCTGCCGCAGATTCAACACATTGTCCGCACCAACTATGCGGACATCGGCTTCCAGCTCGACGCCGGCGGCCGCCGCGCAGTGGTCGTCTGCTGCCTGGATAATTTACTGAAAGGCGCATCCGGCCAGGCAGTGCAGAATCTGAATGTGATGCTCGGCTGGGGCGAATCGGAAGGTCTCGAATGAAGTACGTCGTCAAATTGGGCGGGGCGGGCCTGGAGACTCCGTCGCTGCTGGAAGGCTGCACGCGCGCCATTGCCGAACTTGTGCGCGACGGCCACCAAGTCTTGGTAGTCCATGGCGGCGGCGTGCAACTGACGCGCACGCTCAAAGCTCTGGGCAAGCAAAGCGAGTTCATCAACGGTCTGCGCATCACCGACGCCGAGACCCGCGACGTGGCGCTGATGGTTTTCGCCGGCAAGGTGAATAAAACTTTGGTCGCCGCGCTGGGAGCGATCGGTCAGCCGGCTGTGGGACTCTCCGGCGGCGACGGGCTGAGCTTTCGCGCGCGCAAAAAACGCACCGCGCCCGACCTCGGCTTTGTGGGCGAAATTGCTTCCAGCGATGCGCGCCTGATCGAAGCCGTATGGCAGACGAACTGTGTGCCCGTCTTCTGCTCGATGGCGCTCGGCTTTGATGGCGAGTACTACAACATCAACGCTGATGAGATGGCCGCTGCCTGCGCCATATCGTGCAAAGCCGACGCGCTGGTCTTCCTCACCGATGTTCCCGGTGTGAAGGGCGCATCGGGCGTGGTTATGCGATGGCTCTCCATCGATCAAATTGCGGAGATGACCAAGAGCGCCGTCATCTCCGGCGGTATGTTGCCCAAGCTGGGCGCTTGCCGCGAGGCTCTGCTCAATGGTGTTAAGCGCGTTCGCATTTTACCCGCGGAGGCTGCCGGTTCGTTGCCTGACCTGTGCAGTTCCCGCGTAGCATACGGCACCGAAGTGATGGTGGCCTAAGGAGAAAAGGATGATACTCGCAGAAATGACCAAGCTCGAAGAGATTCAAGCCGCCGAAGCGCGGTTGCTCATTCATACGTATGATCGCTTTCCTGTTTTATTTGTGGCCGGCGAAGACGTTCATCTGATCGACGAACAGGGAAATCGCTATCTTGATTTGCTGAGCGGCATCGGCGTCAACGCGCTGGGCTACAGCAGCAAGGTGATTCAGGAGACTATCGCCCAACAAAGTTGTACGCTGATCAACGCGTCGAATTACTACTTCAACGACAAGATGGCCGGCCTGGCTGAGCGCGTCACGCGCATTACCGGCATGGACCGCGCCTATTTCGGCAACTCCGGCTGCGAGGCCATCGAGTGCGCGCTCAAGCTGGCGCGCGCGCACGCTGGCATTCTGCGCGAAGAAGGCAAGCAGATCGGCACGAAGTTTCTCGCTCTCGAACAGAGCTTTCATGGCCGCACCTTCGGAGCCATCTCAGCGACGTACAAGGAAAAATATCGCGCGCCCTTCGAGCCCGTTGTTCCCGGCTTCGAGTTTGTGAACTTCAACGACATTGAAGATCTGCGCGCGAAGTTTTCCAATGAAGTCTGCGGGATTCTCCTCGAAGCGATTCAGGGCGAGGGCGGCGTGCGTCCGCTGACGCAGGAGTTCTTCGCCGAGGCGCGCAAGCTGGCCGATTCGACCGGCGCGTTGATCATCGTCGATGAAATTCAGGCCGGCATGGGCCGCACGGGAAAGTGGTGCGCCTATCAGCACTTCGGCATCAAGCCCGACATCACCACGCTGGCTAAGCCTCTGGCCGGCGGCATTCCGATGAGCGCGACTCTCTGCACAAACGAAGTGGCGCGCGCCTTTCATGCGGGTATGCACGGAACAACTTTTGGTGGCGGCCCGCTTGCTTGCGCAGTTGCTTCGGCTGTGATCGACTTCATCGAAAATGAGAATCTGCTCGATCATGTGAATGAGATCGGCGAGTACTTTCAAGCGCAACTGCGCAAGCTGGCCGAGCGCCACTCGTGCATCGTCGAGGTGCGCGGTAAGGGCCTGATGATCGCCGCCGATCTCGACTCCGCGGAACTGGGCAAGCACGCTGTCACGGAGATGCTCAAGCATCATGTGGTCATCAACTGCACCAGCGATACGACGCTGCGCTTCCTGCCGCCTTACATCTTCGAGCGCGTTCATGTGGACACCACCATTGCCGCACTGGACAAGGTATTCACCGCTTACGCTGAGGCACAGGTCTCGAAATAGCAGTATCATCTTCCGTGCCCCATCCATTTCGCGTTCTTCAGCGGAATGGGTGGGATACGAAGAACCTCAACCCGCCCGTTTAGAGGAGAACAATCACATGGCCAGTACCAATCTTATAGAAGCGCCCGCTGTTTCCGTTGGGAATGACCCCGATATTCTTGCCGCCGCCGCGCGCTTGAATGGCGAGGATATGTGCTCCATCGCCGATCTCTCCAGCGGCGAAGTGCGCGCGATTGTCAAGCTCGGCCACGACGTCAAGCGCCATCCGGAAAAGTACCGCCATGCCCTCGACGCGAAACAGATGGTGCTGATGTTCGAGAAGGCCAGCCTGCGCACGCGCCTCAGCTTCGAGGCCGGCATCAACACCATGGGCGGCAACGCGATCTTCGTCGATCAGACCAGTTCGCCGCTGGGCGAGCGCGAATCCATTGCCGATATCGCGCGCAACGTCGAGCGCTGGGTCGATGTGATTGTGCTGCGCACCTATGCGCACGACACTATCACCGAGATGGCCGCCAATTCGCGCGTGCCGGTCATCAACGCGCTCTCCGACTTCGAGCATCCTTGCCAGGCGCTGGCCGACTTCATGACGCTCGACGAGCACTTCGGCCACGTCGCCGGACTCAACTTTACTTATGTAGGCGATGGCAACAACGTATGCCACTCGCTGATGCTCACCGGCGCGCAACTGGGAGCGAATGTAACGATCGCCACGCCGCGCGGCTACTCGCCGGACATTGAAATCGTCACGCAGGCGCGCGACATTGCGCAAGCCAACGGCTGCGAGCTGCGCCTGCTGCAAGACCCGCAGGCCGCAGTCGAAGGAGCTGATGCGGTATACACGGACGTGTGCGTCAGCATGGGCTTCGAGCACGAGTCTACCAAGCGGGAGCCGATCTTCCGGCCCTTCCAGGTGAACGAAGCGCTGATGGCGAAGGCCACACCGCACGCGGTCTTCATGCACTGCCTGCCCGCGCGCCGTAACGCCGAAGTGACCGATGCAGTGATCGACAGCCCGCAATCGATTGTCTTTGACCAGGCCGAAAACCGCCTGCACGCGCAGAAGGCGCTGTTGTTGCTGCTGCTGGGCGGGCTGTCATAAGAGAGTAAGCCAGCTGAGACGCCTTCATCATCATTTTGTAACCATTCGCCTCTAGCCAGAAGCTAGATGTTCTCTGAGGTTCTCAAGCATGTCAGTCATTCTCGAAACTCTGCCCGTCGGCCAAAAAGTTGGCATTGCTTTCTCCGGCGGGCTTGACACCTCCGCCGCCCTGCACTGGATGAGACAGAAGGGTGCCATTCCCTACGCCTACACGGCCAACCTGGGCCAGCCCGACGAATCCGACTACGACGAGATTCCGCGCAAGGCCCTCGAATACGGCGCCGAAAAGGCTCGCCTCATTGACTGCCGCGGCCCGCTGGTGCGCGAAGGTATCGCCGCGCTGCAAGCCGGGGCCTTCCACATCACGACAGCTGGAGTTCCTTACTTCAACACAACTCCGATCGGCCGTGCCGTCACCGGCACCATGCTGGTGGCCGCGATGAAGGAGGACGACGTCCACATCTGGGGCGACGGCTCCACATACAAAGGCAACGACATTGAGCGCTTCTACCGCTACGGCCTGCTCGTCAATCCTGAACTCAAGGTCTACAAACCCTGGCTTGACGCCGCTTTCATCGACGAGCTTGGCGGCCGCGCCGAAATGTCCGCGTATATGCAGCGCCATGGCTTCGCCTACAAGATGTCCTCCGAGAAGGCCTACTCCACTGACTCCAACATCCTCGGCGCAACCCACGAAGCCAAGGACCTGGAGCATCTATCTTCGTCCATCAAGATCGTCGTTCCCATCATGGGCGCGGCCTTCTGGCGCGATGATGTCGAAATCCAGCGCGAACAGGTCGCCGTCCGTTTTGAAGAGGGCTTTCCTGTAGCACTCAACGGCCGCAAGTTCAGCGACCCCGTCGAACTTCTTCTCGAAGCCAATCGCATCGGCGGCAAGCACGGCCTCGGTATGTCCGATCAAATTGAGAATCGCATCATCGAGGCCAAGAGCCGCGGCATCTACGAGGCGCCCGGCCTCGCATTGCTGTTCATCACCTACGAGCGGCTCATCACCGGCATTCACAACGAGGACACCATCGAGCAGTACCGCGACCATGGCCGCAAGCTCGGCCGCCTGCTCTACCAGGGCCGCTGGTTTGACTCACAGGCCATCATGCTCCGCGAATCCGCCCAGCGCTGGGTCGCCAAACCCATTACCGGCGAGGTCACTCTGGAGCTGCGCCGCGGCAACGACTACTCCATCCTGAACACCGAGTCGCCCAACCTCACTTTTCATCCCGAGCGGCTCAGTATGGAGAAGACTGAATCCACCTTCTCTCCGCGCGACCGCATCGGCCAACTCACCATGCGCAATCTGGACATCACCGACACGCGCGATAAGCTGCTCACCTACGCAGCGGCTGGACTTCTCACCCTCAGTAAAGGCAGCGAAATGCCCCAACTCAATAGCGGCAAGGAGAAAGAATAGCGTGAGGTACGCTTAAAGCAATGTCAAACGAACAACAATCCGGGAAGATGTGGTCCGGTCGTTTTCGCGAGCCGCTGGACGCGGAGTTCGAAGCGTGGCAGCGGTCTATCGTCTTTGATTGGCGACTTCTCGATGAAGAGGTAGCCGCCAGCAAGGCGCACGCGTCTGCTCTCTGCGCCGCGAAGATTCTAACAAAAGATGAGACAACGGAGTTGCGCGCGGCACTGGATGCGATTGCCGCAGAGCACGCATCGGAGGCGGGCAAGGCGCTGGTGCGCAATCATGCTACGGCCGAGGACATTCATCATTTTGTCGAACTTGAATTAGTTGCCCGCATCGGCTCGCTGGGACTCAAGCTGCACACCGGCCGCAGCCGCAACGAACAAATCGCCACCGATCTGCGGCTCTATGTGCGCCGGCAAATCGGCCTCACTGTACAAGCTCTTGCCGCATGGGCCACTGCGCTGGTCGAGAAGGCTCGCGCCGCCGGCGATGCGGTGATGCCCAGCTACACGCATATGCAGCGTGCCGAGCCGGTGCTGGTTGCTCACTGGCTGCTGGCGTATGTGGAGATGATTCTGCGCGATGTTGCTCGGCTCATGGATTGCAAGGCACGACTCAATTATTGCCCGCTGGGTTCAGGCGCGGTGGCTGGCGCGACGCTTGCTTTAGACCGCGGTCTGGTTGCGCGCGAGTTGGGTTTCACCGCGCCTACGGCCAATTCGATGGACGCAACCAGCGACCGCGATTTTATTCTGGAATATCTGCAGGCGCTCACCTTTGTTGGTTTGCATCTGAGCCGTTTTGCGGAAGAGATTACGCTTTTTGCCACGGCGGAATTCAATTTTGTGACACTGCCAGAGGCCTTTTCGACCGGCTCCAGCGCGATGCCGCAGAAGAAAAATCCCGACCTCACCGAGCTGATTCGCGCCAAAGTCGGCCGCATTCACGGAGCGGCCGAGGCCGTCACGCTCCTGCTTAAAGGCCTGCCTTTGGCTTACAATAAAGACATGCAGGAGACCCAGGAGCCGGCCTTTGCCGTCGAGTTTGTACCGCAGATGCTCCGGCTGGTGGCTCGCTTCACGGCGGCTTTGCAGTTCAATCGCGAGCGCATGAATGAAGCGGCGCAGTCGGGCTACCTGAACGCAATGGCTGCGGCTACTTACCTTGTTCACAAGGGCGTCCCCTTTCGCACCGCGCACGAGAAGATCGGCAACGCTGTACGCTTTGCAATCGGGAAAGGCGTTGAACTCAACGCGCTCTCGCTCGATGAACTGCGGCAATTTGGTGATGAGTTCGAAGATGACTTCTTCGCCGCCGTCACGCTCACGTCTACTCTCGATTGCCACAACGTGACCGGAGGAACCGCGAGGGAGCGCGTGCGCGAGGCGCTGGCCGCCGCGACGGAACGCATTGCCGCGCTGAAGCAGGAGGCTTTTCATGCTGGTGCGTAAGGCCCTGCTGCAGGACGCCTCGAAGGTCTACGACCTGGTGAATTCGCTCTCCGGCGACGGCACGCTGCTCAAGCGCTCCTTCGCCGAGATCTGCGAAAACATCCGCGACTTCACCGTCGCCGAATCCGATGGCGGCGTCTTCCTCGGCTGCGGCGCGCTGCACTTTTACGGGCCGCATCTGTGCGAGGTGCGCTCCATCGTCGTCAAGCCCGAAGCCAAGAGCAAGAGTGCGGGCAGCCGAATACTGGCCGCGCTGATTGAAGAGGCTGAAGAGCACGGCATTCAATCCATCTGCCTCTTCACGCGCATTCCCGACTTCTTCTTCCGCTATGGATTCCGCACCGTCGAAGACAAGTCCGAACTGCCCGACAAGATATTCAAGGACTGCCAGAGCTGCCCGCGTTTGCATCGCTGCGACGAAGTGGCGATGGTGCGCGGACGCATCCCCCGCGTCTCTCTGCTCGGGCCGCGCGAGGAAGCGCAGCAACTGGTTCATCTAGCCAGCTGACGGATTCAGCATCGCCGCCGCTACTGCAATTTGTCCGTAACTCAGGCCGCCATCGCCGGGGCTGACGCTGCGATGCTGAAAGACCTCAAAGCCTTCGGCTTCCAGCTTCACGCGCAGCAGCCGCGCCAGCCTTCGGTTGTGCAGGCAGCCGCCGCTCAGCGCGACCTGATTCACACCAGACGCAGATCGCGCAAGCACAGCCGCGCGTGCAAAGCCATTCGCGACTCCGGTATGAAAGCGTGCCGCGATGCATGCCTTGCTCACCTTGGCGCGCAAGTCCACAACCAGCGCGCGCCACAGCGAAGCGGTGCTGATGCGCAGCGGTTCGCGCGCAGCCCAATTGCCGCTAACGAATTCCATCGCATAGCCTGTTTCATCGTCCGCCTCATCCACTGCAATGCCTTCGAGTTCAATTGCAGCCTGCGCTTCGTAATCGACAACACGGCGATTCAGCACGACAGCGGCCACTGCATCGAAGAGGCGCCCCAGACTCGACGTGAGCGGAGCGTTCACGTTGCGTTCGATCATCCGCAGAAGCACCTGCGCCTCGTTTTCTGTCGCGCCGACAAGAGCCAGAGATTCGCTTGAGCCAACGTCGATGCCCGCCGCGTGCAAGTGTGCAAGCGCCATGCGCCACGGCTCCTTGATCGCCGCCTCGCCGCCGGGCATGGGCACGTAATCGAGGTGCGCGAAACGTGCGAAGCTGTCCAGTTTGGCGATCAGGATTTCGCCGCCCCAGATCTTTCCATCGCTGCCGTAGCCGGTGCCGTCGAGCGCGAGACCGATCACGCTGCCCGTGAGTCCATGCTCGGCCATGCAGCCGGCGATGTGCGCATGATGATGCTGGACTGCGATGAGTGGAAGGCCGCGTTCCCTCGCCCACTCCCGCGCCCATGTGGTCGAGAGGTAGCCAGGATGCAGATCGTGGACGACGGCTTGCGGCTCAATCTCGAAGGTTCGCATCAGGTGGTCGAGCGACTCGCGAAAGAACTCCAGGCCAGTCAGGGTTTCCAGATCGCCCAGGTGCTGGCTCTGGTAGACAAAGCGGCCGCGGGCGAGCGCAAAGACATTTTTCAAGTGGCCGCCGACGGCCAGAAGCGGCGGCGCATCGAAGGGCAGTGAAACTCCCAGCGGCACAAAGCCGCGCGCTCTGCGGAGCAGTTGCGGTGCGCCATCGACGACGGCGGCGACCGAGTCGTCGCAACGCTGAAGGATTTCGCGGTCGTGCATCAGGAAGGCGTCGGCGATTGCTCCTAGGCGCGCCAGAGCTTCGTCGTTGTCGATGGCAATCGGCTCTTCGCTGAGGTTGGCGGAGGTCATCACCAGCGCGCGCACGCGAGAGTCGGCAAAGAGCAAATGCTGTAGCGGCGCGTAGGGCAGAAAGAGGCCCAGCCAGGGAATCCCCGGCGCGACAGCGTCGGCGATGGCGCAGTCTTCTCGCCGGCGCGCGAGAACGATGGGACGGGCGGGAGTCGAGAGCAGCGATTCCTCCTCGGCGGTCAGCGCGCAGATCGCCCGCGCGGCCTCCACATCGCGCACCATCACCGCCAGCGGCTTTCCGTAGCGGCGTTTGCGCTCGCGCAGGCGCATTACCGCGGACTGGCTGGTTGCATCCACGCTGAGGTGAAAGCCGCCGATGCCTTTGATGGCGACGATTTTGCCGGTGAGGAGCAGGTGGATGGTTTGGTTGATTGGATCATCCTGCTTAGAGGTTGAAGTATCCTTTGCTTTTGATGAAGATGCCTGTGCAGTTGAGAGCGGTTTTGACAAAGGCAGCGAGTTAGCTTCCGCTTCGCGGAAATCGCGAGTTAGCGAGTTCGCGTTGTCTACCAGCCACACACGCGGCCCGCAGTCCCAGCAGGCATTGGGCTGTGCATGGAAGCGGCGGTTGAGCGGATCGTCGTATTCGCTCTGGCAGGCCGGGCACATCGGGAATTTCGCCATCGAGGTCTGCGGGCGGTCGTAGGGGATGCTGCGGGTGATGGTGAAGCGCGGGCCGCAGTTGGTGCAGTTCAGGAAGGGATAGCGGTAGCGGCGGTCGTGGGGGTCGAGCAGCTCGCGCAGGCAATCCGGGCAGGTAGCCGCATCGGCCGGAATTCCGGTGCTCACGCGGCCCACAACCTCGCTGGCAACGATCCGAAACTCCGCAACGCCAAGCGCGGCCAGCTTGCATTCCGTGATCGAGTCGATGCGCGCCAGGGGCGGCTGCTCGGAGCGCAGGCGGGCAAGAAACGCCTCCACGCGCTCTTCAGGCCCTTCAATCTCGATGGTCACCCCATCGGTATCGTTGCCGACAAAGCCCGCCAGGCCCTCCTCCAGGGCGAGCCGGTAGACAAACGGACGGAAGCCAACGCCCTGCACCACGCCGCGGATCAGCGCCGAGCGCCGTACTCGATTTGGCTGGGTTTGATCCATCAGGAGAAAGCCTCTCACCGGAGACCAGCATAGCGCATCGCCACTCATTCGGCTCAATAAAGCCAAGCCCTTGTCTCATACAGCACAGGTTATTGGCAGAATGAGGTTAATCTGTAAGAGAAGGAATGCGAGGAGTTTCAGCATGACGAGCAGCAGACGAGTGGGCGCGGCAGGGGCGGTTGCGGCGGTTTGTGTCATGGCCTTTTCCGGCGCCGCCACGGCCCAGCAGCCGGACTCCGCATCGATCATTCGGCTTGTCGATGCCGCGGTCAAAGCTAGAGTCGATCACGTTGCGGCCTACACCGTCACCGAACACTACACCGTCTACAGGAGCCACGACGAAACCCATCCCGTGGCTGAAATGGCGGTCAAAACAGAGTACCGCAAGGAGACTGGCAAGAGTTACACCATTCTCTCGCAAAGCGGCTCGGAATTCATCAGAAATCATGTGCTGAAAACGGTTCTCGATCGTGAGAAGACACTCAATCTGCCCGGTATTCGCGAAGCTTCCTGGCTCACTTCGGCAAACTACGAGATGAAGCTCAAGCCCGGCGGCATTCAGCGCCTGGATGGGCGTGATTGCCTTGCCCTGGCCATCACCCCCCGCCGCAAGGCCGCTAATATGATTGAAGGAACCTTGTGGGTGGACGCCAGGAATGGCGAGATCGTTCGCCTTGAGGGAAGCGCAACCCAAAGTCCATCCATCTTTACCGGACCCGCGCAGGTGATGCGCCAGTACGTGAGCGTCAACGGCTTTGGCATGGCCACCCAGGCACGAGCCGTGTCGGATAGCTTTCTTCTTGGTCAGACCGTGGTCACCATCGACTATCGCGACTACCAGATTCAACTCAGTCCGGCTAGGTAAGCTCAGCACATTCTTCTAAGTTTGAACCTCCTCTTAGAGCGTTTTTCCTGTTGGTGTAGAGTCCGGCGTGGACCGGGAGGTCCACGCGACAGCCGGCCAGGAGGCCGGNNCCGGCGCTACCTGTTCTTGCAGCGACCGGCAATCTTGAGCCAAGCAGGAGATACACACCAAACCAACAGGCAAAATGCTCTAGTCCGTCTTCCACGGCTGGAGGAGCGGGCGATTTTTACTTCCCTAACCAGAACGCATCGCTATAAAGCCGCCGGATGGAAGGGTTCCCACTGCAAGTGACCGTGGTCACCGATTCAAACCGGCCCGGAGCCGTAAAAGATAGATAGACACCGAGCCGGACGCGCCAGAATCTTTGTGCGTCCCGTTCCGTGAACGGGAGGATTCGTGCCTGCATTCACACCGCCGCCGCTGCCCAGCGACGATAAACGATGGAAGATCGTGAACGGCACTATGCGCAAGAATGGCTTTGCCCGTCATGCGCTGATTGAAACGCTGCACACGGTGCAATCCGCCTTCGGCTACCTGGACGACGATTCGATTCGCTTTGTGGCCCTCTCGCTGCGCGTGCCGCTGAGCCAGGCCTACGGTGTGGTGACGTTTTACCACTACTTCAGCCTGAAGCCGCCGGGCAAGCACACCATGACCATCTGCGCCGGCACGGCCTGCTACATCAAGGGCGCCGACAAGCTGATCGCCGCGGCGGAAAAGCGCCTGGGGGTTGCTCGTGGGCAGACCACTTCGGACGGCCAGATCAGCCTGATGACGGCCCGCTGCGTGGGCGCGTGCAGCCGCGCGCCGGTGGTGCTGTGCGACGGCGCGGTGGCCGGCGAGATGGCCGCTGAGCCGATGCTCGAGCAGCTGGAAAGGTGGGCGGTGGAATGACGATCGAAGAGCTCGAGCAGGTTGCCAAAAGCGTCTGCCAGGAGAACGATAAATACGATTTTGAAGTGAATGTCTGCATGGACCTGGCCTGCATGAGCCAGGGCGCGGACCGTTTGCGGGATGCGCTGGAAAAGGCTGCCGGAGCATCGGGAAAGAACATCCTGGTGCGCCGCACCGGCTGCATGGGCCCGTGCTCCAGCGGTCCGCTGGTTCGCGTGGACCCCGAGGAGCACCTGTATCACCATGTGAAGGCCGACAATGCCGACGCGATTGTGGCCAGCCTGGGCGGCCCGCCCGTCCCTGAACTGCAATGCGACCTGAACGATCACTTTGACCGGCAGGTGCGGGTGGTGCTGGAGAATGCCGGCCACATCGATCCGGAGAAGATTGACGATTACATTGGCCGCGACGGCTACAAGGCTCTGCTGACCGCGCTGACCGAGATGACGCCCAACGGCGTGATTCATCGCATCACCGAAAGCGGCCTGCGGGGGCGTGGCGGCGGCGGCTATCCCACCGGACTGAAATGGGGAACGGTGGCCAAGGCCTCGGGCGAGTTGAAATACGTGGTCTGCAACGGCGACGAGGGCGACCCCGGCGCATTCATGGACCGCAGCGTCATGGAAGGCGATCCGCATCGCGTCATCGAAGGCATGGCCATCGCCGCCTACGCGGTGGGCGCAAGCAAGGGCTTCATTTATGTCCGGGCCGAGTATCCGGTGGCCGTCTCCCGGCTGACGACCGCGATCCGCGAGGCGCGGCGGCGGGGATTGCTGGGCAACGGCATCTGCAACACGCCCTTCAACTTCGACGTGGAGATTCGCCTCGGCGCCGGAGCCTTTGTCTGCGGCGAAGAGACCGCGCTGCTCGCCTCCATCGAAGGCAAGCGCGGCACGCCCAGGCCGCGGCCTCCCTACCCGGCGGTCAGCGGCCTCTTCGGCAAGCCCACGCTCATCAACAACGTGGAGACCTTCGCCAACATTGCGCCCATCGTGCGCAACGGCGGCAAGTGGTTCGCCAACATGGGATCGGAGCGGAGCAAGGGCACCAAGGTCTTCGCGCTGACCGGCAAAATCGCCAACACCGGACTAGTGGAAGTGCCGATGGGCATCAAGCTGCGCGAGATCATCGAGGTGATTGGCGGCGGCGTGCCGGATGGGCATCAGTTCAAAGCGGTGCAGACGGGCGGTCCTTCCGGCGGCTGCATACCGGCCGAGATGCTGGACCTGGGCGTCAGCTACGACGCGCTGATGGCGGTCGGCTCGATCATGGGATCGGGCGGCATGATCGTGATGGACGACACCTCCTGCATGGTGAACGTGGCCAAGTTCTTCGTCGAGTTCTGCATGACCGAATCCTGCGGCAAGTGCATTCCCTGCCGCGCGGGCACGGCGCAGATGTTCACGCTGCTGACCCGCATCTGCGATGGCAAGGGAACCATGGACGATCTGGACCTGCTGATCAGCCTGTGCGAGACCATCAAGGAAACCAGCCTTTGCGGACTGGGCATGACGGCGCCCAATCCGGTGCTGAGTACGATCAAGTACTTCCGCAACGAGTACATCGAGCACATTGTGCATAAGCGCTGTCCGGCCGGCGTCTGCAATATCGAAGCGCCCGCTGCTGTTTCCGCGGAGGTGTTGGCATAAGCGAAACCATGGGCGTCAAAACTCTCATCATCGACGGCCAGGAGCTGAGCGCGCGCGCCGGGCAGACCATCCTGGAAGTGGCGCGGGAGAATGACATCAACATTCCCACGCTCTGCCATCTGGAGGGCCTGAGCAATGTGGGCGCCTGCCGCCTCTGCCTGGTGGAGATCAAGGGCAGCAACAAACTGCTGCCCGCCTGCGTCGCCAATATCCATGAAGGCATGGAGGTCGTCACCAACTCCGAGCGGCTCAAGAAACACCGCCGCGTGATTCTGGAGTTGCTCTTCGCCGAGCGCAATCACATCTGCGCGGTCTGCGTCTCCAACGGCCACTGCGAGTTGCAGGCGCTGGCGCAGGAGCAGGGCCTGACCCACATCAACCTGCCCTATCGCAACCCCGCGCTGACCGTGGATGCCTCGCACGAGCGCTTCACCGTGGACCACAACCGCTGCATCCTGTGCATGCGCTGCGTGCGGGCCTGCGCGGAGATTGAAGGCGCGCACATCTGGGATGTGATGGGCCGCGGCATCGACTCCATCGTCATCACCGATCTGCACGAAGAGTGGGGAAGCTCGGCTTGCACCCGCTGCGGGAAGTGCGTGCAATGCTGTCCCACCGGAGCACTCTTCGACAAGAGCAAGATCGGCTCCGATCACCCCAAGTATCCGGATTTTCTGCCTTACCTGAACCTCATGAGGGAAGCGCGATGAGCAAATTGAAAGTGGCAACAGTGTGGCTGGACGGTTGTTCCGGCTGTCATATGTCTTTTCTCGACATGGACGAGCGGCTCCTCAAGCTGGCGGAGCTGATCGACATTGTCTACAGTCCCATCGTGGACGCCAAGGTCTTTCCCGACGAGGTGGACATCGCCCTGGTCGAGGGCGCGGTAGCCTCGGTGGACGACGAAGCCAAGATCAAGAAGGTGCGCGCCCACTCCAAAATGCTGATCGCGATGGGCGATTGCGCCGTGGCCGGCAACGTGCCCTCAATGCGCAATCCTATTGGCCCCGAGAAGATTCTCGACCGGGCGTATATCGAGAACGCCAGCGCGCAGCAGCAGATTCCCTGCGTGGTGGTGCCCAAGCTGCTCAAAATCGTCCGCCCCATCCACGAGTTCGTCACAGTGGACGTCTTTTTGCCCGGCTGCCCGCCCTCGGCCGACACCTTTTACACCGCGTTGACCGCGCTGGTCACCGGTGCGCCGCTGGATATTTCAGCCCTTACCCGTTTTGGAGCTTGAGTCATGACCCAGACCATCACCATCGATCCAGTCACGCGCCTTGAAGGCCACGGCAAAATCACTATCATGCTCGACAGCCAGGGCCAGGTGGAGGACGCACACTTCCACGTCACCCAGGTGCGCGGCTTTGAGAAGTTCTCTGAAGGACGGCCGTTTTACGAGATGCCCAGCCTGATGGCGCGCATCTGCGGCATCTGCCCGGTCTCGCACCTGCTGGCCTCGGCCAAGGCCTGCGAGGCCATCATGGCGGTGCGCATTCCGCATACCGCCGCGCAACTGCGGCGCATGTTGAATATGGCCCAGATGGTGCAGTCGCACGCGCTGAGCTTCTTCCATCTCTCCTCGCCTGATCTGTTGCTGGGCATGGAGTCGGACCCCCGCACGCGCAACATCTTCGGCGTTGCGGCCGCGCGGCCCGACCTGGGACTGGCGGGAATCGGCCTGCGCCGCTTCGGCCAGCACATTATTGAGCTGCTGGGCAGCAAGCGCATCCATACCGGCTGGGTGGTTCCGGGCGGCGTCACCGAGCCGCTCAGCGCCGCTCACCGCGACGAGATTCTGTCCATGCTGCCCGAGGCCTTCGCCAACGTCAAGCTGGCGCTCACCGCCTACAAGCAGATCGCCGACAGCTTCAAGCAGGAGATCGAGGTCTTCGCCAACTTCCCGTCCAATTATCTGGGCCTGATCAACGAGGACGAGTCCATCGAGTTCACTGACGGCGCGCTGCGGCTGATCGATCCCACAGGCACGATCATCGAGGACGGCATGACCGCCCATCGCTTCACCGAAGTGATCGGCGAGGCGGTCGAGAACTACAGCTACACCAAGTTCGTCTACTACAAGCCGCTCGGCTATCCCCAGGGCAGCTATCGCGTCGGCCCGCTGCCGCGGCTGAACATCGTCAAATCCATGGGAACGCCGCAGGCCGATGCGGAGCTGGCCTTCTTCAAGCAGATGAGCGCCGGACCCATCGAGAGCTCCTTCCACTATCATCATGCGCGGCTGGTCGAGGCGCTTTACGGCGTCGAGAATATCGAACGCATCCTCGCCGATCCGCTCATCCTCGACAAGCACGTGCGCGCCACGGCCGGCGTCAATCGCTTGGAAGGCGCGGGCCAGATCGAAGCGCCGCGCGGCACGCTCAACCACCACTACAAGGTGGACGAGAACGGCAAGATCACATGGGCCAACCTGGTCGTCGCTACCGGCCACAACAATAAAGCGATGAACTTGGGCGTTCTGCAGTCGGCCAAGGCTTACGTCAAGGACGGCAAGTTCACCCCGGGCGCGCTCAACCGCGTCGAGGCTGTGATCCGCGCCTTCGATCCTTGCCTCAGTTGCTCCACGCACGCCTTCGGGCAGATGCCTCTGGTGATGACGCTGGTCAATGCCGACGGCGAGGTCGTGGACCAGCTCATCCGCTAAACTGAAACCATGAGTTCGACCCAAGCCCGATGCCTCATTCTCGCCTGCGGCAACACAATGCGCGGAGATGACGGCGTCGGGATTTGGCTTGCCGAGTGGGCGGAGCGGCGCTTCGCAGACCAGCCCGGCGTGCGCATCATCGCCGACCATCAATGGACTCCCGAATTGGCCGAGGACGTTGCTCGCGCTCAATCGGTTCTATTTATCGATTGCTCTCTCGATACGGCCCCCGGAACAGTCCATCTGAAGCCCGTGGAGCCAGCCGCCGCGGGGCAGGGAATCAACACCCATCATCAGAACGCGGCGGAGCTGCTCGCGCTGGCCAACGAACTCTACCATTCCCTGCCGAGCAATCCGCAATTGCTGACCATCGGCGCAGGCTCAACCGAGTTGGGCGAAGCCTTCAGCGTCGCAGTGTCTGCCGCGCTCCCCGATGCCTGCCGCCTGATCGAAGAGACGGTTGTACAACTGCTCAGCGCTCCGCCACCAAATCCAGCAAACTGAAGAACTCGGGAAAGCTGATGGCGACCGAGTCCGCGCCTTGAATCCGCGTCTCGCCCTCGGCGCGCAACGCGGCCACGCTGAAGGCCATGGCGATGCGGTGATCGCCGCCGGAGTCAATCGCCGCGCCGTGCAGCCTTTGGCCGCCGGGCACATCCAGGCCGTCGTCGAACTCCTCAACCTCGGCACCCATCGCGCGCAGATTCCTGACCACCAGCGCGATCCGGTCCGATTCTTTTACGCGCAGCTCACGCGCGTCGCGGATGCGGAGGCCGCCGCTGGTGAACGGTCCAATCGCCGCCAGCGCGGGCAGCTCGTCGATCAGTTGCGCGGCCAGCGCGCCGCTGATGGCGGTCGAGCCGAGCCCCTCTGGCGGAGCCGTGATCTGCACCGTACCCACCAGCTCGGAGTTCTTCTCCTCCAGATTCAGAACTGAAATACGTGCGCCCAGAGCGGTCAGCACGTCCAGCAGCGCGGCGCGCGTGGGGTTCAGGCCGAGCGAGTCCAGCACTAGGCTGGAGCCGGGAAACAAGGCCGCGGCGCAAAGAAAGAACGCCGCCGAAGAAATGTCGCCGGGAACGGCAGCGTCGATAGCACGCAGTCGCTGCGGCCCCTGTATCGACACCGAGTCCAGCGTGCGCTCGACCTTCGCGCCGAAGGCCCGCAAAGCCAGCTCGCTGTGGTCCCGTGTGCGCACCGCCTCGCGCACCGTGGTTGTACCCGCCGTCTGCAATCCGGCCAGCAGAATGCAGGTCTTCACCTGCGCGCTGGGCACCGGCGTGGTGTAGTCGATGGCGTGCAACGCGCAGCCTTCGATGGTCAGCGGCGCATGGCCTTCGGTGAGCGCGAGCCGTGCGCCCATCGCTTCAAGCGGCTTGCGAATCCGCTCCATCGGACGGCGCGAGAGCGAGTCGTCGCCCACCAGCGTGAAGCGTCCCTGCTGCGGCGCCAGCAGGCCGCTGATCATGCGCATCGTCGAGCCGGAGTTGCCGCAGTCGAGCGGCTGGTCGCACGGCGTTACGCGCCCGCCCACGCCCGCGACTTCCACCGAGCCGTCTTCAAGGCGGCGCACCTTCGCGCCCAACGCCTCCATGCAGGCGAGGGTCGAGGCGCAATCGGCCCCGGTAGAAAAATTCGTAAAGCGCGACGTGCCTTCGGCAAAGGCCGCCAGCATTCCGTAACGGTGGCTGATGGATTTGTCGCCGGGCAGGCGCAGGCTGCCGTAAATATTCTTTGCCGGACGGATGATGCGTTCTTCTGTCGGAGTGTGCAAGGCGGCTCCCGGAATGGTCTCTCTTCAAGTCTAACCAACGGGAGAGCGGGGCGGGCAAAGGACGCAAAGGAAAGGCGTCCGGTAGTATACTGACGCGGAGCGGGAAAGCGGAAGGCACATCCAACGGAAATCAATATCGCCGTGCCAGCGCCCATGAGCGAACGCCAGCATCCCCTTGCTGGACAAGGCGCGGGAGAGCCGGCAAAGTGGGGTCGGGAGTCTACGGGATGAACAGGAATATCTTTGTATTTACAACGGCGGGCATTCTTCTCGCGGCCGGCCTTCTTGCGGGACGGGGCATCATCGGTGTGAGCGCGCAGAACGAGCCGGCTCGCATCACCATCGACTATCCCCTCGAAGGTTCCCTCTTCCCGCCCGACATGGCCCCTCCCACCTTCCAGTGGCGCGACACAGCGCCCAACGCGAACTCCTGGCAGATTGAAATCTCCTTTGCGGACGGCGCCGCGCCCCTCCTGGTCTCGTCGAAGGGCGAGCTGATGCGCATCGGCGCAATCGACCCGCGCGCCGTTGCCGACACCAACAAGCCGCCCGAACTGACCCCCGAGCAGGCCGCCGCGCACACCTACAAACCCGACGTGGCGACATGGACCGCGATCCGCCAGCACGCGGTCTCCGCAGCCGCCACTATCACCATCCGCGGTTTTGCGACTGGCGCGGTTCCGGTCTCCAGCGGCAGCATGAAGCTGAGCATCTCGACCGACCCGGTCGGCGCTCCCATCTTCTACCGCGACGTGCCGCTGATGCCCTCGGAGACGGAAAAGGGATTCATCAAGCCGCTGGCCTCGAGCGCTATTCCGCTGATCGAGTGGCGCATGCGCAATGTGGCGGATACGGGAAGCCATATCGTGATGACCGACCTTCATTCCTGCGCCAACTGCCACTCCTTCGCCGCCAACGGCAAGACCCTGGGCCTCGATCTGGATGGTCCGCAGAACGACAAGGGGCTATACACGCTTGTCCCGGTCTCCAGGCAGATGACGATTCGCAATCAGGATGTGATCTCTTGGTCCTCATTCCCTACGGAATCGGGCAGCCCGGTCCGCGTCGGCTTCATGTCCCAGGTCTCGCCCGATGGCCGCTATGTGGTCACCACCATCCGGCCGCCGGGAACCAAGAGCTCGTCGTTCTACTACGTGGCCAACTTCAAGGACTATCGATTCCTGCAAGTTTTTTACCCCACCCGCGGCATTTTGGCCTGGTATGACCGCGAGACCAAAAAGTTCCAGCCGTTGCCCGGCGCCGACGATCCCCGTTTTGTGCAGGCCAGCGCCGTCTGGAGCCCTGACGGCAAGTACCTGGTCTTCGTTCGCGCCGAGGCCAGGGAGCCATTCCCCGCCGACGGCAAGATGGCCGCCTATGCCAACGACCCGGCGGAGGTTCCGATTCAGTACGACCTCTACCGCATTCCCTTCAATCACGGCCTGGGAGGCAAGCCCGAACCCATCGTGGGCGCCTCGCAGAATGGCATGAGCAACAGCTTCGCCAAGATCTCGCCCGACGGCAAGTGGATGGTCTTCGTCCAGGCTCACAACGGCCAGTTGATGCGCCCCGACAGCAGGCTCTACATCGTTCCGGCCGCGGGCGGCGAGGCACGGCGTCTGACCTGCAACACGGCGCTGATGAACTCCTGGCATAGCTTCTCGCCCAACGGACGCTGGCTGGTCTTTTCCTCCAAGAGCCGTTCGCCCTACACGCAAATGTTCCTCACGCACATCGACGCCGAGGGCAATGACACGCCCGCCATCCTGATCGAGAACTCCACCGCAGCCAATCGCGCCGTGAACATTCCGGAGTTCGTCAACATGGACCCCAGCGGCATCGAACACATCGCCACGCCGGCGGTGGATTTTTATAAGCAATACGATGTGGCCGCGGAGCTGGCCAAGAAAGGCCAGCTCGCCGCCGCGCTGCCGGAGTGGGCCAAAGCCATCGCCATGAGCCCGGAGGACGCCCGCGCCCGCAACAACTACGGCCAGACGCTGGCCAAGGCGGGCAAGACCACGGACGCCATCGCCCAGCTCCAGAAGGCCGTTCTGATCAAGTCCCATTACCCTGAGGCGCACAACAATCTGGGCATCGCGCTGGCCGGCGCGGGCCGTTCCAGTGATGCCATCGATCATTACCGCCAGGCGCTGGAGGACAATCCCGGCTATGCCGAGGCGCGCAACAATCTGGGCCGCGCGCTGCTCGAAGAACACCGTCTGCCCGAAGCCATTGAGCAGCTCCAGGAAGCCATCGACATCAATCCCGAGTATGCCGAGGCGCACAACAACCTGGGCTACGCGCTGGCCTCCCAGGGCCGCCTCGACGAGGCCGTGCAGCACTATCGCCAGGCCATCGAGAGCGATCCAAAATACGCCCACGCCTACGACAACCTCGGCCAGACGCTGGCCATGCAGGGCAATCTCGACGAAGCCATTGCGGATTTCAGCAAGGCGGCCGAACTGGACCCCGCCTACGCCTCCGCGGAGGGCAACCTGGGTCATGCGCTGCTCTCCAAGGACCATCCGGATGAGGCTATTCCGCACCTGCGGAAGGCAGTCGAACTTGCGCCGAAGAGCGCGGAATTCAGCAATTACCTGGGGCAAGCCCTGGGCGAAAAGGGCCAGACAGACGACGCGATTGTGCAATTCGAGCGGACCTTGCAGCTATCGCCCAACATGGTCGAGGCGCACTATTACCTGGGCGTGGCACTGGTGACGAAGGGACGGCGCACCGAGGGCCTTGCGCACTGGCGGCAGGCGCTACGCAAAGAGCCGGACAATGTGCAGGTACTGAATGAAACCGCCTGGGTGCTGGCAACCGCGCCGGAGGCGGCTCTGCGCAACGGAAGCGAGGCCGTCTCTCTGGCTGAACACGCCGCGCAGCTCACCTCGGTGCGCGAGCCGGTGGTGCTGGGCACGCTGGCCGCAGCCTATGCTGAAACCGGCCGCTACGACCAGGCCATCGAGACGGAGCAGCGCGCCGCCGACCTGGCCGCTCGCCAAGGCAACGCGCCGCTGGCCGCAAGCCTCAAGCAGCGCCTCGCCCTCTTCGAGCGGAAGACTCCCATCCGCCAGCAATAATTCAGCGGCTGCGGACCAGAAATAAGGACATTTTTATTGAGAATGTAAGGTCCGGGTACCCCACCCTCGCCGCGTCTTTGTCTTTGCGCCTAGGGTGGGAAACCTCAAACCAATTTTGGGACGGACCAACAGGAACCAGTCACCCGCTACTTCTTTTCCGCCTCCAGCCTGGGCGGGGCCGTTAAGCCCAGCTTGTTGAAGAGCGTCATCATCTCCAACGGCAGCGGGAAGATGATGGTGGTGTTCTTCTCGACGCCGATCTCGGTGAGTGTTTGCAAGTAGCGCAACTGCAAGGTCATCGGCTGCGTGGCCATCAGCGTGGCGGCGTCCACCAGCTTCTGGGCGGCGTTGAATTCGCCTTCTGCGTGGATGATCTTCGAGCGCTTTTCGCGTTCCGCCTCGGCCTGCTTGGCCATGGCGCGCTGCATCTGATCGGGCAGGTCCACCTGCTTGACTTCCACCGAGATGACCTTCACGCCGAAGGGTTCGGTGCGCTGGTCCATGATGGACTGGATGCGCACGTTCAGCTTGTCGCGATGGCTGAGCAGCTCGTCCAGTTCGACTTCGCCCAGCACCGTGCGCAGCGTAGTTTGCGCCAGCTGCGAGGTCTGATAGACGTAGTTGGCCACCTTGATGGCGGCGTCGTTGGGGTTGACCACATAGAGCGTGACCACCGCGTTCACCTTGATGGTGACGTTGTCGCGGGTGATCACGTCCTGGGGCGGAACTTCGAGCACGTCCTGGCGCAGCGAGATGCGCACCATCTGTTGGATTGGCTTGAAGACAAAGATGATGCCCGGCCCGTAGGGCTGTGGCGAGACGCGGCCCAATGTGAAGATCACTCCGCGCTCGTACTCGCGGAGAATCTTGATGCAGTTGAGCACGTAAAGGACGAGGATGGCGCAAACGATCAGCAGCGCGGTAAAGAAATCAGGCATTGGAATCTCCTCACTTACGACCGAATTGTACTCCAATTGGGTTAACTTCCGATTCTTCCTGGTATTTGCGGCGCGGCCGGCTCCACGTGCAGCAGGTAGTTTTCCAGGCCCACGACGCGCAACGCCGCCCCGGCGGCCACGGGTTCGCTGGCCACGGCGCGCCAGATTTCACCCTCGACCAGCACATGGCCTTCGGGGTTGATCGGTTCCATCGCCGAGGCCAGCCTGCCCACCAGCGCCGACGGGCCAAGGCGGGATTTCGTGCGCCGTGCGCGCCAAGCGAGCCCGACCAGCAAGACTGTGATAGCTCCAAACGTGGCGCTGACCGCAAAGGCGACCCAGGGGCTGACAGCCATCTCCGGGATCGGCGCGGCCACCAGCGTCAATAAACCGAAGGTCAGGCAGACGATCCCGGCGATGGCCAGCGCGCCATGGCCGCCGAACTTGGCCTCCAGCAGCAGCAGCACCAGCGCCGCGATCAGCAGCAGAACCGAGGTGAAACGGATCGGCAGAAGGTCGAGCGCGAAAATCGCCAGCAGCAGCATCAGCGTGCCCAGCGCGCCGGGAACGATGGTGCCGGGCGTGTTGAACTCCAGATAGATCAGCAGCGCGCCGCAGACCCCGAAGAGCAGCGCGATGTTGGGATTGACCAGCCAGCCGAGCAGTTCTTCGCGCAGCGTGGGCTTGAAGTCTTCAATGCGCGCGCCGGCCAGGTGGAGCGTGAGTTTCGTTCCGTCCATGCGCGTGATCTCGCGGCCATCAAGCGCCTTGAGCAGCTCCCAGTCGTTGGCGGCGGTCAGGTCGATCAGGTGCAGGTCCAGCGCCTCTTGTGCGGTGTAAGAGTGCGACGAGCGGACGGCGGCCTCGGCGGCCTCGGCGTTCCTGTTGCGTTTTGTCACGTAGGAGCGCAGGAAGGCTTCGGCGTCGTTTTCGATCTTCTGCATCATTGTAGTATCAGGCTGGGGACCAATCTCGATCACCGGATGTGCCGCTCCGGCGTTGGTGCCGGGGGCCATGGCGGCAATGTCGGCGGATTCCAGCAGGAAGAAGCCGGCTGAACCAGCGCGCGCGCCCGCCGGAGCCACATAGACGATGACCGGAACCTTCGAGGAGAGGATCGCGCCGGCCATGGTGCGCGTTGAGTCGAGCAGCCCGCCGGGCGTGTCCAGCTCAATCAACAGCGCACGCGCGCCGTCGGCGTTCGCTCTCTGGATGGCCCGGTCGAGTTCGCCCTGCGTCACCGGCTGGATGGTGTCGGCGAGGACAAACTTGTCGACTTGTGGCTGCTGGGCGCGGGCCGGGGCGGACAGCACGAAAATGGTGGCCAGAACAGTTGCTATCCAATAGATGCGACGAATCATGGCTTACTCCTTTCACGTTCAAATCTAACCTGTAATCTGTAGAAGTTTCATCCTCCATACGAAATTATGCATAATATAATCACCACAATGAAGCACAGCAGCACGAATACTAATGACACTTTAGCGCCAACCCGGATGGTTCTATTTACAGGCCCTATGTTTTTACGGGCGAGGACCAAACTTGCTGGTAATAATACAAAACTGGAAATAAAGTAGATTGGAATGACGAGGATCAATAAATTGATACCCCAGATTCTTGAATATGAAAATATCCAATATATAGATACATCTAGTAAACCCAAACAAACAAAAGCAGAAAAGGTATAAAGTGCTATTGGGATATTCCAGCGCCCATTAGTGGGTCTCGCGCGGATGACTTGAATCCATGCTAATACCGTAAAGAGACAGCCGGAAAGAACCGACATACTGCTATAGAATGGCGCAGACAGTATTGAAACTGCATCGAATATTTTGAAAATCGTTGACAAAATCCACATAAGGCAATTCATCATCCTCAATATTACCGTCAACTTCTACTTCTTCATCCCGTCCTTGGCCTCAATCTGCTTGCGCAGTTCCAGCGCCGCCTTGTCCTGCGGATCAATTTGCAGGGCCGCGGTCAAGTGCTGTTGCGCTTCGTAGAAATGGTTGGCCGCAATCTCCAGGCGCACCATGACCAGGTACGCATCGACCGAGGGCATCAGTTCCAGCGAGGTAACGGCTTCCTTGCGGGCAGCCTTGGCGTCGCCGCTGCGCTCGTGAACCTCGGCGAGGCCGGCGTGGATCGCGGCGGACTTGGGGTCTACGGCCACGGCGGCCTGATAGAGCCGTTCGGCTTCCAGCAGCAAGCCGTGATCCAGGTACTCATGCGCCTGGGCGGAGAGCTTTTGCGCCCGCTCTCGCGGCGCAAGCTGGTCCAGGCGCGAAGCATCCACCTGCTCGACCATGATAGCGGCCTGATGGAAGGCTACAGCGTCAAAGCCGCGCTCGATGCGCTCCAGCGGGTCGGCTTTGGCGTCCTCGTCCAAGCCTCCCGCCTCGACCGGCGCGACCGCTGCGAGCTGGGCGGCCGGGGCCGTTCCCGGCTTGGCAGGGACGAGCTTCGCCGTCGCAGGCTTCTCTGGCTTTGTCCAGGCTCTCTGCACCGCCCTGGCCTCACTGTCATTGGGATGCAACCGCAGGCACTGGGCCAGCTCGGTCAGGGCTTCGGCTTTGTCGCCGTGGCGCTGGAGGCTGACGGCCAGGTTGAAGTGGTAGTCGGCCTCGTTGGGGTCGGCGCCCATCGCCTGGCGGAAGAGCGGAATGCCGTCCTTGGCCTGGCGGGCAAGCGCCACGCCTTCATTATTCAGAACCTCGGCGAGCGGCAGCAAGCGAGCCACGCCCGCAAAGGCCTCCTGGGCATGGGGGTAGTCGCCGGAGAAGAACAGCGAGAGGCCACGGTAGAAGCCGGCCTCAAGAGCGTCGGCGTCGTTGCCCCCCACCTTGGCGAAGGCCGCAGCCGCCTGCTCGTACTGCTTGCCGGCATACTCCTCGCGGCCCAGCGCCATCCAAGCCGGCGAGAACTCCGGGCTGAGCGCGACCGATTGATTCAGCCGGCGCAGACGCTCCGGCTGGTCGGGCTCGGTGATGCCGCGAATGTACTGCTCGAAGGCGTCCAGGCGTAGACCGGAATCGGCGGCCACAAAGGTTTCTTCAGAGGCTTTGAAGCCGGGATCGAGCTGCCGGGTCAGCTTCCAGGCCAGCGAATCGAAGACCGCGACCAGCGAGCGCATCTCGCCGCGGGCGGTGACCGCCTCGCTCATGCGCAGATGGGGCACATCCACCAGTTGCGCCTCGGCCACAATGCCGGCGCCGTCGGTCACGTAGCTGCCCACAATGATCGAATCGGCATCCAGGGTTTCAGCCAGCTTGAGCGAGGTGGCGCGCGAGGGGTGAAAGCCCTGCGGCAGCCCCAGGTGATCCAAAGCATACCGGCGGTCGGCGCGGCTCATGGGACTGAAGCCCGCCGCCGCCAGACGGCTGGTCAGTATCTCCGCCGAGGCCTCGCGAATCCACTCCAGGCTGGGCTGGCCGGTGCGGTTGTCAAAAGGCAGCACCAGCAGGATGCGGCCGCCCACGGCGCGGCCAGCCTCCGTGGAGGCCTGAGCGCGCGCAGGAACCGCTATGGAGAGGAACAGCACAAGTGCCACTCCCAACAGCCGCCGAACCCGGCCTGAACGAGATGAAAAAAATGGTTGCACGACACGCTGATTATAGGCCGTCGGCCCGCGAGCGACCGGTTGAGGGGGCGAGGAGCAGAGCAGAGGGGCAGAGCATTGTGCAGAATTGGGTTACAGGAAATTAGAAAACTCTAACAATAGACTGAAAAACTCCGCTCTAAGTCTTCGAATTGGAACTCCCCATGGGGATTGCAATAATTTAGACCAAAGTAACCTTTCGTCCCCTTCACTCTTGACGATTCCATATCCAGGCGGCTCATCGCACAACCGCCCTGCAAACGGTCCGTTCAAGCACTCATTCGCTGCACATGGTACGGACTCTTTGGCTGGGAATGGCGTGAGAAAGTCAGTTTCACTCGGCAGAGGTGGTTGCAAATGCAAAGCGCGCGTTCGTTCTTCCGTCGGTCGATTGTGGCCTTTTCGGTAATCCTGGCATTGGCATGGATGCCGGCAGTGTTGGCTGCAGCTCCCTCGATCGGCAGTCTGAGTCCGGCTAAGGCAGTAGCCGGCAGCGCGGCCTTCACGCTGACCATCACCGGAACGAACTTCACCGCCGCCTTGAGCGCAACCTGGGGCACAACCGCACTGGCTACAACCTACGAGAGTGAAACGGAGATCACCGCGTCCGTCCCTGACACCCTGGTTGCCAGCGCCGATACGATTTGCGTCACGGTCAGCACGGACGGTGACGCCTCCTCCTGCGCAACCTTTACCATCAATCCGCCGCCGGCCGCGATCCTCGGCCTGAGTCCGGCTTCGGCAGTTGCGCCCGTAGTTGCTCACGCCATCAATCCGTCTGCTCCCCCGCCTGCGGTCACCAGTGTGACTCCGGCTACGGGCTCCACAGGCGGCGCTCTCCTCACGCCGCCCATCAGCGGCACGATTCCTTCCCCAAGCGCTTCTCCCCTGGCTGCTTCATCCTCATCCGCTCCTCTTCCATCCACGAATTCGAACTTGTCTTCCGATTCGCTCACGGCGACCTTCGTAGGCGCCTCCAAGCCCGCCTTTGCGTTCTCCGTCAATCCCCCGCCCACCATCGCCAGCCTGAGTTCCACTTCGACGGTGGCCACAGGTGCAACTTTCACGCTGACCATCAATGGAACCAATTATCTTCCCGGAGCAGGAGTGACAGTGGTGAGGTGGAGCTATACTGCGCTGACGACAACCTACGTGAGTTCCACTCAACTGACGGCAGTGATTCCCGCCAGCCTGATTGCCAAACCTGTCACGGCAAGCATCTCGGTCATCTCTGCCGGCGGAACCTCATCCGGCATCCCCTTTACCGTGAACCCGGCGCCGCCAATCATCACTGCCATTGGTATGACTCAAGTTCCCGCAGGCTTTGGCGCCTTCACGCTGAACATCTACGGAACTAACTTCACCTCGCCAATGGTCGCGAATTTTGGAGCTACGCCACTGACCGCGACCCTCGTGGGGAGCGCCACGCTCCCGGTTACAATCCCTGCCAGCCTGGTTGCAACCGCCGGCAAGGTGAGCGTGACGGTTACGACCGCGGGGGGAACATCAGCTCCGGTCACCTTCACCGTTACACAGCCGCCACCGACGATCACTAGCGTGAGTCCAGCTTTGGTAGCTGCCGGCGGCGCTGCCTTCACACTGACGGTCAATGGAAGCAACTTCATTTTGGGCATGAACACCAGGTGGGGAACGACCTGGGTAGGCGCAAACGTCATCAGTTCCACGCAGTTGTGGGTGACCATCCCGGCCAGCCTGATTGCCACAGCCGGCACGGCCGGCGTTCAAGTCTACGTCTCCGGCGGTCCCGGCTACTCGAATTCGGCCAGCATCACCATCAATCCGGCGCCTCCAACCCTTACCAGCCTGAGTCCCTCTTCAGTCACTGCCGGCGGCGCCGGGTTCATGTTGACCATGAATGGCTCGGTCTATACCACGACCTCGACCGTTCTGTGGGGCACAACTCCTCTGGACACGATCTACGTAAGCCCAACGCAACTGAGGGCTTCTGTACCAGCCTCTCTGATCGAGTTTGCCGGCACGGGCAGCGTCAAGGTCACCACCGCGGCGGGAACATCGGCTCCGGCCACCTTCACCATCAATGCGGCGCTGCCAGCCATCAGCGGCCTCACACCTGGTGTGGCCACCGCGGGCAGCGCCGGGTTCACGCTCACCATCAACGGAGCGTACTTTACTTCGCCCACTACCTCGAAATGGGGATCGACCAACTTGACGACAGCCTACGTAAGCTCGACACAACTGACGGCCGTGGTTCCCGCCAGCCTGGTCGCCAGCGCCGGCACGGCCAGCGTCACGGTCACCACTGCGGTAGGCACATCGCCTCCAGCCGCCTTCGCCATCTATCCGACGCCCAGAATCACCACCACCACGCTGCCCTCCGGAACCGCCGGCAACGCCTACTCCGGGCCGATCAATGTCACGGGCGGCGCGCCTGGATACACCTGGACGGTCACGGGCCTGCCGAACAGCTTGTCCTATTTCAATACCAGCGACAGCACGTTGACCATCACCGGAACGCCCGCCTCGCCGGGCGCCATCACCTTCCAAGTCTCGGTGCAAGATACCGTCGGCGCTACCGCCGGCCCGGTCACCCTCACCATCAACGTCGCCGCAGGCCCGAGCGGGGCCAACGATAGCAGCCTCAACGGCAGCTATCTCTGCCTGCTCCAGGGTTCCATCGACGATGACGACAGCCGCTGGGCCACCGTGGCCAGCTTCCATGCCGACGGCCAGGGGCACTTCAACGACGGCATCTTCGACACCAATAGCTATGACGTCGGCTCGGCCTCCGGCATCATGACCGGCAGCTACAGCATCGGCTCCGACATGAACGGCCTTGCATCCACCCACACGATTCTGACCAATAACGCTGCGGGAATCCAGACGTTGCAGTGGGCGCTTGCGCTCGCCAGCGCCGCGCAACCGGCGCAGAACTTCCGCATGGTCGAAGTCGATGACCTGGGCACATTGCCCTCCGGTCAGCAAGCCACAGCCAATTGCTATTTAGCCACGGCCAGCGCCTTTGCCGCCAGCACCATCAGCGGCTCGAGCTTTGTCTTTGGCCTCGACGGCGAGAACAACAGCAGCAACCCCAAGGCGACGGTGGGCCTCTTCAGCGCCTCCGGCGGCCAGATCACCGGCGGCAATCTCGACACGTCGCTGGGCGGCAGCACAGCCGTCCAGACCACTGCCTTCACCGGGAGCTACACCGCGCCGGACCCCGCCACGGGCCGCTTCACCATCGCCCTCAAAGGCGCCGGCACATCCACCGGCTACACCGTTTACATCATCGACGCCAGCCGCATGTTCATCCTCGATAACACCTCGGATGACGGTGAGCAAGCCGGCAACATGCGCACGCAGCAGCAAGCCTCAACCACCGGCGCGACCGTCAGCGGTCCATTCGTTTTCTACCTGCGCGGAGCCGAATTCAACTCGAGCGGCGGCACACCGTCGGGCTTTTACTCCAATCTCTTTCAAGGCACGGGCGACGGCGAGGGCAACCTGACGATCAACCAGAGCTACACCAACAATGCTGGCGCCTACACAGCCGGGCAATCGAACGGCGCCCCGACCGCACTCACCTTTGACTCCAGCAACCCCGGCCGCGCCACCTTCACCTCGGCCAGCGGCACAACCTATCTTTACTTCTTCAACACCAACAGCGCTGTTGAAATGAGCGTGGGGGGCAACGGCTCGCTGGATTCCGGCTGGATGGAGCCGCAGACGCAGACCGTTTTCACCGGCGCGGCTCTGGCCGGCAATTACCTCTTCGGCGAGTTGCCACTGTTGAGCGTGGAGCCGACCGGTTACGTGGGCGAGTACAACCTGACCGGCAGCGGCGCGATCTCCGGCGCTGTCACCAGTGCGAGTCAGGGCGTGCTCTCCTGGGATCAATCGCTGAGCGCGACCTACGCTTGGGACGCAACGGCTCCCGGCACGGGAACCTTCCTGATCGCCAACGGCGCTGAGGGAGCGGCAAGCTGCGCGGTGATCAGTGTGACAAAGTTCGTCTGCGCCGCGCAGGCCGATCCATCGCCGAGCGTCCAGGTCATGCAGAAATAATCAGCCGAACGCCGCAAATCAGGCCCCGTCTGCCAAAGGACGGGGCTTATGATTTGCCTCCCTGCTCTATGGTTCCTCTTTGCCTGTCCGGTGCTGTCAATGCAGCCGAAGATCGTTCCCAGCCTCCGCCCGCGCGTCAAACTGGCGGCTAAACCGGATCAGCGCGATCCACTGCCCGTGGTCTTCCTGCTTCCAGACCAGCGAGCCGTGGAGTTCGAGGGCGATCTCTTCGGGCTTCAGGTCGTGGTGGAGGCCGAAGTAGCGTTCGTCCATCGCCTTGCTCGCCTGCCCTAGCGTGAAGAGGGCGGAAGAGGGATCGGCTTTGGTGCTGAAGACCAGCGCGGCGGAGAATTTCTCCGGCTCCTGGGCGGCGCGGGCGATCTGGGCGGCAGAGAAGTCCTCGATGGGAGCCACTGCGAAGGGCTGCTTCAGGTAGCCAAGCTCGGGGCGGGTCATCTCGTCGGTGACCGGCCAGGCGGAGAGCACCGTTGCGCCGGGGTAGCGCTCTTCAAGTTGGGCGATGCCGGCCTGGTGGAGGCGGATCACGCGCGCGTAGTCCAGGTTGTCTTCCGGAGCAAAGCCATAGGGCGGATTGATGAAGATACCCAGCACGAAGGCCCCGGCGCAGAAGGCGGCCAGCCCCTGCCACCAAGGCACGCGGCGATAAAAGGTGGAGACGGCCACCAGCAGCACCAGCGGGTACATCGGCAGCAGGTAGCGCGTCAGCAGCGCTCCGCCCAGGAAGCTGAAGAGCAGCGCGTTCACCAGCAGCAGAAGAAGAATGCGGCGCAGCGCGTCAGGGGCGATGCCGGGGCGAGCTTGACCGGCAGCATCAACTCCGTCGGCCGTTCCCTGTTCCCTGATCCCTGATCCTTGTTCCCTGTCTCCCCGCGGCTCCAGCAGCAGCGCGGCCAGGGTCATCAGCACCGGAACAAAGAGGTTCATGTGCGCGGTCAGATGGAGAAGGCGGTGGCCGAAGGCGGCCAGGAAGCGCAGCGGCTCCAGGTTGGCCTGGGCGTTATAGCGCAGGAACTCGGGATTGCCGAAGAGAAAGCCGGTCTTCCAGCGGTGGTAGGCGAACCAGGCGGCCAGGGGGAGAACGCAACCGGCAAGCCACGCGGCCTCGCGCCGCAGCCGGATGTGGGCCATTCCGGGGGCGCGGTAGCTCTCAAAGAGGCTGACGGCGGCCAGGGCGACCGGGATGACGATGGCCGTCTCCTTGCAGAGTGCGGCGGCGGCGAACCACAGAGCGGCGGCCCAGGGTTTGCGGTGCAGCACGCGATCCTGTGCCGGCAGCGCGCAGGCCAGCCCCCACAGTGTGCAGGCGGCGGCGAAGATGTCGGCGTGGGCCAGCGAGCTTTGTGCGAACCAGACGGGGTAGAGCGCGGTGAGCGCCACGGTCCACAAGGCGACGGCTGCGACGCCCACCAGGCGCATGGCCAGCCGGCCGACCGCCGTAAGACCGAGCGCTGCTACGGCCAGCACGGCCAGACGCGTGACCATCGGGCAATAGCCGAAGAGCTTCCAAGCGAGCGCGAGATAAATGCTGGGCAGCGGCGGATGGGCGTTGGTGAGCGTACTGACGGGGATCAGCGAGCCGGTGCGGAAGAAGTCCCAGGCCGCGGGAATATAGTAGCCGGCCTCGTCCCAGTAGTAGGGCAGCTTGAGCAGGGTCAGGTGGCTCAAGCCGAGCGCCGCGAAGATCGCCGGGAAGATCATCCAGGCGGGCAGCGGTGCATTCAGCCGTAGCGTGATGAATCTTCTCCAGCGCAAGCGGTCGCTCCCCTAGTTGATCGGCCCCATCGGAAAGCTGTGGCTCTGCGGCTCCAGGTTGAGCGCGCCGAAGGCATGTTCGTACTGGGCCAGGTTCTGCCCCAGCATATTCCACAGGGCTTTGGCCTGCTGCGGGCTGATGTAGATGGCCTGATGGTTGCGGATGGTGATCTGGTCGGGAGCTTCGCTGGAGGCCAGGCCGAAGACCAGTTGGAAGTCCCAAACGCTGACGCGAACCTGCACGCTGTTGGCGTACGACTCGCGGTAGTCGGGGGTTTGGACGAGGGTCATTTGCGGCTGCTGCGCGGAAGGACTCATAGTCCTTCCAGATTACCCCGTTTGGGCCGGGGATGGCGCGGATAGCGCGAATTCGAAGCCGCTTTGGCCGCTCGCTTGTCCGCCTCCATGGTAAATTGACAAGGGATGCGAAAGTGGCGGAATTGGCAGACGCACCAGACTTAGGATCTGGCGGAGCAATCCATGGGGGTTCGAGTCCCCCCTTTCGCACCAATAACTTACGGATATTTGCGAAATTGCCATTTTCGACTGTGCCTAATTTGCGCCCGCCCAAGAAAACTGTGCCTACTGGTTTGCTGGTGAGGGTTCCGGCAATGCCGCGCGTTCCACTTGCAGGAATGCCCGCTCTATCGGGTCTGCGTGGGGGTGTATCCGGTGTGTTGATGCGCCTCGTACCTTTTCCACGTCCAGTGACGCAAGCTATAGCGGTTCTCCAATTGCTGTACACCGAAACCACGCCGCAGAGTGGCTTTTTCCTCAAGAAAAAGCCACCTTCGATAGAATCAGTAAGGACATATGTATTGGAGAACCGCTCTAAGACAATCCCCTTCAGCACTGTCTGACTGCGCGGCAGATGTCCAATAGAGCACAGCTTTTGCTTTCTTAACTAGAGGAGAATTGGATTCCAGCCGCTGTTCTGATTAGGCGAGGAGACCATTATGCCTGAAGTTCGCGCATTCCCTTCCATCCCCACGAAGATCCTGTTGCCTATCGACTTTAGCTCCTCATCCCAGACGGCCTTGGAGATGGCTGCTGACCTTGCTCAGCACTTCCATGCCGAACTCTGCCTTGTAAAAGTCATTCCGTTTTTCCCTACTACCACACTCCCTGACCTGATTCCGGAAACTGAATATATCCAGGAAGCGAGAACATTTGCCGAGCGGCATCTGGAGAAGTGCCATGCTGCCCTTACTGCCAGAGGAATCAAGGCGAGTTCCAGCGTCGAAGTTGGCAATGACATTGCCGGAAACATCATGGAAGTAATTGACCGCGAGCATATCGACCTGGTGGTGATCTCGACGCACGGCATCTCCGGCTGGCATCCACTGATCTTCGGCTCGATTGCCGAGAAAGTCGTCAAGCTCGTGCAATGCCCTCTTTTGCTCCTTCGCTCAGCCAAGCCTGAGAGTGGCGCGAAGAATCCATCGGGGCGTGCTTCGGAATGGTGGTAGAGAAGGTAACGGGACAGGCGCCAATCATGAGTACTCATGACGTTGCCGCCTCCGCGGCACCGAATCAGGAGATTGCCTCGACAGGTCTAACCAGCGATGAGGCGCGCGCCCGTCTTGAAAAGGACGGCCCCAATGCAATGCCGGATACATCGGCGCATCCACTGCGCAATGCGTTGGCCAAATTCTGGGCGCCTGTTCCATGGTTGCTTGAAGCTTCGATTGTGCTTGAGCTTGTGCTGCATAAGTATTACGAGGCTGCTGTCATCGCGGCTTTACTGGTTTTCAATGCGGCGCTTGCCTACTTTCAGGAGAGTCGCGCACAGGCTACCCTGGCGGCCCTGAAGTCGCGTCTCGCCCTCAACGCCTCAGTCCAGCGCGATGGCGCATGGAAGACTGTGCCGGCGGCGGAACTGGTATGTGGCGATCAGGTGAAGCTGTCGCTGGGCGGCGTGGTCGCCGCCGATGTGCATCTGACCAGTGGTTCGGTTGAACTCGATCAGTCCATGCTCACCGGCGAATCCCTGCCCATTGATGCCGGTCCAGGTGTTGACACTTATGCGGGGGCTCTCGTCAAACGCGGTGAAGCAACGGCTGTGGTAATGGCTACCGGCACCCGAACCAAATTCGGCCGCACGGCTGAACTCGTCCGCACTGCGCACGTGGTAAGCACACAGCAGAAGGCTGTGCTCAAGATCGTGCGGAACCTGGCGATCTTCAATGGCGTTTTGATTCTGGCCATGGGCGCATATGCCTATACCCATGCGATGCCGTGGAGCGAGATGATTCCTCTCTTGCTCACATCGGTCCTCGCGGCCATCCCGGTTGCGTTGCCTGCAACATTCACCCTTGCCGCCGCGGTTGGAGCTCGCTCTCTGGCCAAGCTGGGCGTGCTGCCAACACGGCTTTCTGCCGTGGACGAGGCAGCTTCGATCGAGGTTTTGTGCTCGGATAAAACCGGAACTCTAACCCTCAATGCGCTTTCAGTAACCAGTGTTCGCCCCTTGCCAGGTTTCGACGAAGCCCACGTTCTCGGGTTGGCAGCTCTCGCCAGTTCCGAGGGCGGCCAAGACTCTGTCGATAAGGCGATTCGCGATGCCGCCTCGAAAAAGCCGGCGCATGACCTGCCAAAACTGGCGACGTTTGTGCCGTTTGACCCGGCCAAGAAGACATCGGAGGCTACCGCAACAGATGCACAGGGGGCCGCAGAGCGCATCATCAAGGGAGCGTTCACCGCAGTCGTAGCCCTCACGGCTCCATCGCCCGCCGCGGCTGCGATAGTTGACGAACTTGAGAAGCAAGGCTTCAGGGTTCTGGCGGTAGCCGCGGGGCCTGCGGCTTCACTTCAGCTTATCGGCCTGATCGCCCTCAGCGATCCGCCGCGGTCGGATTCGAGTTCTCTCATCTCGGAGTTGCATACCCTCGGTGTGGCCACGGTCATGGTAACGGGAGACGCTCCGGTCACTGCGGCAATCGTCGCTCACGACGTTGGATTGAACGGCGCTGTTTGCCCGCCCGGAAAGATTCCCGATGCCGTCAAGCCGGAGGATTTCGCGGTATTCGCGAGCATTCTTCCAGAAGGCAAGTATGACCTCGTCAAGGCATTCCAGAAGAGCGGGCATGCGGTGGGAATGTGCGGCGACGGCGCCAATGACGCACCTGCGCTCCGTCAGGCGCAGATCGGCATTGCCGTATCGACCGCTACCGATGTAGCGAAATCTGCAGCTGGTGTTGTGCTGACTGAAGCAGGCCTGGGTGGCATCGTGGCCGCAGTGAAAGAGGGCAGGATCACATTTCAGCGCATCCTCACCTACACGCTGAACTCGGTAATGAAGAAGATATTGCAGGTGCTGCTGTTGGCGGTCGGTCTGGTCATGACCGGACAGGCTGTCCTGACTCCCATGCTCATGGTTATTGTGATGATCACCGGAGACTTCCTCGCTATGTCGCTCACCACGGACAGGGTGAGGCCATCGAAGACACCGAACTCCTGGCAAATCGGCGGGATTACGATCGCGGGAGTTATTCTTGGAATCTGCTTCCTTGCGTTCTCCACGGCAATCCTGGCGGTGGGCAAATTTCAGTTGCATCTCGGCATCGAAGCTCTGCAAACCCTCTCCGTGGTCGGCATTGTGTTTGGGAGCCAGGCCACGACGTATGTCATTCGTGGGCGCCAGCATATGTGGGGCTTGCGGCCCAGCACTTGGCTCGTGCTTTCTTCCGTTGCCGACATTCTTATTATCTCAACGCTCGCGGCGCTGGGAATCGCCATGGCGCCATTGCCCATCGCGGTCATCGCTGGAGAGTTTGCAGCAGCAATCGCATTCGGCTTGGTCCTGGACATGGTGAAGATTCCCGTCTTTGCCCGTCTCAAAATCGCCTGAGTATTCATGAGAGTTGGCGGAAGTTGGTGCTCCTGTTGCCACGGAACAGAGGCCTTCGCAATCTAACGCTGAATCGCGGTCTCTGCCTTTGAAGGCTTCTCTGTAACCTGTTGAGGCGCAGGCAACTGCGACCGGTCCCAACCGCCGCCCAAAGCTTCAATCAGTTGCACCGAAGCCGCCATCTCCTGCACCTGTAGAGTCGTCAGGGACTGCTGATTGGCGAGCAGTGTGGTTTGCGCTATGACCACGTCGATGTAAGGATCAATGCCGTTTTTGTAACGCCCCAGCTCCAGCCGCAGAAAAGTTTGCGAGGAATCGACAGCTTCTTGTTGCTGCCGGATTTGCTGCGACAGAATGCGAACCTCCGCGAGCGCGTCTTCCACCTGCTGGAATGCGGTAAGCACGGATTGGCGATAAGCGGCGACGTTCGCATTGTACGTTGCGATGTATTGATTTACGGTGGCGCGGCGCAGGCCGCCATCATAGACGGTCTCAGAAATTGATGGGCCGACAGACCAGAAGCGGCTGGGCCAATCCAGGAGATTCTTGAGGGCTGAGCTTTCCATGCCGCCGGTGGCCGAGAGAGTCAATGCCGGGTAATAAGCTGCATAAGCAACCCCGATATGCGCATTGGCCGCAGCCATATTCCGCTCCGCGGCGGCGATGTCCGGGCGGCGTTCGAGCAGTTCGGACGGAACTCCAATAGGTATTGCCGGAGGGGCGCTCGTTGTGGGTTCCACCGGGATAGAGAACGTTGACGCAGGCTTGCCAACAAGCATGGCAATCGCATGTTCATACTGTGCTCGCGCAATCCCGATATTGATTGCCGCTGATTGCGCGCTCTCCAGCGTTGTCTGCGCTTCAACAAGGGATATCTGATCGTCAACGCCGGTGTCATAGCGAGTCTTTGCAATTTCAAGAGCCTTCTTGTCGGCTTCCACCGTGTCGTTGAGGAGCTTTTGCAGCGCATCCTGGCCGCGAATCTCAAAAAAGTATTCGGCGAGGCTCGCTTGTTCCGTGAGGCGTTCATTCTCAAGGTCGGCCGCGCTCAGTTGTGCTTGGTATTGGCTGGCGCGCACCGCATTGCGGACTTTGTCCCAAAGATCGGGTTCCCATGAAACAACGCCCGGAATAGAAAACACCTGAGATTGTTTACCGCCTGTTGTGCCGGTGCTGGACGCGGATCCAACATTGGAAGATGACCGCGATCGAGTGTACGAGCCGCCAACGCCGACCGTGGGAAAATACTGCGAGCGCGCCTCACGCACCAGGGCGCGCGCTTCCATGAAGTTCTCGAATGCCTGACGGATATTCTGGTTGTCGATATTCAGTTGATCTTCGAGCGCATTCAACTCCGGTTCATTGTAGATCTCCCACCACTTGCCGCGAAGAGCCGCGTCCTGTGGCTGCGCGACCGTCCATCCACCGGATTCCTTGAATTCAGTTGGAGACTCCTTGAAGGCCGCTGGCGCCGTAATCGCGGGCGGAAGATACCTGGGTCCTACGTTGCATCCAGCCAGCAAAGCGCAGAACACCGCGACAGAAAGTCCATCAAATTTCCGGGATCGCACGGTCGACTTTTTCATCGTGAACACTCCATAAGCTAGGATGCCTCCGCGGTTCTGTTGGGGAGGGTCGCCGGTTGTTTGCCGCGAAACCAAAGGCGCGCCCAATCGAAGAGAATATAAACAACGGGCGTCGTGTAGAGAGTCAGCATCTGGCTGACGATCAGTCCGCCTACGATCGTGATTCCGAGCGGGCGCCTCAGCTCGGAGCCGGTCCCGGTGCCGAAGGCCAGCGGCAACGCTCCAAACAGCGCGGCCATCGTTGTCATCAGGATGGGGCGAAAGCGAAGCTGGCAAGCTTCAAAGATGGCTTCGGTCGTGGATTTGCCGTGTTCGCGCTCCGCCACCAGCGCAAAGTCAATCATCATGATCGCGTTCTTTTTCACAATGCCTATGAGCAGGATGATGCCGATGATCGAGATCACGTTGAGGTCAACCTTGAAGAGCATGAGCGCGAGCATGGCCCCCACGCTCGCCGACGGTAAAGTGGAAATGATGGTGAGAGGATGCACCAGGCTCTCATACAAAATGCCGAGAACAATGTAGACCGCGAGCAATGCCGTGCCGATGAGAAGAGGCTCGCTGTTCAGCGAAGTTTGATACGCCGCTGCCGTTCCGGCAAAGAAGCCGCGCACGGTTTGCGGCATATTCAGCCGTTGCTCCATCTGGGAAACCAGGCGGGTGGCATCGCTCAATGACATATCCGTCGCAAGATTGAACGACACCGTTACGGATGGAAAGGAACTGGTGTGATTGATGACCAGAGGCGTCGTGCTCGCGTGCGCTGTGCTGACCGTGGAGAGCGGAACGATGCCGCTGCCCGAGGTATGGAGGTAGATGTTCTTCAAGCCATCGGGACTCTGCCAGTACTGCGGTGCTACCTCCAACACAACGTAATACTGATTCAACTGTGTGTAAATGATGGAGACTTGCGACTGCCCGAAGGCGCTGTAGAGGGACTGGTCCAAAGATTGGGGAGTGATGCCAAGCCTTGCCGCAGTGGGGCGATCATAGCTGAGTGACTCTTGCAGGCCGCTGTTCTGAGCATCGCTGCTTACATCCTGGAAGCCGGGAATCTTCTGCATCCCTGTTAGCAAAACGGGCCCCCAGTGCGAGAGATCCTGCACATTGTCCGACTGAATGGTGTATTGATACATGGCATTGCTCGATCGCCCTCCAATGCGCAGATCCTGCGCAGCCTGGAGGAAAGCCGATGCAACTGGAAGCCGGTTCAACTTCGGCCGCAGGCGGCTGATAACATCCGCCGCGGAGATTTTCCGCTCATTCAGCGGCTTCAGCGCTATATACATGAAGCCCCCGTTCGTTGAGCCACCGCCGCCCGTGTACGCAATCACGTTGGAGACGGCCGGATCGGCCTTGATCACATTCTCCAGTTGCAATACCGAGTTGTTCATCACCGCAAACGAAGCGTCCTGTGGCCCTCGCGCGCTGCCTGTGATGGCTCCCGTATCCTGCTGCGGGAAAAAACCCTTCGGGATAATTTCGATGAGATAAAAATTCAACGCAATGGTGAGGATCAGGAGAGCGAATATAGGCCATGGATGCTTCAACACCCATGTCAGAGAGCGGCTGTAAGTGGAGAGCATCCACGTAAATCCACGCTCAGTGACCCGATACGCGCTGCCGTGCTTGATGGTTCTCTCGTCCTTAAGCAGATAGGCGCACATCATGGGAGTGGTGGTCAGCGAGATCAGCATCGAAACAAGGATGGCCGTCGACAGCGTGATCGCGAACTCGCGGAACAACCGGCCGACGATGCCGGCCATGAGCAGGATGGGAATAAACACCGCAATCAGCGACATGCTGATCGACAAAATGGTGAACCCGATCTCCCTGGAACCTTGAAATGCGGCCTTCATGGGCGGCATGCCCGCTTCACGAAGGCGTGAAATGTTTTCCATCACCACAATGGCATCGTCGACGACGAAACCCGTCGAGATGGTCAGCGCCATCAGCGAGAGGTTGTCGATGCTGAAGCCGAACAGGTACATGACGGCGAAGGTGCCGATGAGCGACGCGGGAACAGCTACGGTGGGAATGAGTGTGGCGCGCCAGTTGCGCAGAAAGGCGAAAACGACAAGAATCACCAGGATGACCGAGAGGATGAGCGTTTTCTCCACATCGCTGACAGATGCGCGGATGGTTGTGGTGCGGTCCAGAACAACGGTGGTCTTGATGCCTTGCGGAATGGACGCTTGAATCGATGGCAATTCAGCTTTGACACGATCGACGGTGTCGATGATGTTGGCGCCCGGCTGGCGGAAGATCATGATGGTGATGGACGGTGTGCCGTTCAGGTATCCCGCGGTGCGAATGTTCTGCGCTCCGTTGGATACGTCGGCCACATCAGCGAGCCTGACCGCGGCTCCTTTGTTGTAGCCGACAATGAGCGACTTGAATTGGTCGGCGCGGGAGATCTGGTCGTTGGTGATGATGTCCGCGGTCGTGGTTCCGTCGGAGAGTTGGCCGGTGGGCTGGTGAGCATTCTGCTGGCTCAGTACGGACTGAATATTCGGGATGGTAAGACCGTGGCTGTTGAGCAGTGTAGGATTCACTTCCACACGCACGGAAGGACCGGCGCCTCCGCCGACCGACACCTGTCCAACACCCGCGATCTGCGAGAGTTTCTGCGCAATGACCGACGACGCCTCGTCATACAGCGTCGGCTTGTCGTACTTATCCGATGTGAGGCCCAAAATCAGAATCGGCGCGTCCGCGGGATTCACCTTGCGATACGTCGGGTTGGCCGGCAGGTTTGCCGGCAGGTAAGTGCGCGCCGCGTTGATCGCCGCCTCCACGTCTCGCGCGGCGCCGTCGATGTCGCGGCTTAGATCGAACTGGAGAGTGATCGAGGTGCTGCCAAGCGAGCTCGATGAGGTCATCTCAGTCACGCCGGCGATGTGGCTGAACTGGCGTTCCAGCGGAGTTGCGATCGAAGAGGCGGTAATGTCTGGGCTTGCGCCGGGCAAGCCGGCCGAAACCGAGATCGTCGGGAAATCCACTTGTGGCAATGGGGAAACAGGAAGAACATTGAAGGCGATGGCCCCCACAAGCGTGATGCCCGCCGTCAACAGGGTGGTGGCCACGGGCCGGCGGATGAAGGGGGCGGAGATATTCATGCTTCCTCCGCCGGGATCGGTTCATCGCCGCCTTCGACACTCTTCGGCGCGCGAGAGAAGCGATGGCCGAGATTATCGAAAAAGATGTAAATGACAGGTGTTGTGTAGAGCGTGAGCACCTGGCTCAGCAGCAGTCCGCCAACCATGGCAATGCCTAGAGGACGCCGCAGCTCCGAGCCCATCCCTTGACCGAGAGCCAGCGGAAGGCCCGCCAGCAGCGCCGCCATGGTCGTCATCATGATAGGGCGGAAGCGCAGCAGGCAAGCGTCGTAAATCGCGTCGGTCGCGTTTTTACCGTGCTCGCGTTCTCCTTCCATCGCGAAGTCGACCATCATGATTCCGTTCTTCTTGACAATGCCGATCAGCAGGATGATGCCGATGATCGCGACGACGCTGAGGTCCTGCTTGAAAAGGATGAGGGCCAGCAATGCGCCCACGCCCGCGGACGGCAGCGTGGAGAGAATGGTGATGGGGTGAATGAAGCTCTCGTACAATACTCCGAGCACAATATAAACCGCTGCCAGCGCGGCCAGAATCAGCAAGCCCTCATTGGAGAGCGAACCCTGAAATGAGGCCGCGGTCCCCTGAAATCCATACTGGACGCTGACCGGCATGTTCAGATCCTTTTGCGCCTTTTCGATGGCCGTGATTGCGCCTCCCAGCGCGGCGTTGGGAGCAAGATTGAACGACACGGTCACGGCCGGGAACTGTCCCTGGTGATTGATCGAGAGCTGCTCCGCGACTTTCTCAATGTGAGTGAACGCACTGAGCGGTACTGCATTGGAACGCAAGGTCGTCGCGGCTGCATTCGCAGTTGAAGAAGTGCTGCTGGCGCCCACTCCGGACGTAATGGCATTCGTGGGCGCGCTGAGGGCTGCCGAGGAAGGAGTGTAGGCCACAGCGGTCGTGGTTGCATTCGAACCGGCGGACGAGGATCCTGAGGAAGCATAAGACGACGAAGCACCCGGACCGCTGCCGCCCGCGGAAGTGTTGGTCTGGATATACAGGTCCTGGAGTTTGCCGGGGCTTTGCTGATCGCTTGGAGCAGTTTCAAGAATCACGTGATACTGATTCAACTGCGTGTACATGGTGCTGATCTGCCGCTGTCCATAAGCGTCATATAGAGTGCTGTCGATGGTGGAGGGCGCAATGCCAAGCCGCGATGCGCTGACGCGATCGATGACCAGCGATACCGCCAGCCCCCCGGTTTGCTGGTCCGTCGCTACATCGGCAAGCTGAGGCAATTGCTTCATCTTGTCAACAAGCCGGCCAGTCCACAAGTTCAACTCGTTCGCGTCTGGGTCTTCCAGCGTGTATTGATACTGGGTGCGGCTCACCCGGTCGTCCACGGTAATATCCTGCACCGGCTCCATGAAGAGCTCGATGCCCTCGACCGGCTTGAGGCTCGTTTGCAGCCTGCGAATCACGTCGGAGGCGCTCAGTTTGCGCACGCCGATCGGCTTCAGGTTGATGGACATTCGTCCGCTGTTCAAAGTGGTATTGGTCCCATCCGCGCCGATAAAGGAAGATAAACTCTCGACCGCTGGGTCTTGAAGGATGATGGCTGCCAGTTGCTGCTGCTTCTGCTCCATGGCCGCAAAGGAAATCGTTGCCGGCGCCTGCGAGATGCCCTGAATCTCGCCTGTATCCTGTACAGGAAAGAATCCCTTGGGGATCACGATGTAGAGCACAATCGTCAGCACCAGCGTGGCTGCGGCCACCAGCAGCGTGATGGTCTGATACCCCAGCACAAACTTCAGCGTGCGCCCGTAAAACGCGATCATGTTCTCGAATACACGTTCGGATGCTTTGTAGAAACGGCCCTGCTCTTCCTTGGGAGTGTGGCGCAAAATGCGTGCGCACATCATGGGCGTCAGCGTGAGCGAGACAACGGCCGAGAGGATGATGGTGACGGCCAGGGTGACCGCGAATTCGCGAAAGAGGCGGCCCACAACATCGCCCATGAAGAGAAGCGGAATCAGCACCGCGATCAGCGAGACGGTGAGAGAAATAATCGTAAAGCCGATCTGTTCCGCGCCCTTCATCGCCGCCTGCATGGGCGAGTCCCCGGCCTCGAGATAGCGCGTAATGTTCTCGATCATCACGATCGCATCATCGACCACAAACCCCGTGGAGATGGTGAGCGCCATCAGGGAAAGATTGTCCAGACTATAACCCAGCGCATACATGGCGCCGAAGGTTCCCACCAATGAAACCGGCACGGCAATACTGGGAATGATGGTGGCGTAAACGTTGCGCAGAAACAGAAAGATCACCATCACCACCAGCGCAACGGTCAGCATTAACTCGAACTCGACGTCGGAGACGGAGGCGTTGATAGCTGTGGTGAGATCGGTGAGCGGAGTAACCTTGATGGATGCCGGCAGGTTTACCTCTAGCTGGGGCAGGATCGCCTTGATGGCCTTCACCACGCTGATGGTATTGGCGCCGGGCTGCCTTTGAATGTTGAGGATGACCGCCGGCGTCTCGTTCATCCACGCTGCCTGCTTGTTGTTCTCGATGCCGTCCACCACCTGCGCAACACTGCTGAGCATGATGGGCGCGCCGTTGCGGTAGGCAATTACGACCTTGCGATAATCGTCGCTGGTCACCAGCTGATCGTTGGCGTTGATCTGATAATCCTGATGAGGTCCGTCGAAGTTTCCCTTGGCGGCATTGACGCTGGTCTGCGTGAGCGCCGTGCGCAGGTCTTCAAGGTTGAGTCCATAGGACGACAGCGCAGTCGGATTGGCCTGAATGCGCACCGCCGGCTTTTGCCCGCCGCTGATACTCACCAGGCCCACCCCGCTCAACTGCGAGAGCTTGGGAGCAAGCCGCGTATCCACCATATCCTCAACCTGCGAGAGCGGAATCGAGTCGGACGTGATGGCCAGCGTCAGCACGGGAGCATCCGCCGGATTGGTCTTGCTATAAACAGGAGGCGAGGGAAGGCTCGACGGAAGAAAGCTCTGCGCGGCGTTAATCGAGGACTGAACCTCTTCTTCGGCGATGTCGATGTTGAGGCTGAGAGCGAACTGCAACACAATCACAGACGATCCGCCGGAGCTGGTCGATGTCATCTGGCTCAGCCCCTGGAGTTGGCCGAACTGACGTTCTAGGGGAGCAGTGACCGTTGTGGCCATCACGTCCGGGCTGGCGCCTGGATAGAAAGTCAGCACCTGGATGGTCGGGTAATCAACCTCAGGCAAGGCGGAAACCGGCAGTTGCGTATATGCAACAATACCCACCAATAGGATTGCCGCCATCAGCAGCGACGTGGCTACAGGGCGCTGGATGAAAGGCCCGGATGGACTCACGGAGTCTTGCCCTCAGCGGGATTGGCCGGAGGCGTCTGCTTCGGCACGACGACTTTACTCCCGGCCTGCAACTTGTCGAAGCTGCTGGTCGCCATGACCTCGCCGGGATTGATTCCCGTGACCGAAGTCATGCCGCCTTCGGCAACGCCCGTCTTGATATTGCGCACGCTCGTTACACCATTCGTGATCACATAGAGGAACGCAACTTGTCCGTTGTGCTGGACGGCGGCAGTGGGAACCAGCGTGACCCCGTCGAGCGTATTGACCAGCAACCTTGTGTTCACAAACTGGTTCGGGAAGAGTGCGCCGTTCTTGTTATCGAATTGGGCACGCAATTTGACCGTTCCCGTCGTGGTGTCGATTTGGTTGTTGATGGTGAACAACTTGCCCGACGCTATCTTGGCGGTCTGCGCGCGATCCCACGCATCGACGGGCAGCGTATGCAGCTTCCGCATCCGCGCCTGCACTTGCCCAAGGCTGTCTTCCGCCATCGTGAAGATCACAGTAGTGGGCTGCATCTGCGTGATCACCACCAGCACAGTGGATGCGTTTGCCTGCACCACGTTCCCTGGGTCCACCAGGCGAAGGCCTGTCTGGCCGGCAATCGGCGCGGTGATGTGGCAGTAGCTGAGTTGGACCTGATCGTAATTCACGGTGCCTTGATCGTTCTTCACCATGCCCTGGTCCTGCAATACAAGCTTTTCCTGGTCGTCCAGCACCTGCTTGGAGATGCCGTTGCCGGCCCACGCGGTGCGATAACGGTCCAGGTCCATCTGCGCTTGCGCCAGAACGTTGTTGTCGCGCTCCAGCGTGCCCTCAGCCTGAAGCAACTGCGCCTGATAAGGCCGCGGATCGATGTCGATCAGCGCATCCCCTTTTTGTACGAACTGCCCCTCGCTGTAATGCACAGCGGTCAAAACTCCACTGGCTTGCGCCAAAATGGAGGCGGTATAGACCGGAGTGACCGTGCCGATTGCATCGAGGTAGATGCCAATGCTGCCCTTCGCGGCCGTGGAGACAGTGGCCGTGACGGATGGTTTCACGGCCGCCAGCGCACTCTTGGCAGCCGCTGCCTTGGCTTCGTTCTTGTGGATGACCACGAAGACGATCACGGCCAGAAGCAGCAGAAGCAGCATGCTCGTCCACAGGATCCAGCGCTTCCGATACCACGGAACCGGCGGGGAGAGCTGATGAGCCGCGCCAATGTGCTGATCACCCCATTCGTCTTCGATCTCAGACATGCAGGACTCCGCGCCTACGCACCGTTGGCAAAGTGCTGCTCGCAGAATCGCTGAATTCCGGGGCGATTGTATGCTCTGTATTGCTCAGTTTTGGAGCGCATACAGGATGGAGGTTCGGAGCCTGCTGTGGGTGTTTCAGTGGGGGAATGTATGGAATCTTCAATGGAATCTGGAGCGGGAGACCGGGATCGAACCGGCGACATTCAGCTTGGGAAGCTGACGTTCTGCCACTGAACTACTCCCGCAACCTATTTGCTTACATCAACTTGCATCATTGCAGAGAACTTGCTGACACCATAAAACACCATGGTTGAAGGAATGGCTACATCTTCAACACCGGGGAGGGTGGCGAGATGAAAGTCAATCGTGAGCGGTATCAGCATGGCAGCGTCCGTAAGGTTCCCCGTTCCCAAGGGTTTGCTTGAGAATTCAGATTCTATATTACGGCCCCGGACGGCAAACGTAAACTCAAGGTCCAGACATTCGACTCAGCGAAGTACCCAACGGAGCGGGGGAGCGGGATGTCCGCAAGGCCGTAGAAGGCCAGCTCTCCGCGCTCAACGCCGGGACGCTCGGGGGCAAGGTTGCCGCTACGCTCGGGACCATCATTGACCGCTACAAGACGGATGAATTCCCGCCCTTCGCTACTCCACAAAGACCACCAATAAGAGCCTCATTGGCCTCCACATCCGCCCGAAGTGGCAGGACGTGACCGTCACCGCATTCGTGCGCAGCGCCCCGACCGGCGCATCCAACCGGCGCGCTTGGTTTCTCTATGAATTCCTCACCGGGAGGGTAGCGGAGGACCGTGCTGACTTCTCTGTTTGCGAGAAGTTCGCCCCCTCAACCTTCTATCGTACCCGTCACTCTATCGTCACCCGCTGCCGCGCCGCCGAGAGTTTCAATGTCCGGCTCGTCATTTTGTACGTCTTCAATCTGCAATCGCCTGGAGCTGCTGACGGCATACAAAACCAGCTCGACGCGCGACGAGACGCCCAGTTTGTCGAAGATATGAAACAAGTAGTTTTTTACCGTGTGTTCGCTGAGACCAAGCTGACTGGCTATCTCTCGATTTTGCAAGCCCTCGGCCAGGAGACGAACAACGTCTTCCTCTCGCTTGGTCAACAACCGCAATCCATCGGCGTTCACAACCTTCATTGGCGCGAGCCGGGAGAACGCCTCCATCACATCGGAAAGTTCTTTGCTGTCAGCCCAGATTTGTCCTGCATGAACCCGATCCACGCATCGGCAAAGAGACTTGAAGGTAGACTGCGAAGGCCGAAAGACTCCTCTGGCACCGGCCCGAAAAGCGTCCACAACCAGATTACTTTCAGGGCCGTTGAGCAAGACGACCAACTTCAATTCAGGGAAGTTCTCATGCAGTTGCCGCAACACACTGAGGCCACTCAGCGGTCCGTCCGCCAGGGTCGTGCTGACCAAAGCGACATCCAAATTCGCTGACTCCGCAGCTTCGAGCGCCTCTTGAGCGGTGGTTGCTTTAGCCACCACGCGAAGGCTCTGTCTCCGATTCAGCGCTGCCGCGAGCAGTTCACCGACCATCATGTCGGCAGTCGCAATGAGAATCGATACGACCCGTTGCTTATTAGGCATACCTTACTGATCTCCAGGGATAAACAAAATGCAAGTCAAACAATATCCGCATAACGCCATCTCATGCCTCGTGGATCGGCGAAGCCGGCGGGGGACTCATCATTGAATGTGAGCCGTATCGATAATGCGGACGCCATCACACTCGCACAAACACTCTGCTCGACGCGAACTCTTTCACTGGACCTGCACGATCACCTCTCGCGCGAATGCTTCCACGCACAGAAACTGTTCCTGGCAGAAGGTATATTAATGCTGTTTACCCAGAATCTGCTCTACAAGGGAACCCCAAATCTCAAGATTGGGACATTAGCAGCTTTTACCCTGACACATAAAATATACACTATTGTGACGACTAACCTATGAATTTACTTTTCGTCACGCTCAATTGTGTTGGCCACCTCACAAGTGCGATTTTTCCTAAGAGAGCGTGATCGTGCTGCGCAAATGCTTGCTGGCCGGAAACTGGTCACACGACAGGCGCGCGAAGCAATCAATATGGGTATGTGAGCCTTGGAAAACACCAACTTCAGGCATTGACTAGCGGAGCAACGCAAGCTCCTGGTCTCGAACTACCCGAAGCACAGGCCGGGATGCGGATCGAGGCCATCCATGCGCGGCTCTTGTCCCTGTAAACAATAAACGAATCGTCGATTCACAGCTTCGACGCCGGCAGAGAAAATTGTCTGACAGAACGGATGTCCTGGGTCCGCTTCGCCCGACGAAAACGTTCCAAAATAAGAGATTATGAGGAAATTCGTCTCTAGGCAATATGAGAAGAATTTCTCTGGTAATTATCCAGTCCAAACGACTCATTCCCCTCCCCCATGGAGCTGACAGGCGCAACGCAATATTTCTCTGGCGTTTGGCAGCACAACCGAGAAAGACCGCTCTGGGTGTTTTGGTCTCTTGTGGGAGCTCATCTCCGCCGCGTAGATTGGAATTGTTCAATGAACCCAACAGAAAGCAGGACCAGGCTGGGATGCACACAACCAACACATCCACTCAGACCATCGAGTTGCGAAAAGGCAACCGCTACCGGCTTAACGCTCTGGTGCAATTCTTGTGGGCTTCTCAACATGGAACAACCTACAGCGGGAAGGGCGTCACTCGAGACATCAATGCATCGGGTGTCTACGTTCTGGCCAAGGTTTTTCCGCCTGTTGGGTCACGAGTTCAGATGGAGATTTCGCTTCCCAAGTTGACGGATGCAGGTCATGGAATGCACCTGAATGGCGAGGGCGTTGTGGTTCGCGTGGACTCTCACGGCGGCGCCAGGGAAGATGGTTTCGCCGCTGAAGTGCAGTTCTATCCGGAAACAACGGAGGTGTTTCTGTCGCAACTACATTGTTCAGGCCGAGTTGCCTGAAGCGAAGTTTTGCCTTGGCGCGGGTTGTCAGACGCGTCTTCACGTTAAACCAGTCTTCACTCGAAACACCTGTGGAAAATGAACCTTCCGAGTAAGGATAGCGAAGCTTTGTCTGAAATGTGCGAGCAAGCCATAGCCGCTGGAAATCCCGGATTGTTGTGCGATGCAGAGGATTCTACGCCACAGTGGTTCGCGGCATCCACGACACCGCGCCATGAAAAGCATGTTTCAAAACTGCTCGTAGAGCGCCAGATAGAGGCGTTCTTGCCGCTTTACCGATCGGCCAAACAATGGAAGAAGAGCCGACCAGTCGTTCTTGAACTGCCCCTGTTCCCCACGTATGTCTTTGTTCGCATCGCACGGCAGGCGCGTGGCGCAGTCTTAAGCTTGCCGGGAGTGCATTCGATCGTAGGATCGTCGAAAGATCCATGGCCCATTCCCGACTGTGAGATCGAGGCTTTGCGTCGCGGCCTGCAGATGCACAAGGTTGAGCCGCACCCCTACCTGAAAGTGGGCGAACGGGTGCGGATCAAGACTGGACTGATGGCAGGAGTGCAAGGCATATTAGTCCGCAAGAAAAGTGAATTCCGCGTGGTTCTTACCCTTGACGCGATCATGCGGAGTGTGGCAGTGGAAGTGGATGCCGATGACCTGGAACTGATTGACAGCCAAGCCGAGAGTTCTTCAAATCCATGGTCAACTTGAGTCTTAGCGGGAGATTTTACCAGATTGTCGTGTGACTAGATCCTCACTCTGAGAAAGGTCTGAATTTGCGAGACCAACTCTCATTGTATGACGCGCAGCGAAAGCTGAACCTCCCGTGGAGCTGAAAGTCGACTGATAGAACTCTTTGCGCGGAACAGCCTGCCAGACGCAAGTCGAATATTGAAAGCGAGGTTGAGTCCTTGGAATCCCGTCAAGCGAATGAACTGAACATACGCGATTTGCTTAATATCTTCCGGAAGAGGCGCCGTGTGGTTTATGGCACGGTGTTGGCGCTGGGGATTTTGGGCGCAGTCTACTGTGCTGTAAGCACACGCCGCTACGAGGCGACCGGCACGGTTCAAATACAGAAGGAGAGTTCGGGCGGGCTGGATATGGACAGCCTGATGAGCACCGCCGTTGGTGCAACCGATCCTCTTGAAGCAACCGTCATCATACAAACCCAGGCCAACATCTTACAATCCGATACGCTGGCGCTGCGCACTATAGAGAACCTGCACCTGGAGGAATCGCAGGATTTCCGGCCGCACATGAGCTGGAGTCCAGTAGGATGGCTGTTTGGCCTGTTTTCTCCAAAGGGTGTTCCTGACGCGCCAGGATTGCGGCTGGAAGATGCCCCGCAACGGCGCCTCAGTGCATTGAATGTTTTTAGCAAGAATCTGACAGTCAAGCCTGTCTCCGGCACACAGCTGCTTGAGATTGATTATCTGAATCCCGATCCCGAACTTGCAGCAGCCGTGGTCAACGATCTCACGCAAGGGCTGATAGATTACACCTTTCAGACGCGATACAATGCTACCAATCAAGCATCCACCTGGCTGACCGGGCAGTTGACAGAGTTGCGCAAGGAGAGCGAGGTGCTGCAGACGAAGGTTGCGGATATGCAGCGTCAATCAGGCGTCTACAGCCTGGGCACAGTCGATGCTCAAGGACGCGATCAGGCATACTCTGGCGTGTTGGATAGATTGCAGCAGCAAACTACAGCACTCTCGCTGGCACAACAGAATCGAATTCTGAAGGGGGCGGTCGCGCAGGCGGCGGACACGGGAAACGCTGAGATGCTTTCTGGGCTGGCTGGCAGCCCGACGGCCGGAGGCGAATCCATGAGCAATGCGCTGGCGCTCATTCAATCCTTGCGCCAGCAGGAAGCCACGCAGCAGGCGGTTGTGCGGGAAGCGGAGGTCAAGTACGGCACAGCTTATCCCAAGTTGGCTGAGATGCGCGCAAACCTCGAAGGGGTGCGGCACTCGATCCAAGATGAAGTGCATCGCATGAAGGAACGCGCCGATAGCGACTACAGCGTTGCGAAGCAAGCGGAAGCCAACACGCAGGTCCAATATGACCAGGCAAAGCAGGAAGCCAACAAACTGAACGACAAGGCCATTGAATACCTGATCGTACGCCAGGAGGCGGAAGAAAGCCGCTTGCTCTATGAGGATCTGCTGAAGCGATTAAAGGAGGCGGGTGTTCTCGCGGGATTGAAATCCTCGAATATCACCGTGGTCGATCCAGGCCGTGTGCCAGCCAGCCCGAAGAAGCCAAACGTGCCGCTTTACATGATGGCTGCACTCGCCGGCGGCTTCTTCCTGGGCTGTTTAGGCGCTATACTCGTGGATACGCTGGACAGCAAGATCCGTAGCATAAATGAAGTCGTGGAATTGACGGGGCAAACCCTCATGGGCGCAACGCCATTCGTAGACGAGTTAGCGCGTCAACCAGCAACTCAAGGGCAAGTCCAACTGGCAACTTTGGTTGATCCGCACTCGACATTCAGCGAGGCCATGCGCTCTGTACGAACCGCAGTTCTATTGACACGTGGCGGAGATCATTCCCGTGTAATTTTGGTTACAAGTTCGATACCCAAGGAAGGCAAGTCCTTTATCAGCGCCAATCTGGCTGTGGTATTGGCGCAAGCGAACCGTAGAGTGTTGCTGGTGGATACCGATATGCGCCGCGGAAAGCTGCGCAGCCTTTTGCATATGCCTGCTGCGACGGGGCTGAGTGAGTTGTTGGCGCAGGAACAGCAAGAGCCTCAGATTAGCTCGATCAGCGGCCTTCCCAGCCTCGACATTTTGCACTCGGGCGCGCGACCGCCTGATCCTTCAGAACTGTTGGACTCGAAGATTCAACACTGGATAAATGTCTGGCGCGAGAAGTATGACTTTATCGTGTTGGATGGGCCGCCCTTGCTCCCTGTTACCGACGGCCTGATATTGCATCCCATGGCGGATATTACGCTGCTGCTAGCGCGAAACGGGCTGACGGAGCGTGCCCAGTTGCAGCGCAGCTATCGCCAGTTAACCGAGGCCAGCAAGCATTTCGTCGGCGTGATCGTGAACGGCCTGCGCCCAGAAGATGAGAACTACTATGGCTACTATGGTTACCGCAAGTATTCCTATCATTACGGGGAGGATGGCGATGCGAAATCTAAGTAAATGGGCTCTGCTCTCTCTGCTGTTGGCTCCCGGATTGGCGGCACAAACCAAGGAAAGCCTGCTGATAGGGCCGGGAGATCAATTGCATGTGAAGGTGTTTGACTCGCCGGAGCTGGAAGAGAGCGCGCGCGTTACGGATGGGGGCGAACTTCCTTTGCTTCTGGGAGGCAGCGTGAAAGTCGCTACCTTGACGCCGGCGCAAGCGGCCAATGCCATCGAAGACGTGCTCTTGCGCGGGAATTTCCTCAAGAACCCGCGCGTGCTGGTAACGGTTGAGCAATATGCGACGCAAAGCGTTTCGGTTCTCGGTGAGGTGAAGACTCCAGGCGCCTACCCCATTGGCACGCCGCGTTCCATTCTGCAGGTGCTGACGCTGGCCGGCGGCCTGAACGAATTGGCTGATCGCAAGGTGTTGATCGAGCGTCATGGAACGCAAGAAAAGATTCCCTACTTCCTCTCCAACATATCGGCAACGGCGCTGGACACGGCGGTGAAGGTCAATCCAGGCGACACAGTTCTCGTTCCCAGGGCGGGCGTCGTGTACGCTCTGGGCGATGTTGCGCACCCAGGCGGCTTCACCATGACCAACAACGAAGGCCGGATCAGCGCGCTGGAACTGGTCTCGCGCGCCGGAGGTATAAGTCCCTCAGCGGGTCCATCCCATGCAAGACTGATCCGCAAGTCCGGAGATGGTTACGTGGAGATTCCGCTTTCGTTGAACAAGATGGAGAAAGGGGAGCAGGCGGATATCCAACTGCAAGCGGACGACATTATCTATGTGCCCTTCAGTTATCTGCACAATGCTGCGGTCAATTCGGCTGGCATCGTAGAGGCAGCTGCGGCAGCGGCCGTCTACAGATTTTGAAGCCGCTGTGTTGAGCAATGCCACCGCGACCGCCGGTCGTAGCCGCCTGGAAGTTATCTTCTGCCAACGCAAGGTAAGCCCAATTGCCCTGAATGGGGCGCCGATTCGCGTAGCGGTTTCGTATGATTGCCGCTCAGGAAGAAAGTTGCAGCGTGAACAAACTGTCAGCCCTTCGGGAGCGATTTTGGCGTGCGAGTCATGTCGTCCGGCTTCGTCCGTTCGATGTCTCCACCCCGCAGGGCCGCTCTGACGAGCGCTATCGCAGAATTGCGCTCACTACGCTCACGTCAGTCGCCGCCAAGTGCGCGGGCGTGTTGTCGTTTCTTATATCGGTTCCACTGACCATCCACTACCTCGGCGCGGAGCGTTATGGGATGTGGATGGCCATTTCCTCTTTGGTCTGGATGCTCGCATCGGCAGACTTCGGCATCGGCTACGGTTTGATGAACATGATGTCCGAAAGCTACGGCAAAGAGGACTGGGACGCTGCCGCGCGTTATGTGAGCAGCGGGTTCTACTCGCTTTTGACTGTTGCATCATTGATCCTTGCCTGCGCCTTTCTGGTTTATCCGCACGTCCAATGGCAACGGTGGTTCAATGTGGCTTCACCGGTGGCCGTGCACGAAGCTGGGCCGACTTTGCTGGTGCTGATCGTCTGCATTGCCGCTATTATTCCACTCAGCGTGACTCAGAAAGTGCAGTCCGGCTTTCAGCAGGGATATATCGCAAATTTATGGGCAATTCTTGGATCATGCATGGGCTTGATCGGCGTTCTTGTTTGCATCTGGGGGCGCGTTGGTTTGCCTTGGCTGGTGCTGGCGGTCGCGGGGGCCCCAGCGCTCGCCGCGCTGTTCAATACCGGATACACCTTTCTCTTCCAAATGTCTTGGTTGCGGCCGCGTCTCTCCCTGGTGCGCTCGCAAAGCACGAAGCGCCTGCTCGGACTTGGGCTGCTGTTCTTCGTCTTTCAGTTGGCTCAGGTCGTGGGCTTTCAGTCGGACAACATGGTGCTTGCGCACATACTGGGGGCAAGCAAGGTGCCCGTTTACGCGGTGACTTCGCGCATGTTCTATGTCGTCGGAATGTTGATGGGCTTTGTGATCGCTCCATTATGGCCGGCGTATGGAGAGGCTTTTGCGCGCGGGGACATTGCCTGGCTGAAGCGTACACTGTCCCGATCCATCGTATTGATGCTGGCGATTTGCATCCCTGCAAACATAGGCTTGGTCCTTGCGGGAAAGTGGTTGCTGAGGTTGTGGGTCGGTCCACAGATTGCGCCTTCCTACACTTTACTCCTGGGAATCGGACTTTCCCAGACGCTTATGGCGATGGTGTCCCCGCTATCGGCCTTTCTCAATGGCCTCAATGTGCTTGGGAAACAAGCCATTTTTGCTTCTTTGATGGCCGTAACCAATATCAGCACCTCCATCTACCTCACGCGGCGCATCGGCGTGCCGGGCGTCATTTATGGAAGTGTCATCGCGGAATCGCTCTTCTTCTTGCTTCCATTCGCACTGCTGGTTCGCCACACGCTTAGAAACCTGCCTAATATGCTACAGGGAGCCGCACCGCTTGCTGCAACCATTGCCAATGAGTAAAATCATTCGATTTATAGCTCGCAATCCGGTGACAGAGTACCTACGGTACCTTGCCGATCTGGTGATTTATTCTGCCAGGTATGACGACTTCCATCAAGGGTATCTGTCAAAAGTGCGCCGTTGTGTACTGGAAGCTCATGTCCGCGTTGGTGAGTGCGCACTCGTCGTCGATTCCAGGATAGGAAGTTACAGCTATATAGGCCACAACTGCGTAGTTCATAGAACCGAATTAGGTCGTTTTTGCTCAATCGCTCAAGGATGCCGGATTGGACTCAGCAAGCACCCTAGCCGCGGCTTTGTGAGCACTCACCCGGCATTCTTCGATGCCTCCGGGGATTTGCCCTGGTCATTCGTTGATCAGAAACTTTTCGAAGGATATGGCCGGGTTACCATCGGCAACGATGTATGGATTGGCACTAATGTTTTGATCGCCGATGGGGTCTCAATCGGCAATGGCGCCATTATTGGTGCGGGCGCGGTTGTCGTCAAATCGGTCCCGGATTATGCGGTATACGGCGGTGTGCCCGCACGGTTGCTGCGATACCGTTTCGAGCCCTCTGAAATCGCATGGTTGAACTCTTTCCGCTGGTGGGACAAGGACGAACAATGGCTTCGCGCTCACGCCGAGTCCTTTCAGGACATTCAAGCGTTGATGCGCGTAAGTGGCAAGGCCCTTGACCCTGAATTTGGCGCTCCGCCAACGGCCAATTTCGAAGGCGGCCAGGAAGGGTGTTCTTAGTTTCCATGGATACAACTTTCTTCAATACCGTCGCACCCACGCATGAGTTGTCGCCTCGAACAATGTCCCGAGGCGCTGATAACTCGTCGGGCCGGCCCTTCGATTATCTGTGGATGGTTGCATTACTATGGATATCCGGCAATCCACTCTTTGGCGCCAAGCCGGTGATGCAGCCGCTGGTCGCCATCCTGGCTTTCTTGCTGCTGGCTCTGATGCTTGCCAAGCGGGTGGTGTTTTCCAAGCGTGATCTGTGGATCTTCGGCAGCTTCGGCATAATCATCGTGATCCAGGTGGCCGGGATGGAGTCCATAGGGCTGCTCAGCGTGTTGGGATTCTTCGCGAAGCTCATGATCGCCTTCGCCGCGGTGCGGCTGATTCGGAATTTCGCCAGAGTTTATGTGGATGTAATGTTCTGGACGGCGATGATCAGCTTCCCCTTCTTTGCGCTGATGATCGCAACGCAGGGAAGAATCGCCGACATGATTGCGCCACTTTCCATCAATGTGCCCGATCCCTACTTTCTGGTTCACTATTTTGCTTCCGGGCACTCTCTTCAGAATAACTCCTACTTTTGGGAACCGGGCGTATATGCCGGGTACCTTCTGCTGGCGCTGGCCTATCTTGGCGCCATCAAGGAGCATTACAGTTTCAGGCGATACCGGTTCATTGTATTCGTGCTGCTGGCCGCGGTGGCTACCACCCAGTCCACCGGAGGATACTTGGTGGCGCCCTTAGCGATGATCTTTCACGGCAAAGCCATAGGGAAGAACATGGTGTTCCGCGCTGTGCTTGTCCTGGCCGCAACCGTGGGCTTAATCTTTCTTTTTACGAGCGCGGATTTTCTGGGAAATAAGATCCGCGATCAGAATCAGGGAGTTCAGGGGAAAGGAAGAGGATGGCAACTTACCCGCCTGGGATCGATGATCTATGATTTCCGTTTGATCCGGCAGCGTCCGCTTTTTGGCTGGGGACCTGACCCCGATCTCCAGAACGGAGTCGTGGATCGGAGCGTACAGGTGAAGGAGGGAAACGGTCTTTCCAATTATACGTCTCACTTCGGGTTCTTCGGGATGGCGCTGTTTTTGGCGGCTGCCTGGATAGGGTTTCGAAATATCTTTGGCGGAAAAGGGTGGCTTGCCACCCTGGCGCTAATCATCGCCGTGGTTATGCTCAATGACGAATGTTTTTTGAGCTTTCCCGTCTATATGAGCTTGATGTTCCTGCGAGGGCCCACTGAAAGATCCGTCGGCTTATCGGTTGGCGTCGGGCATGCGCCTGACGGCCAGCCGCCGCCAGCAATTCCTGGCCCGCTGAATTCAGCTGCTTGATGGGATGGCAAAGGGCGATGCTCATGGCGCCGACATGTAAGATGAGCCGATTCATAACGGCTCTATTGTTGATGGGACACACCGGAATCGAGGACGCATATGGTGCGCAACAGGATACCTTCAATTAGTGTCATAACAAAGCCTTTTGGAAGAATGCGATACTTTAGGTCTATGGCAGGGTGGCTTCTAAGAGGGATAAAGCTATGGTATTTGCGCTCTTCGGGAGTCACGATTGGCCAGCACACATTTGTGAGCTTCGGAGCAAAAATTGACGTAGGGCGCGGTCGAGTCTTTATAGGTAATAACTGCGTTATTACCTATGGTTGCATAATATTGTCGCATGATCACGCTGCTACGGATTTGCTCCGAACCGTGGATTCAGAAAACCCCATCACTTATATTGAGGATGGCGTATTCATTGGTATGAACTCTATTATCTTACCGGGCCGTACCATAGGGAGAAATGCTATCATTGGGGCCGGCTCAGTCGTTACGCACGACATTCCGGCCGGAGTGGTCGCGGCCGGAAACCCCGCCAGGATTATTCGATCGGTTGTTAGCCAAGTAAGTGGCTGATATAGATCGGGTCCGATGCAGTAGAACTCCATGCACATCCCATCCGCTTTCTTTGCGCTTAAGCGGGGGTCTTAAGGGTTTCACCGGTTGGAAGTCTCAGGGGTCGTGCCCAGTGCGACGCTCGTTCAACCAACAAGAAAGGAAGAAGATGCTGAGGACCATTTGCAGAAACGTAATCCTCTCAATCCTTCCGCGACACCTGTCGGATCGACTGCTTGCATTCAAACAGCATTTGTGGTGGAAGCTGCGTGCCAGAAAAACGCATCTGATCTATAACGATGACTATCGGTCGAGATCATGGCTCATCGATCCTCTTATTAATCTGTTCGGCAATACTACAATCGGCGCGCTAAGTGTCCTGGAATATGGCTGTAGCGGCGCTAATAATTTGCGGTTGATGCGGGAGACCTTGCCGTTTTCGGTGTCTTACTCAGGTGTTGACATTCAGCCGGAAGCGATCGCATTCGCGCGAAGAGAATTTCCTTCGGACACCTTTTACGTTTGTGATGAACGCAAGCTTCCGCAGTTGGCCCCGAAACTCGGGCATTTCGACGTGTTTCTTGCTTCCGCAGTTTTACGCTACATCACAGAGGCTGAGGTGGAGATGTTACTCAAATGCGCAAGAATGCTTGCCGATAATATCATTGTTTATGATTACTTAAGTTGTATGTCGTTACCAGATGGCGTTAACAATGGAGTGTTCCATCATCCTTACAGAAAGTTATGCCGAAATGCGGGCCTTGAGATCGTCCGAATATGTGAGGCGGGGAGTGAAGGGAAAGATTGCGGCTATTTCATCGCACGTGGTCAAGGCTGATGCGAAATCCTCGACAGGAGCAATCTTGGGCTTTCAAGTGACACCGGTTGAACCTGGCTCGGCGGATGCAGCCATGTAGTCGGTTGACAGGGCCGGATGATAAGAATCGCCAGTTTTGTGGCGAAGGTGAAGACCCTGCGGCTCCGTGAGCCGCAGGGGGTCTGTGGGAGCGGCGGCGGAGGCGCCTGATTGCATGAGCAGGATACTGATAACAGGCGGTCTCGGATTTATCGGAATGCAAGTTGCGAAGCTGCTTGCCGAGCAGAGAAGGCGCATACTGCTCTTCGACAACTTGAGCCCGCAGATTCATGGGGCCGTTCCCGATCTGTCTTCGATGTTGCTGCTGAAGAGCGCCGATGTCGAGGTATTTCGAGGGGACGTGCGCAATGCGGCGGACTGGGCGGCTGTACTGGGAGATGTCGAATGCGTGATCCATCTCGCGGCGGAGACAGGCACCGCACAATCGATGTACGAAATCTCCCGCTATACCGGCACTAATGTCAGCGGCACCGCCGCGCTACTCGACTACCTGGCCAATCATAAGCACCAAGTTTCCAAGATTATTCTGGCCTCGTCCCGGTCGATCTACGGGGAGGGAGCATATAGTTGCGGGCGGTGTGGAGTTGTTTATCCATGGATGCGCAGCGCGGAGTCGTTGCGCTCGGCGATTTGGCAGCCCCAATGCCCGTCGTGTGGAGGCGAAATCAAGGCAGTCGCGACCCCAGAGGGCGCGAAAACGCAACCGGCGTCGATCTATGCGGCCACGAAACTGGCGCAAGAGGATCTGGTCCGGGTTGCGTCAAAAGCGCTTGGAATTGCAGCCGTCATCTTCCGATTCCAAAATGTGTATGGCGAAGGGCAGTCGCTGAAGAACCCGTACACAGGCATCCTGTCGATCTTCTCCAACCAGATTCGGGCTGGCAAGACAGTAAACCTCTACGAAGACGGGCAGGAAAGCAGAGATTTTGTTCACGTCTCCGACGTTGCGCGCGCGGTGGCTCTTGCAGTGGCCTGCAATGGAGCCGACGGGAGTACGTTGAATGTTGGTTACGGAAAGCCCACGACCGTCGAGTGCATTGCCCGCCTATTAGGAGAGCGATTTGGCAGCGCAATAGAACCCATCGTATCAGGTCAGTACCGGCTGGGCGACATTCGCCACGGGTATGCGGATATCACTGCCATCCGCAGGATGCTAGGGTTCGCTCCTGAGATTTCTCTGGAGCAAGGCTTGGCCCGCTTTGTCGATTGGGTGATGCAACAGCCAGCCGAGCCCGACCGTCTCGATGTCGCAACTCGCGAGCTGGTTTCACGCGACCTTATGCCGAGTCCCATTACAGCCTGATCAATCAAGGAGATGTTGTGATTCAACCCGAGTCCATTGCCGTGGTGTTGCCTGTGCATAGCCGCAAGCATCTGACTCTGGCATGTCTGCGGTCGTTGTCCAAGCAGAATGTTCGCGGCTTTCAGATTATCGTCGTGGATTCCGGCTCGACGGATGGGACGGCCGATGCGGTCGAGATGGAGTTTCCCGGCGTGACAGTTTTGAGGCACGGCAATCTCTGGTGGACTGGGGCAACGAACAAAGGGGTAGAACGCGCACTCGCAGACCGCGCCATGTACGTCCTAACCATCAACGATGACCTGGAGTTCGCGGAGAACTATCTGGAGGCGATGATACGCGCAGCAGAAGGTCACCCTCTGGCTCTCATGGGTTCTTACGCATTTGACTTCGATACCAGGCAACCTGTTTATTGCGGTGAGCGGATGAACTGGATATCGGCCAAGCCTCGCCTGCTTTTGGATAGGATTCCGCCGGAACAGCGTCATGGGCTGTTGAGCGTATCCTATTATTCAGCGCGCGGTTTGTGGTTGCCGGCCGAGGTATTCTCACGGATAGGCCTGTTTGATGAAAAACATCTTCCGCACTATACGGCGGATCAGGAGTTTACAGCGCGAGCAGCGGGTTCGGGCTTTGAGATGTATGTGAATTGCGACGCGATCCTGTTCAACCGCCAGGAACAGTCTGGCAAGCTTGAGTTGAGGGTACAATATAGCTGGGAGAACTATCGAAAGCACCTGTTCGGCATCCAGGGCGGCGGAAATCTCAGGAACTTTACCATTTTCGCATTCCGGCACTCCCCGCGGCAGTACTTGCCGCTGTTCTGGAGCATTGGGTTGCTGAGGCGCGTAGGCGGCTATCTTCGCGACTGGGCATTCAGCAAAGTAGCGCGACCGCTTGCCGCCAAATAGGCGAGCCATTTGTTGAAGTAACGGCTCACAGAAGCTCATTCGCTCAAGAACATCCTTTGCAAACCGCTACGGGTGGCAGAAGCTACGCTTTCCTTTTGCGGTGTTAGTACGAGGGCTTCAAACTCCTAGACAAACTGAATCTGCCATCTCGGTTTAGCTTATCGCTTCGTAACGAAACACGGGTGACGTGATGACCGCCGCTATGCGGGTAGTACCTGACCGGAAGATAGTTATTAACGCCGATGATTTCGGATTTTCCGGGCCAGTGAACCGGGCGATTATGCAGGCTTTTGAGCGAGGCCTGATATCGAGCACGACGCTGATGGTCAATATGCCAGGCTTTGAAGAAGCATGCGAGTTGGCGCATCGTCATGATCTTCAAGGGAAGATCGGACTGCACCTGAACCTGACGGCGGGCAGGCCGCTTACCTCGGCGATTGCTTCCAGCATGCGCTTTTGCGACGCGGAAGGCTGTTGGCGTCCGCGCCACCGAGTTCTTAAGTTGAACCATGAAGAAGACCGTGCCCTCGAGACTGAAATCGCAGCGCAAATCGATGCATGCCAGCGCCGCGGAATCACGCCCACGCATCTGGATTCACACCATCACATGCACACTGAATGGGGCGTGTCCACCGTTGTGATCCGTGTCGCGCGGCTGTACAAGATTCCAGGCATTCGCCTGGCGATCAATTGTGGCGAAGGGCGGAGAGGGATCTCAAAGCTTCACCACAATTTCGCGCGCTGTTACTGGCTATTGCACAACGCGCGTCTTCGGTCTTACGGGTTGGCCAGGACTCGGTACTTTGGCGGTGTTGCAGACGTGGGGCGGGTGGTAGAGAAGACGAGTGCGGATATTGAAGTTATGGTCCACCCTTCGCTGAATTCGCAGGGGCAATTGGTGGATTCCGATGGCCACGATTTGGAATCTCACATTCGAGCGCTCGGTCTTCCGGCGAAAGTACTGGAAAGTTATGCAGGATTGTAAGGTACTCTAAACAGAAAGAAATGGGAGATCATGTGACGGCTGTCCTTCATGGAAGTCCACAGGGAGATATAATTCCTTGAAAGCAATTCAGAAGGGTTGCGCCTGAATGGCAAGAGTCGTGATCATTCAGTCGCACCTGAAACATTATCGCCTGCCCTTTTTCACGCTGCTCCATAGCCGTCTGCTGCATGAAGGCATTGAGTTACGCGTCGTGTATGGGAAGACGAATGCAGAGCACTTGGCGAGGAAAGATAATGCAGAAGTAATGGACGAATGGGCACACAAGGTCCGTACCATGTGGTTCTGCGAACGCTTTGTTTATCACGCGGCATGGCGTGAGATTGGCTCTGCCGACTTAGTGATTGTTGGTAATGAGAACAAGTACCTTCTAAACTGGCCGCTTCTGGTGTTGTCCGCCATGAAACTCAAGCGGGTGGCATTCTGGGGCAAGGGGTCGAACGTCCTCCCTGAAGGAAAGGGGTTGGCTGAGCGCCTCCGCTTCAGGACTTGCAATTCAGTGGACTGGTGGTTTGCATATACCGATCAGGCGGCTTTGCACCTGCGCAACTGCGGGGTGACCTGTGGCGTATCCTCCGTGCAAAACGCAGTGGACACATCGGAGATTCGCGGACACATTCGCGAGTTCACTGCCGAAGATGAGCGCACCGGCCGCGCGGATATGAAGTTGGGAGGCGGTGTGGTGGGGATCTATTGCGGCAATCTTAGTCCCAACAAGAACCTGGACTTTCTTGTTGATGCCGCGCGAATCGTGCATGTCGCCATCCCCGGATTCAAGTTGGCTATCGTGGGTACCGGCCCGCTACAGTCCTGGGTGGAAGATGTGGCCACCAGAGAACGGTGGATTCGGTATCTAGGGCCGCTGTTCGGACGGCGAAAATCTTTAGCTTTGGCCTGCGCGGATATCTTCATGCTACCTGGAAGCGTGGGACTTGCTATCCTTGACGGATTTGCCGCCGGGTTACCGATGCTGACTACCGAGCGGCACACACACGGCCCGGAACTGGATTACATGGTCCAAGGAGTGAATGGGTTGATCACTAAGCTAGATGTGCGGCAGTATGCGAGCGCGGTGATCGGCTTACTGCGGGACCGGTGTGCGCTGCAGGCGATGAGGACTGCGGCAAATGCGTCCGCCGAACACTATTCGATAGAAAACATGGTAGAAAGATTTGCGCAAGGCATCATTGCTTGTCTTAGCCGTAAGCCGTCGTAATGTCGGAGTGATTCTCGCCAACTGCGTCGCAGAAATCGAGTCCCGCAGAAAGTATGCAGTGGTTCGCTAATGTGTTGACGGGAATGGTGATAAACATACTCCGCGAAGACCAATGGACACCCGAGACCTACAAGCCTCTGGTGGCACTCGGTCACACCTAGGATTTCATGAGTCCGGATACGCTCTATCAGTTTCTGGGCTTCCTTACCAAGAATGAAATCCGCGTCACGACGTTTAGAGGCGCTTACCTCCGTCTGCTGGCCGGAGCTTCTGCTATCGTGTGCTGTCCATCGTCCAAATGTTCTCCGGAGGCAAAGTGAGTCTGATTTTCTATATCTCGCCGGCAGAGCCGGAGGTTTTTCCGGTTGCTAATCATGTGGGTGATAGCCTTTGGTACAAGGCGCAGTATCTTCAACGAGGGCATGAGTGTCGCGTCTTTGCGAGTCTGCATGCCTGATGGTCAAGAAACAGTGGGGTGAGGAATGGAATCTGTAGGATGTGCTTTTTGCGGAAGAATGAGCGACGAAATTGCCATTGTTGAAAACGGCTACAGCGGGCGCAGGTGTGTCCAATGCGGCATAATCTGGATCTCTCCGAGACCTAGCCCGAGTGAGATTAGCGAGCTATACAGTGATAGCCATGCCGCCATATATGCGGATGCTCAGCTACACTTTGAGCAATTCAAAAGAATGGAAGCGCGCGAAGCACTAAGAGCCGTCAAAAGGTACAAAGAGAAGGGGGACCTTCTTGAATTAGGCGCTGGCGGCGGCGCCTTCCTGGCTGAAGCTCGGAATGCTGGTTTTTCGCCATATGCAATAGAGCTGAACCCTGTCGAAGCAGGATGGATAAAGTGCAACTTAAACATTCCATGCGAATCGGCAGCATTAAGTACTCGGACGCACGGCGGCAGGAAGTTTGACGTTATATATCATCGAGATGTGTTGAGTCATTTGAATGACCCTGTTGAAACATTCTCACTTGTAAACCTATCATTAAAAGATGATGGTATAGTGGTTTTTGAGACGGGTAATATTGCCGATGTTAATCAGAAGTTCTTTCCATTGTTTGCACAATTTCTGTATCCTGACCATCTGTATTTCTTTGGAGAGAAGTCCTTAAGATTGCTGCTGGAGCGCACAGGCTTTGAATGCCTGGATATCAAGAGAAGATCGATTGCGCTGCCCTTGCTGGTTAGAAAGTTGTTATGGAAAGTCAAAGACCACCTGAAAGACTCAGATGCGCTGCCCTCAGCGAAGGCAGCGACCACGCTCAATGACCGCGCAACAAGGAAAAGTAGCATGAAACGTAAGCTAAGATTGCTTTATAGATATGCATACTACTATCTTGGGAAGCTTGGGAAACCGCTCGCCAGAAAGGGATGGCCGTTGGAGTTTTTAGTTGTTGCAAGGAAGAAACCGAGTGGTAAGCCGTCCGGCGAAACGAAGTAGAAAAGCCAGGAGGCATCCTCGTAGTAACCCAGAACACTATCGAAATATTTGGCGAACTTAGAATGGCATTTTGCGGCCAGCAATACTGAGAGATGAATCTTCCTATGCCGAAGAAACAGTACCGAATCATGAACATTGTGGGCGCGCGCCCGAACATGGTCAAGATGGCGCCGCTTATTCGCGCCATGCAGCAAATCCCCGAATTTCTGCCCATGTTAGTGCACACTGGCCAGCATTACGACTATCTGATGTCCCAAGTCTTTTTTGACCAGCTTGGGATGCCTGCGCCTGATTACAATCTTGAAGTCGGGTCCGGTTCCCAGCATGCCCAGACGGCCGAGATTATTCGGCGGTTTGGTGAGTTATTGCAGCAGGAGCGGCCTGACATGGTGGTCGTAGTCGGGGATGTTAACTCGACGTTTGCCTGCTCCCTCGTCGCAGTAAAAGAAGGGATACCCCTGGCGCACGTCGAGGCAGGGCTGCGCAGTGGGGACCGCACCATGCCAGAAGAGATAAACCGTGTATTGACCGACTCGATCGCTGATCTGCTGTTCACGACAGAAGAAAGCGGGAGCCAGAACCTGATTCGGGAAGGAATCTCCCCAGAGAAGGTCTTCTTCGTTGGCAATACCATGATTGACTCGCTGGTTCACTCGATTGACGCAGCCAGAGCGTCAGCTCTAGTGGGAAAGCTTGCGCTGACGCGGCGAGGATTTGGCGTGCTGACCTTGCACCGGCCCGCGACCGTAGATCATCCTGAGAAGCTCCGCGCCGTTCTGGCGGCGATTGCAGAGATTTCGAAGCGGCTACCAATCTTGTTTCCCGTGCACCCGCGCACTCAGGGAAAGCTTGCCGCAGCGGGCATTGAGAATTTGAACTCCTGGAATGGCGAGAGCTCGCTCCCCGGAAAAGGCATATGGATGATGGGTCCGGTGGGGTATCTGGACTTTCTTGGCCTTGTGGACAGCGCAGCCTTTGTCATCACCGACTCTGGAGGCATTCAGGAGGAATCTACTTTCATGGGGGTTCCGTGTCTCACCTTCCGTGATAATACCGAGCGGCCCGCGACCATCGAATATGGGACGAACCGCCTTGTTGGGACCGACCCGGAATCCCTAGTCAAAAATGCTGACGACCTGCTCTCCCGCGCGGGGCAGGGTTCAAATGACAATCTTAAGGTGCCTCCGTTATGGGACGGTCATGCTGCGGAGAGGATCGTCGAGATACTTCATCGTTACTTGCAGCAGCATGCGGAATAGTCGATTGACTCGATTGGCAGACTGCCAAGAGCAAATGAGCCTTCGCACTGTCGCTCTTCCCGCCAAAGTAATGGCCGACCACTCTGTTAGCTCTTGCTAGGATGGCGTGACACAGGTTGCGGCGCGTTTACTATGATGGGCCCGGTGATTCCAATTAAACGAGACTTTGACTCGATTCGACGCCCAGAGAAGTTGTCATTGAGGTAGCAGCCTATGCTCTCTTGGAGTGGCGAGGGGAGAGAGCATTATCGCTCTCGAAGCCAGAATTTGCTTTAAGAACATTTCCGCAGGGTCATCCAGCGATTCTCGCTGCTCATCACTGAGCAGTTTCTAGCGCTCCTTCAGGGCAGAAGTCTAACAAGCTGCCCGCCTTGTATGTAGATGTGTGGTTTGACCGAACCTATTCATGAACGACGCTCTTGACGTTTTGGGAGAGGAAGGCAACAATGATTCGTATGGCAGTAGTTGGGCTGGGAAAGATGGGTCTGTTTTCGCCTCAGGTGCAATTCCTCCCCAAGAAGCTATCGAGTGGGTATGCTCTCAGCCGAATATTGAGTCGATCGTCTTCGGCGCCTCAAGCAGATTCAACATTCACTCTACAAAGCAGTTGGTGGACAAGTACTGGCATCAGGAAGCCTTCGCGTCGAGTGCAGTTACGGGTTAGATGGGTTGCCGAAAGCCATGCTCGTCAGTTGGCGTGCCTAACAGCAGGGCAGAACATGTCTCCTGAAGTGCCTATGTATGTTGATTGAGGTAAGGTAGATGAAGTCTAATATGCGAACCAAGAGTTTGGAAGCGGGCTTGTCCGTTACTATGAACTCAGCGCTAGCGAGGCTGGAATCATGGCTCTTGGAAAGCGGTTTCAAAGGCCATGATCCGTTCGATGCTCTGTGCAGCCCCATTCTTCGCCGGCTCATGTTCAACAGCCGGTGGTTGGGCGTGGTGTGGGTGCAACTTCTTCGCCGTTCGCCGGTGAATTTTCGATATTTATTTCGCGTGTCTCCTGGCTACAACCCCAAGGGCATGGGCCTGTTTCTTGCTGCCTATATAAGACGGTACCGCACCACAGGCGATCTTGAAGATAGGAAGCACATAGATCAATTTGCCGATTGGCTACGGCTGAACCGCTGCGCGGGTTTTCAGGAGGCTTGCTGGGGATATAACTTCGATTGGCCGAACCGCTCGTTCTTCGCTCCAGCCGGTACGCCGACCATCGTAAACACTGTGTTTATCGCACACGCCTTGCTCGATCGATTTGAATTGCTGGACACTGCCGAGGATCTCGAAACCGCGCGCAGCGCGTGTGATTTTCTTCTTCATCGCCTGGTTAGCATCGAGGACTCCACCGGCGCGTGCTTTAACTATACGCCATTTGATAGGCGGTACGTGCATAATGCCAATATGCTTGGCGCCTCGTTGCTGGCTCGCATGAGCCGGATCACGGGTGAGAAGCACTTGCAAACCCGCTCGCGCAGCGCCGCCTCATTCACGGTGGCCCGGCAGCGCAGCGATGGGTCTTGGCCGTACGGAATAGCCGGCTCTGACGGTTGGGTTGACAACTTTCACACCGGCTTTGTGCTGGTGTCGTTATTGGAATATATACGGTATTCGCAAGATACAGAGTTTGAAGAGAACCTGGATCGTGGATACCACTACTGGAAGTCAGAGTTGTTTACAGCGGACAGACTGCCAAAGTATTACTCTAATAAAGTTTACCCGATTGACATACATTCGGTCGCACAGGGAATACTGACATTCCTGGCCTTCTCAGATCGCGATCAGGAGGCGAATTCTCGCGCGTGTGATCTTGCTGGTTGGGGGGCAGCAAATATGCAGGATGAGAAGGGATACTTTCATTATCAAATCGGGCGCCATCTTCGGAACCGGATTCCCTACATACGGTGGGCGCAGGCGTGGATGTTCCGTGCTTTGGCAGAGTGTTGTCTTGTAGAAAGGGAGCGGTCATGTCCGAAGCCTGACGCAGGAGATGCAGGGGAGAGTTGCGATTATGCGCGTTGATTTTCTGGGATTTCCCGTCGATAGCCTGGATATGCGGGATGTGTTGCAGCGAGTTGACGGATTCATCTGCTCCGGCAAACGGCACCACATTATGGTATTTAACGCTAACAAGTTCTGGCTAATGCGCCGCAAATCGCGCCTAGTCGAAATTGCACAGCAAGCGGACCTAATCCTCCCTGAAAGAGTCGTGGTGATGCTGTCTCGCTTCCTCAGGTCGCCGCTGAAGAGTGACGTGGCTGGCGTCGCTTTAGCAAACGAACTGCTGCCTTATTGCGAGAAGAAGGGCCACAGCATCTATTTTCTGGGCGCACGCTCAGAGGTGCTGGAGAGCCTCATGAACAAAGTCCGCCGCGAACACCCGGCCTTGAGGGTCGTAGGCTATCATCATGGGTACTTCCTTCAGGATGGCAACGAAGCAGTGTTGGAGGAGATCAAGGCGAGTAAGCCCGATGTGCTCTTGGTGGCTTTTGGGAGCCCACTTCAAGAGTACTGGATTCGCGATCACTTCGATGAAATAGGTGTTCCCGTTTCAATTGGAGTGGGAGGAAGTTTTGACGTGCTGGCCGGGCTCAAGAAGGACGCCCCACGATGGATTAGAAAGTCAGGATTTGAGTGGTTGTACCGGCTCATTCAGGATCCAAAGAGATATTGGAAACGATATTCAATCATCATTCCCTTTCTTTTGGTAACATTTCTCATCGAAGGTATCTTCGGTTTCGAGCGACGTGCGCACTAAGAAGCCCCCGCGTCTGTGCGTAGGTCGCCGAACCAGCAACCGGGGACAGAGTCGGCAGTCATGCGGCATCTTATCAACTGACCCAACGCACGTACGGTGGGTCAGTTTTCATTGGGCCTGCGTCAGGTTGATGCTTCCGCTGTGAAGGATATTAGTTACATTATCAAAGGTTTCATCGCTGTAAGTCGCTGATCCAGCCGAGCCAGAGGTGACATAGCGGCCGTAGTCATATGCGAATGCCAGGTTCTGCCAGGTGTTTCCCCGGAGCGTGAAATTCCTGGTGACGCTGGCTGATGCTTCTAATAGGAATCCAGTGCTGTGCGCCTGAGTGGTATACCCCAGCACTTCGTTGTTGTAGACCTTATTGTTCGCGACCTCCGATGTTCCGCTGTTGTCGGTTCTGAAAGTGATGGCAGCCGAGTTTGAATTGTCATTGGAGAACTGAATCACGTTGCCAAAGACGCGGTTGCGGTCCTCGGTAGCTTCAACATTGGGCGCCGGCACTGCGCTGCCTTCAATGTTGATTGCGTACTGAGCGAAGCCATAGAATCGATTCTCTGCGACGGTGTTATCATTCGAATCATTGTCGAACCAGGCATCCTGAGTTACGTTCTGGCATCCGTAGCATTTGTTGGCTTCAAACAACATGCCGTGAGCGAACGGGAGTTCCCATCCTGCAAGCAGCGCATTCCCGTTGGCATAACAACTGTTGTCGCGCACGGTAGCTCCCTGCTCCACGACCATGGAATAGCAAAACTCGATGGGAGTGTCCGCCCAGCATTGATTGCCTTCGATTACGTCGCCGTTGCCCCAGGTGAGGCCGCCGGTAATGGTGTTTTTATTGTAGCCGCCGCCGGTGATACAATTGCCGTTGGGTCCGGCTGAGTGGATGAGATTCCAGCCAACATGCCCGCCAATCGGGGCAACTCCAGCTACCGCCGGCCAATATTGGATCCCTGTGGTCTCGGTTCCGGCGCCCGCAACAGTAATGGAGTTATGGTCGATCTGGAAGCCTGTCATGACACCACTCAACAGGAGCGGTGTTGAGCCTGCCGTCACAGTATTCTCCACGAAAACAAAATGAGTCGTGTTCCACGCATGCACACAGAATGGGATGGAGCCACAAGTGATCGTATTACCCGTCAAACTGACACCGGAGCTGCTGGTGCTGGAAGATGCAATAACAATCAGAGCGCTGATAAACCCGTTCTGATTCAGGTTGCAGCCACTCATCTTTGCGCCGTTTGCCGTGATGCGCAACAGGGCAACATTCGCACCAAGAAGAAGCTGGGCCCCCTGCTCGCAGCGCAAGGTTACATTGCTGTTGGCGAGTGTGATGCTTGCGGTCACGGTTTCTCTGTAGTTTGCGGGCAAGATGATGGTTGCGTTTGGTCCGCTCGCGACGAGTTGAGCGGCAAGCGTGCCTGCTGGCTGTGTGCCGCCCGGTAACTGAACCGTGGGGGCCAGTGAAGCCTGCCCACCGAGGTTCGCAAGCGCCCCGGCAGCAGTGGCCGCTCCGGTCCCACCGTTGGCCGCTGAAATAGGCATCGAAAGAGCGAGAGTCACATTTCCGATTGAGCCGCCGCCGGTCAGGCCGGCTCCCGCTACCACTCCGCTGATTGTTCCGCTGCCTCCGGTACTGCCGCCACTGGTCAGGGATGTGCCCGGAAACATTTGCCCCTGAGCAAAGGTAATCTGTCCATTCGGGGAGATCGAGAGTCCGGTCGACGCGGGTGCTGTCGTTCCTGCCCCGAAGAGCAGCTTAAGATTAGCCGTGGGGCTGACCGAGTCGTTCCCGGCGTTGACAGCCTGCCAAACAAAGTTCTGTGTCACGGCACTGCTGTTGACGCTTGAATAGCTGCTGGCTCCCAGTTGCAAAGGCGGGGAATCGGCTCCCCGGTTGGCGGTAGCTGTGGAAGCTGGCAGGCTTACCGCGCCGCGCAAGGTGCTGGCGCCGTTCACGTCTAGCGGTGTGGCCGGCATGGTTGTGGCGATGCCGATGCTGCTTCCCGACAGCGGACCAGCCAATGTTTGTAGAGTTGTCTTCGTAGAGGAGATGCCGTCCAGGTTCGCCAGCGCCGCGGCAGGAGTGGCAGCGCCGGTTCCGCCGTTGGCCGTCGAGACAGGCCCGGAGAGAGCAAGCGTGACGTTTCCGCTGGAGCCGCCGCCGGTGAGGCCTGGGCCGGTTGTTATGCCGATGATGGTGCCGGCACCGGGAAAGGTTTGGCCCTGCGCAAAGGTGACTTGCCCGCTCGGAGCGATCGCGAGGCCGGTGGGTGCGGACGTTGCAGTTCCTGATCCGAAGAGCAGCGCCAAGTTGGCAGAGGGGCTGGTGGTGTTGTTGGCCGTGCTTTGCGCCTGCCAGACAAAATTCTGTGGCACGGCTGCATTGCTGGCGCTGGAATACGTGCTGGCGCCCAGTTGCAAGCCCGGCGAATTGACGCCGGCAGTCAGTGTGGCTGCCGCAGCAAGAAGGCTCACTGCTCCGCGCAAAGTGCTGGCTCCGTTCACATCCAATATGGTAGCAGGCGTGTTGGTGCCGATGCCGACATTTGTGCCGGATTCGGCGATCATCGAGTTGCCGAGAGTCGTCAACCCGATCCACAAAGGCAGAAAGCCGGAGGTTCCTGCTCCGGTGAATGCCGTCCCACCGCTGGACGACGTGGTAGTTCCGAGTATGGGCAACGGAGTTCTGACGATGGGCAGCGGATAAATCCCGTCGGACGACGAGGTTGCTTTGCTGGAGATAGCCTGGACCTGGCTGGCCAGGATGGACTGCAGGTCTTCTCGGGTCACGTAGTCGTTCGCCGCGCGCCCATCCAGGGTTTCGGCATCCATGGACTTGAAGGCATAAGGGACAGCCGCCAGCAGGCTCCGCGCGGGCGGCGTCGCATTGGCTGTTTCGTCAACTGCATCCCCGACGGAAGCAGCGTTCAGCTGCGCCTGGATCGGCCGAGCCTCAATCCACCGCGCCTCGCCAGCCCGAAAGAGCGTCTGCGAAAGCCCTTCCGCGCTCGTTGCCCCCAGCAGCACGGTATAGCGCCCATCGGTTCCTACCTTCACGGGCTGGGTCTCGCTCCATAGCGCAAGCCCCCCAGCCGGTTCCTGATAGAGCGCAAAGGACATCTCAACTGTCCTCCCAGTCGCCTCAGGTGCACTCCCCATCCAGCGGACGATGTTCACCGTCGAAGCCGAGCCGGCGACTGCGGAAGCATCCGTGTCAGCGCTCTGAGCGCCAGCGGGCAGAGCCATGGCAACAGCCAATATGGAGAACGACGCGCCGAGAGCCCAGAAGAATGTCGATTTCCATGCTGTGCGGTTGAACCGTAGCCATTTCTGGATCGGCTCGAAAGCTCCATTAAGGTTAATAAATGAGCGGATACCGATAAATGTAGCCATTGTGAACCTCCCCCAACAAGGCAGGCCAGTGGAATCGTGCTGGGGCCTTTCATTCCTTGTCTACCTCTCATTCATCGGCTTGGTTGGCCATTTGCTGATGAGACGCTTCAAACCGAAGTAATATGGCCGTCCAGAATTAAGAATCTCTAATCTACCGGGAGTTCCCCCGGCTCTGACAGGGAGGCAGTCAGACTTTGAGAATTCCGGGAGTGTATCCCATGCTTTTGCTTTTGCGGCAGCCCATTGTTCAGCGAACTTCGTGTTGTTGCAGTTGTTTTTGCTTTTCAACAGTTGCGATCAGGCCCCTTTGAGGGGCCAGCAACCGTAAAGCCTCCGGCTCTGCCGGAGGATACTTACTTCCTGTTCATCAAACCTGCGCCACCATATACTGACCGTTTGAATACAGGCATGCACTTCCGCGGCAATGGTGGTAGCGGTCAGCCCATCGGAAGCACGTAATACAATCCGCGCGCGCATCGAAAGAGCTTGAGCGGTCTTCCTTCTCCGCGTCCAGCCCTGCAACGTCGAGCGCTGCTCCTGGCTCAGTTTCAACTCCGGCAATCGGCGTCCTCTTCTCATGACCTCGTTCCTGTCATGTTAGAAGCCTCTCGCTGAAATATGTTTAATGAATTAATGACTCAGGGCTCTAGAACCCGTCCGATAAATACCTGAGGACGGATTTCGCTTGTATTTTCAGGTTGATAGCGGTATAAAGGAGGTGGCGCTGGCGATGCTGCGAAACTACATATGCGGGCACGGGGCGAAGTGACGGATGCCGAATGGGTGATTGTGGAGCCGTGGTTGCAGTTTCCGCGGCGGGCTGACGGGCGGGGTCGTCCGCCGGCAGAGACGCGGGCGGTGTTGAACGGGGTGCTGTGGATTCTGCGCACCGGAGCACAGTGGCGGGAGTTGCCGGAGAAGTATCCGCCGTACCAGACCGTGCACGGGCGCTACCAACAGTGGGTTCGTTCCGGCCAGTTGGGGAAGGCGCTGCGCGCGTTGGCCGAGAAGTTGCGCGAGGAAGGCAAGCTGGAGCTGGAAGAAGACTTCATCGACGGCAGCTTCGCGGCGGCCAAAAAGGGGGCCTCGCGGTGGGAAAGACCAAGCGGGGCAAAGGGACAAAAATTATGGCCATCGCCGCGGGAAACAGCGTTCCTGTGGCTGTCACGATAGACTCGGCCTCGCCGCACGAGTCCCAGCTCGTCGATGAAACGCTCTCGGCCAGTTTCCTCGACGAACTGGCGGCGCGGCTGATCGGCGACAAGGCGTACGATTCCGACCCGCTGGACCGGCATTTGGAAGATGAGTATGGCATTGAGATGATCGCACCCAACCGGAAGAACCGCAGCCGGACGCAGGACGGCAGAAGATTGCGCCGTTACAAACGCCGCTGGGTCGTGGAGCGGCTATTCGCCTGGCTGCAATGGTTCCGCAGATTGGTTAGGCGCTACGAATTTCATGCCGAAAACTTCCTCGGCATGGTCCGCCTCGGCTGCATGAAGATCATGCTGAGGTTCCTATGATGCGTATTTATCGGACCAGTTCTAATGCCTACAGCCGTACCTGAGGCATTTACCGATTGCGAGGATAAGAAAATGACAACCCCGGTCGCAACCCAGTTGATGACACTCAAGAATACGATTGGTTCCCGCGAAGCCCGCATTGGCATTGTCGGCATGGGCTATGTAGGCTTACCGCTTGCACTGCTGTTCAGCGAGGAGCGTTTCGCAATTACCGGCTTTGATATAGATGCCTTCAAGGTTGACACGCTGAATAGGGGCGGGTCATACATTGTTCGCATTCCAGGGAACGAGATCCAGTTAGCCCGGAAGAACGGGTTTCAGGCAACAGCGGACTATAGCAGGATCGGGCAGATGGACGTCGTCATCATCTGCGTGCCGACGCCCCTGAACGAGCATCATGAGCCTGACCTTAGTTTCGTAACCGGCACTGTGAAAGCCATGGCGCCTTATCTACGGCAAGGACAGCTCATTATCCTCGAAAGCACCACCTATCCGGGCACTACGGAGGAGGTTGTTATCCCGCTGCTGGAACAGGGGAATCCTTCGGGACTGCGGGTAGCGCGCGACGCTGTGAGTCCCGGGTTCTATGTTGCGTTCTCTCCCGAGCGTGAAGATCCAGGTAACGATACGGTCGCACGGCGCGATATCCCCAAGGTCGTGGGCGGTTGTGGACCGGTGGCGCAGGAGTTGGCGTCCGCTGTTTACGCGACAATCTTCAATCGCACGGTCCAGGTCTCATCGCCTGCCGTGGCGGAGATGACCAAGCTGCTTGAAAATATCTACCGCTGCGTCAACATCGCAATGGTCAACGAGCTAAAACAGCTCTGCATGCGCATGGGAATCGATCTGTGGGAGGTTATCGACGCAGCCAAGACGAAACCCTTCGGGTTCCATGCCTTTTATCCTGGACCTGGTCTTGGCGGCCACTGCATCCCCATTGATCCGTTCTATCTCTCGTGGAAGGCCAAGGAGTTCGATTTCCGAACGCGTTTCATTGAGTTGGCCGGCGAGATCAATGCCGACATGCCGTATTTCGTGGTCGAGAACGTAATAGAAGCCATGAGCCAACGCGGCAAGGCGCTCAAGGGCGCACGTGTGCTGGTCCTTGGGCTGGCTTACAAGCGCGATATTGACGACCTGCGCGAATCGCCTTCACTTACCATCATCGAATTGCTGCAACAGCGCGGGGCGCTGGTTGAGTATAATGACCCGTTCTTTGCGACTGTCGGTAAGGGACGCAAATATGCGCTCAATATGAGCAGCACGCCGCTGGAGAGTGTCCCTCTTTTTGATTGCGTGGTAATCGTGACGGATCACTCTCAATACGACTACGCGACGATCGTGGAGAATGCCAAACTCGTGGTGGATACGCGCAACGCGACCAAGGGAATCTCAGCTACGAATATTGTGCGGTGTTGACAGATGGTTCGAGATCGAGTTCCGGCCAATCAGCATAGTGCGGAGAGTCGACTCTTTGTGCCTGTCATGGCACCCATAGCGTTCTGCAACTTCCAACTGCGGAAGCCTGTGCTGGCGCGATGCTGCTGACGAATTGTACTGGACGTACACGATTCACCACGGGCCGCGGCTGTGCAGGCTGCCGCTCCATTCCGCGGCGACGATTGCAATACTTGTCCAGAGCCACAACCGATAAACCATGCTGCGCACAAATGGCCTGCCGCGTAAAACCGCTCCGCCCAAACTCCAACACAAGACGATCAGCCTCAACACGGCTCCGGCGACGACGCCTACAACCCCACCTGATTCTCTCATGCATACAATCCATCACAGACAAAACTCGATGAACAGATGTGGTTGTCAGCTGGAGCACGGTCTACTATGAGCCGCGCCCGAACTCAACCGAGGATCTTTGGCGGATGCGGCTGTTCTGTCGCTTCGATACCATCACCAAGGTTTATGCCGACGGCGGCTACACGGGTCCGCTGATCGGCTGGGCCAAAGAGATGTTCGGCTACGCCCTGGAGATCGTAAAACGCAACGATCATTGCTTCTGCCGAGGTGTGTCTCAATTCGTAGTCTTTGCTGAGACGGCGTGACCAGTTCAGCCATGCAAAGGTGCGTTCGACGATCCAGCGCTTGGGCAGAACCCGGAACAGGTATTGATCTACATCGCCTTCGCGCCTATGCTCCTCAGGCGATTGCAGTAGTTTTTAGACAGATTCTTAGGTGTCATCCGCTGACGTTCACGATATGTCCTCGGAATTCCGAGAAAAATCAGCGGGTGAACGTCACATTTACGCGCAGCAGCATATCATGGTGTTGATTATGGTGTGGGAAATGGCCGTGGTGCTGATAATGGTGTGACGCTAAAACCAGCATGAATAAAGGGGAAACACCACTTTGAGGACCATTGTAAAAATTGTTCTTGACTCTCTAGGACTCGTTTAGGCTTCTTGGTGTTTCTGTAAGTAGTTAACAATACTATACTTATCTATTTTGGGAGGCTGACGTTCTGCCGCTGATCTACTCCCGCTTCAGACAGAATTATACCTCGCGGAATTCACAGGACGAAATCTGGCTTGGTTATGCGGCGGATCACGACCGCCTCTTGAGGACATGGAGGCGTTGTAGGATCGCCGTGACCCGCTATCCGATCAGTAGCCTGCGGATAGTGCGCTTCGGCAGCGGCCACTCTTTAGATCAGCCCGCATTCCCCAGCACCGACTCGTAATAGCGCACGTAATGCGGCACAACCAGCGACGAGCAGAAGCGCTTCTGCGCCGTCTTGCGCCCCGCCAGGCGCATCGCTTCCAGGCGGTCGCGGTCCTTCAGCAGGCTGACCACTCCGGCGGCCATGGCCTCCACATCTCCCACTGGGTAGAGCAGTCCCGTCACGCCGTCGTCGATCAACTCGGGCACGCCGCCCACCCGCGTGGCAATCGACGGAACCTTGCAGGCCATCGCCTCCAGAGCCGCCAGGCCAAAGGACTCCAGCTCGCTGGGCATCACCATCAGATCGGCCAGCGGCAACAGCTCGTTGACCCGCTCCTGCTTGCCGAGAAAGTGAACGCGACACTGGATTCCCAGGTCGTGCGCCAGCCACTCGGCGGCCGAGCGCTCCGGCCCGTCGCCCACCAGCACCAGTTGCGCGGGTAGCTCGCGCTGCACCTGGGCGAAGACCTTCACCACATCCACCACCCGCTTCACCGGCCTGAAGTTGGACAGATGCATCAGGATCGCCTCTTCCGGTTTGGCCAGGCGCAGCCGCGCCTTGGCCCGCGCGGCCTCATCCTTGATGGGCACATACTCGTTGCAGTTGACGAAGTTGGGAATCACCTCGATGGGCCGCGTGATGCCGAAGTGCTTCAGCGTCTCCTCCTTCAGATAGCTGGAGATGCTGGTCACTCCGTCGCTCTCCTGAATGGCGTAGCGAGTGATGGGCAGGTAGCCGCGGTCCATGCCCACCAGCGTGATGTCGGTGCCGTGCAGCGTGGTGACAAAGGGCAACCGCATCCCGCGCGAGGCCAGCATCTGCCGCGCCAGCAGCGCGCTCACCGAGTGCGGAATGGCATAATGCACGTGCAGCAGATCCAGCGAATACAGCTCGGCGATCTCGGCCATCCGCGAGGCCAGCGCCAGATCGTAGGGCGGGAACTCGAAGAGCGGGTAACTGGAGACAGGAACCTCGTGATAGAGGATGCCGTTGTCGCGCCCGCTCAGCCGGAAGGGCTGCGAATAGGAGATGAAGTGCACCTCGTGGCCCAGCGCGGCCAACTCGATGCCCAGCTCCGTGGCCACCACTCCGGAACCGCCGTAGGTGGGATAACAGGTAATGCCAATGCGCATATTTTTCTCGTAGCTTGCGGATTCAGACTCTTGGAGATAGACGCGGCAGGAGGCTCCGGAGTTTCTAAAACCTGCTAGTAGATGCCTGGAATAAGCCGCTTGGTTTGCCGGCTGTAATCTGCATACTCTGCGCCGAAGGCCTCATTCAATGCAATTTCCTCAACGTGAATTCTGTAGAGGAAGGCAGCGGTGATGGGTATGACCAGTACACAGCACCCAATCCAGTTTCGCTCTTCAATGCCCAGTCCGAGAAACGCCAGCAAGGAGCCGGTGTAAGCCGGATGGCGCAGATAGCGGTAAAGGCCGCCGCGATAGATCTTTTGATTGCTGCGGATGGCTACATTCGAACTGAAGGCCTTGCCCAGCGATAGAATTGCCGTCGCGCGAAGGCCGATTCCGGCGAGCAGCACAATCATGGACACCAGGATCAGCCAGTGCGCGCCGCCAAACATATTCGAAGGCATCGAGTGATGGATATTCTCTGCGGCGAAGATGGCCAGAAAAATTGTCACCCACAGGAGAATCAGCGATCCGCGGTCCTTCACCACGCCTCCGCCGCGCCGCGTGCGCGTGGCGATGGCAAGCAAAGTCTCGCACGTGGCCCATCCGTAGACCAGTACCTTCCACAAGAAAGTAATGTCCATCCTGCCTCCACTCTCCTGACACGAAGCAGGGATCTCCTGCCGGTTGTGTCGCAAGGGAATACGCAATCGCGGCAATTGAGGTTCCCGAGCTTCGCCGGATTTACTGCTTGCCGTTGAAAGCCGAATCTGAATCAGCCGTTGCCCAGCCGGGAAAAATCGATCAACTCCATGTTCACATTGAGCGCGCCGAGCGCCAGCCGCTCCGTCTCCCGCGAGGCCAGCAGGCGCGTGTGCGCCCGCGCCAGATCAGCGTCGTTGTAGCCGGGATGTGTGACCAGCTCCCACGTGCCGGCTGGCAGGTTTCTGAGCAACGAAGCTAGCGTGGTGGCGTCCAGAGTTCCCGTAGCCAGCACGCCGAGGGCGCCGTCGGTGGTCACAAAGCCTTCTTCCGCCACAATGCGCCGGAAGGCCGGCTCCAGCAGCCGCAGCAGGCTCACCTCGGCGCGGCGCAGCCTCGATGCCCCGCGTGTGGCGCGCCGGCTCCATGCCGGCTCAAAGGGATTGCGCACCGCGCGAATGCCCGCTGCCCGCGCCGCCCGCAGTACCGGCCGCAACACGGAGGGAAAGATGTGTACGTGTTTGTGCGTGTCAATGTGGGTCAGCCTGACGCCCCTGGATTGCAGCAGCGCAATCTGCGCGGCGGTCTCAGCCTCGATCTCCGAGGAAGGGATCCGCCCGGTAAGAAGCCGCTCAAGAAATCCGCCCAGCGAAGACCGGAAGCGCCCACTGACAGGGTCGGCCAGGTTGGGAATATCCCGGCGAGGCGCGAGCACCGGTTCGCCGTCCACCAGCACCACATGGCAGCCCACCCCTAGGGTAAGCGTGGAGCGGGCAATCGCGATGCCCTCATCGGTGGCCGCGCCCCGCGCCATCAGCGTAGCGCTGGTTAGCGCTCCAGCCCCGTGCAGCTCGGCAACGGCACGGTTGACCCCGGAGGTCAACCCGAAATCGTCGGCATTGAGGATGAGACGGCCCACCCCGTGAGTCTATCAACACGGGCCGCAGCGCTATTGAATGCGCGCCGGAGGAGTCGCTTCGCTCACCGGCAAGCAAGCGCGCTGCTATGATGAAGAGAGGCCTGAAGTGCCTTCCCGCCGCGCGTGGGCGGTTAGCTCAGCTGGTTAGAGCGCCTGCCTTACAAGCAGGAAGTCGGGGGTTCGAGTCCCTCACTGCCCACCAAGACTGTTTTTCGCACCCTTTAGAATCAATAAAAATAGGGTAAATCTAAGCAAACAAGCAGGATAGATATTTGGAACATTTTCCGTATATTCTGGATTTTCTCCTCTGTAGACCCCCCTTCTCCCTTTTTTCTGTACAAAACGCGAAGCACTGTACAAAAGAAAACCCCGCTCAATGGCGTGGCTCTCGTCTCTCATCTGCAAATTGATCTCGCGTAACTCCGGCAGCCGGCGCCCTTGAGAGACGCCGATGTCCCCCGCTCCTGGACCAACGCTTCACAAGGTCAGAGCTTCGCCCCGTTCGTCGAATGCAGCATAACCATGGGCGGGAATCGTCCTGCCGTCGTAGGCCTGTGGTTCCGGCGCAAAATTGACGATGATCGAACGCTTCGACGAAAACTGTGTCCGCTCCAGTGTTCGGTCACCGTTTAGAAATGCGTGCTCATCCAGGGATTGGGTGGCATTGGCGGCAAACCATGCGCCCACGTGCCGCGTGGCGCGGATGCGTTCATAGGTCTTTGCCCGTTGTTCAAAATTCTCCAGTTGAGTCAGTGGAGCATAACCCCACAGCATATCGAGGAGCCAGCGTGGGTATCCTTTGTCTGTGGGAGATTCATCGAATCCTCGCGGGATCGGATCCGCCGTATACCGGCAGGAGACAATCGCGTCGTGAAAGACCAGCGGCCAAATCGGAATGGACTCGCCCGGTTCCCGCTCGTGGCGGTTTTCGCACCAGTCGAGATAGGGAATGGCAAAGTCAGATCCCTCTTCACTACCCAGTACTACGCCGCATTCTTTGAAGAAACTGAGCAGGTTCTTCTTGTTCGCTAAATCTTCGGCGCGGTGTTGGAGGCGTCCCGGTTCCCAGGATTGATAGGTCTGCACTGCCGAGGTCGTATCGATAAACATCGCCTTAGCCGAGAGTTGCCGCACCATCTTCCAATTGCGCTTGGCGTACGAGAGACCTGCTGCTGCATTTAGAATGTACGCCTGGCCTCCATCCCAGTATCCGCCCCGTAACAGCCGCTGCCTCTCGGTCCTGTTGATTCCATGGGGCCAGCTTGGATTGTGCCGGTAAATGTCCTGGTAATTGTCGTGCAAACCGACAGCAATTGGCCCGTCGGCCGTGCATAGGCCGCGAAGCTCCGCAATAGTACCGAGGCGTTCCTCCGGCGGCCAGATATCCGGATGCGACCAGTCGTAGCTGCCGCGAATCCAGCCGCGCAACACCAGCAATGCGTGCGCAACTCCAGCGGCAGGCAATTCGTTCAAAACCTGTGCCGCCTGAGAATAGGTGAGGTTGATGCGGAACTGGCTCAATGCATCATCGATCGGCGCAGTGAGCCGGTCCTCAAAGTAGCTTGGGCTCTCGCCCGGTTCAGCCTGCATGCACGAGATCAGCCGTCCACCGGTCAGCGACGCCAAGGCTGGAGTCACACGCAGCTTTTCCTCAAGACTGCGATGCAAGCCATTGGCCTTCGCCCACGCCCGGTAAGCCTTGGCCAGGTCAACGTAATTGCCACGAAGAAACTCGTAGCGAATCCGCCGCTCACCCTTCCATTCGCCCAACCGCTGCAACCACATCGGTGCCGCTGCCATCTCCGTGGCAGAGATCAGGGCGTCTGCGCATTGTTCGCCGGGCAGTATGGCGAGATAACAGTCTTTCCCCTGCAGCCCGCCGAACCATCGCATATTCATGCGACTGAAAAACGGCCAGCAGTGCCGTCCCTGCAGCGGCGTACGAATCCATCTGCCTATATGCTGGGGCAGCACCAGGCTTTCACAGGCCACCGCCGCCGGAAATGAAAGGCATGGCAGCGAGGCATCGATCTGCGGAATCCGCCACTCAATTGCGTCTCCATCGAAGACAATGTCTACATGGAACGACCCGCGGCTTTGGCCCTCTGTATCCAGCACCCAAATGCGATATCCCTCTCCCTCTGACTTGCCTGCGAACCTGCCGGGGTACTGTTCGCATATTGATCGATCGGTTCGCAACCACACCGCACCTTCATCGATTGCGCCTTCCTCCTGGAAGGCAACGGCGCCGAAACGCCATTCCGCTCCATTTTTTTGGTCCTCCACAACGGCAGTGCCATCGGAAAACAGTTGGAAGCGGAGCCGTTCGCGGACGGCCGCTAGCAACCGGTGCTTTGCGCGCGAAATCCCGCTGGGCATAGGATGCTCAAGCGGACTTTTCGTGGCGCTGCTTCCTGCGTGCGCATTTTGGCTCGGCAACACTCCAGCGGCTGCCGCGGTCGCCATCCCTTGAAGGAGTTCTCTTCGTTGCATCGGTGTCTTCCTTTGAAAAAGTGTTCCTTCTGTCAGAGTCCCGCCAGGGCTCCGCGCGGTTCACTTGCTCGCGCCTGGCGATGCGGGAGGCATTCCGAGGGCCGCGGCGCTGGGCAGATCCCTGCCGCTGTAGAAGTCTTGAATCGCTTCATCGAAGCGATCGCCGCGACGCTGCCACAGTTCGATTTGCAGGTCGTAGCGCACGGTGACATTGTTCAGCCAATAGGGCCGGTTCTCGCCGAGCCAGACCTGGCTGTACTCGCCCTTGACGGCCGAGTAGGCATCGCGCAGATCCTGGCAGCGCCCGAACATGCTGCTGATCTCATCCAGAGTGTTTTGGGTCTCCGTGCTATGCGCCTTGTCGTGCTGGCGCGCAAGCGCCTCCGCGTACCCGTCAATAATTTCTTGTGCCAGCTCAAATTTCATGCCAATCAGGTCCAGGCGGCGCGCGCCCAGGTCCATAGCAGTGAGGGCATCGGCTTCCTTCAGCGCTGGGTTCGCGCGGCGCGCCTCGGCCAGCAGCACAATGGCTCGCTCGGCATGGAGGCGCAGCTCCGGCGCCAGGGGCAGCAGCTTGGCTGAAACAGCCTGCCCCTGCCGGCTCCAGGGGTCAAGCCAGAAGATGCCGTCGCTTTCCATCCCAATCCCGGCCTTCCCCAAGGCTTCGTGCGCGGCCATCAGCTCCTTTTCGGCATCATTGACCTTGCCGCTCAGGTCGCCGTGAAAGATCCGCCCATACGCATCCTGGTAGGCGAGGATTGAGCTCTCGCCCGGCTGCCAGGCTGCCACAGCGCCAAACAGCAGGCTGTACCAATCTTCATTGAACAGGCCCTCGCCGTCGTCATTCCAGACGGTGGTCAGCGCGCCCGTGGAACCCATCCGCTGGCCGTCGCGAATGAAGCCCTGGATGTTTCCGAAGGCCGTCTTCGCCACCGGGTAGACTTGCTTCCAGTTGGCATCGCCGGGAGCCACCCAGGTCTCCATGCCGGCCTTGGCAAAGGGCTCGATCATTTTGTCGAAGCCCGTCATGTCCCAATAATTCCAGGGCACGGCAATCATATCCTTGGGCAGGCCGGCCACCGCCGCCGGATCGGCCCCGCCAATATCTCCCCAAAAGAGCAGGCGACGATGCAAGGGCGCCAACTCATCGTGAATCTGCTTGAGAAAATCCACGTAGACCGGCCCATAGCCCTTGACCTTCACCTGCAGCCGGGTGCGGCCCGCTCCCAGATCAAAAGTCTCGTCGGCCCCGATGTGGAGAAAGGGCGAGGGAAACTCCTGGGCGATCTCGGTAAACCAATCCTTGATCAGCGGCAGCGTGCCGGACTGGCCGGGCGCCAGCACCTGGCCGTGCGGAGTTTCGGCCACATCCTGGTAGAGGTCGTACTTCAGCACCTGATGCAGATGGCCGAAGGCCTCCTGCTCCGGCACGACCGTGATGTGATATTGGCCGGCATAACGGACCAGTTCCTGCACATCGCCGGGAGTCAGAGCGCTGCCCGGAGGAGCGGCCATCGGCTGGTTGGGATAGAAGAGCGTGTGTTCAAAGTAAGGCGAATAGATGTTGATCTTGAAGGATGCAAAGACGCGCATCTGATGCTTCATGAATTCGAGCGTGGGAAACGGCCCGCGGGAGAGGTCGTCGTGAATGCCGCGGTATTTCATCGCCGGCCAGTCGCGCACCGTGCCGGTGGGCAACACCGGCTTGGCGCCGGCCGGCGGAAGCAACTGCTTCATGGTCTGCACGCCGTAGAAGACTCCCGCGCCGGTTGCCGCGATGATAAAAGCTTCGTGGGGCTCAATCGCCAGCATATAGCCTTCAGCCTCCATCGGCGCATCGAAGGCCAGGCGGCGCTTTGCCAGCAGGGCTTTACCCTCCGCCGAGCCCGCGCGCAGCAGAACGATGCGGAAGCCGGCAGCTTCGGCCTTGGCGCGGGGCGCTTGCTTGATCGCCTCTTCCAGGTCGCGGGCGGCAAACTCGTCCTCGGCATCGTGTCCCGGCACGCTGACTGCCACCGTCTCCGGCAGGACTGTCTCCCCCGTAAAATGCGCCTCGCGGGGCGCGGGAAGCAGAGGGTTCTGGCCAGCGGAGAGAGCCGGAAGCACAAACAGCAGGGCAGCCACGCAACTGATCGCAGTGCGCGGCAAACTCTTGATGGAAGTATTTCCAATCGCGGAGTTCGGCATTTGTTTATCACCGTAAGCTCATGAATGTGAGTCTTTCAATTCGATTTGCTCATTATAGACTTGGATTGCGCACTGCTCCTCGACCGGATCTTGCCCGGTCCGGCTTTTCTCCTGCCAGCCGGTGGAGAGAAACTGCCGCGGAAGCACAACTAGCGCGAGGGGCAGCACACGTGACGACGCAAACCGACCGCTCAGCGAACCCGCCTGCCGATTACTCCTCCCTGCGCGGCTACAACTCCTTCCTTCTCGTCGTCGCGGGGCTGGGTGGCTTGCTGTACGGAATCGACGTAGGCATCATTGGCGGCGCGCTCCCTTATCTGGAAGCGACCTCAAGGCTGACGGCTGCGCAGCTTTCCGTCATCGTGGCGGCTGTCTTGCTGGGAAGCGTCCTATCCACGCTCTTTGCGGGGGTGATTGCCGACGCGATCGGGCGCAAACCGCTGATGATCCTGAGCGGCGCCGTCTTCGTCCTCAGTATTCCGGTCATTGCCCTCTCGCACGGCTATGCCCCGCTGTTTTTTGGCCGTCTCTTTCAGGGCATCAGCGGTGGGTTCATCGGCGTGGTGGTTCCGCTCTACCTGGCCGAGTGCCTGCCGGCTGCGACGCGGGGCAAAGGAACCGGAGTCTTCCAGTGGTTGCTCACGCTGGGCATTGTTGCCGCGGCCGTGGTGGGCATCTACTACAGCTATCGCGTCCAGGCCGTGGCCTTGACCTCGAACGCTGCAACCCTTTTTGGCTTCAAGGACCAGGCCTGGCGGCGCATCTTCTGGGCTTCACTCCCGCCCGGCGTGCTGTTCATTCTGGGCAGCCTGCGGGTAACGGAGTCTCCACGCTGGCTCTTCCAGCGCGGAAAAAGGGATCTGGCCAAGGTGGCCCTGCTTCACTCGCGGACACCGGAGCAGGCCGATTTCGAGATGCGAGAGATGGAAGAGACGGCGCGTGCCGCCGCTGCGAGGCGAGTCTCCGGTAGTAAGATTGGCGAATCCCTCTTGCAGCGGAAATATGTGATTCCCTTCTTGCTGGCCTGCATCATTCTCTTCTGTAATACAGCCACGGGCATCAACTCGATCATCGGATACAACACCAGCATTCTTCTGCAAAGCGGTCTCTCCGATCTCGGCGCGCACTGGGGCTACGTCGCATTTACCGTCATCAATTTTCTGATGACGATCGTGGGCATGGCGCTGGTTGACCGCAAGGGCCGCAAGTTCCTGCTGATTCTTGGCACCAGCGGCATCATCGTTTCCCTGGTCAGCGTGGGGATGCTGTTTCTCAAAACGGAAAAGCTGAGTGTCGATGCTCGCGACGCGATTCAATTTATGGTGGCCCCGAATCAGGAGCTCGCGCTGCGCTTTGACCGGGCCGCGGCGGAGAGGCTGCTGGCCGGCGCGGGCTCCGCGGGCCAGCGGATTGCGAGCGGCCGCGCCTCCCTGGCCATCATCTATTCGTATGGAGACTTCACGGCCTCAACCAGCTATGCGCGCTCCGGCGATCCCGCCGCCGCTCCCCTTCAAATTACGCGCGCAAGCTGCGTTCCAGCCAATAAGGTCGAAGCCTTCTTCAAGAACCCCATCGGCAATCTGGAGGCGGCCCGAAGCGCGCCGCTGCGCATCGACAAGGCCTTGATCGGCCAAGTGCCCGGCTCGAGCCAAGGCTGGCGGGTCGCGCTCTGCCTCTACGCATTCATGGCGTTCTTTGCGCTCGGGCCCGGTGTTTGCGTGTGGCTCGCGCTCTCGGAACTGATGCCGACTCGCATTCGATCCAATGGCATGAGCATTGCGCTGGTCATCAATCAGTTAGTCTCGGCCACGCTGGCTGGAATCTTCCTGCCCTTTGTCAGCAAACACGGCTATTCGTCGATGTTCTTTCTCTTCTCCGGCTTCACGGTGGTCTATTTCCTCGTCGCGGCCTTCTTGCTGCCCGAGACCAAAGGCAAAACCCTGGAAGAGATCGAAGTCCATTTCGCGCGGAGGGCTACCCCGCGGGAGAACTGAAGCATGGGCCGAATGCGCTGATAACCCGTTGGGCGGTAACCTGGTTTGAGCAGTCGGGATTTGAGACGGGCGAATAGGCCGTGGCTGAGGTGCTTGCCACGGCAAAGGCCACTGGCGTTTCAGGTATGGTTCGTGCTGGGATTCTTGAATCAGGACATGGTCAGGTACGCTTACTCAACCCTGAGGAGCTACCGGTAGCTACGACGAATCGGTTCCGAGGTACCGCGGCCTTCGCTACGGTGTGCAGATTACTGTCACGGAGGACGATAGTGGGCTTCTGGTGCGGTCTGAGGTAGCACGGAAGCAGATAGATGAGGAGACAGCGCCGCCGACTCCTGCCGGAGTACCCATTGGCGGCTCTGCTTCACCGAGGTCTGGAGCGGTGATTCCAATTACCGAGCCAGTTGGTCCGCCGCAACCGCCCAAACCCAGACGCTTTCACGGCACGGTGGTACTCTATCCAGCGCGAGTTGGACGTGACGCCGGCAGGACCGCCCCTTCAAGCTCATCTTATATTGGACAAGTGTGAGACTTGACAGTGTTAGAGGGTTCAGAGTCTAATAATTTCGATTCTCAAAACAACTTTAATTTGTATCCGAGCAACTGAAGTTGGCTATGGGATTTCGCCCAGGCTGAGATTCCGGTGTGGAAGTCATTCTCACTGCTTAAGATACGATTCCAATCCAGGCCGCCCGGCCAACGAGGTGTACTTCCATGTTTGATAGGTCGCATTTTTCCCGTCTGCGGGTTCTGCTCATCGCTGGACTCATCGTGGTAACGTCTTTGATGGTTAGCCAGGTCGTGCTGGCCGCTGCTCCTCCAGCGTCTACCACAACTCAGCTGGCGATCACCTCAGGCGGCCAGCCGGTAGCGCCGGGCGGCTCGATTGCGTCGGGCAGCGTGGTCACACTGACCGCAACGGTGATGGCCGGAGCCACAGCGGTGACGCCGGGGCAGGTGAACTTCTGCGACGCTTCGGCGATCCTGTGCACGGATATACACCTGCTGGGAACGGCCGCTCTGAACAGCAGCGGGGTTGCAACCTTCAAGTTCGTGCCTGGGCCGGGAACGCATAGCTACAAAACCGCGTTCGTGGGGAACATCTATGGCTTGAGCAGCTCCTCTGCCGTTCAAACGCTTACAGTGGGGCCAGCAATCACAACGTATTGGGACACAACGGCAATTACGGAGAGCGGAAGCCCCGGAAATTACTCGTTGACCGCGACTGTGACTGGATTTGGAGGATCGGAGCCGCTCTCCGGGAACGTTTCTTTCCTCGATACCAGCTTTGGGAACACGGTGCTGGCAACCGCTCTGCTAGGGCCAATTACCGCCGAACCGGGTTGGCTCATCTCGCAGCTACCTGTCGCCAACAGCTATATGATTGCCGAGGTGACAGGGGACTTCAACGGAGACGGCAAACCGGACCTAGCCTTGCTTTGGGGTACCGGCTCCAATGGTCCATATTCCATCACCATATTCTTCGGGAATGGAGATGGAACATTCACTACGGGGCCAACCACATCATTGACGGGAACAAACCCGGATGGAAGTCCATCCATGATTGTCGGTGATTTCAACGGGGATGGCAAGCTGGATTTAGCATTTTTTAATTTTTCTTATAGCTCAAAATACGGAAACACTGTTGAAACTGTAACGACTTACCTGGGCAATGGGGATGGAACTTTTAACATATCGGCATCGAACCTGGTTTTTAGTCAGGGATTCGAAGTCGGGGTTGGAGAATTTGGATCGATTGTAACCGCCGATTTCAATGGGGACGGTAAACTGGATATTGCTATTGTCGGAAAAAACAACTCTTTTGGCGGAGTCGCCATTCTTCTTGGAAATGGGGACGGAACATTTCAGCCAGCGAGTTCAACTCTTCTGGCAAATCAATATTTTGCTTTGATCGCAAGTGGGGACTTCAATGGAGATGGTATCCAGGACCTGGTGGCGACAAAATATGGTGAAGAGATTCCGACTGCTACGATATTCCTTGGAAATGGGGATGGAACATTTACCGCACAGACGACTCCTCTGACGGTGGACAGTAAATCCGGTGGAAATGTCAATTCATTCGTAGTTGGAGATTTCAATGGAGATGGCGTTCTCGATCTGGCCTTTTTAAATTCGTACGGCGTCCATATTTTCCTGGGCAAAGGGGACGGGACATTTAACCAAGCCTCAGACAGCCCGATCTCGGTTCCCAATGCACTCTATAGCCTGACAGCGGGGGACTTCAGTCACGATGGCAAGTTGGATATGGTTGGGATAAACAGCTTAGACGATCAGATTGTTCTTCTTGAGGGCGCTGGTGACGGCACATTTACAGTTACTCCTACTACTCCTGCCGTAAGCCAGGCAGCTTCGTATTCTTTTGCCCTCGTTGCGGCGGATTTCAACGGGGACGGCGTCCCCGATCTGGCGTTGTTGACTCCATATGTTGACACAGCGACGATTCTGTTAACCGAGCCCTCGCAAACGGCAACAGCGACCGTGAACGGCATCGCGCCGGTGGGCGCCGCGACGCACAATGTGGAGGCAAGTTATGCGGGAAATAACTACTTTACCCCCGAAATCTCCTCCAGCACCGTCGCGCTTTACCCCGGTGTGGCGATGCCGGTCATTACGCCAGCGACCGGAGCCTACAACACAGTTCAGACGGTCACGATCACCGACACATTCCCCGGAGCGACGATCTATTACGAAGCCTTTGGAATTGTGAATACCAACGGGTTGTTCGTCGCCTACACCGGGCCGATCACGATTTCGCAATCGGGTGGGTGCATTATCTACGCCTATGCCACGGCGACCGGCTATCAGCAGAGCCAGCAAGCGTCAGCGAACATTACCATGAACCTGCCCCCCAGCGTAGAGCCGGTGATTTCGCTCGCCTCGGGTTCCTATTCCGGCGCGCAGACGGTGACCATTACCGACTCGATGGCCGGAACCACGATCTACTACACAACCAACGGCAATACACCGACAACCAGCTCCGCGCAATACAGCGGTCCCATCACGGTTTCCGCTACGGAGACGCTGGTGGCGTCCGCTTTAGCGTCCGGGTATTCGATGAGCCCGGCAACCTTCGCACAGTACTTCATCGCCGGCTCTTCGAATTCATTCATCTACACCTTTGCGGGCGATGGTACCAACGGCTACAGCGGCGATGGCGGCCCGGCAACCGTTGCTGACTTGAATACTCCACTTGGAACCGTCTCGGACAGCGCCGGTAATTTCTATATTGCAGACGCATACAACAATGTGATCCGCAAAGTTGCCGCGGGCACCGGAGTGATCACAACCGTTGCCGGAACAGGAATCGCCGGATACAGCGGTGACAATGGACCGGCAACCAGTGCGCAACTTAATTATCCAGAGGGTGTGGCGCTGGACAGCAACGGCAATCTCTATATCGCGGATTCCGGTAACGCCGTCATCCGGATGGTTTCGGTATCAACTGGAGTAATAACAACATTTGCCGGCAGCGGGGTAGGCAACTGCAGTGGCGATAATGGGCCGGCTATCAGCGCGGGATTGGGAACACCCACAGGAATTGCCTTTGACAACGCAGGCAACCTCTACATCGACGATCCATATTGCAGTCGCATTCGGAAGATTGCGATTGGCACGGGTACGATTACCACCTATGCGGGAAACGGCCAATCCGGCTACAGCGGAGACAACGGACCGGCAACCAGCGCGGAACTTGAGCAACCCCAGGGTATCGCACTCGATAGCGCCGGTAACCTATACATTGCAGACACGTACAACGACATCGTCCGCGAGGTCAATGCGCAGACCGGCATCATCACAACCGTGGCCGGAACCCAGCCTACTAATTCCTGCTGTGGATTCACCTACCCCCAAAATGGCTACAGCGGAGACAACGGCCCGGCAACCAGTGCCAAGCTTTACTGGCCCGAAGGATTGGCGGTGGACGGCGCCGGCAATCTGTACATTGCCGATTACCAGAACAGCGCCATCCGCAAGGTGACGGCCGGTAGTGGGATCATCACTACCGTAGCAGGAAACGGATCGGTATGCTCCTCGTCCGGCGGGGACGGCAGTCCGGCAACAGACTTTTCTCTTTGCTTCCCCCAGATCGTTTCCGTAGACAACACTGGTAATCTTTACATCCCCTATGGCAGCGAGATCAAGGAAGTAACCGTCTCCGCCGCCACTCCAACCACGGCTCCGGTCGCGCCGGTCTTCAGCGTTTCTTCCGGTACTTACGTGAACCCACAAACAGTCACGCTCACCGATGCCACGCCCGGCGCAGCGATCTACGTAACATTGGACGGCACAGCGCCAAACAATTTATCGGGGGACTACCACGGTCCCATCAACGTAACCGGCACGGTCACGATCCAGGCGATTGCGGTTGCGCCCGGTTATCTGCCCAGCGCGCCGGTCTCGGCGGCCTACACCATCACTACTCCGCCCACCGCGGTGATCTCGACTGTGGCAGGCAATGGCACTTATGGCTATCCCGATACGGGCGCGGGCGGACCGGCAACCAGCGCCGAGATCGGTCACCCTCAAGCGTTAACTCTTGACTCCAACGGCAACATTTACTTCTCGGATTACGACAACAATGTGGTGTGGATGGTCTCTGCCGCGACGGGAACCATCTCCATCGTGGCAGGCAACGGAACACAGGGCTATTCCGGGGATAACGGCCCGGCAACCAGCGCACAGTTGGAATCCATCTATGGCCTGGCGGTAGACAGCGCGGGCAACCTCTACATCACCGATGAGAGTGACGATGTTGTGCGCAAGGTTACGGCCAGCACGGGAGTGATTTCCACCATTGCCGGAATAAAGGGACGAAACACCTGCATTAGCAGCTACCCAACCTGCCAAATCGGCGATGGCGGACCTGCAACATCGGCCGTCTTGGCTTACCCCCAAGGCCTGGCCGTCGACAGCGCCGGCAATCTTTACATTGCGGATAGCTCTAACTATGTCGTCCGAATAATATCCGCGAGTACCGGAATCATCTCAACCTATGCAGGAAACGGTCAAGCATCCTACAGCGGAGATGGCGGGCCGGCAACCAGCGCCGGCCTGAGGGATGTCGAAGCGCTCGCGGTTGACAGCGCCGGCAATCTGTACATCTCCTCACAGTACACAGGAAGAATCCGCAAGGTTACGGCAAGCACCGGCATCATCACAACCGTGGCCGGAAACGGAAATCCGGATGGCAGCAGCGGCGACGGCGGTTTGGCAACCAGCGCGGAGATTGCCCCTGAAGGGATTGCGGTTGATTCTGCCGGCAATCTCTACCTTTCAAATCAGTCGGCCACTGTTCGGGAGGTCTCCGCGAGTACCGGCATGATCAGCACCGTTGCGGGCAGCGGATACTTCGGATACAACGGCGATGGCGGATCGGCCACAGTCGCCGAGATCCGTAGTCCGCAGGGAATTGCGTTGGATGCGACAGGCAATCTTTATTTCGCGGATGCCAGCAACTACAGAGTCCGCAAGGTCACCTTCCCCGGTCCGGCAGCTACTCCGTTGATTAGTCTGGCGTCCGGAAACTATTTTGGATCGCAATCGGTGACTATCTCCGATAGCATCACTGGCGCGTCCATCTACTACACAACCGATGGAACTGTCCCATCGACGGCCTCTAACTTGTACAGCGGGGCGATCACTGTCTCCGCATCCGAGACCCTGCAAGCCATTGCTGTCGCCACTGGTTACGTTGAGAGTGCTGCGGCCAGCTCCGCTTACACCATCTCACCGATCGTAGCGCAAACCATCACCTTCACTGACAGCCTGCCCGCGACGGCTACTTACAGCGCGAATCTGACTTATCCCATCAGCGCCGCCGGCGGAGCTTCTGGTAATCCAGTCACCTTTACTGTAAGCGGTCCGGCGACGCTCAGCAGCGGCATTCTGACCATCACAGGCGCTAGCTCAGTGACGATCACGGCCAATCAGGCTGCCAGCGCAGGTTATGCCACGGCGACACCGGTGACGCAGAGCATCCTGATCAGCGCCGCGGCTCAGAGCATTACCTTCACTGACAGCCTGCCCGCGACGGCTACTTACAGCGCAAATCTGACTTATCCCATCAGCGCCACCGGCGGCGACTCCGGCAACCCTGTCACCTTCACTGTAAGTGGTCCGGCGACGCTCAGCAGCGGCACTCTGACCATCACCGGCGCTGGCACAGTGACGATCACGGCCAATCAGGCCGCCAGCGCAGGTTACGCAGCGGCGACACCGGCGACGCAAAGCATTCAGATCAATTCTGGGTCAAATCCTGTTCCGGTTATCAGCGGCTTTTTGCCAGCCTATACCAACGCGGGTGGCCCGGCCTTCACACTGACAGTCAACGGTTCGGCCTTCATGGCAAACTCCACGGTCAACTGGGGTTCTACCGCACTCGCCACAACCTATGTCAGCTCCTCCCAACTTACTGCGCAGGTAACTGCTAGTCAGATTGCAACGGCAGGAATTTACGCAATTACGGTGCAAACTCCTGCGCCGGGAGGCGGCGTCTCCTCCGCGTTGCAGTTCGAAGTCGATATGGCCGGTGGTGCATCGACAGCGCCAACGATTACAACAGTGACGGCAACAGTAACTGCCGGCTCCACGGCAAGTTATACGGTAACTTTTCCCTCCAACGTTACCGGCGCCACGGTGGCGTGTCTGAATCTTCCTGCCGGAGCTACCTGCACTTACTCTGATGGATTGCTGACGATCGCAACTTCCGCGACAACGCCGGCCGGAGTTTATCAAATCACAGTGATCTTCGTCGAAACTGTGACCGAAACTGTGCCCGGAACTGCTGGAGCCGGCATTCTGCTGCCGATTCTTCTGCTTCCTCTGCTGATTTTCAGGAGACGGCTTGCAGCGAGGGGCATCTGGGTTACTGCATGTGTGGGGCTGGTCCTGATGGCCGCGACGGCTGCTGTCTGCACCGGTTGCGGCGGCGGCAGCGGCGGAGGCTCTAACTCGACAACTACAACAACTCAGACTCACCAGGTGACCAGTTCGATCATAGTTAGCCTAACGGTCAAGTAAGGAAGAAGAACTGCAGATTGTCAGGGCGCAATGGATCTCTGCCATTGCGCCCTTGACTTTTGTCAGATAACTGCGCTCTCGGAGCTTGACGCATACCTTACTCATCAGGTGAATGAATGACCGATGGGATCAACGTAAAGCGCCCAATCTAGCCAGAGAATCCGGCTTCTAGAATCATCTTTCAGTTGACGAGAACAGCTCAGGTCACTCATTTAACTCGATGAGGATCAGAATTGGGAGTTTCGAGAGGTTTATCGCCAAACCGTCAGTTACTTTTCCGTAAACAGATGCGGTGAACCCGGCCTGCTATGGGCCATCTTTAGGGAATCTCTGATTAAGTCATCCACCTGCATTGTGCTTGCATCCAATGGCATGTAGATGGAGGTTGCGATGCGCCAGATAACATTTGCCTGCCAGCCGAGTTTTGAAAAGCATGCGCGGCCCAGCCGCCGGGAACAGTTTTTGCAGACCATGGAGTCGGTAGTTCCCTGGTCCGAGTTAGAAGCATTGATCGCGTCGTATTATCCCAAGGCGGGCAACGGCCGCCAGCCGATCGGCTTGGCCATCATGCTGCGCATCTACTTTCTGCAGCACTGGTTCAACCTGTCGGACCCCGGCGCCGAGGATGGCCGCGGCTAACGCCGAGCGCATGACCAGCGAGGCGGCGCTGCTGAACAAGTCGCCGCTGCTCATCAACAAGATCGTGGCCGAGCGGCTCTCGGACAAGATCCAGGTGCTTATGGTGCCGTCGGACGGCAAGTTCTTCTTCGCCAACGATGTCTTCAAGAGCATGGCCGCGAGCCCGGTGGTCAAGCAGGAGATGGACGCGGAATCCGAGCCTGCGCCCGCGCCGGGACACTGAGGAACGAGCGCTTGAGGTTCGTGGTATCCCACGCACCGCAACCTCGAGCAACTCGTCGAGTCGGGCCTTTTCCGGCGCGATCTCTATCATCGCGTTGTCGTCTTCCCCGTCGAATTGCCTCCGCTGCGCCAGCGCGCCGAGGATCTGCCCGCGCTGGTCGAATACTTTGTCAGCCAGGTAAGCGCGCAGAACGGCTGGAAACCTGTACCCTTTGCCCATGAGGCCATCGAAGCGCTCCAGCAATACGCCTGGCCGGGCAATATCCGCGAGCTGCGCAATGTCGTCGAGCGGCTCTTGTTGCTCGCAGGAGCCGTGGTCGATGCCGAGGCGGTTCAACTGGCTCTGCCCGCCGCTCATTCCGCGCGGCCTCCGGCCGGCGTAAGCGCCCCGGACGCTTCTGGACCACTCTCCGAGCGGGTCTCGGCCTTTGAACGCGCTGAGGTACTCCGGGAACTGGAGCGGCACAACCGGCACATCACCCAGACTGCCAAAGCACTGGGGCTGGAGCGCAGCCATCTCTACAAGAAGTGCCAGCAGTTGGGAATCGATCTCAAAAATCTTGATGAGAGGGCATAATCGGGCGTCTCCGTCTCTCTCTAGATTGGCCTTTACGAGGTGGTTGGCGATTTGGATACTGGTCCAAAGACTCCATAATATGGAGTTCGAAATTGCCAACACTGGAGAATTTGAAATTGGTTTTGTATTCTCCGGTTTTGTGCCTACATTAAAGAAAATGATTGTGGGTTTTTGCTGGGAAGAGCAGGTCGGTTGTGAGACCCCCTTTGCGCGGGGGTCCGTGGGTGGAGGTGCGGGGGCGAATGGGTCGAAGCGACAGAGCGCTGACGGACAGCGCGGCAAGGGGCGAAGCCAGAGCAGACAAGGAAAGCCCCGACCAGAGCCGGGGCTGTGTGAGTCCAAAAAAATGGAGACCGCCCACCATCTCTATGTAAATCATTGATAATAAACAAATACATGCATAGTTTTTCCCTCAAAAATCAATGGGGCCCCTGCCTGCGGCGACACCCTGCCTAAATCATGGCAAAAAGTACTCGCGACTCTGAGAAAACTCTTTCTGGTAGTTATCAGCTTGACTCAGATAGGCCCAACTGGTTGTGGTTTCTCTGCGGCCCTTGGCATTGCAATGAATCATTTGATCCAAGGTTACAGGATCGACGGCCACGGCTTGCTGCGCGAGTCGGTAGAAGAGCTTGCCACGGCTCTTTGATCGCCGCTGGTTTCGCTCTTGTGCCGCGCCGCAGAGAAAGAAACTTGAAAAGAAGGCTCCCCATTCCTTGACCTGCGGTGATACTCTGCTTGCATGGATTTCGCCAACGAGCGGATTCCATGGCGGCAGCAGCGCCCTTCCGGCGTAGCTTCCGAGCGGGGGAACTTTGCGCTGCCCTCATAGCTGCCGCCTCAGCGACTGCGAGCCTTGGACAAGAACATGGATATTGAGATCGTTGTAATCGGCGAGCCGAGCAAGTGGGTCTTGAATCAATCGCGCATTCGCATCGGACAGGATCCGAAGTGCGAAGTCAGCCTGCCGGGAGGAAAGTATCCCTCGGTCTCCGGCGAACACGTGGCGCTGGAGGCGGTGGATGGCGCGGTCAAACTGGTCAAGGGGATGCGAGCGGGCGTTGAAACCTTCCTGAATGGCCATCCTGCCGGCGACGGCGCCACGATCCGCTCTGGCGATGTGCTGCGTTTGGGCGCGGGCGGGCCGGAACTGCGCATTCGTCTGCTGGATCAGGCGGCCAGGTCCACGGTTTATGAGCCCACGCGTGTTCTTAATCAATCCGCCCAGACCTCGTATGAGCCCACCCGCATTATGAATGAGCAATCGCGCACGACGCATGAACCCACCCGCGTGATCAGTGAGCAATCGCGCACCGCGTATGAGCCCACGCGCATCATGAATGAGCAATCGCGCACCACGCATGAACCCACCCGCGTGATCAGTGAGCAATCGCGCACGACGCATGAGCCTACCCGCGTTATAAGTGAGCAATCGCGCACTACGCATGAACCCACACGCGTGATCTCCAGCCCGGCAGCAGCGGCTATTCCCGCCGCATCGCCACCGGCGGCAGTCGCGGCGGCAAGACCGAGCTACACAACCCAGCCGGCCCGCGGGGTCTCCTCCAGCCCCTATACTCCGCCCGTATCGGCGGTCCCGCCGCGGCGCGCGGATACGGTGATGAGTTCCGGTGGAACGCAAGCAGGATACGGACAACTTCGCGGCCAGGAGTCCTCGGGACAAGCCAGTGCCGCGCAACCGGCCGCGACGCGCGCGGCAGAAAGTGAAAATATGCAAACTCTCGAAGGCAAGCTGAATACGCTCCGGATCATTCTGGCGGCAAATCTGGTGGTTTTATTGGCCCTCTTCACTTATGCCTATCTGCAGGCCCAGGAACTTGCGCAGACTCACAAGGATTTGCAGGCATTGCGCGTGCAGGCGCAGTCGGCAGTCGGCGCGCTCACACCCTCGCTCGATGCCCGGCTGAACGTCTTTGAGAAGCGCATGGACATGATGGATGCGAAGGTCGCTACTGCCCAGGACCACCTGGTCAAGGGCATGGATGAGCAAGCCAAGATCGCCGAGGACCACATGGCCCAGCGCATGAACGCGGAGATTCCCGCCATGCTGGATAAGTATGTGAACCAGAAGATGGGGGAGCTGAAGCACTAAGGCGGCTCTCCCATATATATGTCCTAACCGGTTCTGTCGAAAGTGGCTTTTTCTTAAGGAAAAATCCACTCAGAGGCATGATTCCTGTGTACAGCAATTGGAGAACCTCTATAGCTGCCTGTAACGCAGCGGAGAGGACATTATGGAGAACAAGAGTGGGCTGCCGCCGGTTCATCCAGGTGAGATTCTCAAGGAAGACATTCTTCCGTCTCTTCGCCTCTCCGTCATGGCGGCAGCGAAGGCGCTCGGTGTCTCCCGCCAGATGCTTCACGACATCCTGGCTGAGCGCAGACCCCTTTCAGCCGCCATGTGCCTGAAGATCTCTCGCCTGTTGGGCGGCTCTGCAGAGGTATGGATGCGATTGCAGGCAACCTATGACCTGAAGATGGCCGAGCAAGACAAGAAGGTGATGGAACGCGTCGCGCGGATCATGCCTCTCCGGCAGGCCGAAGAACTTCGAGCCTGAGTCCCTGGCCTCGAGGCTCAAGCGCCACGGGTCCCAAGAAGAAAGATCAGCATGTCTATGTACGAATTTCCTGCCCAGGGCACTTATCTTAATGGCAAAACAAAGAAAAAATCAGCCGCGGAAGCGGGAGATCAGGCTGGTCTGCGATGCTTTTCTTTGCGTGTTCTGCCAATCGAGCTTCATATCCGGGCTTGCGTAATTGAGGATGCTGAAGACATTCTGAAGCAACTGTCCAGCGCCCTCCCGGTTGTGGTCACGCAACAGTGATTTGGCTTCGTTGATGGCATCCCCGACCACCCGGTTGGCAACGGTCCGTCCCCGGGCGTGGTAGGCCTCTCCGATCGGCCCGAAGAGGGATGTATTTGCGGAAGCCGCCATGGCGTGCCGCATCACCGCTTCGCCCGCCGGAAGGTCGCTCTCCAGCCCCGCATACGCTCGGCCCACCGTCCGGAAGAGAGCCTGTATGCGTTCTTCCTCGAGCGCCGCAAGAGAGGTTTGCACGCGTGGTGAACGCAGAACGGGCTGCGGCTGCGTCTTCAAAAACTCCAGAGCCTCGTCCTGCTTGCCCGCCTGAACCAGGAGCACCGCCGAGGACAATACTGCGTCGATCTGTTGGCGCAGCGAGTCGCGGCTGGCCGACGCCTGGTCGAGGAGCATATGCAGAGCTGTGTCGTCAGCCTGCTGAAGCGCATCTTCCAGATAATTGATGGCTTCATCATAGGCCGCATCGCTCATCAGCGACTGAGCCTCGGCTAGTTTGTTGCGCAGTTGTTCCTGGCGCCGGAACTCCACCTCTTCGGCCCGGGCAAAATCCAGCAAAGAAAGGATTTCGCCGGTGGCAATGCCCTCGGTCTGGCACATCTCCAGAGCACGCACCGCCTCGGAAAATTCTTTTTTCTCCAGCGACTCGCGGGCCCTGGCCACGTAATCGGCCCGGCGCTCGTCCACGCTTTGCTGGCGGAATCGCTCGGCCAGCAGCGCCTCCAGGCTCAGCAGCCGCTCCTCGCCGGGCAGCCGCAGACGCGCCTTGCGAACCAGTTCCAGCGCCTCGCGGGGACGAAGGTTGCGGCAGGCCTGCACCGTTTCGTCCACCAGAAATCGATTCTCATATTCCTTGACCTGGCGTTCCACCTGCGTGTTCAGCCGGTACAAAGAGGCTTCGGTCGGCATCGCGGCCATTGCCTCCTGAATCGACTTCGCGGCCTGCTGAAGCTGCTCATAGCTCACGGCCTGGGCAACTTCCTCCTCCAGCTTGGTGACCGCCTCCCGGCGCCGGACTTGCTCCAGTCCGGTATTGGCGTCGCCCATCAGAAGCGGAAGCTCAGGATTGGTTGGATCGACCTCCTCAACCTGCTTGAGCAGCTCGAGGGCTTCGTTATAGTGGCGGAAGCTGATCTCCCCGCGCGCGGAATCCAGCAGCGTCTTGGCCTGGGCGTGGCGCTGCGCCTGCTCCGCCTCTTTGGTAAGAACGTTGCTGAGTGCGACGATCCGGGGATTGGTTTTATCGACCTTGAGCGCCTTCTGCGCTGCCTCGATCGCTGACTTGAAGTCGCCCTTGCGCCGCGCAGTCTCCGCCTGCTGCACATACTCGTTGATCTTGTTCTGCTTTTCCTTCTCCTTTTGCGCTTTCTCTCGCAGTCTCACCAGCTCGGGATTCGAGGCATCCAGCTCCAGGCCGCTCTCCAACATGGAAAGGCTTTGGTCGAAGCGGTTGTGGCTGATCGCATCTTCGGCCTGCAAGCGAATCTGCTGAATCCTTTCATCGCGCTGGCGCTGGCTGAGCTGGCGCTGAATCTCGGCCAGTAACGCCTTGGCCTCGGCGTGCTTGCTGTCGATCTTCAGCAGTTGGTGGAGCACGGTGCGCGAGCGCGTGAAGTCCTCGGCCTCAATCAGGCGCTTGGCCTCGGGCAACAGCTCCAGAACCTCCTCCTGCCTGAGTTCCGTAATCACCGCGGTCAGGTCGGCGGCCATCTCCTCGGCCGTCGAATAGCGATCATCCAGGGACTTGGCCAGGGCGCGGTCCACAATCAGCTCCAGAGAGGCGGGCAGGTCTTGGCGGATGCTGCTCAACCGGGGAGCCGGATCATTCAGAATCTTGTTCATCAGCACGTTGTCCGCGCCAGTGAAGGGAAGCTGTCCTGCCACCAACTGAAACAGAACCACGCCCGCGGCGAAGATGTCCGAGCGGCCATCGATGTTCTCGTTGCGCAACCGCTCCGGCGCCATGTAGGGCACCGTGCCGATCAGGTTGCCGGTCCGGGTCAGGCCCTGATCCCCTTCGCGCTTTTCCAGGCGGGCGATGCCGAAGTCCAGCAGCTTGGCCGTGCCGTCCGGCTGCACAAAGATATTCGCCGGCTTTACGTCGCGATGGATGACGTTGTTGCGATGGGCATAACCGAGCGCCTCGCAAACCTCCTTCAAAACTCCCAGCCGGTCCGCCATGGAGAGCTGCGAGTCAGAGCGGATCAGCTTATCGAGGGGTTCGCCCGCAACCCGCTCCATCACGATGTAGGGAGTTCCGTTGTCGTCTCCCAGGTCGTAGACGATGACGATGTTGGGGTGGTTGAGCCGTCCCGTTCTGCGGCCTTCCTCGTAGAAGCGGGCCAGCATATTGTCGTCGCCCGCGAAGCCCTGGGTCAGCGTCTTGATCGCCACCTCGCGGCCGATCTGCTTGTCGATGCCGCGGTAGACCACACCCATGCCTCCGCGCCCCAGCACGTCGATAATCTCGTACTTGCCGATATGGGTTTTTTCGCCGCCCTGCTTGTTCCCCGTGGAATCCACGTTCTCGCCCTGCCTCTCGCCTGCTGCAAACCACCCTTGCGCCGGTTGCCGCCTGGCGCGCGCTAAAAGCCAACCGCGCCGGCCCTATCTCCATCCCCGCCGCGCTTTACGGCACATCGCTTGTTGCCGGCAGCATATTGAAATTGGACATCAGAAATTGCTTGGCGTGGACGCGCTCCGCGGAGTTATTCTCTTTTGTCAAGTTCAGGAACCGCATATACGATTCGCCGGCGCCGTCCAGATCGTCTTCCTTCTCTCTGCTGCTAGCTTTCTGGTAGATCGTCTCCGGCAGCGCTTCCACTTTCTTGCGCACCGCCGCGATCAGCTCATCGCGCGCCGAGTTTTCCAGAGCGGTCATGAAACCCGCCGGATCGGTGAGAGTTCCGGTGCTCTTGATCCCCATCGTGTCCTCCGACTTCACGTCTTCAAGCAGGATGTCCTTCTTGTGCTCCTCGCGGGTAATGGGCACAAGGTTGGTTCTCTGCTCGCTGAGCGAGTCGCCGATGCGGAACTGCAACTGAATCACTCCGGTGATATTGATGATCTTCTTGTGATAGGTATAGGGCCGGATGATGTCCTTGGTCACGGTCTTGGGCATCGAGTCGAGGATCTCATGGAGGTGCTGGACTTTCTTCACGGCCGCCTCCACGTCCCGATTAGCCTCCTTGATCATGCTGCCCTTCTTGCTCGCCTCCGCCCCTGACAGACGGGCCTGGGCAGTCTTCAACTCCTCCTCCGCGGCCTCTGCGGTCCGATTAATCTTGTTCCACGCATCGCTGGGAATCTGCTCCTCGCCGGAGCGGTACTCCGACTCCTGCGGTTCGATGCTGGGAACCACCGACAGATGGTGGTCCAGCACGTCGCCGGCCAGTTCAAAGTCCGGCTCCACCGCGGTGGTTTCTCCGGCGCGCACCACTTTGACCGGAACTCCCGAACTCTCCAGGCCGGTAATAATCGCGTTTTCCAATTGCCCGGCCACGCCCTGGCTGTCGCGCGACGAGGTCTGATCGCGGAACTGAACGCGAATCGACAGCTTGGAGCGCATCGCATGAGCCGGAGAGGCCGCCACCAGCGCATCGCGCACCGCATCCAGGTTGCCAGCCTTGTACTGGCGGGCTTCTTGCAGGTAAGCCCAGCCAATCTCCGTGCCCGAACCGCCCGGCTTGGCTAAATAGTGTTTCGCCTGTTCGACAAGATAGGCGCTCAGTTCATTTCCATCCAGGTCCAGCTTGTCTTTGTAGGTTTCGTTTTCGCTGAGCCGATAGGCATTCTGCAGGTCGGTGTAGGCCTTCTCGATCCCAACCTCGTCGGCCAGCCCGCGAATCGGGCTGTGCGCCTGATGCAGGTTCTTCGCCTCCAGGGCCGCGCTCTGCACATAGGCCGGCTCCAGCGTCTTCATCTCATCGGCAACCAGCGCCTGTTGGGTGGCCGGCAAGTTGGCCAGCACCTCATAGGCCCGGAGCATATTGTGCTGCGCCTGGAAGTCCTTGCTGCTGGCGAGCGCCTTCTCGGCGGCCGTCTTATCCTGGGAGATCACCAACTGCTTCTGGGCGTTCTTCAGGGAGTCCCGCGCCTCGGAGGTGTCCTTGATGCCACCGGCTTTCTCGAACTCCTTGATGGCGCCTTTCCAGTCCTCGCTCTGTTCCAGCTTGTTGCCCTGCTCCAGGTGGTAGCCGTAAGTCGCATCCACCACCGCCGCCAGGCGCGCCTCTTCCTCGGCAAACGCGCGATAGGGAAGGATGAATGTGTAAGCCTGGTCGAACTGCTTCGCGGTGACCGCGGAGTCAGCCGATTGCATCGCCGATTCAAACGTATTGCTGTCCTGCAACACATCTCCCGTCATTGCCTGGCCCTGCGGGAAGAACGAATCGATCCCCGCCAGAATGTCGCTGAATTTCCGCGCATTCTGCAAGTGGGCATAGCCGGGCGTGTGAGCAGCCAATGCGGCGCGGTAGGCGTCCAGTTCGCCGCGTCCCAGATCGACGATGGCGGAAAGCCGGCTGTGAATCTCCTTGTCGAGCTGCGTGACCGAGGCCAGGTCCGGCGCCAGGCTGCGCGCCTTGTCCGCCTTGGCCTTGGCGGTCTTCAACTCGGAATAGATGGGCAATACAGCCGCCACGGACTTGTCGTAGGCCTGGACAGCGGCCTCGCCCACAGCGACAAATTGCGACGCCAGGGCGCGCTTCGCTTCTGTCGAGTGCTGCGAAGCCGGATACTTGGAAAGGTAGGCTTGCCAGCCGTCCATATCGGAGGCCCTTTGCGCGCGCAGAAATTCGGCTAGTTCCATGTTGGGGGCGGTGACAAAGAGCAGCTTTACCCCTTTCTTGATCGGCGGCGCCGACAAAGGTGTCCCGTTCCCGGTGCCGATCGGGCTTCCCTGCAAGAGGGCTTGATCGGCCAGCCCGGAGAGCGGAAAAGCTCCGCCATGCTCGAACTTCGCGTTGGACGGAACCACACAGATGGGCTGCCCCGAGCCCGTCGTGTAGTGCATCACGCCTTCCGCGTTGCGCTCCAGAACGCCGCCCACGGCCAGCAACACCTTGCCCATCTTGCCGTAGGTGGATTTGTCCACCGCCGCGGACTGATACGGGGAACAGTCCCGCATCTCCGCCTTGCCGTTGATCAGCACATTGGAGAGCTGCACGTAGGCGGCGCCGGATGGCCCGTCATAGAGCTCGATAGCCGTCAAGGGAATGTCTTTCGCCCAGGCCGCTGGCGCATACCATCCCGCGCCAACCCCCGCCAGCACAAGAATCCCCGCCAGGGGACTCCGCAGAACCGATAAACTTTGCAGAATAGTGCGTGATGTCATAATTTCACCTGTGAGCTGGCCAAACAAGCCGGTTGACCCGCCTGAAAGCCAGCGCCAGCGCTTCCCATAGCTCGCAGGAGGAACGCTGTTTCTGCGCTACAGAGGGGGGACTCTCATGAAGCAGAAAACAAATTTTACGCCCTCTTGCGTTTTCTGCTACGCTATCACTTCCCCCTGAAGGTTGCAATTTATTTTCGACGGCGGTATGTCTAAGGCTGTAAAGTGACCATACAAGGAAAAAATGGCAGTGTCTACCCAATCTCGAAAGCCTGAACGGGCGGAGGCGCAAAGTGCCACCAGAACGCAGGGAATTGCCGCCCCCCGCGAAGCCTGCCTCTCGGTCCGTCTGTGGACGGCATCCGGCAATTCCGAGCCCCTGCCGTCGCTCTGGGAGAACGAAAGCCCGGCAGCCTGCCTGATCCTCGACCAGATTACCGCCTCGGAGGGCATTCCGGCCTCCCGCCAGGGAGAAGTTCTGACCGCGACTTTCCCCACCTTCCAGACGGCGGTTTTTACCGCGCGGCGTCTCCAGTGGGCGGTGCAGGGGTTCTCCGAAGCCGAGCGCCTGCAAGCTACCTCCCTTGCCCTCCTGGTTCACTCCCCGGATGAGGAGCACGGGGAGACGATAGCCGAGGATGCTCTTCATTCCCTCGAACAGGCGGCGCCGGGAGAGATTCTGCTGACGGAAAAGGCCAGCCAGCCCTTTGACCGCCTGCCCGGCTTTCCCTTGCAGGTGGCCTCCGGGGATGGCCTGTGGGAACTCCTGTGGCGCGCCCCTGAAAGCCTGTCGACCCGCTCTTATGACGAACAGATTCTTGCCCTGCTGATCGATCAGCTGGGCGGGCAAGCGCCTCCGCCGGAACGCCACGAACAGCAGCTCGCCGCGGAGGCGGACTATGCCGGCCAGGCCGAAGCGGAAGATCTGCGCGAGCCAGAACACGAGCGCGGGAGTTCACGCGGGAAGATGGTCGGCCTGGCCGTGGCGGCGCTGGTCGTCGTGGGCGCGGTGATCTTTTATTTCACCCAGGGAAAATCGAACCCGGCCCCCGCCGCGGATCAGGCTCAGACTCAATCCCAGACTGTACAGCAACCGGCGCCGGCTGCTCAAGGTGCTCCCGCATCGCCGTCAGGCTCTTCCGCGCGCCTGTCCAAACAAGAGCGCGCCGAAGCTGCTGCGGCGGCCAGGACGCCGCAGAATCCCGCCAAGGTTGAGGTCAAGCCACCTCCGGCTGTAGTGCCCGCACCGGAAAGAGAGAGACCCGCTCCCAAACCTGCCGAGCCTCCACCCGCGAGAGCGAGCAGCAATGCCCGCTGTGATATGGACCCAAGCCAATACAGCGGGCAGGTCGATCAGGCCTGGAAGAATCTGGGGCGCGGCAAGTATAACGACGCCAAGAGGCAATTCGCCAATGTACTGGCTTGCGATCCCGGCAATGCGAGCGCCAAACAAGGCTTGGAGCGCGCCCGAATGGCGGCAGCCGCAGCCGACGGCTCGCAAAACTGAAGCAAGCTCTGAGCTCTCAGAAGCGAGACCCCGAGCGCCCGGCTCGCTGAAGATAAAAATCCCAACTCCCGGAATCGAGAGCTGGGATTTTTGTTGACCGAAAGCAATTTCCGCTAGTTGGCCACGGTGATGGTGTAGGTGACTGGACCCCAGTACATAGGGGTACTGTCGAAGACAATTACATTAAAGGTGATGGTGCCGGCCGCGAGCGGTGTTCCACTGATCGTCAATGTTCCATTGTTGATGGAGTAACTCAGGCCATCCGAGAGGCCGGTGACCATGAATGTGTACGGAGCCTGCCCGTTTGCGGTGATTGTCCCGCTATAGCTTTGGCCGACGGTCGCCGCTCCCAGTGTATTGGGATTGGGAGCCGGAAGAGAAACTCCCCAATAGCCCACATAGTAACCCACTTCCAAAATGGAATCATTGTTGCTGCTGTCGATGGCGGTAACAGACCAATCATAGGGATAGGGTCCTCCGCTGCTGCTCAAGCTTGCCGGACTGGGCAGGTTGTTGCCTCCGGTGGGATCGACGCCCCACGTGAGGGAGTTGATCGAGCTGGAAAAAGAGAGCCCATAGCCCGGAACCGGTATCTCCCAGCTTTCGGCAGGGTATCCGCCTGAAAATATGAACGTATACGTATAGTCGCTGGCGTTGGGCGGATCGGTCCATGAGATATTCGGCGTCAGGTTTGTGCCGACCCCAGATGGAGATGGATTCGCGCCAAAGCTGCCCGGTACGCTGGGCAGCGTATATGTCTTGGTCTCGCTGGTTCCATCGCTGTAGCTCACCTTGAAGCCGTAGGCATCGCCGACATTTGGCGTATTGCCGATGAGGTTAAAGCTGCTGCAGAATGAAATAGCAGGTTCCCAAGCGCACCCGACCAGATCCTGGGGAACAACCACATTCGGTCCCGAAACCAGTTCCATGGCAATCAACTCTTTGCTGCCGCTCCATGCACCAGTCGCGAGATTGTAAAACTGCTTCGTTAACCCAAGAGCGTAGTCTATTGCTTGATAGTTATTTAATCCAACGGTCAGGTAGCTGGTTCCGCCGCCATTCAGGGTGAGATCAAAGGTGCCTGTGCTGCCGGTGACGGCGACGTTGGAAGTCCCTCCTGACAGCATATCTCCATTGTCCTCAATGCTATCGTTGTTCTGATCAATGAAGGCCGAGACAAAATAGTTTCCGGCCGCAGGTAGCTGAATGCTGTAATTCTGCGGGCTAACCGGGCTGGCAACAGCCGTGTTGTAGGTTTCTCCCGTGGAACGATTCTCAAAATATATATGCAGCGGTCCGGTGGCCGCGTTAGCAAAGGTGGCTGTGCCGGAGACCGTGACAGGACCCGTGGGAGCGCCGACGGTGATGGGACCGGCGACCGGGGACCATGCGCTGGTTGCACTCCCCACCGCACCTTGATAGCGGAAGTAGAGTTGTTGGCCGTTGGTGAGCCCGTTCAACACACAAGTCATCGTGTATCCACCCTTCGCCGGAAAGCTCTTGCTTCCGATATATGTGGCGAAGGTCTTATCGGTGCCCCATTCGACGGTATAAGATGTAGCGATCTCTAGCTGAGAATCAATGGGCAACCAGAAAGCTCGAAGCGGGGGACCGCTTTCATAAATTACATAGGGATATATCATAGCGCCTTGATCGAATGGAACGACTCCTGGAGAGAAGGGTGTACTCGTGAATGTGGGCGCTGTGGGATCGGTCATTGTGACGGAGATGCCGGAGAGGTTGGCGGATGAGACCGTCTGAAGCGTGGAAGACCCAGTGGGATCCGATGCATTGGGCCAGCCGTTATTGGTTGCATCCATCCAGGCCAGGACCTGATAGGAGCCGGGCGCAGCGCCATTGATAGTGAACTGTCCCGGCGTGAGGATGCTGGTGCCCAGAGTGTGGCCGATCCAAACTCCGCCGGGGCATTGATACTGCAGAATCATATGGACAGGCCCGGTCGCCGCACCGCTGTAATTCACATTGCCGGAGACCGAGTAGCCGACCGCGGCATTGAAGCTGACCACCGCACCGCCGGCGCCCACCGTCACGTTTTGTGTTGCGGGAGAAAAGACAGCGTTGGTGCCCGCCAGTGATGGAGTAATGGTATAGCTACCTTGGGGAATGGCAGCGAAGGAGAAGTTTCCGTTGTTGTCGGTCGTGGTGCTCTGGACGGGATTTGTATTGATGGAGACCGTGGTCGCGGGTCCAGCCACGAAGCCGCAGGAGTTACTGTAGATGACGCTTCCGGCTACCTGAGCGCTGGACGGCGGGTTGATGGTCAGGCTCAGCGTCGCCGATGCGGTCAGGGCCGTGGGTGTGCCGCTGTCGGTCATCTGGAAGGTGAGATTCGTGGCTGGGGTGGTTGCGGTGGCGCCCGCGGCGGCGGAGAGCACGCCGGTGGTTGCGTTCAGGCTCATCCCAACGGGCAGCGTGCCGCTGGTTAGCATCCACGTGTAGGGACCGATGCCGCCCGATCCGGCCAGCGTCGTTGAGTAGGCTGTTCCTGCTACGAACGAGGGCAGGGAAGAGGAGGTGATTGTGGGTCCAGCCGGGATCGTCAGCGTCACGGAGTTGGATTTGGTCTTGTCGGCCACCGAGGTCGCCGTGAGGGTCACCGACTGCGCGGAAGCAGTGGCGGCGGGAGCGGTGTAGGTCGGAGTCAGGGCGGTCAAACTGGAGAGCGAGCCGATGGCGGGCGCGGTCCAGGTCACTCCGGCGTTGCTGCTGTCGTTGGCTACGGTCGCATTTACTGTGACCGTATCGTTCCCATCCACCGTGGTCACCGGCGCGGTCACGGAGACACTGATCGCGTTGATGGTCAGGCTCAGCGTTGCCGTTGCAGTCAGAGCCGTTGGCAAGCCTGAATCGGTCATCACGAAGGTGAGCGAAGTGGCGGGCGTGGCCGTGGTCGCGCCAGCGGCGGCGGAGAGTGCGCCGGTGGTTGCGTTAAGGCTAATACCAGTCGGCAGCTTACCGCTGGTCAGCTTCCAGGTATAGGGAGCGATGCCGCCCGATCCGGCCAGCGTCACCGAGTAGGCTGTTCCCGCTATGGACGTGGGCAATGAAGTGGTGGTGATCGCGGGGGCGGCCGGGATCGTCAGCGTCACGGTGTTGGATTTGGTCTTGTCGGCCACCGAGGTCGCCGTGAGGGTCACCGACTGCGCGGAAGCGGTGGCGACGGGCGCCGTAAATGTCGGCGCGGAAACCGTCAAACTGGAGAGCGAGCCTAGCGAGGGCGCAGTCCAGGTCACTCCGGCGTTGCTGTTGTCGTTGGCTACGGTCGCAGTCACCGAGACCGTATCATTCCCATCCACCGTTGTCACCGGCGCGGTAACGGAGACACTGATCGCACTGATCGCGTTGATGGTCAGCGTGACAGTAGCGGATTTAGTTGTGTCGGTCACCGAGGTCGCCGTGAGGGTCACCGACTGCGCGGCACTGGTGGCGGCGGGCGCGGTATAAGTTGGAGCCAGGGCGGTTAAACTGGAGAGTGAGCCAATTGAGGGAGCTGTCCAGGTCACTCCGGCGTTGCTGCTATCGTTGGCCACCGTCGCGGTTACCGTGACCGTTCCGCCCCCATTGATCGTTGTCGCCGATGAGGTTACGGAGACGCTTATGGTCTTGGATCCGCCACCTCCACTGTTGCTCCCACCGCCGCAGCCGGAGAGGCCGAGAAGTGCGATGATGGCAAGAGTTGAAACGCTTATGGACGCGCTAGTCCTGAGACCAGAATGAACGAACGGAAATCTGGGCATGGAAGTCACTTCCTGACAGCAGGTATTTGGTAATTCCAGCCATTTTATAGCTGAAATGAGTGGCTGTAAAGTTTTTTATTTCAGGTCCGCGGCCGGATGGCGGGTGGCGCAGGTTCCCATAAGTAAGATGGGTAGCCCAGGTCTCGCTTTTGAGGACCTGGGAGACCACAAACTCCAACCCGCCGCTTTGTATCAGTCGTCCACGGGCACAGCCGACCCGCGATGGGATGAAAAAGTCTGCGATATTTCTCCCGAAGGGAGAAGCGATAATAGCCCAGGACAAGCTCAGCGCAGTCCTGGGTCTGCGTTGAACAAAAGACCATCCGTCCAGTAGAGCCGGTTTCCCAGGTCTCGGACACTCAAAAGCGAGACCTGGGATGCCCGGCGTCATCATGAGAATCCAGGCGACATCGGCGTTTTCTGTTACCGATCCAGTTTGGCGGACTGAAGGCTGATTGATTCTGGCGTACCGGGGCACTTGAGCTCCCCCATGGCGGTCCCGGTTCTACGCGCTCGTTGCAGATCGTCTATGTGTAACAACACGTTATTACTCGACGAATCACGGCCGGTTTGGTGACCAATCGCTCAGAACTCAAAAATATGCAACGTGAAACCTCGGGCTCTCTCATCAGGTGATCCGCGCCACAGACATGGGAAGATACAGTTGATGTAAATTATTTCAAATGGGAGAATCTCCGGCTTTGCCGGAGAATACTTACTTGCCTTTATCTTCCTGGGGGTTGCGATGCAAGTTCGTTTAGTGAAATCGGCGGTGAAATCCAGGTTGCCGTTCATATCGGTCTTCCTTGCTGCAATGCAGTTTTGGCCGCAAGCCGTTCACTCTCAAGAGCAGGCTCAAAACATCACCTGCGAAAACGGAAGCGGTCAGTACAGCACTGAATTCTCAACAGGAACAACCGTCAGCGTCGGTCCGTTACGAAACAGAGGCTTTGCCAAACGTGCCTGCACCGCTAAGCTCATCTGGAATGGGCAGGAGATATCCGTCGCATCCGATGCCGCGAAAGTCGGTATCGATGTTTTAGGGGCAGATCTTGGTTTTGGCATGCCCGTCGTCGCGTTTCAAATCGATGAGACCGGTGAAGGGACTCACCGCAGCTATCAAATCTATTCGCTGATGAAGCCGCCTCGTCTCCTCTATGCGATCACTGGCGCTGATTCCTACACGGCCGCGGATACCGATCTGGACGGGAAAGTGGAAATCTGGACTAACGATGCGGCGGCGATTGACGGATTTGAAAAGGTGCCTCTCCAATCCTTCGATTTCGCCCCTACGGTGGTGCTGCGATTCGAAAAAAAACGCATAGTTGACGTAAGTTCTGAATTCCTGTCGCACTACGATACTCAGATTGCCGATCTTCGCACGCAAATCGATCAACAAGAACTCGCCGCGTTCAAGAACAGCGACGGCGTCCTCTCGATGCAGATCCCCCGCTCAAGCGATGATCTGCATCGACTGATAAGAACCAAGATCAAAGTGCTGGAGATCGTGTGGGCGTACTTGTACAGCGGTCGCGACGCTGAGGCCTGGTCTGCGCTTCAGAACATGTGGCCCTCTCAAGATTTCAAGCGTATTCGGATGACAATCTCCGACATTCGCCAAAGGGGAATTCTCCGCGGCATCGCTCCCGCACCGAGGAGGCCGATGCACAAACAACAGGTTCATATCTACGACGCGACGGTCAGACCGCCGGCGGTCAGCAGCCAAGGTACTCTCAGTCCGAGTGGGGTTACGCCCTATCCTACGGATACAGAGCAGGAACCTCCTGTGGTCCTGCCAAAATCCATTCTGCTCCTCCGTCCGTCTCCAGCCGATGGCGAGCAGTTGAGTGCTACGGATACGGAGGCGGTGATGGAACTGCTCGTCGACGCCGCCGGAAAGGTGCGCTCTGCAAAAGTGCTCAATGGCGCGGACAGCCGGTGGGTCCAAGCCTCTGGTGGCTGGCACTTCATCCCCGCCCTTCGCGACGGGATTCCCGTTGCCTGCCGTTTCCGCTTCTCAATATGGGACCGGAAGTGATTGTCTAGGCGGATGGCGCAGATTCCCATAAGTAAGATGGGTGGCCCAGGTCTCGCTTTTGAGACCTGGGAAACCACCAACCTCAACCCGCCGCTTTGTATCAGGGCACGACTTCTAGCCTGCCCAGAGTGGAGTCGAAGGGTGCCGAAAAGGCAGCCGAAGATTACCGGGCTTTAACCCCCGAGGCCGGGCGCCACACCATGGACCAATCCATAGAGTCTGCGAAGCCCATCCCTGTTCCCTGACCCCTGATCTCTGATAGTCAGAAAAAACGCCAAATCTTCGTCCCCAAACGCCCCGGAGTCCCGCCATCCGGGACGATTTCAAATTCGTTGATGACGTCCTTGCAGTCATTCCCGTAAAAGTGGACAGCTACAGGTCTCCAGTGCAGGCAAAACCGGACAGCTACAGATCACCACTTTCTCCGAAACCGGTGACCTGTTGCTGTTCATTTTGGGGGTAAACTGGCTGCATTTAGCTTCACACTTTTGAAAAACCGGTATCCTGGAGCGCACGGTTTTCCATGCCCTCCACCCCAGGCTCTCCACTCACTGCGGATCGTTGTCCCGCTTGCGCAGGATGGCGATTACCGCGGCGACCAGCATCAGCAGCATCGCGGAGAGCACGGCCATGGAGTCGCGGAAGGGATGGCGGTAGGCGACGGCGTGGTCGGTGGGGTTGACGCGCGGATACTTCTCGTCGGCGGAGGCGCGGCAGACGCGCTCGGTTCCGTTGGGATCGGTGAAGGTGATCAGATAGCGGGGAATGCTGCCCTCGGCCGCATCTCCCTTGATATTGAGCGAAGGGTTCAGGTCGTTGGGGTCGGGCGAGACCAGGACCGGGTTGACGTTCTTGTTCTCGCTCTCGGAAAACAAATTGCAGGTCATGTCGGGAACCGGCTGGTTCTGTCCCCACTGTTTGGCCTCGGCCTCATGGAGGAGATTGGCCTCAAAGGACCAGCGCGAGGGAATGATGGTGCTGAGAACCTGGCCGGCCTTGGGCATCAGGTAGATGGGCCTCATGCCGCCACCCAGCGCGATGATGGGCAGCAGGACCACGGGCAGCAGGGCAATTGCGCTCTCATTGGTTTTGGAGAACGCCGAGATGGACAGGCCCAGCCCGGCGCCGATCATCGAAGAGAGCAGCAGGACGACGAAATCCCAGCCGAAGTTGCTGTGCAACCCGCAGACCAGATAGACGATGGCCAGCATAGAACCGCATTGGAAGATGCACAGGCCGAGCAGCACCGCCAGTTTGGAGAAGACGTAAGGGAAGAGCTTGAGCGTGACCATGCGCTCGCGCTTGTAGATGGTCCACTCGCCGACAATGTCGCGGGCGGCGTTGTTGCAGCCGAACCAGATGGCGGCTACGACCATGAGGAAGTGGATGATGGGCAGCTTCTCGGAGATTTCGTCGAAGTGGCTGGCGCGCAAGGGGTAGTTGACCAGCGTGACGAGCACGGCGAAGAGCGGCGCCTGCAAGAGCAGAATGGCGGTCTGGGCCTTGTCCTGGAGGCGGACGATGAGGTTGCGCTTGACCAGGGCCAGCCATTGGCCGAGGCCGAACTGGCGGTGCGGCTTCTCGCCTCCGGCATTGTCGGCGCTGGCCTGCTGCTTGCCGCTGCGGTTGGTGACGAACTCCTGGCGGTAGCGGGAGGCCATGTAGCGGAGGCGCCAGTTCTCGGTGCGGTTGGGTTCAGGAATCTGGTTCATGCCGGAGAAGAGCATCTCCGGGTTCAGCTCCTGCGGCTTGATGGGCGCGCCGGTGGTGGGCGGGTTGAAGAATTGGATCGAATCCGGATAAGCCGGCCCGAAGAAGACCACCGCGCCGGGTTTCTCTCCCCGGTCTCGCGAGACCATCAGCAGGTCATCGAATTGCTTGTAGACCTTGAGGCTGGGCTGGTGGATGGTTGTGAGGATGGTCTTGCCGGTCTTGGAGAGCTCCTTCAGCAGATCGATGACCGACTCTGCGTCGTAGGACGACAGGCCGCTGGTGGGCTCGTCAAGAAAGAGCACCGGGGTGTCGGTGATGAGTTCCAGGGCGATGTTGACGCGCTTGCGCTGGCCGCCGCTGAGGGTCTTTTTTTCCGGCGAGCCGATCACGGTGTCTATCTTGTCCGGTATGCCCAGGTTGTAGAGCACCTTCTGGGCGCGCGTGTCGATCTCGGCATCAGTCAGGTCGGTGCGCAGGCGGGCGGAGAAGTAGAGCGCCTGGCGGACGGTCAACTGGGGATGGACGATGTCGTCCTGGGGCACGTAGCCCATCATGTGCCGGTAGAGGTCGTAGAAGTCGTAGAGGTTCTGGCCGCGGAAGAGCACCGTTCCCTGTACCGGGCGGGTGTAGCCGTTGAGGGCCTTGAGCAGGGTGGTCTTGCCGGCGCCGGCCGGGCCCATCAGCGCCACCAGCTCGTACGGGAAGACGGTGAGCGAGACAGCGTCGAGCAGGCGCTTGCCGTTGGGGGCGTTGACGACAATGTCCTTGGCCTCGATGGTGACCTTGCCGTTGTAGTCGCGTTGCGCCAGCTCGCCGTTTTCCAGCAACTGGAAGCGGACACTGCCCAGGCCGATCTCCTGGCCTGCCTTGGCCAGCACCTTGCCGGTGACGCGGATGCCATCCAGATAAGTCCCGTTGCGGGAGCCGAGATCCTCGACCAAAATGCCCGCCGGGGTGCGGGTGAGGCGGGCGTGACGCCAACTGACCATGGGCAGATCGAGGGGAATCTCGCACTTGGGGTCGCGTCCAACCTCCATCGTTTCGCTGCTGAAGGAGACGGTCTGGAAGGAGGCCTCGCCGATCTCGACCTTGGTCTCCAGCGAGAGAAGCTGCGCGGCGGAGATCTTGTAGGAGCCGAGGTAGACCTCGTCGGAGGTCTCCAGAATGGAGCGCTGGATGCGGTTGCTCAGCTCTCCGATGGCGGTTCCGTTGCTCGAGTTGCGGTCCTCGATGAAGTACTTGCCGTTCTCTTCGTAGATGACGGCGTGATTCCAACTGACGATGGGCAGATCGATCTGGACGTCGGAATCCGGGGAGCGTCCGATGGTGATCGTGCGGCTGCCGGTGTTGGCCAGCGGGCGGGCGAATCTGCCGGAATCAAGAGTAGAGGAGGCGACGGGCCAGGGCATCGGCACAGAGCCGCCCAGCGTCACTTTGGCGCCTTGCTGTACCCTGACCGGCAGGCCGGGCGCGATCTTGGCCCCGTTCACAAACGTGCCGTTTTTCGCGCCCAGGTCTTCCAGCAGGAAGCCATCGGCACGTTGCGTGAGGCGGCAGTGGTGGGAAGAAACGGCTGCTTCCGGCACCACCAGGTCGCAGTCGCTGCCCCGCCCGATTAACCATTCGGTCTTCGGTCTGAAATCATCTCTTGACATAAAAAGGTATTCCGGATTGCTCACACTGTAGCACGGGAGCGCTACAGATGAAAATAGCAGTGCAAAAAAGTACAAAAAAGCCAAATTTACACAAATAAATGGAAGGCAGCCGGGGGCATGGTATTCTGTCGCCAGCAAATATTCGTCTTCAGGCAGGGTGCTAACAATGAAGACCTGTCCCGTCTGCGATTCGGACTTCCCCGACCAGCACAACACCTGTCCCACGGACGGGGCGATGCTGATTGTCTCTCACGAACTGGCGGCGGGCTCTCTGGTGCGCGGCAAATACCGCATCACGCGCAAGCTGGGCCAGGGCGGCATGGGCGTGGTCTACCAGGCGGAGCACATGATGCTGGGCGGGCGGGTGGCGCTGAAGTTCCTCACCGGCGATCTCGGCAAGGACCCCAGGTTCATCAAGCGCTTCCGCATGGAGGCGCGCGCCGCCTACCAGTTGCGCCACCCCAACATCGTCGAAGTCACCGACCTGGACCAGGCCGAGGACGGCAGCCTTTTCATCGCGATGGAGTACGTGGAAGGCCCCAGCCTGCGGGCGGCGATAGATGAAGCGCCCGCCGGGCTGGAGATTGCGCGGGTGCTGGAGCTGGGGCGCGGCATCGCCTCCGGGCTGGCCGAGGCCCACGCGCACGCGACGGTGCATCGCGACATCAAGCCGGAGAACATCCTGCTGGCCACGAGCCGCGATGGGCGAGAGCTGCCCAAGGTTCTGGACTTCGGCATTGCGGCGATCACCGAGAGCGTGACCCGGACGAGCGTCACCCGCGGGCTGATGCTGACGCCCAACTACGCGGCGCCCGAGCAGTGGGAAGAGATGCCCGCGGCCGAGATGGACGGCCGGACAGACCTGTATGCGCTGGGCTGCGTCGTCTACGAGATGCTCACCGGGCGGACGCCCTTCCACGCGCACAACACCTCGGGCTGGATGAAGCAGCACCTGGAAGAGACGCCCAGGCCGCCCAGCGAGTTGCGGCCGGAGCTGGCTGATTGGCCGGGGGTGGATGGGTTGGCGATGCGGCTGCTGGCCAAGAATCGCGACGACCGCCCCCAGGACGCCGAGCTGCTCGGCCTGCTGGACGACTTGCTCTATGGTTCAGGCCAGGCGCGGCCGGAGCCGGCGAGCGAGCAGAGGCAGGAGCGGCCGGCGACGATCATCGAAGAAGAGTGGCGGCGTCCAGGGGCGGTTCCGACACCGCTTCCGCAGCGTGTTTCGCTGTATCCATCGCAGCATCTTACACAGCCTCCTTTGCAGCCTCCTTCGCCGCCGCCCGTTTCTGTGCCAAAGCCGGCAACGCGGAAGTTTCCCGGATGGGCGTGGGGAGCTTTGGGCCTTCTGGCGTTAGCGGCTGTTGTCGCGGCGGGGTGGTTCTTTGTCCCGCATCCGCAGCCCCGGCAGACGCCGGCGGCAGTGGGTCAGCCTGCTGCATCTCCGGCGCAGGCGCAAAATGTAGATCAGCACGAGCCGCAGCTCTCCGTGGCAGAGGAGCCGAAGAGCGCGCCAGCTACGCAAGCGGAGGCCAAACCGGCGGCCAAAGCGGCGGCGGAAAAGCCGGCTAGCCCACCGGCAGGGAAGCCCGCGCAAACGAATGTGCCCCCGCCATCCGCCCAGAAGCCGGCACCGAACACAACGCCGCCTGTTGCACCGCCCGCCGCTCAAAAGCCGAGTGGCGCGGAGATGGAGCGGCAGGCCGCTTCTCTCTACAAGGCGGGCCGAGCCTCCGAGGCGGCCACCCTCTTCGACCAGGCCTGTTCGGCGGGCAGCCGGGAGGCTTGCGCCAATCTCGGCGTGATGTACGCCAGCGGCAAAGGCGTGGCCAAGATAGACGATGCGCGCGCGGCGGCTCTCTATGCCACGGCTTGCAATTTGGGCGATGCTACCGGTTGCAACAACCTCGGCAATATTTATGCCTTTGGCCGCGGCGTGAGCAAGGACTATGGCGAAGCGGCGTCTCTCTACGCCAAGGCCTGCGCGGCCGGCAGTGCGGTCGGCTGCAGCAATCTGGGAAACTATTATCGTCTTGGCTTCGGCGTCGAAAAGGACCCGGCCAAGGCCCGGCAATTCCTCACCAAAGGTTGCGGCATGGGCAACCAGTGGGGTTGCGACCGGCTGAAAGAGATGCAATAGCGAGCTGAATGAAGATAGCAATAGCGAGCGGAATGAAGATAATTGATAGCTTTGTCCTCAGCGGGGATGTAGGATTAAGTTTTTCCTGAGCCGGGATCGATTCACAAAGGTCAGGGGCAGAGGTCAGGAATCAGAAAAGAGATGTAGCCGGCAAAGGAGAAGATGATGCTGAAAACCTGTGCATGGATCGCGGTTGGGTTGTTGGGAAACGCTTTGGCGGGAGCCGCCTGGGCCGAGGAGCCGGTTGAGCTCTACGGAAAGCAAGGGGTTAGCCCGCAGGCGGTTCTGCAGGGATCGCTGGGCAGTTGCTACTTTCACGCTTCAATTGCCGCGCTGGCCAAGGTGTCGCCTGACACCCTGCGCGGGGCTATCAGCCCGAATCCCGGCGGAGGCTACCAGGTGCGCTTCTTCAACGGACCGGCGGAGGTGGTCTTTCCCGAGGACGTGGAGTTTGGCCGGGCGCACGGCTACGACCGCTCCGAGGGTACCTGGGTCGCGGTGCTGATGCGGGCCTATGCGCAGCGCGCCCTGCGCCAGAGCCTGGTGCACGCCATTGGTAAATCGGATTACATTCCCGTCTATGTCAAGCCGGTCGCTCTGGCGCTGCTCGATCAGTCCGGCCTGCTGCTGGTGGGCTATGACCGCGCCATCCGTTCCGTGGTGCAGCAGGATGGAGTACTCGACAAGGCTCAGCTAAAAGTGAAGCTGGCGACGCAGTTGAGCGTGCTGGGCATCCCGGCGGCCGAGGCGCAGATGCTGGGCGGTTTTCTGGAAGAACGGGGATTCTTCGATACAGTGGCGCAGACCGTGGAGCAGAACGGCGAGGTCTTCGGCGCCTACAAGAGCCTGGGACAGGGGGGAGTTCCGGTGCGCGTGATGGAGGCCTTCCAGGGCACGGCTCTTTCGGGCCTGGTGGCCGACAAGAAGCTGACCATCGAACAACTGCGGCAGCTGAAATCGGGCCGTATGGCGATGGTGGCCGGAAGCTGGGGCACCGCGTCAGGCGAGGGCTACATCAACGCGGATTGGTGGGTTCCGGGGCACGCCTACACGGTGATGGCCTTCGATGAAGACGCGCAGACCGTCACGCTGCGCAATCCCTGGGGCACAAAACCTGATCCGGATGGGGTCTTCAAGCTTCCACTGGCGACATTCTTTGATGCGTTCGAGTCTTACACCTACGCCCAGTCAGCAACGCAGTAGGCAGGCGCGTAGAAGAATTTCAGGAAGCCTGAACAAGTCGATTTTGCGCCCCAATACTCCCTCAGGGGCTAAATACTCCAGCTGTATTTGATGGGAGCTCTGGAAATGCCGGGTGCCGGGTCCCCAGGTCTCGCTTCTGAGACCTGGGAAATCACGAACCTTAGTGTGCTTTGTTCATGCGTAAAGGAACGCTGGGTGGCCCCACCCTCGCCGCGTTCTTGTTTTTGCGGCTAGGGTGCGATTCCCTCATCCATTTTCATCGCTGAAGATCGCCTCGATCGTGGTTTCAAAGAGTCGCGCCAGTTTGAAGGCCAGCGGAAGGCTGGGATCGTACTTGCCGGTCTCGATGGCGTTGACCGACTGGCGCGAAACCTCCAGCCGTTGGGCCAGATCGGCCTGCGACCAGTCGCGCTCCGCTCGCAATACTTTTAGCCGGTTTTTCATCTGTACCTCGCCTTGACCAGCCCGTAGGAGATGCCCACGAGGATGATGTAGAGCGGCCAGGTCATCAGCAGGTCCAGACGCCGAAAGTGGGCGTAGTCTTCCAGAAATCCCCACACCGTGGTCACAACCAGGGTCGCTCCGATACCTCCGAGTAAGGCCTGAACCAGCACATCGCGTTGAAACTCATCCTTTTCTTCGTGCATGTACCGGCCAATGAGGGCGACTGCTCCGGAGATCGGAAGCGCGGGAAGAATCGCCAGAAGCCAGGTCAACACGCCGTTTGGATGCCACAAGAGAAGTCCCACAGTGGACAGGATCGAGAAGACAGCGTAAAACGCCATCGCCACGATGAAGCGAACCGTGAAGCGCCGCGCAGCCGGATTATTGGTTTGACATTCCATGATCAGTCTCCTCTTCATTAGGACAATTGGTTGTTCATGATCGAGGTGCGTGCAGCTCCGTTCAGCGGGCGGCACGCGTAGCCGGTTCTTCATTTGTACCTTGCCTTCAGCAGCGGTGTACTGATGCCCACGAAAAACCAGAACAGCGGGTAGACCAGATAGAGGTCCAGATGCGGAACCTGGGCGAAATTCTCAAGAAATCCCCATGCCGTCGTGACTGCCAGCGTAGCTCCAATGCCCCAGAGCATCGCCTGAATCTGCAGGTTGCGCATGAATTCATCCTTCTCCTCGGCCAGGTACAAACCGAAGACAGCAAGTTGCCCAATGACGGGAAGTGCCGGAAGGACGGCCAGCAGCCAGGCCAGCGGCCCGGTGGGGCGGTAGTGGACAAAGATCTCCACAGCCAAAACGAGAAAAGCAACGTACAGCACCATGGTGATTGTCAGGCGCCACATTAAGCGCCGAGCTACGGGGTTGTTCATGCAGTTCATGGTTGGTCTCCTTTACATTACGACAACTTTACTTTACATAATGATGCATAAGATGTCAAGGGTCATTGACAATTATTGTTGTACAGTGTCCCGGCTCTACGGGATGGCATTCCATTCGGCGATGCTGCCTGGGCGCATGGGAGGGACCCAGGCATATCCTGAAGCTGTGTTTTCAGGCAGATGCCCGTGACTCAATCAGAGTTGAATTGCGTCCTGATTGGCTCGGACAAACTCGAAGAGCTGGCCGGCGACATCCTCTCCGGCGCCGAAGTAAAGGCCGTCGCACTCCTCAAGCTCTTCGTCGCGGGCATCGTTGTCCGCTTCGCAGGCCGCCTCGAGGGCCTCAGGGGAAAGATCCTCAAGGCCCAGCGACTCGATAGCGATTTGCGTGATTCTGGCCGTCTCCGGGCAGTCGATGCGCTGCAGAGCCTCGACAACGATGGGAGCGTATTCGCCGGAGGCGTTCGTGAAGAACTGGATGTACCCGCCGTTACTCACCTCCCGTTCGAGAGCCTCAACGGCGAGGACAATTCGTTCCTCGTCGGACAACTCCTGCTCGCCGGCCTGGGCCGCCTTCTGCTGGAGCGCTTGCTCCATCGCCACAACCAGCGAGTCGATGCGATACTCGCCGGCCATCTCAAGCAATTCTTCTATGGTCTGCCCTGCGTAACTATCGAGCCACTTGAGGTCCGCCATTGTTGATAACTCCCATCCCCGTCGAAGTCTTCAGCAGTCATGAATGTTATAGCAGAGTTATAGGGTCAACATAGCTTCAAACGTCCTGGACAATGGTACCCTGATGAAAGAAAATCTTCCAGCCGTCCGCGGTATTGCGCCAGATAGTGGCGCGTCTGGTAAGTCGCGCATGATCCTGAAGCAGCGTGTAAGTCAGCAGATAAGTATCCTCGCCCAATCTGCGGCAATGGAAGTCCAGCGTCTCCCATACGTCTTCGTGGGGAACGGAAAATCGCTCCTCCAAACCATCCAGCACACACTGCCTGGAGTAGCGGCGGCCGCTGGCGCCGGTCTCCCAGTAATCCCCCGCCGTCATTCGCTCGAAGTCGGCTCTTGTTGTTCCGAATTCCGGGCGATGGAAGATCGGTTCGCGGCGGGAGAGTTCGGCGAGCACGCCTTCGAGTTCAGGAGCGGTGGTGAGCATGGGTTCCATTCCCTGAATCCAAGATTCGAAAGGATCCGCGCGCACAGGATCGCAGGAGTGGACCGCAATCACGTCGTCCTTGACCAGATGCAGCCGGATGAGCGTCGGACGCGCCGGCGCATCCTTGAAGTGCAATGCCGCTGCCGCCCGCGCATTCTCGCGCAACGCTTCCCAGCTTTCCCCTGTCGCTACAATCGAGTGCCCCGGCGCGCGCGCCGTATAGCCGCCCGTTTCTGTCTCACGTACTACAAAAATCACTTCCATGGGAGATAGCATAGCGCGGTCTCCCACCCTAGCCGCAAAAACAAAGACGCGGCAAGGGCGGGGCACCCAGATTCTTACACTTTTTTCGTCGGTTCCATCATCGCGCGCAGGGCGGCGGCGTAGTGCGCGGGGAGGGGCTTCTTGTTCATCTGGCTGTCGCAGACTACGTGGACGGTTTCTCCCTCGGCCAGTAGCGTTGGGTCAGCGCCTTCCTCGGCTTTGCGAAGAATGCGGTAGGCGAATTTGAGCACTTGGCCGCGCAGCAGCGCGGGGCGGGTTTCGATGAGGATCTGGTCGTCGTAGCGGGCGGGCGAGCGATAGCGGCAGATGGCCTCGATGACCGGCAGGATGCAGCCGTGTTCTTCTTCCAATTGACGGTAAGAAAATCCCAGCTTACGCAGTAATTCGACGCGGCCGACTTCAAACCAGACCAGGTAGTTGGCGTAGTAGACGACATTCATCTGGTCGGTCTCAGCGTAGCGGACACGGACTTCGGTAGTGACGAACATTCAGGCTCTCCCGGCGCGTAAATCTGTACCTAGTTTTCCACGTGGAACGCGATCTTATCTGTTTTTTTAGGTGTTTCTTCGGGTTTTGTCAGCTCGAAGTACATAAATATCTATTGACTTCTGAAGTTCATTTTTTCCCAGGTCTCAGAATCGAGACCTGGGGCACCCTGCATTTTAGGCGTTCTCACGGCTTCAAATGAGTGAAGAAAGGCAGCTTGGTCACGTCGTTGAAGATCAGGTACGCAAAAAGCGCGATAAGCATGAAGAACGCGACTTGATAGATGTACTCCTTCACCTTGATGTTGATCTCTCGGCGGATGGTGCCTTCGATCAGCAGGAAGAGAATCATGCCGCCGTCCAGGATCGGGAAGGGAAAGAGGTTGATAATGCCCAGGCTGATGCTGATCTGCGCGGCCAGATTGAACTTGTTGGACCAACCCTTGGTCTCCGCAACATCGCCGGCGGCGCGGGCTATTCCCAGAGGGCCGGCCAGATTATTCGAGACGGAAATTTTGCGGGCAAAGATGTGTTGCAAGACCTGCACCAGAAGCGTCGAGTTCTCCACGCAGAACTGTCTGGACTTGATCACCGAAGTCTTCAGAGGCAGAGGATCGCGGCGCATGGGCGGCGGCACCGGCACGAAGCCCAGTTTCCATCCATCGTCTGTCTTGGCGGGATGGGCCACGATGGGCGCGAGAGCGACGCCGTTGCGCACGACGACCAGCGTAATTGGTTTGCCCTGGCCCTCCTGCATATAGGGCAGCAATGAATACACCATATGGAAGGCATGTCCATCGACGGACTGAATGCCATCTCCAGCGCGCAGCCCGGCCTGGTCGGCGGGAGTTCCCGGCTGAACCTGATTGACGCCAATGGGGCTGGCCGTGAACTCTGGCAGCATCCCAGCGTATCCATCGGCTAAACTGGCCAAATCATTGGTTTTCACTTCAGCGGGTATGTGGAAGGCGAGTTGCAGGGTCTTGCCTCCGCGCTCCACCGTAACCTGGACCATCTGGTTGGGATTCAAATGCAAGCTATCGAAGACTTCAATCCAGTCCGGGTTGTCGGCATCGGCGAAGCGGCGGATGATGTCGCCGGGTTGAATGCCCGCCTGGGCCGCGGCCGAGCCGGGGATAACCCACTCGACGGCCGTCTCTTTGACTTCGACGGCGGGAACTTCGTTGATCCAGCTGTAGTAGAAGAACATCAAAACAAACGCGAGGATGAAGTTGGCTGTCGGGCCGGCCAGGCCGATCAGCATCTGCTGCCAGCGGGGATGGGAGGTGAGGGCGCCGGGGTCGTTGATCGGCGTTACAGTGGCCGTGCCTGCGGCCGCGTCGCTGAGTTCGGCAAAGTTCTCACCGGACATTTTGACATAGCCGCCGAGAGGCAGCGCGCAGACCTTGTAGTCGGTGTCTCCGTACTTGAAGCCAAAGAGGCGCGGCCCGAAGCCGAAAGAGAAGGCCTCGACGCGGACCTTGCAGAGTTTGGCGACGGTGAAGTGGCCGAACTCGTGGACCACAACCATGACGGCGATCAGCACGATAAAGGCGAGCGCGGAGACTAGAAATTCATGCATAGATTTGTGGTGATTCCCTCGATAAAACAGTGGTCAGTGGTCAGTGGTCAGTGATCAGTCTCCGAGCCTATACAGCGGCAAGTACAAACCGCCGGCCACTGACAACTGAAAACTGAGAACTACTTTGCCAGCAGCGTACGCGCCGTTTCGCGCGCATCGCGGTCCGTGGTGAGCACTTCCGCAATGGTTGCCGGATGCGCCTCGGGCGTGGCTGCCAGCACCCTTTCAATTGTACGCGGGATGCCCATGAAGGGGATGCGGCGCTCCAGGAAGGCCTCGACGGCGACCTCGTCGGCGGCGTTGAGGGCGATGCAGTGCGCGCCGCCTTTTTCCGCGGCTGCAAAGGCCAGGCGCAGGCAGGGGAAGCGTTCCAGGTCGGGCTGCTCGAAATCGAGATGGCTCAAAGTAGCCAGATCGAAGGTCAGCGTCGAGCGAGGCCGCTCCGGGTAAGCAAGCGCATAGAGGATCGGCAGCCGCATGTCGGTTACCGAAATCTGCGCCATAATGGAGCCGTCCACGTACTCGACCAGCGAGTGGACGGTGGACTGCGGATGAACTGTGACGCGCACCTGGGCTGACGTCACGTCGAAAAGGCGGCAGGCCTCGATGACTTCCAGGCCCTTGTTCAACATGGTCGCCGAGTCGATGGTGATCCGCCGGCCCATCACCCATGTTGGGTGCTTGAGCGCCTGCTCGGGGGTGATGCTGGCAAACTCCGCGAGCGGCAGCTTGCGGAATGGCCCGCCGGAAGCCGTCAGCCAGATGGTCTTCACCTCGGCGTGCGCGCCGACGCGCAGGCATTGATGAACGGCGTTGTGCTCGCTGTCGATGGGCAGGATGGGGACGTTGCGCTCGCGGGCCGCCGCGGTGAGGATTTCGCCGGCGGCGACCATGCACTCCTTGTTGGCCAGGCCGATGGGCTTGCCGGCCAGGATCGCGGCGTGGGTAGCTTCCAGGCCCGCCACGCCGACGATGGCCGAGACGACAAAGTCCGCCTCCGGCAGCGTGGAGCAGGCGACCGTGCCCACAGTGCCGTAAACGACCTCGACGCCGCTGACGCCGGCCTCTTTGAGCTTGGCGGAGAGTTCGGCGGCCAACTCTTCGGTGGCCAGCGAGACCAGCTTCGGCCGCCAGCGAAGGGCCTGCGCGAAGGCCTCGTCCACGTTGCGCCCGCAGGCCAGCGAGACGACCGAGTAGCGCTCAGGAAACTGTTCGACGATGGAAAGAGTGCTTTGGCCGATGGAGCCGGTGGAACCGAGAATGGCAAGTTTTTTCAAGATGCTTGTTTCGATCCTCTTGCTTTAATTATCGCTCGTGCGGAGCGCCGGCCTCGAGACTCTCGGCGGGATGCTCGGTGAATTGATCGTGCAAAATGACATTGATGAGCGACTTATGGACCCAGATGCGGCCGTTGTAATCGATCAGGCCGAGCTTGCGAAAGCGATTCATGAAGAAGCTGACGCGGGAGCGGGTGGTGCCGATCATCTCCGCCAGCGTCTCCTGCGTGATGGGAGGAAGCGGAGCCGGTTCTCTGGACTCGCTGAATTCAGCCATCAGCAGAAGGATTCTGGCCAGCCGCTTCTCGCTGGAGTTGAAGAGCTGATCGACCAGATCGGCCTGGGTTCTCATGCTCCGGGCGAGCAGGAACTTCAAGTACAGATCGGAGAGGGAATGCTCCTCGTGCATCACGCGGATCATCTCCTCGCGCGCGATTTTGAGCGCCGTGCAGGCGACAATAGCCGTGGCCGTGGCCATGTGCAGCGCGCCCACGCTGGCCAGCGACTCCTCGCCAATGAAATCCCCGGAGGAGAGAAGCGCGACGGTGGCCTCCTTGCCTTCCGGCGAAAGAACGGTGAGTTTTGCGCGGCCCGAGCGCAAATAGAAGATGGAGTCAGCCGAATCTCCCTGCGAAAAGAAGTCTTCCTTGGGCTGCAAATGGACGACTTTCCGCCCGACTCCCGCTTCTTCCAGGAATGCGGTGAGGCTAAAAGTCATGCTTCCACCTCCGCCAATTGAATGGCGTGTCCCGGATGCGGTCTTCACGGGAACGGTTCGGAAGCTTGCGCGGCCGCTTCAGATTTGAGGACGCCGGGGTTCTCTGCTCGCCTGCCCGACTGAGCAAAATGATACACCCATCCGCAAGCGCTGGGAGCAAATTCTTTTGGAATTCTTTGCGGATTGACGCGCGCGCGGCGGCTCTGCGAGGCTTGAGTGCATGGGATACAGAGGGAAAGTGGAGTATGCCGAGGAGCGCAAGATGCGCACGCGCAATACGCGCATCTATCGTTCTTTACATTGGCCGATCTGGATTTATGTCTTCTTTCTGGCGCCGGGACCGCTGACATTTTCGCTCTTTGCGCATGGCTTCAGCCTGGGCAACTCGCTGTGGCTGGGCGCTGTGCTGATCGGCACCGGCGTGGCCGCTCTGCGCGGGCGGCTGCCGGGCGCCGAACCGGGGCCTTACATTCTGCGCTTCGACGAGGACCGGCCCAATCCGCTCTACCGCAAGGTCTGCTACAGCTTTGCATGGACGGCGGTGCTGAGCTATGCGCTGCTAAATCTGGAGGGGCTGGCGATTGTGGTGGCGGGCGGCGGCTGGCAGATGAAGCCGATTTACAACTATGGCTATCCTCCGGTGGCCGCGGTGATCCTGCTGCTGGGGCTGACAGGCAATTTGCCACGCGTGGGGCCGTCGACAAAAAATGAGGGCACAGAGCGGCGCTACTTCTACGGCTCGGTCTGGGCGGTGACGGCGGCGCAAACGCTGCTGCTCATCCTGTGGAAGACGCTGCCGGCGACCAGCACGACCAGTTGGGTCAAGCTGGGGGCGTATCTGGGGGCGCTGGCGCTGATGGGCTGGTTTGCCTATCAGGGGCTGCTGCCGCGCACACGGCCGATCCTGCCCGGTGAGAGCATGGTCGCGGACTGAGCCACCTGCGGTGGGGGGGACTTGCCCCTTCGACTTCGCTCAGGGCAGGCCGCCCAGGCGGGCGCACTTCGCATTCAGCGCGTGGGCTGGTAAGGCTCGACGCGCAGCATATCGGAGAGGATGCCGCGCTCTTCGGGGCTGAAAAGCCCCTGGTAGCGGCTGGAGTTGAGAACCGTCGGGCGCTGATCCAGCGGGAGCGTGCGCAGATCGTGGAAGGCGATCTTCATTTGTGCCTGACGGTCAACAGGCAGCTCGGCCCAGCGGCGCGCGGAGAGGTTGATGCGTATCTGATCCTGGGGCGGGAGGCGATCGATGATCGCGGCGCGGGCCAGGCGGCGCTGGCGCTGCTCCTCGGTCAGCTGGCTGACTTGATGCAACTGCCGCACCACCCGCTGCTGTTCGGCGGGAGGCAGCCGGTGGAAGCTGGGGTCGTTGCGCAACACCCGCTCCTGTTCCTGTACGGGCAGATTGCGGTGCTGGTTGAGCCAGTCGCCCAGGTGCCCCGGCGGCAGCTCCGAGGGCGGCGCATAGCCACGGTACGCGGGACGGGAAAAGCCAGGCCCCAGATACGGCGGACCGGGATAGGCAGGAGTTGGGCCGGTGGGACGAGGCGCAGGGTAGCCGTAGGCCGGACGCTGCGGTGCGCTGGCTAGCGGGCGGCCCTGAACTTGCGGGCCAGGCCTGCCCTGGTACTGTGGCCGGGGCGAGCGAGCGGGGGGCGCGGAGGCGCGCGCTGCCGGCGCGGGAGCGGAGCGAGGCGCGTGAGCGCTGGAGTGCTGGGGTTGAGCCACGGCCGCGAGCGCGCAAAGGAGTACGGCTGCGATCGCTGCGCGCCCGATCCATCCCGTGTTGTCTGCCCTGCTCCTCACCGCTCTTTGTCCTCGTTTGCTCAGAAACCCGTCTCCGTTCTAGTTGTTGCTGGAGATCGCCTCCAACTGGTCCAGCAGTTGCGCGTTGTTGTCCAGGGTTTGCAGGTCATGCACGACCGCGGTCTGCTGCGGAGCGGCCGGCGGCTTGTCCCAATCAGTGACGCCCAGATAGGCTCCCCCGCCCACCAGCAGCATGATCGTCATCGCCATGGCCGCCAGCGGACGAATTTGCGTTCCCGTTCCGTAGACCAGGCGGGCGCGCAGCACGGCAAACCAGCCGGCCGGCTCGGCCGCGCGCTCTTCACGCATCCGCGCCTCCAGCCGGGTGAGGAAATACGGGCTCGGCTCCGGCGCTTGCCAGCTCTCCAGCAGGGTCATCGTTGCCCGCAGTTCATCGAGCGCGCGGCGGCAGCCCTCGCACTCCTCCACATGGGCAAGAACCTTGGGCTGCGCGGAGGTCGGATCGAGTAGCAGGCTGGCCAGCTTCGCGTCCATTCCAGCGCAATTGTTTTTAATCAGTTCCATTGAAACCACCCCATTTCCTCGCCGGTCTCGCCCGGCTCTTTCCGCTTAAACAAATTCCTTCAACGTCTCTCGCAGCGTCTGGTAGGCACGGAAGAGCAGCGACTTGACCGCCGACTCGCTCAACTTCAGCACCTGGCCGATCTCGCGGTAGTCCATCCCCTGGTACTTGTGCATCACCACGGCCATTCGTTGCCGTTCGGGCAGCGCCATTACCTGCGCGCGAATGGCCTTCATGCGCTCCTCGCGCAGCAACCGCTGCTCCGCCGAGGGCTCATCGCAGGCCACATCCGGCCTCGTGCCGGTCTGCTCGTCCGGGGCGTCCAGATAGACGTTCTGCACGGCCCGCTCCTGCTTGCTGTCGCGTGCGTGGTTGACCGCCAGGTTGGTGGCGATCCGGTAGAGCCAGGTGGTGAACTTGGCCTCCGCTCGGTAACTCTCGCGCGAGCGGTAAACGCGCAGAAAAACCTCCTGCGCCAATTCTTCGGCTATCGCCTGGTTGCGCACCATCCGATAAAGAAAATGATGGATGGGGCGATGATACTTTTCCGCCAGGTAGTTGAACGCCGATTCGTCGCCCGCCGCGGCGCGTTTCATGATGGTTGCATCGCTCGCGGGCTCCTGGTCGCGCGGCAAACCCGTCCGCCCGCCCGGCCATGCAGCCGGAGCCGCTCCCAGGGACTGTCTGTCCAGGACCAGCGTTGCCATATCCTCTTGAACCCCATCCGGAGCGGAAGGTTGCGCCGAAAATGCATTTTCCTCGCTGGATTTTTCGTCGGCGGAGAGTTTTGCGGGCAAGCCGGATCGGCTGCCGCCTGTTCTGGCCAGCAGCGGGGCGAAGACCGCGGCGGAGAGGCCGGAAGCGTCCAGGCCTGAGCTTCCAAGACCAACTCCGGCCAAGCCAGAACCGGCCAGCAGGGGGTCGCCGAGTCCCGGCAGCGGGCGCAACTCTGCCTCCCCGTCGGTGGGAAAACTGGCTGCACGGCGGATTGATCGGACTCTCCAGCGCATTCTCGATCGGTCCCGGGACCCGGACTGGTCCGCACCCCGCAGGGGTTGGCCGCAAAGCCCCGCTGGTGTTACTCTAACCCATGGGATGCCCTGCTGGCGCGTCAGCCGCCAGCCCCTCGCCAGAGATTTCCAGGGGCGCTTAACTCAGCGGTAGAGTGCCACCTTCACACGGTGGAAGTCGCAGGTTCGAATCCTGCAGCGCCCACCATTGCATCCACAGTTCCTTGCAAGAACAGGTAGCACTGGCCTCCTGGCCGGCTGTCGCGTGGACCTCCCGGTCCACGCCGAACTCTACACCAACAGAAAATATTCTCTAAACAAATACTCTACCTTTGACGACAAATTGGTATGAATCAGATGGAAGTGAGGCAAGGGGCAGCGAGCATGTATTTATGGAGTCCTACTCCATAAATGCAATCTTTGGGCAGCCAGGCGATCCTCCCGCCCAAAGCCAAACCCAAGCTCGGCCAGATCTTCCCCGTCGATTCCGAGGCCATGCATCGGATCGCGCCTCCATCGAAGATCGCTCAGGCCGCGCGGCGATCGAAATCGCCGTGCGGCCGCATTACCAAACCCGGCAGCGCGTGGCATGCACCATGGGCTGGCCGGCCTTGCAATTGAATGCCTTCTGGAACTCCGGCATATTCACCAGCACGTTGTTGACGCGCAGTTCGGGCATGGAGTGCGGATTGGTCAGAACCATGTTCCGTGCCGCTTCAGGCCGGATCTGATCGCACCAGCTCACCCCGTAGGCAATGAAGAAACGCTGCAAGTTGGTCAGGCCGTGCGCGTCCTTGTCCTCCAGCGTTTTGCCCTGCTGTTTCAGCTCCTCGACAAGCGCTGACAAGGCCAGGTAGATGCCGCCGTTATCCGCGGTGTCCTCGCCCTGGGTGAGTTTTCCGTTCTGCTGAACGCCGGCCACGCCGGGAACCGGCCCGGTATATTCGCTGGCGATGCAGGCGCCGCGCTGGTCGTATTCCTTGGCGTCTTCAGCCGTCCACCAGTCGCGCAGATTTCCCTTGACATCGAACTTGCGGCCCTGGTCGTCGAAGGCATGGGTCAGTTCGTGGCCCACCACCGCGCCTTCCGCGCCGAAGTTGATCACGTCGTCCTGGCCAACATCGAAGTAGACCGGCTGCAGGATGCCTGCGGGGAAGTTGATGGTGTTGGTCTGAGGATCCTCATAGGCATTCACAGTGGGCGGCGTCATGCCCCACTGAGTGCGGTCCAGCGGCTTGCCGACGAAGCTGAGCTGCCGCTTGAGCTCGAAGGCCGTGGCCCGCTCCACGTTGGCCGGGTAGCTCTCCCGTGTGATGGACAGGGAGCTGTAGTCGATCCACTTGTCCGGGTAGCCAATCTTGTCCAGCACCGCGGCCAGCTTCAGGTGCGCCTCGCGCTTGGTCGCCGGCTGCATCCAGGTTGCGGCGTCAATGTCGCGGCCCATGGCGGCCTCGATCTCCTTGACCATCTTTTGTGCGCGGGCCTTGCTCTCCGGCGGAAAGACCTGCGCGACATAGGCCTGGCCCAGCGCCTCGCCCAAGTACGCATCCACAGCCGAGGTGCAGCGGCGCCAGTCGGGCGGCTGCTGGCTCTGGCCGGTGAGCGCCTTTCTGAAGGCAAAGGCCGCGTCGCGCCAGCCATTGCCCAGCGCCGGCGCCGCGCTGTGCAACAATTGCCAACGCAGGTAGAGCTTCCATGTCGCCAGATCCTCACTGACCAGCAGTTGGTTTAGGTCGCGGAAAAACTCCGGCGCCGACACTTCATAGAGCGGAACCGCGGGAGCGCCAAGCGCGCCGAGATATCTCTCCCAGTCGAAGGCCGGGGTGAGCGCCTTGAGCTGCGCCAGCGTGTAGCGATTGTTGAGCTTGTTGGGATCGCGGCGGGTAATGTTATCCATTTGCGCCCGCGCCATCGCCGTCTCCACGCGCAGGATCGTGGCGGCATCCTGAGCGGCGGCCGCCGCGCTCACCCCGTGCCTCTTGAGCAGCGACTCAATAAAAACAACGTATTTTTCGCGAATCGCCTTGGTTTCCGCGTCGCTGTCCAGGTAGTAATCGCGGCCCGGCATTCCCAGCCCGCCCTGATCCACGCCGGCAACCACCCGGCTGACATCGTTGTAATCCGGCGTCGGCCCATAGCCTAAGAATGGCGCATCGGTCTGGTTGTCGTTGCCACTCCAGGCGCTGCCAAAGGAGCTATGCAGCGCGGCCAGAACCGCTGCGATCTCGCGCTTCTCGTGGATGCTGTCGATGCGCTGGAGCAGCGGCTGGATCGCCGCCAGATCGTCGGCCTTGGAAGTTGCCTGGCCTGTGCAGGCCGCGTAGAAGTCGCCGATCTTCTGTTCATTGGCGGTGCGCGAGGCGCTGACGGACTGGTTCTTTTCGAGAATCTGCCGCAGTACCAGGCGGTTCCACTCGGTCAGCTTGCCGTCCGGACCCCAGCTCATCTGATCGGGCGGAATCGGATTCGCCGCACTCAGCTTGCCGCAGGCGTATTGATAGAAGTTGGCGCAGGGATCGACGGCGTTATCCACCTGCATCACGTCGATATGCTGCAGCTCGGGCAGCGTTTGGCTCTGCTGTGGTGAAGACTGAGCCCACCCAATCGTGGCGGACAGAGCCGCCAGAGCTACTGCGAAATGTACCTTCATAAGATTCTCCACATAGAAGATAACAGGCCTTCGCGCGCAATGGGAGGCAAATTGAATCCATTGCGGTCTCCACCCAGGCCACCCGAAGCTCCGCCTTCATCTACCATCAAGTCAGCCCATGCCCGCCAAACCCAAGCTCGGCCAGAACTTCCTCGTCGATTCCGAGGCCATCCAGCGCATCGCGGCCTCCATCGGCGATCTCACCGGCCGCACGGTGGTCGAGATCGGCCCCGGCCGCGGCGCGATTACCGCTGCGCTGGCCGCCCGCGCCGCACGCGTGCTGGCCGTCGAGCTGGACCCGCTGCTGGCCGCTGGGTTGCGCGTCGAGTTTCTGCTGGATCCAGCTGCCCGCGTCACCGTCATCAACGAGGACGCTTTGCGCTTCGACTTTGCGGCGGCCTCGGCAGTGGCGGGCGAGCGGCTGCTGGTGGTCGGCAACCTGCCCTACGGCATCACCTCGCAGATTCTGCTCAAGCTGGCCGCGAGCCACGCCGCGCTCGACCGCGCAGTGCTGATGGTGCAGCGCGAGGTGGCCGACCGCGTCACCGCCCAGCCCGGTTCGCGCGACTATGGACTGCTCTCGGTAACCGTGCAGCTCTACGGGCCGGCGCAGAGCCTCTTCACGCTGCCTCCCGCCGCCTTCTCGCCTCCGCCCGAGGTGTACTCGACTGTCTTTCGCTGGCGGTTTGCGCCGCGCTTTGCTGAGCTGGAAGTCGAAGAAGCTAGCTTCCTGCGCTTCGTCCGCACGGCCTTCGCGCAGAAGCGCAAGACGCTGGCCAACAACCTGCGCGCCGCCGGAGTTCCGCCCGCAGCCGTTGCGGCTGCGCTGGAAGATGCCGCAATCGACCCCATGGCGCGCGCCGAATCCCTGCCCATCGAGAGCTTTGCCGCGCTTTGGCGCTCGTTGCAACCATGAACTCGCTTAAACAATACTGTAAGAATCAAAAAGAGAGGAGCTGATGCATGAAATGGATGTCCAAATGCAAGTGGCGTAGAGCTTCAATCGGAGCAATAAGTGCATTACTCCTCGTCCCCGGTGTTTTCGCTAGAAGTCACAAAGAACAACCATATCGACATTCCGATGTAGATATGCCAGTATCGCTCGCGGTCGGAACTGTCCAGACACCTGAGTTTCCTGTTGCCTCGCACGGGTATTGGATCATGATTCAGGGAGAGAAGCCTCTTCCGTTCAAGCAAATGGAGTGTATGATGGGGGTCACTCAGGGGCCGCTCGACTCGAAGAATTGCAGTAGCAATGATCCTCTGCTTCGAGCGGACTGGACTGTCTGGGATGGGAACCATATCGTATCGAGTGGATCGAGTACAACTGCGGCTGATGCTAAATACACAACCCAGTACATCTTCAAATTCCTTGGCAAGTTCTTGGGAGAAGCTGGCAAGAACTATGTCGTGAAAGTGAATTTTACCAAGGATGGCACGCCGCTGAACGTCGCCAATCCGCATCTGATCGTTGTCAGGATAGGATACGAATGAAGGCGGCCAGGTGGTGCACCCTAATGGTCATCCACCTTCTGAGTGTTCCTGTTACCTATTCCCTGTTCCCTGTTTTCAGCCCCGCCCTCCCTCTTGCGCCGCCAGCGTCTGCGCGGTGTGGATGTGGCAAATGGCGACGGCCAGTGCGTCGGCGGCGTCGGCCGGCTGCGGCACTTCGGCCAGCTCCAGCAGGCGCGCTACCATGAACTGAACCTGTTCTTTTTTTGCCAGCCCGTAGCCCACCACGCTGGACTTGATCTTGAGCGGCGCATACTCGGCCACCGGGAGCCCTTGCACCGCCGCGGCCAGCAGAGCCACGCCCCGCACCTGCCCCAGCTTCAGCGCCGATTTGGCGTTTACCGAGTAGAAGACCTCCTCGATTGCTACCGCATCCGGCTTCCAGCGCTCCAGTTCGGCGCTCAGCGCGCTGTAGACCTGCTCCAGACGCTCGGCCGTCGTCTTGCTCTTGACCAGCCGGATCGCCCCCATCGCCTTCATCACCAGCCGCGGCTGCCGCCCCGCGTCGTCCGACTCGACCACGCCGTACCCGGTCACTTCCGTTCCGCAATCGATGCCGAAGACCCGCATGGCCCTGAGTGTATCGCAGCGCCCTTCTTCAATTCCCGCTCTCTCACAACCCGGCGTCTCGTGTCTTTAATTTTTCTTCTTGATTTCCGTGTAGCAGTTCGTGTTAGCTTGCAGAGAGCAGAGCTTGCCTGCAAGCCGCGCTCCTCTCACACTCTCTACACACAACCAAGCCAGGAGTCTCTATGAAGCCCACGCTTTTTCTGCGCATCGCATCCGTGTTGACATTCATCCACGCGGTGCTCCACACCATCGGCGGCGTCTTCGGCAAGCCAGGGCCGGGCGCCGCCGCAGTCGCCTTTGCCGCCATGCAGGCCAACCAATTCCTGGTCATGGGCCTGACGCGCACCTACGCGGAGTTCTACCGGGGCATGGGCATTGCCATGACCATTTCGATGACCGCGGAAGCAATCGTTTTCTGGCAGCTTGGCTCCCTTGCCAAGACCCATGCCGCACGGCTTCGCCCGATTGTCGCTACTTTTGCGGTTGCCTATCTTGTCATTGCCGTTAACTCGTGGTGCTATTTCTTCCAGGCTCCGGTCATCGTCGAAGTATTGATCGCCCTATGCCTCATCCTGGCCATCGTTACTGCCAAACCCTCTCCAACCGCATGAATCGCGGAGTATGTTGGAGTTGAGACTATGCAAACCACCTCACGGACAACGCGAATCAACTTGCTCATCGCAATCGCGGCGACCCTGTGCATGATCGCAGCAAAACTCCTCTCCTACTTACAGTTCGTGTATCTGCCCGGCGCAATCGCCATGATTGCCGAGGCGTTTCTGCTGCTGGCTGTCTATGCCATTGCTGTAGCCTGGCCGCAAGGCCGCATCGGGTTTTTGCTTCGCCCTCAATTCGCCACGCTTCTCGGCGCAATCGCCGGAGTTCTCCAGATCATTCACTTGCTCGTCGAACGATTCATTTCCTTTCCCGGCCCATGGGATGGCCTGGTCACTTTGGCCTTCATGCTCGCCACCTTCTTCCTCTGGGGCTTCGCGGGCTATCGAGCGCACAAACTTGGGCTGTCTTTCATCCCTGCTTGTCTGGCCGCTCTGTGGAGCGCGATGGTCACCATGACCATCGCCGTCCTCGCCGGAACCCTGATCGAGTTCTTCATCGCCCCCATCCCGCTTGAATCCATAAGGGCCTGGGCCGAGTTTCAGCGCAGCGGCTGGAACGACCTGTACGCCTTCTCCATCGCCAACACCATCGACGAAGCATCTACCCACCTGTTCATTGGGCCGATCGTCGCTTGCATCTTTGGCGCAATCGGCTTCAGTCTTCGCCGGCTTTTCGGCAAATCAAATTGATTGGCGTAAATCCTACCTGAATCTTTCAGCCCGGAACTCCACCCCCTAAAATAACGGCGGCCTGAGCACATTGCCCAGGCCGTCGCGGTGAACTGTGGGTATTGGACTAAGGCCATCGCGCTTTGCGAAAGCCCGTGCATCTTCACTCCTGTTCCCAGGCCGTGGCCGTTCGGTGGCGATGCCCGGCAAGCCGGACTCCTTCGGCGACAGGCTTCGTCGCTGTATTGAAGAATTGCCACCCCGCGCTACGAACTCCAGGGTTACGGCCAACAGTGAAGGCGCAGTAGCGTCCCATGCGGTAAGAACTTGCTCCGCGTGGGGGCAACCAGGAGTCTAAGGCGCGATGCCCTAGGCCTCAGTCACCTCACGTACCATACTTCTCGAAGTTTCTTTCTGCATCAGTTGGACCTACCTCCTTTCCCGTGTGCGCTTAATCTACCTCTCAATTCACGCGGCGTCAACAAAAGAATTTGCTGGGAGCGAATCTTGCCTTCCGCAGGCCTTCCCGGCTTCCCGTCTCAGGATACCCACTGGCCCATTCCACCGATTGCCCCTCCCGCCCGGCAGCCCTGTCAGTGGACATCCATTCTGGAGGGTTCAGAGGTCAGTTTTCGGATGCGGCCGGGAGAGCAAAACGCGCTGAATCGCGGTGAATGAACTGATCTCTGATCTCTGATTGGGTAAATTCTTGCCTCCACTGTGCAAACTGTTGCACATTTATACCACTCTGCCAGGCCTTTGACCCCCATCGGAAACCCCTCGCAATTCAGGTTGTAACGTGTTCATTTATAAAGAGTTGAAAATGGATATAAAAACTCTGGAACGGCCCGTTGGAATTGGCCCCTCACGTGCATCTGTTAGCTCGAAAAGGCAGTGTGTCGAGGTCTCCCCATTTATGCAAGGGCGCTCGGTTTACTCCGCTAACCCTTAACCCGGTTACCGTCTGGTGTCCCCATCCAGCCGGAACCATAAAAACGGAATCAAGCTGGGTATTCCTGGTTTGGCCCGTAGAAGAAGAGGACGAATAATGAAGGCCATTCGCAACGTCACGCTTCTCTCGCTTTCCTTGGTAGCCTTGGCGCTGCTCGCGGTTGCCCCCGCGGCCTACGCGAACACGATAACCTACACCACAATAGAAGCCAATTCCCCGGACAATTTGAACAACGAGATAGTGCTTCCTGCTATTTACCAGTTCAATCACACCTCTGGCCCGTATGCTGGAGACACGCTGAACTCGGTTACCATCACCTTCGTGGGTTCCGGTCAAACGACACTCACTGCTACGAATTCTGGCAGTAGCTCGTCAATAAGAGTTGGGGTGGCTTCTGACACGACGGTCACCCTGGACAGCACAAACAGCGGCATCGACTCCATCCTTGTTGCCAACAACTTTTATGATGACGTGACGGCAGCAGTCGCCCATCAAACTGTGTCAGGACATTCGACAGTGTATTGGGGGCAAAGTGGGATTGAAACAACGAATCCAAATGTGACTCCATATACGATGGTATCAACTGGCGGACAATCAGTCGTGTTTAACTCGGGCCTTGGGCTTTTTGAAGGATCTAGCTCCCTTGGATTCGAACTTAACTCGGATACGGGTATTACTGGTGGGGGCAGCGGCGGGACTCTTTCAACTGGCCAGACCGGTAATAAATCCGGTGGCACGGTTATAGTCACCTACGACTACACGCCCGGGTCGGTCGTTCCCGAGCCCGGCACGCTGACTTTGTTCGGCACCGGCCTGCTGGGGCTGGCAGGGATGCTTCGCCGCAAGTTCAAGCAATCGCACTAAGCCAGCGGCAACTGGCAGCGCGGCATTTAGGCCTTTTCGTTCTCGTCCTTCCTGCTTCTTGGGAAAAGTGGAATGCGGTTCTCGCATTCCACTTTTTCTTTGTTCCTATTCCCCTACTCCCTGACCCCTGATCCCTGATCTCTGAACTCTGTCCGTCACCAGCTATGCAGCCACTCCTCGTCGCGGCCGATGCGCACCGGCGCATGGAAGAGCTCGCTCAGCCGTTCCTCGGTGAGCAACTCCTGGCGCGGCCCGTCGGCCACGATGCGTCCGGCGCGCATCAGAATCACCCGCTCGATCTCCGGCAGGATGTCGCCGAGGTGATGGGTCACCAGCACCACGCCGGTGCCTTCGCGGGCCAGCCGCCGCAGGCACTGGACGAGTTCCCGTTGCGCGGCCAGGTCCAGGGCATTGGAAGGCTCGTCCAGCAGCAGTTGCCGCGGCCGATGCACCAGCGCCCGCGCAATCAGGATGCGCCGCTTTTCGCCGGCCGACATTGTCCCCACCAGCCGATTGGCCAGGTGCAGCGCCTCCATCCGGGCCAAAGATTCGTGAGCCCGCTCGCGCATCTCGCCGGTGACGTGCAGGTTGGGCCACAGCGTCGAGGCGGAAAAGAATCCCGCGATCACCGCATCCAGGCCGCAGGTCACGGCGGTCCGCTCGCCGGGCAGTTCCGTCTGCACTCCCGCCGCCACCACGCCAAAGTGCTTGCGCAGCTCGGTCAGGTCCCAGCGCTCGCGGCCAAAGATGCGCACCCGCATCCCCGGCTGCACGATGGGATAAAGCTGGCAGCTCATAGCCAGTATCAGCGTGGATTTGCCGCAGCCATTCGGCCCCAGAATCGCCACGTGCTCCCCGGCGCGGATGGTCAGGTTCACATCGTGCAGGACCACGCGGTCGCCGCGCGCAACGTTCACTTTGCGCAGTTCCAGGAACTCGCTCTCCAGGACTTCACTCCGGCTCTCGGTCATCTAACCTCTCTCCTGCTAGATTAAAGGTTGAAATCCATGATTGATATGAGCAACCCATCCCAATACGTACTCCCTCGCGGCTTCCGCTTTGGCGCCGCCAAGGCGGGGCTCAAGAAGAGCGGCAACACCGACTTTGCCCTCATCGTGGCCGACGCCCCGGCCAGCGCCGCCGCCGCCTACACCGCCAACCGCGTCATCGCCGCGCCGCTGATTCTGGACAAGCAGCACCTGAGAGCCACCGGAGGCAAGCTGCGCGTGGCCGCGATTAACGCGGGCAACGCCAACTGCGCCGCCGGCCAGGCAGGCCTGGATGCGGCTCGCGCCAGCTGCGAGGCCATCGCCCAGCTCTTCGGCTGCCGCCCGGAAGAGGTTTTCCCCTCCTCGACCGGCGTCATCGGCGTTCCGCTGCCGGTTGAAAAAATCATCGCCGCGCTGCCCGATCTGGCCGCCCATCTGGATGCCGATTTCGACAACTTCCAGCAGGCCGCCCAGGCGATCATGACTACCGATACGGTGGAGAAGACCGCCTTTGCGCGGCTGGAGGTAGATGGGAAAGAGGTTCGCATCGCCGCCTTCTGCAAGGGCGCGGGCATGATTCACCCACAACTGATTCCGCACGCGACCATGCTGGTTTACATCCTGACCGACGCGGCCGTCGAGCCGGCGATTCTGGACGGCTACCTGCAACCGGCCATTGAGGTCAGCTTCAACCGCATCTCGGTGGACGGCGACACCTCCACCAACGACACCGTGCTGCTGCTGGCTTCGGGCGCGAGCGGAGCCGCAGTCGGCGCGGGCAATGCCGCCTTTGCCGCCGCTCTGACGCAGGTCTGCGCCTCGCTGGCGCAGCAGGTTGTGGCCGACGGCGAGGGCATCACGCATGTTGTGGAGCTGCACATCGAGGGAGCGGCCACGGACGCGGATGCGCTCAAGGTCGCCAAGGCCATCGCCCACTCGCCGCTGGTGAAGACGGCCTGGGCGGGCGGCGACCCCAACTGGGGCAGGCTGGCGGCGGCCATCGGCTACTCCGGCGCGCAAATCGACCCGGATCGCTTCGACATTCGCTTCGGCGAGCTGGCCATCTGCCGCGACGGCGGACGCGCGCCTGAGTTCGACGAGGCCGCCGCACACGACTATATCGCGCAGCGGGAGTTCTCGGTCACAATCGAGCTGCATCAGGGCGTCGGCTCCTGCCTCTTCTGGACCACCGACCTGACCCACGAGTATGTCAGCATCAACGCCGACTACTCTACCTAAAGAGACGACTCAAATCTCTTTGCGTTGATGAGTTCGCCCGGCCTTCCGATGAAGAGCACAGAGAGTTCCGGCGCGGTTTGAAATAGGATTGCGCAGGGTAAAAAGGGGAATCCAGCGGTTGCGAATCGGGTAGCAATGGTCGTATACTGAAATACGACTATTCTGGTCGTAGTTCTAGGCTTCCGACTATTCAGGAACCCTTTGGAGTTGTACGTTGAGCGTGTTGAGCGAATTGAATGTGGGCGAGAGCGGGGTGCTGATAGGCCTCGACCTGCCTGAATCCGTGCAGAATCACCTGATGCACATGGGCTTTGTTCCCGATGCGCTGATCACGGCTCTGCGCCGCGCCCCGGCCGGCGACCCCACCGTCTACGGCGTGGACGGCATGGAGATCGCTCTGCGGCGCGAGACCGCCGCGGCCATCCGTGTACGCGCCGCCGGCGCGGAAGACTTGGAAGACGACCAAGACGCGTACCTGCCCGAAATGATCGAGGCCGCACAATGAACGCTTGCTGCGAGACTCCCGCCTTCGAAGCCCCTACCTCCCCGCCATTCGCCGGGGCGCTGAAGACGGTGGTGCTGATCGGTCCGCCCAACTCCGGCAAGTCCACGCTCTTCAACCGTCTCACCGGACTGCGCCAGAAGGTGGCCAACTTCCCCGGCGTGACCGTGGAACAGAGGATGGGCCTGATGGCCGGCGTGGGCCGCGACGATCTGGTTCTGATCGACCTGCCCGGCATTTATTCGCTCGACCCCTACAGTGAAGACGCCCGCGTCTCCATCGACGTGCTGCGCGGCAAAATGGCCGGCACGCCCAAGCCGGACGCGGTGCTGCTGGTGCTGGATTCACTGCACCTGACCCGCCAGTTGATGCTGGCCGCGCCAGTACTGGCGGTGGGCCTGCCGACGCTTGTGCTCCTGAACATGAGCGACCTGATGGAGGCGCGCGGAGGCCACGTCGACGCGCTCAAGCTGGCTCGCGAACTTGGCGCTCCGGTGGCCCAGATCAGCGCCGTCCATGGAACCGGCCTGGACGCCGTTCCGCTCTTTCTTCATCAGCAAACCAACCGCGCCGCCGCCCAGCCGCTCTCGCTGCCGGTGCTGGGCAACGCCGCCAGCGCCCACGCCTGGGCCGCGCAACTGAGCCGCCGCACCGGCTACCGCGCTCCGCTCTCGGTGGAGGGCACGCGCCAGATCGACAATGTTCTGCTCCACCGCTTCTGGGGGCCGCTGCTCTTTTTGGTCGTGGTTGTGGGTGTTTTTGAAGTCGTTTTTTCTATCGGCCAGCCGCTCTCCGACGGTTTTGGGGCGATTCTGGCTCGCATCGGCGGCCTGATGAAGCTGGTGATTCCCGCAGGCTGGCTGCAGTCGCTGCTGCTCGACGGCGCGTGGAAGGGCATCTCATCGGTGCTGGTCTTTCTGCCGCAGATCCTGCTTCTGTTTCTTTTTATCGGGATTCTGGAAGACTCCGGCTACCTTTCGCGCGCCGCGCTGATCGCCGACCGCGTGATGCGCTCGATTGGACTCAACGGCAAAGCCTTCATCCCCCTGCTCTCGGCCTATGCCTGCGCGGTCCCGGCGATCATGGCCACGCGCACCATCGAGAACAAGCGCGACCGGATGGCCACGATTCTGGTTGCGCCCTTCATGACCTGCTCGGCCCGCCTGCCGGTCTATATGCTCCTGATCGCCGCCTTCGTGCCCCGCATTGCCTACCTGCATGGTTTTCTGGGCCTGCAAACGCTGGTGATGCTGGGCCTCTACCTGGCCGGGTTTGTCGCCGCGATGACCACAGCGTGGCTGCTCAAAAGCTCAATCCTCAAGTCCAGCGATGCGCCGTTCATCCTGGAACTGCCGCAGTACCGCATGCCGACGTTGCGCTCGCTCGCCCTGCGCCTGATGGACCGCGCGCGCGTCTTCCTACGCCAGGCCGGCACCATCATTCTCTGCGTCACGCTGGCACTCTGGGTGCTGGCCCATCTGCCGGTGATTCACTCCGCCGGCGGCAACCTCTCCGCGCCGCTGCTCGCCGACAGCCTGATCGGCCGCCTGGGACACTTCATTGAGCCGGCGATTGCGCCGCTGGGCTTCAACTGGAAGATCGGCATCGGCCTGCTCTCCAGCGTGCTGGCCCGCGAGGTGATGGTCAGCACCATGGGAACTCTGTACGGCGCCGATCCCGGCACGCAAGCGCTCAGCCTGCAAACCGCGCTGCACCACGACATGACGCTGGGCGGCGCGCTGGCGCTGATGATTTTCTTCGCCTTCGCGATGCAGTGCACCTCGACGATGGCCGTCGTTCGCCGCGAGACCAACAGTTGGAAGTGGCCGGCCGTGCAGTTCCTTTATATGCTGGCCATGGCCTGGAGCGCGGCCTTTGTGGTCAACCATCTGGTGATGGCGTTCTTCTAAATCTTCCAATTTCGCTTCCGCGCAACAGCTTTTTCCTGTTCTCTATTCCCAATTCTCTGTTCCCTGCTTCTCCCATGCGCTAAAATCGCCGTAAGATGAAGTGTCCTTATTGCGGTTTCGGGCAGGATCGGGTGGTGGACTCGCGCGAGAGCAAAGAGGCCGACTCGATCCGCCGGCGGCGGGAGTGCGAGCGGTGCAATCGCCGCTTCACCACCTATGAGCGGATTGACGAAATTCCCTACATGGTGGTCAAGAAGGACGGCCGCCGCGAGCGCTTCGACCGCCAGAAGGTCCTGAGCGGCCTGCTGCGCGCCTGCGAGAAGCGCCCCGTGCCTTCGAGCAAGCTGGAGGGGATCGTGGACGCCGCCGAGGCCTTTCTGACAGACGCCCCGGAGCGCGAACGCTCCACGGCCGAGGTCGGCGAGCTGATCATGAAACAGCTCAAGGGACTGGACACCGTGGCCTACATTCGCTTCGCCTCGGTCTACCGCGACTTCAAGGATGTGCGCGAGTTCAAGGAAGAGCTCGAAGGGCTTCTGGGCAGCCGAGCGGCAGGCAAGGGTAAGAAGTAAGCCGGGTTGGCCGCCGGCAGCGTACCCGTCGCAGCGCCGGCAATGATCAGCAGCTCGGCCGGCTGGATCAGCACCATGACACGGCCCTTTTCCATCAGGAATCCGGCGAGGATCGAACCAAACACCACGACTATGCCTAAGATGGCGTACATGTTAGCCCCTCCCCGGCGCGGACGTGATCATGTTTCCGCCCGTCTGCCCGTCCTCGTTCCTCTTCGGTAAACAGCGCTCGCCGCCACGGCAAAGAATTTTCGTGACCAATAGCCTCAACAGGCTGTAAGCTGATTCATAGGAAAATTACCAGAGTGCGGCGAGATTTTTCGTCGAACCGGTCACCAAAGTAATTTCTCCACTGCGATTTGTTGCAGATTGAAACAGTTCAAGGGTTTTGGAGGAATCAGCCGATAGTCTAACCAAGGGAAGAAGCCATAGCCTGAGCCCGAACCGCCGCATTCGGCGTAGCCGGAACCGCGAGGTGTGTGGGTTGTCTTTGGCTTCCGGGTTCTGCAACGGACGAGGCGCGTCTCATGAACAAGATTATCCTGGCCGATTCACAGGCGATTTTCCGGGCAGGCACAGCCAAGGTGCTGGCCATGGACGAAGACGTGCGCATCATTGCTCAATGCACTGACCTTGACCGCATGCATCACGCCATTACGACCTTTCCCGGCTCCATCGTGCTCTTTGCCGCCTCGCTGCACCCGGACCTGGTCCGGTTGCGCGCGCTGCTGGAGAGCGTGGGCAGCCGCGGCATTGTGATTGCCGAGAACAACGACGCGGCCGGCGCCTACATACAGCAGGGCTTTCGCGGCGTGGTCTTCCGCTGCGTCACCGGGCCGGCTCTGGTGGAGTGCGTGCGCGCGGTAGCCGGCGGCGACACATGGCTGCCTCCGCAAATGATGGTGCCCGACTCGCCCGAGGAAGACATGGTGGGCACGCGCGTCCGCGACCGGCTCACCCCCAAGGAGATGCGCATTGTCGCGCTCATCGTGCAGGGCTGCAAGAACCGCGAGATCGCGCTACGCCTCAAGACAACCGAGCAGGTCATCAAGAACTACCTGCGCTCGGTCTACGACAAGACCGGAGTCAGCGACCGCCTGGAGCTGGCCCTCTTCACCATTCACCACCGTGTGCTGGCGCAAGCCGCTGCCGATGTGGGCAGCAAGCTGGAAGCCGAGGAAGCTACCGCGCAGCAAGCGATGGCGTAGCGGCACCCGCCACGGTGCAGAATTTACCGGACGCTTTCGCCCCTTCTTTATTCCACGGAAACATCCCAGTGGCATCATAGGCCGCGCCCGAGGGAATCAGAGTGGTGGCGACTATCTTTCCATCCTCCGAGCCGGTGGACTCGGTGATCCGGGATGAATCTGTACTTTTGCCGCTTATCAGCCAAGCCTTTGCATGAGCCGTGCGCTACGGAAGGCGGAGGTGCGGTGATTCCCGGCGGGAGGATGGAGATTCATGCGATCCCACCCTCGCCACAAAGACGTGGCAAGGATGGGGCATGCGGCGGTTTAAAGTGGCTACTTTTTGGGCGCCGCGTTCTTATTCTTATGGCCGGGCGTCAGATTCCTTTGGTCGAGAAGAACCAGGGCATCGGCGGCGTTGAACGGATACCAACGCGTCGATTGTTGGCCCGTGGTGCTCAGGGTAACGTCGACACGGCGGTTTTTTGCCAGGACAATGACGCCCAGTTTGTCGATTAATTTCTCCCGATCCGCGGCGTTCAACTCAGGATTCTGCTTGATTGCCTCTTCCACCTGGGCGGCAGTGAGGTCATCCCCCTTGCCAAGGCCGAGCGTTTTAATGTTGGCTTCGGGAACACCCTGTTCAACCAGCATGAGTTTTGTGCGAGTGACACGGCGTTCGGAAAGCGCTTGGTTGTACTCGACTGATCCGCGCAGATCCGCATGTCCGGTCAGGGTAAGGTAGGCCTCCGGTTTTAATTCCAGGTACCTCTTGAAGTCCTTCGCGAGGGTAGCCAGAGTTCCCTTCTGGCTGGCCAACAGACCGCCATTGGGATTTTGGATCGTGGGCACATCGGTCTGGAAAAATATGCTGTGCAGCGCCAGGCGAGTCTCGAGTTGAACTATCTCTTGGAGTATCTCCGGGGAGGGGCCCGGGGCTGCCAACAGAGGAATCGGGGCCGTGATGGTGACGCTGGTGTTGGCGGTTGCCGTCTGGTTCTTGTCATCTGACACATTGCAGGTGATCGGCACTACGCCGGCCGGCGCGCCGGCCGAGGAGAAGGCCGCGGTCGGGCCACTGCCGCTGATGGAGCCGGCCGTTGCCGTGTAGCTGTAGGTCAAGGGTCGATTCTGCGGGCTCACGCCGCTGGCGGTCACCGTACTTTCCTCGCCCTGCTTGATGGTGCTGGGGCTGGCCGAGCAACTGATCGTCGGCGGCTCAAAGGCCTTCACCGTGAAGCTGGCCGTTGCGGCGGCGGATTCCCACGGCTGGAAGCCTTCCTTGCCGGCTTTGCCTTCCTTCACGGCGCAATTCACCGTATAGGAGCCGGGCGCAAGCAGACCAGTGGCTGCCGAGTCCAACGAAGCCGTCGTTCCGTTGCCCTTCAAGCCCGGCACTCCCGTCCAGAAATAAACCGCATGCAGCCTGGGATCCAGGTTGCTGGCTATCGCGGTCACCGTAACCGGGTCGCCGGGGAAGATCAAAGCCGGACTGGCCGAGCACGCCAGCATCAACTGCAAAGGCGCGGGATTTCCACCAATGCGGAAGACAAGTCCGGCAGAAAGACGCATGTCGTTCTGCGACGCTGTCTTTCCGGTGGAGTAATCCTGGAACCTGGTCATCAGGTACTCGGCTTGAATGATGCGAATGGCGAAATGGCGGTGGACCCTGACGTCCAGTCCTCCGCCGCCGGTCCAGGCAAACGTGTTCTGAATGGGGAGGAGCGTGCAGTTCAACCCGCAATCGGAGAGGGATTGTTGGGAGAGTCTGATCTCGCTGGCGTGGGCGCCGCCAAATAGAGCCTGGACAAAGGGAGTGACCCTGTCGTGCCGGAAGGACAGGCGCGGACCGAAGAGATAGCTGATGACACCCCCGTCTGCGTCGTTCACGGTGTACGTAGCTCCGGAAGCGCCCTGGAAGCGGATCTCCGAGTTCGTGTAGTCGCCAACATCGGCAACAATCCCCAGATGGCGGTTGAAATTGTAAGCGAGGGACGCGCTGCCGCCATTCATCCACACCAGCCTGTTTCCGTCAGCCAGTTTCGGCACCGCTTGCAGATACGAGTAGCCCACAAACAATTCCGCCTTGGGAGTGCCGATGTTCTGGCCGCCCGGATTCTGCGTGGCCGCCGGCGCGACTTGCGCGCGGAGGTTGAAGGCAGGCATTAGAAAAATTGCAAATGCTGCTGTGGCAATCATCTTTAAACTCGATCTCATTGTCGTCTCCTGAACTGCGCGTCGCACTTATCAAAAGCCTCTGCGCCGGATGAACTCGACGCGAAAAGAACACGTCAGACCCCATATCTCCTGAACCTGGCTGAGACCGCCCTGCGGAGGGCGGTCTCAGCCGGAACCTTACGGGGTGGGCAGATTAATGACGGTGTTCACCAGTGTGGTCGACGCACCCAAAGCGATCACTCTGCCGGTGATTGTTGTGACCGCGGCAACTCCGGGACTTGAAACCGTGATTCCCGGTTGAGAGATGATGGTTCCGACCATCGTCCCGCCACCACCGTAGTTGATGACCGCGCCAGGAAGGCCCCCGACTGCCCAGTAGACGTTGGCGGCTTTGCCGCCGTGGATCAGGTTCACACTTTCAGATGCTGTCGGTGTGCCTACGGTGAGAGACGACCCGATCTGGAAGATCCAGTAGGCATTGGGATCGCCCTTGGCGTCGAGAGTTAGAGGCCCTAGCGTTATGCCAACCGAGCTTGCGTTTGTGTAGACGCCGGGGTAGATGGTCGTATTGCCTATCTCCGCTGCCAGAACGCCGTCTGAGGGAAGGCCTTGAAGAGTGTTATAAGCGGTTCGCGCTTCCAACGCAGCTTCGGTTGCGATGGCCATCGTAGCGGCGGTTCCTTCATCGGCGCATTCAACGGTAGGAGGCGGCGGAGCGGTGTCTATGACTCCATTCACCTGCCCTACATCGAGCGGGTCCTCCGTATACGTGCATGGCCATACGGCGCCAACAATCGGAAGGCTGGTATCGTGGAATCCGGTCATCGTGGTTGAGGCGCCCGTGGTCCCGATGTCGCCGTTGATGACCGTGTGGATTCCCTGATTGGTCATCCCAGCGCCGCCGCCAAAGCCGCCAAACAACGCTATGGTCGGTCCAAGGACGATGGGCGGAGGAGGAGGCGGTGTGGCGGCAGTCGTGAAGGTCCAGGGATTGGGCGCGCCGGTATTCGCAAGAGGATTGCCGGTTGCGTCCGTTACTCCGTTGGTCACGGTTACGGTATAGACGGTGCTGGCAGTCAGCGGGGCCGTGGGTGTCAGAGTGGCAATGGTGTTGGTCGGGTCAAGGGTGATCGTTGCCCCTACCGAAGTTCCGCCCTTCGTAATGTAGTAGGTGGCCGAGATGAAGGTCAGCGGATTCATCGCCTTACTGAAGGTTGCGCTCACAGCCTGGTTCAAGGGCACGAGTGTGGCTGCGTTCGCTGGAACCGTCGAAACCAACACCGGCGGAACGACGACTACAGCTGCGCCGGTGGCAAAGGTCCAGACGTAGTTGCTGGCCAGCCCGATGCCCGCCAGGTCCTGAGCCGCGGTGGTGATCGTGGCTGTATACGTGGTGCTGGGCAATAGATTCACTGCCGGCGTGAACGTCAGTGTATTTCCAACCGCCGCATACGCAACCAGGCCGGCCACGGGAGTGATGACGCCGCCCGCCGTTGGCACGTATGTCAGCGTAAAGGTTGGCGGGATGATCGTGGTGATCGTGGCCGGGTTCATCGCCGTGCTGAAGGTGGCGCTGACGATCTGATTGAGAGGCACGGTCACGTCTTCGGGGACGGGGGGAACAGCGGTTGGGTTTGGGGTTACAGGGATGGTCGAGATCACCGTCGGCGGTATGACAATCGGGAGGGTTGCGGTGGTGAAGCTCCAAGGATAGTTCTGGGCCAGCGCGGCGCCGTCCAGAGCTGTTGCCCCCGTGGTGATGGTGGCCGTGTATACCGTATCCGGCGCCAGGCTGGCATCCGGCGTGAACGTTGCTATCGAGCCGGCTGCAACATAGGTAACCACTCCCGATACGCTGGCTCCGCCCTTCACTGTCAGCAAGAAGGTTGCCGAGTTGATCGAGGCCGGGGTCATTGCCTCGCTGAATGTGGCGGTGAGGGCCTGGTTGGTGGGCACAGCCGTGGCCCCATTGACCGGCACGGTGGCGATGACTGTTGGCACGGTTGGAGCCGGAACCGTTAAGAAGCTCCACACGTAGTTGCTGGCCAGTGAAGCGCCTGCCAGGTCCTGGGCTCCGGTGGTGATGGTGGCCGTGAAGAGGGTGTTGAATGCCAGGTTGGCCGCCGGTGTGAATGTTGCGACAAATCCCGAGCAGCCGATCGTTCCGGGCACGGGAGTCGCGCCGGGGCCTGTCACCGTAAATGCGGCCGCCGGGAACGGCGTGCATTTCATCGGCTCGTTGAAGGTCGCGCTGAGCACCTGGTCAACGGGTACACCCGTGGCTGTATTCACAGGGACCGTGGCAGTCACCGCAAGCACAGGGGAAACCGTGGTGAAAGCCCACACGTAGTTAGTAACCAACCCGGTGCCCGCCAGATCCTCAGCTCCGGTAGTGATCGTGGCCACGAAGGAACTGCTGTATGCCAGAGGGGCAGCCGGCTTAAACGTCGCAACCAGGCCTGAGTAGGTAACGGCGCCAGGAATGGCAATTCCACCCGGCCCCGTAACCGTGAAGGTTGCCGCGTTCAGCGTGCCTGGGCTCATCGCCTCGCTGAAGGTCGCGGTGAGCACCTGAGCGATTGGAACACCCGTAGCTCCATTCGCTGGGACTACTTTTGTCACCGTAGGCGTCGGAGTAATGGTCGTAAAGGTCCAGGAGTAGTTGGCGGCCAGCGGAATCCCGGCTACGCTCGTGACCCCGGTTGTGATTGTGGCCGTGTAACCGGTGCTGTTGGCAAGGGGAGCAGTAGGCGTAAACGTCGCAACCAAGCCACTGTACGTGACGGTGCCAGCTACGGCAACCCCTCCCGTCGTCTTTTTCAGCGTGAAGGTTGTCGCGCTGATCGAGGCGGAGGTCATCGCCTCATTGAACGTCGCGGTCAACACCTGGCCAACGGGCACATTTACGGCTCCATTCGCAGGGACCGTCGCCACGACTGTCGGCACCGGGGTAATCGTGGAAAAACTCCACACGTAGTTTCCCATCAGAGCCGCGCCGCCGGGGGTCGCAGCCCCGGTGGTGATCGTCGCCGTGTAGGTGGTGCCGAATGCGAGGGCGACTGCGGGCGTAAACGTCGCAGTTACACCGCTATATGTCACAGCTCCAGCCACGGCAACTCCATTCGGGGCGGCGACCGTGAAGGTTCCGGCGGCGGTGATCGAGGCCGGGTTCATCGCCTCGCTGAAGGTGGCGGTCATTGCCGTATTGACGGCAACACTAGCAGCGCCCTGAGCGGGAGTCACCGAGACCACGCTGGGAATGGTTACCGTTTCCTGGCCGCAACCGGCCACAAAGGCGACCAGCAGAGCCGTCAGTAAGCACACGAAACCAAGCCTGAAATTACGCATTTGTATCCTCTCGTCCATCTGTGGTGGCGTGGTGCCCAGCACTTGTCATCTGGCCGGCTCGGGTGAGCATACCGATACAGTATGACTCTCAGAAAATAGCAAGTTGGAAAACGGGAGGTCTGTGCAATTTCGCTCATCTATTACAAAATTCGAGCAGCAATGATTTCACATTTTATGAGCAGAATTGACCATCTATCTATCGATACGACCGTGCGGCGCCGGCCAGGAGCCGCCGCTGATATAGGAGGCAGCAAGCTGGAAGCCGAAGAGGCTACCGCGCAGCAGGCAATGGCGTAGCTGAAAGACTGAGTGTCCAGCGATACACCCTTCCAGGTCTCAGAATCGAGACCTGGGACACCCGCACCCGAACCGGACTATTTCAAAGACAATGAATTCCACTGCATTCTGTGATGATTGCGAAATATTGATCCGTTCGCTCTGGTGATTGTCCACTTTTGTACAGCGCGACAGTGGGGTTGGAGCATCTCATCAAGCAGTGCATGAATTGCACGGAGGAATCTACCCATGAAGCTGGTTCGACTTGCGCTTTCAGCACTTGCTCTTACCCTGGGAACATCAGTTCTGTTCATCGCCCAAAGCGGCATGGCCCAGGTCAGCATACAACTTGGCTTGGGACAAGATCGCGCCGGCTGGGATGCGCCTCCCCAGGAGTTCCGCGATATTCAGCGGCAGGGATTCCATGACGGCATCGAAGCCGGCCGCCAAGACTACGAAAGCCACCGTCCCCCGAACGTGGACGCGACGATGCAGTTCCGTCGGCCGCCGGTGCCCAGACCCGCCCGCGACGAATACCGCGAAGGCTTCCGCCGCGGCTACGATATGGCCTTTTCTCACTTCAGGGAAGGCATGGGAGCAGTTCCCATGCCCATGACACAGAACGGCCCGGCCCAGGACCGCCCTCCGCAAGGATACGGTCAGGATCACCCGGACCATGACCGGGGTGGCTGGGATGCGCCTCCCCAGGAGTTCCGCGATGTCCAGCGGAGGGGCTTCCACGATGGCATCGAAGCCGGCCGCCGCGACTTCGAAAGCCACCGCCCCCCGAACGTGGAAAGAAAAGCGGAATTCCGCCGTCCCCCCGTTCCCCCACCCGCCCGCGACGAATACCGCGAGGGCTTTCGCCGTGGCTACGATTCATTCTTCTCTCACTTGCGTGAAGATCGCGGCGATCGCGGCGACGATCAAGACCGCCACTAGGAATCTCTGAATATGTCAATGTCGCTTTGCGCAGGCTGTGACATCCCCCACTAAAACCGTGCGCCCCAGTCCTCGTGCGAGACCTGGGGCACTCTAGCTTCGATCCGGAGAGCGCGTCAGCCCGCCTTCTCCAGTAAACACAGCGACAGATCGCGCCGCTCGACCATATCCCTGGTGATTTCGATGTCGCGGACTCTCTTGTTGTTGGGCAGGTGGAACATCAGGTCGAGCATCAGCTCTTCGAGGATCATGCGCAATCCGCGCGCGCCCACCTTGCGGGCCAGAGCTTCGCGGGCTACCGCGCCAATGGCCTCCACGGTGAAGTGCAGGCGGACATTCTCGAACTCGAACATTCTCTGATACTGCTTGAGGATGGCGTTGCGCGGCTTGGTCAGAATCTCGATCAGCGCCGACTCGTCCAGTTCGTCGAGGACGCCCATCACCGGCAGGCGGCCGACAAACTCGGGAATCAGGCCGTACTTGATCAGGTCCTGCGGCTCGGTCTTGCGCAACAATTCGGTGTCGCGATGGGAACGTGTGGTGGCGGCATCGGCCTCTGCGTCGATGGTCTTGAAGCCCAGCGCCTTCTTGCCCACGCGCCGGCCCACCACGCGCTCCAGGCCCACAAACGCCCCGCCGCAGATAAAGAGGATGTTGGTGGTGTCCACCGCGGTGAACTCCTGATGCGGGTGCTTGCGCCCGCCCTGCGGCGGCACGTTGGCCACGGTGCCTTCAAGAATCTTGAGCAGCGCCTGCTGCACCCCCTCGCCGCTGACGTCGCGGGTAATCGACGGGTTCTCATCCTTGCGGCCGATCTTGTCGATCTCGTCGATGTAGATGATGCCCTGCTGGGCGCGCGTAACATCGCCCTCAGCGGCTTGCAGCAGCTTGAGAATGATATTCTCCACATCCTCGCCGACGTAGCCGGCCTCGGTGAGCGTGGTAGCGTCCACAATCGCGAAGGGCACGTCGAGCATCTTGGCCAGCGTGTGCGCCAGCAGCGTCTTCCCCGAGCCGGTGGGGCCGATGAGCAGAATGTTCGACTTGGTCAGCTCCACTTCGTTGTTGCGTACCTTGTTCATCTGGATGCGCTTGTAATGGTTGTACACGGCCACGGCCAGCTTCTTCTTGGTCTGGTCCTGGCCGATGACAAAGTCGTCGAGGAAGTTCTTGACCTCCTGCGGCTTGGGCAGGTGGCCGGCGGCGTTGGCCGGATGGGCGGCATCCGCGCCGCCGCCGCGGTCGTCCTCGAGGATCGAGTTGCAGACAGCCACGCACTCGTCGCAGATGTAGGCGCGAGGGTAGTCGCTGGGCGAAGAGATCAGCTTGGCCACGGCATCCTGTGACTTGTGACAGAACGAGCAGCGCAGCGCTTCTTCCGGTCCCCCGCGCGTTTTCATCATTGGATGGCTCCCTTTTGGACTTCGATAGCGGAGTTAGTTGAGTTAGCGGTGCTAGCGCCGATGATTCTGTTCGCAAGTGATGCGCTGTGCCGGTCGATGATCTCTGCGACTCTGCCGGGTTCCTTAATGAATAAATTGCAGACGGCCACACACTCACAGCAAATATAGGATCGCGGGTAGCCGCTGGGCACAGGAATGGGAGACGCAATCATTTTGGCCACGGCGTCCTGCGTCTTGTGGCAGAACGAGCAGCGCGGCGCTGTTTCGTGTTCCGTGCGTGCATCCATGTTATTGCTCCCGTGTGCGGCCACAGCCGTTGCTAACTCCGCTAACCCCGCTAACTCCGCTTGCTTCTACGTTCTCGGCCGGTCGATGATCTCATCGACGATGCCGTATTCCTTGGCCTGTTGCGCGTTCATAATAAAGTCCCGCTCCACATCCCGTTCGATGCGGTCCAGCGGCTGATCGGTATGCTTGGCGATCAGATTATTGGTAATCTCGCGGATGCGCAGAATCTCGCGCGCATGAATGTCAATGTCGGTGGCCTGTCCGCTCAAGCCCCCCATCGACGGCTGATGGATGAGAATGCGCGAGTTGGGCAGGGCAAAGCGCTTGCCCTTGGCGCCCGCCAGCAGCAAGAAGGCTCCCATGCTGGCCGCCTGGCCGATGCAGATCGTCTCCACCTTGTTCTTGATGAACTGCATCGTGTCATAAATGGCGAGGCCGGCGGTGATGGAGCCGCCCGGAGAGTTGATGTACAGATGCACATCTTTCTCCGGGTCTTCGCCGGAGAGAAAGAGCAACTGCGCCACGACCAAATTTGCAATCTGGTCGTCGATGGGCGTGCCCAGAAAGATGATGTTGTCGCGCAGCAGACGGGAGTAGATGTCGTAGGCGCGCTCGCCCCGGCTCGTCTGCTCAACCACCATGGGAACCAATGCCATGAAACCTTCTTCTCAATCCAGCTTCGTTGTGCCGCCCTATGCGGGCAGACGCTCATACAGCGCGGACGCGGTCTTTTCGCGCCGCATTTGCTCACGGATTCTAGCCAGCCCGCCGTCGGCCGTTAAACGCGCCCGCACGGCTTCGATGGGTTCGCGGGCCTGCAGTGCCGCCAGTTGCAGTTCGCGGTCCAATTCCTCGTCGCTGACGGTGATGTTTTCCTCAGCGGCGATACGATCCAACAGAATGTTCGTCTTCACCTCGGCCACGGCGCTGTCGCGCTGGGCCGTGCGCAGACGGGCAAAGTCCAGCTTGCGCATCTGCTCGGTGTCCATGCCCTGAGCCGCCAGGGCGCGCAGGCCGCGCTCCAGGCGCGTATCAATCTGCTCCTGCACCAGCGATTCGGGAACCGCAAAGATGTACTTCCCGGTAAGCGCGGCGAAGAGCCGGTCCTTGGTCTCGCTCTCCACGCTACGCCGCTTGCGGTTGGAGATGTGATCGCGGACGCGGGCTTCCAGATCCGCCAGGTTCTCGTAGTGGCCCAGCTCCTGGGCAAATTCGTCGGTCAACTCCGGCACTGTGCGCTTCTTGATGGCCTTTACCGCAACGTTGTAGGCCACGGTCTTGCCGGCCAGCTTGGGTTCGGCGTAATCGGCCGGATAGATGACCTCGGCCTTCAGCTCCTGATCGACTTTGGCGCCGCGCAGCACGGCGCTGAAGGCCTCCACCGTATCCTTGCCGCCCACTTCGACCAAGGTATCTTCACCGGCCACCGGAGGCGCCTCGGCGTCGTCCGCGATCTGCCCGCTATAAGTGATCTGCGCCCAGTCGCCGTCCTTGAGAGCGCGGTCCTCCTCGACCGGCTCGATGGTGGCGCGCGACTCGCGCAACTGCTCGATCTCGCGCTGGTACTCCTCCTCGGTGATCTCCACCGGCGGCTTCTCTACGGTGACCGACTGATAGCCCTCGATGGAAAACTCCGGGACGTACTCGAAGACCGCCTTCACGTGCAGCGGCTGGCCGTCCTCGACGGTCATCTCCAGCACCCGCGGCTCGCCGACCGGCCTAACGCCCAGGTCGAGGACCGCCTTGTTGAAGCGATCGGGCAAAAGGCCGTCGATCACGTCTTTGCGGATTCCCTCGGCAAAGCGGCGGCGGATGACCGTCTCCGGCACCTTGCCGGCGCGGAAGCCGGGAATCTTGGCGTACTTCCGGTAGTTGCCTGTCACCGTCCGATAGGCCTTGGAAACCTCTTCGGCGGGAATGTCCAGCACCAGTTCGCGGGTACACTCCGGATTCAGGATCGGGCCATGCGCATGGTCGTGGCCGGCATGGTCATGATCGTGACCTTCGTGATCGTGCGCCTCTTCGAGGCTTTCGTTCGACCCCTCGGCTGCGTCAGGTTGGGGGATGATATCGACTGTGTCGGTAGAACTCAACGTTTTGCCTTCCATGCGCTGTGCGCGCCGAACCAACTACCAGGCTGAGGGATAAACCGCCTGTTTTGAGCCGCAAACCACCACCAATGGCGGCAGGCTGCCGCCGCGGGCTACCGCACGGGGCTTTACCCGCGCCGTGCGGACAAGGAACGGCCTGCTCTCATGGTAAGAGGATTTGCTGGAAGAATCAAACCGGCCGGACAGCTTTCAGTGCAAAAGGGGACCGTGAAAGGCACTACTCCACCCCACGGACGAAGACCTGTCCCTTCACCCCAGCGAGCAAAGATCGCTTCCCTCACCCCAACGAGCACAAATCGCTCGTTGGGGACCCCGAGTCGCCGGGGGCCCCGAATCCGTGGGGACCCCGGTCTACTGCTCAGTAAGTTGGGGCTTGCGGACGTACGGCAGGAAGCGGGGATGGGCCGCGCCGCAGTGGGCGTAGTGGGTGCGGGCCTCGTCCAGGCTGAGGCCGCCGTTCACCGTCAGGCGAACCTCGGCGGCGTCCACGTCTTCCTGGCCGTCGTCCTCCCACCAGCAGACCGGGCACAAGGCAAGCGCGCCGGGCGCATCCAGCGTCTTGCACCCGCAGCACGGGCAGCGATAATGAGTCCCCATGGTTCCCCCATGAGGGTAGACGGGAAACACAGGGCGCAAGTTTACCGGGCGGCGAAAAACAGGCGATATTGATCCGGCCCGTAAATACATAAGATATCCGTGCCCCATCTTTGCTGTCATCCTGAGCGAGTGATAAAACTTCTGCATCACATTGTTTTCATTGGAGATAACATGCAAGTTTTCGGCTGTGCAGTATCTGTGCAGGGAAACTGTGCAAATTTAGCCAATTTTGGCTGCTACAGGTCCTTCGGGCGTGAGGAGCCGCGGTGCGTCGCCCCTTCTTCCGAAGGTGAAGCCAGAACAGCAACTCACGGAGTAGCCATGTCCATACGGGATGTCGGTTCCTGCTGTTCATACTGATAACGATAAATCATTGCAGCAATGGCCGCATCTTCGCCGCGTGTTCAGTGGTCAGAAGCGATGAAACCGAATGCTGATGCCGCAATCGCCAGTTGAGGTCTCAGCCGTGGGCTTCATGCAACGGATATCTTCCTTCAGAGGTTGCCCTGGGAATGCCTCATCATTTGGTGGCGAAGCAGGCACGGGCGGGGCAAAGTTGAGTTGATCCCTTCCTCGTTAACTCGATGGCTCTGGGCTGGTTGACTCTCAGCTTCTAGTGCCTGTTCGCGGGTGGGGTGCCGGGGGCGTAGCGGGCGGCCCGTCGCAACGCGGGATGTGTGCTTTCATCTCCCGCGCCCCGTACTCCTTACCGCAACCCTTGGGGCACGGTCGCAGAATCTTCTTGCGTCCGGTGTTTTCCCAATGTCCAGACGAGAACATGGCACGGGCCACAATCGCCGCGTCGATGTGTTTCTGACAGTGGGGGCTTGGTGGGCCTCGATGTGGGGAGTGAGGCGGGCGGAATCTCGCCGGAGATCTCGCCCGCGTGGACCGTTTATACGGCCGGGGGCGTATCTACAAGTGCAATCATAAACAGCATCCCAGATGTAAGATGCGCGACTTTCAAGGGAGTTCGCCCGTCGGGCGGGCAAAACATGACGCTCCGGTCTCCTGGAGCGTCCTTCAGGGTGGGAAGACGGGCGCACAAAAATGGAGGTCTGCCGAAGCAGACCCCCGAATTGACTCCTGACCTCAAGCCGCTTTTCTGGCCTTTGGCGGCGTGGCCTTCGCTGCCGGCTTCGGCGCCAGCTTGGCTTTCTCCTTCGCGGCGAACTCCTGCTTGACCTTGAGGCTGATGGCGTCCACGTCAACTTTGTACGCGGTCGTTGCATCGCGGAGTACCTGTGCGGCGTTCTGCTTGGTGGCCGCGTGTAGGATGGTGATTTCTACCAACAAACCACCTAACGCGCTCTCCTCGACATGACGCAAGTAGGCCGTAAACAGCTTCCCGATAGAGTCGCTGTCCTTTGCCTTCTTGATGCCGCGTTGACGGGCGACAATCTCCAAACGGCGTTCGTCCAGCAACGTCGCCAGTCGCTCGATCACGAAAAGCAGGTCGCGCTTCATCAATCGCACCGGGACCGCTGCGACGATGGCGGCGAGTGTGCGAAGTCCGGTCGCCTGGGCAAGAGCTTCCTCGCGGCGGCGCTTCTGCTCCTCCACATTCGATTTCGGTTCGTATGTGCTGGTCTGCTTCTTGGCGTGATGCACCGGGCAATCTGCCTGAGCGCAAACCGTGCGCGTTTCGCCCCTCTCGCTGCCTTCGGAGACAATGGCCTCGGTGGTGTACTTGCACGTCTTGAACTCCGGGCGCGCGGCCTCTTCTTTCGTCTTGGGCTTTTCCTGCCGGATTTCGACATACTTGTTTCGCGGTAGCGTGGTGCTGCCTTCCTTCTGCTGACCATAGGCCGTGCTGATTTGTACCAGCTTCGGTTTTGCCGCGATAGTCTGCCGGATGTGTGCATCCAACTTCGCGGCATAGCATTTCGGGTCTGAGCATGAATCTTTCTGCCCTGTTCCCATGTCGGCGAAAAGTAGCTTGTTATGCCCTGTGCGCTTCGGGCACTCGACGCAAGTACCAGCCTCCGGCACAAGCTGTGTATCTGCTTTTGAGAATGGGGCGGTGGCGAGTTCCAAAAGGATGTTATGCTCAATCCACTGTTGAAGATTGCGCACGGGTAACAGAGTGCGCTTCGATTTGTTATTGCTTCCATACTGCTCCTGATAGCAAGCACTGAGCGCCTCTTCCTGCTGTGCGGGTTGTAGCTTCGCCAGTAACAGCGCGTGTCCGGTGCCTATCTCCTCGCGGTAGAACGCATCGACCACAACGGGCGAAAGCTCGGTCAATTTCAATCGGGCGGCCACAAATGCCGGACTCTTGGCGCATCTTGCGGCTATTTGTTCAATGGAGTATTTCGGCTCTTCCAAGTTGAGAAGCGCGCGGAAGCCGTTCGCCTCTTCCATCGGATGCACATCAGCGCGAATCAGATTTTCGACTAACTGCGCCTCCAATGCTTCCGCGTCGGTAAGGTTGACGATGCGCACAGGGACGGTTTCGGCCTCTGCCATTTGCGCGGCCCGGTAGCGCCGCGCTCCTGCGATAATCTCGAAGCCACGCTCGTTCAAAGGCCGGACAAGCAAGGGCGAAAGCACTCCTTGAACGCGAATACTTTCGGCAAGTTCTTTGAGAGCGGCATTGTCATAGATGCGGCGGGGGTTGGTGGTTGACTCGGTGAGAACGGCAAGAGGAAGGTCGCGGTATTCGGTGGTGGTGTTCGGGTTCATAGTTGCTCTCCTTGAGCGGGTTGGTCGTTCCGGAGGTTGAGCGGACGGCGTGAGGCCGCCCGCGCTGAAAATGATTGCTTAGCTGGCCTTCGCCAGTTCCGGTTCTGCTTCTTGCGCGTCTTCCGCTCTCGGTGTTTCAAGAGCGGAAAGAATGACGGCTGAGGTACGCTGGATAACTTCCAGGCTCTCGGCCAACAGTGCCGCGTTTCCGTGGTAAAGGTGGATGTAGTTCGCCGATACCCTGCCAGTGTCGAGACCGATAGTTTTGCCCACTACAAAAGCAATCGCTTCAGCTTCTGTCTCGCGTACTATCTTGGTTGTTTCTGTGCGACGGTCGGCCTTGTGTAACATCTCGTGCGCTAGCTCATGGACCAAAGTTGAAAATTCTTCGGCTGTTGACTGGCCGGGAAGCAAGACGATCTTTCCGCCGTAGCTGGCTCCCAATGCGGGGGCGATAGACTCCTTGAACTCAAGCTGAATGCCTTGCGCGACTACGAAATCAATCAGTCGTTCCCGGCGTTCGCCCACATCTCCGCTTACCTTGGTTGACAGTTCGGGAAGCTCCTCGCCGTCGGTCTGACTCACATCGAAGACATAGGCCGAACGGAACCCAACCAACACACCATGATTCTGTGTGCGTATGTCCTTCTCTGCCTCTTCATCCTTCTTGCGCTTGATGCCGATCACAGGAGCAAGAATGCGGATGCCGTGCTCTCCCTTCTTGACTCTCCGCTTAAGCTGGTTCCACGCATAGAGGCCAGCAACGCGGGTTGCGTCTGGCTTCTGCCGCGCTATCTCCAAAATGTTGCCAAGGCTATAATTGTGAAATCTGCCCATCGCGGTTAGATAGGCGGTAAGTCCTTCGCTGTGTCCCTGCTCCAACTGCTCAATCAGGGCTTGCACATTTGCCGCGATTACTTCTTTCGCGGTCTGCTTCTGCTGCGGCTGGTTGGGGTTTTGGGTGGACGTGTTGACAGTGTTTGCGGTGGTAAGGTCTGCGCTTCTCATCGGTGATTCTCCTTTGTTGTTGCTCCTGAATTGGGGCAGTGTAGTTGCTAACAACTACGCCTTGGCCCAGGCCCACGCCTGCGGGGGTAGCAACTGCAAGGGGAGGGGAATCACCCAGGGCTTGCAACGGAGCGCAGCGAGAGTGGAAAGCCCCTTGGTCTGCACAAACGGAGCGCAGCGCAGTACGGAAGACTGGGGATACCCCTTGCGGGCGCGAGGGGCGGAGCTCCTTAGGAAGGGTTTCTAAAGGGTAGGCGTTGCGGACAGGACACAGGTCCGCTAGAGGGGTAGCGCAAGACGTGCCGTTTTTTACTGCGGCGTGCCTGGAGCGTAGGGCAGGAGCCCTCACTGAAACGGGTGGAAAGTTAGTTACGTGTATTTGTAAGTGTTGTAGCTTTGGAGAAAGCCTGCCATTTATGATTCGGGACATACATCAAAGATCACGAAGCAGCCCATGACCTAATGAATAATGCAGTAGAAAATGCATCGGACTGTTTGCGCGGCGCGGCCTGAGTACCTCAATAAGTGACTTGGTCTGTCTCCTAAAACCCAAAAAGCAACAGTCTCGAAGTCATTTTGGTTGATACTTGCCGACTTTTTGGGAAAATCTCTGCTGGCGGAAACTTTCGAGCCTTCCCAGGTCTCAAAAACGAGACCTGGGGCACCCCCGGTGGCGGGAGAACTCACATCACGCACGGTTAGGACCGGCAACCCGCCCTCAAACCTGCGCCGCCCGCCCAGCCGAGTATGGTTCAGGCTCGGGCATTCTAAATCTGGGCCACCGTCAGCCGCGAAATAGTACAATGTAGTCTCCCAGGAAACGCCGGTCGCCATTCGGGAGTGTTCGACCAGTGGGCGTTGATGCTGAAATGCCCGGTTGAACGGTCGTTGGAAAGGGCTGCCGCCATAAAACGCGCATATCGGATCATCGCCCGTTGTATGGGGATGGTCGTGAGATATCCGCGAAACCGCGGAACCCTGACTCCCAATGATGCCGTTGGCTGCCCGGTTTCCTGGGAGATCATAGAAATGCAGCGAGTCCGGTATTCGCGGGGACTAAGCAGGTCATGTTTGCTGTTAGTGCTGTGCCAAGGCTGGGTAGGTGAGCTTGATGGAAAAGGAATCGAAGCGTGTGTGCTTTGTCGTCATGCCTTACGGACGAACCGAATCTGAGATTAAATGGTTCAAGGGATGGTACAAAGAGTGCCTCGCAACGGGTGCCGAAAAAGCGGGGTACACCCCGCAGTTGGCGGCGAATGCGCACACGCCAACTGCAATCAATGACGAGATTAGGCTGAGCCTCGTCCAATCTGAGATGGTTCTTTGCGACTTGGGAGGCGTCACGGCTGAAGAGAGCCCAAATCCCAATGTTATGTACGAGCTTGGAATACGTCATGCCTTTAATCTTCCAGTCGTAATCTTAGCCTGGAAGAAACAGCAATTGCCGTTCGACATAGCTAACCAGCGCATCATCATGGAAGATCGCGAAATGTTTTCCTTGGAAACGAATATCACGCAAATTGTCGAACATATCAAGTCTGCGGAAAGCGGTGCGTTTTATCGGCCGATGGACGCAGTTAGGCGGGTGGCGGCCCTCGATAGCGCCGCCAAATCGGTTACGACTGATACAGTATTGCGGGATCTCGTGGAGGAGGTTGCAAGTCTAAAGGGTACTATTGGATCGTCGGCGGCTGGTCGAACCGGGAGGGTGCACAGGCCAAATAACTCCCCAAAATGCGATGCTACTGCGCCTCACAACAATCAAGCCCAGATATACCATCTTCTTGGAAGCACCGAGCGACGTAAGGAACTTATGCAGCAGTTGGAGGCCCGCGGTATTAGCAAGCAGCAGTCAGGAGATTTCTTTTCGCACATGATCCCCGGAGGTCTTGTATCTTGCGCGTGTACATGGGGCATTGAATCGTGGGTCGAGTATGTTGCGAGCTGTATCGGGGGGAATATCTCGCGTCCATAGTAACTCAAATGACCCGGCGGGTGGCCCACTTCTGACCTGCCAAAAAATTGGGTGCCCCAGGTCTCGATTTTGAGACCTGGGATTGCATGAACCCTTCCCAGCCACGGATCACTCCCGAAAAACGTTAGGTTCCTATCGGGACTGCCCCGGCAGACGAGGCGAGGTTGAGCCCGGTTCATTCGTCCGGGGCAGTTTCGATAGGATCGTTTGTACTGAGCCGTTGGCGTTTGCGGCGGATGCGGTGATCTACTTATGTATTTTCAATCGCGCCGTGTTGCCGATGGTGGCTATTGTTAGCACGTAACTGAAGCAGCGGAGTGGGGAGAGCTCCTTAGGTGAGCGGAACTGAGTGCTGCAAGGTGTGCGTGAGCGCCGTATACAGGGTGCGTGAGCAGCTTGAGGACATAGGACGGCGTTGCATGCACGAGCATGCCATGGGGCGACCGGGGTAGATGCATCGTGGGCCATGGATGTTTTATGAGCTGTCAACGCTGCACCTCCGTTGGTTGGCGAGGCTCAGTTGAGGCTGGAAGTAGAGTTGAGCACACGTGAACCGTTCGAAGACCAGCATGGTTGCTGAGCAGGCAGGGCAACGCGGCAAGTTGGTTGCTTCGGGGCGTTCTGTGCTGGTCGCTGTGCCGAGCAACTTGCGGCAGCGTGCGAGAGCGGTTTCCCTTCTTCGGTTGGCGAAGAAACCGAAGTGGCGGATGCGGACCAAGCCTCTGGGCAAAACGTGAAGAAGAAATCTGCGAAGGAACTCGTCTGCTGAGACGGTCATGACCTTGTTCTTGCCGCCATGGGCATAGTCTCGCCAGCGGAATGAGACGCGATCGTTCTCGAAGGCTACGAGCCGATGGTTGGAGATGGCGACGCGATGAGTGTAGCGTGCCAGGTAGTTGAGAACGTGTTCGGCACCGCCGAAAGGTAGCTTGGCGTAGACGACCCAGTCCTGTCGAAACAGTTGCCGGAGGAAGGTGGCGAAACAGCCTGGAGTGGCCAGATACTTTTGCGAGCCGTGGAACTGCAACTTGTTTTGCGCAACGAGTTGCTTCAGTTCAGCAACGAACTTGCCGCGGAAGATGCGGCTCAGTGCGTAGACAGGCAAAAAGAAGCGTGGCGAGGAATCGATCCATCTGGAGCCATCGAGAGCCAAGCCACCGGCGGGAACGATGTAGTGGACGTGGGGATGGTGTTCAAGGTTCTGTCCCCAGGTATGGAGCACGCCGAGGAACCCGATGTCGGCTCCGAGGTGCTTCGGATCGCGAGCAAGTTCGAGCATCGTCGCAGCGCTGGTGCGGAAGAGCAGATCGTAGAGTAGCTGCTTGTTCTGGAGGACAAGAGCGGACAGATCATGCGGCAGCGTGAAGACCACATGGAAGTACGGAACAGGCAACAGTTCAGCCGAGCGCGCAGCCAGCCACTTGGCGCGTGCGTTGCCCTGGCACTTCGGACAATGCCGGTTGCGGCATGAGTTATAAGAGGCGGTCAGATGGCCGCAGCGGACGCACTTATCACGATGACCGCCCAGTGCCGCGGTGCGGCAGCGGACGATAGCGTCGAGCACCTTGCGATGCACCCATGCAAAGTGTTGCTTGTGCTCCTCCCAGAATCTGTTGCCCGCTGCGCGGACGATGTCGGCCACCTCAAGGGTGGGCCGGCTCATCGCTTCATCAGCCTCCTGGAACGCTTCACTTCATCGGGGCTGGAAACATCGATTGCTTCCAGCGGACTGGCAACTGCCTGTAGATGGCGGCGGGACAGATGCAGGTAGAGTGCGGTATCGCCGATCTTGGCATGGCCGAGCAGAACCTGGATCGTGCGCAGATCCGCACCGGCTTCCAGCATGTGGGTCGCGAAGCTGTGTCGAAGCAGATGCGGCGCAACGCGCTTGTTGATGCCGGCGCGCTTACCGGCTTCGTTCACGGCCTTCCACACGACCTTCGGAGTAATGGGCTTATCTGCCCTCCAGTTGTTCACCGTACCTGGGAATAGGTAGGTTCTGGGCTTCATCCAGCGCCAGTACTCGCGCAGAGTCTCCAACAGCTTGGGGCACAAGAGAACATCGCGGTCGCGACCGCCCTTGCCCTTGTGCACACGAATGACCATGCGTTCGCTGTCGATATCGGAGACCTTGAGATGGCAAAGCTCTGAGCAGCGGATGCCGGTTGAGTACAGTGTCATCACCATGGCACGGCGCATCAGGTTCTCTGCTGCATCAATCACCCGCTGAACCTCTGCTGGACTGAGGATTACGGGAAGTTGTCTGGGACGCTTGGGAAATGGGATGTGCTCGGGCAAATACGGGCGTCGCAGCGTCTTGACGTAGAGAAAACGCAAAGCTGCGGTGCACAACGCAATCGTCCCTGCCTGGAGCTTGCGTTCTCGAAACAGATAGGCCTGATACTGCCGAATATGATCAGGTCCCAACCTGTCTGGCGAGCGGTGAAAATACCTGGAAAACTCTTCTACCGCATGCATGTAGGTGTTGACCGTGTTCTGTGAGTAGTTGCGACGCTGGAGCTCATCCAGCATCTTCTGCCGAAGTTGGGTCACAAAAACCTCCTTGTGACCCAAACCTTAAATGGCCTACAAATCTGGGGGACGCCCAACGCCGCAGCGTCCGCCGCGCCAGCGGCTTAGTACAAACGCCACAGTATCCGGGAGAGATTCTCGATTCCCAGGTTACACGGAAGCTGAGGATGGCGAAGGCGTTGACCCGGTGCCAGATGGTTCTCAGCAGCCATAGTAGAAGGCGGCTCCGAAGAGCCGCCTCCAGATTGCGCGGGTGCTACTTGGCCTTCTTCTTGGCGGGCTTGGCCGCCTTGGTTTCGCTGGCTTCGTTCGGTGCCGAGTAGTCGATCTTGCGGATGTAGTCGGCCTTGATCGAAAACGTCTTGTGTTCCACGCCGTCAGCCGTGTACGTCTCAGGCTTGATCTTGCCTTCAACGATGACCGGCGTCCCGGCCTTGAGGGTGGCGGCGAACTTCGCCAACGGCCCCCAAACCTGAATCTGGAACCAATCGGTGTGCTTGTGCTCGGTGCCGTCCTTGTCTTCCCACTGCTCGTTGACGGCAATGCTGAAGTTGACTACATCGCCGTTGGGGGTGAACTTCTTTTCGGCGTCTTTGCCGAGGTTGCCTTCGAGGTGGACGTTGTTTTTGTAGCTGGACATGATGTTCTCCTTTTGAATTTGGTCGCGAGTGAATCGGGACATACTGCCGGAACGGACATGGGGCGCAGTGAACTCCCAAGTGCCAAGCAAAGTCTTTTGCGGAGAGGGACCACAGCTTGCCCGGGGAGAGGAATCCGTAAAGCGCAGCGGAAGAGTTTGCGCCGCCGCCGCAGGGCGAGAGCGTTCTTGACGCCTCGATGATGGCCGAGTTGATTGTGACCAAAAAGGAGATATGGCCTCAGCTCAAAGAGTCTGCCGGAACCTCGCGGGTCAGGCCGAAAACCCCCGGCGCGGGTGGTCAACGATTGCCATTGGCGGGAAGACATGGGGCCGAGTGCATTTGATTCTTTGGTTCCTTGGTTTGAGGGGCGCTCTTGGCGGCGGGGTTCGCTGCTGTCAGTTCGGATGCCGGCTGAAGGGATGAATGGGGCGGTCACGGCGAGGTGGACACAAATCATTCAAGGCCATTTGCAAAATTGGCAGCACGGAATCGCCAGCGTAGCGGTCCGCAGGCTTGAAATGGCTTGCGGAGTAGACGACCGACCGGATAACTGGAGCCGCCCAAAGTAAAAGCCAATCTCCGCAGCATGGCAAACCGTAAGTCGCATGAAAAAACATGTTGCGAATCTTTTGTCGATTCCAAACTCTCAGTCCAGGCTGGTATGCGGGTTCTGGGGGGGAATTTGACATGGCAACTATTGCTGCGGTAAAATGCGCACACATTCCTTGACGACAAAACAGACGCCAATAAGCGGCGAGTGTGTTTGCCAATCGCGGCATTTCAGATCCTATGACAAAGCTGTCTTCCAACAAATAAGACAACTTTAGGAGCAATGTGAACGTGAATCGCTTGTTCGTGTTGATTGCCAGTATCCTAGGTTGTGTATTTTTCATTTCATGCAGCGGAGGAGGGGGGACTAGTACAAGTAATAATGTCCCCACGGCGCCTAGCGGGCTGACGTATTCTACCAACCCTGCGGTTTACACGGTTGGAGTAGCAATCACGCCCAACACGCCCAACAGTAGCGGCGGAAACGTGAGCTCCTACAGCGTGTCACCGGCACTTCCGGCCGGTCTGAGCCTGAACACCTCCACGGGCGTCATCTTAGGCACGCCTACGGCTGCGGCCTCCAGCGCTATTTACACGGTCACTGCCAGCAATTCAGCCGGCAGCGCGACTGCCGCACTCTCGATCACGCTCAACTCCGCGGTGACGGCGCCTAGCGGGCTGACGTATTCTACCAACCCTGCGGTTTACACGGCTGGAGCAGCGATCACGCCCAACACGCCCAACAGCAGCGGCGGAGACGTAAGCTCATATAGCGTGTCGCCAGCTCTTCCGGCTGGTCTGAGCCTGAACACCTCCACGGGCGTCATCTCAGGCACGCCTACGGCTGCGGCCTCCAGCGCTGATTACTCGGTCACTGCCAGCAACTCAGCCGGCAGCGCGAATGTGGCACTCACGATTACTGTCAATACGTACGTGACGGCTCCGAGCGGGCTGACGTATTCGACCAATCCTGTGGCTTACACGGCTGGAGCAGCGATCACGCCCAACACGCCCAACAGCAGCGGCGGAGACGTGAGCTCCTACAACGTGTTGCCAGCTCTTCCGGCCGGTTTGAGCCTGAACACCTCCACGGGCGTCATCTCAGGCACGCCTACGGCTGCGGCCTCCAGCGCTGTTTATACTGTCACTGCCAGCAATTCCGCCGGCAGCGCGACTGTGGCACTCACGATTACTGTCAATACGTACGTGACGGCTCCGAACTGGCTGACGTATTCGACCAACCCAGCGGTTTACACGGTTGGAGTAGCAATCACGCCCAACACGCCCAACAGCAGCGGCGGAAACGTGAGTTCTTATAGCGTGTCGCCAGCTCTTCCGGCCGGTCTGAGCCTGAACACCTCCATGGGCGTCATCTCAGGCACGCCTTTGGCTGCGGCCTCCAGCGCTGATTACTCGGTCACTGCCAGCAACTCAGCCGGCAGTGCGACTGCCGCGCTCTCGATTACTGTCAACCCCGGAACCTCGCGAATTTCGATCACGACCACTTCGCTGGCTGTGGCAACCCAGAACGTGGCGTACCAGCAAGGAATCACGGCTACGGGCGGCACTCAGCCCTACACCTGGTCGGCTTCTGGCCTGCCCAGCGGCATGTTGATGAACTCGTCGTCAGGCGCTCTCTACAGCACGCCGACGGTCTCCGGCACGTTCAGCATCACGGTGACGGTCACAGACAACAGCAGTCCGCAGAAGACGGCATCGCAGGGCTATTCGCTGACGGTCAACCCCGCAACCCAAACCGGCTGCGGTGACGAGCGGGATCAGATGATCGCCGAGTATGCCACCTATGGAGGCTATCTCTCACCAACTTGCGCCTCTTTTACGAAAACGGCGCATAGTGTCTATTTTGCCTTCGCGGAGTTGAACGTCAATGACTCATATTCGTGGGCTATTATCCGTTATCCACTAACTGCCCCGGCGTCGTCGGGTTACGGATTGGATCTCTGGCGAGCGGACGCAGGTGGCGTGCCCCGGTACGTCAATAGCGCATATAGAGCGCCGGCGCACAACCAAGCAGTTGGCGGGGTTCCCAACAGTCGGCACATATTCGGGGATGCTGTGGACCTGAGAAACGTACCGCAAACGCAAGCGGAGTACAACCTGTTGTCGAATGCCGCGAACGAAGCACAAGCAGATTATATCGAACCTTGGACAGGGCCTTGTGGTTCGGGTTGTGTGCATGGCGATTGGCGCAATCACTAATAGTGAGGGATGATCTATGAAGATCGCAAGAATCAATTCTGTCTTTGTTGTTGCTTTGTTAGCACTCTTGCTCGCACCTAGCGGCCTAGCGCAATCGATCGCGATTTCCCTTGGCCAGTTCCAAAGCGCAGACGAAAACGTCCGAATGGAGGCATTTTACAGGATTTTGGGTCCAGTGCTTGGGGAGCGATTAAATATGGGTGAAAACGTTTCGAAGCTGTTGCGCGATCACCAGAGTGAGCGGCAAATCATTGTGCCGGCGCTGATCGACCTTTTGAGGCGTGAAAACATTCGCGTATTGAGTCCCTTTGGGGAGAAATTCTCAAACTACTATGGGGATCTGATTTGGTGTATTGCGACCTTGCATGATGCGCGCTCCGCTGACGCTCTGCTCGGCGCGGTCAAGACCGGGAACCTGGCGACAGACGGTCTGGCAGTTCTCGGTGAAGAAGCGCTTCCAGTCACACTCCCGGCGCTCGATTCCAATGACAGTGGCGTCCGAAACGGAGTTTTGAGAGTAATGGAAAAGATGGTGAACCCGAGCGCTCAATCACCGTTGGGAATTGCAGCTACTGCTCAAGTGCGCGTGGCGCTTTTGCGCGGAGTTGGAGACGAAGATGACTTCAACCGCCGGGTCGCCATTCGAGCTTTAGAGCCATTTACGGATCGAGAGGTGCGGAAAGTCGTGCTAGACCGGTCGACCGCAGATAGTTCGCCGCTCGTTCGCAAGGCAGCAGAGGATTGGCTGCAAAAAAATCCTAGTCAGTAGACCTCCAGATTGGTGAGTCCCTCCCGATGAGACAACCCTTGTATTGTGAGTCAGATTCCCGTCATGTTTAACCATTTGTAATGACGAATTACAACGGACGGAGTGGTGGTCTTGTCAACTGGCTTGCCTTGCATGGGAAGACAGCAATTGGCGCGGTTTAAAGGCTCAGGCCGAGGTCGGTCGTGTCTTTATTGCCTGACTGCACTTGGCCCTTGTCGCCCAATGAGTGAGCCGAGGATTGGCCGGCTTGCTCAAGGACGGCCTCTCGCGTAATCGGCTGTGCCTGGCGGTCGTAGAACTGGCCTTGCGGGTCGATGTGCAGCCAGCTTCCCGCCTGGGTATGCTGGTAGCTCTGGACCTCGCCTGTCTCGCGCTTCCACTCGTCGTCCGACGCTTCATTTGGCAGGGCTGGACACTGGAGAATTAAGGCCAGCGGCATGATCGGCAGAAACCGGAAAGGTGCCAGCGGAGCGGTCGCGCTGGCCTCGATAGGGCATTGGTGGCAGCAGAGGGCGGATCTCGGCTGCCGAGCTGCGACGCAGCTCCACGAGGGGGCTGTAGGCCCGATGGCCGGGGCGTTGCGGGGGATCCCCGCAGAGTAGGGAAGAGAGAGACAACGGCTGTATCGTTGGCTCGACGGGGGGAGAGACTTCTCCCCGCCCTGGTCATTTGCAGTTGCTTTTAAGGGAAACCGAAAGGCAGAAACTAGATCGGTGGAGTGCGACTTCGTGGCGTCTTGAAAGGTGAGTTTTGAAAACAGGCATGGGGAAATCTATGTATCCGATGCATGGTAAAGAAATCGGTGATAGGAAACCATCAGGAGCACTTCGCGGAACGCTTATAGGTCATCCTAGAGCCTAGTTATTTGCTTTTTATACGGGGAAATCTATCAATCCGATGTATGTTAAGAAACCGGGAACAGAGTTTAATCCATCCCCGGCTGCTCATCGGCTTAGATGAGTCTCCAACCGGCTATTCCTTGGCGAGATGCTCTCCAGCATGGCTCACCTCCGCTTTACTGCTGGATATAGTGCTTTGCTGCCACCCGTTATACTGTTTTGCTGCCGCCACACAGTTCCATTCAGGTCTTTCAGATAAATGATCAGCAGGTAAAGTGAACTCCGCCGATCCACAATGTTTACCGAAGTGTTACTGACGGGGGGGCGACTGACGGGTGGCCGACCATACAGACAGAGCTAGGGCTTCTACCTGAGAAAGCTTTTCGTGATGGTCTTCTGACCGGGTATTATGTGAACAATGACAGTGGCCCAACCCTTTCCAGAACTTGGGCTTATGCTTACGACGTGAGGCCCCATACTTATGACGGACGCCGCCACTTGTTGCACTAGCGCAGCGTCCAGTGCAGCGTCCAATTTCACCGGCAAAGAAAGAGACACCGAATCCGGTAACGACTACTTCGAAGCGCCGGGTGCCCCACCCTTCGAGCGTATCTTGCTCGAAGGGTGGGAATCAAGACACTCCGATTCTTTGGGAAAAACATACGGTCGAGGTTGTGGATTCCCACCCTTTACACAAAGAACGTGAAAAGGATGGGGCACCCAGATTGGCTGAGCTAATCAAGGGCGGGCCACCCGCTTCTTGATTCACACCGAGACGCCCACGTTGTGTATTGGTTACCAAGTTTCCCGCTTCGTCAATTGATCGCTATTGCTCAGCGGCTCGCATGGTGTTCTATCCATTGCTCTGCTCTGAGACCTCAATCACCGAGCATCAGCAATTACCTGTGGTAAACTCTGTCCCGGAGGAATTCCATGCGCAACGTATCAGTCCTATTGGCAAGTGTCGTTTTCGCAATCTTCACTGTTATAAGCCCGGTTACAACTCAAGCGGCCGATCAGAAGGTTTGGAAGATACTCATTAAGGCGGCAACAACTGAAGTCAACGGCCAACAGTTTGCAGATTCAGAATTGGACGCAACAGTGAAGGATCTAAGGAAAGCGACCCATGGTTTAATTGTGACTGACAACGAATCCGAAGCAGATTTCTTGCTCGTTGTCGTGGAGCGCAAGGCCGTAGCAATGAGTGGCCAGCCGGCTTCTAAGACCATAGTTGCCACGCTTAGTGTGCGGGATGGTGCCGCCTGGAAGCCAGCAACGAAACTGCAAAGTGGTGTCGGTACGACCATTTGGAGGGCTGCGGCTGAAGAAATAATCATCAAGGCTGAAAAGTGGCTCAATGCAAATGTGGACTGGAAGAGGTCCACCGCCGGGAACATCATGTTGACTACGCCGTAGTGCTGGCGGATGGCGGTGGGTGGCGCACCCTTGAATAAACCATAAAGTTGGGTGGCGGGTGGCCCGGGTGCCGGGGAAGAAATCAGGTTTGACCATTCTGGATGTACGACCGGCCACCCGTCAGTAACACTTCGGTAAACACTTCAGCACGCCTCCGGCGTCGATGATGTTGCCTTTTCTCTCGTCCCTCCCTTGGCAGGATGCCTGTGTACTGGGTGGCAGCAATGGACTATATTCTCGGCAGGATTGGACCATATCAAGTGGCAGAATTGAGTATAACCAGCACTTTACCGGCTAAATAAATGATGCAACAAAAACCCTGGTCCGTGTCAACGATAAGAATAGGGAAACAGATTGCGTCTGCCTTTGCGTATGAGGCGAATACGAGTAAACGGCTTCATGATTTTCAACAGGAACACAAGGGCGAGAACGGCTCCCGATACGATGATTCCTGCGAACATCACGAATCCAAAAACGAGATTCTGTGCCTGGTTCTGTACGTGGTGCATGTGTCCTCCGATCGCGCTATTGTTCTGGCCGTCAGTTCTCATTCTTGAGTGCCAAGACAGTTGCCGTCAAGTCGGCTACTTGTTGCTCAAGCGTTTCTGCGACCACGATCAACGAAACACCGCAAAGAACAGAGCCAGGGCCAACACAAAGCACCCGGCCCGAAGCCACTCAGGTATTGAACGACTGGCCGACTTCAGCCAGGCCGCAAGGCCCAGTCCCACCATCACAACCAGGGCGAGACTAGAAATCAGAGCGTGGGAGTAATCCCGCCGCACGAGACAAAGCACAGCGGTCAACCCGTACAGCATCCCAAGAAACCCGAGACCTCCAGCCACGATGCGGAGGTTTCGGGGTGTCCTGAAGAACTCCAACATCTCACGCCTCAGCATCTACGGCTAACCAATCTTCGCCGACTTCTAACAGGTCCGCGTAGGCGTCTTTGTCGTCTTCGCCTTCTGCCGCAGGGATGACGCCGCCGCCCATGTCGATCTCTTCCCCTGTTTCCTCATCGCGGCCTATCAGCAGCACTTGCCAACCACCGCCAACTTCGGCAGGACGCGGATTGATCTCAAAGCGTTCACGTTTCATTGAGCCTCCAGTCACACACGGCCTCTATTGTGGTATAGAAATCCCAGCCGCACGTAGAACCGCTACGGCCCTTTTTATAGCGGCTGCATGAGTGTTGCACGCATTCTGATACCGAGCTTCATGCTGCTGCATTTCCGCATCATCACAAACTCTGAATGCGGCGATTGCATATCGATCTGCTGCACCCTTGAGTGTGGCAGACGTAGTAGCAATATCAGCTTGGGCTTTGTCGTAAGCAACCTGTTGTTCTTTCGTCATGACTTTTCCAATCCTCCTACATCTTTGCACCACAAAGGACCGTTTCTGAGGGCTATTTGAGCAAGGCCGCTGTCGAGCAGTTTAGATGAAAAGTCCACCAGCATTATCCTTGAATGCCTTCCGCTGCTTCCAGATGACTTTGATCTTCAGCTCATCGAGCCAAGTCAGTATCCCCGGTTCCGGTTTTCTCCGGAGAAGAATTGCCATGTGTGGATCGTTGAACTTCTCTCTCCCAAGGAAGCGATAGTCCAACAACTGGCCTACCGCCATCCTGATGTACTCGCGTTTGTTTGAGGACTTGGCCTCGATCAGGTTGTTTCGCTTCTTCTCGTAGGCGTCGCAGCGGAGACCTTGATAGTTTGCCACCGAAACATCGCAGTTATCTCTCTTGAGCCAGTCCCGATACTCTACAACTAACGCTGCCTCAAGTCTCCGTGCGACCCCAACCTCTGTAGCGGTCCTTCTCCGATAGTCCAACTGCTGGGGGTCAAGGATACGGGATAGAGTGATTGCGCTGGTGGACCTTGGCTTGGGAACTCCACCATGTTTAGCAATCTTGCCTGTGACGCCCCCTGGAGGACCAGGGGACCCTGCGGCCTTCGGAACAAGTTTGAAGTCTCTCGACTCAAGGAAATCGTTAGTCCGCCTGCCTCCTCGGGAATGGCGCAATCTCGCGTTTGGAGGGACCAAACGGTTGACGAGGGACAAAACATACTTTGGTGGATACCTTTCCCCCTTATAGATCAGATCATATTTCTTGGATTCGCGACGGGCTGGGATGTCACGCTTCTTTCTCAGTTGTTCGAGCACCTTCACGATAAGTTCGTGTGTAATCGACTTTGGTCTCGGCATACCTACCTCTTGAAAAGCCTACCACTCTACAATGCAAGCTCCTGCCACGGTCGCAACGGCCTACTGCGATTGTGAGCGTACCATGAACGACGCCCAATCCCAAAGAGGAACGGTGCTGCGTCACCTGTGACGGCGGGGTGGACACACTTCCGTCAAGGCTCTCCGCAGAGCGGATCGCGGCCAGAGACGGCCGGCACGGTTGTAGAGAAGTCCAAGATGGGCGTCTTTGTGTCATCCCTCAGCCTCCGAGAACTGGCGTAGGAGTTGGCGTAAACCATTCACGAGATGCTGCCTGATGAGCGCAGCCATTCTCAGCCTTTCCGCGTTCCAGCACGAGGCGCAAGCGCGGACCGTTACCTCGCAATGCACCAACCCTGTTTGCACGCCGGGCAAGCCCTGCGCACTTTTTCGGTGTCCAGTCCCTCGACGTTGCTTGGACTGCGCCCCAGCGCCAGTAACCCGCATGACACCCCACATTCTCTTGTGCCCGGCCTAGGCCGGGCACACCACCAAGACAGCAACGCATTCCATCTCAGGTCTTACTTCTCAAATTCTCAGATGAGGGTAGCTCTCTAATTCAGCATCGGTTGGATACCGTTTGCATCCAGGGCACTCCATCGGGGGATGTTTCATGTAGCCTCCATTGTGGTTCCGAGGTTTATACACCAGCTGGAGTGGCATCCCGTCTTTCTTGCAGCAGAGCCTACCATTGCGTTCTTCAAACCAAGCATCTTCTGTCATCGATCCTCCTCGGTGCATGCCTTAAACTAACGGGTTAATTGATACTCGCTAAAAATGTGAAAGCCGCCCCTGACGGGGCGGCTCTCTGGCCTGGCGAAACTCTATAGTTAGATTACCTCATTACTTGGCTTGTTCCTTCCATTTCTCTTTCGCCTCCATCGCTTTTTCGGTTCGATAGAGAAGTAATGCAGTTTTGCTCCCATCGTTAAGAACGGCATCGAAGCTCACATCCCCACCAATCACGTTTGTCTCCCTGACTTTAAGGTTTGGACCTCCGGATACCAAGCCGTACGGATATGCGGGGCCACATTCAGCAGGTTCAAAATAATTCCCGTGCTTAAAGATCCCAGTATCCCCAGCGAAACGCCGTAAGTCGAATGTGACAAACTTGAACTTAGAGTAAAACAGATAGGTATTGAACCCTACAGGAGAATTGCCTTTGAGCATGGCTTTCACTGCTTCCTCGCGCGCCGTCTCATCCTGATAGACCCAAAGAGCCTCCCCTGAATACCTAAAACCGCTTTCCTTCCAGCTCCGTGTATCGTTGGTCGCGATCCCCACCTGAACGTTCAGTTGCGGAGACGCGGGTTGCTTACCAACAGTCGGATGCTCCTGCTTGCTAATTGGTGGGGTCGCCTTAGTCTCGGCTGGCGGTTCGAGGATCATGTAAACATCTATTCCGCCATCGGAAAAGAGGAAGGCCACTTGCGGGGGTTTTCCTTCGATGAGAATTTGAGATGGAACCTCCAGATGCTTCGTCACCTGCGGACAAGCCTTTTCTATCTCAGCGATTGATTGCGCGTAAGCCGTAAAGGAAAAGCTCGCGAGGACCAAAAGAAATGTGCAGATTGTTCGCATTGCACCTCTTTTATTTTGGACTGGTCAGATTATATGCCGAGTGCCCGGCTCGGCACTTCTTCGCCTCCGTTCCGCGCCAAATGCCTAAGGTCGCCGCAGGCCCCAACAGGCTAGGCAGACAGGTGCCCTATCCAATGCGCTCGCGGGGTTGTAGGGCTGCGCAGCGGCCCGCTCGCCCCGTCTCAAGTCTCGATTTAGAGAAGCTAATTCATTGGTTGTCGAACTCTGGGCGTACACGCCATCGTGTAGATTCCCCAAGAATGAGGCGGGCGCTGAATGGGCGGTGTTCTTCCCTGGAGAGAAAACCTTCGATCACATCTGTCTTGCCGAGTTCGCACAGTTGCTTGGTTTCCTCGTCAAGCAACTCCCTGCCGAAATACTCGAAAAGGATCTGAAACCGGCAGTCCGGGTGTCGAACGCATTGTAGGCATTCGGGGTCGTAGCTCATCCGCAAATGGCTGACAATGCCCTTGGATGCACACTGCGGGCAGGGATGGGCGCCTGGGGGCGGTGGAGGGATTGCTGGCATGGAAACTCCTTATCTGGACGTGTTTTGGAGAACGGTGGAGGCATAGCCGTTTGTGATGCCGACAGAGTAGGTGCCGCTATTGTACAGGGAGAATGCCTCAAGGAGTCCGTCTTGAGTGTGGGGCACGGTCGCATAGTCTGAGAGAAATATCTTGGCTCCTGCGGCAAGGTTTATGCAGGGATCGAAGAGAGCCATAGGCGGAACTCTGAGCCTGGGGGCCATTTCCACATTGACCTGTACGAGTCCTATGGATACGGTGTAACCCTGCGATAGATACCATTTGGCCCAGTGGATCGCCTCGGTCTTGCTGCGCGGCTGGCGTAGCAAGAGTACCTTACCGTCATAGCCTCGGCGGCGGGCGCTCGTCTCCGGGTAGTTGATGGACAGGACATAGGGATACATGGCGCTCTCGGTCTTCGCCAGGGCGCGCATGATCTCCGGGGAGACGGCTGGCGCGCAATGACGCGCCAGGTTGTCGAATTGCGCGGGGGAGAGTTGGACGTTGACCGGGGAGCAAGGCGGGCGGGGTTCGCCCGCCGTAACCGGCAGGCAAGCGGATAGCAGGATGGCGAGAGACAACGCCATGCACCTATTCAATCGACATGCTAAGGCCATCGTCAATGTCTCCCTTCTGCGCGGCGGAACCGGCATTGTCGGTGGATGTGTCGGGCAAGGCGACGTTAAGAGCGGCGTCCGCTGTAAGGGCCGTGGCCAGTTCATCTACAAACGGCGCAAGGTGAGGCGGCGAGTTGACGGATAGGGACTCGTCTACGAGCTGGTGTCTCAGTTCGCGGATTTCTTCCGAGCTGGCGACTTGAACGTGTTGAGTGCTCGAACCATACTCGTGATATACGCCTTCACCGATGGCGAGTGTCGCAAACCCTTGGGCTTGTCTGTAGGCGTCGTCTGAGATGCGCTTGGAGTCGAATTGCTGTTGGAGTGATTCGGTAAGTCGATCTCTGATTTGGTCATAGCTTCCTCTCTGGAGTCTGTCGAGTTGTTCCCAGCCCGGTAGTTCGGTGCTGTTGTTTAAGCCATTGGATCGGTCAATGAGGGTAAAGGCTACCTGGTCTCCGAAGCGGTCGCGGATTTGCTGCAACCCATCGGGTAGACCGCTCTGGATGGTCGCTATGGAATGAATCGTCGCGCCTCGGCCGTCAATCTCAAAGCGGTTGAGTGTGTTGTCGAGAGCGACTTCCGGGGGCACGTTGATAGCGACGATGGTAGGGGTTAAACCTGCCTCAAGTGCGGCCTCGATCTTGGGGATTGAGGATTGAGGGTTGGCTAGCTGGCCTTCGTAGATAACCCTCACATCCTGGGCGGGTTCACCGTTGGTCAAGACGGCTGTGGTCTTACCGGCTCCTGGTGCGCCGGTAACGAAAATGGCCTGGTCGCGCTCCGGGTGCGACTGGTCGGCGATTGCTCTGGAGTATTGTTCGTCGGCCAAAACTACGGCTGAATTGTGGACAGGGCCGTTATACCTGGCGCGGGCCTCATTTGAGGCGGCGAAGTCGGCAAACTGCTCTTTCATCAGGTCGCTGCACACATAGCGGCCTTCAAAGGAACGGGCATCAGAGACGTACTTCTCCAAGTACGGGTCCGGGTCGCGTTCAACGGACTCGGCAAGGCGTTCTTGAACCTCCTGCCGGTCGGGCTGGGAATACTTGTTGATGCTGATTCTCTTCATTCGATACCTATGTCAATCACATATTCGGAAATGTCGGGGTGTTTGATGTTGGCCAGAGCGGCGAGATTGGCGTCGGCTGGATCGAGCGTTTGCAGGTTGGTTGGGTCGTTCGGGGTGAGTGGTGCGTGTGAGAGGTTGTCCAGTGCGGCGTCATGTTGATGCGATGGATCGGGGCCGTGGGCCGCGCTGGGAATGGTAAGCTCTTGGCTGTGTTGGATCGCTTCGGCCTGGTCGAGTGTTGTCGGCTCCTTGAGGAGAGCCTTTGCGTCGATGGCGGATTCTTTGGTTATGTCGGCGCTTAGGGCCTGGGGGAGACGGCTTGCGTCGTTCGTGTAGATTTGGGCGTCTGACTGGCCGCGCGATAGCGACACATAGGCAAACCGGGTATTGAGAAGTTGGCTGGGGGCATCCGTGTCCATGTTGACGAGCACGCGGTCTGAGGTAAGGCCCTGGCTGGAATGGCTGGTCACGGCGTAGCCGTGATCGAAATTCCGCATCGTCTGAGGATCGAAGGTGATGGACTGGCCGGCGTCCATCTTCACCGTGATTTGGGATGCCTGGGCGGCGGTTGCCGGTGTGATGGCTTCAATTGTGGCGAGATCGCGGTTTGCAACTCCAAGTTTCTTGTCCGGGGCGGTGAACTGGAGCCGGTCGCCTGTCGCAAACTCGCGGTCAAGTTCCTTGTAGATGTTGACTCCCTTTAGGCGTTCGGGATTGTATTCGACGCGCTGGCCGTCCTGCTTCTCGACGGTCAATAGGTTTTTGGCGGAATCTACATCTACAACACGGGCAAAGCTCTTGGCGGCGATGTCGTGTTCCCTGCTCCCTTTCTGGTACTGAAGCACATCGCCGATGTCGTAACGAGCGGCCCATGCGCGTTCGGTGCTGGTGATGTCGGAACGATTGACGAGTACCTTCATGGCATGGTCTTGTTTCGAGACTGCGCCACTGTCCTGTAAGCTCTCGCGGATGGCTAGATTAAGTTCGCGGCGTGTGGCGTTGTCGGGGGAGATGACGAGCGTGTTTTGAGGGCGCTGGACGTAATCCGCGGCGATTGCCTGGATGCGCTCGGTGGCATCCTTGATCTCGTGTACGCGGCCTTGGGCCTCCAGTAGCTTGATGCCTGCGGCGGTCTCGTTCTTGGAAAGGTGCTCTACGGCCTTGAGCAACTCGGGCTCGTTCCTCTGGCGAACGATCTGGTCAAGCTGGGATGTCCTCATTCCGGCTTGCTGGAGTTGCTCAAAGGGCTTGCCAGCGTCTACGCCTTGATGCTGGCGGGTGTCGCCCACAAACAGAATCCGGTCCTCGGGGCCTAGTTTATTCATGAACTGGCGCATCTGCATGGTGCTGGCGAGACTGGATTCGTCCAGCATATAAAGGTGCTTCGCTCCGGTGTGTTCCCCCCCCTTGGTGAGGAATCCTTGAAGAGTGTCCGCTGATATTCCGGCCTCTCTTAGCTGGGCAGCCGCACGGGATGTGGGGGCGAAGCCTTGGACTACATACCCGTTTTGTTGGGCGCCCTCGCGGATGGTTTCTATGACGGTAGTTTTGCCGGTTCCGGCCTTCCCTTGCAGGCCGTGTACCCGGTCGGGAGACATTAGAACCTCCTGAATGGTGCGGCGCTGGGCTTCGTTGAAATAGTCGCGGGTGTTGCTTTGGGCGGTGGCGGCGTCCTTTTGCATGATCGGCTCAACGGAAGACTGGCCGGTTTGCATTGTTTGGACAATGGACCTTTCCGCGTTTATTGCGTCCTGTGAGGTAACGAGTCGGGCCGGGATGTCGGGCCGGTTCTCCCTGGAAACGGTCTGGAGTTGTCCCTTGGCGAAATTGGCGGCAAGGGCGGTTTCCACGTCTCCAATCCGCACCTCGCCCATGCCGCGCCGGAGAGCATCACGGGTAAGGGCGCGCTCGTCTATGACGGCCTCGCGCTCGAAGTTCTTGTCCTGGGAGAATTGAACGGCGGTGGTTCCGGTGGCCTGGTTGCCTACGGCGTGGCCAGCGGTTTGTAGCGCGTGGTTTCTGGCGGCCTCGGATACAACTTTGTCGGCCTGGTTGCTGTAGGTGGCCGCTAGTTCCTTGTGGGCCGCGAGAATCTCCTCCTGGGTCATTGGCTGCTTTTTGTCGCGGGTGTTTTGGGCGGCATTCGCGGCGGCGGCTGGTCCTGAGAGTCCATTTGTCTTTAGGTACTCCTCAATCTGTTCGCGCCGTGGGCTGGATGCCTGGAGGTACTCTTTCGAGTATCCCTTGATCTCTGGCGCTCCGCTCTTGCCTGTCTCCAGCGTGTAGCCGAGATTGCGAAGCTGGTACGTCAATTCCGACTGGTAGATCGCAGTGGCGTACTGCTGACTGGCAAAAAGCGCCTTCGTTTCGAGGGCGTTGAATTGTCCGTCTGCGCGCTGGGTCATGTTGAACATGACAACGTGCGTATGGAGTTGAGGGGCGGAGTATCCATCGACCGGGCGAGAGGTTTGATGCTCAAACTTGGCGGCAAGTAGTTTGCCGGTCGTCTCTGCTTTATCCGTGCTTACGTGGGCCTGGGTAAACCCCTCAAGGCGGCTGAGTGCCACATCGACGGCTCGGCGGTGGGCCTCGATGATTCGCTCATCGCCTCCCACCAAAGCGGTGAGGGAAACGGATTTTGGCGCGGAAAACACGGCGTCCCATGCCGCGCGGTGCTCCACGGGACGCACGAATGTACCCTCCTGGGTTGTATATGCTGCCCGGTCAATGTGCCGTATAAGCTGGGCGTCTCCTGCTGCATTCTTACCCTCTGCGAGGTTGGAAAAAGACTGGTAATCTATCGCGCCGGTTAGGCCCATGTCCTCGGCTAGTTTGCCGTGCCACTGGCCCGGTGCCTCGGCGTCCTGCTGCCAATAGTTCTCCTTTGCGATGTACTCCTTGGTGTAATAGTCCTTGACCTGGGACGATCCGAGCGATTGGGAAATCTTGAGCATGGGTATCCTTAGAAGGTAAACACGGGGGAAGTATTCGACTCGGAAGAGATTGCCTCGTCGGCTTCTGGATCGGGTTCGGACTCCGCGTCTGCATCGTCGGAAAACAGGGGCAGTTGGTCGGTACTTGTAAGCGGCTTCTCCGGCGTTGTTGGCTGCGTTTGGGTGGTGGCCTGTGCTGCTGGCATCGGCGCTGGGATAGACAGGGGTGGAGCGGTCGGCGGCGGCGCTGCGGCTGGCTGTGGGGCGCTTGGAACGGGGTTCTGGTCGGCTGCGGCGCTCAATGTTGGATCGAAGTTCAACTCGTCGTTCGGGACGGACCTGGGAACTAACCCGGTTTGAACTATCGGGATGTTTGGATAGGGAAAGGCGAAGCGTACAACGTGGTTGCCGTGCTTGAGAACTGCGTGAAGATCGGGCAAACCCTCGATCTCTGACGGCATGATAGCCGGGTCAATTTGTCTGTCAACGGAGTAGTTCTTGCCTCCCATTCCGCCTTCGTGGTGCGTCAGCTTGACTCGCTCGATCTCTACATCTCCGATGGTCTTGGAAACCCAAAGGGCGGCTTTCTCTTCGCCGGTCCTGAGAAAGATTTTGGTTGCTGGCTGGGACAGCATGACCTCGGCATAATGGCCGTAAATCATTTCAAGCTGGGCTTTGCCCTGGAAGCCCATAACGATGGGGTTCCCGCTCTTTCGGTTCTCTGTCAGTGCGGTGTGTAGCTGGGGGAGTTTTTGCAGTCCAGCTAGATCGTCGATGATGAACCAGACCTTACGCTGGCCATCCTCGGGCCTGGTCATGAGACGGAGAACCAACCAATCAATCCAGAGACTATGAAGGGGGCGCAGCGCCTCCCTGACGGTCGCCTGTGAGGTCATGAATATCCAACCTTGGCGCTTTTCAGACCATTGGGTCGCGTTCCATACCCTCGCTGTTTCCGTCTTTGTAGGGAGCATCCGTAGGCTTTCGGCGACCATGCCAAGGCTAGAAAGTACGCCGGTTCGCTGCTGTGGGGCGCTCCTATCAATCAAGAGCGCATATTCCGTACCCTGCACTCTTCTCTCGATCTCAACTGGATTTGCCATCCATTCGGCCATCTGTTTAGGGGTTGGTCCGAACGTCAAAAGGTGAGCGAAAATCTTCTGTGGGCTCTCAACGAAAAATTCTCCCTTCTTGTCCTGTGTGCTCTGAAAGAGAGAAGCCGCAAGCGTTTTTGCCTCGGCTCTTCGTCTCAATTCGTCTGCCGGACTCCAATAGGGACAGCGGGCATCTATGGGGTTGAGAATCACGTCTCCGCGCTCCGGGTTGTAAAACCTCTCAACAAATTCCCCGGCTGGATCGTAGATCACTGCGCTGTCGTTGCGGTCCCTGATCTGCAAAAGCATATGCACTATGAGGGCTGTTTTTCCGGCTCCTGTGTCGGCGATAATCTCGAAATGCTGGGCTTCCGCGCTTCGTGGAATCAGGACGCTCGTACCTTCTTCGGTGGGAAAAACGATCCCGTCTCCTTTGATCGCCTCGTTGAAATTCGCCGGGGTACAGACAATCGGTCCGCGTAGCAGCCGCCCGTATTTCATCAACTTTGTGCGCTTGATGTCCAAGTAAATGCAGTAGGGAAACAAAGCAACAAATATGCAGAGAGCCGTCAAGATCGGCGGCAGGAAAAGCGCCTTTAGGCCGAGTCCACCGTAAACAGAAAGGCGCAAGTATTGATGTAGCGCGGCCTCTACATAGTCGGCTTCTGGTCCGCGCAGCACGGTCTTGTAACCGCGCGCCTGCGCTTCCTCGGACGGCGCAAGATTGAACTTCTTCCCGTTGGGGAGAATCGTTTTCCCGCGCACTACCTCGGCGGGTTTAGCGATATGAGTGTGTACGCCGTCCGAGATGCAGACTAGGCTAAATGTGGCGGTCGTTGTCGGGGAGAAGTACGCGGCTACTCCGGTTCTCACATAGATTCCGATGTCCGTTTGTCCGAGTGGAGAAACGGAGATGTCCATGCGGAGAATCAGAAAAAGGATGGTCAGCATGATCCATAAAAGCAAGTTGCCGATGGAGTAAATGGGCTGGTGAGGGGGGAAGTAGAACGTCTCGCGTCTGCCCCATTGTGTCGGTGTCATGGCCGGTCCTTTCGATCTGTGAATGCCCTGAGTACCTTCTTTGCGGCGTCCGTCTTGGCGGCGTCACAGTCGCGCATCAGCGCGGCGGATTGATCCTTTTGCATCCGTGTACCTGCCAGAATCGGCGGAACGGTGGAGGCAAATATGAGCTTGAGCGCCTCGATTTCCTCTAGGAGTAGGGTCGTCGGCGCCTCGTCTTTCGGGGCCAGAGAATCGAGGATTGTGCGACGGAACCAATCGGCAGGCGCGAGATTCGCGTCGGTCGCAGCGGCGAAAACGAGCGAATATTCTTTCTCGGATAACCGGCAACCGACGTGCATAGGGCGGCGGAGTTTCGATTCGTAGCTGGGGGGGGTATCGCTCATTAAGCCTCCGTTGGGATTCTTGATAGGCGTTCTCCTCTGAGAACGCCTATTTTGTAAGTTGTTGATTTGGTTAGTTCACACACGAGAACAAATTGTTCTCCTACGCGACCATGAAATGAGTGAAGTGTTCAAAATCAACTTGTGCGAAGCACAACCCCTGCACACCCTTAAACTTTGGTGGTAGAAACGGAATCAGTCTGCCTGGTGGATGTCTTGCGCCGCTTCACTGGTGCCTTCGGTTCCTTCACGCGCAACAATTGCGGATGATCCTTGTGCGTCTCAGTGAACTTGCTGAATTCCTTGTCGGCTGTAAACACGTATTCGAGTGCTGCAACGATTACTGCATCTGGTGTTGATGACGTAAATGCAGCATACGCATTCAACCTCGCAACGATCTCGGTATTGACGGTCACTGTTGCTGTTGTCATCTGAATGCTTTTGACTGTGAGAAGTGCTGCCATGTGTTTCCTCCTAGTGGTGTTGTGCTTCGTCTTTGCGCAACCTAAACACGTCATCGAATTGGAAACTGTTCTCTGTTCTGTCGTATCCGGTGACGTGAATCATTTCAGTTACGCGGCGTCCCGCACTTGTACGCTTCGCCTGGATGACGTAGTGTACACTTGCAGCGATTTCCTTAGAGATGTCGTCCTTGTTGCTCTGTTGGTGTCCGCGCATCGCAAGCTCGGCAAGCCTACTCAACGCGAGTACGGCGGATGTGGCGTGAATTGTTGCAATGCTGCCGCCGTGTCCGGTGTTGAAACTGTCGAGGAGTGTACGCGCTTCCTTGCTGCGAACCTCGCCAAGTACGATTCGATCTGGCCGCATTCTCAGAGCGTGTTTGAGAAGATCGTCGAACGTGACACGCGATTCCTCGGTGTACGTGTCGTTCTGGCACTCCATGTTGACAATGTTTGGTTTGTCAATCTGGAGTTCGCGCGTGTCTTCGATAATCAAGATGCGTTCGGTGTCGGGGATAAAGTCGGTCATTGCGTTTAGCAGGGTCGTCTTTCCTGATCCTGTCGAACCGCTGATTAGGAATGTTCCGCCCTCGATAACCTGCTCTTTGATTGTGTCGGCTAGTTCGCTCGTAAGAGTGCCGTATTCAATAAGGTCATCCATCGTGTAACGATGCGTCGGGAATTTGCGGATGGTCACTGTTAAGCCTGGTTTTGTGATTGGCGGGCGTGTCGCTGCAAGGCGGCTCCCGTCTGGAAGCTGGGCGTTAAGAATTGGACACTCTGCCGTGAAAGGCTTACTGAGCATGTTGGCTATCACGGTCATTGCAGTCAAGAGGTCTTGCTGATCGTAAAGAATGTGTGCAGGCTGGATTGTCTTGAAGCGTTTTGACTCGTAGAACCATCGGCCATCCTGGTTGCCCATGATCTCCGTCACTTCTTCGTCTGCGAGTAGATGCGCTATCGGTTTCAGGAACGATGCAATCACCGATATGTCAGTGGGGCCAGCGCCGCGCTGCGTCGGTGCTGGCTGCGTCGGCGCTGGCTTGACTGAAGGGAACTCTAAGGTTGCGGTCGTCATGTACGCTCCAAGTCGTTAGCGCGTGCTCATTGTGTTTCCGGCGCTGGGCTTCGTAGCAGCGGCGGTGTCCGGTTGGGTCTGTGTCGCTTGCTGTTGCGTTTGCGTAGAGAATGCCTGGTCAGTGTGGTAGTGAATGATTACGAATCCAAGCGGGTTGACTGCAATCATGTTGTTCGGTACTGTGTCGCGGAACGTGTAGTTGACGGTGGCTGTCCACCTCTCGGTGCTTGTGTCCGCTCCGCTGATTGGGTCTTTGATGTGTTTGATGTACTCGATCTGTGCTGTGTATGGCGCTGTGGAGAGGTCGCCTAGCACGACATTGGTAACTTCGACTTCGACATAAGGGAGAGTCTCCTTTTGGTACGCGGTGATGAGTTTCCCTGTGTGTTCGTTCTTGATGAACATATCCGCTGTGTTATTGTCGAGAAAGTACGTCGATTGCGTAAGATCGTTAAGGATGGTGTACTTGTTGCGCTGATACGCCAACTGCACCCAGCGCGCCAGGTAATACTTGGCCTCGGACTCCTGGGGCTTGTAGTTGAAATTCTTGTAGTCGATTGCCTCGGCGTGTCCTACCTGGTCAACGCGGATGATGAGCGGGCGGATGTTCGCAAGCTGCTTGAACTCCTTGAGCATGGCTCCGGCCATCACTGCGACGACAAAAGCCATGACGAGTACAGCGATCTTGAGGTAGGTATTTGTGACGAGCGGATCGCCGTACTGCTCAAGGTAGCGTCTGCCGGCGTCCGCAATTTCGGGATGTTCGGTCTTCGTTTCCATCTGAATGTCCTCTCCAACGTGCGGTTAGATTAGTGCAGCGGCAGAAGTCGCGGCGGACGTTGCCGCGCCCATCACGTTCGCATCCGAGCCTACTGTTCCGCTAAAGATGGATGCGGTGATTGCGGGAACCTTGAATACTGCGAAGATGCACGTTACGAGGACGACAGCTACGATTGGAAGCGCAGCCCAAAGCTGCGTCGGGTCTTGCATCTGTTGGTAGAACTGCGAACCTGGCGAAAGGTAATTGACTAGAACGGAAGCAAC
>PLCS01000015.1 GCA_003134855.1 Acidobacteriaceae bacterium
TTTTAAGGCAATAGCCGGAAACGTTGGAAAAAGCGAATCCTATCGCATTGCCTTTTGACCTTCACTATGTACTACCCGTATGTGGAGCAGTTATCAGCAAGGAGCGAAGCATGAAAAAGATAGCGGTAGTTGCAAGTGCGGTATTGATGTCGATGGGGCTCGGAATGGCCGGGGCGCAACAAACTTCGTCCGTCGAACAAAACAAAAAAGGAGTCGTTATGAAAGGTTTTGTGCAAGACATCGAGGATCTCGCTATTAAGAATAACGATTTTCGTCGGGTGCTTTACACGACAAAGCAATGCCAACTCGTCGTCATGGCGTTAAAGCCCAAGGAAGAGATCGGAGCGGAAGTCCACAAGTCCGACCAATTCTTTCGCGTGGAGGAGGGGACCGGTGAGGCGGTTCTCGATGGCGTTCGGACGCCGATCCGCGCTGGCTTCGCAGTAGTAGTCCCGGCTGGGGTGAATCACAACATCATCAATACCGGCAATGTCCCAATGAAGCTCTATACGCTCTATGCGCCGCCGAATCATCGGGACGGCGTCGTACACCATACCCGTGCCGATGCGGAGGCCGACAACGAGCACTTCGACGGCAAAACGACTGAATAGAGAGTTTCGGTATCCCATCCTTTTCGCATAAACCGCGAAAAGGATGAGGCACCCGGACATTTCTAGCTGCTCAAGCAAAGACGCGGCGGGGACGGGAATCCGGCGAGAGGAGTGGTCCGTCGGGCCGCCCCTCCCTTGCTTTGCACTTGGAACCCGCGCTGGGGCTACACTTAACTTTGCTTAAGACGATGCGGAAAAAGCTCGAATTTTGGCTGGTGCTGGCCGTGGCGCGTCCCCTGGGCCGTTTGCCGCGCGGTCTCGCCCGCTGGCTCTCTGGCGTGCTGGCCTGGATCGTCTACAGCTTGCACGGCCGCCTGCGCCGCGTAGGCGAGCGCAACCTGGAGCTGGCTTTTCCAGAGTTCTCATCCAAAAGTAGAAGAGCGGAGCTCCTCCGCGGCGTCTTCCGTCACCTCGGCTGGCAGTTGGTCGAGTTCTGCCGCATGACTCACTACACTGCCGAGAATACGCGCGGCTGGATGCGCACCGAGGGCCTCGATCACTACCTGGCTGCGAAGGCGCGCGGCAAAGGGGTACTCATCGTCACCGGCCACCTGGGCGCGTGGGAGATTTCAGGCTTCTACCTTTCGATGATGGGCCATACCATGAGCGTGGTCATTCGTCCCCTCGACAACCAGCGCCTCGACGAGTTCGTCAACGCCAATCGCTGCCGCTACGGCAATCGCATGCTGCCCAAGAACGACTTCGCGCGGGGCCTGCTTACCGCGATGCGCTCAGGCGAGACCGTGGCCATTCTCATGGACACGAACATGACCCCGCCGCAGGGCGAGTTTGTGGAGTTTTTCGGTCATCAGGCCTGCACCGCAACCGGCCTGGCCCGCATCGCCCTCAAGACAGGCGCGGCCGTGCTGCCGGGCTTTATGCTGTGGGAGAAGGCCGAGCGCCGCTACGTGCTCCACTTTGGCCCGGAGCTGGTTCTTGCGCGCACCGGGGACGCGCACGCCGACATTCTCGCCGCCACGCAACAATGCACGAGCGCCATCGAAGACTGGATTCGGCGCTATCCTGACCAGTGGCTGTGGATTCACCGCCGCTGGAAGACGCGTCCGGCGGGAGAGCCGGGACTGTATTGAAGGAGGCAACCATGACGCTGGGCGAACTGGTTGAAGCGCTGGGCGGTAAGCTGGCGCAGGGCAACCCAGAATGGGAGGTCGAAGGCGTAAGCTCTTCCGCGCGAGCTTGCGCCTTTCATCTGGTCTTTGCTGAAGACGCCGCTTCGGCTGCAAAGGCATTGGCCCGCAGCTCAGGAATGGTCGTCTTGCGGGCCGGGCTTATCGATCCGTATCCGCCGGATTATTGCATCGTGGAAGCCGATCAGCCGCGGCTATGGTTTGCGCGAGCGGCCCAGTTGCTCAAGCCTGCGCTGCCCGCCACAGGAGTGCACCCAACAGCGGTCATTGGAGAAGGCGCGGAACTCGGCGAGAATGTCACGGTCGGCCCTTGCGCGGTGGTCGGCGAGAATGCGCAGATTGGCGCGGGAACCCGCATTGAAGCCGGAGCGATCATTGGCGAGGGCGTGCGCATTGGCGAACATTGCCGCATCTACCCCCGCGCCGTCCTCTATCCCGAAACCAGACTCGGCAACCGCGTCATTGTCCATGCCGGCGCGGTGCTGGGCGCGGACGGCTTCGGCTATGTGCGCGACAGTGCTACTGGCGCTTATACACAATTTCCGCAGCAAGGAACGCTGTTGATCGAGGACGATGTGGAGATCGGCGCCAACTCGACCATCGACCGCGGCGCGCTGAAGCAAACAAAAGTCGGCCGGGGAACCAAGATGGACAATCTGGTCCACGTCGGCCACAACTGCGAGATCGGCGAAGACGTGATTCTGGTTACCGGGGTGGGCATCAGCGGCTCTTGCACGGTGGGCAATGGAGCGGTGATCGCCGGCCAGGTGGGCATCGGCGACCACGCACACATCGGTCCCGGCGTGATTCTGGGCGGCCAGGCAGGCGTCTTGAGCGGCAAGACGATCACCAACGAAGGTCTGGGCATCAAGCCGGGCACTGTGCTGTGGGGCACGCCGGCCCGACCGCTTAAGCAGGTTCTGCGCGAGCTTGCCGTGCTGGCGCGGCTGGCGAAGAAGGGGGCAGGTACTAGGGATCAGGGATCAGGGAACAGGGATTAGGGATCAGGGAACAGGGATTAGGGCCGAGCTACTGACTAATAACCTGACTGTGAGAGTTATTGTTGTCTGCAAAGGAGAAAATAGCCATGCGGCAAGCGCGGGGAATGGTGTTGTTTTCAGGAATATTGGTGGGGCTGATCCTGGTCACGGGGCTGGCGCGGGCAGCCTCGGCGCAGGCGGATTACCCCTTTCGGGACACCCGTCTGACCGATGATCAGCGCATCAATGATCTGCTGAGTCGGTTGACGCTCGATGAGAAGATTCAACTGATGTCGAGCAATCCGAAGTATCCCCGGCTGGGGCTGGCTTTTTCCGGCCAGGTGGAAGGCCTGCATGGGCTGGCGCTGGGCGGGCCGGGTGGATGGGGCGGCAGAGGAAAGCTGGCGCTGCCCACCACGACCTTTCCGCAAGAGAAGGGTCTCGGCGCAATGTGGGATACGGAGTTGCTCCAGAAGATAGCCGCCTTGGAGGGCTACGAGGCCCGCTACGACTATCAGAGCCAGGAGTACGACCGGGGCGGAGTCGTGGTGCGCGCGCCCAATGCTGACCTGAGCCGCGATCCGCACTGGGGCCGGACAGAGGAATCGTATGGCGAGGACCCGTTCCTGGTTGGTACGCTCACCGTCGCCTTCGCCCGCGGCCTGCAAGGCCCCGATCCCAAGCACTGGCAGGCCGCCTCGCTGATGAAGCATTTTCTGGCCAATGAGAATGAAGAGGGCCGCTCCTTCACCTCCTCGGACTTCGATGAGCGACTCTTCCGCGAGTACTACTCCGTGCCCTTCCGCATGGGCTTCGAGCAGGGCGGTTCGCGGGCGGTGATGGCCGCCTACAACTCCTGGAACGGCACGCCGATGCTCATTCATCCGGTGCTGAAGGATGTGATGATCAAGGAGTGGGGCAATGACGGGATCATCTGCTCTGACGGCGGCGCGCTCGGCCTGCTGATTACCGCCCACAAGAGCTTTGCCGACAAGGAGCACGGCTCGGCGGCGGCGGTGAAGGCCAGCGTTAACAACTTCCTCGATACGTTTAAGGACGATCTTGCCAAGGCACTGAAGGACGGTCTGGTGACCGAGGCGGATATGGATGCTTCTCTGCACAATGAACTGCGCGTCTTTCTGCGGCTGGGCGAGTTCGATCCGCCCGGAGTGGATCCCTACGCCAGCATCGGCCGGGGCAGCGGCGGAGAACTGCCGCCGTGGGAGCGCGACTCCAGCAAGGCGCTGGCGCGGCTGGCCACCGATGAGTCCATTGTCCTGCTCAAGAATGAAGCCGGCACGCTGCCGCTCAACCGCGCCAGGCTGAAATCCATTGCCGTGATCGGTCCCTTTGCCGACCAGGTGCTGCTGGATTGGTACAGCGGAACCCCGCCCTATGCGGTAAGCGCTTTGGAAGGGATTCGTGACGGGGCGGGCAAGGGAATCAAAGTGCTCTTCAACGACGGCTCATACCCCGCGCTGGCCGCGGCTCTGGCCGCCAAGGCCGATGTGGCGATTGTGGTGGTCGGCAATCATCCGGAGTGCAATGCCGGCTGGAACGTCTGCCCCACTCCCTCCAACGGCAAGGAGAGCGTGGACCGCAAAACCATCGTGCTGGAGCAAGAGGAATTGGTAAAGACGGTCTTCGCCGCCAATCCCCGGACCATCGAGGTGCTGCGCGCCAGCTTTCCCTATGCGATTGTCTGGAGCCAGCAGAATCTGCCCGCGATTGTGCATATGACCCACAACAGCCAGGAGGAGGGTCACGGTCTGGCCGATGTGCTCTTTGGCGACTACTCCCCGGCCGGCCGGCTCACCCAGACCTGGCCCACCGGCGACGCGCAACTGCTGCCCATCATGGACTACAACCTGCTCCATGGGCGCACCTACCTTTACAGCAAGGACAAGCCGCTTTACGCTTTCGGCTATGGGCTCAGCTATACGAGTTTTGCCTATCAATCCCTGGGCCTCAGCGCGCCCACAGTGGCTGCGGATGGCAAGGTCCAGGTGACCGTGAAGATCAGGAATACCGGCAAGCGGGCGGGCGACGAGGTGGTCCAGCTCTATGTGCAGCATTTGGGCTCGGCGGTGGTTCGCCCTCAGTTGGAATTGAAGGGATTCAAGCGCGTAAGGATTGAGGCCGGTGCGGAACAAGAGGTGAAGCTGGAGCTGAAACCGCGCGATCTGGCGCACTGGGACGCGGCGCGCCACGCCTGGAGTGTGGAAAAGGAACAGGTGCGTGTGCTGGCGGGCGGATCGAGCGACAAACTCCCTCTGCAGGCCATCTTGGAGGTGACGACCAGCAAGGAGTTCAATCCGTAGGGGGAGGGGGTACGGCTATTGCAATTCCAACGGTCTTTGCCGTTTTGGATGAGAACCCCAAAAAAGGATGAGGCCTCGGAACAGTACATAGTGAGGAATGTATGGTGCGCCCGGAGAGAGTCGAACTCCCGACCTACTGGTTCGTAGCCAGTCGCTCTATCCAGCTGAGCTACGGGCGCGCACGGGTGATTTCAAGTGAAACCATAGACAGAATATCAGGGTTTTTCCGGCGGCGCAATCGAGAAAACTAGGCCGCGGGCGCAGGTGCCGGGGCCGGCTGCGGCGCAATCAGCGGAAGGTCGGCCTCGATCTCCAGGCCCGCCTGGCGGACGAGTTTGGCGATGGCCGCGGCATTGAGCCGGGTAGCGTCATATTCCACGCGCAGCGTGCGGGCGGCGCGGTCGAAGCTGAGCCGGCGAATGCCGTAGACCTCGCGGATATTGGCCAGCGCGCGAGTCACTGCATCGATACTTGAGGGCTGCGCGGCCGTGCGAAAGAGAATCTCCACCGATGTCATAGGGAAATGATAGCAAGGCAAGGGGCCTCACCGCGCCTCACAGGCCTTCTCACGCGGGAACGGAAGTACTTTGAACCGCGAAGGCCGCTGCAGCTCCAGCCACAGGTCATATTGCATTTGCATCTTCAACCAGAAATCCGGTGAGGTTCTCAGGGCCGCTGATAGCCGCAAAGACGTATTGACGGTGATGCCCGCATGCCCATTCAGGACGCGGGAGATGCGCGCGGGTGAGGCCAAGCCGGGAGGCCGCTTCGGAAACGCTCATTTCACCGAGATAGTCGCGCAACACTTCGCCGGGATGTGCGGGATTGAAGATCATTGTTTTCCCTTTTCCAGTATGCGCTACAGGTTCTTCAGATAGGCCCGTATCTCCGGGCTGCTCCAGTCCTGCGCGCCGATGAACTTGCGCCGGATTACGCCCTGGCGGTCGATCACATAGGTCTCCGGCCACATCTCGGAGTGGTAGAGCTGGGCGGCCTTCTGGCCGGGGTCGCGAACGGTAATCAGGTCCACGTGGCGGCGGGCTATGAAGCGGCTGTAGGCCTCCGGGTCTTCGTCGATGCTGACAGCCACGATGGCCAGGGTCGGCTGGTCGTGATGCAGCGCCAGCAGCGAGGGCATCTCCTCGATGCAGGGCGCGCACCAGGTGGCCCAGAAGTTGAGCAGCACCACCTGGCCCCGGTAGCTGGCCAGGTGAACGATGGTCGAGCCGTCGGAGACGGTAAAATCGGGAGCTACCTGGCCGGTCTGGGCCGGATGCGCGCCGCGGTCGCAGCCGGGCGCGATGGCCAGCGGCACAAGTAAAGCGAGTGAGAGGAAACGAGGGAGCCGCACATCCCTATAATACGGAGCGAAGGGGCGCAACGTCATGGCGAAGGACAGAGCGGAGAGAATCGAGATGGTCGGCCGGTTCAAGCCGGTGCTCGGACTCTCCGAGACGCCCGGCGAGCCGGCAGCGTCGGGCGTGTCGTGGGGTACTGTCTTTGACCAGCCCGAGCCGGAGGAGTTGCTGGAACTGACCGTCATCATTCCGGCGCGCAACGAGGAAGACTGCCTGGCCGCGTGCCTCGAATCGCTGGTCAGCCAGTCAGAGAAAGTCTTTGAGCTGGGCCGCGACTGGGAGCTGATCGTAGTGGACGACCACTCGACCGACCGGACTGCCCAAATTGCGAATCAGTTCGCCCGCGGCTTTGCCGGGGTCACGGTGATCGGGGCAGGGAAGCTGGAGCCGGGCCCAAAACCAGTTTGGACCGGCAAGAACAACGCCATCTGGACGGCGGCTCGCTTGGCGCGTGGCCGGTGGCTGCTCTTCACCGACGCCGATACGATCCACGAGCCGGGCAATCTGCACCGCGCCCTGCATGAGGCCGCCCGCTACAAGGTGGGCGTGTTGAGCTACTCGCCGCGGCAGATTGTGAGCGGCCTCGCGCAGCGTTCGCTGATGCCGCTGATTTTTTCCGAACTTGCGCTGTCCTATCCGCAGGCCAAGGTCTCCGACCCCGCCGAGCGCATTGCCGCGGCCAACGGGCAGTTTCTGCTCATCGAGCGCGAAGCCTACCGACGCCTCGGCGGTCACGCCATGGTCGCCGAAAAGGTTCTTGAAGACGTGGAACTGGCCTTCCTGGCCAAGCGCCGCCGGATTGGCCTGCGCTTCCGCTACGCCGCCGACGCCGTCTCCACGCGCATGTACCGCACGGCCGCGGCGATGATCGAGGGTTGGACCAAGAACCTGGCGCTGCTCTTCTCGAATTGCCTGGCGCTGGCCCTCTGGCGCATCCTCGACATTCTGCTGCTCTTCGTGTTGCCCTTGCTGGCCGTCGAGCTGTGGAACGTGCATTTCGCTCCGCACGCGATGCCCTGGGTCTACGACGGCTGGTTGATCGTCCTCTTGTGGGTGCGCAACCTCTTCCGCTTCTATGGCCGTGTCGCCAAATCCAACTTTCCCTTCCTCGATTGCGCCATCGCGCCGCTGGGATTGCCGCTTTTTGTCGTGCTGCTCTGCCGCAGTTGGTACCAGCACCGTATCCTGAAGCGCGTAAGCTGGAAGGGGCGTGAGTACGCGGCGTAATGCAGCTATTCGATCAAAGCATGAAGCCTTGGCCGGGGCAAAATCATCTTCTCTTATGAGGAGCCAGAATGATCTATCTGACGCGGCGGGCCACATTTTCCGCTTCGCACTACTATTGGAACCCGTCCTGGTCCGGCGAAAAGAACGAGCAGGTCTTCGGTCGCTGCGCCAATCGCAATGGGCACGGGCACAACTATACGCTGGAGGTCACGGTAGCGGGCGACGTTGACCCGGTCACCGGCTTTGTCGTCGATCTGAAGTGGCTCAAGGACGTGATCGAGCGCGAGGTACTCGCCGCCTGGGACCATCGCCACCTCAATCTCGAAGCCCCCGAATTTGCCGCGACGGCGTCAGCCGCGTTGATTCCGACTACGGAGAACCTGGCCATTGCCGCCTGGAAGCGCCTCGACCCCGCGGTGAAAGCAGCCGGCGGGGCCCACCTCAACCGCGTCCGCGTCTACGAGACGCCGGAGATTTTTGCGGAATTCCGAGGCGAAGCATGAGGGCATACTTCGGCCGCCGCAAATGCACCGTGCCCCATCCATTTCACGTTTTTTGTGAAATGGGTGGGAAACCATGAACTCAAACTTGCTTATCGTGAGAAAAACTTTGATTACCCATAATGAAAAAGCCTACTTTGGCCGCCGCTACACCATCTCCGCCAGCCACCGGCTGCACGCGGAGACACTCTCGGCGGAAGAGAACCGCGCCACCTACGGCAAGTGCAACAATCCACATGGCCACGGCCATAATTACGTGGTGGAAGTGCTGGTCGGCGGCGCGGTGGACGCGGAGACCGGCATGGTGGTCAACATGGCCGCCCTCGATGCCGTGGTGCGCGCGCGGGTCGTCGAGCGCTTCGACCACGCCAACCTCAACCTCGACCCGCTTTTTGTGAATCGCGTCCCGACGACGGAGAATCTCTGTAGAGTGATCTTCGGATTGTTGAAGCCTGCGCTGCCTGCTGGCGAGCTGGTGCGGGTGCGCGTGGAAGAGACAGAAAACAACTTTTTTGAGTGCGAGGGCGAGTGAACGGCGCCCGATTCCCCAGGGCGGAAGGATGAGGACCATGGCACAGCCGATTGCAATGAGCAAGGCGATTCATCGGGCATCGGAGATCGACGAAGGCATCAGCGGATTCAGCACGGAGGAGATTGTCCGCGAGATTCTGCGCCGCCTGGGCGAGGATCCCGGCCGCGACGGCCTGCAGGCCACGCCGGAGCGCGTGGAGAAGTCGATGGGTTTCCTCACCAAGGGCTACCGCGAGAATCCGTCCGAAATCCTGCGCGGGGCGCTCTTCAACGAGGACTACGACGAGATGGTCATCGTCAAGGACATCGAAATCTTCTCGCTCTGCGAGCACCATATGCTGCCCTTCTTCGGCAAGGTGCACGTGGCCTACGTCCCAAAAGGTAAGGTGATTGGCCTGAGCAAGATACCGCGATTAGTTGAAGTCTTTGCTCGCCGTTTGCAGATTCAGGAACGGCTCACCCGGCAGATCGCCGACGCCATTCAGGACGCGATCGAGCCGCAGGGCGTGGGCGTGGTGATCGAGGCGCGCCACCTGTGCATGATGATGCGCGGCATCGAGAAGCAGCACTCGTCCACGGTGACGAGCGCCATGCTCGGCTGCTTCCAGAAAAAGGAGACCCGCCTGGAGTTCCTGTCGCTGGTTCGGCAGCCGGCTAACGGCGGGGTGTAAGTTGGGTGCCCCATCCTTTCGCGTTCTTGGCGACTGGTCAGATAAAGTGAAGTAGTGAACGGGCTTCTTGTTATCGACAAACCGGCCAGCATGACCAGCCACGATGTGGTGGGAATCCTGCGCAGAATCACTGGCGAACGATCCATCGGCCATCTGGGCACGCTGGACCCCATGGCCACCGGCGTTCTGCCGCTGCTGCTGGGCAAGTTCACCCGCCTGGCGCAGTACTTCTCCTCGGCGGAAAAAAGCTACTCTGGAGCCATCCGCTTCGGCTTCGCCACCGACACCTACGACGCCGAGGGCGAGCCTGCCGGGCCGGACTCCATGCCTTCGCTCAACCTCGATCAGGTACGTGCCGCCGCCAGCCGCTTTCACGGCGAGATGCAGCAGATGCCGCCGTCGTTTTCCGCAAAAAAGATTGCCGGCAAGCCCGCCTACAAGCTGGCCCGCGAGGGCAAGCCGGTGGAACTGAAGGCCGCGCGGGTCGACATTAAGAGCTTTGAGATTGTCGCGCTTGACGGGGCGCAAGCCGGCTTCACGATAAGCATCAGTGCCGGGGGCTACGTGCGCTCGGTGGCTCACGAGCTGGGCCAGGATTTGGGCTGCGGGGCTCACCTGAGCAGCCTGCGCCGCACCCAGGCCGGAGTCTTCACGCTATCCCAGGCGCATACGCTCGACGAGCTGTCTCCTTTGGCAGGAAACCTGGAAGCATTAGAGAGTCTGTGCCTCCATCCGCGCAGCCTGCTGCCGGAGATGCCCGCGGTCACCGGCGATGCGCTGGCCCTCGGACGGCTGCGCAACGGCGCGCAGGCCAATCTGCCGGAGTTTTCCAGCGCGCCGCTGGTCAAGGTCTTCGCCGGCCAGCGCGAGCTGGTGGGAATCGCCAAACGCGTAGCCGGAACGCTCTTTCAGCCGGTCGTGGTGCTGGGGTGAGGCGCGGCAGTGCGATAAGGGAAGAGGAAGTCGATGAGCAGCAAGGGCTCGGGGAGATTGATCCTGCGGGCCCCTGCTGCTTTCTGTGAGAGAATCACTTTCCGGGCAGTGGCTCGGCCACGCGGTTGACCGGCATCTCCCGGCCGTCCAACTTCAAGATGAATTGGTTGACCTTGCCGTCGTCGCCGGTGATGAAATGAACCTCTGAGACGGTGTCATTGAAGTAGAAGTCAGTGTCGGAGAGGGCGATCATGCCGTAGGGAAGCGGCTGGCCGGTACCGATGGCATAGAGCCTGCCGTTTTTGAAGGTGATCTTGATCTTCAACGGACCAAGCTCGTAATCGCCTGTGTAACGCTTGAGGATCTCAGGCGCGGGATGCGCGACCGTGCGGGCAACCGGAATCTCATACTTCTGATCGAAGAGAATTGCGGTCAGATCGTCAGTGACTTTGATGTAGGTGCCGGTCTCGATATTGCTGAGAACGATGAGCACGGCATGATCGTCGGGAAAGCGCATGAATTGAGAGACGAAGCCGTTCACCCATCCCCCATGTCCAATGTAACGGTGGCCAAAGCTGTTGCCGATCATCCACCCGTAACCGTAGTCGGCCTCAAGGGAGAGGGGAGGCGGCGCAAACCAGTGGCCATAGGGAGTCCAGGCCTTGGCGGTGATGGCGGGGCTGAAGAGCTTGCCGGATTTCAGCAGACCGTCGAAGCGCAACAGATCGTAGAGGGTTGAGCGCAACGCTCCGGCAGCGCCCCCATATGCGGCGTCGCCGGGCTTGGTGTTGACGATCGCTTCCCCGTCGAAGTTGTAGCCGTTGGCGCGGTTGGGAACCAGCGGTGTCGCGTGGTCGAAGGCGGTGTGTGTCATTCCCGCCGGCCCAAGGATATTGGCCTGAAGGTACTCCTCGTAGGTTTGCCCGCTGATCTTTTCCACGATGCGGCCGAGCAGGATGTAGCCGGAGTTGCTGTAGCGCAGGGTCTCGCCGGGCGGGCTGAGCAGCGGCTTATCGGCGTACTCCTTGACGGCATTCTCCACGTGCAGTGGGTTGTCCAGTTCGCCGTAGGCCTTGGCATTGATGAAGTCGGGGATTCCGGACTTGTGGCAGAGTAACTCGTGGATGGTGATGGCGCTCCAGGTCGCGGGCAGCTCGGGAATGTACTTCACCGCTGGATCGGTGGTCTTGAGCAGGCCGCGCTCTTCAAGCTGGAGAATGCTGAAGGCCGTAAACATCTTGGTGATTGAGCCGATGCGGAAGACGGTGTCAGGGGTGTTGGGCACGTTTAGCTCGAAGTTGGCCATGCCATAGCCCTTACGCAGGAGAATCTTGTCATCCTTGGCGATCAGCACGGCTCCGGAGAAGCGGCCCTGTTTTGCCCAGGTGTTCAAATAGGCATCGGCCTTGGCGGCCACATCCTGGCCTGCCGCCAGACCAGTCACACAAAGCACCAAAGCGGTGCCTGCAAGCAAAAGTCGTCCTATACGCATCATGGTCTTGCCCCACTTTCTTGAAGTGGTAGAAGATACGGAGAGGCCAGCCGTTTGGTTCCTATGAGTTTGCCGGTATCGTCAGTGCGTTGTTTTCTTCAACAGCGGCGCGAGTACCGGCAGCAGCGTCCGCGCAATGATCTCCGAGCCTTTGGCGGTGGGATGAATGCCGTCGGGCTGTATGGTGCCCGGAACGTTGATCAGGTCTTTGTAGAGCATGGGCACGAAGGCGACGTGGTGCTTCGCCGTCAGTTCGCGGAAGAGCTGCTCGAAGGCTTGGATGTACTCCCGTCCGTAGTTGGGCGGGAGGGTGATTCCGGCCAGCACAATTTTGATGTGGGCTTCTTCCAGGGCCGTCAAAACGGCGTCCAGGTTGCGGCGGGTCTGCTCCGGGGGTAGGCCGCGCAGGCCGTCGTTGCCGCCGAACTCGACGATGACCACTGCGGGATGCAGCGCCAGAATCGCTCGCAGACCGGCGACGGCGTCCTTGGTGGTGGCGCCGCTGGTTCCCTGGTTGCTCACCTGGTAGTGGTACCCGCGCGCGTCCAGGTCGCGTTGCAACGCATCGGGAAAGGATTGGCCTGCTTCGAGGCCATGACCGGCGGTGATGCTGTCGCCGTAGCAGACCACGACGGGCCGGCCGGCGGCCATTAGCGGCGCTGCCAGCAAAATCAGCCCCAGCGAAACAAACAATGCGCGGCGAACGTACACATGGATAGTGTAGCGAAAGACAGGGAACAGGGATCAGGGGTCAGGGTGATTGAGTTGCTTAGAATCTGCGCTGCTTGACTGGCCGCGAAATAGCACGATCCGGAGGGAGGCGGGGGTTTCAACCCCCGCACAATGCCGACAGAATCAATGTGGGGCTTTAGCCCCGGAGAAAATCACATTAGGGGTCATGGAGGTCGGGATTGATCGAAGTTCGGGACGCGAAGAAGTGGATTCAGAATGGCGCGCGGCGGGTGGAGATTCTAAAGGGGATCACCCTGACCATTCCCGCCGGTCAATTTATCGCCATCGTGGGGGCCAGCGGCAGCGGTAAGAGTACGCTGCTGGGCTTGCTGGCGGGTCTCGACACGCCCAGTTCCGGCGAAATTTACATCGATGGCGTGCCCATCCACAATCTGGCCGAAACGGAGCTGGCCGCGGTGCGCGGCGCAAAGATCGGCTTCGTCTTCCAGTCCTACCAATTGATTGCCACGCTGACAGCTCTGGAAAACGTTCTGCTGCCCTATGAACTCAATCTGGTAGGCAGCGGACTCGCTCAGGCCCGTCGGCTGCTGGACGAGGTTGGCCTCACCGAGCGCGTGGACCACTACCCGGTGCAGCTCTCCGGCGGCGAGCAGCAGCGCGTGGCGCTGGCCCGCGCTTTTGTCGTCGAGCCGCCCATCGTGATGGCCGATGAGCCGACCGGCAATCTCGACTCCGCCAATGGGAAGTTGGTGCTGGACCTCCTACTGGAGCGCAACAAGCGGGCAGGGACTACTTTGGTTTTAGTGACGCACGACCCCGAAGTGGCCAGCCGCGCCGACCGCAAGATTGTGCTGCGCGACGGCCTGATCGTGGAAGACAGCTTGCCGTACTCGGAGCCTTTCTCCGGCTCCAGCGAGATTCTCGTCCAAAACGAGGAGAAAAATGGCTAAGCGCGCATTGAGTTGGAAGCGGGCTGGGGCCATCGGCTGGCGCGATCTGCGCTCAGCTCCGGGCAAGTTCGGCTTTGTGGTGCTCTCGGTGGCCGTGGGGGTGGCGGCGCTGGTGGGCGTGCGCGGATTCAGTGACAGTTTCAAGCGGACATTGGGAACAGAGGCGCGCTCGCTGATGGCTGGCGATCTGAGCGCGCGCATTTTTCATGAGCCGTCGGCCGATGAAAGCGCCAAAATTGCGGCGATTGCCAGGCAGGGTGGGCTGCGTACAACCTGGGTGACGGAGACGGTTTCGATGGCCTCCGCGCCGCCTGACCCTGTTCCGTTGCTGGTTTCGCTCAAGGCCGTCGATCCGGCCGAGTACCCCTACTATGGCACGGCCGAGTTGGAGCCGGCGATGAGCCTGCCGCAGGCCTTGGACGGCGACTCGGCGGTAGTGGCCGAGGAGTTTCTTATTCGGCTGAATGCGCGGGTGGGGCAGACGCTGCGGCTGGGCGGAAGGGATTTCAGAATTGCCGCAGTGCTGCGCCAGGAGCCGGACCGCCTCAACGCGGCGGCGGCGATAGGGCCGAGGGTGATGATCTCGCAGGCAGCGTTGCAACGCACCGGCCTGATTGTTACCGGCAGCCGGGCCACCCAGCGGCTGCTGATGAAACTGCCGCCGCAAGCCGATCCCGTGGCGTTGCGCAAGCAGGTGGAGGAGGCGCTGCCCGACGCGCAGGTGATGGACTACCGCGAGGGCAATCCGGGGCTGAGCCAGGGGCTGGACAACGCCACCGCGATTCTCAGCCTGATCTGCCTGGTGGCGATGGTCTTGGGAGCGATTGGCGTGGCCATGGCCATGCACGCCCACCTGGAGCAGCGCATGGACATGCTGGCCATCTTGAAGGCCGTGGGCGCAAGTTCCGGCGATCTGCTGCGGATTTTCTTGTTGCAAACATTAGGGCTTGGCTTGGCCGGAGGCCTCGTCGGCGTGGCCGCCGGCGTGGGCGTGATGGCCGCGCTGCCGGCGGTCTTCGGCCATCTGCTGCCGGTTCAGGCCCAGCTCGAATTTCCCTGGCGCTCGGTCGCGGCGGGGCTGGGAACGGGCCTGCTGACCACGCTGCTCTTCTGCCTGCCGCCGCTGTTGGACGTGCGCAATGTTCGGCCGGTGCTGGTCTTGCGCAGGCTTGTCGAGCAGGGGCCTGAGGGCTTCGTCGCCTGGCTGGCGAGCTGGTGGGCGCGCCGCCTGCAACTAGGTCTAGCCGCTTTGGTCGTCGCGGCGCTGGGCGGAATCGCCTGGGCGCTCTCGGATTCGGCCAAAGTAGGCGGTTGGTTCGCTCTTTTGTTCTCGATTGCCTTAGTCGTCCTGTTGATCATGGCCGCCATAACGCTTTGGGTTCTGCGCTTTCTGCTCAACCGTGTGCGTCTGCGTCTGCCTTCGTTTCTGCGCCACGGGCTTGCCAATCTGTACCGCCCCGGCAATCAATCAGCTGCGGTAATGGCCGCGCTGGGCACCGGCGTCATGCTCATCCTGGCGGTCTATCTGATGCAGGCGGCGCTCTTGCGCGATCTGCGCGAGACCGCCTCACCCAAGCTGCCCAATGTCTTTCTGATCGACGTGACGACCGATGAAGTTGGCGGCATCAAGGATTTCTTCGCGCGTCAGCCCGGTGTGAGTCAGGCGACCGGCCAGGCTCTGGAACTGATGCCGGTGGTGACCTGTCGGTTTGTCACGCTTAACGGCAAGCCGCTGGACCAACTGAAGGAGCAGCATTTTCCCCGGCGAATGCTGGAGAATGCGCAGATGAGCTGGGCTGACGCGCCTCCGTCGGGCGATAAACTGACGCAGGGCAAGTGGTGGACCGCGGCGGACGCATCCGAGTTGGCCATCGGCGAAGGCGTAGCCCAGCGGCTGCATCTGGGCCTGGGCTCGGCGGTCGAGCTGGAAGTGGGCGGCGTCACGCGCGCGCTGAAGGTGGCCGCCATCTTTCGCGCCGATGGAAACCACTTGGGCGGGCGCATCGAGTTCGTGCTGCCTTCCGGCCAGCTCCAGAACCAGACAGCCACATGGTACGGCGGCGCGCACATCGATCCCCGGCAGGTGGGGGCGATGGAGCGGGCGCTCTTCGCGGCTTATCCCACGGTCACGGTGATCAATCTGGCCGACGTGCTGGCGCGCATCGAGAGCGTTGTCGATCAGATCACCTTTGTGGTGCGCTTCCTGGCCGGCTTCTCCATCTTCGCCGGGCTGATGATTCTGGCTTCCAGCATTGCCAGCACGCGCTTCCGCCGCATGCGCGAGGCGGTCGTGCTGAAGACGCTCGGCGCCACGCGGATGCGCATCGTCCGCACCTTCAGCGTCGAGTTCTGCGTCCTTGGCCTGCTGGCCGGCTCGGTCGGCGTCCTCTTTGCCAATCTGCTCACGCGGGTGCTGCTGCGCAAACTGGAAGTCGGCTTCCAAATCGAGTGGCGCGCCACCTTGATTGCACTCGTCGGCACGGCGCTTCTGGCCACGGCCACCGGCTGGATCGCCAGCTACCGCATCCTCGGCCTGCGCCCGCTGGAAGTGCTGCGCGAGGAATAAACGGCCCTTATGAGAAACTAGAAGAGCAGCCTTATCATCCCAACGTCATCCGGCCTGCGCAGCCGAACCCTGCCGCGCCCCCATTAGGAACAAGAAAAAGAATGATCAGTGTCAGCAATGTGACCATGCGCTACGGCGCGAAGGTGCTCTTCGAGGACGTGAGCGTCGCCTTTATCCCCGGCCGCCGCTACGGCCTCACCGGCCCCAACGGCTCCGGCAAGACCACTTTCATGAAAATCCTCACCGGCGAGTTAGACGCGCAGAAGGGCAACGTCGTCCGTCCGCGCAAGCTCGGCGTGCTCCGCCAGGACCAGTTCGCCTTCGACGCCTATCGCGTCATCGACACCGTCATCATGGGCAATAAGCCCCTCTGGGCCGCCCTCGAAGAGCGCGACCGCATCTATGAAAAGCCCGAACTTTCTGACGCCGACGGTATGCGCCTCGGCGAGCTTGAAGGCGTCATCGGCGACGAGGACGGCTACACCGCCGAGTCCGACGCCGCCGTCCTCCTCGACGGCCTCGACATTCCCGAATCCCTCCACGAGCGCCGCATGGGCGAGATGCAGGGCGGGCAAAAGATGCGCGTCCTGCTCGCCCAGGCTCTCTTCGGCAAGCCGCAGGCCCTGCTCCTCGACGAGCCCACCAACTACCTCGATCTCGACTCAGTCCACTGGCTCCAGGACTTCCTCCAGAACTACGACGGCACCCTGATCGCCATCTCCCACGACCGCCACTTCCTCAACAGCGTCACCACCCACACCGCCGACATCGACTACGAAACCATCATTACCTATACAGGTGGGTATGACGAGATGGTGATGGCCAAGACGCAGATCCGTTCCACCCTCGAATCGCAAAGCGCCCAGCGCGAAAAGAAGATCGCCCAACTCAACGACTTCATCGCCCGCTTCTCCGCCGGAACCCGCTCCTCGCAGGTGACCAGTAGGCGCAAGGAGGTCGAGCGACTCCAGACCAACGACCTCGCCCGCTCCAACATCGCCCGCCCCTACATCCGCTTCGACCAGACGCGCCCCAGCGGCAAGCACGCCCTTGAATTCAAGCACATCACCAAAATCTACGGCGACCACAAAGTCATCGACGGTTTCAGCGCCAATCTCCTGCGCGGCGAACACATCTGCCTGATGGGCCGCAACGGGGCAGGGAAGACCACGCTGCTCAAGAGCCTCCTCGCGAACTATCCCGGCCTGGCCGACAAGGACTTCGAGTTAGACTCGGGTTCCGTCTTCTGGGGCCACGAAGCCCAGATCGGCTACTTCCCCCAGGACGTAGGCGCAACCATCGAGCACGGCCTCACTGTTGCCGAGTGGCTCCATCGCTGGAAGCCCGACGCCCACGTCGAAGACATCCGCGGAATTCTAGGCCAGATGCTCTTCAGCGGCGAAGAGGGCGACAAGCAAACCAAAGCTCTCAGCGGCGGCGAACAGGCCCGCCTCGCCTTCTGCAAGCTGATCCTCACCAAGCCCAACATCCTGATCTTCGACGAGCCCACCAACCACCTCGACCTCGAAGCTATCAATGCCTTGAATATCGCCCTCCAGCGCTACGAAGGCACAGTCCTGTTAGTCACCCACGACCACGACCTGATCGACGAAGTAGCCACCCGCCTCTGGGTCTTCCACGAAGACGGCATCGAAGACTTCCAAGGCCCCTACGCCGAGTGGAAGGGCAAGCATAACTAGAAAGAAGCTTGAATGGCCGTTTGCGCGGCTTGTTTTGGAGTAGAATATGTCCTAGTCAACCCAAATAGCGCACGAGAGAGCCTGAATCTCTTGAGGTGATCTCTGCTTGCTCCAATTCCGAGGCGGAGGGAACCATGGACGAAACCCAGTCTACCGATAGACAGCGACCCGATTACCTTTCAGAGATTCTGTCTCTATGCACAACGCTTTCGAGCGAAGCAATTGACGCGGCCGAGAAAAAGGCGAAAGCAAACCAATTCGATATCGATCGCGGCGACATCACTTTTACCGAAGTCGCAATCAATCTGACATCGGCAAGAGAAATCCTCAGGGATGCCATCGAGAAGCGAAAGCTCATTCAACTCCCTATCACAGTACAAAAAGAGGTGCTTCTTAACCTGCAAAACATAAGCCGGGCGCTTCAGGGTCTCATGGACAATACGGACGAGATCGTCAACCTTGGCAACGCCGTCGAGGCATTAAATACTTCGATTTGGAAATATGGGCTGCACAATCTTTCGGAACAGATCCTAGGTTTTCAGACCAAAGTGAATCAACTGAAGCAGCAAGAGGTCCGCGCCAAGAACCTGCTCGCAGAGCTACAAAGAGGCATTGATACCTGCGAGAGGTTGGGAGTATTAGCTCAACAGGCCGAAATCGCAACGGAACAGGTTTCTAAGTTGAGACTCGCATCAGAGCAAGACGTCTCAGTTGCATCAGCATCTCGGCAGCAAATACAGGACGAGCTGACAAAAGCAAGTACCGCCGCAATTGCGGCAGCGCAGGCCGAGAGTCAAATTGCGCAATATAGCTCTGCCATTAAAACTACCGCGTCAGAGATAGACCCGCTGACTGCAAGCATCAAGAGTTTCTTTGGAGAGATTGCCACGCATCGGCAGCAAATGGCCGATGCGACAGATGCTGCGAGCAAATTCTTGACCGAATCAACCGCAACCATCAACAACGAGGTGCAGGCCAATCGCAAGGCGATCGCGGATTTAGTGGATCAATTTAACAATGGCGACCTGGAGTTGATAAAGCAGGCCGCAGCATCGCAAGCCAAGAGTGAGCAAACGGAGCATTCCGCATTGATAACTGCGACTCAGCAGAGGCTTGATGAGCTTGAGGCAAGGCTGAAGGTGAGGTCGGAGGAGACTATTGAGAAGAATGATGCAGATACGAAGAAGCACATCGAAGAGCTTAAAGTTCTGAAAGAGAGCATCAAAGAGCAGTTGGCCCAAGCCACTGGATTCGGTCAGTTCGGGGCCTACCAGTCACGTCAAAATTCAATTTCCAAACGAAAGTATTTCTGGGTTGGGGCAGTTGGCATCCTCGCTGGGACCGTCGTTCTGCTGACTTACTACATCGCTACTACCGCAGGACAAAGCGATCTCCACAGTGCAGCATTTTGGATAAAGCTCTCGATGAATCTCCCTCTTGCCTTCTTGATTACATTCTGCACAATCCAGTACAACCGAGAACGTCGTCTGGAAGAGGAGTACGCATTCAAAGCTAGCGTTTCAATCTCGCTTACCCCTTATCGAGATTTGATTTATTCCATTCTCGAAAGAGACGGTGCCCTCAAAGACGGGACCTACACACGCTTTGTTGTCGATTCGGTCAGGAGTATCTTTACTTCTCCGACTGAAAAGATATTCGACTCGCCAAAGGGAATCGAAGGAATCCCCGAAAAGGCCTTGAAAACGGCAGCTGAGTTGATTGGGACAGCAGCAAAGGCTGCGGCGAAATAGGCGGGTGGCCCATGTCTGACAAACCATAAAGTTGGGGCGGGTGGCCCAGGTCTGGATTGTCAGACCTGGGAATCCTCGAACCCCAACCTGCCGGGTACCTCATCCTAGACGCAGCTTTCGGGGAAAACATCGCGGCAAAGGCAGGAGGCCAGGAGCGGCAAACCGCCTCACAGCCCCGTCGTTCCGGTTTCCGAACCCGGACCCGGCGGGGCATGGAGGCACAGGCAGGCCAAGGGAGCTAGTGCGAAGGCCTGAGAGTCTGCCGGTCTTGGCGGCGCCGGCGGATGATGCCAGCGATGCCGAGCAGGCCGGTCCCGAAGAGGATGAGGCTGGACGGTTCCGGCGTGGGTGGTGCGTAGTAATTGATGGAGACGTAGCCGTTGCCGGAGTTGGCGCCGGATTCGGAGAGGGCCAGGGAGTCGAGAGCGGAGAAGGAGCCGCCGCCGCCGCCGGCGCTCCCGTACCCGCCGCCCGCGCCGCCGCCGCCGCCGCTATATCCGCCACCGCCGCCACCACCGCCACTGGCGCTGCTGCCGCCGCCGCCGCCGTAGCCACCGTTGCCACCGGTGTAAAAGCAGGGGGTTCCAGAGCCGCCGCCGAGGCCGTTGGCCCAGTCCTGGCCGCCTGTAGGCGCGTTGCAGACAGCGGGCCAGTTGTCTCCGCCGTTACCGCCGTTGCTGTAAAAGCCGGCCCCGTCACCGCCGCCCAATGCGGGCTCCTGGTTGTTACAGATTGCGCCGCCCGTGCCGCCGTTGCCGCCTGTTCCCCCCGCGGAAGTCACGGAGCTGTAAGGGTATCCGCAGGCGGTTTGGCCGTTGCCGCCGGAGGTTCCGGTGAGGCCGGGCAGGCCGCCTTGGCCGGGGTAGTAGTCTGCACCGCCGCCGCCACCGGCGATGAGCAGGGGCGTGTTGTTGAAGTAGACGACGAAGCTTCCACCGCCGCCGCCCCCGTCAACACCGCCAACCCCGCAGCAGCCTCCGACGCCTCCCTGGCCGCCGACGGCGATCTGGAGTACGGTGCCGGCGGAGAGGAAGACGTCCCCGCCAAGGATGGCGCCATTGCCGCCGGAAGAGTAGTAGTCGGATCCGCCCTGAGCGCCGGCGGCGGTGATATCGTAGGTGCCGGAGGTGGGGACGGTGTAATCGACGACCCCGCCGGTGAAGGCGAAACTGGATGCGTGAGCTGAGGCGGGGGTGAATGCAAGAAGGACAGTGATTGCGAAGAGCACTGCACCGATTGTGAACCGGCGGCTGATTTCTGGAAGCGCGCTAAAATGCCGAATCCGCACTTCCGCTTTGCGTAATCCTATTCCCAATTGCTCGAATATCCCGTGGTTGCAATTCATAGGGGAGTCGCCTCCTGAGCGACGGTACAGGGCTGTGAGGTTAGGTTTGTTGCGAGACTTCCGATATGGCGCGAACTTGGGGAAGACTTGCCAGGCGAGAATCCTACTTTGGTAATTATTACAATATAGGACTGAAATAGTCCAATATGAAAAATCGATGAATAATTCGTAAATCAAGCACATCTTTTCAATTTCTTCGCCTTCGCATCCCTCCGGCAATGGCTAGATTTGCAAGGATTTGAACATATATAGAGAATGGCGGGTGGCCCGGGTCTGGATTTTCAGACCTGGGAATCCTCGAACCCGCCGGACGCAGGGAAGCGTGCGGGCCGGGAGCGGTAGGCCGGGGATTCAACCCCGGCAATCCGCCGCCCTTCCGGATGCGGGGCATCCCTGATGGTTGCCTTCCTGAGATTCTCCCCTTTGCTAAACATTGCAAAAAAAGTATAATAATCCAATGAGATGGTCCGTCGGATTTCTCGATGAGGAGACCAAGGCAGCCCTTGACGCCCTTCCTCTGGATATCCGAGCCGGCTTCCAGCGCATTGTGGAGTTGATTCAGGCCCACGGCCTGGAGCGGGTCCGCGAACCCTACCTGAAGCATCTGGAAGGACCACTGTGGGAGATGCGCCTGAAGGGCAAAAGCGGTATCGCCCGCGCCGTCTACGTGACGGCAACCGGAATGCGCATCGTCGTGGTGCGCATCTTTGCCAAGAAATCGCAAAAGACGCCGCGCAAGGAAATCGTTCAAGCGCTGAAGAAGGCCAAGGAGGTTCAATGAAGACGAAATTCATCCCCGTGGAAGAGTCGTTCAAGCAATGGAAGAAAGACCCGAAGTACGTTGCGGCCTATGATGCGCTGGAAAGCGAGTTCGCACTTGCATCGGCCATGATCAAAGCCCGCGCTGACGCTGATATGACGCAGGATCAGGTTGCCAAGGCGATGGGAACAACACAAGCCGTGATTGCTCGCCTTGAAAGCGGCAAGGTGCTGCCATCGACGCGCACACTGGAACGATTTGCGAAAGCCACTCGCACACGTTTGCGCATCAACTTCGCGCGTGAAACTTCGAGGCAAGCGGCCCAGGTCTGAAAACCCATGTAGTTGGGTGCCCCAGGTCTCGCTTTTCAGACCTGGGAATCCTCGAACCCGCCGGGTACCCCATCCTTGACGCAGCTTTCGAGGAAAACATCGCGGCAAAGGCAGAAGTTCAGGAGCGGCAAACCACCTCACAGCCCCGTCGTTCCGATTTCCGGGCCCGGAACCGGCGGGGCATGGAGGTTCAGGCGCATTTCAGCAGAGGCGGCTTCAATTTCACTGTTGATCTCAGCGCCCAGAAGAAGCATCAGACCGGTGATATAGAACCAGGTCAGCAGAATAATCACTGCGCCAAGAGACCCGTAAGTAAGAGAATAGGTATCGAAGTAATGAAGGTAGACCCGGAGGCCGAGGGAGGCCAGGAGCCATCCGAGCAGGCCCAGGGCCCCGCCGGGGGTGAGCCAGTGCCAGCGGCGTTTCTTCGAATCTGGAGCCCAATAGTAGATGACGGCGAAGGAGAAGTCGAGAAGAGCGCCTGCCACGATCCAGCCCATAACTCTCGCCGCGACAGATGTGGACACAATCAGAAAACGATGATGGAGTTCTACCTGAGCCAGTGCGGCAATAAAGTCTCCGCCCAAAAGACAGGCAAGGCCTAAGCCGACGATGATCGTTAGAACGACAGTAAGGCCAATGGCGTGAAGCCGTGCGATGAAATATGAGCGCGAGTCCTCGATCTTGTAAACGATATTGAGAGTGTCCTGGATAGCCGAAATGCCGACGGATGCGGACCAAATGGCGGCAACGAGTCCAAGAGTTACCTTGCCCGAGGAGGCGGCAGCCGTCGTCTCGTTAAAAGTATCGAGGACGGCGCCCAGGGCAGAGGTGGGAATGACGAGCGCGAGATAATCCAGCAGCTTGTCGAAAACCTGCGGCGCCGACCGAGCGGACAGGCCGAGAATCGAACTGGCGCAAAACAGAGTGGGAAACAGAGCGAACAGGAAGTAAAAGCCCAACTCTGCGGCATGACCGAAGAGACGATCGGCGTTCACAGCCTTCCAGGTGCGCTGGGCCACCACGCGGACGGGAACACTTTGCAGGTTCCAAAGCGACTCAAGAGGTGAGTGGGACACAATCTCCCAGATACGCCGCTGACGGCGATTCAATTGCTGGTCCACATTGGAACTCGCGCCCGTCATGAGGGCTCCTTGACTCCTGCAGCCGCCCGCGACCCGATTGTAGACGGGTGGCCCACTTCTAGACCAACTATAAACGCATGGGCGGGTGGCCCAGGTCTGGATTCTCAGACCTGGGAATCCTCGAACCCCAACTCGCCGGACGCCTCACCCTGAAACTGCTGCTACCGCCCGCAAATTTGGCCAGTTTTACGCAAAAGTATCTTTAGTTGTACGTAAAGACTTTTTCGCGCGTCTCCTGCACCTTTATAGCGGCTCCCAAGCCGAGTAAAAGGGCAATCACGCTCCGCCGCGCTTGCCGGCGCGGATGCGGCGAATCTCTTCCATGCGCTGGGCTAATAGCTTTTCGCGTCCCTCTTGCGTGGGGTGGTAGTAGCTCCGGCCCTTGAGCGAGTCGGGCAGGCAATCCATGTCGGCGACTTTGCCCTCTTCGTTGTGGGCGTAGCGGTAACCCTTGCCGTAGTCGAGCTCCTTCATCAGCTTGGTCGGCGCGTTGCGCAGGTGCAGAGGGACCGGCTCCTGGCGGGTCTCTTCGACCTCCCGCTGCACGGCGCCATAGGCGGTGTAGACCGAGTTAGACTTGGGCGCGAGGCATAGATAAACCACCGCTTCGGCCAGCGCCAGATCGCCCTCGGGCGAACCAAGAAAGTCGATGGCCTCCTTGGCGGATAGCGTCAGATTGAGCGCCTCTGGAGCGGCCAGGCCGATGTCCTCGACGGCCATGCGGACGACGCGGCGGGCGAGATAGAGCGGGTCTTCGCCGGCGGCGAACATACGCGCCAGCCAGTAGAGCGCGGCGTCGGGGTCGCTGTTGCGCACGCTTTTGTGCAGCGCCGAGATCAGGTTGTAGTGCTCCTCGCCCGACTTGTCGTACATCAGCACGCGCTGTTGCACGGCATCACTGGCTAGTGCCCGATCAATGCGCTTTGCGCTCGCCTGAGCCGGATCCTGGGCCAGTTGCGCCGCCACTTCCAGCGTGTTGTAAGCGTTGCGGCAGTCGCCGCTGGAGTAGCTGGCGATCAGTTCGAGCGCATCGTCGTCAGCGGTCAACTCCAGAGAGCCGAGGCCACGCTCACGGTCTTCGAGAGCGCGGCGCAAGAGCGCCATGATTTGCTCCTCGCTTAGCGGTTCGAGCACGTAGACGCGGCAGCGGGAGAGCAGCGCGGAGATGATCTCGAAGGAGGGATTCTCCGTCGTTGCGCCAATTAGCCGGATGGAGCCGCGCTCGACGTAGGGCAGAAAGGCGTCCTGCTGGGCCTTGTTGAAGCGGTGAATCTCATCGATGAAGAGGATGGTACGCGAGTGCATCTGCGCGGCCTGCGCGGCGGCGACCATCACCTGCTTGATCTCCTTGATGCCGCTCATTACGGCGGAGAATTCAATGAAGGTGGCCTTGGTGGTCTCGGCGATGATTTTGGCCAGCGTGGTTTTGCCCACTCCAGGCGGACCCCACAAAATCATGGAGCCGGACCCCGATCCGTCGAGTTGGTCGCGCTCGATCTGCACGCGCAACGGTTTGCCGGGGCCGACCAGGTGCTCCTGGCCGCTCAATTCATCCAGAGAGCGCGGGCGCATCCGCTCGGCCAGCGGCGCGGTGCGTAGCGGGCCTTGGGGGCCTTCGGGTTCGCCGTCAAAGAGACTCATCGCGCGCTCCCGGTCAATAAATCTGAGCGCCCCATCGAATCTGGGTGCCCCACCCTCGCCGCGTCTTTGTCTTTGCGGCTAGGGTGGGAGGCAAGGCTCTCAGCCCGCTGCCGGGATGCTTCATAGAGCAGTACGCTGACCGCGACGGCCGCGTTCAGGCTTTCCACCGCTCCGGGGCAGGGAATCGTCACCGCTCCATCGGCCTGTGCAGCCAGCTCTTCCGGCACGCCATTGCCTTCATTGCCAATCACCAGCGCCACCGGCCCGGCAAGGTTGATGCGGCTGACATCTTCGGATACAACTTCGGCGGTGGGCACGGTAGTAGTCCAAATCATCACCCCGGCTTCCCGCAAGCGGGCAAAGCAATCTTCCGCGCTCACGGAGAGCAGGGGAAGGCGGAAGACGCTGCCTGCGGAGGCGCGCACCGCTTTGGGATTCCAGGCGCTCACGGTTCCGGGCAGGCTGACGACGGCCTGAGCGCCAAAGGCCTCGGCGGAGCGCAGAATCGTTCCCAAATTGCCGGGGTCCTGCAAGCCGGCCAGCACAACAATAAGCGGGGCGGCCTTCGCCTGTCCTCCAAGAACGTCGGCCCAATCCCAGCGCGGCGGCTCAACCAGCGCCGCAACTGGCTGCGGCGTCTCGGTGGCGAGAGCCGACTCCAGCAGTTCCCTGGGCACGAGCAGCACCTCGGTCTCCGCCGGCAAGGGCAGTCCTTCAAGCAGGCGCTCCGCGCCCTGCGCGACAAAGACACAATCGATGCGCAGGCCCGCGCGCAGAGCCTCTTCCAGCAGCTTTGGCCCTTCGATCCCTGCCAGACTGCGGCTGTCGCGGCCAGTCAAGCCGCGCGCGCCTTGACCGGGGTGGGTCAGCGCGCCACGCAACTCTTTCAGGCGGGAATTCTGTTTACTCTGTACAATGCGAAAAGGCATAGGTGCGAATCCAGTTGCCGCTTAGCCGATTCTAAGCCGTTTTGCCAGGGGCGGACAGGCCGATGCTATCGCCTGACTTGCTACGGAACCGGCGCCGTGCTGGTTTTCGCTTTTGCGGCATCCCATGAACTGAGGTTGACCTGCGTGTTCGCGGAGATCTTGCGCGTCCATCCCGATGAACCAGAGCCGGACCGGATCGACTATATCGTCTCCTGCCTGCGCAAAGGCGATGTCGTAGCACTGCCAACCGACACCTTCTACGGTCTGGCCGTTGATCCGGTGAATCTCCGCGCGGTTGAGCAGATTTACCAGATCAAGACTCGCCAGAAGCAAAAGCCCTTGTCCCTGCTGATCGGTTCGCTGGCCCAGGCGTATGAGTTGGCCCGCGACACCAATACCATGCTGGACAAGCTGGCGGAGCGATTCTGGCCCGGTCCGCTGACGATTATCGTGAGGGCGGGCGGCAAGCTACCGCTGCGCTCCACGGCGAATACCGGCAACGTGGCCCTGCGCGTGCCCGACGCCGCCATTCCGCGCGCAGTGGTGGAGCGCTTCGGACTGCCCATTACGGCAACCTCGGCCAACCTGCAAGGGGCCTCCGAGTGCACCAACGCAGCCTGCGTCCGCGACCAGATCGGCGACCGCATCCCGCTCATCATCGATGGCGGTCCCACCGGCCACACGCAGCCCACCACCATCGTCGATCTCTCGCTGGGGCCGGGGCGCTGGGAGATTCTGCGCGAGGGGGCTATCGCCACGCACGAGATTGTTATGGCTTTGCAGAGGTAGCACGAAGGTTCCCATGAAGCTCCCGGCCACGCCAAACCGCCGCAACTGGATTCTCCGCGCCGCGCTGTTGCTCGTGCTGGCGCTGGCCGTGGGCGCTCTGGGCTGGTGCCGCTGGGTCTATGTGCAGATTGAGCGCTTTGCCGTCGAGGATCATGCGGCGCCGGCAGACGCCATCGGTGTCTTCGGCGCGGCCGAGTACGACGGCCGGCCCTCGCCGGTCTACCGCGCCCGTCTGGACCACGCGCTTACGCTCTATCGTCACGGCATCGCGCCGCTCCTCATCACCCTGGGCGGAAACGGCGGCGACCAGTACAACGAAGGCGCCGTGGGCCGCGAGTACCTGGAAGGCATGGGCGTTCCGGAGAGCGCCATCATCGCCGAAACCGAGAGCCGCAACACCGAGGAGTCGGCCCGCCGCATCGCCGTGATTGCCCGCGCCAACGGTCTGCGGCGGCTGGTCATCGTCAGCGACGGAACGCACCTCTTCCGCATTCATGAAATCTGCGCCGCCGATGGCATGGACGTGCTCACCTCGCCCCGGCCTCGCGTGGCCGTCGAGGGCGGCTCAAAAGAGTTCGAGCGCATCGAGCATGAGATTCTCAGCTACACGGCCTGGAGGCTCCATCTGCACTGAAATGGAACTGCCAATGCTCATCTATCGTATCTTCAACTGATTGTGGTTTCGTACATCAGAGGGAGGCATCGACAATGGCCCTATTCTGTCAACGCTGTGGAACCGGGTTGCCGCCGGGCGCGCGTTTCTGTTCAAGCTGCGGCGCGGTCGTTCCCGCCGCCCCATTCATTTCCGGCCGGCCGCTCTTCCGCCCGATTGTAGGCCGCCAGATAGCCGGAGTCTGCATCGGCCTGGCGCAGACCTACGGCTGGGACGTCTCGCTGGTCCGCATCTTAGCGGTGATCGGGTTTTTCTTCTCTGGCGGGATGGTGGCCGTGGCCTACCTGGCCTGTTGGGTCGGCATTCCCGAAGAGACAATGCCGCTGCCTTAGGGTCAGACCCTTGGCGTATCCTTGTACCGTATGAACTCAACCTACCGATCAGACGGAGCTACGCTGGTCTTTCGCGACTCCGGGGCTGGCTTGCCCGTGGTCTTTCTTCATCCCACGCCGCTCGATGGAGAATACTGGCGCCTGCTCATCAACGAGTTGGCCGGCGTGCGCGCCCTCGTTCCCGACCTGCGCGGCCACGGCGGCTCGGAGTTGGGCGTCCTGCCTGTGGGCGGATTTGCCTTGGTGAGCGACGCGCCGGTGCTGTCCATGGCGCGGCTGGCCGCGGACGTTTTGGCCCTCCTTGACCATTTAGAGGTGCCCGCGGCAGTTTTCGCGGGCTGCTCCATCGGCGGCTATGTGCTGCTGGAGCTTTGGCGGCAGGCTCCGGAACGTGTGCGCGGGCTGGCCTTCATCTGCTCCAAGCCGCAGCCGGACGCGGCGGCCAACCTCACCCGGCGCGTCGCCACCATCGCCCAGGCGCAAGGGGGCAACAGCGCGGCGCTCTTTGACGGCATGGCCCAGAACCTGATCGGCGCAACCGCCCGTGAGCGCCATCCCGAGGTCGTAACTGAATTGCGCGCCCGCATGACGCTGACCCCGGAGGCCTTTGTCGCCGTGCAGGCTGGCCTCGCCACACGCCCGGACTCCGTGCCCACCGTGGCCACCATCACCGCTCCCATCCTGGCCATCGCCGGTGGCGAGGATACAGGGATTGCCCCCGCCGAGATGGAAGCCTTCCACCCCGCTCCCGGCGGATGCGAGTTCCACCTGCTACCCGATGCCGGCCACTTCGCCGCCTATGAACATCCGCAAAAAGTGGCTACGCTGCTGTCTGCGTGGCTGAGGCAGTTTGCATAACGATAAGCGGTTAGGATGGAGTTTGGAGGCTCGCATGTTCACGCCGCGGACGATTGGATATGCTCGCACTCCCTTCAAGGATGCATCGGCTATTCCCAAGGGGCTTGGCGCCCAACACCCGGAAGAGGGCGTGCTCGATATACTGCCGGAGTTTTCTGCCGGTCTGACGGACATTGAGGGTTTTTCGCATCTGATCGTACTTTGGGCTTTTGATCGATCCGACGGCTTCGATCTGCTGGTCACGCCGCCCACCGACGACCGTCCCCACGGCGTCTTCACCACGCGTTCGCCGCGCCGCCCCAACCCCCTCGCCCTGACCATCGTCGAGTTGCTGCGCCGCGAAGATAGCCTTCTCTATGTGCGTGGCGTCGATATGCTCGACGGAACGCCGATCCTCGACATCAAGCCCTATCTCTCCAACATCCCCGTGGAGAAACTGCGCCGGGGATGGCTGGCCGAGGCCGAAGCGCGAAAAGGCTGAGCCATCCGCCTGTCTTTCCCGCGCACCCCACGCCGGCATCGCCGCGAAATGCTGTAGGCTCAAAAGAGAATTATTTTCTCCGGAAGTTGACTTTGACCCTCTCTACGATCTCATCGCCGCGTCCTTTCGCTTACCCGCAGCCAGCGAGCGCCCTGCACTGCGGCGAAGTTTCGCTGGAAGCGCTGGCCAAGCTCCACGGCACGCCGCTTTACGTCTACTCCGCCGATCAAATTCTCGAACGGCTCACGCTTTTTCAACAGGCGTTCGCCAACCGCGATCATCTGGTCTGCTACTCGATCAAGGTCAATTCGGCGCTGGCCATCGTCAAGCTGCTCACCAGCCGCGGAGCGGGGGTGGACATTGTCAGCGGCGGCGAGCTGGAACGCGTATTGGCCGCCGCGCCGGAGGCCGTGGGCCGGGTGGTCTTTTCCGGCGTGGGCAAGACGGCGGCGGAGATCGACCTTGCGCTGACGGCGGGCATCCTTCAATTCAACGTCGAAAGCGCGGCGGAGCTGGAACTGCTCGCCACCCGTGCGGCCAAGCTCAGGAAGAAGGCGCGCTTTGCCCTGCGCGTCAACCCCGACGTCTTCGCTGAGACGCATCCCTACATCTCCACCGGTCTGCGAGAGCACAAGTTCGGCGTCGATATTCGCCAAGCACTGGCCATCTACAAGAGCGCGGCCGGCAATCGCTGGCTCGAGGCCTATGGCGTGAGCTTCCATATCGGCTCGCAGATTCGCGCGGCTGAACCTTTTGGCGCGGCGATGGAGCGTGTGAGCAAGCTGCTGCGCCAACTCCAGCGCGCGGGTATCGCCCTCCAGACCGTCGATGTTGGCGGAGGCCTGGGCATTGATTACCACGCGGGCAGCTTTGACGCCGCCGCCAAGGTGCGCGAGTATGCCGCTGCCGTTGAAAGCGCCCTTGGAGCCTTCGAGGGCCGTCTGCTGCTGGAGCCGGGGCGCTTCCTCGTCGCGCAGGCCGGCGCTCTTCTCGCGCGCGTGCTGTATGTCAAGCGCAACGGCAGGAAGACCTTTGTGATTACCGACGCCGCGATGAACGACCTCATCCGTCCCGCGCTCTACCAGGCGTATCACGAGATTGTGCCGGTGCGGCCCAGGGAAAGGAAGCCGCGCATCGTGGACGTGGTGGGTCCGATCTGCGAGTCCGGGGACTTCTTCGCCCACGACCGCAAACTGCCGCCCGTCGAGCCGGGAGACCTTGTCGCGATTCTCGACGCCGGAGCTTACGGCATGGCGCAAAGCTCGAACTACAACACCCGACTGCGCCCCGCCGAAGTGCTCGTGGAAGGCGCGCAGACAAGGCTGATCCGCCGCCGCGAGACGATCGCCGACCTGCTCGCCCCGGAGGTTTTCTGATCCATCTATTGGTGCGCGTGAAAAGCAGCGGTATGATTTGAGGTGAGGTTGCCATGGAGGAAAACCGCATCACCATCGAGCCAGGGAAGCGCTCTGGCCAGCCCTGCATCCGCGGTCTGCGCATTACGGTCTGGGAGGTTCTGGGTTGGCTGGCGACTGGTGTCCGCGAGGATCAGATCCTCGCCGACTATCCGGAGCTGGAAGCCGCCGATTTTCCCGCCATCTTCGACTACGCTTCGCGCGTAGGCCGGCGTGTGGCGCTGTGAAGCTACTGCTGGATGAGAATCTTTCCCGGCGGCTCGTCCGTCGCATCGAAGACCTGTTCCCGGACTCCGCGCATCTCGCCACTGAAGGACTGCTTCAAGCGCCGGATACGGCTGTGTGGGCATACGCCAAGGCCAACAACTTTTCCATCGCTACAGCGGATGCCGACTTCTATGAGTTGGCAACGACACTGGGGCCTCCTCCCAAAGTAATATGGCTTCGAGGCTGTGATTATCCCACAGCTGTAGCCGAAGACCTGATTCGAAGTCAGGCAATTCGGATTGCGGAGTTCCTGGAAGAGTCGGAGCGAGCAGTGCTGATTCTCAAACGGTAATTACGGCTATAACAGATGCAAGAATGACAGATGGAGGCATCACATGGCGAAAGTAACATTGGTTTTTGCGGTTCTATTGATTGCCCTGGGCCTGGCTGGCTTTTTTGGCACAGGCCACACGCACTACACCGCGCTGATTCCCGCCTGGATCGGCCTTGCGCTGGGCATTGGCGGCTGGCTCGCGATCAGTCCCGATGAGCGGCGGCGCAAGCTCTTCATGCACATCAATGTGACCATCGGCCTGGTCGGCTTTGTGGGAACATTCGCCGAAATCATCCGCAGTTGCGCCTCTGCCAAACCGCTGGACCTGACGGCCATGGCGGCGAAGCTGGTGCTGGTCTGGCTGCTGTTGATTTATCTCTTCCTCTGTATGCGCTCCTTCCTCTTCGCGCGGCGCTCGGGGAAGGTTTAGCGCATGGGGACGATGCGGCCCGGCGGAATGGGCATGGGCGCGCGCGCCGAGCGCACCCCGCGCGGACGCGGCGCGCGAGCGGGCCAGGACGATCTGCCCAAGCGCAAGCCAGACCTCAAGAAGCTCTGGCCGCAGATCAAATCGCTGGTCAAACCGCGCCTGGGGCTGCTGCTGGCTGGCATGGGGCTGATGGTCATCAACCGCTTTGCTGGACTGGTGCTTCCTTACACCTCCAAGCCGCTGCTGGACACGGTACTCAATCAAGGCCATCCGCGGCCCGATCTGCTGCCGGGCTTCATCGCGCTGGTGTTCTCTGCCATGGTGGTGCAGGCCATCACTTCGTTCTCGCTGACGCAGTTGCTTTCCAAGGCCGGCCAGCGGCTGATCGCCGAGATGCGCCGCCAGGTCCAGAGGCACGTGGGACTGCTTTCGGTCTCCTACTACGATGAGAACCGCACCGGCACGCTGGTCGCCCGCATCATGACCGACGTCGAAGGCGTGCGCAATCTGGTCGGCACGGGCCTGGTTGAGTTTGTCGGCGGCCTGCTGACCGCCGTGCTGGCCTTTCTCTTTCTGCTGCATCGCAGCGTTGAGGTAACTCTGACGGTCTTCGCCATCATGGGATCATTCGTCTTTGTCTTGCAATACGCCTTCAGGATCATTCGTCCCATCTTCCGCGAACGGGCCAAAATCAATGCGGAGGTCACGGGCCGGTTGACCGAGTCGCTGGGCGGCGTGCGGGTCATCAAGGGCTATCACGCCGAGGAGCGCGAAGCTGGGGTCTTCTCGCGCGGCGTCGAGCGCCTATTGGCCAACGTGATGAAGTCGTTGACCATGACCAGCTCGATGTCTGCCGCCTCAACCACCGTACTGGGCCTTGTTTCGGCTATCGTCATGTGGTTGGGAGGCCATCGCGTACTGGCCGGCGCCTGGACCGTCGGCGACTATTTCAGCTACAACATGTTTCTCGCCTTCATGATTGCGCCGGTCTTTCAGATCGTGAACATCGGCACGCAACTGACGGAGGCCTTTGCCGGACTCGACCGCACCAACGAAATCATGTCGGAGCTGGAGGAGAATCAGAGCCCCGAACGCACGGTGAGGATTCCGCCGATTCAAGGCACGGTGCGCTTTGAGAACGTTGAGTTCGCCTACGACGCGGACAAACCAGTTCTGCACGGCGTCAGCTTTCTCGCCGAGCCGGGAACGGTGACCGCGCTGGTCGGATCTTCAGGCTCGGGCAAGTCCACGATGATCAGCCTGCTCTGCGCCTTTCACACGCCATCCAAAGGCCGCGTCCTGGTGGATGATGTGGACCTTGCGCACGTGGACTTGAACACCTTCCGTTCGCAGTTGGGCGTGGTGCTGCAGGATTCGTTTCTTTTCGACGGCACCATCCGCGAGAACATTCTTTTTTCGCGGCCCGATGCCACCGAGGAGCAGTTTCTCTTTGCCTGCCGCACGGCGCGTGTGGACGAGTTTGCCGAACGCTACGAGGAGGCCTACGACACCATCGTCGGCGAGCGCGGCGTGAAGCTCTCCGGCGGCCAGCGCCAGCGGCTGTCGATCGCGCGCGCCCTGCTGGCCGAGCCGCGCATCCTGATTCTCGATGAGGCCACCAGCTCGCTTGACTCCGAGTCCGAAGCGATGATTCAGGCCGGATTGAGCCAACTGATGCAGGGGCGGACAACTTTCGTCATCGCCCACCGCCTCTCGACGATCCGCCGCGCTGACCAGATTCTGGTCGTCGAGGGCGGGCTCATCGTCGAGCGCGGCAACCACGCCGAACTCTTCGCGATGCGTGGCCGCTACTACGACCTTTACACGCGCCAGCACGGCCTTGAAGCGAACCTCTTCCTCGCGCCCGGCGAGGGGGATGTGGTGGATGAAAACACCGATTGAGTAGCCGGATTATTTTGCACAGTAAGACTAGATTTCACCGGGCCACGATGAATGGTCCCGCCGTCTTCGCTCCATCCGCTCCCGCAAAGGCTGTCTGACCCATCGACGGCGCTAACGCAGGCGCCCACTCGCGCCGAGCAAGCTCCGGCATCGGCTTCGCCCGGAAGAGCTTCTTGCACTGGTGCGCCGTCCACTTGGCCCAGGCCTTGGACTTCTTGCGGCGCGCGCTGTCGGTGGAGATGCCCGTGCCCGCGTACATCTGCCGATAGAGCTTTGAGAGGAACATGAAGGCGATCCGCGAAGTGATCGTCGGGCAGCAGGCGGATCGCTTCCAGATATCGCCCCAGTTATAGAACGTATCCCACACTCTTTGTGTGCGCTCGCGAATCTCATCCGAACTCATCGTAGGATGCGGCGTGAACATCTTGGGCCGAACCGCTGTGGGAATCAGCCAGTACCGCGTAATCGGCACATCGCCCACCATCGTGGGATTCGCCGCCTGCTCCTTCTCCCAGCGCCCGAAATCCACCGTGCCCGGAAACGGCGTCATCATCACGAACTGGGCGAACGTAATGCCTGCCCTCTTGGCCATCGCCACCGTGGCGTCGAAGGTCGCCGGCCTGTCCGTCGGCAGCCCGAAGATGAATGAACCGAGCACATGAACGCCGTGCGTTTTGAAGGTCTGCAGTTGCGTTGCCATGGCCTCGCCAGAGAGATTCCAGTCTTTGTAGATCGCCTTGAGTCCCTCCGGCGTCACCGCCTCGATCCCGACCAGCGCGCCCTTGATGTTCGCCTTCTTCATCGCATCCAGGAACTCGACGTCTTCGCCCGCCTCCATCGTCATCTGGGTATAGAAGACCATGTCCTTCGGCAGCTTTGCCAGCTCATCCATCAGATGGAAGCGCTCGGCGCGAATCGCAGTCAGCTCTTCCAGCTTGGCCGTATTGCCCTGCTCGCGAGCCAGCCGCAGATCGGTGAAGGTTACTGGATAAAAATTATCGTCAGCCAGGGCGATGAAGCGGAATCCAATCCGGCGCAGTTCCACGATCTCGTCAATGACTTTTTGATGGCTGCGCTGCCGGGGCTTTTGCCCATCGGTCTTCCACACGCTGCAAAAGGAACAGTGCTTGGGGCAGCCGCGAATGGTTTGCACCGAGGCCCACATATATTTTTCCGGGTTCATCAAATCCCAGCGCGCGGCCAGGAATTCGCCGCCGCCGATCCGCCCGCCGTCGTATATTTTCTCCAACTTGCCTGCCAGGCAATCCGTCACTGCCTTGCCCCAGGCCACGTCGCCATCCCCGGTCACCACCGCGTGCGCCTGCCCGCGATCCAGCGCCTCTTCAGGAAAGAGCGTGGCGTGAATGCCGCCGTAGATCACCCATGCGCCCCGGCCGCGCGCCATCCTGCCCACCTCGTAGCCGCGTAGAGCATTACCGGTGTGGACGCTGATGCCCACAATGTCTCCCGGCTGTATCGTCTCCGGAACAATCTGCTCCAGCGATTCATCAACGAGAATGGGATCGCCCGCTGCTAACGGCGTCGCCGCCGCCAGCACAAACAGCCAGCGCGGCGTGATCACCGCGGTGCCAAAAGAATTGTCGCTGGGATTAACCAGATGAACGCTCAACCGATTTTACCTTTCCTCGTGGGAGTGTAATGGTCTCAGAGAGCGTTGTCGCCATCGGACGCATGAAGAACGGGGATGCACTTCCGCGGATTGCCGATTTCGATTCTTCCCGCTGTATAGACTTATACAGGTTTACAGGCTTTCTGTCACTCAAGTGTGCAATATTGACCACTTTTTTGTCCATCGGCCAAAAAGCCTGTGCGTCGAAAGTGCGGATGCGGGTAGATTTCAGCCTCGCTGGACGCGGGTCATCGCGGCGGAATCATTGCAATTCCAAACCCGGCAAAACCAGACGCTTCTCGCGGAACAGCTCCGTGCATACCCGCACAACATCAGGATCCAAAAGCTTTCCGGAAAGTGCCTTGATCTCTGCCAGTGCAACCTCCAATCCGAGAGTCCGCCGGTAGGGCCGGTCGGAGGCCATCGCTTCCACGATGTCCGCCACGGCCAGGATCTTGGCCTCGGGGAGAATCGCATCCACTTTCAGCCCGTATGGATAGCCCGAGCCATCGAGCTTCTCGTGATGTTGGCGCACGATCTCGGCAACCGGCCAGGTAAAGGGAATATCTCGCAGAATGGAGTAACCGGCCTCCGGATGAGTCTTGATCAGGTCGTATTCTTCCTTGTTTAGCCTGGCCGGCTTAGTCAGGATATCAGTGGGGATCGAAATCTTCCCGATATCGTGAACCATTGCGGCCATCCGCAATCCCTGCAATTGCTCTTCATCCAAACCCATTTCCTTGCCAATGGCGCATGCTATCTCAGCCACCCGGCTTTCGTGACCCGCGGTGTAGGGATCCCGCAACTCCATCGCGGTGACGATGGCTGTCACCGCTGCGGATAATGCCTCAGCCAATTGCTTTTGCGCCTTTGCCAGATCGACCATTCCGGCATGAAGAGCCAACTGCTGTTCAAGCGAGCGGACACCGTGAACAATCTGTTCGGAAAGGTGCTGGAACACCAGAACCGGCGCCGCTTCAAAGATGTTGGGGCGCGTGCCGTATACGATCAACGCGCCCCGCCAGACGCCCTCAATACGAAGTGGAACGGAGACCGAAGATCGGATACCAAACTTCCTCGATCTCTTGCTCAATAGATCGAAGGCCGGCGATTTCTCGGTGTCGTTTACCAGTTGCAGCGTGCCAGTGCGAATGCAGATACCTGTCGGGCCTCGCCCCATCGGCTGATCAGCCGACCAGCTCAAATGCAGTCCATCCAGATAACCTGAGGCGCTCCCCGCCGATGCCGCGATCCGAATCTTTTTATCCGGGCCATCTTCCGCAATGCCTACCCAGGCGAATACATAGGGGGATTGGTGGGTAATGGCATCGCAAATGCACTGTAGCAGGGCATCCGCGGAATGGGCCCGCCCCAGCGCCACCGCGGCAACAGAAAAGGCCGACAACGCCCAGTTCTGAGTAGAAAGCAGATGTTCTTTCTGCTGTTGATCGGTAATATCGCGCAGCTCGCCAATCACCAGCGATCGGCCCGCCAGTTCCAGCTTCTCCGAGGACCAGATCGCAACCGGTATCGAACGGCCGTCTTTACGCTGGATGTGCAAATCGAAATGAGGCGACGGGTGCAGCAATGGCTTCCGGAACTCAGCCTCGACCGCCTCGCGCTCACCCTCCGGGTGCAGCATGGTCACATGCATGCCGATGAGCTCCGCGCGCGAATAGCCCGTCAGAGTTTCCATTGCCGGGTTGGCATCCACAATCAGCCCTGTAGCGTGGTCAGTAGCTACCTTGCCATCCTGAGCAAAGTTCCAGCTCAAATCGTGCAGACTCTGCTTCTCGTTGACATCGGGAACGCTGGCCATGACCATCGAACTCCCTGCGCGGCTGGCGTGGGCCGCTTCTCATCGAATCCAATTCGACTCGGATGATGTGTTACTATAGTAACGTACTCCCTAATCTTTTGCGTGTCAAGCCAATTATATGCACATCTGTGCAGCTTTCAAGAAAAAGTCAGGTGGATAATACCCCGTGCCTGGTTACCCTGATTAGTCGAACTCCTCCAGCGGAATCGCCACCTGCTCGACGATCTCCAGCCCGAAGCCGTCCAGAGCGGGAATGTGCATGGGGGTATTGGAGAGTAGGCGGATGCGCCGGATACCCAGGTCAGACAGTATCTGGCCGCCCAGGCCGATGGCGCGCAGAATGCGCCCGCTGCGGGCCTGCTGTCCTTCGCGCGCGCGCAGCTCCTGGTGCAGAACCAGACGCCCGGCAATCGCATCCGGCGCGGCCTGTAAAGCCGCGCCGCTCGAGTCGAAGGCGCTGGCCGCAGCCGCAGGCTGGTCAATCTCAAAGCCCCGCGAGGTGTTGTGCAGATAAAGCAGCACTCCGCAACCCTCCTCGGCGATCATGCGCATCGATTGATCGAGAGTCTCGCGGCAGCGGCAGTCGGCGGCAAAGAGGTCGCCCGCGGTGCAGCGCGTGTGAACGCGCACCAGCACGGCGCGCTCGCAGGGCGTCCGCGATTCCGTATCGCTGGACGGCGCGCCGCTGGTGAAGGCCGGGCAGTCGGCGCAGAGGTCGCCGCACACCAGCGCAATGTGGCTTTCGCCGCCGTTCACCTGGCTCTCGTAGGCGATCATGCGGAACTCGCCGTAGCGGGTCTGGATGCGGCTCTCGCCGGCGCGCGCGATGGTGCGCTCGTGGCGCAGCCGGTAGCGGATCAGCTCCGCCACCGTCAGAATCCGCAGCCCGTGCTGGTTGCAGAAGGGAATCAGGTCGGGAATGCGCGCCATCTCGCCGTCGTCGCGCATGATCTCGCAGATCACGCCCGATGGATTCAGCCCCGCAAGCCGCGCCAGATCGACGGAGGCCTCGGTCTGCCCGGCCCTCACCAGTACGCCGCCCCGCCGCGCGCGCAGCGGAAAGACGTGGCCGGGACGAGCCAGATCGGTGTAGTTGGAGGCGTTGTCGATCGCGGTGCGAATCGTCTGCGCCCGGTCGGCCGCCGAGATGCCCGTGGTCACGCCCTCGCGCGCCTCAATCGACTCGGTAAACGCCGTGCCGAAGCGCGAGGTGTTCTGCTGCGTCATCGGAAACAGGCGCAAATGGTCGGCGCGCTCCTCGGTCAGCGCCAGGCAGATCAGCCCGCGCCCATAGCGCGCCATGAAGTTGATCGCCTCCGGCGTCACGAACTCGGCGGCCAGTGTCAGGTCGCCTTCGTTCTCGCGGTCCGCGTCATCGACCACGACCACCATGCGCCCGGCGCGTATCTCGGCCACCGCGCCGGGTACGTCGGTAAAAGGAGGCTCGAAGGTGCGTGCGATTTCCGGCATCGTCTCTTCCATTCTCGCCGATGGCAGCGGCATACGGCAAAAGCGCCGGAGCCGGGCAGAAGTGGCGCAGTCTCCTGTTTTCCCGCCCTTCGGCCATTCACGGAGCGAGAAGCGGTGCGGACACCGACCTTATTTTTCTTGTTACCTCTCCACGGCTTCCGTGACATCCTGTAAATCGCTCGACAAATGTTCGAGATCTTCATGGGTCTCTTTTTCCTGCATATTGTCAATCACGGACTGCGTTTCTTGATTCTTCTTGATGTCTTCGAGCGCGGAGTGATTGAGAACCTGATAGAGCAGGATCAGCGCGAGAAGAATCTGCGTCCAAGGCCAGGTCTTCCATTGACGAAGGATCATTGTTTTGTCACTCCCTCTAGCATCACCGGATAATACACGATTGAGCCACGCTGGAGGCCCTACAGCCCGGCGATGCGGAGTCCGTCGTTCTCCCTTGGTTTCGATGCCCATAGCTCAGGACGTGCATGAGGGGCGACGCCAGCGAGCATACCTCGCCCCTTATCTTTCTTACCAATTTCGGAAGACTAACGGAGGCGGGCAAGTGAGGATTTCCGGACTCAAAAATGATGGGATTGTTTCCATCAGTCTCCTACCTTCTCGCTGCAATGTTTCTTCCAGTTCCTGTTGTTCTTTTTCTAACCACTCATACCCAGTGGGGAGCGGTTTCCCAAAACCGGCGACAACAGAATTTCGCTTTTGCCAAAGGGAGGTGTATTTCACCTCCAGCGCGGGGTTAAAGAGAAAGCAAAGTTTGCGGGCGTAGTCTGCCTCCTCATGGAGACCGTTGTACCCCTTCTTCGGGTTCCAGCTATCCAATTGCCGCATGTAGTCGAGTTCACGCCTTCTCTTGATTGCCGCCCCGCATTCTTCAAGAACCTCCATGACGAACATATTGAGGCCGTCTTCGTTCATTGCGCGGTAAAGCGGGTCGTTCTTCCGTTCTTCTCTCTTTCTTGCAGCACGGTGGCCTGCCCATCTATCTGAGAGGCTCATTTCCGTGTATCCGACGTAGAACATGCCTTTTTCGACATGGGTAATCCTGTAGACAAAGACGTGGTCACGTTTCGGCGGAGTGTAGGTCTTTTCACCCGACAATAAGCGGATGTTGTGCTCGAAGGGCCTACTATCGCGGAAGCAAAGAAACCCTGGATGAATGGGGCATCGTCCGAAGTCGCACAATAGGGTCGCCTCCATCTGAATGGCCGTTTGCCTTCCGGTGAGAGTTTACCTGTTCCCTCCATTCCCGCGCGAGAGCAAATCTCAACCCCGGCAATCGAGCGAAATCATGGTCAGGCTGACTGGCGGGTGGCCCATTTCCTCACACGAGAATCTGGGTGCCCTAAGTCTGTAATCTCGAAGCTGGGAAAGTTCAATTCCTGGTAGCGTTTTGAAATCCGGCTGCAAAGCGTCTACCATCAGACTATGCTTCGGAAGGGAGCGGGCATATGGGACAAATGGATCGCATCACCCGGAACCCCGCGGTCATGGGCGGCAAGGCTTGCATTCGCGGAATGCGTGTCACGGTCAGCATGATCGTCGGTCAGATCGGCGCCGGACACAGCATCGAGGAACTGCTCGCCAGCTACCCCTATCTGGAGCGCGAGGACATACTGCAAGCGCTTCGCTATGCGGCGTGGGTGGCGGAAGACCGCGAGGTCGTTCTGGCAACAGCATGAAGCTGCTTATCGACATGAATCTGTCTCCGGACTGGGTTCGGTTTCTGTCCGGCGCGGGCGTCGAATCGGTCCACTGGTCGGCGATTGGAGCTGCTACCGCTCCAGACACGGAGATCATGGCCTATGCCAGCGTCCACGGCTATGTGGTTCTGACTCAAGACCTCGATTTCGGCGCGATCCTGGCAGACACAAAGGTTCAAAAACCAAGTGTCGTGCAAATTCGCTCAGAAGATTTGGCTCCCAGCAGCATCGGCAAGCTCGTTCTTTCAGCTTTGGCCGAAGGAGAGTCTATGCTGGAATCCGGTGCGTTGCTCTCGGTGGATTCCAAGCGCACGCGGTTGCGCCTGTTGCCGTTTCCCTCCATCTAAGGCAGAGTATCCATGCTCCGGATTCTCGGACCTGGAAAATCTACGGGAGTCTATCTGACGGGTGACCCACATCTCGATTTTGAGATGGGTGAGACGATGAACCCCAACTCCAGACATTCAAACCCGGAAGGATCTCCTTACTTGACGGACAACGCCACCATCAGAGAAAAATCGGGGCCGCAAGAATCTTTACAGATAATTACGCTCCGTCGGCCCACGATTGAAGAAGGTGCAAGAGCAGGCCTCGGCTGATCCCTGATCCCTGACCCCTGACCCCTGACCCCTGAATAGTGAGATTCCGCCATGACTCCAAAATTGTCTACAAAATCTACCTCGGAACTCACCCTGGTCGAGGCCATTCCTCCTCCGGCGCTTGATCCCAATCCCAAAAAAGGCCTGATCGCTCTCAAGCGTTGCTGCGCCGCTTGGAAGCGCGCCTACGATGCGTACATGGAAGGCAAGGACGGGAGCGAGATCACGATGCTTTTCGCAGCCGACGATGCCGGTCCTGCTTTCTGCAAAGCCATGCCCCCTCTTGTCGGTTATGAAAACATCTGCGACTTCATCGCTTGCGCGGCTCACGGCATACTCATCAACGCGATTCCCGAAAAGAGGGCCAACCAGCTCCTGTACGCGGCGCAGATTGCGCTCGTCTCCCTGAATTACGAGCCAAAACCGCGAAAATCCGCCTGACCCCCACCCCCTCCCCCTGTGGAAATCTCTTTTCGACCCCTCTTATTGCTTGTAACTCACACGGATTCATCAACTTGTAATTATTACGTAGTCGCGAAATGGTAGTGCAAACTCCCGATTTTGCCCCTTTTTGTGGCTATTTTGGGGCCAAAAGGACAGGAAATCGGCTGGTTTTGATGGATTTCTACAGGTCAGAAACCAATTGGCCGGCAATCCGGAAACTCCAGGATCAGCCCACAGACAGCAAAAGCGCCGCTCGAAGGCGGCGCTTTTCAAGAACCAGACAGTAACAAAGGCTTACAACGCCGATTCGATCTCAAAGCCCCAGGCTTCCAGAAGCGCCTCGGGGATGTACTTGGAGTTTTTGTTGCGGCGAGCCCACTCGCGCAGACGGGTGGAGCGGATATATTGATCCGGGCTGAGCTTGAACTCCTTGACGATCTGCTCGAAGGAGGTCACGGTGGGCACAACCGGGCCTATGGGCTCCGGCTTGCCCCAATTCGGATTTCCACGACGCTTTGCCATTGATTTGGGATCCTCTAAATGATGTGATGCGTGCAACTCCCAGGCCGCGGGAGGGAGGGTACTGCGGCTCCAGGGCGAAAGAATACTCTATTATTTTACGGTTTTTTTATGCAAAAATCAATAGCAAAATTGCACACAATCAAGAACAATCGTAACCACAATGATCTTCCTGAGTTTACCCCGTCCATCGCAGCCGATCCGGCCGTCACAAGCCTCGGTAAGGAGTGCGAAGGCGTTTGCGCGCGGTGTCGGCGCGGGAGGTGTTGGGGCCCGCGTCAATGGCCATCTGGTAGTCCTTGAGCGCCAGGTCACGCTCGCCGTTCATGTCGCGGCACTCGCCGGCGGCCAGCAGCGAGCGAATCTTGAGTTCCGGGCCAATGTTTTTTGTCCGGGCGGCCTTCTCGTAGGCCTGCGCCGCCTCGCCGTAGTGGCGCTGGCCGCGCAGCGCATCGCCCAGGCCAAAGTAGGCCAGTTCCAGCCGCGCCTCGGCAAAATAACCCGGCCGGGCGCTGTTGGCGACAATCTCCCGATAGGCCGCCACGGCGACCATCCCCTCGCCGGCGTCCTTGCGCAGGTTGGCCTCCTCCAGGCAAAAGAGAAAGTCGTGGGGATACAAACTCCTGAGGCCGCGCACTTCCTGGATCGCCTCCTTGTACCGGGCCTCGCGGCGCAGGAAGAGGGCAATCACGGTGCGCGCCTCGATGCTGGTCATTACGCCGCGATTGCCGGCGTCGCTCAGCAGCTCCATGCCCCGTGTCTTCGAGCCAGTAATCCCGGCAAAGCCGATCAGCACCTTGAAAGGCCAGGGCAGCGCTCCTACCACGTACTCATAGACCCCCGCCACCAGCTTGGCGTCCACATACTCCGGGTCCAGTTGCAGCACGCGCTCTTCATCGTCCCTGGCCTTGGTGGCCAGGCGGAAGCCGGCGCTATACCCCCGCTCCACCATGGCGAGATAGGTGCACTTGAGGCTGCGCGCCCAGCCGCGGGCGTACAGGGCGTCGATGTCGTTGGGGTTGCGGCTGATCCTCAAGTCGGCCTCGTGGATGGCCTCGTCAGCCAGTCCCAGGATGCGGTCGCGTGTCTTGGGATCCTCCTCGGTGGCGTGGCGACCGGTCAGGAAACCGTCGTTGGCGTAGAAGGTGGTGTCCAACAGGTCGAGCCGGTAGAGCTCCTGAAAGAGAACGGCGTTAAGCAAGAGCGTGGTGGCCTGGGGATCGCCGGGATGCGCCGCATGAAAGCGCTCGAAGCGCTCGACGGCGCCCGGATAGTCGAGGTTATAGAAGTGTATGTACGCCTCACGCACCAGCGGATCGCGGTTCAGCGAATTGGTATGCGCACCGGAGGCCCAGCACAGGCTGGATGCCGCCAGCAACACAAATCCGCAGGTGCTCCTCCAGCTCGAAACGCTCTTCAAATGAAATTTCCCCCGTTCGCCCTAGAGTGTATGGTAATGGATGCCTTCCGACGAGTACTCCCGGCCCGCAGGCAATCCATTAGTATTGAAGATATGCCCATCCCCGAACGGCTGAATCCCAGCTTTGCTTCCGCCCGGCCTCCCGAGGTGGACTTCATCGAAGAGGCCCGCAAGCGGCTGATCGTGGCCCTCGACGTGCCCGATGCGGCCTCCGCGGCTGAGCTGGTGGGCCAGTTGGAGAAGAGCTGCCGGTGGTTCAAGGTAGGGCTGGAGCTGTTCGTCGCCGCCGGTCCGGCCTTCGTGGAACTGCTTGTGGCGCGCGGCCACTCCGTCTTCCTGGACCTCAAACTCTATGACATTCCCAACACCGTGGCCGGGGCGGTGCGCTCCGCCACCGCTCTGGGCGTAAAGATGTTGACCCTGCACGCCGCCGGCGGTCCGGCCATGCTCTCTGCCGCGCGGGCCGCGCTGGACGGAGTCGCCGACCCGCCGGAATTGCTCGCTGTCACCGTGCTCACCAGCATGGACCAGGCCCAGGTTGCCGCCGTCGGCCTCAACCGCTCGCCCGCCGAACAGGTGGAGTTGCTGGCCCGCATGGGCCTCGGAGCCAGGATTCGCGGCTTCGTCTGTTCGCCGCTGGAGGTTGCCAGCCTGCGCGCGCTCACCGGACCCGAGGGCGTGCTGGTGATCCCCGGCATTCGCCCGGCAGGAGCCGCTACCGGCGACCAGAAGCGCATTGCCACCCCCGCCGAAGCTCTGCGCCAGGGCGCAAGTTATCTGGTAGTCGGCCGCCCCATCTCCCAGGCGCCCGACCCGGCCGAAGCAGCCGAAGCCATTCTTAAAGAAATGGCCGATGCGCTGAAAAGCTAAACGCCATCCCCGTTTCTCCCGCTTCCTCCGCACGACGCCCAAACCATGGCGTATGTTATAGTTTCTGGCGGAGAAGAATTATGACCTTCGGAGAGTTTCTAGCCAAGCAATTCATCGCTGTCATTGAATGGAATGAACCGGCGGACGGCATCCTTGCCTATCGCTATCCCATGCGCGACCTGGAGATTGAAAACGGCGGCATGCTCACCGTGAGCGAGTCGCAGATGGCCGCCTTCGTCAACGAAGGCAGGATTGCCGACGTCTTCGGCCCCGGCCTGCACACGCTCAACACACATAACCTTCCCCTGCTCACCGATCTGATGAACTGGGACAAGGCCTTTGAATCGCCCTTCAAGTCCGAGGTCTACTTCTTCTCGACGCGGCTGCAGATCGACCAGAAGTGGGGCACGGCGACGCCCATCACCATCCGTGACAAGGAGTTCGGCGCGGTGCGCCTGCGCTGCTACGGGATCTACTCCTATCGCATCACTGATCCGCGCGTCTTCTTCAACCAGATCAGCGGCACCCGCGACAGTTACCTCACCGCCGACCTGGAAGGCCAGTTGCGCGACACCATCGTCGGCAGTATGACCGAGAGCTTTGCCACCAGCGATCTCTCCTTCCTCGACATGGCCGCCAATCACAGCGTCCTCGGCGATAAGATTGCCGGGCAGATCAAGCCAGCCTTCTCCGCTCTCGGCTTGGGACTGGACAAGTTCGTCGTCGAGAATGTTTCCCTCCCCGAGGAGTTGCAAAAGGTCTTCGACCAGCGCGTCGGCATGAACATGGTCGGCGATCTGGGCCGCTATACGCTCTACGCGGCGGCGGAGTCGCTGGACCTCTCGGCGGCCAACACCAGCGGCGCAGCCGGTATGGGCATGGGCCTGGGCGCGGGCGCGGCGGTGGCACAGGTTTTGTCCAATGCTCTCAAGCCATCGATGGGCGCTCCGGCTCAGCCGCCTGCAGCCGCTCCGGTGCTGATCGGCGCTTCAACCAGTACTCCAGCTTCGGCGGCTGGCGCAAGTAAGTTCTGCATCGAGTGCGGAGTCACCATCCCTCAAGCTGCAAAATTCTGTCCGGAGTGTGGAAAACCCCAATGAACTGTCCCTCCTGCGGCGCTCCCATGCGGCTCAAGCCGGACATGCAGAGCTACAAGTGCGACTACTGCCGGAGCGTCTACTTTCCGGAGAAGAACGACGACGGCGTGCGCGTTCTCGATGAGCCTTGCGATCAGGATTGCCCGATCTGCAACGTCCCTCTGGTGCGTGCGGTGCTTGCCAAGTGCCCGATCATCTACTGCAAAAAATGCGGCGGAATGATGGTTGCCATGGGGGCGCTGGAAGGACTGATCGAAGAGCTGCGAGCAGTGCAGGGAACTGGAACCGCTCCCGCCGCTCCCGACAAAGAGGATTTGCAGCGCAAGATCAACTGCCCGCAGTGCCATCATCCGATGGACACGCACTTCTATGCCGGTCCCGGCAACGCGGTGATCAGCTCCTGCGAGGATTGCAGCCTGATCTGGATGGATCGCGGCGTACTGATGCGCATCGTGCACACGCCCGACGCCCCCCAACAGCCTGAGCCTTCATTCTCAGAGGATTACGACTCGCAGTAAGCACAATATACGAATGGCCTAACAGGATTGAGAGCAGGCGGCGAGGAGTCTCTTGTCCTTGATGCCATTGACTCGTTATTTAGCTGAATACAACGAGTCTGATTGTGCCTTCAATTCTAACGGAGAGTGCGTATGCCCATGCGGAGTTAGCGGTGTTCGCACAGCTAGCCCGGTCAACTCCGCTAACACGCGCGAAGCGCGGCTAACTCCGCTAACACGCGCGAAGCGCGGCTAACTCCGCTACTCCACCCCCAGCACCTTCACAATGACCCGCTTGCGGCGCTGCCCGTCGAACTCGGCATAGAAGACGCGCTGCCAGGTGCCCAGGTCCAGCTTGCCATGGGTCACCGGCAGCGTGGTCTCATGATGCAGCAGCAGCGACTTCAGATGCGCATCCCCGTTATCCTCGCCCGTCTGGTGGTGCTTGTAATCGGGCCGCGCCGGCGCCAGCTCCTCCAGCCACTTGCCGATATCCTCAATCAGCCCGCTCTCCAGGTCGTTCACATAGACCGCCGCCGTGATGTGCATCGGCGAAACGAAACAAAGGCCGTCCTTCACCCCGCTGCGCCGCACAACCTGCTCCACTTCGTCGGTGATGTGCACCATCTCCCGCCGCTTCCTGGTTTCCATGACCAGGTACTCCGTGTAGCTCTTCATCTCCGCCTCTTGCATGGGTCTCTCATCCATTTGGCTTGCATGTCAATAGTGTGACATTCGCCTGCCTTCATAGACCCATGATGTCACACCCCAGCGTCCACAATCTCGCAGTGCCGGCACTCATTCACAGTGGGAGCAACCACACAGTGCTACACCACAGGACTGAGCAATCAGCTCCGTTACAGGGCAGCTTGGGTTCCTGCGCTGCTTACGCTTTCTGCTGAAGTTGTGATTTTTGGATTTCTTCCACTTCTCTCGCCCCCTTGGCATAGAGTGCCTCTTCATCGGGAGCAAGCGCGTACAACAGCTTCAGAAACTCTCCCGCGTGCACAAGTTCCTCATCCGCTATGTCCTTGAGCACTGCCACGGCGAATTTGTTGTCGGTTGACTCGGCAAGCTGCACATACATCTGAGTCGCTTCGTACTCCCCGGCTACCATGAACCGAATTGCTCTGACGAGTTCCTCATCCGTGAGCTTCCTGGCGTTCGCCAACTCTGAAAAAGGTGAACCGAACTGTGGCATATCATTTTCCTTTCCTTCATGCGCGCTGGCACGTTATGGTTAAGATTGCCCTTGAGGGCTAGCACGTTTGTAGTTCCTTGGTTTCCTGAGGTCTGAGCGGAATTGACCATGCGACAATGTCCGTCCAGGCGAATGAGTGAGTCCGCCACCGTATCCCGCACGGTCTCGATGCGTTTCTGAAGCCGAGTGAATTCTTCCATCCCAAGGCCATAGCGGTTCTCCAATTGCTGTACACCGAAACCACGCCGCAGAGTGGCTTTTTCCTCAAGAAAAAGCCACCTTCGATAGAACCGGTAAGGACATATGTATTGGAGAACCGCTCTAGCCGTGACCTCGACCCGACTCAATTCCGCCCAGCGCCTGCGCCGGATGCACGATCAACTCAGCGCAGCCTACGGCCCCCAGCACTGGTGGCCGGCCGAAACTTCATTTGAAATGATCCTCGGCGCTTACCTCACACAGAACACCGCAGGGAAGGCCGTCGAGCGCTCTCTGGCCAACCTGCGCGCGGCGGGAGCACTGACGCTGGACGGCCTGCGCTCTCTCACCCTCGAAGAGTTGCAGCGCCTGATCCAACCTTCCGGCTTTCCCACCCGCAAGGCGCCCGCGCTCAAGGCGTTTATACACGGTTTCTTTCTCTTCGGCTACGTTCTTATGCCCGAGCATATGCATCTTCTCCTCGGCGAGCCAAAGCTCCACTCGCACGCCATTACCATTAGTGTCCTCAAGGGGGAGACATCGAAGCTTCTTAAAGGCGACCGGCCCCAGTTCTGGCAGACCAGGTACTACGAGTTTAACGTTTTCACTCAGAAGAAATTCGCCGAGAAGATCGACTACATCCACAGCAATCCAGTCACACGTGGCCTCGTCGAAAAGCCCGAGGACTGGCCATGGAGCAGCTTCCGCCACTGGTCTACCGGCGAGCCGGGCCGCATCGAAATCGAATCGCACTGGACATGGACCCGTCGCGAGAGGGCATCCACCACCATCGCGATAAAGCCGCGATGAATGGGGCACCCGGCTATTGCCTTAAAAACAGCATCCAGTATACTACTCTATTACCCGCCGAGTGTCGGATCCTGGTTTTTAAACCAGGCGAGTGCGTGCTCAAAATGCTGGAGATCGAAATCTGGCCAATATTCATCCCGGATATAGAAATCCGCATAAATCGATTGCACCGGAAGAAAACCGCTTAATCGGCGTCTTCCTCCCCAGCGTACGATCAAATCCAGACGCGAAACCTCACCTGAACGCAGGCCGCCGTTTTTAAGACCGGCCAGATCCCATTCCCAGCCATAGTTGACCAGTAGATTCACCTTCATTCCGACACCCTGGCGATGGCGGAATTCGTTTAACGCCTTGGGGAATTGCTTCGAGGTTTCATCGCCGACGACAAGCAGAGCCGCTCCACGGCGTGCAATCTCAAAAGCAAATGCAACGCTGGCCTCGCTGAATGCCTGTTTCTGAATGGAAGGCCGCCTGGTGTTGTCCTGAGTAAAGCAATAGATGGAAGTTTCCTTGATCCCGCATTCTTTACATTTCTCGAACAGCAGCAACCCCGGGTTGATACCATGAGAATATCCGGCTTCTTGTGGCAGGCCATGATCCACAGCCCAGCGTCGATTCCCATCGGGAATGAAACCGATGTGACGCGGGATATTATTTTTCGCCATTGCACAGGTTCCTTAACCGAGATTTACTTTTCACCGATCTATTAACCA
>PLCS01000016.1:0-564 GCA_003134855.1 Acidobacteriaceae bacterium
AAGGACATCGTCAAGGGCGGCCTCAAGGAGCGCCTTGCCCGCCTCCGCGCCATGGGCATCCGCACCATCATGATCACCGGCGACAACCCGCTCACCGCCGCCGTCATCGCCCGTGAGGCTGGGGTCGACGACTTTCTCGCCGAGGCCAAGCCCAAGGACAAGATGGACCTGATCAAACGCGAACAGGCCAAGGGAAAACTGGTGGCCATGACCGGCGACGGCACCAACGANNGACGCGCCGGCGCTGGCGCAGGCCGACGTGGGCGTGGCGATGAACTCCGGCACGCAGGCCGCCAAAGAAGCCGGCAACATGGTCGATCTCGACTCCAATCCGACCAAGTTGATTGAGATCGTCGAGATCGGCAAGCAACTTCTGATGACGCGAGGCGCGCTGACCACCTTCAGCATCGCGAACGACGTGGCCAAGTACTTCGCTATCATCCCCGCCATGTTTGCCGGCGTCTTCCCCGTGCTGGGCGTGCTCAACATCATGTACCTGCACTCGCCCCAGTCGGCCATCCTCTCGGCGGTCATTTTCAACGCAGTCATCATCGTGGCCCTTAT
>PLCS01000016.1:615-27692 GCA_003134855.1 Acidobacteriaceae bacterium
GCCTTGCACTTGGCATAAACATGGGGGCCGCATCCGGCCCCAAGGAGATTTACTGTGCATTCCGTGTGGAAGACTTCCATTCTCTTTACCATCGTTACCACGGTTCTGTTGGGCCTGGGTTATCCACTGTTCGTCACTGGCGTCGCCGCTATGATCTTTCCGCACAAAGCTGCGGGAAGCCTCATCAAGCTCAAGGATGGCACGGTCGTCGGCTCCGAGCTGATCGCCCAGAGCTTCACCTCCGACAAGTACTTCCATCCCCGTCCCTCTGCCGCTGGCAACGGCTATGACGCAACAGCCTCTGGTGGCTCGAACCTTGCCCAGTCCAGCAAGACTCTCGTGACGCGCATCCAGGGCGACATCGACAAGTTGGCCGCTCAGAACCCCGGCAAGCCCGTCCCCATCGACCTGGTCACCACCTCCGCCTCGGGTCTCGATCCCGACATCACTCCCGATGCCGCCTTCTACCAAGCATCTCGCGTTGCCAAAGCCCGCAACCTCAGCGAAGACAGCGTTCACAAGCTCATCGATCAACACATCACCAGCCGTCAACTAGGCGTTTTGGGCGAGCCACGAGTTAATGTATTGGATCTAAATCTCGCCTTGGACGGACTGGCAGAGTAAACCATGTGGTCATAATGGCCTCGCGGATTTGGAGACTGCACCGAAAGAGTGCCGTGTTTCTTGCGTTCGTTCTTGGCTGGATTCATCTTTGGCCTACAACAAGCATCATTTTTGGGAAGGAACAGTGTCGATGTATATGAAACCGTATCGCTTGCTGCAATCAATGGCCGGAGCAGCAATGGCAATTGCCTTGATGTCCGGCGCACAAACACCGGCTACGCCACCAGCAACTGCGCCTGCACCCGCAGTTCCGGCTCCACTTTCCACATTCGTTCTCACGGGTCCGCTGCAATGGCTTCCGCCGGCTGTTTTCGATGCCGGTCCGTTCGGCAAGCTCTCTGTGAATGGCATCCTGACCGGCTATGCGCTGGGCCAGAACAATTCCATTCCCGGAGACGACACGAAGCAGGCAACTCTCAGCAACGGGGAAATCTTCATTCAGAAGGCGGAGGGAAAGGTTCAGTACTACATCCAGGCGGGCGTTTATACCATGCCGACGCTCGGCGTGGCGTTTGTCAACGCCCAAGATACCGTGAAGAATTTCTACGGGCCAGTTCCGGTCGCCTACCTGAAGCTTCCGGTAGGAAAGACCACCCAGTTCCTTATCGGCTCTCTGCCTACGCTGATGGGCGCCGAGTCCACCTTTACGTACCAGAACTTCAACATCGAGCGCGGCATCGTTTGGAACCAGGAAAACGCCATCAATCGCGGCCTTCAGGTGAATCAAACCCTGGGTAAGTACCTGAGCGCCTCGGTCAGTTGGAACGACGGTTACTATTCCAACCGCTACTCGTGGCTCTCGGGCTCGGCAACTCTTACGAAGGGGCCTCATAGCCTGGTGTACGACGGGATGGGGAACCTTGGACAGACCGCCTATCAAACGGCGGCCACACCGGTGCAGAACAACAGCTACATGCACGCGGTGATCTATACGTATACCAAGGGCCCATGGATCATTTCGCCGTACTTCCAGTACAGCAAGCTGCCGACCAACGCGAAGGTAGGCGTGCCCACGGGTACCTCCGCAACCGGCGGCGCGATCAACGTCAGCTACGCCTTCAAGAGCGGCTTCTCGCTTCCAGTTCGCGCGGAATACCTTACCAGTTCGGGAAGTGCAACCGATGGATCGGTCAACCTGTTGGGCTTTGGGGCTGGCAGCGCAGGCACCACTTTCACCGCAACGCCAACCTATCAAAAGGGAGGCATGTACGTTCGCAGCGATCTCGCGTGGGTGCGCGCAACGAACTACACGCCGGGAAGTGTCTTTGGCAAGACGGGAACGGATGCGAACCAATTCCGGGCCGTACTTGAATTCGGCTTCATCTTCGGCAAAAACATTACCGAGAAATAGCGGAGCCGCTGCATCAACTCCGCAGAGCGGTGGCAAGCAGAATCGCCGGCAGAGCTTTGCTGCTGCCGCTTGCGTTGAAAGCTCAATCGACGATAACCATGGGGGTTCTTGGCCTTCTTCGGGCCCAAGCGCTAAGCAACACTAACCAATCGCCTCAAAAATGGAAACAGTTTAAGCGAAAGGCATTTGGGGTGATAGACGGAGTGAGATATACGACCGGGCAAGCACAGGCTATATCGAACTGCGTCGGCCTCGGCCTTAGCAACGGGCTGGGTGGACAGAAAGCACTGTGGTGGCCCGACCTGCGCACGAACCAGACCGTCACAATTCTGGCGATTATGGTTCGGTTCTAAATCAACCAAAACAGCAGTACGTCGCCCCCGGGACCTGCCTTCGCGGCAGGTTCCGCACCGTAGATGTCTCGGCAGCCGTGTCACTCTTCCCCATTGTTCCCTGTGACATAAAATACCTTTCGCACAAGTTCAGGAGAAACCTTGCAGCCCACGGCCCCCTCAAACCGTCCCGTCCCACGATCAAGTCTCCACCGTCGCGTTAGTCATCGCCCTGATCAGCCCACACAGCCACGCTGCTCCACCAAGGAACCAATGGTATCATTTATCTATGCGTCAGAAACCAACAAACCGTCGGCGCCTCACCCTGATATTTCGGGCTGTGATTGAAATTGCGTTTATCGTCTTTCTCTATTATTCAAATCTCTTAATGGGGGAATTCACTGCGACTAATGGAAGAGGGAAGAGTATAACATTCGCCTTGAACGATATCATTACGGGTATGAATTTCTCGATCGCCATTATCACCGCGCTGATCGGGTGGGCTGTGCTTGAATATTTTCGGAAACAACTTAAGGGTTCGATGCTGCGCCGGACTATCGAACCTTATAGCAAAACCAAGGATGATGTACTTGAAGTTAATGCAGCGAAGTCGACGAGACCAACCGGGAGTTCCAATGGCCCTTTGAGCCGCCAAAAGGGATGAAAATCAGGGAAATGAATCGCAGTCGAAAAGGCTGGCGCCTCAAGGTGAAGAGGTGAATTCGATTCTCAAACCCCTACAACTTCTTTATATTTATCGTGAAATACTCGTTTTAGTAAGCTCTGAGTGAGCCTTTTGTGAACCAGCATGGCGATGAATGTGTATAGTGCAGCTCAATACCTCCTTTTTGTGGTGATTGTCACCGCTTGCGTTAGACCTCTGGGCGGATATATGCACCGGGTCTTCGCCCAACGAGGAACCGCACTGGACCGCTTATGCGTCCCAGTGGAGCGATGGATCTATCGCCTCGCGGGAGTCGACCCCTCGGTCGAAATGGATGCCGGACAATACTTGATTTCCTTCGTTGTCTTCAGTCTGATCTGCACCCTCTTCCTTTACGCTATCCTTCGGTTTCAACACTTCCTTCCCTGGTTTTTCCCGGAGTATCAAACGACGCCGCTCACTCCGGACCTGTCTATCAATACAGCCATCAGTTTCGCAACCACCACCACATGGCAGGCTTACGCGGGCGAAAATACCATGAGCTATTTCAGCCAGATGGTGGGGCTCTGCACTCAGAATTTCCTCGCTGGGGCGGCAGGACTGGCCGTGGGCATTGCCTTTATTCGAGGGTTGGCGCGGGAGTCTTGCGCCACGCTCGGGAATTTCTGGGTCGATCTAACTCGCAGCCTGCTTTGGATTCTGCTCCCCGGCGCGCTTCTTGGCTCACTGCTGCTCGTCTGGCAGGGAGTTCCTATGAACTTCCATCCCTATACGGTGGCCCACACGCTGGAGGGAGCAACGCAGATCATTCCACAGGGACCGGTCGCCGCCCTCGAAATCATCAAGAACCTCGGCACAAATGGCGGCGGCTTCTTTAATGCCAATGGCGCTCACCCGTATGAAAACCCCACGCCGCTGACGAACTTTCTGGAATTGCTATCGATCATCCTCCTGCCAGCAGCGTTGACTAACACCTTTGGAAGAATGGTGCAGCATGTGCGCCAGGGATGGCTTCTTTACTGGGTAATGCTCTTTCTCTTTACCGGCGGCCTTGTCGCCTTGCATCTCAGCGAGCAGCAAAGCAACCCACTGATCCATCCTGATGCTTCGAGGGGCGCCGGCTCCATGCCAAGTCAGCTTCAGTCCGGGGGCAACATGGAAGGGAAGGAAGTCCGGTTCGGGATTGTAGGTTCGGTCCTTGCCGGCGTGGTCACCTCCAACACCGCCACTGGATCGGCGAATGCAGCGGACGATAGCTTTACTTCGCTCGGAGGTTTGGTTCTATTGATCAATCCTCTCCTGGGAGAGGTGATCTTCGGCGGACTCGGCACCGGGATCTTCAGCATGATCATGACCGCTGCGATTGCCGTCTTTCTGGCCGGACTGATGATCGGACGCACACCCGAATATCTCGGCAAGCAAATCGGGCCAAGCGAAAACAAGATGATCGTGTTATACGCGCTTACCGGCCCAGTCACGATCCTCATCATGACCGCGATTGCCATCTGCACCAAAGCCGGACTCGCCGGCCTTACCACCAACACCGGCTCGCATGGACTCACGGAGATTGTTTTCGGCTTTGCTTCCTCTTTTGCCAACAATGGCCAAGCCTTCGCCGGTCTCAACGCCAATACTCCTTTCTATAACATCATGACGTCAATCGCCATGATGGCGGGACGATTTGGCCTAGCCATTCCAGCACTAATGTTTGCCGGCAGGTTTGCGCGGCAAAAGGAAAGACCTCGATCCAGGGGAACCCTGCGAACCGATTCCTTCACGTTTGGCGCGCTATTAACAGCTTTCTTGATCGTGGTCACAGCATTGAGCTACCTTCCCGTTCTGACACTTGGCCCGGTGCTGGAGCACCTGCTCTTCAAGATTTAACGAAAATCCTCTATGTGCCAAAGAAGCAAAACGAATGTGACATTCGCCTCAACCATTTGACCATGCGGTTGGCGGTTTGTCGGCTAGAGCGAAACCAGAGTTACCGTGCCCTGTTGAGTTTTGTGCAAGGTTGCCGCTCCCTGATGGTCGCGTCAACTTGACGAACGAGCTTTCGGGATACACCGTCTCTGATTTCGCTATAACCTAAAAGTACTATATAGTTAACACTTGCAGTGAAACGGGAAACCAAGAGACCACCATGGCCAGGTATTCGACCTCACGACATCCCAGATCATCCAGTTTCAGCCCGACAGGTCAGATTACTCCACGTAAACGCCGATGTCGCCAGAATGGATTCTGGATTTACGAGAAATCGCCAATGCACTCATGGATATTCCAAAGCCAAGCTGGGGTCGTTTCTGTCTCACGATATTATGCGCCGACAATGTTATGGAGAGAGGTTCTAGTATCTCGTCCCTGCCTTGACCGCATCCTTGCGCAAATGGCTATACGCCGCCGGAGGCACGTCGGTCAGCGGCAGCGCGGGGCCTTCCCAGAGCAGGCGCGGCGAGCCTTGGCTGGCCGAGTGCAAGCCCTCCAGATGAAACGAATGCATTCCCGCGCGCAGACCCAGCGAGCCGCGATCATAGCGCATCGCGTTGCCCGGCGAGCCGCAGACCTGGGCAAAGGGCGGGCCGGTTTTGGCCACTTCCATGCCGTCGATCACCAGCCGCGCGCCATCCCGCGCCATCAGGTGGAAGGTATAGCCGCCGTCGGCGGGAATGTCGAGGAAGCCGTCCCAGACAGCGGCGTAGCGCGTAAAGCCCTGCGCATCCGCGTGCAGGCTGGGCGACTCGCCGGCGAAGACCGCGCGCTGAGTGGCCAGATCCGGCAGTTCGGTCCACGTGCCGGGGAAGATTTGCCAACTGAGTCCGGGCGTCAGGGCGCCATTCGGGGAGACAGCGTCGCGCCATTTTCCAACGGCCACCGCTCCCTGCGCGGCCCAGTCTTGATTGCCGGCGTCATCCTCCACGTGAAGCAGAACCCGGAAGCGCCCCGCGCCCGTTGCCGCGCCGTCAAGCTCGGTTCCCTCGGCATCCGGGAAGCGATGGCGCACGCGGCGGCCGCTGGCCCCAGCAATCTTCGTCCCGTCGCCAAAGAGCCAGGTGTAGTGCGCGCCGGGCGAGGGCTGAGCCGTGAAGGTCACCTTATCCCCCGGAGCGAAGACCGGCGGGTCCACCGTGAAGGCCGCCACCGGCCCATGCGGAGCGGTAAACTTCGCCGGTTGAGCGCCGTCGGCCGTCACCAGCGGGAGGTCCGCGTCGCTGGCCGCGCGCGTCTGGCCAACCTTTACATTGTCGAAGGTCACGTCCGTCACCTTGCCGATGATTGCGGAGCCGGCCAACGGCGGCTGATCCAGCGCCCAGATGTTGCGGAAGACGAAGCCGTGCAGGTCCGGCTGCTCCCGCTCAATCTGCACCAGCGAGTACCAGTTGTCGAGGGTCAGATTCTCAAAGGTGTAGTTGGAGTGCTCGCCCTTGGCCCCTCGCGCGCCCCAGAAGCCGAGCAGGCCAAAGGTTTGCCCGCAGGCCCCGATGCCAGTGTGCAGAATGTCGGAATCGCGCAAGGTAAAGTTGCGCGAGTTGAAGGTCTTGCGCGGCCAGCCGGCGCGCACAATGTTCGAGATGCTGGTGGATAGTTCGCTGTGCTCGATGAGAATGTTCTGCACATCGTGGCCGGGGAGCAGAATCTCCTCGTCGGTGTAGCCGTCCCAGTTGCCTTGCAGGGCAAAGACGTCGTCCGACGCGCGCAGGAAAGAGTCGCGCACGGTGGCGTCGCCGCCGCCCAGCCAGTCCATCCCGTCCTGGTTGGCGTTGCCGGGGTTGCCGCCGATCACGCGCAGATCGTTGTAGACAAATTTGGTGGAATCCTTCATCTGGATCGACCAGGTCCGGGCGCGCACAATGCAGGTCAGGCCGTCGATCTCGATGTTGCGGGCCTCCAGAGCGCCGATGCAATGCCAGTCGGGCTTCTGCATCCAGCCTTCGTCGCTGGTTGGGTCCTGAGTGCCTTCGTAGACAATCGTTCCCCGGCCCAGAATCTTGACGTCATGCACCTTCCACAAATTCAAGCTGCCGAAGAAGTACGAGCCGGGCGCAAGATAAAGGGTCTCGCCGCTCTTGGGATTGAGGCTTTCGTGGTAGATGCCCGGCACGTAGGCGTGGATCGCCTGATTGCGGGGCATGGGCGGGGGCGGCGTGCCGGCAAAGAGAAAGAGCATTTTGGCGTAGTTCAGAAAGTCGCCGGGCCGAGAGATGGAGAGCTTGGCCGGCACCGCCAGCCGGAAGCGGATGGTCTGGCCTTGACGAATGGGCCGCAGACCCAGCCGCCAGGGCTGAATGTCCACGCCCTTCTCCCAGAAGCCCGGTTCAGCGGCGGTGATGGCAACATCAAACGGACCGGCCCCGTCGAAGCTGACAAACTCATAACTCGCAGCGGCGTGGGCCACGTCCACCGTCTGGCCGTTCACGGTAACAGTGAAGGCCGCCGAGCGCATCTCCGGCGGAACGGGCGCGGCCTGAATGCGCGAAGCAGCCTGGGCAGCGACGGGAAACGCGAGAACGACCACCAGTAGCGAGCGAAAACCCAGCAAGAAGACAAACTCCGGCAACAAAGTGGGAACAAAACCACTGTAGCACCGGCGTGACGGGGGCTGATTGCAGGCTGGGACTCTCAGCGAAATCAATCAGCCCTATTCCCGTTTTCGCAGTATTCCGCGACCAGAGCATTACAGCTTTGATTGCAATTGCTGGGAGATCCGCAGAGACCGGCGAATCAGAAAGGTCGTCAGCAGAAGGGTGAGGCTGCCCAAAGTGAGCGCAATCGGGATATAACCCATACCCAGGATTTCATGCGCGGGCGGAGCGGGCGCCGGGAACAAGGTTCCCGATGAGACGAGCTGGCCGCCGTTGAACCAAACGCCGGTGTTCGCGGGAAAGATGGGCTTGAGCAAACCGGTCAGCACCAGGCCGCCTCCCATGAAGTATCCGAAGATCGCCAGAAAGAAGACCACGATGCCGGAGAGGCCTTTGGTGGCCAGGCGCAATGTGGCGCGCAGCAGCACCAGCGGCGAAAGGCTGCGGCTGGCCTGGCGAATGAGCAGCCCTTCGCGGTACTGCTTGGCCAGCTCCTCAGCCGGTCCCAGCCGGGCCAGGATTGTTTCAATGGAAGCGCCGGATTCCTCGGCGGAGTCGCGGATGTGGGCGCTGATCTCGCAAACGATCTCGTCCCGCTCGGCGATGGTAAGCGGGCCCAGATGCAAGCGGAGGGCGGTCAAGTAGCTATCGATCTGCATTTCGGTGGTCATTGCGTTTTCTCCTGTTGTTGCACTACGGGTTCGAGCAATCGGCTCAGGCCGCGAGAGAAGCTGGTCCAGGCCTCGGCCATCTGGCGAAGGCGCTGGCGTCCGGCGTCGGTGAGTGAGTAGTACTTGCGCGGATGTCCGGCCTCGGCCTCCACCCACTCGGAGGTGAGCATGCCTTCGGCCTTGAGCCGGTTCAGGATGGGGTAGATGGTGCCTTCCGCCAGCGCCAGTTGCGATTGGCTCTCCAGAAAGCGAATGATTTCAAGGCCGTAGAGGCGGCCCTGCCAGAGACTGGCCAGAGCCGCCATCTCCACGGCGCCCTTGCGCAGTTGCGCCTCCCAGCGGTCCGGCTGGTCGCCTTCGGCGGGTAGCGCTCTTTGAATTGCCATAGCTTTATACCTCGTATAACTATATATAGTGCTATGGACGATTCTTGTCAAGGCAATAATGTAGTTTTCCTTAAATTTTTTTCTGAGCCCACGTCGGAAGGCGAACCTGGCCGGGGATACCCTCGCCCATCGAGACGTTCAGGCGGAGGCGAGCTAGATGGTTCTGGTGGGAGGCAGCTTCTCGGTCCAATGCAAGTCAATACAATATTTTTTCCTGCCAGCCGTTTACCATAATCGGGTCGAGAATTCCTGCACTCATCGCTGACTCGCCTATTCCAGCTCCTTTGGAGGCAATGAAATGACCACCAGCTCTATCGACAAATCACAACGAACGGCTGCAAAAGTGACGGCCTTTGCTTACCTGATCACCTTCGCGACCGTGGTTTACGTCCATTACGGTATTCTCTGGCGTCTGATTACCGGCAATACCGCCGAGACTGCCCGGAATATCCTGGCGAACGAACGGCTCTTTCGTATCGGCCTCGCCGGCAATCTCATTTTCTGCGTGGGCGTTTTCGTGCTTCTCACTGCGCTCTATGTGGTTCTCAAGCCGGTCAACAAGGGCGTCGCGTTGCTGGCGGCCTTCTGGTGGCTTGTATGGGTCTTCATGTGGCTGGTGATGACGCTCAATCTCTTTGACGCTCTGCGCCTCCTGCATGGCGGCGATCCCTTGCAGGCATTTGGCGCGGACCAATTGCAAGCCCTGGCGAGTTTCTATCTCCACAAGGGTTTTGACAGCTACTATATCGGCTTGCTGTTTTGGGGATTGGCATCCACAGCCTGCGCCTGCCTGTGGTTCAAGTCGCGCTATATTCCTCGCGCGCTGGCGGCCTTCGGCGTCGTCTCGTCGGTATTTGCCGTGACGTGCAGCTTCGCACTCTTCATCAACCCTGGCTTCGACAAGATCGTGGGCCTGGGGTGGTTCGATTCGCCGATGGGCCTCTTCGATATCGCGCTGAGTTTCTGGCTTCTGATTAAGGGATTAAAGCCGTCAGGGATAGCTGAAGCCCTTCCATAGGGCGGCGCCGCCCAATGAGCTTTCCTGATAAACTGATTCGATAAGCACAAGCGGTATCAGGGTTGAGTGCAATCCAGAATAAGAAGCAGGAAAGTGGCATGAAGACACGGTTTGCGCGCCGGATGAGCGCCATGCGCCCTTCGACGATTCGCGAAATTCTCAAGGTCACCGAGCAGGCCGATATTATCTCCTTCGCCGGCGGCCTTCCCGCGCCGGAACTTTTTCCTGTAGAAGAAGTTAGCTCCTCTTGCGAGCGCGTTTTGCGGGAGGGCGGCCCAGGCGCTTTGCAGTATGGACCCAGCGAGGGTTTTGCCCCGTTGCGCGAGTGTTTTGCGGCAGAATCGCGCAAGCGCGGCATTGATTGCACTGCCGAAGATATTCTCATCACGACCGGCTCTCAGCAGCCGCTGGACCTGGTCAGTAAAATCTTTCTCGATGCGGGCGACTGCGTTCTGACCGAAAGCCCGACCTACATGGCCGCTCTGCAAGCCTTTCAAACCTATGAGGTTCGCTTTGTTACAGTGCCCACCGACGCGGAAGGCCTGATTCCAGAGGCCCTGCCGGAGCTGATCGAACGGGAGCGACCCAAGTTCCTCTATACGATTCCCAGCTTCCAGAACCCAACGGGAGTAACTCTGACCGCCGAGCGCCGATGTAAACTCTACGAAATCGCCGCGCGTTATGGGCTGATTGTGCTGGAGGACGATCCCTACGGTTCTTTGCGCTACGCGGGAACGAACATCTCTCCGATCAAATCGCTGGACACGGAAGGACTTGTGATTTACCTCAGCACCGTTTCGAAGACCATCGCGCCCGGCCTTCGGCTTGGCTGGGTGGTTGCCTCTGAGGAGATTCGCCGCAAACTCACCATCGTCAAGCAGGCGGCCGATCTGCACACGTCGAGCCTGGACCAGCGGATCGCTCATCGCTACCTGACCGACTTCGACAGCGAGGCTCACGTCGAGCGCATCCGGCGGGCGTATGGGGAACGCTTCGCCATCATGGACGCGGCGCTGCGGGAGACGATGCCGCCGGGCTTCACGTGGACCCATCCCGAGGGAGGAATGTTTCTCTGGGTCACTTGTCCGGATGGCGTGGACACATGCGAGTTGATGCTGGAGGCGCTCAAGCGCAAAGTTCTCTTTGTGCCGGGGCGGGATTTCTTTCCCGATGCGAGCGGCCAGCGCTTCATGCGGCTGAACTTCTCCAATGCGACGCCGGAACAAATCCGGGAGGGCGTCGGGCGGCTGGCGGAGGTTTGCCATGCAACAACCAACTCTGCCGTGATAGCCTCCTCATGAACAAAGCTGGTTGAGGTTTGTGGTCTCCCACCCATTCCGCAAAAAACGCGGAATGGATGGGGCACGGAGTTTTTTTGGCTTGTTCATTGCCAGCCGTACACGCCGACGCGGGGCTGATTGCGCTGTTTTCAAGAGGAGATTCGATGAACTGCTTTCGTTTTGCACCCATTCTGATTCTGGCTGCAGCGACCGTCCTGGCGCAGGCGCCTGATGCCTCGAAGCCTGTGCCGCCCGCAGCCATAAAGAGCTTCGATGCGGCGGCTATCGACAAGAGCGCCGATCCCTGCGCGGATTTTTACCAGTACGCCTGCGGCAACTGGGTCAAGAGCAATCCCGTTCCCGCCGATCAGGTGCGCTGGGCGCGCTCCTTCTCGCTGCTCGACGAGCGCAACCGCTATCTGCTCTGGCAAGAGCTGGATGCGGCGGCCAGCAATCCCAAGAGCGCGCTGGAAAAACAGTATGGCGACTTCTTTGCGGCCTGCATGAACACCGATCTGATTGAGAAGCAGGCTCTCCAGCCGCTGGAGCCGGCCTTCATGCTCATCGCGGCCCTCAACGACACCCAAAAGCTGGCCACGCTGATGGGCGAACTGGAGGCCGAGGGCAGTGCGGCGCCGCTCTTCCGCTTTGGCGTCGAGCAGGACGACAAGGACTCCTCAAAGCAGATTGCCGGGATTGGGCAGGGCGGTCTCTCGCTGCCCGACCGCGACTACTATCTTGTGGACAGCAAGCGGTTCCAGGAGATTCGCAAGCAGTACATCGAGCACGTGACGAAGATGTTCATGCTGGCCGGCGACTCTCCGGATCAGGCGGCCAAGGAAGCCGCGGCGGTGATGGAGATAGAGACGGTGCTGGCCAAGGCCTCCACTAGCCGCACTGACCTGCGCGATCCCGCCAACCGCTATCACATTTATACGGTGGCCGACTTGCAGAAGCTGACCCCGGAGTTCGATTATTCGGTCTATTTCAAGGACGTGAGGATACGTCCTTTCGAGACACTGAATGTGGCGACACCGGATTTTTTCAAGGAGATCAGCGAACTGATCGCCAAAGAGCCTATCGATGCCTGGAAGTCGTACTTCCGCTGGCACACGCTGCACGGGGCGGCTACGAACCTGCCGAAGACTTTCTTTGATGAGAACTTCGCCTTTTTCGGCAAGACCCTCCGAGGACAGAAGGAGCCTACGCCGCGCTGGAAGCAATGCAGCAGCATGACCGATCGTGCGCTGGGCGAGGCGGTGGGACAGGACTGGGTGAAGAAGAATTTTCCGCCCGCTGCCAAGGCCAGCATGGACCAGCTTGTGGCCGCTCTGGAGAAGAGCCTGGGCGACGACATCAAGACCCTGCCGTGGATGAGCGACGCGACGAAGAAGGCAGCGGAAGAGAAGCTGGGCATGATCCGCAACAAGATCGGCTATCCAGAGAAGTGGCGCGATTACAGGGCGTTGAAGGTAGAGCGCAACGATCTGATTGGCAACCTGGATCGCAGCGCGGTCTTCGCGCGCAACTGGAACCTGGACCACCTGGGCAAGCCGGTGGACGAAAAGGAGTGGGGGATGACGCCGCCCACAGTCAACGCCTACTACGATCAGTCGATGAACGACATCAACTTCCCGGCCGGCATCCTGCAGCCGCCGTTTTTCGACTTTACCGTTGACCCTGCGGTGAACTTCGGAGGCATCGGCGTGGTGATCGGGCACGAGATGACGCACGGCTTCGACGACGAGGGCTCAAAGTACGACGGCAAGGGCAACCTGCGTGAGTGGCAGACAGCCGCAGACCGCAAGGCCTTCACCGAGCGGACCGATTGCGTGGCCAATGAGTACAGCGGCTTTGAGGCGGCTCCCGCCAAGGGCGACACGGCGGCGCAGATGCTGAACGGCAAGCTGACACTGGGCGAGAACACAGCCGACAATGGCGGCCTGCGCATCGCTTACATGGCCCTGCTGGATACGCTGGCAGCAGAGGGCAAGAGCATCAACGACAAGATCGAAGGCTACACCGAGGCGCAGCGCTACTTTCTGGGGTTTGCCCAGGTGTGGTGCCAGAACCAGACTGAGCAGTCTGCCCGGCAGGCGGCGCTGACAGACCCGCACTCGCCCGGCCGTTGGCGCGTCAACGGCACGGTGCAGAACTTTGACCAGTTCGGCAAGGCCTTTGGCTGTGCCCCGGGCCTGCCAATGGCCCCGGTGAATTCCTGCCGGGTGTGGTAGATCAGAAATGATCTTGAAGCCGTGGTTTGGAGCCGTGGTTTGTAAGTCACGGCTCCAGGTCACAGCTCATGGCCTGCCGCCAGACTCATCATCTGGGTTTGGCGCGGCGATGTTGACGTTTCCCTTCCTGCGAGCGTCCAAACCTCAGCCATGACCAATCATGGAGCAGTCCGCCCGACAGGCCGCGGTTCTGCCTCGCCCAAGGCGGGGAAGGCCGGGAATAATACGCTGTTTTGCTGCGTTCTCAGCCAAAACTAGGCACAACCCGCCCTGGGCTTTTACAATGCAACAGGGACCCGTCCCAACCCAGCTCTGCTGTGGAACTTGCAAACCTGGCGGCGCAGGCCCGGCCAGGATGAAGGAATCGCATGAAGTTCAAGAAATTCGGCAAGGCCCTTCTGATGAGTGCCCTCTCGGCTGGCGTTGTCCTCGGCGTTACGTCTTGCATCCAGAATTATTCGGTTGGCTACTTGTATGTAACCGGGACAGTGACCGCCGGGACGAGCGGCAATGGCATTATCAGCGGCTTCAAGATCGACCACAATACAGGCTTTCTGACTCCCATTAACGGATTGCCCGTCTCTTCGGGCGGCGCCAACCCGGTGCGCGCCATCCTGATCGACGGCAGCCGTTTTCTTTATGTTCTGAACCGCGGCGTCAACAAAGAGGGTAACGGCAACTGCACCACTGCGGACCCTTGCCAGAACTCCAACATCACTCAGTTTGAAGTTGGCGCCAACGGCATCCTCACGGCGCAACAGACCTTCGCCACCCAGGGAGTCAACCCTTTCCGCATCATCCCCGACATCGCGGGAAATTACATCTACGTGCTGGATCATGATTCCCCGGACAACTATAACCAATCGAGCAAGGACGGCTGCGCGCTGGCCCTGGGCGGTGTTGTCCAGACCTGCGGCGACATTACCGCCTTCCAGGTCAACCAGACCACGGGACGTCTAAGCCTGGTTATGAATAATCAGGTGACCTCGACCCTCGGCGGCGGTTCTTCCTCGCTGACTTACTTCCCGGTTCCCGCCAATCCGATTGATTTTATGATGACCGGTGTATCCGTATTCGTATTGAGCGGCACACCGGCGACAGGCGATTCGGTCTTCCCGTACGCCTACAGCCAGACAAACGGGCAGTTGACGGTGAGCCAGAATAGCTCCCAGCCGCTGAACATCACACAGGGCACGGCTATCGTGTTCGGCTCTGGTTACGTCTATGTGCTGGACAACGAGCCGATTACAGTGAATGGGGTGGTAGCATCGCAGAGCAAGATTCTGCCCTACACCACCATCTCTAACGGCGGGCTGCAGGCGGCGGTGAGCGGACCCATTCCCGATGACGCCAACCAATCCAACCCCATCATGCTGACGGTGGAGAACAAGGGCAGGTGGTTCTACGTGGCCAACCAGGGGAACCCCGGCACTCCAACGCTTCCGTTGAGCGGCATTTCCGGCTATGTCATCAACTCTCCGTTCCAGCCCGCCGAAATCGCCGGCACGCCCATCAATTTCGGCACCGGAGGCGGCCCGCAGTGCCTGGTCGAGGATCCATCGAATCAGTTCTTCTATACGGCCAACGCCTACGATTCAAGCGTATCCGGGCAACAGATCAACGAACAGGGGGGCAACCTGACGCCGCTCTCCCAGACTTCGAAGGCGCCCGACCAGTATTCGCTTACCGGACCACCCACCTGGTGCCTGGTGGATGGGCGCATCGGCTAACCGTCACTCTGAGCCGTTGCCTGGAGCGGTGGCTGGCTCCCCGCTCCAGGCAAGGCCAAACAAAGATTGCTCCACAGTCTTCAAGAACGCCGCTGAATGCCAGAGCACGATCTATCCCTTGCGCGCCCTGGGGTTCGGTTCAAAACCTGATTTAATGCGCGCCAACGATACTGGCCCGCTGACGAAAGATGCGCATGAAGTTCAACAAAACGAGTCAACTGCTGCTGGTTTCCGCGGCTAGCCTCCTGGCGGCCGGTCTGATGACCGCCTGCGGCACCGACACCGTGGATTTCGTATACGTGGCCAGTTCCCAGGCAGCGGGAACCAACAACTACGGCGAGATCGACGTCTTCGAGATCAACTCGGTCTCCGGCTTCATGCGCCAGATTCCCACCTCGCCCTTTCCTTCGGGCGGACGCAACCCGGTGGCCGAAGCCGTCTCCGGCGACTACTCGAACTTATATGTGGTCAATAAGGACGACAACACCATCGTTCAATTCATGATCGGCAGCGACGGCAAGCTCTATCCGCAGAACACTGTGAATACGCCCGGAATCTTCCCGCTTGCCGTTGCCGTCCACGGATCGAACCTGTTTGTCGTGGACACCTATCAGCCGCTGCCCTCATGCTCTCCCGCGTCGCCGTGCTCGGGGTCGGTGGGAGTCTTTCCCATCCAGCCGGCCACCACCGGCTCCAACCCGACGCCTGGCGGCGCGCCGGGACCACCCGTCACTAATCCTGGCAATGGCGCGGACTATTGGCCGCTGACGCTCTCCGGAAACAGCTCTTCCGACATTCTTTTGCCGACCGGTGTCAATGTACTGGCCTCAGGCGCTTACCTCTATGTGACCGCCTACGACTCGACAGCCAACACCGGCTATGTTTTCGGATTCACGATCGGAACAGGCCGCGTACTCTCTGCCGTTAGCGGTTCGCCCTTTGCCGTGGGCGTCCATCCCTCGGCGATCTCCAGCGACTCCACCAGCAGCTACGTTTACGTGACGGATTCCACCAACAACAGGGTGGTCAGTTACTCGATCGCATCCGGGGTTCTGACTAAGATCAGCGACGCTCCAACCGGCAATCAACCCTCAGCCATCGCGGTCGATCCAAAATATCCATTCGTCTACGTCGCCAATGCACTGGATGGCAACGTGAGCGCATATTCAATCGGCAGCAGCGGAGCGCTAACCAGCGTCGGCACGTATGCCGCGGGCATTCAGCCGGTGGCCATCGGCATTGATCCGGGAACGTATCATTTTGTTTTTACCGTCAACTTTCTTGGCAATGGCGCCAACGGCACCGTCTCCGACTTTGAAATGAGCACTACCGCCGGCACGCTCATCAATACGCAACACTCACCGTACTCGTCCAATGCCCTGCCGACGGCCGTAGCCGCGGTTCCGCACAACGTTACGCCGTAGTCATCGCCAGCGCGGCCCGACTCTGGCAATACCCCGTATCGGGCTTTTACAATACCAACGGGGCAACCTAACCAGTTTTTTCTGGGCTGGCACCTGACAAGCCCACGACGAAGGAAGCGCATGAAGTTCAGCAAATTGAGCCAGCTTTTTCTGGTCTCTTTCCTCGGCCTTTTCGTGGCCACACTCTTGACTGCCTGCGATATCGTAACCGTTGATTTTGTTTACGTAGCCAGTTCCGCTCTCTCGGGGACATCGAGCAACGGAGTGATTGATATCTATGCGGTGGACTCCGGCTCCGGCGCGATGCGCACGGACGTGGCGTCCGTCTCTACCGGCGGAGTGGCCCCGGTCTCCATGGCCGTCACCTCCGACTATGCGAATCTGTACGTCGCCAATGCGGGAAGTAAATCCATCGTCCACTTCACCATCGGCCTGGACGGCGGATTGACGCAGAAGGATTTGGTAACACTGAGCGCCACGCCCGTTGCCATCGCGGTGAACACCGCTGGCACCTACCTCTATGTGGTCACTGGAACCGCTTCCGCCACACTGACAGAATATGCTCTCTCTTCCGGCACACTCGGAACCGCGGCCACCGCTTCCATGCCCCTCACCGTGCCCGGTTTCGCGGGCGACACGATCATTCCCACCGGCATCACCGCGCTGGCCGACAATGCCGCTGTCTTTGTCGCGACCTATGACCAGTCAGCCTATAATCCCGGCGGAAGCACGACCAGCACCGCCAATCCCGGCTGGATCTTCGGCTTTGCCGTCGGCAGCGGCGGCGCTCTGACCGCGGCCACGAACAGTCCCTACCAGGCCGGCGTCAAGCCCAGCGCCCTGGTCGCCGACCCCACCAACCGCTTCGTCTACGTCACCGACTTCGCTTCCAGCCAGATGATCGGGTACTCGATTCTGGACGGCAGCACCCTGCGCTTCCTAACCAATGGTCCCTTCAAGACCGGGAACGAACCCTCCGCAATCGCCATTGATCCGCGCGGCAAGTTCATCTATCTCACCAACCAGCTGGACAACACGGTCGGGGCTTTCTCCATCGACCTGCCCACCGGCACTCCTACGACGATTGTGAACGTGCTCGGAAGCCAGTTGAATTCGACCGACACCCAGCCGGTCGCCATCGTTGTTGACCCGGCGCTGGGCCGGTTTGTCTACACTGCCAACCACCTGGGCAACTCCGTCTCCGGCTTCGTGCTGGACCCAACCGCAGGCTCGCTGAAGGCCACACAGTCTTCGCCGTACCCCGTCACGGGCACAAAGCCCACCGCCATCGTCGCCATTCCTCACGGCAACCACGCCATTCAGGCAGTCGACTAGTAAGGGTAGCAACAACGTACAGCAAGAAGCCCAGCCTCGGCGGCTGGGCTTTTCGCTGAGTCAGGATACCCGCTACGTCCCCATCCACCGGCGCAGCCGCCGCTGTGCGGGCTTCTCCACCAGGTACAGCGCCGCCAGAGCCAACGCAAGCAGCAACGCGTAGCTGAGCCAGGGATCGAAGCGCACCAGTCCCAGCCGGTCCAGCACGTGGGTGTCGTGGATCAGGTTCCAGGCGTTGAAGTGCAGCAAATAGAGGCAGTAGCTGGCCTCGCCCACAAAGACCAGCGGGCGCACACTGAACGCGGAGGCCAGCCAATTCTCCCCGGCCAGGCCCATAACGATGCAGCCGAAGAGGGGCATCAACAGGCCGTCGTGAAGGAGAACGTAGGGAACCAGCGGCCCCAATTCCAGAAGTGTGAAGACACCCGCAAATCCGGCCACTCCGAGCAGCAGACGCAGACGGCTGGCGCGCGGCACGAATTCGTCCAGCCCGGCCAGCAGGATTCCGAAGAGAAAGCTGGCCAGATGCGGCAGCGGCGTGTACTTGAGCGCCTGCAGCCAAGGACCCCAGCTCCAGCGGTCCGGATGGGCAATACCGTCCGGTTGGAGAACCAGGTAGAGCAGGCCGGGCGCCATGCCCAGCGCCCACACTCCGGCCAACTGAAGCAAAGAATGACCAACCCGCGCCGGCCGCTTCACCTTGGCCAGCCAGGGAAAGAGAGCGTACATGAAGGCTTCGGCGGGCATCGCCCAGGCGGGGGTGTTCAGGAAGGTGGCTAGCTGTGGAATCCAGCCCTGCAAGAGCAGCGGCGTGAGCGCCATGCCTGTCCAGAACATGCGATGCGTGTGGGCGCCGTACTCGGCCGAAACCATGCGCCAGCTCAACAGAAGGCTCAGCAGGTAGACGGGATACAGGCGCGTGAAACGGGCCTTCCAGAAGCGCACGCGGTCCAGCGAGCCCGCGCGGGCCTGTTCGGCGTAGTTATAGCCCAGCACGAAGCCCGAGAGCAGAAAGAAGAGGCCCAGCGCGATGTAGCCGGCGTTGACCACCGGCCCCAGAAAGCCAAACGATTGTGGATTGGAAAAGTGAAATAAGACAATATTGACGGCCGCAAGACAGCGCAATCCTGTCAATGCATTCAGCCGTCCTGGCTTGCGTGTCTCCACAGAAATTCTTGGACTCCGAACGACCTGGATACAGCTTTCAGCAAACGGCTGATCGCTGAAGGCTGAGAGCTGCCTTTACGCCGTCACCAGCGATCCGACCTTTTCGCCCAGCACCACCCGGCGGATATTCCCCGGCTGATTCATGTTGAAGATGATCATGGGCAGGTTGTTGTCCTTGCAGAGGCTCACGGCGGTCAGGTCCATCACCTTCAGCCCCTGGCGCAGAATCTCCATGTAGGTGATCTCGTCGTACTTGACCGCATCTTTCACCAGCACCGGGTCGGCGCTATAGACGCCTTCCACCTTGGTGCCCTTCAACAGCACCTCGGCCTTGATCTCCATGGCGCGCAGGCTGGCCGCGGTATCGGTGGAGAAGAAGGGATTGCCGATGCCCGCGGCGAAGATCACCACGCGGCCCTTTTCCAGATGGCGCACGGCGCGGCGGCGAATGTACGGCTCGGCCACCTGGTTCATAAAGACGGCGCTCATCACACGGCAGGGAACGCCGCGCTGCTCCAGGGCGTCTTGCATGGCGATAGCGTTGATGATCGTGGCGAGCATACCCATGTTGTCGGCGGCCACGCGGTCCATCTCTTTAGCCTGCTCGGCCACGCCGCGGAAGAAGTTGCCGCCGCCCACGACCACGCCGATTTCCACGCCCAGCGAGTGCACATCGACGATCTCGCCGGTAATCTCGGCGACCTTGCCGGCATCCAGGCCGAAGCCGCGCGGTCCGGCCAGCACCTCACCCGATAGCTTGAGAACGATCCGTTTATACATACCTTTTCGAGTATCGCATACCGACGGCGAGAGCAGTCTCGCCCATTGAAAGAGCGAGAACGCAGAAAGGCCCGGGGTTTGCGCCCTGGGCCTTTCTGCAATCTACTGAGGTTGTGCGGGGATTACTCGGCTGCCGCTTCCACGGGCTTGGTGGTGGCCACGGTCCAATCGGGCGCGCCGACCTTGAAGCGCGCGAAGCGGCGGACGGTGATGTTTTCGCCCAGCTTGCCCACCTTGGTCGCGATCAACTCCTTGATGCTGATGGTCTGGTCCTTGATGAATGGCTGCTCCAGCAGGCAGACCTCCTCGTAGAACTTGGCCATCTTGCCTTCGACGATCTTCTCGATCACCGGGGCCGGCTTGCCGGTGGCGGCGGCCTGGGCGCGGTAGATATCCTTCTCGCGCTCCATATCGGCAGCGGTCACGTCCTCGGGCTTCACATAGCGCGGATCGCTGGCCGCGATGTGCATCGCGACATCCTTCAGCAGCCCCTGGAAGTCCTCGGTGCGAGCCACGAAGTCGCTCTCGCAATTCAGTTCCAGCAACACGCCGATCTTGCCGCCGGCGTGAATATACGTCCCCACCGCGCCCTCATTGGTGGTGCGCGCGGCCTTCTTCTGCGCCGAGGCCATGCCCCGCTTGCGCAGCACGACAAAGGCCTCCTCGATGTTTCCCTTGGTCTCCTGCAACGCCTTGAGGCAATCGCCCATCGGCGCGCCGGACTTTTCCCGAAGCTCTTTCACCTGCTTGGCATCAATCTTTTCGCTCACTGTTTTTTCTCTCTTTTCTTCTAAGTTCTCAGTCGTCAGTTCTCAGTTCTCAGCCTTCAGTCGTCACTGATCTGCAACCAATCCGCTCAGACCGGTCGCCGCAGTACTAAGCTCGTTGTCGAGAAAAACTGAGAACTGTGAACTGTCGTGATTAAAGAACGCCCTCGGCCACATCAGTCTCGTCCGGTAGCTCCAGAACCGCGGCGGGCGCCTTGCGAATGCCTCCGCCCAAAGCCGCTTCCAGGTCCACTTCCTCGACCGGCGCGGTCTCAGCGGCCACCGCCTCGGCTACCGGCTCAGGCAGTTCATCGGCAAAGGCCTTGTCGCCCACCAGGTTCACGCCCTCGGCCGCCGAGTCGGCGATCTTCGAGGTGAAGAGGCGAATGGCGCGCAGCGCGTCGTCGTTGCCCGGAATCACGAAATCGACCACCGTCGGGTCGCAGTTGGTATCCACCACGGCCACCACGGGAATGCCCAGCTTGCGGGCTTCCTTCACGGCAATCGCCTCGTTGTTTGAGTCCACAATGAAGAGCGCGTCGGGCAGGCGCTTCATCGTCTTGATGCCGGCCAGGTTGGCTTGCAGGTGCTTGCGCTCCCGCTCCAGCCGGATCACTTCTTTCTTGGTCAGCAGGTCGTAGCGGCCATCCGTGGCCATCTCGTCGATCTCCTGAAGGCGCTTCACCGACTTCTGCACCGTCACCCAGTTGGTGAGCAGGCCGCCCAGCCAGCGCTGGTTGATGTACGGCATTCCTGCCCGCGTAGCCTCCTCGGCCACGGCCTCCTGCGCCTGGCGCTTGGTGCCGACGAAGAGAATCGTCTTGCCGCTCGCGCACAGCTCAGTAACGAACTTCGACGCTTCCTTGAAGAGCTTGAGCGTCTTCTGCAGGTCGATGATGTAGATTCCATTGCGCTCGCCGAAGATGTACTCCTTCATCTTGGGATTCCAGCGCTTGGTCTGATGCCCGAAGTGAACACCCGCTTCGAGCAGCTCCTTCATAGTGATCGTGGCCATTGGCCTCCTTCGTGGATTGCATCCGGGTGGTCGATGCCAGCGCCCGGATTGAACCCGCTTATGCGGGAGATTGGTGTTGCGAGTTCTCAGTTCTCAGTAAAGCCAAAAGCCGGGCACTGACAACTGAGAACTAACAACAGAGAACTATCTCTTGCTGAACTGGAACCTGGCGCGAGCGCCCTTCTGCCCGTACTTTTTGCGTTCCTTCATGCGCGAGTCGCGTGTCATCAGGCCTTCGGCCTTGAGCACCTTGCGCAATTCGGGGTTGAACTGGACCAGCGCGCGGGCAATGCCCAGCTTGACGGCATCGGCCTGCGCGCAAACGCCGCCGCTCTTGACGGTGGTCACCACATCGAAGCTGGAAGCCAATTCGACCAGAGCCAGGGTGCGCTTGGCGGCCACGCGCTGCTGCTCGGTGACGAAGTAGACCTCGAATGCCTTGCCGTTGACCTTCCACTCGCCCGTGCCGGGACGCAGAAAGACGCGCGCGATCGCCGATTTGCGCCGCCCCGTCCCGTAATACTGAACCAAATCTGCCATTCTTTTCTCAGCTCCTAGCTTCTAGCTTCTAGCCTCTAGCTAAAAGCCGAAAAACTCCGAATCTCAAATGAAAAGCTAGCAGCTAGAAGCTAGCAGCTAGCGGCTGCTTTACGCGATCTCCAACGCCACCGGCATCTGCGCCTCGTGGGGGTGCTTGTCGCCGCGATAGACCTTGAGCTTGGTGGCCATCTGGCGGCCCATTTTGCTCTTGGGCAGCATGCCCTTGATGGCCTGCTCCAGAATCATCTCCGGTTTGCGGTTCAACAGGCGCGTGAACGACTCCTCGCGCAGTCCGCCGGGGAAGCCGGTATAGCGGCGATAGAGCTTGCTCTGCGCCTTGAGGCCGGTCAGGCGGACCTTCTCCGCGTTGATGACGATGACGTGGTCGCCCACGTCGATGTACGGCACATACTGGGGATTCAGCTTGCCGCTCAACACGTCGGCGGCCTTGGTCGCCAGACGGCCCAGCGTCTTGCCGCTGGCATCCACTACAAACCACTTACGGTCAATATTCTTGCCGCTCGGAACAAAGGTACTCATCGCTCTCCTGCCTTCGAATCGCCTTGAAAAAAACTAAAAACCAGCGCAAAGCGCTCTTGCCCGCGCAATCAAACGCACGGGCCTTCATCCACCCACTGCCAAACAAATCTGTTCGGGTGAGGAGTGCGGGCACTGACCCTCGAAGGGGCTTTGGCAGCGCCGGAGGCACCTAACCGCGCGCCTAAACTCGAATCCGGCAGCCGACATCCTGTTCCGGCCAACCCCAGGGAACGTCAATCCAGGGCATCAACCAGCGGGTCCGGGTGAAAACACACAGACCCCAGGCGCAACACCGCGCAAGGATTTCAGAATACCGGAATTGCGCCCCGGAGTCAACGGCAAGACACCGAGCCAGACCGCCCCTTTGAAAGGCTCCCTGCCAGTGTGTACATTAAATGGAGTGAATCACCTCACGTTCTGACCGGACTCTCCGCCTGAAGCCAGCTTCGACCTCAGGCGGAGTTGCCACCAAGTGGATCGGCCCTGCCCATGAAACGTAGCCCTTTGCGTATCTTCGCCGCTGCCTGCATTGTCGTAGCCGGAATCTGCATTATTTCCGCCATCGTAGTGAAAGGCTGGGACCGGCGTAGCCTGACGAGTGGCGATTTCATTCAGTACTGGGCGGCGGAACAACAGCTTGTTCACGGCGCAAACCCCTATGATCCCAATGAGTTATTGCGCTTGGAGTCCGCGGAAGGACTCGAAAGCGGCGTGCTCAAGATTTCGATCAGTCCGCCCGTAGCCTACGATCTGGCCCTGCCGCTCGGCCTGGTTGGCGCCAAGCTCGGCCTCCTGCTCTGGATGCTCGTTCTCGCTGCCAGCGCCGCGGCCTCAATCTGGATTCTTGGCATTCTGTTTGGGCGTCAAGCCAGCCAGTTGCACCTCTATTGCTACCTCTTTCCTCCCCTGCTGGCCTGTTTTCTGGTCGGGCAGCTCGGCATCTTCCTTTTGCTCGGCCTCGTGCTGTTTCTTTTCTGGCGCGAGTCCCGCCCCTTTCTGGCCGGAGCCGTTCTTTTTCCCTACGCCATGAAGCCGCATCTCCTGGCGCCCTTTGGCCTCGTGCTGCTTCTCTGGATGGTGTACCGGAAGTCTTACCGCATCCTCGCTGGATTCTCGGTCACGCTGCTTGCAAATTGCGCGCTTACCCTCTGCATCGATCGCAAGATATGGTCGCAATACGCACGGGCTATGCACTTCATGGATGTGATGAATATCTATGTTCCCAGTTTGAGCCAGGAGTTGCGCCGCCTCATTGATCACAACGCCACATGGATCCAGTTCCTTCCTGAAGCTGCCGGTTGCTTGTGGGCGCTGTGGTATTTCTGGACGCGATGCGCCCGGTGGAATTGGATGGATCATGGCATGATCCTGCTTCTCATCTCGGTGGCAGTAGCTCCCTACGCCTGGCTTACCGACGAAGCATTGCTGCTTCCCGCGGTACTGGCCGGGCTTTATCAGGCCGTGGACTTGAGGCGCTCGACGCTTCCGCTGATTTTGATCGTGGCCGTTGCGCAGATCGAAATATTCAATGTAGTCCGAGTGAATTCACCGTACTACCTATGGACCGTGCCCGCATATCTGGCCTGGTATCTCTACGCCAGCGGAAGAATCGGCGCGCGACTGAGAAACTGATCCGCTGCCGGATTAGGATCCAGACACCGGATTCACAAACAGGCGCCGGTCATTTTTTCCGTCAGGCCTTCCCCCCATGCCCCCCGTTGTGGCACACTTACACACATGGGAAGCAAAGACAAAGGCAGGAAAGAAGTCAAGAAGGCGCCCAAGCCGAAGCCTAAACCAGAACCCGCCCAAAGACGCGAAGGGTTCACGCCGGCCCCGCCGCCGAAGTAAGACCATCGCCGTTCGCCCGCTCCAGAGCGCCGCGCTTGAGACGCGGAAAGGCTTTTTTTGTCCTGTGAGAGCCTTTTTGCGTCTTCGGCCTGATTCGCGCAACCTGCCACGACTGTCCTGAGCAGTTCGGACTCCCGTCACTGCAGCTTCCCCTCGATAGCATTATCTTGAAGGATGGTCTTCACAAGGGAGTGTGCCCGTGCGCTGGAAATTCGTCTCGACCCTTCTTGCCACCAGTCTGCTCTTGACCGCCACCGCGGCGCAGCAGCCCGCGCAGATTGCTCCGTCGCCGTCCGGCTTGGCGCTACCCGCTGTTCAGCCGCCGGGCCGCGCTGCCGTTGGCGTCGCGCTGGAGGGCGGCGGCGCGCTGGGCCTAGCGCACATCGGCCTGTTCACCTTCGGCGTCTCCGTCGGCGACGCCGGCCACCGCAAAGTCTTCCTCACGCTGGGGCGTTTGTTCTGAGAATGTTTTGAGACCCATACAGCCCGAACGCACGAAGGCCCTCCCATTGCAGGAGGGCCTTCGTGCGTTCAAACAAACCAACGGTTTACGCCACCACATCAATACCCATCGAGCGGGCGGTGCCGCGGATGCTCTTCATGGCCGTCTCGACTGAGGCGGCGTTCAGATCGGGCATCTTCTGCGTGGCGATCTCGCGCACCTGCTTCTCGGTCACCTTGCCGATCTTTTCCTTGTTGGGCGTGCCCGAGCCCTTGGCGACGCCGGCTGCCTTCATCAGAAGAACCGCCGCCGGCGGCGTTTTGGTGATAAAGCTGAAGCTGCGGTCGGCATGGACCGAGATGACGACCGGAATGACCAGCCCTTCCATCTCCTTGCTGGAGGTGCGCGCGTTGAACTGCTTGCAGAACTCCATGATGTTGACCTGCGCCTGGCCCAGCGCGGGGCCGACCGGCGGCGCCGGCGTAGCCTTGCCGGCAACGATCTGCAACTTGACGTAACCCGTAATTTTCTTCGGAGGTGCCATTTTGATTCCTTCGGAATCAGCTCTTAGCTCCTGGCTTTTAGCTGCCAGCTGATCTGTCTCTGGTGCAAATTTTGGTGTTGCCGCTTTAACGTTTGCCTTCAACCGGCGCCCGCCAGGTGGGCTTGACCGGCTAGAAGCTGAAAGCTAATAGCTAATAGCTGCAACTACTCAATCTTTTCCACTTTGCCAAACTCCAACTCGACCGGTGTGGAACGCCCGAAGATGGTCACCATGACCTTCATCGTCTCGCGATCTTCGTTGATCTCATCCACCACGCCGTTGAAGTTGGCAAACGGTCCGTCGGTAATGCGGACCTGCTCGTTCTTTTCAAACTTGATCTTGAGCCGCGGCTTGTCCTTGGCGGTCTCGGAGCGGAAGAGGATGCCGCTGACTTCTTCCTCGCTCAGCGCCACCGGCTTGTCGCCCGTGCCCAGAAACCCTGTCACCTTGGGCGTGTCCTTCAGGACGTGCCACAGGTTGTTGTCCAGCTCCATCTCCACCAGCACGTAGCCGGGCAGAAAGACCCGCTCCGTGGTGCGCTTCTTGCCGTTGACGATCTCGGTCACCGGCTCGGTGGGAATCATCACCCGGCCAACCTTGTCGCCCAGCCCGAAGGCCTGGATCCGACTTTGAATCGACTCGCGCACCTTGCGCTCAAAGCCCGAGTAAGCGTGCAGGATGTACCACTTGAAGCGCTCATTGCGCTCCGGCGGGGCCTGTTCGGCAACTTGTTCGGCTTGTTCAGCCTGTCCCAATTCTTCTGCCATCTTCTGCTCTCGTTTCGCGCCTCGATGTGCGCTAGCTGCCCAGCTTGTGGTAAAGCTTCTCCATGACGCTGCCGAAGATCGAGTCCACCACAAAGAAAAACAGCCCAAAGATGAAAACCGCGATGATCACCACCGTGGTCGTGGATTTTACTTCCTTCCACGAGGGCGTAACCACTTTGCGCATCTCGGAGCGCACATCGCTCAGAAATTGGGCGAATTCCGTCCACTGCCCAACCACATTGTCGATGAACTTCGACACGGGATTCTTTCCTTGCCGCTTGATCGGGCCGTCGCCGCCGCCCGCCATTGCTAACTTCGTTGCCATGCTTCCCGTTCCTTCGCGCCGGGCGTTGGGCCGAGCACATCCTGACTCAATCAGGAATCAATCTGGCAGGGGCGGAGGGATTCGAACCCCCAAGTTCGGTTTTGGAGACCGACAGTTTAGCCGTTGAGCTTACGCCCCTAAAACAGTTCTCAGTTGTCAGTTCTCAGTTCTCAGTTTGTGCATCAGCGGGAATAGCCATAAAGCTAAACCGGCTAGTGAGTAAACTGAGAACTGAAAACTGCCGTTACTTCGTTTCCTTGTGCGGCTGGTGCTTGCGGCAGCGGTTACAGAACTTCTTGAACTCCAGACGGCCGGTGGTCGTCTTCTTGTTCTTCGTCGTCGAGTAATTCCGCTCCTTGCACTCAGTGCACTGCAATGTAACAATTTCCCGCATTTCCAATCCTTCCAGTTCTCAGTTCTCAGTTCTCAGCCTGTTCATCGCGTCATTCAGTTCTTACGCCGCTCCGGCAGAGCAAGAAACTGAGAACTGACAACTGAGAACTGACGACTTACTTGATAATCTCCGAGACCGTGCCCGCGCCTACCGTGCGTCCGCCCTCGCGAATCGCAAAGCGAAGGCCCTTTTCCAGCGCCACCGGCGTAATCAGCTCCACTTCGAGCTCCACGTTGTCGCCCGGCATCACCATCTCCACGCCCTCCGGCAACTGCGCCACGCCCGTCACATCCGTCGTGCGGAAGTAGAACTGCGG
>PLCS01000011.1 GCA_003134855.1 Acidobacteriaceae bacterium
TCGACGACGGAGTTGCTGTTGTTTAGCGTAAGCACAAGTGTCGAAACACCGTTGGCGGAAATAGTTGCCGGGTTGAACGACTTTGCCAGTGCGGGCGCAACCAGGACTGGGGTGACAGTCAGGGTGGCAACGGCCGGGGCGGCGTTATTGCCGTTGTCGGTCTTCAGTGCGCCGGCAATCACGGAATTATGATAGGAGCCCGCAGAGTCGGAAGTTACTCCGACGGAGACAGTGCAGGAGCCTTCCGCAGGTATGATGCCTCCGGTCAGAGTTACGCTCGCGCTTCCCTGGGGTGCATCAACAATTCCACCACAGGTAGTGCTGGCGGTGCCGTCGACGGTAACACCGGTAGGAAATTGATCCATGAGCGGCGCCGTCATAGTATCGATGACGGAGTTGCTGTTGCTTAGCGTAAGCACAAGTGTCGAAACCCCGTTGACAGAAATGGTTGCCGGGCTGAACGACTTTCCAAGTGTGGGTGGAACCTGAACGGGAGTGATAAGAGGAGTGACGGTCAGGGTGGCAACGGCCGGGGCCACACTATTACCGTTGCTGGTCATCAATGCGCCGGATGGCAGCGAGTTGATGTAAGTGCCCGCGGCTGGCGCGGAGACATCTACGGTAACTGTACAGGATCCATTGGCTGGGATTGCGCCTCCGGTCAAAGAGACGGCTGAACTGCCGATCGGAGCACCGACGGTTCCGCCACAGGTTGTGCTCGCCGTTCCGAAAACGGACACGCCGCTGGGGAACGTGTCTGTCAGTGGTGTCGTAATGCTTGCGTCAGCGCTGTTCGGATTGCTCAGAGTCAGGGTAAGTATGGAATCGCCGCCCGCGATAATCGAGGGCGGGTTGAAGGACTTGCTGATGACAGGCGCATTGACCGGCACGGCGCACGAGGTCACGGAAACAGTGTTCGAATCCAGCGTGACCGCGCCCGTGAGTGCGAGTGCCCTGCCGGACGAGGTGGCGCTGGTGTTAAATGTGACGCTGGCTTGAGCGATAACTGTGCCAATAAAACTGGTTCCCGTCCCGAGAGTCGCAGAACTGCCAACCTGCCAGAAGACATCACATTGTTGAGCACCATGGATGAGCACCACGGCGGCGTCGTTTGCTGTGATGAGAGTGCTACCTACAAGGAAGATAAAGGCGGCGTCAGGGTTGCCGCCGGCATCGAGGGTAAGAGTTCCGGTGATGGCAGCAGAGGATGCGAAGCAATAGACACCCGGCACAAGCGTCATTCCACCCAGATCCGTGGGTACGCCATAGGTAATGTTGCAAGTCTGGCCTGCCAGAACACCGAAGGCGGCAGTTGCATCCGCCCGAGCCTGCTGCGCCACAGCATCCGCCGTGTGAATTGATCCCCCGTCGACGATACCGGGCGGGAAACCGGTGACTGCCGTGCCTGGGCTGACACCGAGATCTCCCGTAATAACGGAGGGGCCGGTATTCGTGACTGTCGAGTAGCCTAATACGGCAAAACTCTGGGCGGTGCCCAGGGTTGGCGCGGTTTGTGCAAATGCCGGTTTGAACAGGCCCATCGTAAGAAGCAAGGCAAAGAATGCAACTGGGACAAAGTTTGCGAAACTCCTCTGAAGAGGGTAGGTCGGAGTCTTTGGATCATGCATCGTAGTTCCTCTAATTCCCCGTGTAGCTTGGAGCTGTTTTCCATTCTCGATGCGAACTTACACAGATCTTGCTGCACAGTTTACTCGGTGTAAGTCGCTCCGCAGGAGGTAACGGGTCGAGGCTGCAAGCTATTCGTCTTGCTCCGGGGCTGGTCATCCCTCCCAAACACGCAAATGTGACGTTAGGGTATCGGGTGAATTACAAGCCCGTCTGAACCATATTGCACACTTTCTTCAATTTCTCCTGCTCATCCGCATCCATGAATGAGGATCCAGCCGCTAGTATCTTGACTGTCCAGGTTCCTATTCAAGAGAGTCACTTGGAAGGGCAAGTGCGTGGCGATATGGCGGAAGCATTGGCTGTGAAAGCCGAAGGCTTTTGTGTTTCCACTTTTTTTGAGTTCGGAGAGGATTGTCGGCAATCCGGACAGAGCATTGATGTCGCACCCAGGGGGCAACCGCCCTATCTGGAATCATGCTGGGATGACTGCAACCTCGATCTTGGCAATCCGAAGTGGCGTACTGATACCCTTTACGCAGTGACCCGGACAAATATCCTCACCCGTGATTCCCCACCCGTGATTGGCCCGTATTACACGTATTTCGCTGTATTTAGGCGGCCTTGTAAGACGTGTAAGTAGTTGATTGTATAATTTATAGGCGTTTTCATAACCCGTAGGTCGGCAGTTCGATCCTGCCTCCCGCCACCAAGTTTCTTCAATATAATCAATAGTTTAGAAGCTTCGCAGCAAATTGCCCCAAAAACGCTCACCCGCAACTCACCCGTGATTACTACTGCACCATATCCGTAGACAGCTTCGCAGACGGCGCGAAAAACGCCGTGAGCATTTCCCCCTGCACGTCTGAGCGGTCCAAATCTTCAAACGACTCCATACTAATAGTGGGAAAAATGATGCTTTTTAGCGACAAGCATATGAAATATATTTTTGGTTGGTACCACGATCCGGGACGCGGTAGGCGGTTCAGCTGAGTGTTGAAGGATCTCAGACAGAAACAGCATCGTCGGGATTCGGAAGCAGGTCATCGCAGCCTCAAAGCAGGCGATTGCCTTCCTTAGATTGCCAGTAGGGTCACCGGTGGACACCGACAGCGTACAGGTTGCCCTTTGGTGACCCGCAGAGCGGCTGAGGCTGCGTTGTGGAGAGGGTAGAGTAGATCAGATCCAAAAAAGGGGCACCACATCAGGCCGGGGATTCGTCCGTGAGGGTCCCAAAATTCAGGTCACAGTTCAGGTCACAGAAAGAATTCACTGCAATACATTAGCGTACATTTTAGTACATACCTGTCATGTAAGTGCTTGATAATACATCGCTTAGTGAGATTAGGAAACTGCTGCTCTATCCACCTGAGCTACGGGGCCAATTTATAATCAACAACTTACGCGACGACGGGGATTGTTTTCCTCGCTTTGCCTCACCGAAGTTTAGTGGCAGCTTTTCAGGACTGGAAAGGCGGCGCGAGTTGAAGTTGATGTAAGCACGGTATCAACAGGGTAGCATTCGCAAGGTTTCCAGGGCGAGAGGTTTTGATTGGGAGTTGCGCTGAAAAGCCGGGGGCTTTCCCGATTTAAAAAAGCCGGATGACTAACTTGAAGTCATTGGCCAGAGTGGATTCACGCGGCGTGTGAGTCTGCGGCCTTCGCAAGAATATTTCATGATTTTTCTTTAATCCCGCTCGTCAACAGGTGGCTCTCAGGCTGCATCAGTTGTTGATCGAATCCACACTGAATGTGGAAATCTACAGGGAAGAAAGCCTGAACTCAGCGCAGCAGAAGAACCTGACAACGGAATTGAACCGCGGCAATCAGATTTTGCAGGCAATTCCCTCCATGTTGAACCAGGTCAACGAGCTCTACTCCGCGAGCACCGGCTATTACAACAATTCGAACGGCTAAGGAGGTTGTTTTCCATGAGCATTGATCAGGAACAAGCGCTGGACAGCGCTTCGGCGGTTGATCTGGATGTGGCTCTCTATGATGGCATTCTGCGTTTTCTCCACGCGGCATCGGCAGCCGTCGAGCGCGGGGACACGGCTGCGCGGCGGATTGCGGTGAAGCGGGCGCTGGATATCATCATCCACCTGCAGGCGCGGCTGCGCATGGATGTGGGTGGACGGCCCGCGCAGGCGCTCCGCGAGTTCTACGTGTCGATCTTCGCGCAGATCCTACAGGCCTCGCAGTCGGCCTCACAGCCCAAGTTCGAGCACGCAATCGAGTGTGTAAAGAACGCGCGCGAAGCCTGGCGACAGGTAGCAGGGGAACCCGTGGTCAATCCTGCTCCGGCGCAGGTGAATGGCATGAACCCAGGACTCCGGCAGACAGGCTTCGACGGCTCCGACTACAGTTCGGAGGCAGCCGTTGCATCGTAATAGAAACGCGTAAAAGAAGGGATCTAAATCATCCGGCGACGGTGAGTTCTTCTTCCAACTGCTGCTTCTGATAGAGGCCGGCGTAGTAGCCATCCAGGGCGAGCAACTCGTCGTGCCGGCCCAACTCCACAATACTTCCGTGATCGAGCACGGCGATCTGATCGGCGTTGCGCACGGTGGAGACGCGATGGGAGATCAGGATGGTGGTCGAGTCAGTGGTGAAGCTACCGAGGCCGCCCAGAATGCGCTCTTCCGTATAAGTGTCCACGCTGGCCAGCGCGTCGTCGAGGATGAGGATGGCCGGGCGGCGCAGCAGTGCGCGGGCGATGGCCGCGCGCTGCTTCTGCCCGCCGCTGAGCGTGACGCCGCGCTCGCCCACCATGGTTTCAAAGCCCTGAGGAAACTCCTCGAACTCTTTGCGAATGTGCGCCGCTTCGGCGGCTTCGAGCTGTTCTTCCACGCTGGCGTCGGGCGCGCCAAAGGCCAGATTGTCGCGGATTGTCGCGCTGAAAAGAAACGTTTCCTGGGGCACCATGCCGATGTTGCGCCGCAGCACTGCCAAGGGATAGTCGCGCACCGGGCGGCCATCGATCAGTAGCGAGCCTTCAGGCGCTTCATACAATCTTGAAATCAGGTTGACCAGCGTGGATTTGCCCGAGCCGGTGGGCCCGACGATGGCCAGGCTTGAACCGGCGGGAATCTTCAGCGAGATGCCTTTCAGCACCGGGGTCCCCGCGGACGGGTTTTTGTCCGTGGGGTGGAGCACCTGCGTATCGCCGTAGCTGAAATTCAAATCGCGGAATTCGATTTCGCCGCGCAATACACTGTCCGTTGGAATCGTGGGATCGGCGGCGCTATCGTCAATCACCGGCTCAACGCGCAGAAGCTCGTCGATGCGCTTCACCGAGGCGGTGCCGCGCTGGAAGAGATTCACCACCCAGCCCACCGCGATGATCGGCCAGATGAGCATCACCATGTAAGTGTTGAAGGCCACGAACTGGCCCACCGTGATGCGATGCGCGACCACCAGGTGGCCGCCGGCCAGCAGGGTAATGATCATCGAGACGCCGAGGATGAACTCCAGCGTGGGCCACAGCATTCCCATGAGCTGAACCAGCCGGAGTGAGCGGGCGATGTACCGGCGGTTGAGCCGCTCGAAGAGGCTGATCTGCGACTCCTCGCGGGCAAAGGCGCGCACCAGCCGTGCGCCGGAGTAGTTCTCCTGGGCCTGTGAGCTGATCTCGGAGAAGCTGGCCTGGATGCGCTCGAAGCGGTCATGAATGCGGCTGCCGAAGTACTGCACCAGGATGCTGGCGAGCGGCATCGGCGCCCACGCCACCAGGGTGAGCCAGGGGCTGATGCGCAGCAGGAAAAACAATGCGCCCACGGTGAAGAAGACGGTGTTGGCGCTGTACATCAGAGCCGGGCCGAGCAGCATGCGCACGGCATTCAAGTCGTTGGTCAGCCGGGCCATGATGTCGCCGGTGCGATAACGTTGATAGAAGCCCGAGTCCTGCCGCTCCAGCTTGCGGAAGAGGTCGTTGCGCAGATCGAATTCGATCTCCCGCGAGATGCCGATGAGAATCCAGCGCTGGGCGTAGAGAAAGACGCCCTTGATGAGCGCGATGGCGACCAGCAGGCCGGCCAGGAGAAGGATTCTCTGGCGGCTGACCCCCTGGCCCATCTCGTCGACGGCTCGCTGGATGACCTGGGGAAAGAGCACCCAGATGGCGTTGGTGCAGATGCAGGAGAGCGTGCCCCACAGGTATCCCCAGCGGTAGCGGCGCATATAGCTGTAGAGCGGGGCGAGATCGCGGAACATGGTTTTATTGTACGGGGAGGGGCGGGCGGCGTTGGGCTTGCTCGTGACTCTGCGTTCCACAGAGCAAAAACAGCTTGAGCTTCAAACCATCATTTTCTAGTTCTGCGCATCACCTGGCTCAGCGGGAAGAATCGTGCTGGTAGCTGCAAATCTGTGATAGTTCGTGTAATGCGCCTCATAGTGGAGACGGATCGGTTTGTTCTTATCTTTCATGTCGGCCGTAACCGTCTTCGTCAGCCAGTAGGTCTTGCTGGCAAGCTCGACGGGCATGTAGTCGACGGATAAGGTCATCACATTGTGGCTGGATGGCATTGGGACAAAGGGCAAATGCCCAACAATCCCCGTAGCTATGTCCTGAACGGTCTTTTCAAGGCGGAGAACCTGGAATGTCTCTGGATCAATGAATGCCTTGAAATCATAGATTTGCGCAGTGCAGGCCGCCGGACGATCACTCGATGAAGGCTTGCTGGAGCCCAGAACAACGATAGGATTTCCATCGCTGGGCGCTTCAGCAAAGCGATAGTCAGCGCACTTGTCTTCCGTGAAGCGAATCACATCAGCAAAGCCGCCGCGGAAGGTAAAGGGCGGCGTGACTTTCTGGTTCTTCGGCGCGAGGCCGTTCACCAGATTCTTGATGCGTGTTTCGCGCAGGCCGCCGCCGGAACCATCTCTCACCATCTCGAAGGAAGACTCGACCTTCATTTCATCTTTCAGCTTATCGCCGTCAAATCGCTGTGATTGCACGGATTCGTCGCTGATGAAGCTGGGGATCGATGTCCTGAATTCGGCAACATGCGCTCGCACCCGTGTGAGCACATCATCCATCGTTAGGGCATTCTGTTGTGCATTGCACGGAATTGTCGCAAGCAGGAGCGAGAAAGCGATCAAATGTATCGGACGTGCGAACATGGTCAGATTCTATAGTATGTTTATTCGGAAGGCTAAAAAGCAATATCAATCGACGGGCATCACGTTGGCGTCTTCAGCAGCAGATAGCTGCCTACCAGCCCAAAGAGAAGATCCGAGAACCAGGCGGCCATGGCGGCGGGCAGGTAATTCACATTGCCCAAGGCGCCGAAGAGGCCGTCCACTACAAAGTAGGCGAGGGTGACAGCGATGGCCACGGCGATGCCGGTGAGCGAACTGCGGCGGCCCATGGAGAGCGCAAAGGGAATGGCCAGCACCGCAATCACGACCGCCATGAGCGGATAGGCGAGCTTGTGCCATAGCTCGACGCGCAGGCGCATCGTGTCAAAGCCGCTCTGGCGCAGGTCGCTGATGTAGCGGTCCAACTGGCCGAAGTTCATCTCCTGCGCTTGCCACTTTTCCTTCGTGAAGTAGCCGGGATCTTCGTGAATCTCGGCGTAGGAGGTCTTCAGGAACGGGCGGTACTCGGTGACGTTGGCGCCGGAGATCTCGCGCTGCCAGCCGTTCTGAAAATTCCAAGCGCCGGTTGCAGGATCCCACGTGGCGCGGGCGGCGAAGATGCGCCGCGAGAGCGCAAAGGTGGAGGGATCGAACTCGAAGATGGAGAGATTGGCGAACTCATTGATCTTGTGATCGAAGAACTGGTAGTAGAAGATGCGTCCGGGCTCGCCTGGGCGCGGCTGCCCGAAGATCCAATTCTGCTCCGGATGGAGGACGGTTTGCGGCGGGCGGCCCTTGATGATGTTGTGCAGAGCCTCTTGCCTGCGGTTGGCCTGGGGCAGATAGAACTGGTCGAAGAGAAAGAGGCCGATGGCCAGCAACCCGGCGATGGAGACGATGGGAATCACCAGCCGGTAAAGGCTGATGCCGCAGGCCTTCATGGCGATGATCTCGGAGTTGCGGTTGAGCATGCCGAAGGTGACCAGCACGGCGATCAGCACGGCCAGCGGGGTGATCTGGTAGAGCATGCTGGGCGTGAGGTTGATCAGATACGCGCCCACCGTGGAGAGCGGAATGTTGCGTTGCAGGATGTCCTTTATATCATCGAAGAAGGTGAAGATCAGCATCAGCATGACAAAGCCGGAGAGCACCAGCAGGAAGATGCCGAGGAACTCGCGCACCACATATTCATCCAGGATGCGGGGAAAAACATTGCGGGCTTTGCGGCGCTGGGGACGCTCTTGAAACCTGCTCAGCAGGCCGCGGAGCGGGCCGCCGATGGATTTCGGAGCGGCGGCTTCAGGGATTTGCCGGCGCGAGGTCCAGGCAGTCAACGCATTCAGAACGCGGCCGCCCGAGGCCATCTGCCAGAGCAGGAAGAGTCCGCCCGCGGCGAAGAGCAGGTTGGCCGACCAGACCGCGAAGAAGGCGGAGATCCAGTTCTGCTTGCCCAGGGCGACGCCGATCATGGACATCAGATAATAGAGGACGACCAGCAGGATGGTGAAGATCCAGGCGAAGCTCTTGCCGCCGCGCCGCGAGGTGACGCCCAGCGGAACGCCCACCAGCATCAGCACCAGGCAGGCCACCGGATAGGCGAAGCGCTTGTGCATCTCGATCTGAAAGCGCTTGCCGCCGGGCGCATGGCTGCGCTGGCGTAGCGTGCTCATGGGCATGGCGTAGATGTCCGTGTCGAGCCGTCCCAGATGCACATCGTTCTGCTGGCTGGAAACCAGCGGCAGATCGGTAAAGTCAAAGGTGGAGATGTTGTACTGCTGCGGCTGGAGAGTGACAGTCTCATGGCGCGATCCGTCGCGCAGCCGCACCAGCAACTCCTGAGCGGAATCGTTGGAGACGGTGGCCGAGGCGGCGGTGGTGATCAGCGGATTGGCGGAATCGGTGGTGTCGGCCATGAAGACCTGACGCCATTGGGCCGCGCCGGTTCCCGCGCGCACGTCCTGCACGTAGAGAACAAAATTGTGGAAGTCCTCGTCGAAGACGCGCGGCTCAATCTCATAAGAGGCTTGCTGGGCCAGCTCCTTGTTCATCGCCAGAATGGCCTGATTGGCGCGCGGGGCTAGAAGCAGGGAGTTAGCCAGCCCCAGCAGCGTGCCGCCGATGGCCACAATCGAGGCTACGCGCACAAAGTAGCCGATGCCCAGGCCGGAAGCGCGCATGGCGATGACTTCGCTGTCCGCGGCCAGGCGGCTGTAGCCCAGCAGCACCCCCACCAGCACCGCCATGGGAATCGTGAGCATGAAAATGTTGGGCAGCATGAAGAGAAGGATCTCGGCGACGCTTACAAAGGTGGAGCTGTTGTGGACCACCATCTCCAGAATGCGGGGCAGCTCCTTCATGAAGAGAACGAAGGTGAAGATCACGCATCCGATGAGCGCGTGAGAGAGAATTTCGCCGAGAATGTAACGGGTCAGGATGCGCACGAGATGGCTCTGGGGTTAGTTTATCGTGCCGGGGCGCTTCGCGCTCTCTCCAGTCTGAGCCACGTTCCTGGGGTGGCACAGGTCCCGATTTTGAGACCTGGGATTCCAACAGTTGGGTGATCTATCCTTGTTGTTCTCCGGCGAGGCAATGACTCATTCCTGCGAGCGCATAGCGAGTGTCTGCCGCACCGCAGGTGCCCAGCCGCGCAGGCGCAGGCTGTTGGCCAGCACGCTGACCGAGCTGAGAGCCATGGCGGCGGCGGCCAGCCACGGGCTGAGCAGGATGTGAAAGCTGGGATAGAGCACGCCCGCGGCCAGCGGAATGCCGAGCAAGTTGTATGCCGCTGCCCAGATCAAATTCTGGCGCATCACGCGCAGCGTCGCGCGAGCCAGATCCAGCGAAGCGGGAATGGCCGAGGGTTGGGCGCGCAAGAGCAGCACATCGCCGGCCTCCTGCGCCAGGTCGGCGCCGGTGCCCATCGCGATTCCGGCGTCGGCCTGGGCCAGAGCGGCTGCGTCGTTGATGCCGTCGCCCACCATCGCCACGCGCAGGCCGCTCTGTTGCAACTCTCGAATGCGGGCCAGCTTGCCGGCGGGGTCGAGTCCGGCTTCAATCTCGGTGATTCCCGCCTGCTGGGCAATGGGCGCGGCGGCGGCAGCCGAGTCGCCGGTCAGCATCAGCACGCGCAGACCGGCGCGGCGCAACGCGGCTACGGCCTCTGCTGCATCCGGGCGCAGCGCATCGCGCGCGTCGAAGTAGCCGACGGGTGCAGAGTCCAGAGCCATCCACAACCGCGTCACGCCCGGCTCCGGCGGCGTTTCGCCGGGCGGCAGCGCAATGAAAAACTCCTTGTAGAGCGCTTCGTTGCCCAGCAGGCAGTCGCGGCCTTCGACCTTGGCGTTCAGACCGCGGCCGGGCAGAACCTGCGCGTCTTCCGCGGGCTGCCAGACGAGTCCGCGCGCCCGCGCCGCATCCACCACGGCGTGAGCCAGCGGATGGTTCGATCGCTCCTCGGCGGCAGCGGCGAGGCGGAGCAAATTGTCTTCAGTCGATTCCCCCAGCGCGTGAACAGCGCTCAGCACCGGCCTTCCCACGGTCAGCGTCCCCGTCTTGTCCAGCACAATCGCATCCAGATGCGTCAGCCGTTCCAGCGCCTCGCCGCCCTTGAAGAGCACGCCCAACTGTGCCCCGCGCCCCACGGCCACGGTGAGCGCGGCGGGCACGGCCAAGCCCATCGCGCAGGGGCAGGCGACGACCAGCACGGCGACCGTCGTGGCCAGCGACCTTTCGAGCGAGTGCGTGGCGATCATCCAAACAATAAAGGTAAGCGCGGCCAGCGCCAGCACCACGGGAACGAAGATTGAGCTGGCGCGGTCGGCCAGCCGCTCCATCGGCGCGCGCGAACTCTGCGCCTGCGTGACCATGCGCGTGATCTGCGCCAGCATCGTCGCTTCGCCCAGCGACTCCGCGCGGCAGGTTACCGCGCCTTCATAGTTGAGTGCCCCGGCCAGCACGCGCCCGCCCACCGAGCGGTCCAGCGGCGTTGACTCGCCGGTCAGCATCGATTCGTCCACCGTGGTGCGACCTTCGAGGATCGTCGCGTCCACCGGGAAGCGCTCCCCCGGCAGCACCAGCACGCTCTCACCCACCAGAATCTCATCAAGCGGAACCATTGTTTGAACGCCATCGCGGATGCGCCGCGCAGTGGCCGGCTTCAGCCGCGAAAGCGCGTCCAGCGCGGCCAGTGCGCGCCGTTTCGCGCGGCCTTCCAGCGCTTTACCCAAAAGAAGAAAACCGATAATCAAGAGGACTGCGTCAAAGTAAACCTGGCGGCCGGGCGCGGGCCAGATCGTGGCATAAGCCGAATACACAAAGGCCACGCCGGTTCCCAGGCTGACCAGCGTATTCATATTGGTGCTTCCGTGGCGCAGGCCGCGCAGGGCGCTCAAATAGATTCCACGACCGGCCCAGGCCATAAAAAATGCAGTGAGAATCAGCAGAAACCAGCGCAGCGGCTCCGGCGACAGCGCAAAGAGCCAGGGCAGAAGGCGCATCAGCGCATGGTCCAGTGCGCCCATCTTGTCGCTAAGCGGCATGGCCAGCAGCATTGCCACCGCACCGGCAATCAGCGTCGCATAGGCCTTACGCTCCGCCCCATCATTGAGCGACTCCGGAGATTTTTCTTGCGAACCATCGGCGCGCGTCAACACCGCATCGTAGCCCGCCGCGCGAATGGCCTCGACCATTTGCGCAGGCGTGGCGATTGCCGGATCGAAGACAACGCTGGCGCGATGGGCCATCAGATCGACGCGCGCCGATTCAACACCCGCCGTCGCGCGCAGAGCCTCTTCCACGTGATGCTGGCACGAGGCGCAGGTCATGCCGAGAACCGGCAGCGTGATGGATTCTGTCGCGGACGTAGCCATGGCGGGCGTTATGGTTCCAACCGCGCGGCAAAGCCGGCCTTGGCCAGCGCGGCCACGGCGAGATCAACCGGCGGAGGCTCCAGGCTGGAAGTGAATTGCGCCGAGCCCACACTCACCTCGTTGACAGCGACTCCCTCCACCGAGCTGAGCGCCTGCGTGACGCGCCGGACGCAGGAGCCGCAGTGCATTCCATCGATTTTCAGTGTGAATTCTGCCATGGGTCTCTCCTGTTTGTTTGATGATACGCCGGGGGAAAAGGCGCGTTATGGTAGGAAGAGATTCAGTGTGCGGAGGATCATGCAAAGAGAGTTTCCATCAACGCCGCTGCTGGCTGTCGGCGCGGTAATCATCGAAGCGGAGCGGGTGCTGCTCGTCCGCCGTGGAGCCGAGCCGCTCAAGGGCCATTGGTCGCTGCCGGGAGGCTTGCTGGAAGTAGGCGAGTCGCTGACTGAAGGCGTGAAGCGCGAGGTGCGGGAAGAGACCGGGCTCGTGGTCGAGCCGGTCGAACTGATAGAGCTTATCGACAAAATTCATCGCGAAGACAACCGCGTCCGCTACCATTATGTGATTGCCGATTACCTCTGCCGCGTCGCCGGAGGCGTGTTGCTAGCGGCCTCCGACGCCGATGCCGTGCGTTGGGTGGAGCGCGCGGAGTGGAATTCGCACAGCGCGCTCAACCTCGATCCGGTCACTGTGCGAGTGATTGAGGCGGGCTGGCAGAGAGCGCGCGAACTGGATCAACGAAAGGAACGATGAAAGCCATGAAGAAGCTCTGGGGTGTTGCGGGGCTGCTGATTGTAGCTGCCGGAATCGGCTTCTGGGAGCGCCCGGTCAGCTACTACAACGAAGCGAATTATCTGCGCGAGTTCCTTTCCGGCACTGAGAGCCGCTCGGTCGAGGTCGGCGGCTATCGCGTGCATTACCTTGCCGAGGGTCCGGCTGGCGGGACGGTCGTAGTGCTGGTGCACGGGCTGGGCGGGAACGCCGAGGAGTGGCGCAACCTGGCATCCTGGCTGGTCAAGGCAGGCTTTCGCGTCTATCTGCCCGATCTGCCCGGTTTCGGGCGCAGCGAGCAACCGGCTGATTTTTCTTACTCGGTCCATGATCAGGCCGTGGTGGTGGTTGGCTTCCTGGATGCGCTGGGGTTGAAGCAGGTGGATCTGGGAGGCTCGTCGATGGGCGGCTGGATCGTGCAGCTGGTGGCCGCGCGGCATCCGGAGCGGGTGCGCCGGCTGATGCTCTTCGACGCGGTCGGCCTCTACGAGAAACCGGATTGGGATACACGGTTCTTTACGCCCGCGACGCCCACCGAGGTCAACCAGCTGATGACGCTGCTGATGCCCCATCCGCGGAAGATTCCGGACTTCATCGCGCGCGACGTTGTACGCGATGCGAACCGGAATGCCTGGGTCATTCATCGCGCCGTCGATGCCATGCTCACCGGCCAGGACGCCACCGACAATCTGCTGCCGCAGTTGAAGATGCCGGTGCTGCTGGTGTGGGGCGCCCAGGACCGCATCGCGCCGCTCACCCAGGGCGCGCGCATCCACAAGCTTGTGCCGCAATCTGAATTTGCGGTATTCCCCGGCTGCGGCCACGTAGCCCAAATGCAATGCACCACGCAAATCGGACCTAAGGTGGTGGAGTTTGTGAAGCGGTGAGTTGAACGGTTTCCGGGCATGGGAATCATGGTTTTACTCTCGAACTGCGTCCTTTCAAGGCACGGATGTTCAAAGAGGGGCACCGAATTGTTTTGCGCTTCCACAACTCGCATCCTCTGCCGCACAGCGCTGTTCCTTGCTACTGCTGCGATAGGCGCGCACTCGCAGTCCGTTTCGATGCCCAGGACCACTACCGGCTACCGCATCGCCGGCACGGTGGTTAACGCGGCCAGCGGCGAGCCGGTGCGGCGGGCATCGGTGGCCGTACTCTCCGAGGAGGCCGACGGACAAACCGTCGAGTCGGTTGAGACCGACAACGACGGACGATTTTCGCTCGAAGGCCTGCCCGCGGCCAAGTTTCCATTGACTGCGTCGAAGCGAGGATTCCTGACCGCCTTCTACGACCAGCACGAGGGCTACAACACAGCAATTGTCACCGACGCGGATCAGGATACCAGCGGCCTGCTCTTCCGCCTCACCCCCGGAGCGGCGCTGCGCGGCGTGGTGACCGCCGACGGCGGCGATCCGGTTGATGGGGCCAAGGTGATGCTCTTCCTCAAGCCCCACGGCCACAATCCGGGCGCAAGAATCACCCAGGCGGGTGAAGCCGCCACCGACGACACCGGCGCGTATGAGTTCGACGGCCTGGCCGCGGGCGAGTACCTGCTGGTGGTCAAGGCCGAGCCTTGGTACGCGATGAGCCGCTCTGCCGCAGGAGGGAAGCAGCGGACGGAAGGGGATGCCGGCGCGGTACTCGACGTGGCTTACTCGATGACTTATTTCGACTCGACGACCGATGAGGCTTCTGCAACCGGCATTGTGCTCGCCGGAGGCAGCCGCGAAGAGGCCGACTTCAATCTGCACGCGGTTCCGGCGCTGCACCTGGTTGTTGAAACACCCATCCAACAGTCCGGATCAATTGCCAGAGCGGAGTTGCGGAAAACCATCTTCGGCACGGAGGTTTCGGCCGAAAGTGCGGGCTTTTTGGACGCTATGCGGACGGGGACCGTAGAGTTTACAGGCGTAGCCCCCGGCCACTATGAGCTGACGCAGGGCGATCCGCCGCGGGTCGCGGAGCTGGACGCCACCACAAGCCAGCAGGTGGACCCCAACCTGGGAACGCCAGCTATTGCCGTCTCGGGTAGCCTTCAATCCAGTAACGGCACTGCTCTGCCGGCGAATATGGGTATCATCCTCAGCTCTCTTGAGGACAAACCACATGCCCCGCTGCAAACGCAGTGCAACAATGGCTCCTTCAACTTTGCCGCAGTCCCGCTAGGCGCTTGGGAACTCATCCTCGCCAGCCCCACTAAATCGCTGCCAATCACCGCGATTAGCATCGGCAGCCGAACGCGCTCGGGAAGCCAATTCACAGTGCGCGGCCAGCCCATTCAGTTGGTCGCCACGGTGAGTCAGTCCGAGACGCGCGTCGAGGGCTTTGCCCGGAATGTAAAGGGCAAAGGCCAGCCCGGCGTGATGATGATGCTGGTCCCCAAGGAGGCGGCTGCCTTCGCCTCGCTGGTGCGCCGCGATCAGTCCGACTCCGACGGCAGCTTCTCGCTGCGCGATGTCGCCCCCGGCCAGTACACGGTCGTCGCCATTCAGGACGGCTGGGAGCTGGATTGGGCGCGCCGGGAGGTCATCGGCCGCTATCTTTCTCACGGAGTCGCCGTCACAGTAACGGAGAGCTCCGGCAAGCTGCTGAAGCTCCCCGAAGCGGTTCCGGTGCAGAGCCGCTGAGCGCAATCCCGCAACCCAAATGCAAGCCGGACTTCATGGAACCGGGCCTGAGAGGATAGTCTAGTAGAGGTTGGCGAGTGGCCGGTCAGGGTTCCAGCGGTGGCTCCCAGGGCTGCGGCCCCAAGAGCGACCGAGTCGTTTCAGCACTGCATTGAGGAGAGTCCCAAATTGAAGAGGAAGTCATTTCTTGCGATTTTGGCCGTGGTTGCGGCCGCGTTCATGCCCCTGGCGGCCACCAGCCAGATTGCCCCCGATCGTCCGCCCCGCGCCGAGAAGACTGAACCCTCCACCAAGTACGAGGTCTACGCCGGAGCAGGCTACACCAGCCTCAACAACGTCAACCAGTCGCGCAACGGTTTGATCGGCGTAAACGTCACCGTCACCCGCGACTGGGGTAGATACTTCGGCCTGACCGCCGACGGCGGCTGGTACAACTTTACTTACAACTCGGCCAATCCCGGCAACCCATCGGTGGATATGCTCCTGCTCGGCCCCGTGTTTCATGGACATCTCATTGGAAAAGTCGACGCCTTTGCTCATGCACTGCTGGGCATCGAACACATCAGCGGCACGAGTTCCACACCCGGCCTCCCCTATTCCACGCCTAACATCTCCCTGGCCGGAGGATTAGGCGTCGGCCTGGAATACAAACTGAATCCGCGCTTCGCTCTACGCGCCTGGGGCGACGATATCTACTCGTCGTTTGCCGCGAACACCAACCAGGCGGTCTGCACGAACGGGGGATGCTCATCGCATAAGAACCGCAGCGCGCGCGCTTCGATGGGCGTGGTCTACAAGTTCTAGAGCATTTTCGCTTCACTTGTTGACATTACGAGTGCATCGAAGGTGGCTTTTTCTTGAGGAAAAAGCCACTTTGCTGCATGGATTCTGTATACACCAGAATCGAAAATGCTATAGCGAACCTCCGCATGAGTGGCGTTTTCAAAGGGCGCAGCCTCTGAAGCCGTACCTTATCACAGCATTCATGGGTCAAGAAGTCAGAGGGATGCCGCGCGCGCTTGCCCACGATCAGTCCCGGCGTGAGACTGATGCTTCATGCAGCCCTGATGATTTAGAGCGGTTCTCCAATACATATGTCCTTACCGATTCTATCGAAGGTGGCTTTTTCTTGAGGAAAAAGCCACTCAGCGGTGTGGTTTCGGTGTAAAGCAATTGGAGAACCGCTATAGCAGCAATTAAGGGGACGAGTTGAAACTTGTCCCCTTTTGGCATATTGCTTTCAAAATCTCTTAAAAACTCACGCGCGCACTCAACTGAATCTCCCGCCCCGGTGTGGCGACCTCGGTGATGCTGCCGAAGCTTGACGTGTTCACGAAGCGGTTGGGCGTTCCCAGATTGGTGTGATTGAGTGCATTGAAGAACTCGGCGCGGGCCTCTAACCTGGCCTTCTCAGGCAGGCTGAAACTGCGAACCAAAGCCAAATCCATGGTTTGCAAGCCGGGGCCATAGACCGAATTGCGACCGACGTTTCCGTACGTATAAGCGGGCGGCGCGGCAAAGGCGCCGGGGTTGAACCATGTAGTCGAGTTCCTGGTCCCCGAAGCGAAGACCTTCTGGCTTGTGGAGTTGGCGCGGATGGGATTCTCTCCCACCACGGTACCGGCGTTAGCGGTATCGCCGAAGACGGAGATCGTCAGCGGAAAGCCCGTCTGCGCCTGGTATTCGATCGAGCCGCGCCAATCGCGGGTCAGGCTCTGCATGAGGTGGTTGGCGCCGAAGGTCGGCGAGTTGTACACCGCGCTGACGGCTGCGCGCTGGCGGATGTCGCAGCCGGGGCCTTTCTCCGCGTTCAGGTCGTCGTTGTTCTGCGGAGTGGCGGCCTCGAACATCGGCGAACGGAAGTCCGGCGCATTCTCAAGAGCTTTGGCAAAGGTGTAGTTGGCCAGAAAGCTGAGGCCGCGGGCGTAGCGGCGGCGCACATTCACGTAGCCAGCGTCATACCAGCTCTGCGATGTGTTCTCCAGCAAATTGACGGTGGTCACGGGGAAAGTGGAACTGGTCATGGTGCTGGCCACAGCGGCAGGGAAGACTGTGTTGGCTACAAAGCTGATTTTGGGGTGCGGGCGGCGCGGTTGAATCAGGCCCGGGCCCGGCTGCGCGTTGTTGATCAGGTGGGAGCGTTGCAGATGGAAGCCGCCCGCGCCCAGGTAGCCGATTTCAATCGTTGTCTCCGCGCCGACTTGCTTTTCCAGCGAGGCGCTCCATTGCTGGACGTATTGCGCCGGCGCGTGCAACTGAAGCCCGGTAAAGCTGACCGCCGTTGTGCCGAGAACGGGAGTAGGGAAGTTCAGCGTGGTGATCGAGGGAATGTAGGGATCGCTCTGCGCGGTCTCCGGAAAGACATAGGGCACGTTGTGGCGCTGATTGCACCAGGTGTTCATGTCCACCGGGGTGTAGAAGATTCCGTAGGCTATATGCGCCACCAAGCCCAGCCGTGGCAGGCTCTGCGCCAGGCCCAGCCGAGGCGCGAAGTTGGTTTTGTTGGCGTACATCAGGCCGCGCGGATAGCCATTCTGCCCGCCGATGAAAACCTGGGGCGTGCCGCTGGAGAGGTCGAGGTTGCTGTTGGTGTAATCAACATCGATCAGAGGGCTCATGAATTCATAGCGAACGCCGTAGGTGAGCGTGGTAGTTGTTGTGAGCCGCCATGCGTCCTGTCCGTAGCCGTTGGCGTACCACTGATGGAGGTTCATCTGCGGAACGCCGGCCTGGCCCTGCCGCGCCGCGGGCAATCCCAATAGGAAGTCGGCCAGCGCCGACCCGCTGACGCCGTCATTCAGCGCGTATTGCGTGGTGTAGCCGTTGGTGAACTGGTAGTAGCCGCGATTCTGGAAGAAGCCCCACATGGGCCAGATGAACTTCTGGTACGCGCCGCCGAACTTGGCGCTGTGGCGGCCAATCTGCCAACTGAGCGAATCGCGGCCCTCGATCACCGTGTCCCAGGCCTTCATCGGCGTTGCCAGATAGTTGTCGCCGAGCGGAGAAAAGCCCTGCACATTAAAGTAGGGCGCGCCCCAGGCCTTGGGTCCGCCGAAGCCAGTTCCCGTAATGCCCAGTTCATCGACGATGTCGTTTGTGCCGGCGCTCTCGGTGGTGTGGGACATGGCCAGGCGCGAGACGGCTATCGATGCCATGTTGACCATGCGGGTTGAGATAACACGGGTCCAGGCGCCCGTCCCTTGCTGTGAGAAGTTATCGTGATACAAGCCGAAGCCGGGCAGGCCCTCCGGCATAAAGCCGTATTCGCTCGCGACAGAGTAGCGGATGAAGGCGGTATCGCCTTTGGCAAAGTTGTGATCCACGCGCACCGTTCCCTGGTCGTCGGTCATGTGTTCCTTGCGCGTGTCAAGGTAGTTATTGGCGTCGTTGCCCGCGCCGATTACGGTCGGCTGGCCCATCATCGTCGAGCCACCCATGTTCATGGTGTTGGGCTGCGGCGTGTACTTGTTGAGCATGATGCTGGCGGCCTTCGTCAGCCGTCCCGGTGGAATAACATTTTTCACGCCGTTATAGACGAACTGCTGACGGATGTATTGGGGATTCGCCTTGCTGACGGGCAGGCTCGAATTGTAGCCTGGATTGGGCGCGGTGGTGGAAGGGTCGTAAATGTTAACGCCGCTCTGGCTGAAGTCGCCGGAATCCTCAGCCGCGGTGGGCACCGTGTCCACCATTGCATCGGTTTCAACGTGGCGCAGGGCTTCATAGTTCAAGAAGAAGAAAGTCTTGCCGGCGTGCTTTACGGGGCCACCGAACGAGGCGCCAAAGTTGTTCTGCACCAGAAAATTCGATGTGCCCATCTGGTTAAAGGAGTGCGCGTCCATGTCGCCATTGCGCAGGAACTCGTAGGCGGTCCCGTGAAATTGGCTGTTCCCGGAGCGGGTGACGATGTTGATCTGGCCGCCTCCCGCGCCGCCCATCTCCGCGGAATAGCTGCCTGTCTGCACTTCAAACTCCTGCACCGCGTCGGGCGAAGGGCTGAGGTTCTGTGTGCTGAAAGTGGGGTCGGTGTTAGTGGCTCCGTCGAGCAGAAAGTAATTCGCGTTGGGACGGCTGCCGCCGATGCTCACCGCCGAGCGCTCGCCCGGCCTCCAATAAAGAGAGCTCATGTCGCCGACCGCCGCGCCGTGACTGATGTGCGCTCCCGGCACGGTCAGCACCAGGTCGATCAGCATACGGCCATTTAGCGGCAGTGAATCCACCGACCGCTGATCCACCACCTCGCCCACGCTCGCATCCTCGGTCTTGAGCAGCTCTCCCGAGGCCTGGACCTTAACAATTTGGGTCTCTGTTCCCAGGCTCAACTGCAAGTCGAGAGTAACCTGTTGGCCGACTTCAACTTCGATGGTCTGTAGGGCCTGCTTGAAGCCGGGACTATCGACAGTCAGCGTGTAAGCGCCCGGCTGCAAGCCCGCAATCTCATAGAGTCCGGACGAGTTGGAATGAACATCGCGCTCAGCGCCGGTTCCTTTGGCGGTGATGTGAATGCGCGCGCCGATGATGGAGCGATGCTGCGGGTCGAGAATCGATCCGCGCACCACCGCGTAATTGCTTTGCGCATGGGTTGTGATCGGGGCGATGGCAAGACAAAGAACAACAAACACGATTTTGCGGATCATGGCTCTCCTTCAAAATAACTGCATCGTATGTGCCGCGGGAAAGGCGGCAACCCTTGCCGGGAAGATGCCTAGTGTGCCCGGGAAATTTTCGTGCGTGAATTGCTTTGAGCCAGTGGTGCGGGGAAGCACACCGGTCGCCGCGCGATCGATTACTTTGAAGTCTAGTAGCTGGCCGTGTCGCGGTCTTCGTCCATTGGGTGGGGAACCGGCTCATCCGTTTGGTGGAGGCAAGACGGCAAAGGGCCATTCCGCCCGGTGGAATGGCCCTTATGGTAATGCAAATTATTTAGCTTTCAGTGACCAGAGCAATACTCCTCTACCAGAGCAGCTTCAAGGCCAATTGAAACTCCCTGGAAGGCCCCACCGTCGTGATCTTTCCGAAGTTTGTATCCGCCATGTTGCTGTCGGGATTCAGGAATTGCGTATGATTGAAGGCGTTGAACGCGTCGGCCCGGAATTGTAGGTTCATCGACTCGCGCAAAGCAATGAGTTTTCCGGCGCCAATGTCATAATTGTCAACTCCCGGTCCCGTGATAATATTCGGGCCGGAGTTTCCGAAGGTGTTAGGCGCGGGTTTCGCGAAGCAGGAAGTATCGAACCAGTAGTGGCCGTTGGTGCGAACATCCTTGTTCTTCTGGCTGGATCGTCCGTCGCATAAACGATCGGCGCGAAATTGCGTCATCGGATCCATTGTCGTACTGCTCGCGGCTAACACGGTGAAAGGGTTTCCCTTGTTGAACGTCGCAATCGTATCCAGGGTCCAGCCGCCCACTATGTGGTCCAAAACAGAAGAAATCCCGGTGAGGAATCGCTTTCCATTGCCGAGCGGCAAATTCCAAACGCCGCTTGCTACCAGGCGCTGTGGAACATTGTACCCAGCCATCCCCTTATCGCAACTGAGACAGGTGCCTCTCTCATTGATCCCAACGGGCGCCCCGCCTTGTTCGGTGTTGCTGAGAACCTTTGACCAGGTGTAATTGGCCACAAAACTCAGGCCATTGGAAAACTGCCTTTGGAATTTAGCCACGAAGGCATTGTAGCTGGATGACCCCTCGTCGGCGGCCTCATAAATGTAATTAAATTGCTTGTACGGACGGACCGATTGATCGCATACATATGAGCCCGCCACTGAGCAATCATCGGCATTCCACCGTATCGGCAGCTTGCGCGACTGCGATCCTATGTAATCGATCTCGGCAATCGTGCTCTTGTTAAGGTTATGCTGAATCGCCAGGCTCCATTGCTCAATGTAAGTCGTGCGTAAATTTGTATCCAGCGCGAAGACAGTGCCCTTGACATTATTCGCAAAAGTTTGGGTGATGGTCGCCTGAGTCATCGGTGGAAATACGTTTTGACCGAGAACGTAGGTGGGCGTCACAGAGGACTGATTGGTGATGGATTGAACGATGGCGACGCCAGGAGCGGTGATTGCGAACAGCTCGTAGATCGCATTCTCCGCCGGATAATAGATTCCCCCGCCGGCCCGGATGATTGTTCCATGCAAGAAACCCGGCTGCCATGCTATCCCAACGCGAGGAGCGAAGTTGTTGAGATCGATCTTGTATATCTCTGGACTGACCGCTCCCAGCGCGGCGTACTCCACCTGGCCAGTCTGGAAATTGAATGAATGCGGGTACAGGCTGTTATTGCCAGCCGCGTTGGGTGGCGTGCTGATATTCCATCCCAGGCCGGCGTTAATTGTAAGGTTTGGCAGAACTCGCCATGTGTCCTGAGCATAGGGCGTAACCGCGGTCCAGCGGAAATGCGTGCGCGGCATCGATGTTACGGTGCCGTTCTGGGGCATGCCCAGCAGAAAATCGGCGAAGGAGTTGCCCGTGCCTGATACCGGCGCCAAAGTTCCGGTGCCATTAAGCGCCAACTGCGCGGTATAAACCGGATTGAAGTACACACCGCCCCGGGAAAAGAAGTTCGAGCTCTCCTGGACCGTGCGAACATAGTTGAGATCGACGCCAAAGCTCATCTCGTGCTTGGCCTTCAGCAGATTGATACTTTCATGCATCTGATACTGGTTATCGATGTTTCCGATCAGGCCTTGGGCGCGGCCGAATGAAGGGGTCGCGGCGGTGGCGCCGGACGTGTTAAAGCCGCTGAGAAAGATTCCGGGGACTCCATTCGGGTCCGCAGTTCCCGTGATGCCCAATGTTCCCTGCACGTCGTTTTGAATGTCTCCGGCGGTGAATACCGAGGGGTGAAGAAATCCCAGGCGAAACTCATTCACAAGATGAGGAGTTAGCGTGGTGGTCAATTGAGCCATGAAAAAGTTCGTGCTCAACGGAAAACCGTTCCCCGCAAGAGGAAACAGAGCATTGTTATGTGACGGCGAGTTCTCGTATACGTACTGACCAAAGAGGCTGTTCCGGGCGTTGAGGTTCGCATCGATGCGGCCCCCATATTGATTGTAGTTATCGGTGGTTACCGGGTTGCCCGCGAGATTTTGTGATGAGTAACTTGGAGCGGACAAATAATATGCGAGCAGTTTCTTGGCCATGTCATTGATACGGGCTGCCGGAATTATATTTCCGGCAAAGGGCTGTCTTTGCCCTGTGGCCTGATCATAGGTGGACGGATCGTAAATCTTGGCGCTTAGCTCGGAGAAATCCCCGCCAAACATCTTTGCCGAGGGAACGGTGGCTTTTGCCGTATTGGAAAGCACCTGGCGGCGGTCCTCGTAATGAGCAAAGAAGAATATGCGATCCCGCAGGATGGGTCCGCCAACCGCGCCGCCAAACTGGTTGCGGTGAAAAGGGCTGAGCGCGGCGCCCGGCAGATCGAAAAACTGGTGTGCGTCGAGGTTCGTATTTCTGACGAATTCGAAGGTCTCACCGTGCAGGCGGTTGCTCCCGCCCTTTGTCGCCAGGCTGACTACACCACCATCATTCGGTCCCTCGGAAGGAAGAAAAAATCCTTCGTGAATTTTGAACTGGTCAATAGCCGCAACGGAAAGATTCAAGGACGCCTGGCCCAGGCGGCTGCCTGCGGTGGAGATGCCGTTGATCAAGTATCCGGTGAGATCCTGCTCGATACCATCAATAATGATGGTGCGGTCGGGATGGCCGACCTGAAGAGTCGTGAAATCCGAGACCGTTGTGCCGGAGGTTTGGGCGGCGCCGGAGAGAAGGCCCAACTGCAGAAAATCACGGCCATTTAAGGGCAAATCCCTAACATTTACCGGTTCGATGAGCGTTCCAAGCTCGCTCGAAGTCGGCTCCCAGAGAGAACCTGACCCTGTCGCATCCACGGTTACTGTGACCGAGGCTGAAGCAAGTCCCAGTATAGCATTCTGGGTTGCGCGCTGGGAAACAGTAACGATTAAGTGAGTAATGGAATAGGACTTGAATCCTTGCTTCGAGACCTCCAGTGAATATGTCCCCGGCTGGACGGACAGAAAAGCGTAAACTCCATTTGCGTTTGTGCGAGTCACTAACTTACCGCCTGTTTCCGTGTTGAGCAATGTAACGTCACAATCCTGAATTACGGCGCCTGTGCCATCTTGAACCACGCCCTCGACGACCGAAGCGCTCGACTGGCCAAACGCGCGCGGCGAGAACGCGCCTAACATGCACACTATGAGAAAAAATGTGATTCCGATTCTTAGCATCCGATTATTAATGTTTTGTTTGGTGGGATTTACGGGGCTTTGGGCGGAAAATGTGATATGGGCAATTGCAAGACAAGGAATTCCCGGCACGATTTGTTGAATCATGGCTCTCCTCAAATGAAAAAACTGCGTGTTAATAGGACCGCGATGAAAACCGCGGACCCAGGCCAGCGCATGCGTTGTGCGTCAAGCCGAGTTTGAAATTCACACTTCTGTGCGCTGACTGAATGTCGAATGCACACAGATCACTACGCGGTGATTTTCAAACAGTCTAAGAAGAAGCCGCGCCGGTGTCTTCGCCCCATAGGTGGACCGCCGCATCATCCTTTGTGTGGAGGCAGAACAACTAAGGCCATTCCGCACAGCGGAATGGCCTTCGGGTAATGCGCAAAGAATGGAATCGCAAACGAACGCTATACGCCGGTCATGTCGCAGACAGAAGCTGGGCTTTGTCACTCCTGAAACTGCAACCGGCTTACCCCTCCACCGTCCGCTTCAACTGCCCGCAGGCGGCGTAGATGTCTCGCCCGCGCGGCTTGCGCACGTAGGCCGGAATCCCCGCATCCGCCAGCGTTTGCCGGAAGGCTTCCACGGCTTCCGTTTGCGGCGTTGCGTACTCGATGCCGGGACCGGGATTCCAGGCGATCAAATTCACTTTGGCGGGAAGGCCCGTGCGACGGATGAGACGAGCCACTTCGACGGCGTGTTCTGGGCGGTCGGTGACGCCGCCCAGAAGCACGTATTCAAACGTAATGCGCTCGCGGGGGCGGAGTTTTATCGGTCGCACGGCGTCGATCACCGCGGCAATCGGCCACTTGCGGTTGATGGGCATGATCTGGCTGCGAATCGCATCGTTGGGCGCGTTGAGGCTGATGGCCAGCTTGGGCCGGAACTCCGGCGGCTCGGCGGCAAAGCGTTCAATACCCGGCACAATTCCCGAAGTGGAGACGGTCATGCGCTGCGGGCTGAGGCCAACCTCGCGCACCAGTAGCCGCACCGCGTCCATGAAGTTGTCGTAGTTCAGGAACGGCTCGCCCATGCCCATGAAGACCAGGTTCACGCGATCACGCCCCACTTCGACGGCGTGACGGTCGAAGACAGCCAGCACCTGCCCGGCGATTTCGCCCGCGGTGAGATTGCGCTGCAAGCCGAGCCGGGCCGTGAGACAGAAGTCGCAATTGACCGCGCAGCCTACCTGGCTGGAGACGCAGAGCGTGGCGCGCTGCCTGCTATGTTCCCTGGTCTCAGAATCGAGACCAGGGGCACCCAGCCCTTGGGTGGAACCGAGTTGGTGGTTTCCCACCCTTTCCGCAGAAAAACGCGGATAGGATGGGGCACGGAGGGTTTCTGAACCATTCCCGTTGCTTCCTCCGCCAGCGTCGCTCCCGTCGCCCGATTCGCCGTCGTCTCCTTCTGGCATCCAGACGGTCTCGACGGTCAGACCATCGCCGCATTGCCCCTCGACCAGGTAGCGCTCCGTGCCGTCCGCGGATTGGAAGACTTGAGCAATGGCCGGCCGGTCCACCTGCCAGCCTTCAGACGCCAGCCGCTGGCGCAGAGCCTTGGGCAGTGTGGTGATCGCATCCAGCTCGGCAATTCGCTGGCGATAGAGGGCTTCAGCCAACTGCCGGCCACGCCAGGCCGGTTCGCCTGCCTCCACCATGCAGGCCGCCAGCGCCTCCGCGTCCAGGCCGAAGAGACTCTTGCGGCTCTGCAGGCTAGGAACGTCTAAGGGAACGAATTGGCTGGGATTTTCTCTCATGGCTGGGGCCAGAATAGAGCATTTCCCCCACGCGCCGCATTCTCCCAAAAAATACCGCGCAAGCCCGCATTAGCCTACAATCAATTTTTGTACCCTGATCCCTGATCTCGGACCCCTGGAGAACGATGACTACGGAACGCAATCTTCGCCGCACCGTACTGCCGAACGGCCTGATCCTGCTGACCGAGCGTATGGAGTATATGCGTTCGGTGGCCATGGGCGTATGGATCAAATCCGGCTCCCGCTGCGAGGCCGCCGAGACCAACGGCATCTCCCACTTTGTTGAGCACATGCTCTTCAAGGGCACACGCTCCCGCACCGCGCAGCACATTGCCCGCGAGATGGATTCGATCGGCGGCAACCTGGACGCCTTCACCGGCAAGGAGACCATCTGCTTCAACGTCAAGTCGCTGGCCGAGCATGTGCCCATTGCGCTGGACGTGCTGGCCGACCTGGTGCTCAATCCGGTCTTCGACCTGCCCGACATCGAGCGCGAGCGCGGCGTGATTCTGGAAGAGATCAAGATCGACGAGGACAATCCGGACGTGCTGGTCCACGAGCTGTTTACGCAGGCCTTCTGGAAGGATCATCCGCTGGGCTGGCCGATTCTGGGCACCTCGGCGACGGTGGCGGGACTGAACCAGCTGAGCCTGGTCGACTATCACTGCGACCGCTTTCACGGCGGCAACATGATCTTTGCCGCGGCCGGCAATCTGGACCACGATGACTTTGCCGAGACCATTGCCCGAAAGTTTGCAACTCTGGCCGGCGGGGCCACACTGCATGAATTGCCCGCGCCCAAGGCGGAAGCACGCATCGTGCAGCGCAACAAAAAATCTTTGGAGCAGGTGCAGATCTGCCTCGGCCTCCCCGCTCCTCCCATCACCGACGAGAGCCGCTACGCCACGCTCATCTTGAATACCGTGCTGGGCGGCGGCATGAGCTCGCGCCTCTTCCAGACCATCCGCGAGGAGCGCGGCATGGCCTACTCGATCTACTCCGACCTCAGCCCCTACCGCGACACCGGAACGTTGTGCGTCTATGCGGGCACATCGGCGGGCAAGGCTCTGGAGGTGGTGGACCTGATCCTCGACGAGTTCCGCAAGCTGAAGCAGGAGCCGCTCAGCGTCGAGGAACTGACCCGCGCCAAGGACCAGGTAAAGGGCAACATCCTCATGGGCCTGGAGAGCTCGAATGCGCGCATGGCCAACCTGGCGCGCCAGGAGATGTACTTCCACGAATTCATCACCGTGGACGAGATCATCGCCCGCATCAACGAAGTGGCTGCGGATCACGTGCAGACGATGGCCCAGCGCCTCTTCGCCCCCGAGCGCATCGCCGTTACCCTGCTGGGGCGGCTCGATGGGGTGAAGCTGAAGCGGGACCGGCTGGAGTGTTGAGATGCAGCTTCTAGCCGCTAGCTCTTAGCCATTAGCTTCGAAGTTCGCCTTGACTGGCAGTGTTGCAACAACAAAAGCTAAAAGCTAGAAGCTAGAAGCTGCTTTTCGAGCGTCCCATTTCCCTTTCGCGTCCATACGTTGTAGGATTTTCTCGGATGGGCTGGAGAGTTTTGGCCGCTCGCAGAGGAATGGGAATCTCATGAATCGCACGAAATCGAAGTCTCGCACTCGCCGCGCCGTGCTGCCCAACGGCTTTACCTTGATGGAGTTGCTCATCGTCATGGCCATCATCACCATCCTGATGCTGCTGGCCATTCCCTCCTTCAGCGCCTTGAAGAAAAGAGGCAACCATCTCTCGGCGATCAAGTCCATCCAGGCCATCCAGGAGGCGGAGACGATGTATTCGTCCAACTACCCGACCTACGGCTACGCCTGTTCGTTGCCGGCACTGGGGGGCGAGTCGAGCGCGGGTGCTCCTTCGCCAACTGCCGCGCAGTTTTTGAAGGCGGACATTACTTCGGGCTTCAAGGACGGCTACATCTTCGCGATCACTAATTGCACCAAGGTGTCAGCCAGCGGAACGGACCGCATCACCAGCTACACCATCACCGCCGTGCCGCAGACCATCGGCAAAACCGGCGACAGCGGCTACTGCGCCGACGATTCCAGCATCAAATCCGACCCCGCGGGCGGCACCAACTGCACCCAGCTGGTGCAATGAGCAAGGGCAAGCTCTACCGGGGCGGCTGGATTCTGGCCACCGTACTGCTCTCGATTGGCCTCGGCGCTCAGCAACGTTCGCCGTCCGCGAAGGACTCCGCGAAGGATTCCGCGAAGAACCTGGCCCAGCGCGTCGATCGCCATTACAACCAGCTGCACTCGCTCCAGGCGGGCTTCATGGAGAGCTATGAGGGCCTGGGGATGCGGCGCACCGAGAGCGGTACGCTATTGCTGCTGAAGCCGGGGCGCATGAAGTGGGAGTACAGCGAGCCTGCGGGCAAGCTCTTCCTGCTCGACGGTAAGTACGCCTGGTTCTACTCTCGCGGCGACTCTCAAGTCCAGCGCATCCCCGCCCGCCAACTGGACGACCTGCGCTCGCCGCTGCGCTTTCTTCTCGGCCACACGGAACTGGAAAAGGAATTGACCGGTCTGACGCTGGCGCCCGCCCCAAACGGCCGCTTCGCGCTCAGCGGCCAGCCCAAAGGACAGGAACAAAGAGTGGCGCGGCTCACGCTCACCGTGACCGCGGAGGGAACCATCACCGGCATTGAGATTGAAGAAGCTGACGGCGCGCTGACGCGCTTTACCTTCACCGCGGAGCAGCCCAATGTGGCGATTCCCGCGGCGGCATTTCACTTCACGCCGCCCGCCGGAGTGCCGGTGGTGGACGCGCTGCCTCCGGTGTAAGCCGAGGGACTAAGGGATAAGGGACTTGGCGCCAGGAGTAATGTTCGCGAAGCGGAAATTGGACAAGAAACCAGCTTCCAAAGCCTTCCACCATCAACTGTAGCCGAATGAGCCGCCGCCGTGGAGCTTTGCTTGAACTTGCCTGGTTGGTAGCGGCCCCGATGCGCCTTGCGCTCATCGGAGCCGCTCAAAACAATTACCGGCCGCGTCCGCGAGAACTGCCGCCGCCACCACCACCGCTGCCTTTGCGCGCCTGGTAACAATCCCGGCAGAAGACCGGGCGGTCGCCACGCGGTTCAAATGGCACTGTTGTAGGCTGCCCGCAACCCGAACAAATCACAGGTGTACCCTGTGCCGGAGCCGAACGGTAGCCGGACCCCCCCTGATCGTTCTTCTTTGCCTGACGGCAATTCTTGCAACGCTTTGGGGTCGAATAACCACGTTCCTGAAAGAACGTCTGATCAGCAGCGGTGAAGGTGAAGTCCTGCCCGCAATCGCTGCACGTAAGTTGCATATCTCCGGCCATGGGTCTCCTCGTGAAAATTGTACAGCCCAATGTGCCATTTGCATACAAATAATCTTTTGAAAAGAAAAAACTTGTGCCGTCAGAGGATTTTTAGGGACTGCATTTTACAGTTTTAAAGGGCGCGGTCCATCGAGATCGTCCCCGGCTACAGCTCCCACCAATCCAGCAGCGCCATGCGCGGATAGTAGAGGCCGGCCCGAATCGTACAGCCGCGGGCGTCCGCGCCGTGCAGATTGCGCAGCACTTCGCCATAGGCTTCGACCTGGGGTGCGAAGAGGGCGCGGAGCATTGGCAGAGCCCTGGCCGGGTCAACATGATCGGCGTGGGCGGTCTTGTAGTCGATGATCCACCAGCAATCTTCTCCCTTGCTGCCGGGCGTGGGACCGGCCTGGAAGACGCGGTCCACGCGAACCGCGCGCAGGACCCCGGCGACGACTCCCGCCCAGCCAGCCTCGCTGGCGGCGCTCCTGTGGGGTGAGAGGATCCAAGAGCCGATGGGATCACGGGAGGCGCTGAGCGCGAGTTGAAGCGCCTGGACGGCGACGCGCGCGGCCTGGGACTGCTCTACGCCGACGGCTCGCACCTGGGCGGCGATGCGCGGCTCAAAGTGAACGAGCGTCGCACGCGCGGCCTCCCATTCCAGAGTCAGGCGCAGACGGGCCAGCTCTTCCAGCAGCGTGTGGACGGCCGTGCCCAGAGCGCGGGAGATCAGACCGCCCTCGTGGCGCGTGTAGAGGCGGGCGGGGCCGCTTCCGTAGACGGCGGGTGGCCCAGGTCTCGATTCTGAGACCTGGGAATCTGGAACCTGGGAAAACACAATCGATGGGTGCCCCATCCTTTCCGCGTCCTTTTGCGGAAAGGGTGGGAAACCATGAACCTCAACTCGCGCAGACCGGTACTCCGTCGGCAGACGGCGCAGTTGCGTGGGCCGGATAGTAGGCGGCATCACCAGCAGGTTGCTCTCGGCGGAGGCGGCGATGGACGCGATCTCTTCTTCCCCGGTCTCCGCTCCGGCTCTCTCGGCCTTCCACTCTGCAAAGCGCGCGCGAACCTCCTCCTCCAGCGCCGGCCAGGCCGTGGCCAACAAACTGCTGGCGGGTTCCACCAGCGTGTAGCTCCCGTTTTCCTCCTTGCAGGCGGGACGGGCGAAGAGGTGAAGCTCCTCGCGGGCGCGGGTGGCGGCGACGTAGAGGATGCGCCGCGCCTCCTGCGACTCGCGCTCCCGATAGACGCGATCCACCCAGGCCTTTGCGCTTCCTCTCTCCTCGCCTTTGCGCTGAAACGGCGCGATCAGGAACTCGGTGATCTCGCCCGAATCGCCGGGCTGAGCGAGTCCGCGCTCCAGCCAGGAAAGCATAGTACGGCATCCGCGCCCCACCGCGGCCTGCAACTCCGGGACGATGACCACCTCGAACTCCAGGCCCTTGGATTTGTGAATGCTCATCAACTGTACGCCGCAATCGCTGCTGCTGGCAGGGTCGGGCAGCGCGGTGAGTTTGTCCAGCGTCGCGCCGAGGCCGGGGCCAAGCAGGTCTTCTTCGCCGCCGGGCAGCCGGTCCAGGCAGCTCCAAAGCAGGTTGAGGTTGGCGCGGGCGGTCTCATCCACGCAAGCCGCGCCGCCCACCAGCAGCCAGACCGCTTCGAGCCAGCTTCCGAGTTTGACAGCGGGTTGAGCCGCGCGCAAATCTGCGGCAGCTGCCAGCGCTTCGAGCACGCGGGCGGCGGCAGGGCGGCCCGCGTCGCTGAGCAGCGAAAGGCGTTCGGCCAGCAGCTCCGGAACGGGCCGGGTGAGCGACTCCGGCTCTCCGGCCAGCGTGTGCAGGTCGTCGAGCGAGAGGCCGCACCAGGGAGCGCGCAAGACTCCCAGCCAGGCCACGCGGTCCTCCGGATTGAGCAATGCGCGGGCCAGAGCGAGCGCATCGAGCACCTCTGGGCGGGTGGCGAGCTTCTCCAATTCGACGGCGCGGAAGGGAATTCCCGCCTCGCGCAGAGCCGCGGCGATGGGGGCGAGTGCGGTGCGCGCGCGGCCCAGAACGGCGATGCGGAATTTTTCCACGCTTGCCTTCGCTGCTTCGATGCGGCTCATCTGTCCGCGAATCAGAGCAACAATCTCGTCGATCTGCGCTGCGCGGGCTGCATCTTTTTCGTCGATGGCATCGGCGGATTGTCCGCGTCCGGTCTGAGGAACGAAGTCGAGGTGCAGCACGAAGGGCGGCGCGGCGCTGACCATCTCTTCCCGAGCAGGCTGCGCGGAGAAGAAAGTGACTCCACTGCCGTCATTTACGGCAAAAACCTCAACAAAAACCTCATTGTTTTTCTTTACCAATCCGGGCGCAGTGCGAAAGTTGGCCGTGAGGGAAACGGAGTCGAAAAGCAGCGGTTCATCGTGCGCGACTTCCAGGCCAACCGCCTTGACGCGCGGAAAGAGTTCGGCGTCGGCGTCGCGGAAGAAATAGATGGACTGCATGGGGTCGCCGACCACGAAGCAGGTGCGCCCGGGGCGCTCAGGCCATGCGGCGATGAGGCTGGAGAGCAACTGGTGCTGGCGGCGGCTGGTGTCCTGGAACTCATCCACCAGCAGGTGGCGAATGTTGTCGGAGACGGCGAGCGCGGCGTCGGTGGGCAGGCCGTCTTCGCCGCGCAGCACGCGCTGGGCGATTTGCGCGACCTCGGTAAAGTCCACTCGGCCGGCTTCGGCAAAGGCGATTTGCAGTTCGCCGGCGGCCTGGCGCAACAGTGTGAAGCAGGAGCGCACGATCCGCCATTCTTCTTCGGTGTAGCGGGCCGGGGGCAGGGCGCGGACGGCGGCGAGTGAGGCTTCGAGGCCGGGGACGACGGCGAGCGCGGCGATCAGATCGAGGAGACGGCCTTTTTCGCGTTTACGGTCAGCGGGGAAACCCTGAAGTTTATTGACCTGCTTGCGGAATGCGCCATCGCCGGTGAGCAGCAGCGCGGCAAGACTCACGTGGGCCTGGCGAGCCTCTTCAAAATCGCTGCTTCCGGCGAACGGAGCGGAGGGGAACTCTACCAGCTCGGCGAGTTCCTGATGAAGCTGGCCGCCGCTCTGCTCGCAGGCAAAGCGCGCCAGCTCCAGCGCTTCTTCGCGTGCGCCTGAAACGTGATCGAGAAGCCCACTCAACTGGATGAGCGCGTCGCTCACAGCCTTTGCGAAGGGCTGTTCCAGTCGCTCACGGAGCGCATCCCAATCCGGCTCGCGCTCCAGAACAAAGCCGTGCATCCAGCGGTCGCGGCTCTTGAGCATGGCGATCAGCAGCGCTTCCATCTCCTGCCAGCCGTTGTCGCGCCAGAGCAGCAATTCTTCAATGGCTGCGCCGAGGGGCGAGCCGGTCTGATCGATCTTCCGGAGTGTTTCGCGGGCGGTGCGGCGATAGAGTTCGTCAGGCTGTTCGGCGATCTCCAGGCCGCCGCCCAGGCCGGAGAGCAGCGGCTGCTGCACGGCCAGTTCGCGGCAGAAGGAGTCAATCGTCGAAATGCGCAGCTGGGCGGGCAGGTCGAGCAGATTCCAGCCGAGTGCTTGCGAGTGTTCCAGGGCGCGTTTGGCGATGGGGTTGGGCTCATTCTTTCTCAGCTCATCCAGAATCCGGTTGCGCATCTCGGCGGCGGCGGCGTTGGTGAAGGTGATCGCCACCACCTGCCCTGGCTCCTCGACTTCGGCCAGAAGGCGTAAAAAGCGCTCCGTGAGCAAGGTCGTCTTGCCCGAGCCGGCTGGAGCCTGCACCAGGATCGACCGGGTGGGATCGAGGGCTAGATCGCGCTGAGTCTGATCGGGAGGTTTACTCATCGCTGCCCTCCTCGTCTTCCGACTCATCTTCAGCCGTGAGCAGAGCCGCGTTCTCCTGAATGCGGCAAAGGGTTTGCAAGCCGCATCGTTCGCAGGTCTTGGGAGCTTCGCGCGGGTCTACTTCAGCCCGTCCGGCGAGGAAGTCCATGGCTAGCTGCTGGATGCAATCCCGCCAGTCGAGGAGCTGTTCGGCGGTGAAGGGATTCTTCACCAGCGGGTTGCCGCCCTTCAGTCCAGCGAAGAGCGTTGCCGCGGCGTCGCCCACGCGGCCGGCAAACTTCATCTCGCCGGCCCGAACCTTGGCGAAGACCAGGCCGCCGAGCACTTCGTCGGCTTCGAGGGCAAAACCCGCATAGAGCGGCAGTTGCACGTCGTCGGGCCGGGGCAGATCCCACGCGCTGGGCGAGACGTTGCCGGATTTGTAGTCGATGACCAGTTGTGAGCCGTCGCTGAGCAGGTCAAGACGATCCATGCGCAGGTCGAAGGTCAGTCCGTCGATGTGCACTGTGCGTTTGACCTCGGTGGCGGCGACCTCGAATGAGACGCGGGTAGCCTCGTACTCCAGCCACTCTTGGACCAGCCTGGTCAGCCGTTGCTCTTCCAGTTCCAGGTAGCGGCGAGGCATCAGTTCACGCAGGTGCGGACGCAGCTCCCGCGCCATAACGCGCTGAACGTGGGCGGCTACGAACGCCTGCCGGTCGTTCAGGCTCATCAGATCGGCGTAACTCCGAATGCCCTCCGGCGGTCCTGCCCACACCGCATGGAGCACAGCGTGGAGCAGGCTGCCGCGCTGCGAGGCGGTCAGGCCGGCCTCGGCTGGCTTCCACTCCTGCGCGGCCAGACGCGCTGTGGCAAAGACCTTGAAGGGGCACTGCGACTGCGCGGTGAGAACAGCAGCGCCCCCCGTGATCTTGCCCGGAGGAAAGGGAATGCGGCTGAAGTCCTCAAAGGAAACGGTCAGCGGGGGCGGCGCGACTGGCGCGGCCAACTCTGCCGATAGCTTTTGTGCCTCGCCGGCAAGCTGCGCGATCAGCCGCGACGGGCGGGCTTCGGCTGCTTCGTTTTGCTTGGCAAAGCTGAAATGGACCTCCGGCGCGGCGGCCAGAATCCGTCGGGTGCTAGCCGCGGCCAGATCCCAGTCGAACTGCGGAGTGGCGTGGGGCATTCCGGCCTCGCGCTGAACTTCGACGGGCAGCAGCGGATGCGTCGCGCCGTTCGCGGGCCATGCGTCCTCATCGGCTCCCAGGAACCAGACGGCGTCGGCGGTGAGGCCGGCCGACTCGGCGGGACCGGCGATCTGGATGGGCGCATCGCGCGACTCGGGAGCAAAAAGCGTCTCGTCCAGCGCGCGGTCGAGTTGCGAGAGAAATTCCTTCCAATTGATGCGGCGGCCATCAAAGCCCAGCGAGCCGCAGCTTTCCACGGCTTGATGCCAGCGGCGAAGGGCCTGGAACTCCGCGCTCGCGAGCGGTCGCGCGGCTGCAAAATGAAGCTCGTCAAGCAGGCGCGGAATCAGTTCCGCCCAGTCGAGCGGACTTTGCGCGCGTCGCGCGAATCCGGCCAGAAGGCGTTGCGCTGCGGTGATGCGCTCGACCCACGAAGCTGGAAGCAGCTCAGAGGCGCACCGCTCGCCGAGAAAGGCCGCCAGAGTCCAATGGGTGCGTTCCATGCTGGATCGGCGCAGGGCGCGCATAGTTGCTTGCAACGCCGCGGACTCCTGGGCGCTCGCAGCGGCGTGGCCGGTCGAAAGCAGCCAGTCGAGTTCCTGCTCGGCAAGTGAATCGTCGAGCCAGCGCAGCACGAGGTGCGCCGCGCGCGCCAGCGCAACCTGGCTGAGCGGGATTCCCAGCGAAAACTCGAAGGCCTGGCCGGTGTGTCGAAGAAAGGCGCGCTCGATTTCGCCACGGCGCGCGCTGGCGGCTTGAGTAACGACCAAGAGACGAGTGCTGGGGTTGGCGGCAAGTTGGCGTCCGCACCAGATCGCGCAGGCCGCGAGTTCGGCTTGGGCGTCGGCGGCAGCATGGAAGTGGACCACGGTAGCCGGTTCGCCTTGGGCAGCCTCGCGCCAATCGCCCCAGGCGTCGAAGAGGCTGCGCTGCACGGGCAGAATGCGGTCAAAACCGGCCAGAAGCAGCGGCGGACGCTGGACCGGGTCTGCATTAAGCAACGGAATCAGCTCGTGCGGCAGGCGGCTGGGGCTGATCAAACTCCCCGCCCGGCAGGCTTCGTCGAAGCCCCTAAGCCAGCCGCTGAAGGCCGCCGCGTCCTGCTGCCATCCGCCCCGCGCGTTCGTCCGCAGGAACTGCGGCGCATACCCGCAGAGCAGTTCGTGCGCCTCCATCGCCAGGGCCGCCAAGCGGTGGCGCGGGCCTTCGAGCAGCGTGGCCAGCGAGCGGTCCGCCCCGGCGATCTCCACCCAGAGCGCCTGTTCTTGCGCGGGATTCAGCAGCAAGCGAGCGTCGGCGGTCCGTTGCTCCCATGTGGCGCGGACAAAGCTCTTCCAATCGAGAATGTTGGGCGTGGGCCACGCGGAAAGGCCTTCGGCCTGGCGGGCGCGATGGAAGCCGGCGGCCAGCGCGCGAGCGGCGCGGTCGCTGGCCGTGACCACCAGGCCGCCCTCGCGCAGCCATGCGTTGATCTCGTCTGCGGCCAAGGCTCCCATTTTGTCGTTATACTCCGTTGGGCCGCGAGCGTGCCATGCGCTGTTGCCGAAGTTGAGTCCATGATGAACGAGGTTCGGCGGCGCGCGCGGCGGCGTCGGAGGCAGCCGAAGGCGCGGATAATCGTAAGTGTGGAAACCGCGCGCAATCTATCGCTTTTGAAGGATTACCAGGCCTATCTGCGCGTGGAAAAAGGCCTGCGCCCGCTGACCTGCGAGGCCTATGACGGCGACCTGAAGACCTTTGCCGAGTTCATCGAGGGGCGCAGCGGCGTGCTGTTGACTGCGATGCAGCAGGATGTGGCGGCCTTTTTGGAGCATCTGCGCGCCCATGGCATCGACCAGCGCTCGGCGGCGCGCAAGCTGAGCTGCCTGCGCGGCTTTTACAAGTGGCTCCTCCTCGACCGGCGCATCCACCACGACCCGACCGTGAAAATTGAATCGCCCAAAGCCTGGAAGGTGCTGCCCAAGTCCCTCGCCGAGCCTGAGGTGGCGGAGATGCTGGATCGGGCGCAGATGAACGCCGAGCATCCCCAGGCGCGGGCCACCGATCTACGCGACCGGGCGATTCTGGAGCTGCTTTACGCCGGCGGCCTGCGCGTCTCCGAGGTCACGGCGCTCTCCACCGGCGACTTGGCGCTCGACCTGGGCCGCGTGCAGGTGCGCGGCAAGGGCGACAAGGAGCGCATCGTCCCTCTCGGCCGCGCCGCCGTCGAGACGCTGGAGATTTATCTGCGCGAGGGACGGCCCCACCTGGCCCGCATCAGTTCGGCGCGCATCAGCCCAGTCCGCAAGGCGCCCGCGGCGCGTCAGGACTCCACGCGCCTCTTTCTCTCCCTGCGCGGAATGCCGCTGACCCGCCAGTGGGTCTGGCACATCGTCAAAATGTCCAACGCTCAAGCCAGCCCGCACCGTCTGCGCCACAGTTGCGCCACGCACATGGTCGAGCACGGCGCCGACCTGCGCAGCGTGCAATTGCTGCTCGGCCACGCCGACATCTCCACCACGCAGGTCTACACGCACCTGGCGCTGGGTCGGCTCAAAGAGGTGCATCGCCAGCACCATCCCCGCGCCACGCGCCAGCTCCCTCAGCCATCGGAGCCTTTCGTTCCCGCCCAAACCAGCCGCAAAGGCCTCCATCTGGTTTCCCGAACCAAGACAATCGCTGCTGTCAGCGAGGAATCAGCATGAGCGCCGCGGCCGTACCCATCCTCGCCGCCACGCTGGATTCGCTGGTGGCCGATTTCCTGCGCGTGCTGGCCAACGAGCGCGGCTCTTCGCCGCACACGCTGCGCGCCTATCAGCGTGAGCTGCACGGATTCACTGCTTACATTTCCGAGCACTATGGAAAGGATCAAGGCCCGGAGGGCATCGAGCACACCCACATCCGCGCCTACCTGGGCACGCTCTATGATCGCGGACTCGCGAAGGCCTCCGCCGCGCGGGCGCTGGCGGCCATTCGCAGTTGGTTCAAGTGGCTGGCCCGTGCGGGGCTTCTGGAGCAGAACGCCGCCTCGCTGGTGGCCACGCCCAAGCTGCCCAGGCATCTGCCCCGCGTGCCGTCCATCGAGCAGATGAACCGCGTCGTCGAGTCGGTGCGGGAAGACGCCGCCAGTTGGCCTGCGCGCGACACGGCGATTCTCGAACTGCTCTACGGCTGCGGCATCCGCAACGCCGAGCTGGTCGGCCTCAACCTCGAAGACATTCACTGGGCCAACGAAGCGATCCTGATTCGCGGCAAGGGGCAAAAGCAGCGCTACGTCCCGCTGGGCGACGCGGCGGCCGTGGCCCTGCGCGCCTACATGGCCGAACGCGCGGCGCTGCTGGCTGCCGCCGCCAATGGAGCTGGAGCAGCCGCCGAAGGCAAGCGAGGCGCAGCCGCCGAATGCAAAGGAGCCGCGGCAGCCGAAGGCCAGGGAACCAAGACAGCCGAAGTCCAGAGAACTACGGCAGGGAAGGGAATCGAGACGCCCGCGCTCTTCCTCAACCTGCAACTGCGAGGCCTCGACAAAGCGAGCCAGGCCCGTCTGACCACGCGCAGTGTCGGACGCATCGTCAAGCGCATCGCAGTTCTGCGCGGCCTCTCCGCCGACGTGCATCCGCACACGCTGCGCCACGCCTTCGGAACTCATCTGTTAGAAGAAGGCGCCGACCTGCGCGCCATTCAGGAGTTATTAGGCCACGAGCGCCTCTCCACCACCCAGCGCTACACGCAACTGACCACCGCGCAGTTGACAGTGGTCTACGACCGGACGCATCCAAGAGCGCGGTAGACGCGCACGGAATCCTGTAAGTTGGATAGTTTCCGAATTGGCTACCAACCCCGAGTATGCTCTTCTATCTGCAGACTTACGCGGACAGCTAGTCAAGCGGGATGGTCTGTTCGCGACATTCTCGGTTGCAATCTCCTCCGTGTGGAGTATCATTTCTCCCATGTTCTCCCTATGCTGCGGCCGTCGCGTGATCGCGCTGATACTTCTTGTTTTCAGCACCAGAACTTGCCTTGCGCAACTCAACCGTTCGTCCGAGCCGGTCACACTCAAGACGTATTCACTGCAAGAACGCGTGAACAGCGCCGATATCTCTCCCGACGAAAGCCTTGTTGCCATTGAACGGACAACCGAACACAAGACGGCGGACGGCAAGACTCTTTTCAGCGAAATTGTCGAGTTATGGAACTTTCGCGAGGACAGAGTGGTTGCCGCCGCACCCCTGAGGAACGTGGAGGACAGGTCTGTGTCCTCGGAACGCGCCTTCGACCCACTCAAGACTCCGCGCTTTGTCAGATTCAGCGGAGACGGGAAAGTGGTTGTGGTGTTTGTGGACGACTCCATCACCTTGCTTCTGGCCTCCGACCTCGGATTCCTGCGCTCCGTGATTATCTCCGTTCCACCGAGCAGGACCCGGTCTTTCGTTACGCACAAAGGACGAGGGGAGTTGGTGAACATAGTGGTTCGTCCAGAGTTGCGGGCCATGGAGATGTCTCCAACAGGAACATTCCTGGCCATCTTGTGGACGACGGGATACGTTGGCGGTCGAGTGGATTTCTATGACATTTCTACGGGACAGAGAATTGCAGAGTGGGATGCTCCCCCAGGTGAGATGACACTTGGCAAAGGCCACCGCCTCGCATGGGATCTTGCCTCACCAACCATTTTTGTCGCCGTGCCAAACGCATCGCCTTGTGGAGGCCCGACGCAAATCCCAGATGTGATTGGCGTGGATGCGCGCACCGGCAGGACGAAAGTGCGCTTCACATCAGGTCTGATTGTGGGTGATATCGCTGTCACTCCAGGGCATGAACTTCTAGCCGTGGAGAATAACTGTGTGGGAGTACTCGCGGACCACCATCCAAGGATGAAGGTGTTCGATCTAAATACGGGCAAGCTTGCAAAGGATGTCCGCGCAGATGGAACAGGCGTTAGATATGCGGTGTCTGCCTCACGGGATGGGCAGCGGGCTGTGGCTTGGACAAGCGATGTGCGGTGCCAATTCGACTGGCTAGATGGGCATTGCGGCGATCACGTCATCAAAACGATGCTCACGACCTGGCATTTGCCGGACTTTTCGGTCATCGCGAGCGTCGCCGTGAGTTTTCCTACGGATAGCCCCTTGAGAATGAGTTCAACGGGACGGTACGTACTAACCTATGGAAAAACGGCATCCGTATTTGAGTTGCCGTAAACCGTATGGCGGGTGGCGGGTGGCCCCGGTCCCTCGCTGTTGGGAACCGGGGAGACACGAAAGCTCAGTTGAAACGATATTACGCGGGTGCCCCATCCTTTCCGCAGCCTCATCGCGGAAAGGGTGGGAAACCACGAACCCCATACGGCTTGGTTTTGGTGAATCTCGATCCCTCCGTCGGGCGTCCCAGCTCTCGATTGAGTCCCGGAGCGCCCGGCCGTTCCATCCCGCGATCCAAATGAGCATCGCTTCAAGCAACGTTTCTGTTCCCTATTCACTGTTCACTGTTCACTGCTCATCCGCTTCTTCCTGCCGCTGCGGCTCCGCCGCCCACCGCTCAGCGTGGCTAGGCCCTCTTGCTCTCGCCTCAATGCGCCACATGGACGAAGTCTCTGGGGCGCATCAGATTTTCCAGGTAGCGGGATTTCATTTGCTTGCTGGCCATGATTTGCTTGACCGGCGGGAGCTTGAGAATCACGCCCAGAATGGCGGCCATGGCGCGATGATTCCAGTGGGCTTGATTGTCGAAGATCAGGTTCTGCAGCTTGCCCCGCTCGATGGCCATCAGCACGGCGCGGTGAGCGGTGGTGACGGGGGTGAGCACGCGCTGGGGGCGCGCGTGGAGCTTGATGGATGCGCTGGGGCAGGCGCGGACGCAGACGCCGCAGCCCAGGCAGAGGGATTCGTCGAGGCGGCCTTTTTTGCGCTTGGGCTTGTGCGGGTCGCCGGCTGAGACGAGCGCCATGGCCTCGACGGGACAGACCTCAGCGCATTTGCCGCAGCCGTTGCAGGAGTCGGCGTTGAGTTCGGGGAGAAAGTTGGTGGTGGCGATGGGGTTGAGGACGGCGAAGCGCTTGGCGGCGAGCATGGCCTCGCAACAGCAGCCACAGCAATTGCAGATGAAGGCAACCTGATTTTGGACGTTCTCGCCGCACTGGACTAAATTGTGCGCGATGGCTTGATCGAGCAGGGCAAGGCCTTCGCTGAGATCAACGGAGCGGGCAATGCCATGCTTGATGAGCGACTGGGCGGTGCCGCTGAAGGTCATGCAGATGTCCATGGGCGCGGCGCAGGCTTTGCCCAGATGCTGCATCTTGTGCCGGCAATAGCAGGCGCCGACGCCGCGATGTGAGGCGCTGCGGATGACTTCGCTGGCGCGTTCGTAGTCGAGCACGGAGAGCGTGCTGTCGCCGGCCAGGGCGTTCTCGTTCACAAAGACGCGCCCCAGCTGGGTTTCGCCGCCTGTGAAGAGGGCACGCACAAAATCCTCCTCGACGTTGAGGTATTGGTAAAAAAGTTCGGCCAGCAGCTTCTGGTCGTATCCGTTGCCGAGGCGCATCATGGAGAACTCGAAGAAGCCGGCCATGGGCGGCGGCAGCACAAAAATCTGCTCGCCGCGCAATTCCATGTCGAGCAGCATTCCTCGTGAGGCCAGGGCTTCCAGGATCTTTTGCGATTCGGCGGCGGGTTTCTTCCACACCTGGACCGCGGCGGCGACGTTGAAGGGCTTGATGGGAAGCAGAGCCACCAGAGCTGCTTCGTCGCGGGTAAAGAGCACCTCCAGAATGCGGAACAGCAGTTCGGAGGGCGGCGCGCCCTGCGGAAAAAGGTTGAGCCGGTCGCTGAGCGATTGGTAGCTATTTCTTAGGGTAGCGTGAGACATGAAGCCTCTGGAGCGTAGGATGATTTCGCTGATTATAGGCGTATGCGGGCGGGATGCTCCGGTCTGATTTGCACACGCCGGGTGCCCCATCCTTTCCGCAGCATCATCGCGAGAAAGGGTGGGAGACCACGAACCCCAACCGGCTTGGTTTCTGAGCGCCACGTTGGCCGCTCTGGGCGAAATCTTCGCCGAGTAGCCGAATTTCCTATAGGTTGAAATGGAAGACGACGGCAACCGATGCCAGTGCGGCGCCAGCCTGCTCTGCAAGTACAATCAGCGCCTGCCTCGGAGCCCGCGGCAGCCACTTGATTGCGAAGAACGCCACGACCGGCAACTGTGCAGCCATGAGGAGTTGCCAAAGATGCGCGGCAGCGCCCTCATCGGCCTCGCGGGCAGCGCCATAGATTGCAATGTGGCCAAGCACAATCGCCAGCGCGGTGAGCGACATCGCGATGGGGAGAATGGCGCTGGGCCGCTTCAGGATTGCGCGAACGGAGGTTGAATTCTGATCCATTTTGACTCCTTTAGTTGGGGACATTCGCATCTTCTACTGCATCGCTCCACTGCTCTCCGCAGCTTTCGCAAAGCCAGCTATTGACCGGATCGACGCCTTCGAGCAGCGGGTCTTCGGCGCCGCATTTCGGGCATACAGGAGGTTCGTATTCTTCCGGCGGCATCTTGGATAGCTCGACGATGGCCTGCGGAATCGGCCTTGATGCGACTTCGCGCGCCTGCTCAAGCTGGTCGGCGGCAACCAGAATTCTGGGATAGCTTGCCTCGGCCGCAACGCGGTAGCCCGAACCTTCAATCCAGCTCTCGATTCCCGCTTGCCGCAGCACCTCGCGGACCAGCCACGCTTCTTCACTGTCATTACATTCGCAGAGCAGCGTCTTCCAGGTGTATTCGCGCGGCAGATCGCTCTCCTCCGCTTCGTCTTCGGCCTTGGGCGCATCGGCGTCAGAATCCCAGGCCGAAGCCGCGGAGATCTCGGTCTCTACGCTTGCCGGGCGCGGCCGGGCAAGCCCGCGCGTCTTCATTTCGTCGCGGAGAATCTGCTGTGCTTGTTCGGTCAGACCGGCGAAATCCGCATCCAGTTCGTACAACTCCTCGTCGCTCATCTCCCGGTAGAGCTGAGTGAGGCGCCGCCATTCCTCGAAAGGGTCGATGCGCATATGCAGCAGTATAGCCGCTGTGGATTCTCAGAAGTTGACCTTGCGCTCCGGGAACCAGGTGAGCTTAATGGTGGTGGTAGTCACGGTCTGCGGCCCGGGAAGGTAAATGGGGGCTTTCCAGTGTTCAATTGCAAAGTTTCCGTTGACTTCGAAGTCCTTGCCGAAGCGCTTGACGACCTGGAAGTTGATGTCGTTCAGCGTAGTCCCGCCGGGGATCAGGCATGAGGAGTAGGCGGGGGGGCAGGAGTCGGGCGAGGCAGGGGTTGAGCCAGGGATGGTCAAGGTCGTTGAGCCGGGAATGAAATTGCTGGTGGCCTTTTGATTGCGGTAGCCCGCCTGGATCATCTCGTTACCGCTGAGGTGCCAGGTGATCCAAGCCTGTCCTCCCTTGTCCTCGCGTCCGATCCAGTCGCCGAAGAGCTGGCCCTGATTGGTATAGCCCTGTCTCTGGACGCCCTCATAGTACATGAAACGGCCGTACTGGCTTGGGTAGGAGATTTTGGCCGGGCTGTCTACGCTGGAAGGGTCGGTGGAGACGGCTTCCACGCGCAGATCCAGCTTGGGAAGGCCGGGCACATGCGAGAGATAGAGGCCGGGCCGGTAGGAGGCGCGCCGGGGAGCGTCGGCGGGGGAAACATCGTCATGCACCTCCGAGTCCGTATAGAGCGTGAGCCAGTTGCGAACGAAGGGCAGCCGGTAAGAGAAGTCGAAGGCGCCAAAGCGAGCGCCGGGATCCTGGGACGTGTACTTGGTACGGCCAGAGGGAGAGGTGACGCTGAAGAAGCTCCTCAGGAAGCTCTTGACGTTGATGGCTCCGTGGCCCTTGCCGGCCCAGATAGCGGTGCGCTCGAAGCCGAATTCAAGGTTCTTCGTCGGCCGAAAGCTGATCTTCTCGACGTGGACCCAGGGGTCGCCGGGATTGATCACATCCGCTCCGGATTTGGGATAGTTCGGATTGGGCATATAGTTGTGCCCGTGGAGCGGTCCGACCAGAAAATCGTAGCGGAAGGGTCCGGTAAGCCGGGAGAGCCCGGGAACATACAGCGGCTCGATGCGGTTGATGCGGAAGGAAGTGATGTTTGCGGCATTGTTGGAGTAAGCCATGCCGCCGCCCAGGCCAGGCCCAAGCCAGTTGTCCTGTCTGCCGAAGGAGATTTCGTGGTTGAGGACGTGGGCGGAGACAAAGGCCTCGATCACCCGCGCGTCGGCGGTGGTGGCGATCGGTCCCATGGGAATCGTAGCCTGATTGTAGGGAGTGGATGCGCCGCAGAGGGTGGTAGGATTCCAGACGGCGTTGTTCATGCAGAAGGTGGTGGCGTCGACGGTGCTGAGTGCATTGGCCAGCGCCTGGGAATAGCCGTCGGCCGAGGGCGCCGCCTGAAACTCGCCGCGCGCATAGAACACGAAGCGGCCAGCGGAGGCATAGCCGCTGGCGCCGGTGTAGTTATTTATGCCGCTTTCGTAGGGGCGGCCATAGTCGTTGATGACGGTCGAGCCGAGATGATAGCTGTCGCGCAGCGGGGTGCCGCTGATGCCACGCGCCACCGAGTAAACCGACTCAATGCGGGCGAGGCCCTGGTGCGCCAGGCAGGGGCCCTGGCTGTCGTAGTGCAGTTCGCGCTCGAGCGCATCGTAGATGCCCTGAGCCTCGTCGGTGTCTGTTCCCTCATCCGCGTCCGCTATCTGTGCGCCGGCTTGCTCGACCATGCGGCCCAAGCTGGCACGCGTCCAGGGGCGCATGCCGAGAAAGACATCGTCCACGTAGCCGAGCGAGTAGAGCCGCAGCATGGCCGGATAGACCCAGCTATCGACAGGGATGTAGGGCGAACCGAGCGCGGCTGGCGCGCAGGTTGGCGCAATGCCGCTCTTGTGGCCGGCGCTCTGAGGCGCAGCGGCTTTGGAAGCTGCGGGCTGTTGAGCAGCGACGGAGCCGGCGGTCAAGAAGAAAAGCGTCGCCAGCAACGTGGCGCAGGGGAGAAAAGCAGCCTTGAACCAACGTATGCTCAAATTCATATTCCTCATTTTATCACGGGTTTACCTTGATTGGATGCAGGAAATAGTGGAGCAGATACAAATCTACTGCCGTTCTGAAAGGTCAACTCAATCACCGGGCCGCCGCCTCGACGGCGTCGTCTAACTCCCGCTTGAAGGCGGCGGCGACTTGGCGCTTCCATTCCTCGCTGAAGAGGCCCTTGCGGGTGAGGTAGGTCTCCATCATCAGGAGGGAATCGCGGGCCTCTGAGGGCTCGAAGATGCAGTCGATGAGGGTGGGTCCGTTGCCCCTGCGGGCGTGGGTAATGGCCTCGGTCGATACGCGATAGGCGGCCACTACGTCGCTACCGTCGACGGGGATGACGGGAATGCCGCAGGCCGCAGAGGCGATCTCAGCGGCTCCGGTCTGCTTTATACCCCGCGGCGGCTCGGCCGTGAGGCGAGTCTGGCGGACGAAGAGGATAGGCAACTGCCGGTCGCCGGCAGCCTTGAGCGCTTCATCGGAGAAACCGGAGCCGTCGCTGGAGAAGGCTACGGAGATCTTGCCGTTCTTCGCCGCCTTGTTGGCTTGGGCCGCGACGGCAGCGAGCTTGAATTGGGCGGTAGGGCTGGGACGGGTGGCGCGGGCGTATAGGCGGGCGAAGAGTTTGTCCAGCGGCTCGCCCTGAATCTCGTTCCATATGAAGTTGACGACCAAGTCGCCGGGCGAGGCAGCGACGGTGTCCTCCGGCAGCAGGTCGATGGTCACCCCCACTGCGACCGCCTCACGGTTGGCGGAGCCGCGCTTGCCGGTGAGCTTGCTCCGCGGGAAGAGTATTTGCACCCGCTCTTCGAGCGCGCGGCACTTCACCATGGCGGCGTAGAGCTGGAGCAGCTTTTCGTTGGAGATGATGGAGAAGCCGGGTTTGCCGGCCAGCGCGTCGGCGCTCTGTTCTTTCGTTCTGGTCATCGTTCCTGGTTCCTCGCCGGTTTCTGCGATTGTAAACGGGGACGGGACTGATTGCGAGGAAGGAACGCAGTTGGGGAGTAAAATCCACTTTGAGCAGTTTTCGCGAGGGAGGAAACGATGCAATATCGCAGTTTTGGACGGCTTGACTGGAAGGTTTCGGCGCTCGGTTTTGGCTGCATGCGCCTTCCCACCTCTGATGGAGAACGCCTCAGCCCTAATATTGTCGAGGACGAGGCCATTCGCATGATTCGCCGCGCCATAGACTCTGGGGTGAATTATCTTGACACTGCTTATCCTTATCATGGCGGCCGGAGCGAAGTGATTGTAGGCAAGGCGCTTCAGGACGGCTATCGGGAGAAGGTCAGGCTGGCCACCAAGCTGCCGGTGTGGATGGTGGAGAGCGCGGCGGACTTCGACCGATTGCTCAACGAGCAGTTAGTGAAGTTACAGACTGACCACATCGACTTTTACCTGCTGCACGCGCTGAGCCACAGCCGGTGGCAGGATATTGTCCTGAAGCATGACCTGCTTACTCGCGTCGAGGCCGCGCTGGCCGACGGGCGCATCCGCTATCTCGGCTTCTCCTTTCACGACGAGTATGAAGCATTCGAGGAGATCGTCAACGGCACCGAGTTATGGAGCTTTTGCCAGATTCAATACAACTACATGGATACGGAGAACCAGGCGGGCATGCGCGGACTGAAACTCGCGGCGGACAAGGGCCTGGCCGTGGTGGTGATGGAGCCGCTGATGGGAGGCAGGCTGGCCGATCCGCCGAAGGACATTCTGGAAGCCATGAGTAACTTTCCCGTGCGGCACTCGCCGGTCGAGTGGGCGTTCGGATGGCTCTGGGATCAGCCGGAGGTCTCGGTGGTTCTGAGCGGCATGACTAACATGATCCATGTGGAAGAGAATCTGCGCTACGCCGATAGCTCGCGCATCGGGGCTTTTGGTCCTTCGGAGCAGGCGCTGATTGCCGAGGTCAGGAAAAAGTATGGCGCGCGGATGGTAATTCCATGCGGCAAGTGCAATTACTGTATGCCTTGTCCCAATGGCGTGCAGATTCCGGCCAACTTCGAGTTCTATAACTATGCGCACTTATACGACGACGTAACGGGAGCGCGCTTCAAGTACCAGGTCTTTCTCAATGAGGCGCAGCGCTCCAGCGCTTGCATCGCCTGCGGCACCTGCGAGGGATTGTGCCCGCAACAGATCGCGATCAGCGAGTGGATGCCCAAGGTCACCGCACTGCTGGCGTGAGGGGCGGTTGGCAGTGGTCAGAAGTATTTACGGCCAGTCACCGGGAATCTTGCTAAAATCAACCAAGTAGGTTAGTATACGATCATGGAGAAACGAACTCCGCACTGTAATTTGTCTGTTGTCAGAGTTCTGATCGAGGCAGGCAAGGTGCGAACCACACATTCGGCGCGAACTGGAGCAGATGCCTTGGGGTTCAGCTTTTCCGGAATGTTGGATGTTGTTATGGCGCTCAAGCCGACGGACTTTTACAAGAGCATGACCACTTACGCCGACCACACGATCTGGCAAGATGTGTACCGCCCGAAGACTCCGGCTGGCGATGTGTATTTGAAATTGACGGTGATGGATGACGTTCTCATCGTCTCCTTCAAGGAGCTATGAAGATGAAATGTCCTGTTTGCGGAGCGGCTGAACTGATCCCTGACACCCGTGACTTGCCCTATACCTATAAGGGCGAAACCACCGCCATTGTTGCCGTGACGGGTGAGTTTTGCCCGGCCTGCGCCGAGTCTATTTTGGATGCTGCGGAATCCGATCGCGTCATGCGCGAGATGCGCGCCTTCTCCAAACAGGTCAACGCCGCAATCGTCGATCCGGGTTTCATCGTCAGTGTGCGCAAGAAGCTGGCGCTTGACCAGCGCGAGGCGGCAGAGATCTTTGGCGGCGGCGTCAATGCGTTCTCGCGGTACGAGAACGGCAAGACAAAGCCGCCATTATCTCTGGTGAAGCTGCTGAAAGTGCTGGATCGCCACCCCGATCTGCTTAATGAGGTCAAGACGGCGTAGGCAGGAGTTGCAAAGCCCATGCCGATGGAGTTGAGTGGCGGGAACGATTTGCATCTGCAAGACCCGGAGGAAGGTTGGGGATTCCCGGGTCGCGGCAGCAATATCTTGGCCACTTGGCCCGTAACCTTAAAAACCGCGGCTATATACGACTAAATAAAGGCTAAATTCGAGGGTTTTCCAGGTCGTCATTATAAGAATTTAATTGCACGATATGGGATTTCATCCCCGTGATGTGCTTTGCATCACAGCGAGTCTGCCCCCCGGAGATGAGACTCAGAGGAGCGGCAGATTTTCCGCGGGCCGCTCTATGAGGGAATTGGTAATGAGTGAAAAGAGTATGGTTATCCTGGATGGGAACGAGGCCGCCGCCTCGGTTGCCTATCGTCTCACCGAAGTCGTCGCCATCTACCCCATCACCCCCTCGTCGCCGATGGCCGAGTGGGCCGATCAGTGGCGCTCGGAGGGGAAGAAAAATATATGGGGCGCGTTACCCGTCGTGGAAGAGCTGCAGAGCGAAGGCGGCGCGGCGGGCGCGCTGCACGGCGCGTTGCAGGCGGGGGCCTTCGGGACCACCTTCACCGCCTCGCAGGGCCTGCTGCTGATGATTCCCAACATGTACAAGATCGCCGGCGAGTTGACCCCGGCGACGATGCACGTGACGGCCCGCACGCTGGCGACGCACGCGCTGTCGATCTTCGGCGACCACTCGGACGTGATGGCCTGCCGGACGACGGGCTGGGCGATGCTGGCTTCGAATTCCGTGCAGGAAGTGGCCGACATGGCCTTGGTGGCGCAGATCGCCACTCTGGAATCCCGCATCCCGTTCATCCATTTCTTCGACGGCTTCCGCACTTCGCATGAGGTGGGCAAGATCTTTCCCATCAGCGACGAGACGATTCGCGCGCTGCTGGACGACAAGTACATCATCGAATACCGCCAGAGAGCGCTCAGCCCGGATCGCCCGGTCATTCGCGGCACGGCGCAGAATCCCGATGTCTTCTTCCAGGCTCGCGAGGCTTGCACGCCCTTCCACGCCGCGGTTCCGGGGATTGTGCAAAACGTGATGGACCGCTTTGCCAAGGAGACCGGCCGCGCCTACCATCTGTTTGATTATTACGGCGCGCCCGATGCGGAGCGGGTGATTGTGCTGATGGGCTCGGGCGCGGAGGCTGCCGAAGAGGCCGTTGACCTGCTGGTGAAGCAGGGCGAGAAGATCGGACTGCTGAAGGTTCGCCTCTACAAGCCTCTTGACGCCAACGCCTTCCTGAAGGCGCTGCCCGCGACGGTGAAGTCAATTGCGGTTCTGGACCGCTGCAAGGAGCCGGGTGCGAGCGGCGAGCCGCTGTACATGGACATTGTGACGGTGCTGGCGGAGAACGAAGCCGCGCTGCCCTTCGCTTCGAAGCCGACGGTCATCGGCGGACGTTATGGCCTGTCTTCCAAAGAATTTACGCCGGCGATGGTCAAGGGCATCTTTGACGAGTTGTCGAAGCCCGCTCCGAAGAACCACTTCACCATCGGCATTGACGACGACGTTTCGCACACCAGTTTGAGCTACGATCCGGAGTTCTCGACCGAAGATCCGAAGACGGTGCGGGCGCTGTTCTATGGACTGGGCTCCGACGGCACCGTGGGCGCCAACAAGAACTCGATCAAGATCATCGGCAGCGAGACCGACAACTTCGCACAGGGCTACTTTGTCTACGACTCGAAGAAGTCGGGCTCGATGACGACGTCGCATCTGCGGTTTGGGCCTAACCCGATCCGGTCCTCTTATCTGATCACTCGCGCCAGTTTTGTGGCCTGCCACAACTTCAGCTTCCTGGAGAAGATGGATGTGGTGGAGGCGGCGATGCCGGGAGCGGTCTTCCTGCTGAACTCGCCTTACCCTGCCTCCGAGGTATGGGAGCATCTGCCCCGGACCACGCAGCGGGAGATTCTGCGCAAGAAGATCGAGTTTTATGTGATCGACGGCTATGAAGTGGCGCGCAAGGCCGGCATGGGCACGCGCATCAACACCATCATGCAGACCTGTTTCTTTGCCATCAGCGGCGTGCTGCCGCGCGAAGATGCAATCGCGCAGATCAAGAAGGCCATCTACAAGACCTACGGCAAACGCGGCGAGGCGGTGGTGGCCAAGAACTATGCCGCCGTGGACCATGCGCTGGCGCATATGGAAAAGGTCGTGCTTCCAGAGGCGGTTTCGTCGGAGTTCGATCTGATTCCGTCGATCGATAGCCGTGCGCCGGAGTTTGTGCGCAACGTGCTGGGCCAGATCGCCGCAGGTCACGGAGACCTGCTTCCGGTGAGCGCGATTCCGGCCGGCGGAGTCTTCCCCACGGGCACGGCGCAGTATGAGAAGCGCAATATCGCGCAGTTCATTCCGGTGTGGGACAAGGAGCTCTGCATCCAGTGCGGCAAGTGCGTGATGGTTTGCCCGCACGCGGTAATTCGCGCCAAGGTTTATTCGCCGGAGGCGGCGGAGAATGCGCCCGCAAGCTTCCAGTGGGCCAAGCCCAAGTGGAAGGGCATGGAGCAGGACCGCTACACGCTGCAAGTTGCTCCCGAGGATTGCACCGGCTGCGGGGTTTGCGTCGAGGTTTGCCCGGTCAAGAACAAGAGCGACGCCAGCAAGAAAGCCATCAACATGGCCTCTCAGCCGCCGATTCGCGAGGCCGAGCGCGAGAACTGGGAGTTCTTCCTGGGCTTGCCTGAGATGGATCGCTCCAAGCTGTCGCACGCCCAGGTGAAGGATCTGCAACTGCTGCAGCCGCTCTTCGAGTTTTCCGGCGCCTGCGCGGGCTGCGGAGAGACGGCCTACATCAAGCTGCTGACCCAGCTCTTCGGCGACCGGCTGTATATCGCCAATGCGACGGGCTGCTCGTCGATCTACGGCGGCAATCTGCCCACTACACCCTATACGTCCAACGCGCTGGGCCGCGGGCCGACCTGGGCCAACTCGCTCTTCGAGGACAACGCCGAGTTTGGCTTCGGCATGAGAACCGCGCTGGATCAGCAGAAGGAGTTCGCGGAGCTGCTGGTGACGCGGCTGGCTCCGGCGATTGGCGACGAACTGGTCGCGGCTCTGCTGGGCGCTTCACAAAAGACCGAAACCGAGATCGACCAGCAGCGTGAGCGCGTCAAGGCGCTCAAGGCAAAGCTGGCCGGCAATGAATCATCGGATGCGCGCAACCTGCTGGCGATTGCCGACACGCTGGTCAGGAAGAGCGTGTGGATTCTGGGCGGCGACGGCTGGGCCTACGACATTGGCTTCGGCGGACTGGACCACGTGCTCGGCTCCGGCAAGAACATCAACGTACTGGTGCTGGACACCGAGGTCTACTCGAATACCGGCGGGCAGATGTCCAAGGCGACGCCGCGCGGCGCGGTGGCGAAATTTGCCGCCAGCGGCAAAAAGAACAGCAAGAAGGACCTGGCGATGGAAGCCGTCAGCTACGGCTCGGTTTATGTGGCAAAGGTGGCGCTGGGCGGCAATGACACTCACGTGGCCAAGGCCTTCCAGGAGGCCGAGGCGCACGATGGGCCTTCGATCATCATTGCGTACTCCAGTTGCATCGCCCACGGTTACGACCTGGTGCATGGGCTGGAGCAGCAAAAGCTGGCGGTCCAGTCGGGCTACTGGCCCTTGATGCGCTACAATCCAGAGTTGCGCGAATCGGGCAAGAATCCCTTCCAGCTCGACTCCAAGGCTCCCGCGATCCGGCTCAAGGAATACGCCTATCGCGAGGCGCGTTACACTATGCTGGCGCGCAGTAACCCGGAACTGGCGGCATTGCTGCTGCTGGAGGCGCAGGACGATGTCGAACGGCAGTGGCGCGTTTACTCGGCGCGGGCGGCAATGCCGGGCCGCGCCGAGACGCCGCACATTGCTCCCCCGGAGAAGCCTGTGGCTCCCCCGGAGACAACAGATGAAGCACGGAAAGAAGAACAGGTAGCGGTGTCTTCCGGAGGTACTAAATGATCGATTTTTCCACGCAGTATCTTGGATTGAAGCTGAGCGGCCCCATTGTGGTTTCCTCCACGCCGCTATCAGAGAACATTGACAATGTGAAGCGGATGGAGGATTCGGGGGCCTCGGCGATTGTTCTGGTGTCGCTCTTCGAGGAGCAGTTGGCGCTGGAGTCGAAGGCTCTGGACGAAGACCTCTCGCGGGGCACGGATTCCTTTGCCGAGTCGCTTGGCTACCTGCCTGATTTGCGCGACTACCGCATGACGCAGGAGGTCTATCTGGAGCACCTGCGGAAGTGCAAGGAGGCGGTGAAGATTCCCATTCTGGCCAGCCTGAATGGCGCCACCACCGGCGGCTGGGTGCGCTTTGCCAAGGATATGGAGCAGGCCGGCGCCGATGCCATCGAGTTGAACACCTACGCGCTGGCCACCAGCAAGAGCCAGACCGCGGCGTTTCTTGAAGGGCAAATCCTGGAGCTGGTCGCCGCGGTCACCTCGGCGGTCAAAGTGCCGGTCTCGGTGAAGCTGTCGCAGTCGTTTACCAGCATTCCCCACCTGGTCTCCCAGTTGGAGGATGCGGGGGCTCGCGGCGTGGTGCTCTTCAACCGCTTCTATCAGCCGGACTTCGACATCGAGACGCTGGAGGTGCGGCCCACGCTGCACTTCTCCACGCCCTCGGAGTTGCTGCCACGCCTGCATTGGGCGGCAATCCTCTACGGCAACATGAAGGCCGATTTGGCCATCTCCGGCGGCGTTCACTCGGCGGAAGACGTGCTCAAGGGCATTATGGCCGGAGCGGGCGTGACGATGATGGCCTCGGCGCTGCACATTCATGGCATCGAGCACATCAGCCGGGTGCTGGCCGACGTACGCTACTGGCTGGAGAAGCGCGAGTACACCTCGCTGTGGGAGACGCGCGGCTGCCTGAGCCGCCGCTCGGTTCCCGACACCTCTCCGTTTGACCGCGGCAACTACATCAAGACGCTCAGCTCGTATAGTTTGCGGCAGACGGTAGGAGCGTTTTAAGAAACAGGGACCAGGGACTGCAACTGGTCTCATCAATGCCGGAATAATCTATGAACCGTCTGTGAGCCCCGCCAACAAGCGGGGCTCATACATTCTTGCTTTGCGGTGGGGAAAGAGAGAAAACCTCTTGACCAACATCCCAAGATACCAATCATTCATCGGGTCTCATGCAGATCGTCGCAGCGAAAACTCTTTCCCATATGTCTCATTATAAATGAGATACACAAGAAAACCACACTTTTTTCCGCTCGCCTAAATCGATTTCCGACAGACTCTCAGGGATGTAACCTCCCATTCACTCTACAAATCTTGCTGAATTCCAAGACCTGAAGAAAGTTGATCTGTGCGCCGTCAACGCTTCCGCACTCCAGATTTAACCATCAATATGTGACGCCCATCACCAAATACAAGCCCCCAGCGATGAAACCATAGCTTCACAGGCCATCAGATTCATTTATTGCCCATTCATTCCCCGTTTTCATCCATGGAGGCCGCTCGTGAAACTTGACCCGTCTGCATTCGTCGCCGATCCGGATTTGATTCTGACACTCGAAAAAGGTTCCAGCCCCATCTCCTGCGGCGGAGATCGCGTTCTCTTCCGCCAGGGAGAGATCCCTGCCGGCCTCTACATTCTCAACCAGGGCGAGCTCACCCTCACCATGACCTCACCCAGCGGCGAGCAGGTGATGCAAATGCAGGCTTCCGCCGGGTCGCTGCTCGGTCTGCCGGGGCTGATCAGCGGCGAACCCTACACGCTCACCGCCATTGCCCGCAACGGCGCGAGCCTCAGCTTCGTCTCCCGCGACGACTTTACCAGCCTGATGCAAACCAACCCGTTGATGGCGCTCAAGATTCTTGAGGTACTGGCCGCCGAGGTCCGTTCCGCCCGCCACGCCTTGTCCAAACCTTAAGATCAGCGCGTCCTTGGCCTCCAGCCCCATCCCGTAAGTCGAAGGCGGTCCGAAGGGAAGTCTGCCTGGACGGCCTGCCCTGAGCAAAGTCGAAGGGGCAAGTCCCCCCTCCGCAGGTGGCACCTGCTAAACTCTCTCTCGTTATGGTCCTCGCAACTCTGCTCATCGTGGCCGCCTCTTACCTGCTCGGCTCCATCCCCACCGGTTACCTGCTTGTCCGCCTCTTTCGCCATCAAGATATCCGCCAGGCAGGCAGCGGCAACATCGGTGCCACCAACGTACTGCGCGCCGGCGGCAAGGGCTTGGGCGCGGCCACCTTCCTGCTCGATATGCTCAAGGGCTGCTCCGCCGTCTGGCTCGGAGCATTTCTCGGTGGTCTGCTGCTGCCCCAATGCTCGCCTTACAACGTCGAAGCTCTGGCCGCGCTGGTCGCCGTCCTCGGCCACGTCTTTCCCGTCTGGCTCCGCTTCCGCGGCGGCAGGGGCGTCTCCACCGGCTTCGGCGTCTTCCTGGCTGCCACGCCACTGGCCGCATTGACCGCCATCACTGTCTTCTTTGTGGTTCTGGCGATCAGCCGCTATGTCTCGCTGGCCTCCATCCTCGGCGCAGCCAGCTTTCCCTTGTTTGCAACCTTCCTGGTCCACGGCGACCGCCCCCCGTTCTTCATCGCGGTGGAGATCGCCGTCGCCCTGCTCATCATCGTCAGGCACCACCAGAACATCCGCCGTCTGATTGCCGGCACCGAATCCCGCTTTGGAAAGAAGAAGTCCGCATGAGCCGCATCATCGTCATAGGTTCCGGCGCATGGGGAACCGCCATCGCCCTCTCGCTTCACCGCCGCGGCGGCCACCAGCTCTCGCTCTGGGCGCACAGCCTGGAGTTTGCCCAGGAGATCATCGCCGCCGGCGAAAACAAGCTTTTTCTCCCCGGCTTTCCCCTCCCGCCCGAGATCACCATCACCGGCGACAACTCGGCCGTAGCCGACGCCGAGATCGTCGTCTCCGTCGTTCCCTCCGAGTTTCTCCGCTCCACCTTCGCCCGCATTGGCCCTCATCTCCACTCCGGCCAGATCATCGTCAGCGCCACCAAGGGCGTCGAGGATCACACCTACCTGCGCATGACCCAGGTCATCGCCGCCAGCATCGCCGAAGCCGGTCTCACCCTCCCCGGCTTTGACCTGCCCATCGGCGCCTTCAGCGGCCCCAGCTTCGCGCTGGAAGTCGCCCAGGGCCAGCCCACCGCCCTCACCGTCGCCTTCCGCGACCCCGCCATCGCCACTCGCATCCAAACGGAATTCTCGTCCGAGACCCTCCGCCTCTACACCAGCAACGACCTCATTGGCGTTGAACTCGGCGGCGCGCTCAAGAACGTGATTGCCATCGCCGCCGGCGTCGCTGCCGGAGTCGGCCTCGGCTATAACTCCGCCGCCGCGCTGATGACTCGCGGCATCGCCGAGATCACCCGCCTCGCCGTAGCCTGCGGCGGACGCCGCGAGACCCTCGCCGGGCTCTCCGGCGTAGGAGACCTGGTCCTCACCTGCACCGGCTCGCTCAGCCGCAACCGCACCGTGGGCCAGGAGCTGGGCCGCGGCGGCAAACTCACTGAAATCCTCGCCGGCCTCGGTGGAAAGGTCGCGGAGGGAGTTTCGACCACCCGCGCCGCCCTCGGCCTCGCCCGCAAGCACGGCATCGAAATGCCCATCGCCGAGCAGATGGAACTGATCCTCAATGAAGGCAAGGATCCCCGCGAAGCGATCCGCGAACTCATGCTCCGCCCCGGCAAGGTCGAGCACTAGGGCCTGTTCACACTACCCCGGCGGGTGGCGCTGCCAGCGAAAATCCGGCCAGACCGGGGTCCCCACGGACAGGTCTTCGTTCGTGGGGTGGAGACGAAGCCGAGCCCGAAGGCTGTGGCGGGTCCACCGTCGAGGGCGAGAATGAAGTATGGCCGAATTTTCGCCGCAGCCCGAAGGGACGGGGCCAATTTTCCCCAGCTCTTCGTCCATCGTCGCTCGGATACACCCGGTATCCGTCGCTCCTCATTCCTCGATCTGAGAAAAATTGGCTCCCGTCGCCGCCCACCGGGGTAGTGTGAACAGGCCCTAAGGAACTGGCCCGCGCGCCCTTTTCTTCCCAATCCAGGCCGAGCAATTCTGGTCAGCATTGCCGCACCTCCCCGCCTAGCATCATCTCCGTAAGGGTTCCCCACCAACCTCTTGCCGTCGCGGTAGCCCCGCAAAGGAGAATGCAATGCAGTTTCAATTCAACGGAGTGCTCTATCACTTCACGAATACTCAGCTCGCCTTGGCCGCGGTTGTCCTCATCGTCGTGGTTCTCATCGCCGTTTCCGCCTATCTTGAACACAGCAAAACCAAGTCCGTGGGCCTGCGCAAACGTTTCGGCGCAGAGTATGACCGCGCCGTTACAAAGTTCGGCACTTTGCACAAAGCCGAAGCCAAGCTGGCCGATCGCGAATCCCGTGTCGTAGCCCTCAAAATCCGCAACCTCGGCGCCCCCGAGCATGATCGCTTCGCCTCCGAATGGAACATTGTCCAATCCCGCTTCGTCGATCATCCCAAGGCCGCCGTTACAGAAGCCGACGACCTGATCAACGCGCTCCTTGAAGCGCGCGGCTACCCCCGCTCCAACTTCGAGCAGCGCGCCGACGATCTCTCCGTCGCCTACCCTCGCGTCGTGGAAAACTACCGCCTGGCGCACGCCGTCGCGGTCCGGCACCTCAGCGATGAAGCCTCCACCGAAGAACTCCGCACCACCATGATCCAGTACCGCGCCATCTTCGATGAGCTGCTCCAGGAGCAAGAGCCCAGCGAACGCAAAGTCGCCGCATAACTTTGAGTATTGCGGCGCGAAGGGGTCTGACTAAACCGGGTGCCCTGGAGGATCACAACATGGGACCACGCACGAGCGTAATTCGATGCGCACGCAAGTTGGGATTCTCCAGTCTGCTGCTGGTGGGTACACTCACGCTGGGAACCACCCAGGGATTCTCCGCCAGCCCGAATTCTGAGACGATTCAGGCCACATACGCCCAAGCCGATAACATGATCAGCGTAACGCTGACCATTGACGACTACTCCGCTCCATCGGACGTGCAGACTCTTTCACAGGCATTTGCACAGGGCCATGATCGAGCATTGGTCATCGCGCTTTCCAAAACGAAAGCGGTCGGGCATTGCTCGATTAACGGGGCTCTCAGCTATGACATCGCCTTCATCCAGATGGTTGTAACGCCAACCGGGCGGAAGATCACCTTTATCACCAACCGCCCGCCTCAAATCGGAGAAGTCAAATCGGATACTTCGTCTCAGTCCTTCGACCTGGCGGTTGGCCAATTCGACCTGAATGACACCGACAACACCAAGAGCACAGGATTTCTGTATCCGGCAAGTAAGCTCGTGATCGATAAGCAAGGAGAGTTCCACTATGATCTGACCGCCACTCCCTGGTCGCTGGTCAATGTTCTCGATTCAAAGGGAACCCCCGGCGAGACTTTGGCGCAGGGCCCAATGCCATGATATGGAACAGAGTTCACTAGCCGGACGCCTGGGAGACCACCAAAGCGGACCCGCATCTCTTCGTCCTCACAAAATTGGGTGCCCCACCCTCGCCGCGTTCTTGTTTTTTACGGCTAGGGTGGGAGATCACGACCCTCGGCCGGAGCCTCTATGGCTGCGGTGCTCCTGATCCCCGCCTCGTAACCACAAACTCCGCCGCCCCGATGCTCTAAACTCAAAGCTGGAACCCTGCGATGATGAAGCTTTTCGGCGGCAAAAAAGACACCCCGGCGACCCTCCCGGCCACACCCGATTCCGGCCCCGGCGAGGCTCCCAAATCCAGCCTCTTCAGCCGTATGAAGCAGGCCGTCGCGCGCACCCGCGAGTCGCTCTCCACCCAGATCGAGACGCTCGTCGCGCTGACCCGCACGGTCGATGAATCCACTCTGGAAAGCCTTGAATCAGCGCTGCTTACCAGCGACCTGGGCGTGCAAACCACCACCGCTATCCTCGAAGCCCTGCGCGACCGCGCCCGCCGCCAGGCCATCGCGGGTGGCGACGAACTGCGCGCCCTGCTCAAGGCCCAGATCCGCGCCATCCTCGAAGCTCCTATCGCCAACAAATCCAACGCCTTGCCGCCAACCGGCGGCCCCAACGTCATCTTTCTGGTGGGCGTCAATGGCACCGGCAAAACCACCTCCGCGGGCAAGCTCGCCGCCTGGTATCGCGCCCAGGAGCGCACTGTGCTTTTGTGCGCCGCGGATACCTTTCGCGCGGCGGCCATCGAGCAGTTGGAAATCTGGGCCGCGCGCTCCGGCGTCGAGATGATCAAGACCCGCCACGGCGGCGACCCGTCGGCCGTCCTCTACGACGCAATCACCGCTGCCAAGACCCGCAATATCAATGAGTTGATTGTGGACACCGCCGGGCGCCTACACACCAAAACCGGCCTGATGGACGAGCTGGACAAGATGCGCCGGACGGCGGCCAAGTTGATCCCCGGCGCGCCCCATGAGGTGCTGCTGGTGATGGACGCGACGACGGGCCAGAACGGCCTCAACCAGGCGCGGCAGTTTACTCAATCCGCGGGGGTTACCGGCATTATCCTGACCAAGCTCGACGGCACGGCCAAGGGCGGCATCGCCGTCGCCATCGCCCAGGAACTCAACTTGCCCGTCCTCTTCGCCGGCGTAGGCGAGCAGATGACCGACCTGCTAGAGTTCTCGCCGGAAGCGTTCGTCGATTCGCTACTGGGATGAAATGGTCTCAAGTACCCGCAAGACGAAGATTACCGAGCCCTTCAATCGCCTTCTTTCGCTCAGGATCGCAGCTGAGTCTCTCTGATGCCACAAACTTCAATAGTGCGGCGCCAGTTGCATCTCCCATCTTCTTCGCAACGCGAGTAAGAAAATCTGCCCATTTGTGTACGTCTACCTTTCTAATCACCAAGCTATCGAAGTAAACCCCGGCATAGATCTCTGCACGGGCATGCTTTTTGACAAATTTCTGCCCCTTGTATTTCGCCGTATAGATGCCACCGTGGTGCACGAGCAAATTACGGTCATTGAGGAACTCCGCGTATTTGGTAGCCTCCTTTTTCGAGAAGGGAGTGATGTTCAGAAGGTTCTGGAAAAGGCCATTAACGGCCTTTGCTGATCCGAATTCAAACTCCTCCGAGATTAAGAAGCCGAGGCTGTGATCCAATTCCAAAAGAACATGTAACAGACTCTTGGCAGTGATCCTGCAATCGCGCTTATCCGCAAATCGATCCAGAATTTCGGGAACGATGTTGATTACTGCAGCGAACTCGTTTTTACAAAACGCTTCAAAATATGCCGCCAAACCAATCATGCAAAGTTCGGCGGTCACATTGATCCCCGTCTCAACTGTTGATTTATCGACCAGCTCCCTCAAGTCATCAACCTGCATCAAGAAATAGTCCAATGAAGGGACACCGCCGCTGAAAAACTGAAGCCAATCCACACCCGATAGTTTCGCAGTTTTCGTATCCTCGACATCCATAGAGGAATTTAATCACAATCACATTCTATGATCAAACGAATTCTGGCATGAGTTGAATCTCGCGAGGATTTCAATCCAGACATTAACTCCCATACAACCGCCTCCCAATCCCCCATCACCCCATGTAAACTTGAGAGTTGCCGTACTCTACACACATGACCATCCCCAATCAAGACCGGCATTGGATGCAGCGCGCGCTGGAGCTGGCCCAGCGCGGCATCGGCGTCACCTCGCCCAACCCCGCCGTGGGCTGCGTGATTCTGGACTGCGCGAGGCAGGTGGCCGGCGAGGGCTGGCACGAGTATGACCTGCTCGACCACGCCGAAGTTGTTGCACTCAAAGCCGCCGGTGAACGCGCTCGCGGCGGCACAGCCTACGTTACTTTGGAGCCTTGCAACCACACCGGGCGCACTCCGCCCTGCACGGAAGCGCTGATCGCCGCTGGACTCAAGCACGTCTTAGCCGCCACCATCGACCCCAATCCCGCTGTCGCCGGCCACGGTTTGGACCGTCTGCGCGCCGCTGGAATCGAGGTGACTCTCGGCGTCTGCCAGACCGAAGCCCGCCGCCTCAACGAGGGCTTTGCCCGCTGGAGCCAGCATCAACGCCCGCTGGTGCTGATGAAGGTGGCGATGACCCTCGATGGCCGCATCGCACCGCCGCCCGGAGAGCACCAACTGCACGCGCCCTACTGGATTACCAGCGAAGCCGCGCGCGCCGCCGTGCAGCCCTTGCGCCATCAGGCTGACGCCGCGCTGACCGGCGTGGACACCGTTCTGGCCGACGACCCGCTGTTGACGGATCGGAGTGGATTGCGCCGCCGCCGTCCGCTGCTGAGAATTGTCTTAGACTCGGCGCTGCGTATGTCGCTCGACTGCAAAATGGTGACCACGGCCCACAACGATCTAGTCGTCTTCACCGTCTCCACTGACGAGTCTCGTATCAGCGAACTCCGCCAGCGCGGCGTCCGCGTTGAGGTGCTTCCAGCTGAAATAGGCCGCGTCCCGCTGGGCAAGGTACTCGACAAACTCGGCGAAGAGGGAATCCTGACCCTGCTCGTCGAGACCGGCACGCGGCTGAACACCGCGCTGCTGGCCGCCGGTTTGGTTGACCGCGTCCATTTCTTCATCTCCCCGCAGATCATGGGCTCCGACGCCATCCCCGCCTTCAAAGGCATGGCCAGCGCCATCCGCATGGCCGAGGTAGAAGTCGAGCGCTACGGCAACGATCTGGGATTGTGTTCGCTGCTCAAAGACCCGTGGCCGGAAGAGGCAGGGAACAGGGAATAGGGAATCGGGAACAGGAATATAAAACCGGTACGTTGGCGACATCGGCGAAAGAAATAGCTTTTATCGCTCATAAAACCGGGCAATTATGAGCGATAAAAATCACCTCTATCGCTCATGCACAGAACTGCTCCCTGACCCCTGACCCCTGATCCCTGATCCCTGATCTCTGTAAAATAGAACCATGTTCACCGGCATCATCGAAGTGACGGGCACGCTGGTTGGGTTGGAGAGCCGGGGCGGGGTGCGGCGGATCACCGTCGAGGCTCCGGGCATCGCCGGGCGGCTGCGCGAGGGCGACTCACTGGGCGTCTCCGGCGCCTGTCTGACCGCGTTGGATGTAAACCCCACCCTCTTTCACGCCGATCTGGCGCAGGAGACACTGGACTGCACCTCGCTGGGCGCGCTGACCGCTGGCGCCAAGGTCAACCTGGAATTGCCCACCGCCGCCGGCAGTCCGCTGGGCGGCCACATTGTGCAGGGCCACGTGGACTGCTGCGGTACGATGACCGCTCTCGACCCGGTCATCCCGGAATTCAGCCCCAACTTTGATAAGCAGACCACCGACTGGACCCTGAAGGTGCGCATGCCCGAAAAGGTGCGCCCCTGGATGGTCCATAAAGGCTCGGTGGCCGTCGAAGGTATCAGCCTGACGATCGCGGACTTTGACGGCGAGGCGATTACCATTGCGATTCTGCCGCTGACCTATTGGCGAACGAATCTGCACACGCTCAACATCGGCGCTCCGTTGAATGTGGAGGCGGATGTGCTGGTGAAGCTGGCCCACGCCCAAATGCTGGCCGAGAAGAAGCCCGAACTGGAGCTGACCGAAGCCTGGCTGGTGGCCAGCGGGTTCTGAGCGGGCTGAGGTCGCGCACCCAGCCACATCGCGGCCGGTTTCACGTCTAACCCATAGAAGCGCACCAGGCAGGAAGTGGAGTAGGAGCAGAAGACGGGACCGGGCAGTGTTCTAGCGCAAACGCTGTGACACGCCAGCCAGCGGATGCGCTCGGGCCGCCGCTGGCCGCGCATATTGCAGAAAAATCAGCGATTATTTCAAGAACTCGGCGATTAAGCCCCCGAGGTAAACCACGACCAGGATCACCGTCACCGTCCCCACCGCCCAGAGGGAGATGCGCAGCGCGGGCTCGATCTTGTTGACCTTGGCAATAATGGCCTCCTGCGCGGCCTTCTCGTGCTGGAAGGCATCGTCCAGGTAGATCTGGTCGTCTTCGTCGCGGGTCAAACTAGTGCGATAGAGAAAGAGAGCGACCGCGACCACCGCCAGCACTCCCCAAACGGTTATCATTACCGGATAGAACATGATGAGCCTACCTCCCAAAGTTTTCTCAGCCCCGACACGGGCGGAATCCAAATAATTACACGGCTCCGTCCAACGAAGAAGCCATCTGGTTGACCATCATACCCCCAAAAACGTGCCGCTGGGAGACAAAATTATCACAGGTCCTTGAGCCGAGCCTCGCGCGATTCCGCTCCTCGCCACTCCTGTCCCGGACAGGGAAGTCGAACGCAGCTCCAAGGCCCGCCTCTTCTGCGACTTTCCCCTCTTCCGTTGCATCCAATAAGACGAAGCCGCCTACGGGGCCTTGTATCCCAGCTCGCGGAGCGGTAGAGTTAAGTTTCCGGCAAGTATTCCACATTTTTGGGAGAATTCATGGCCACAGCAACCGTTACCCCCGCACAGGAAACCGTCAAGAAGGCGCCTCTCACCCTAACCCCCCCGGCCATTGCCAAAGTTCGCGAGATCATGGCCACCCAGGATCCATTGCCCGCGGGGCTGCGCATCGGCGTAGTCGGCGGCGGCTGCTCCGGCTTCCAGTACTCCATGGCCTTCGAGAACCAGGCCGGCATGATGGACAAGGTCTTCAGCTTCGAGGACATGAAGGTCTTCGTCGATGCCACCTCGCTGATGTACCTGAACGGCTGCACCGTGGATTACGTCGAGAGCCTTGAAGCCGCCGGCTTCAAGTTCGACAACCCCCAGGTGAAGAGTACTTGCGGCTGCGGCTCGTCTTTCAGCACGTAGCTCCGGTCGACTTTTCAGTTTGGTTCGGTTATGCGGCAAGGCCCGCCCCGTTCGCGGGGGCGGGCCTTGCCGCGTTTGGGCTTTCGCTGGAACTATTGTGATGGCGTGAGCTGGGTGGGCTGCGGATTATTCTGCATGGGATTATTCTGCATAGGATTATTCTGCGTAGGATTGTTCTGCATGGGATTGTTCTGCATAGGAGTTTGCTGTAGGCCAGTGCCAGGGCCGCCGCCCGGTGTCATCATTTGCTCGACGATCGGATCGTAGACAAACTCCCACTCGTTGTAGTGGTCCTTCGTCTTGTAGACCAGGATAGATTTCTTGGGGCTGTTGGGAGAGAAGCCGATAATGCCGGCTCCGCCGAAGGTCTGCCCGTTCAGTCCGGGCTGACCGTTCTGGCCAGTGGCCAGAGTGGTGGCGCTAGGATTGTTGGGGTCTACTGGCGGCGCGTTGGGATCGACCGGCGGCGTTTGCGGGTTGAGGCCGTTTCCCGGAGGGATGTTCCCGCCGCTAGGTCCGACGCCGGCAATCGTCGAGCCGCCCAGCGGCACCCCGAAGAAGCCCATCGCCATAGGAGCCTTGTTCTGGCCTAAGTGTATCGGCTTCCAATCCTCCTTGCCGGTCGTCGGGTCCGCATACTTCTTGCGCAGGAAGCGGATGTTGTTGGTGCCTTTGACCAGCGCATCGACGTTGGGCGGATAGGCCCCGAATTTCTTGTAGTACATCCTGATCCCGCGGATGTACTGCTTGCCGCGATGCATCGTCTCGATCTCGCGGTCGCGCTGAATCTCTTTGGAAATCCTGGGCAGGGCGACGGCCAGCGAGATCGTCAGCAGCGCCACCAGGAAGATGACCGCAACCAGCATATAGCCCTCTTCGGAGGGCTGGGGACGGCGGATTGGGGCGGAAGTCTTCATGGGAAAAAACGCTTCGGATCATATTCGTGGTTCCCATCCTATTCACAAAGAGCGTGAAAAGGATGGGGCACGGTGTTCACTTTTTCACTCGTTCACTTCTTCACTAATTCGTCTGCAACGGCAGCTTTTGCGTGTTGTTGTAGCCCAGGTCGGTCACCTCGACGCTGCCCGGCAAAATGACGCCCACCTTGTAGCGGTGGTCCACAACTTCGCCGCTGCGGGCGACAAAAATGTCCTCCCCACGGACGAAAAAGGCCTGCAACGATTTGTCCTTGGCCTGGGAGTAGCCGAAGTACTTCAGATCGATCGCCGGCGGAGTGGGTTTTACGGGCGCTGCCGGGGCAGCGTTTACGCCGGGCTGGCCGGGCCGAGGGCTGGCTGCCAGTTTTTCGATGGGCGCGGGCACCGACTCGGCGGAGAAGATGTTTCTGCCCGTGCCCAGGTACTCGACCGATTCGGTCTGCGCCAGCTTGTCGAGGTGCAGGGCGGGGTCAATGCCGGCGTTGGAGAGCTTCTGCGCCTCCTGTGCGGCGGCGGAGGAGGGGGTTGCCGCAGACTTCTGAGCGTTGGCCGGAGCTTTGGCTGGCTGAGCAGCAGCAGGCCGGGCGGCCGGAGGCGCGGACGATGGGGCGCTGGCAAAGAAGTTATCTTTGATCACGTAGACAGCAACGCAACCCAGGATCACGCCGAGGACGATCAGAATGCGGACCTGATTCTTGTTTTCCGTTCCCATTTGGAGGGCCATGGCTACTCACCCTCCTTTCCGGGAGTGGCAGCCGATTTTGGCGCGGCGGAGGCATCACCGGGTTGCGGAGTGGGCGGCAAACCGCTGGCCGCCGCATCGGCCGGCCTCAGCCAGGTGGAGACCTGCAGCCGCAGATTCACCAGCCCGCCTTGCTGGCCGGTCAAGGTCAAGCCACGGATAACGAAGAAGGTCTGGTTGCGCTCCAGGCTGTTCACAAAGCGCATGATCTGCGGATAGCTGCCGGTGATGCTGGCGTCCATGGATATCTCTGTGAGATCGGAGCCGGGCTTGCCTTGCGTGTACTGCACCCTGGTGAGGCGCACGCCTGAACTGACCCCCAGCTCGCCGATGCGGCGGTCGATGGAGGAGTAGCTGGGCGGGATGCGCTTGTCGAGGAAGGCTTTGATCTGGGCGCGGGAGTCCGCGACGCGCTTGTCCAGGCCGCGCAGGGGGGCGGTTTGCAGGTCGAGAGCCTTCAACTCAAATTGCCTGGCTACCAGCGCGTCGCTGGAGCTGCCGTTGGTGGCTTTCCAGTCCAGGCCGAAGCGAATGGAGAGGCCGATGACCGCGACCAGCAGCACGGCAAAGGCAACGTAGTGCCAGGTGAGCGGGGAGGTCAGGCGTTCGCGCAGGAGGGAAGGGGTTTGGCTGCTGCTCATCGCGGGCCTCCTGCATTGGGTTTGGGAGTGGGTTTGGCTGTGGGTTTGGGATTGCCGTTGAGTCTGAACCACTCATTGCCGGTGTAGGGCGGCTGGCTGTGCTGCTGTCCATGTGCCGTGGGAAGCGGATGAATCGCGTGGTGCGGCGGCCCACTCTGGCCGGCGCGCTCTCCGGTGGCCTGCGGCTTCTCACTCTTCTTTTCCGCCTTGCCTTCCACCGGTGCCGCCGAGTTGTATTCGGCCAGCAGCTCGAAGTTGAAGCGGTTCGAGGCGCTCACCGCCTCCAACCTCTCGTTGGGTCCGCCGGTGGATTCAGAGCTTTCGCTCACGATGTGGGGCAGCAGAAAGTGCCGGGAGTGTTCCAGGTTCTGGACCAGATCGTCGGCGCGGTCGCGTGCTCCTATGACGCGCAGCTTAAGGGTGATGCGGCCGGTCTTGGGGTCGCGCGAGGGTTCCAGGCTGACCACCTGCACGCCGCCCGGCAGAACAGTTTCCAGGTCTTCCATGGCCAGCGTCCAGGAGAAGGCTTTTTCGTCGAAGAGCTGGTTGAGCGCCGCGGCCTGATTGAGCAGTTGGGCGTTGGCCGGCTGGCGCATCATGTTCTGGTAACCCTGCCGCTCCTGGTTGATGGCATCGATCTGGCTTTGGACGTGCTGTTCGGTGGCGCGCGCCTCTTCGGCCTTCTGGTGATCGGCGCGCAGGCCCAGGCCGAGGACGATGCCCAGCACGACCAGCACGGCCATAGCGATGCGCAGGCGCTTGAGGGCCGGTCCGAGATCGGAGTAGGGGCGAGTGGCGAGATTGACGGAGATGCGCATGGTTAGGGCCTGTTAACCCTTATAGGGCGGACAGCGTTGCGAGAAAAAATCGGGCCAGACGAGGCGGAGCCCGAAGGCTTTGGCGGTTCCAAGGACGAGGGCAACAACGAAGTATGGCCCGATTTTTTCCGCAACCCGAGGGGACGAGGCGGATTTTCCCGATCTCTGCGTCGCTCGTCGCTTAAGTACGTCGTGTACATCTCGCTCCTCACTCCTTGAGCTCAAAAAAATCCGCTCCCGTCGCTGCCGTCCTATAAGGGTTAGCAGGCCCTAAGCCCCCGCCAGCGCGCCGACCACGCCGGCCAGGCTCATCAGGTTGCCCAGCGGCGTCGCGGCTCCGGTTTCTGGCAGCGGCGCCAGATCGGTTACGGTCATCTCCGGATCGTCGATCCAGCGGGCAAAGTCCTCCGCCGAGCTGTTGCCGCCAGCCCCGATTCCGGCGTAGTACAACAGCCGGGGACGAACGCCGAGCTTGTCTTCATAGTAAGCCGCGGCCACGGCGATGCCGCGCTGCACCTCAGCCAGCCGCTGAGTGGGTTCTTCGGGCAGGTCGAGGGTGCGATAAAGCAGCAAGTCCTGGCCCTGGGTGACGGAGGTGGTCAGCGCCAGCGCGCTGAGGTTGGCGGCCAGCACCGGGGCGTCTGGATCGGCGGTTCCCAGGGAATCGATGGCGCCCAGAGCCGCCAGGCTGGTGGGCAGCAAGGCGCCCGGCTCGAAGCCGGCCATGCGCACCGCAGCCTCATACTCTTGCAGGACGGGGCCGGGAATCACGGCGGCCAGCACCTTACATTCGCTTTTCGTCTCGACCAGAACCTGGTAGCTCAGTCCGGCGTGCTCCACCTCGAAGGGAACCATCTTGCGCAGCCGGAAGCGCAGCACCGGAATCGCTTCCGCTGCTTTGCCCGGCAGCGAATCGAAGTCCAGAACGAAGACGCGGACGACGGTATCGGGCACAACCAGCGTGACGGCGCGGGTGCGCGGCGAAACCTGGCCCAGTGCCGCGCGCATCGCGTTGGCCACCAGCTCCGGCGCGCGCAGATTCTGTTCGCCGATGCCGGGAACCAGCGCGCCCTGCGGCAGCGGCTCAAAGGCGTAAACGGGCGGCTTGCCCGGCCCCGGCGAAGCGGCAGCCAGCACACCCTGCGGCGATAGCTCTACGGCCACCGGCGGCCGCGCGCCAATTTGAGAGCCGGTCTTGCTGAGAATCGAATTCAATTCCTTTGTTTCCTCGATTTCTTGGCAGCGAGCTTTCAGCTATCAGCTTTCAGCCGTCAGCTCTGCATTCCTCGTTCGTAAATCTTCCATTGCTGCAAAACGCCTGAATCTCGCAAATCACTGCGATAACTGAAAGCTGAGAGCTGATAGCTGAAAGCTTGCCTCTATCTCGACGCCTCGATGAACGTAACCTTGTTGATCTCCTTGAGTGTGGTGATACCGCGGCGGACACGATCCAGCGCCGACTCGCGCAGAAAGGTCATGCCCTCCTTCTGCGCCAGCTTGCGCACCTCGGAGGTGGGTTTCTTGGCCAAAATGATTTCCCGGATGGGGTCGGTCAAGTCCAGCAGCTCATGAATCGCCGTGCGCCCGCGATAGCCGGTACCGCCGCACTCCATGCAGCCCAGGCCCTCGCGGAATTCAAAGCCGCGCCACTCGGCTGGATTCATGCCGCTGGCCACGAGCTCGGCGTCGCTGTGCTGAACGGGGCGGGCGCAGTACTCGCAGATGGTGCGCACCAGCCGCTGCGCCAGAATGCAGTTCAGCGCGGAGACGAAGTTATAGGCCTCCACGCCCATGTTGATAAACCGGCCCAGCACGTCCACCACGTTGTTGGCGTGGACGGTGGTGAAGACCAGATGCCCGGTCAGCGCCGAGTTGATCGCGATCTGCGCCGTCTCGTTGTCGCGGATTTCGCCCACCAGAATCTTGTCCGGGTCGTGGCGCAGGATCGACCGCAGCCCGCGCGCAAAAGTCAGCCCCTTTTTCTCGTTCACCGGAATCTGCGTAATGCCGCGAATCTGGTACTCGACCGGGTCCTCGATAGTGATGATCTTGTCTTCGTCGCTCTTGATCTCGTTGAGCGCGGCGTAGAGCGTCGTCGTCTTGCCCGATCCCGTCGGTCCGGTCACCAGAACCATGCCGTACGGCTCGCGAATGTATGCGCGGAAACGCCGCAAATCCTCGTCGGCAAAGCCCACCACGTCCAGTGTGAGATTCTTGAACTTCTCGCTCATCGACTCTTTGTCCAGCACGCGCAAGACGGCATTCTCGCCGTGAATCGTCGGCATGATGGAGACGCGGAAGTCGATCAGGCGCGTCTTGTAGCGCACCCGGAAGCGGCCGTCCTGCGGCACGCGGCGTTCGGCGATGTCCAGCTCGCTCATGATCTTGATGCGCGAGAGAATTGTAGAGTGATGCTCGCGGGCGATGGGCGCCATCGCCTCTTGCAGCACGCCGTCGATGCGGTACTTCACATGCACTGAATCGTCGTAGGTCTCGATGTGAATGTCCGAGGCTCTCCGCTCCAGAGCGGTGAAGATGGTCGTGTCCACCAGGCGAATGATGGGGCTGATGTCCTCTTCGCTGGTCAGCTTCTCGATGGAGATATTCTCGTCGGAGTTTTCGTCGCCGGTGAGCACGTCGAAGGTCAGCCCTTCGCTGGCCTCGTCCAGCACGCGCTGCGATTGCTCGGTCTTCTTCAGCAGGTCGGTAATCTGCGAGAGCGTCGCCACGCGCGGAATGATGCGATGCGCGAGCAGCCCGGCAATCTCATCGAGGATCATCAGCCGCGAAGGGTCCGAGACCGCAATCACCAGCGCGTCAGACTGTTGTTCTATCGGCACGAAGTTGTAGCGAAACATCAGCTCGACGGGCACGGTGCGCAGCAGCTCGTGCTGAATCTTGAAGTTTTTCAGGTCCACGAACTCGGCGTGATAGCGCGCGGCCAGAAGTTCCGCCTGGGCGCGCTCTTCCTGAGAGCCCGGCAGCGGACCCACGGGCATCGGAATCGGTACAGAATGTGTGGCGGCAGCCATGATTTACTGACCTCCCGGCGTCTGTCCCAGCGAGAAGATGGGCAGGTAAAGCGAGATGAGAATGAAGACGACCACAACGCCCATCACGATGAGGATCGCGGGCTCAATCAGCGCCAGAGAAGCAGCGAGGGCCGTCGCCACGTCCTCCTCAAAAAACTCCGAGACGGAGTTGAGCATCTGCGGCAGCGCGCCGGTCTGCTCGCCCACCGAGATCATCTCGGCGGCCAGATCGGGAAAGATCTTGGTCTGGATCAGTGCATCGGCCAGGCTCTTGCCTTCGCGCACCGTGGTGATGGAGTTCATCACCGCCCGCGAGACGCGCCGCGAACTGATCGAGCGGGCCGCGGTTTCCAGCGACGGCACCAGCGGCAATCCGCCGGTCAGCAGCGTCGAGAGCGTGCGCGCAAAGAGCGCCACCTGGTACTTGAGCCAGATCTTGCCGAAGACGGGCAGCCCAATGCGGACGCCGTCGATGACGTCGCGCCCCTTCTCTGTAATGGAAAAGCGGTAGGCGCCGAAGGCCGTCCCAACCATGACGAGCAGAATCCAAACAATATAGTGGCGCAGGAATTTGCCGAAGGCCAGCAGGTCCATCGTCATCGCCGGCAGCTTCGAGCCCATCTGGTCGTAGAGCTCGGCAAACTGCGGAATCACAAAGACGAACATGAAGAAGATCAGCCCGGTAACCAGCGTCAGCAGCACGCCGGGATAGATCAAGGATGCGATCAGCTTCTTGCGGAAGGTGAGCGAGATGCGCTGGAAGCTGACGTAGCGCTCCAGCACCTCCTGCAAGTTGCCGGAGCGCTCGCCGGCCAGCAGCGTGGTGGTGTACATGATGGGAAAGCCGCTCTGCGCCTCGAAGGCCGACGAAAGCGAGTCGCCGGTCTTCACCCTGGCGGCCACATCTTCCAACTGCGCGGCAAAATGCGCGTTCTTCTGGTTCTTGGCCAGCATCAGAATCGAGCCGAGAATCGGCAGCCCGGCGCGAATCAGCGTCAGAAACTGCGAGTTGAAGATCAGAAAGGGTTCCAGCTTGACCTTGCCCCGCTTGAGGCCGCCAAAACCGGAGCGGGCGCGGACGCTGAAGACGTGGTAGCCGGCGTGGGCAAAGCGGGCGCGCAGCTCCTCGGCGGTCGCCGCCGACTGCACCTGCTCCTGCACGCGGCCGCGCTCGTCGGCCAATTTGATGATGAACTCCGCCATGCCTCTGCCCGCCGGGTGAGAAGCTCCGGCTCTTCCGGGTGATTCTTCTCAGGATTCAGGTTACCAGCTTCTACCCACTCTGTTCGTAACGGATAGACGCGAAAGGCAGAAGCAGCGCTCAAAGGCGGAAGGCCTCCCAGGTTGCGGAATACCGCTTTGCTTTGAAAGGGCAAGGCATACACGTACCGCAATCGCGACAGGAAGTAGCCGGCTCTGGCCGCGGCGGACTTGTGGAGAGCTTCTTCAGGATTGCAGCAAGGGGTTGACCCAGCGCAGGCCTGGAAAGCGGGCAAAGTCGCGATCATTTGTATACAAAACACCGCCGTACTCTATCGTCGTTGCCGCCAAGGCCGCGTCTGTCGTGAGCTTACCCCGCACATCGCCCTTCACGAGCATCTCCCGGAAGAGCCTCCAGTACGCTTCGCCGGGGGGCATGGTTCGCACTTGGGGCATTTCCAGCCACTGGTCTACGATGGCTAGCGCCTGTTCCATGGAGAAGCGATCGCCAACTACACCGGGATAGGTCAGGATGCGAAGGAATGCGGAGATCGTCTGCCAAGGCAAACCGATGATCTCATCGCCGGAGAAGACCTCATCGACCCACGCCAGAGCCTTCTTATGCTCTTTGCAGGTGGTGTCGTAGGCGTAGATGAGGAGGTTGACATCAAGGACGATCATCGGTGCATCGGGCCTTCCAGCGCTTCAATCAGGTCTTCCACTTTTTGATAGCGTGTTCCCAAGCCCGTGTTCATGGCGATGGGGGTGACGACAAATTTCTTCTTTGGTTCCGGATTGCCGTGTGAATTGAGACCACGGCGCAGCAGGGTATTGACCGTCCCCTTGAAAGAGTCGCCCGAGCGCCGCTGCTCCTGCTTGATGAGCACGGCAATGTCGTCGTCAATGGTAAGAGTCTTCCGCACATCATGATGCTACTGGCAAAGACATCACGATGTCAATCCAGATCAATGTGATTTTGAGCGATAGTTGAATTCGAATCTTCCTTTACTTTCTTGAATATGAGCGTTATTCTCATTGCATTATGAGATTCCGCGCCAAATTTGGACCTGAAATTTGGGTTCTTATTGCAATGCTATGTTTCTTTACCTTCCTTTGGGTCATCAAACCAGGAAACGATTTTTTTAGGTACTCGGTCCTATTCTCTGGGTTATTTGCCTTACAACAAATACTTAAAAGAATCTTTACTTACTGGGAGATCGACTCAGACTGTTTTCGCGAACGTCGGTTTTTGAAGGTCAGAGAAATTCCTTGGCAGACAGTGACTCGTGTTGGCAGATTCCAGTTTGCGGGCTATCTGTCAATTTTCTTCGTGAATCAAGACGAAGATTCCGGTTTCATCACCGTCAATCCTGCGGACCGCGAGCAACTCCTTGCCGCCTTGCGCCAGTACGCCCCGCAAGCCAAATTTGACGTGTAAGAACAAAGAATTTCTCACGAATGGGCACTCGCCTGTTCCATCTGCGCATTCATCCTGCATGGATAGGCTTTTCCGCCTCTTCCGCCATTGCCATGCGCGATTTGCAGGTGGTAGCCTCTAAACTGACTGTATGTGAGGAGGATCACAATAAAACCGATGCAAGCCACCTACAACGGGCTGGAATTGCCGCAGGACGGCCAGCCAATCGAGTACGCTAACGGGCAGTTCGACGTGCCCGACCATCCCATCATTCCTTACATCGAGGGCGACGGCACGGGGCGCGACATCTGGAAGGCCTCCGAACGGGTCTTCGACGCCGCGGTCGAGAAGGCATACGGCGGCCGGCGGGCGATTCGCTGGTTTGAGATCTTCGCCGGCGAGAAGGCCTTTCGGGGCTTCGGCGCCTGGCTGCCGGACGATACGGTGGCCGCGGCGCGCGATCTCCGCGTCTCCATCAAAGGACCGCTGACGACGCCGGTGGGCGGCGGCATCCGCTCGCTGAACGTGGCGCTGCGGCAGCTCCTCGACCTCTACGCCTGCGTGCGGCCGGTCAAGTACTACCAGGGCGTGCCCAGCCCAGTGAAGCACCCGGAGCGGGTGGACATCATCATCTACCGCGAGAACACCGAGGATGTGTACTCGGGCATCGAGTTCAAAGAGGGAAGCGCGGACGCGGCGCGGCTGATCGACTTTCTCAACAACGACCTCTTGTCCGAAACCAAGAAGAAAGTACGCGAAGACTCCGGCGTGGGCATCAAGCCGATCTCGATCTTCGGGAGCAAGCGGCTGGTGCGCTACGCCATCCGCGCCGCGCTCGACGCGGGCCGCAAGACCGTCACGCTGGTCCACAAGGGGAATATCCAGAAGTTCACCGAGGGGGCCTTCCGCGAGTGGGGCTATGAAGTGGCTACGCAGGAGTTCCGCGCCGAGACGGTCACCGAGCGCGAGAGCTGGATTCTGGGCAACAACGATGCCTGCCCGGGCCTGACCGTCGAGCAGAATGCCGCGCTGATTGAGCCGGGTCTGGAGATGGGCTCTCCGAGCTACCGCGACGCGGTTTATCTGGAGATCGAGGGCGTGCTCCGCACCATCGGCCCATCCCACGGCAACGGCGTATGGAAGTCGAAGCTGCTCATCAACGACCGCATCGCCGACTCGATCTTCCAGCAGATCATCATCAGGCCGGAGGACTACAGCGTGCTGGCGACAACTAATTTGAATGGCGACTACATTTCGGATGCGGCGGCGGCGCAGGTGGGTGGCCTGGGCATCGCGCCCGGCGCCAACATCGGCGACGGCTACGCGGTCTTTGAGGCCACGCACGGCACCGCGCCGAAGTACGCCGACAAGGACATGATCAATCCCGGCTCGGTGATTCTCTCCGGCGTGATGCTGCTGGATTTCATCGGCTGGAAGGAAGCGGCGCGGCTGATTGAGGCGTCGCTGGAAAAGACCATCCTGCAGAAGTTTGTGACGTATGATTTCGAGCGGCAGACTGCGGGGGCGACCAAGGTCGGCACCAGCGAGTTCGCTTCACGCATCATCGGCAATATGTAACGGCAGGGACTAAGGGACTAGGGACTGAGGGACTAGTTTTCCGACCCTAAATCCCTAGTCCCTATTCCCTAGTCCCTGTTCACCAATTTCCCCGAGGAGGAAAGTAATGCGCAAGAAAGTTAGTATTATCGGCGCCGGCAATGTCGGCTCAACGGCAGCGCACTGGCTGATGGCCAAGGAACTGGCCGATGTGGTGATGATCGACGTGGTCGAGGGCGTGCCGCAGGGCAAGGCGCTGGACCTGCGCCAGGCTCTTCCCATTGAGCGATCCGACGTGCACATCACCGGCTCGAACGACTACGCCGATACGGCCAACAGCGACGTGGTGATCATCACCGCCGGCATTGCCCGTAAACCAGGCATGAGCCGCGACGACCTGCTGCACACTAACTTCAAGATCATGACCGATGTGGTCAAGAACGTGGTTGCCTATTCGCCGGAGTCGATTCTGATTGTCGTCTCCAACCCGCTGGACGCGATGGTGCAGGCCGCCTATCGCCTCTCTGGCTTCAACCGCGAACGGGTCATCGGCATGGCCGGGATCCTGGATTCCGGGCGCTTCAAGAGCTTCATCGCCGAGGAGTTGCAGGTGAGCGTGGAGAACATGAGCTGCCTGGTTCTGGGCGGGCACGGCGATAATATGGTTCCCCTGATCCGCTACACCACTGTGGCTTCGATTCCCATCACCGAACTGCTCTCCAAAGAGCGCATTGACGCCATCATCCAGCGTACCCGCGACGGCGGCGGCGAGATTGTGAAGTACCTCAAGACCGGCAGCGCCTACTACGCTCCCTCGGCGGCGGCGGTGGAGATGGCCGAGGCCATCCTCAAGGACAAGAAGAAGATTTTACCTTGCGCGGCCTATCTGGAAGGCGAGTACGGGGTCAACGGCTACTTCATGGGCGTGCTGTGCAAACTGGGCGCCGCGGGCCTCGAACAGATCGTCGAGATCAGGCTCAGCGATGAGGAGCACGCCGCGCTGATGAAGAGCGCCGCGGCCGTCAAGGAACTCTGCGACGTGATCGGCGTGTAAACAGCAGCTCGCTATTAGCTTTTAATTCTTCCGGCAATCTCCGGCTTTCCAAAGAGTCAGCAACGCTGCTGCGCTATTCCGACCGGCTGGGATGCGCGCGCGGCTCAAAGTCCTTCCCGCCTGCGCATGGTGATTGCCGCTTAACAACGCACGATCCACGCCGCCTGCGGGCAACTCAAGCGGACAGTGGACTGGTGAGGGTATCCCTCCATCGTATTCGGTCGTCCGTTCATCTCCGAATGGACCGGCGCCGACTGCGCTTTCCATCGATGCCCGGAAGTGCCAGCGTTCCCCGGAAATGCAACTTCCGTTCCTAGAAGAGAACTTGAAGAGGCAGATTTCCTGAATTTCGATGAATCTCCAGCGAACACGGCGCTATCTTAATGAAAGGGAAGCGTATCTCCCAGGAGTCCCTTTTGAAACATCAAGATCACTACGAATTCATGCAAATCAGTCCCAATGCAGAGCCTGACACAATCAACCGTGTATATAAGTTTCTCGCGGCCCGCTTACACCCGGACAACCCGGAGACCGGCGATGCGGATAAGTTTTTTCAGCTGAAAGAGGCCTACGACGTCTTGTCCAATTCAGCGCGCCGCGCCGAATACGATGCGATGCATGCAAAGGAGACGCCCGAAACGGTCCCGATGTCGAGTTCGATGGATTTCATGGATAGCCTGGATGGCGAGTTGAACCGGAGGCTGGCGGTGCTGGCGGTGCTCTATATCCGCCGCCGCGCCTTCCCCAACACCCCGGAGGTTTCCCTCTCCGCGATCGAAGGCAGCATGGGGTTTCCGCGCGATTATCTGGAATTCACGCTTTGGTATCTTCTCAAGAAAGGGTACATCTCCCGAGCGGACAACTCAGCATTGACACTGACGGCAGAGGGCGTGGACTTCGTGGAAACGCAACGTGTCAGCCTGCCGATTCTGAGTAGGTTGCTGACCAGCGGCGCAGGCACCTCCACCACGGACAGGCGTGACCGCGGGCAAGGCATTTGAGCCTTCCCAAACGCCTGCCGATATTCCTGTCGAAAGGCGCGGCCGCGTGGACTGGCGCAAACGGGGATGATCTGACGGCATGGATCGGCTCTGGCGGCTGACTCTGTTCTCAGGGGGACACGTTGACCATCCTCCGCTGTGCCAGGCGGCGATTGCCTCGACGCTAGTTGCTGGGCATGGGCAGTGGCTTGACGCTGCCGCAGTCCGGGCCTTTGTAAATGGAGGAGGACTCGATGGTGTATTCCATTGTCATGGTGTTCGGCCCCATCGGCATCGCTCCTATAAAGTGCACTTTACCCTTGGCGTGATCGGGATCGGTCCACGAGGATTCCAGGGTTCCCTTGCCCGCCATCCTGCCGCTGCAAATCCAGTCGGCGGTCATGCTGGAGGGGTGCATCACGACGTTGCTGATCTGGCATTCGTTGTTGCGGCTCTGCGGCATGGGGGCGCCGTACTTGTCGATCATGGCCTGGGTCAGACAAACCTGCGTGGTGTGCGGGCCGCCGCCGGGCATTGTCATGCCCCCGGGCATGGGCGACTGCTGCCAAGTCATGTTGGTGGTCATCTCCCACAGGCCGGGTTTTCTGTTGGCCTGCGCCCAGGCAAAGATTGCCAGAGCGAACAGGCAACAGCTCATCGTAATCCAAACTCGAGTCTTTCGCATGAAACCTCCTCAATGCTTGCGCCGGCTCATAGCCGCGCAAGCCTACACTTTATCGCAACGCGCAATCGGCAGGGAAGAGAAAAATTCAGCGCCGCCCCGCGACAGCCGTTTGCCCCAGCGCCAGTAACGCGCCGGTCACGCGGCCGGCGGCGTGGCGGACCACGCTCTCTTCGCTGGCAAAGTCGCCGGAAATGACTCGCACGCCCAGCGCTTCGATGCGCTCGATGTCTGCCTCGATAGGCGAGGCTCCCTCGGCCGCATAGCGCGCCAGCGTCTCCGCGGAAAAGGCCGCGGTGTTCACCAGGGCATAGTCGAAGATGGGTGCGCGGGTGTGCTCATAAATCCGCTCGATGTGCTCGGAGGCGGTCAGGTTCAGGCTTTCGTTGGCCTGGGTCATCAGGTTGCAGATGAAGACGCGCACGCCGCGGGCGTTGGCCAGCGCCGCGGGCATTCCTTGCACCAGCAGGTTGGTAATCAGCGAGGTGTACAGCGAGCCCGGCCCCACAGTGATCAGATCGGCGCGCTCGATGGCCTCCAGCGTCTCCGGCAAAGCAGCCGCGTCCGGAGGGTCGAGCATCAGCTCCACGATGCGCTTGCGGCTGGCGGTAATTTTGGTTTCGCCGCGCACCAGCGAGCCGTCGTCCATGCGCGCCACCAGCGAGGCGTTGGCCGTGGTCACCGGAAAAATGCGCCCGCGCGTTGCCAGAATCTTTGATGCCAGTTGGATGGCCTGGCCGAAGTCGCCGGTGATCTCGGTGAGCGCGGCAACAAAGAGATTGCCGAAGTTGTGTCCTTGCAAGGAATCGCCCTTGCGAAAGCGATGGCCAAAGAGCTTGGCCAGCATATCTTCTTCCTCGCTGAGCGCCACCATGCAGTTGCGCAGGTCGCCGGGAGGCAGCATATTGAAGCCCTTGCGCAGCCGGCCGCTGGAGCCGCCGTCGTCGGTGACGGTGACCACCGCGGCCAGATCGCTGATGAGGCCCGGCTCGCAGGGCGCGCACGCAGTCACATGGCTGCGCAGCCCGCGCAGCAGCGTGGAGAGGCCGGTGCCGCCGCCAATGGCCACCACGCGCAGCGGCCTGTCCGGCACAGCGCCAGAAAACGGCTGCGGAAGCGGTTCCGGATTCGACGATATGGCCGCGGGAATCAAGGAGACCTTAAGGGACCTCGGGATATAACAGCTCGGTAAACCGAGGGTCGTCGGCCATGCTTTGGAAGTCGTTGTCGACCCGCGCCTGGAGACGGTTCTTGTGGTTCAGTTCGATAGCCTGTCCCAGATTCCTGAGGCAGTCCTGGGTGCGCCCGGTCATCGCGTCCAGCAGCGCCAGCCCATAGAAGGCGAAGTCGGCCTTGGGATAATCCGCCAGAATGAGGTTGAACTGCTCGCGCGCCTCCTCGTAGTAGCCGGTGTTCAACTGCGAGACGGCGTAGTCGTAGTGCTCCTCGGGCGTCAGGAACGTCAGGTTGTGCTTTTCCATTTGCCGCCGGCAGGTGCTGATGTACATCTTGCAGCGTTCCTTGAGCTCGGCGGGCGCGGCGGGGAGCATCTTCTCGAAAGCGGCCAGCGCCTTGTCGTACTTGCCCTGCTGCAAGAGTTGCACGGCGGCCTGATAGTGCTGCAAGGCCGCTCCCGCGCTTGCGCTGGAGTGTCCGCCGGCCTTGCCGGATGGTGAAGGTTCTTTCTTATGGTCGTGCGCCACGGATCGGGCCTCTTGCCTCATCAGTTTGCTAAAAATCTGTTCATCTCAGGAGCGGTTGAGCCGGTTCGAGTCCGGCAGAACACCCGCGTCTGGGAGTTGGCTGCTCAGGCACTCTTTATACGCATTACCTCGCCTCACGTCAAGGCGGACCGATACGCTAGCCTGATCTGCCAGTCAATTTCGCTTGCCCGGCAGTTCCGGAATTGCCGTAAACGGCAGGGTTCAGCGACGGATCGTTGTACATTTTCAATTGGCGATAGAGCTTGAATCGCTTCGTCCCCGCCAGGATTTCGCCCCACAATGCATCCAGGCAGGCGGCCAGATCCGCCCGCTGCTCCTCAAGGATGGCGAGCCGGTCGAGATTCCGCTGAGCGTGGCCCTCGGGAGCGTTGGCGCGCTCCGCTTCCTCGCGCGTGTGATAAATCTTCAGCGCCAGGATCGAGAGCCGGTCGATCATCAGCCCCGGCGTCTCGGAGTGCAACGCCGCCGCCGGGTTGGGCAGGTCGCGGGCTGCGAGCCAGGCCAGCAAGGCGCTGTCCAGCCCCTCGGCCAGATCGTTGCGCCGCTGGTTGGTGGAGTCCACGCGCCGCTTCACCGCGGCTATCTCGGCGTCGGTTGCGCCGGGAACGCGCGCCTCGTCTTCAATGTGCCACAGCTCGAAGTTGGCGCGATGCTGGCCGCTGACCAGGTTCAGCCAATCCGTGCATGAGCCGGGCTTGGCGGCGCCGGCCTCCGCCTGGTGCCATGCGCGCGTCTCGCGATCCTGCTGGCTGACGATTTCCTCTGCCGATAGCATTTGGACTTTCCTTGGTTTGGGCATGGCGCAAACGCCTGAGTTCTGGTACAAGCGTCTATGGTAGAACTATCCTCGCATGCGGTCCAGGCATGAGGCATAACCGAGTCCATTTCCCAGAACCGGCAACTGTGCTAACCTCTACACAATCACATGGCTTCCGAGAAAAACAAACTCTATTACGGCGACAATCTCGATGTCCTTCAGCGGTACGTCAAGGACGAGTCGGTAGACCTCATTTACCTCGACCCTCCCTTCAACTCGCGTCAGGACTACAACGTCCTCTTCGCTGAGAAGGACGGCTCGCAGTCCAGCTCCCAGATTCACGCCTTCGAGGACACCTGGGAGTGGAATATCGAAGCCGAGCGAACCTTGGAACAGATTATCGAAAAGGGCGGCCGGGTGGCTGATGCCCTGCGCTCCTTCCGAACTTTTCTCGGCGGCTCCGACATGATGGCCTATCTCGCCATGATGGCTCCGCGGCTGGTTGAGTTGCGTCGCGTGCTCAAAGAAACCGGCTCCATCTATCTGCACTGCGATCCGACCGCCAGCCACTACCTGAAAATTTTGATGGATGCTGTCTTTGGGCCGCAGTTCTTTCGAAATGAGGTGGTGTGGGAACGCACGACTGGCAGAAAGTCTGGAAAACAATACGGAAGAGTCCACGACATTTTGCTTTTCTTCAGCAGGGGTGAGAAGACAAGTTGGAATCCTCCCGCGAAGCCACAGACGGAGGCTACCGCGAAAGGGCACGATCTACTAAGAGATGAGGGCGGGCTTTATCGCCTTTCCGACCTCACCGGTGCTGGCCAAGGTCCCCCACGTGTCTTTGACGGAAAGACTATTGATCCCCCGCATGGCCGACATTGGGCGTTCGACCAAGAGGGGTTGGACAGGTTATGGAGCGAAGGGCGCATTACCAAGTCACGACGCGGCAAGCCTCGCATGAAGACCTACATCAAGGATCTTGCCGGAGTCGCTATTAGGGACATTTGGACAGATATAAGGCCGCTCAACTCTGCCGCAGCCGAGCGCCTAGGATACGACACGCAAAAGCCCGAAGCCCTTCTCGAACGCATCATCAATGCCAGTTCCAACGAAAGGGACATGGTTCTCGATCCTTTCTGTGGCTGCGGAACGACAGTCCAGGTGGCGCAGCGCCTCAATCGTCGCTGGATCGGCATCGACATTACACACTTAGCTATCGGCCTCATCAAGAAGCGACTCTCGGACGCCTTTGGCCCTGAAATTAGGTCTACCTATGACGTGATCGGCGAGCCGACGGATTACGCAGGTGCCGCGGCGCTGGCCGCAGAGAACAAGTACCAGTTCCAGTGGTGGGCGCTGGGACAGGTTGGCGCGCGTCCCGCTGAGCAGAAGAAGGGCGCGGATCGCGGCATCGACGGGCGGCTCTACTTCCACGACGACGACTCCGGCCACTCCAAGCAGATCATCTTTTCTGTTAAGGCGGGAAGCGTATCCGTGCCCCAGGTTCGCGATCTGGAGGGCGTACTGGATCATGAAAAGGCACAGATCGGCGTTTTTATCTGCTTTGAAGAACCGACTAGGCCAATGCTCCGGCAAGCAGCCGAAGCAGGTCTCTACAAGTCATCCGACGGCACTACTTATCCCAAGCTGCAAATCCTCACCGTCGAGCAAATTCTGAAAGGCAAGCAGCCGGAGTACCCGCTGCACCGCCGCGACGCTACCTTCAAAAAGGCTCCACGCAGCCGTCCCGCCGTGGCAGAGAATCTGATCTTGCCACTGTTGCCGAGGGAGTAAAATAGTCTCGTCGATCAGCGCAGATGCAGCACGGAGGTGACGTGAACATTTTGGAACTCAGAACTGGCGCACGTTTCGAGGAGTTCTGTAAAGCTTTGTTGCACGAAGAATTCCCACGCTTCCAGGCGTTTTCGGCTCCAGACGCCGCAGTGGATGGTTATGAGGCGGATTCGGAGACAGCCTTCCAATTCAATTTTCCTGAAGGCAGCCCTCGGAAAGACAAGTTCGTTAATGACACCCGCAAGGTTCTTATTTCCTGCCAACTCCCCAAGAAGCTGGTCTTCATAACACCCAAGGATCCCACTCGAACTCAAAAGACATGGGTTGAGCAAGAGGTCCGGGAGTCAACCGTTGAAGCTGAGATTTGGGGCCAGACAAAACTCGGCTCCTTGCTGAGAAAACACCCCGCCGTGCGAAGTGAGTTCTTTCCCACGGAAATCAGCAAGGTGATGCGAAGGCTCGCTAAAGGAGAGAAGCCTCGTTCCGGCGACGCCGAGGACGGGCAAGAGATCTCCGCCGAGGAGGGCGAGGAAATTCAGCAACTAATTATGAAATTGGCTGAAGCGACCGCGCTTCGAAGGCGCCGGAAGCCAATATCTGCCGACTATAGTCGTGAGCAGATTGAATTCAAAAACCATTTCAATGTTTCGAAATACACAAAGCTTAAGAAAGAAGAAATGGGAAACGCCCGTCGATATTTCGAGCAAAAGCTCTACGCACGGCGGGCCGGCGAATCGATCGAGCAGAAGCGAAGGCGCTACATTGGAGGAATTAAGGCGATAGCCAAGACGCTGGATTTGTCAGGACCGCGCTATCAGGAAGAATTGCGCCTCCTAACTGGCTTGTCTTCCCTGACGGAGATGGATATGAAGCAACTAAAGAAGGTTTTCGAAGAATTCCGGAGGAGACAGGGGTTCGCAGACGCGCAGACGCTATGAGCAGGAGTCTCGCAACGTACTGAACTAACATGGTTCTTCGGGAGCAAGCATGGACAAGAAAGGTCAGTATCCGTATCGCCGGTGGAATCCGCTGCGGCAGTCGTGGGTGCTGGTTTCGCCGCAGCGCACCGAGCGTCCCTGGCAGGGCGAAGTTGGCCAGAAGGCCGCGCCCTCCGGCTTGGCTTACGATCCGAAGTGCTACCTCTGTCCGGGGAATCAGCGTGCCGGCGGGGCCGTAAACCCGGCCTACGAGGGCATCTTCTCGTTCATCAACGACTACGCCGCGCTGCTGCCGGATTCACCGGATCTCCCCCAGTCTTCAGAGAAAGCCGCGCCAGCCTCGCCTCTGCTGGTGGCCGAGCCGGCGCGCGGACTGTGCAAGGTGGTCTGCTTCCATCCCGACCACAGCCTGACCCTGGCCCGCATGACCCCGCCGGAGATTCGCCGCGTGGTGGACGCCTGGACGCAGGAGTACGAGGATCTGGCCGCCATGGACTGGATCAAGTACGTGCAGGTCTTCGAGAACCGCGGCGCGATGATGGGCGCCAGCAACCCGCATCCCCACGGCCAGATCTGGTCCACCGATTTTGTTCCCGATGAGCCGGCCGCCGAGGTCGCGACCCAGCGCCAGCACCTCGCTCGCACGGGAAGGTGCCTGCTCTGCGACTACATGGCCGCCGAAGAGGTCGCGCAAAAGAACGAACCGGCCCGCATCGTCTTCCAGAATGAGCACTTCATGGCTCTCGTCCCCTGGTGGGCGATCTGGCCCTTCGAGGTGCTGCTGGTCAGCCGCCGCCACGTTGGCTCCATGCCGGAGCTGAATGGCGACGAGCGCGACGGCCTGGCCGATGCCCTCAAGCGGATCACCACACGCTTCGACAATCTCTTCCAGACCAGCTTTCCCTATACGATGGGCTTTCACCAGACGCCCACCGATGGCGAGGCGCATCCTGAGAGCCACTTCCACGCCCACTTCTATCCCCCGCTGCTGCGCTCGGCGACGGTGCGCAAGTTCATGGTGGGCTTTGAAATGCTGGCCATGCCGCAACGCGACATCACCCCCGAGGACGCGGCCCAGCGGCTGCGCGATTGTACAGAGGATCACTTCTGGCCGAGAGCCTGAGCCACGCCGCGGATCGATGCGGCGATTGAACGGAAGCGTAGCGGAGTGTAAACTGGCGCTGTCCGCAATTGAGGAGCTTTTTATGCGCATTCTTTCGTTGACCCTTCTCGCCACCTTCGCACTAGCGCCCAACTTGAGCGCCCAGAGAACTCAGGTGACCGCCGCACAGCCGGTTTCCGCTCCGGCTTCCATCGCCAGCGCGCCGGACCCGGCCATCAATGCGGTGGTCTCCGCGGTGATGCCGAGAGTGGCCAACTGGGGGCCGGTGAAGGGTCTGCCGTTTTCCGCCACCGAGACAACGGTACGCGAGCAGACGCTCTCCGACGGCACGGTCATCAAGAGCACCGTCGAGGTGCAGCTCTGGCGCGACTCCGAGGGACGCATGCGCGCCGAGAGCACATTGAACTCCGGGGCCACGCCGCAGGGTCATATTGTCACCCTCTGGAACCCGGCGGAGGGCAAGGCGATCACCTGGGTCACCGGCAACTCCGCTGTGACCTTTACTTCGGCTACTCATCTGCCCGAGTCGCAACTGAATGGCTTGCTGAGCTCACAGGCTTCCGCGCCTTCGGCCTCGCCGACGGGTGCACACACTCCGTTGCAGCGAACCGCGAACACGCCGGTTGCTCTTTCTGCCTTTTCAAGTCAGGAGAGCGCTAACCTACGCACGGAGACCTTATCGTCGGAGACCATCGCCGGCCTGGAGGTTGCGGGCACGCGCGCCACGCAGGTGATTGCCGCCGGCACGGTAGACAACGACCGCGATTTCACGGTGGTCTCGGAGACCTGGACCTCGGCGGAGTTGAAGACCACAGTGCGCCAGATGAGCAGCGATCCGCGTACCGGAACGGTGACCACTGAGTTGAGCAACGTCGATCGCTCTGAGCCGGACCCCGCGCTCTTCAAGCCGCCGGCGGGGATGCGTGTGGCGGAGATTCCCGAGCCGGCAGCCGCTGGTTCCGGCGCCAAACGCTAGTGTTCTCAATCTGAAATTCGCGCCACAAAAATCTGTCATCCGGAGCCGGGAACTCTCTCGCTGATGGGAAGCGGCATCTTGTTCATGGCCAGTATGCTTCTGTGGCGCAGGCGGACGTAGGCGGTTGCAGCCAATGTCTCAGCAAAAGAACATATAGACATTACTCCAGAAACTCGCGCACAAACGGATTCTTGCTCTTCACCAGTTCATGCAGCGAGCCGTCGAAGATCAGGCGGCCGTTTTCGAGCATCAAGAAGGTTGTGCCGGGATCGGTCTGGCCTTTGGGCAGCGGTACCATGCGGCCTTGTTCCGGGTCGAAGCGGTGGTTGCAGAGCAGCAGGGCGTCCTGCAGGCGATGGGTAACCAGGAGCGAGGGGGTGTGGTAGACGTCTCGTTCCTTGACGATCAATTCAATGATCGTGGTCGAGGTGAGCGGGTCAAGGCCGCCGGTGGGCGAGTCGTAGAGCAGCAATTCAGGCGTGCGGATGAGGGCTCTGGCGATAGCCACGCGGCGGCGCATACCGCCGGAGAGGCTGGCCGGAAAGAGGTCGAAGGTCTCCTCCAACTCGACAAAGCGCAGGGCATCGCGGACGCGCTGGTCGATTTCCTCGTCGGGAACCTGCTCCTGAATCAGTTGGTAGGCGACGTTGTCGCGGACGGAGAGCGAATCGAAGAGCGCGCCCTCCTGAAAAACCATGCCGACACGGGTGCGCAGGGGAAATAGCTTCTGCTCAGGCATATGGGAGATCTCTTCGCCGAAGAGCAGGATGCTGCCCTGGTCGGGGCGGAGCAGGCCGTTGACCAGCTTGAGCAGGACGCTCTTGCCTACGCCGGCGGGGCCTAGCAGAATGCGGGTTTCTCCGGGCGCAATGGAGAAGCTGACGTCGTCCAGCACCGGCGGGCCGTCGAAGGCGATGGTGACATTGCGGAAGACGACGACCGGGCCGGCATCCGTGACGGGAGCCTGGTCTTGATCGGGCTGAGTGAATGCGCTGGTTTCGATCATATTGGCGGGAAGAGAGTGAGAAGCACCTGGGTGAGCAGGAAGTCGACGAAGATGATGAGCACCGATGCCCAGACGACGGCCTGAATGGTGGAGCGGCCCACGCCCTGGGTGCCGCCCGTGGTTCTCATGCCGTAGAAGCAGCCGATAGAGCTCAGGATGTAGCCGAAGAAGAGCGGCTTGACCAGTCCCTGGATGATATCGGGAACGCGAAGGTGCTCCCAGGCCATGTTCAGGTATTGTGTGCCGTTCTGGTGGTTCATGAAGACGGTGACCAGGCCGCCGCCGGCGATGCCGCAGGCGTCGGAAACGATGGTGAGGAAGAAGAGCATGGTGATGGTGGCAGCGATGCGCGGAGTGACCAGTTTGCGCAGGGGGTCCACGCCCAGGGCGCGCATGGCGTCGATCTGCTCGGTGACCACCATCGATCCGAGTTCGCTGGCCATCGACGAGGCGTTGCGGCCGCTGACCATGACGCCGGTGAGTATCGGACCCAGCTCGCGGATCATGGTAAGCGAGACAAACTGACCGGTGATGGCGGTGGCGCCGAACTGAGCTAGTGTGGCCGAGGATTGCAGGGCCAGCACGCCGCCGGTGGAGAGTCCGGTGAGCACCACAATGGATATGGAGCCGAAACCGATGATGTCCGCTTGAACGAGGAACTCGGGCCAGTAAATGGGAGGGCGATAGAGGTTTGTGAAAGCGCGCCAGGCAAACAGCGAGTAGTCCTGCACCGTAAGGACAAGATTCTTGGCGGTTTTTTCGATTGTCTGTATCGCCATCGCGTTTGCCGGCCTGCGGGGTGAAGGATTGCGCCGCTCTCATCGACAGGATAACGCATTCCAGGGATCAGGGAACACGGATCAGGGAGCAGGCCGGTTCCGACAGCGGGCGGGTTGCGCGATAAACTTGGCTTGGAAAGCGGGGACGGTTGACTTCAGAAGCGGCGGAAAGACTGGACGATTTTTTTGGCGGGTTTGCGGAGAGCGCGCGCCCGTTGCTACTGCTGGACTACGACGGCACGCTGGCGCCATTCCGGGTGGATCGCTTTCAGGCGCGGCCGTGGGCGGGGGTGCGGGAGCTGCTGGGGCGGATTCAAGGACAAGACCGCACACGCATGGTGGTAATAACCGGACGGCCTGCCGCGGAGATTGCGCCCATGCTGGGACTTGACCCACCGCTGGAGGTTTGGGGGCTGCATGGAGCCGAGCGGCTTTTTCCCGACGGTCGGCGGGAGTTGGAGCAGGCTCCGGCGGCGACGCAGCAGAAGCTCGAAGAGCTGCGGGAGTTTCTGAAGCGCGACAGCCTGGACGGGCTCTTCGAGGACAAAGCCAACGGGCTGGTAATGCATTGGCGCGGGGCAACGCGCAAGCAGGCTGCGCAGATTGAACAGCGGACACGGGCGCTCTTCGAGCCGCTGGCGCGCATGGAGGGGCTGGCTCTGCTGGAGTTTGATGCCGGCCTGGAGCTGCGCGCTGGACGCAACAAGGGCGGAGCGGTCGAGGCGATTCTGGCGGAGGCTGGGCCAGGCGAGCCAGCAGCGTTTCTGGGCGACGATCTCAGCGACGAGGCGGCCTTCCGGGCGGTGCGGCGGATTGGCAAGCGCGGGTTGAGCGTGCTGGTGCGGCGTGAATTCCGCGAGACGGCAGCCGAGATTTGGCTCAGGCCGCCGGGAGAGTTGCTGTGCTTTTTGGAGACGTGGGACAAAGCAGCGATTAGGGAATAGGAGAGCCCCCAGAGCACTGTACTTACCCCCACTTGAGACAACCGCCCATTTATTTCAGAGACAGGACACTGGGAGTCTGTCGGGAGTCAATATCCTCCGGCAAATCCGGGGCTTTACGGTGTGAGCCGCTTAAAGCGGCTTGAGCGGGGACGCGAACGCGGCCCCGATTGAGTTGAGCCACCTATCGATGGCCGGTCACTTCCACAGGTTCAGTTGCTCCGGTCGCTCATCTTCCACTTCATGGTTGCGAATGTAGTCTCGGATCACGCCCTCATCCTTGCCCACGCTCGATACCAGATACCCTCACGCCCAGACGTGCTGGCCCACAAAATTCTGCTTCCATTCCCCGTATGTTCGCGCCAGGTGGATCGCGCTTTTGCCGGCGATTCTGATGGCCGTGACGCCGATGGTGCGGCTGCTGGTGGTCTTCCACTTCCTGCGCCAGGCGCTGGGCACGCAGACGGCGCCCTCGAACCCCACGCTCCCGCCGGAGATAGGCCCTAGGATGCTGGCTTCGAGCGCGAGCCGGGAACTCCACTGGTCCGCCGCCTGGCCGATTCTTTGAGACGGCTTATCCCCGCCGCCTTAGCCGCGGCGCTTCCCGTGCTGTTATGTCCTAGTCCAGCTCACTTCACGTCAAGCATTGGCTGGAGCTAATGATGCCTCGTCTGGCGATTCGAAAAGAGGAAGTAAATGGGGATGGAAGCGGCGAATACGGTGGGGAACCAGGGGACGCCGCGGTGCGGTGCTCCGCCGGTCAGCTATCCGCCCTGCGGCGTGCAGTTTCCAGTGCTGACCGGCGAGCAGGAGCGGGTGTTGCTCGAACACCTGCCCATTGTCCGCTTCCTGGCCCGCCGCATTCACGAGCGGCTGCCCCAGCATGTGGACATCGAGGATATGGTTTCGGCCGGGGTGGTGGGGCTGATGGATGCCTTCTCCAAGTTCGACCCGGCCAAAAAAGTCCAGTTCCGCAGCTATGCGCAATTTCGCATCCGGGGCGCGATTCTGGACAGTTTGCGGACGCTGGACTGGAGTCCGCGGGAGCTGCGCCGCAAGGGCCGGGCGGTGGAGGAGGCGATCCGGGTGCTGACGGCGAGGATGGGCCGCGCGCCCAACGAGGCTGAGGTGGCGGTGGAGATGGAGCTGGATCTGGAAAAGTATCAGCAGTTGCTGGGCGATCTGAAGGGCCTGGAGATCGGCACCCTGCACATAGAGCGCAATGAGGATTCGGGCGATGAGGAGCTGGCCTATGTGCCGGGCCGTCCGGAAGAGGACCCGCTCTTTCGCTGCCTGCGGGGCGAGCTGGAAGAGCGGCTGGCCGAGGCGATTCAGAATCTGCCCGAGCGGGAGCGGCTGGTGATGAGCCTTTACTACTACGAGGAGATGACGATGCGCGAGATCGGCCTGGCGCTGGGGGTGGTGGAGTCGCGAGTCTCGCAGGTGCATGCATCGGCGGTGGTGCATCTCCGGGGCGCGCTCAAGGATTTGGCGGCGCACGGGGCCTTTGACCGGCTGCGTTCGCGCAAGCCGGTGGAGCGGGTGCGGCAATGAGAACTGAGAACTGAGAACTGAAAACTGAAAATAGGGAATAGCCAGCAGTATTGTGCGGCAGCTCACGCCCGCGAGTAACATGCAAATAACCATGCAAGTAACTGAAAATCTGCACGGCAATACCTCATTAAAACTCATGAATGACTAAAGTGGTTGGTAGCGATGTCGATGAAACCGGCAGGAGCCATGATATCGACATGCGCAGCAGAATTAAAGAATTGAAGTCGCTATTGGAGACGCCCGCGCTCGCGCTAGCCACAACGCTACAGACGAAGAGCGAAGCGGCGGCGGACGGAAGCGCGGGCAGCGAGGTCTCTCAGACGGCGGGCGATACAGGAGTGCGCATGGACAAGGTGGCCGGCATTCAGGCGGCGCTGGCGGCGGGAACTTACAAGGTATCCACCGGGGCCGTGGCCTCCAGGGTTGTGGATTCGATGCTGTGCAGTTAAGCTTCCCGGCAGAGGCGAAAGGAGCGATGGCGTTGCAGGAGATTCGAGAGCGCCGTGGGCGGCCGCTCTTCGCTCGCATGGGCTTATCCGTCTATACTCAATGCAATGAGATTCGCTGGGTGCCCCATCCTTGGCGCGTTCTTGTCTTTGCGCCAAGGGTGGGAAACCACGAACCTCAACACGCCCCGTTTATACTCAATACAATGAGATTCGCCTTCTGCGCTCCACTTCGTTTTCTCTGGAATGCCACGCGCGGCCACCGGCTGGCTCCGTGGCGCAGCGAGTATATGCGCTGGCGAGTCGAGACCTACTCCGGCATGAAGGCGGAGACGCTGACCTCCAGGGACGTGCTGGGTTTCCTGTGGGCCGAGCGCTGGGAGTTTCTCAGCTACCTGGGCTGGATTGGCCGCATGGATCGGGAAGTGCATAAGCGGGCGTAGACAGCGGTCAGCTTTCAGCCGTCAGCCGTCAACCGACAACCGAAAGCTGATAGCTGTAAGCTGTTAACTGTATGAGATTCGGCTTATTTCACTTACTTTGCTTAGCTGGTACGGCGTTGCTGGCGGCCGCCGTGGCTGTCGGCGCGCAGCAATTGCCCCCCATTGAGCCTCCGCAACCGCTTCCCAGCGTCCATGCCGACACCACCACAACCACGCTGCACGTGACGGCCAACGAGGTCCTGGTGCCCACGCTCGTCGAGAAGCGCGGCGGCGGCGTGATCTACGGCCTCAAGCCGCGGGATTTCATCCTCGAAGACAACGGCGTACCGCAGAAGATTCGCGTGCAGGAGGAGATGGACACGGCGCCGGTGGCGCTGGTGGTGGCGGTCGAACTGGGCGGGGTGAGCGTGCTGGAGTTCGGCAAACTGGCCAAGCTGGGGCCGCTGCTCGATCTCTTCCTGAGCGACGGCAAAGGCGAGGCCTCTCTGGTTGGCTTCGACGCCAAGCCGCATCTGATCCGCGACTTCACGCATAAGAGCGAAGAGGTGAACGAGGCGCTCAAGCATCTGGAGCCGGGCAGCGGGGGCGCGGCGATTCTGGATACCGTCAGCTACGCGGTCGATCTGCTCGAAACCCAGCCCAAGGAGTACCGGCGGGTGCTCTTGCTCATTTCGGAGCAGCGCGACCACGGCAGCCGGCACACCAAGCCCGCGCAGTTGATTGAAAAAATCGGCGGCTCCGACGTGCTGGTCCTGAGCGTCTCATTCTCTCCGGCGAAGGCTGAGCTGGCGCACGACATCAAGGACTCGGGCGACGAGCGGGTGATGAACCTGTTTTCGACACTGGCGATGATTGTGCCGGCCTTCAAGAAAAACGTGACCAAAGAGGTGGCGGCCATGAGCGGCGGCGAGTACCACGCCTTCACCGGCGACAAGGGCTTCGAAGCTCGGGTCGTCGAGTCGGCGCAGCACGCCCGCAATCGCTATCTGATCACCTTCAGCCCCTCCGATCCTACGCCGGGTCTGCATACGATTCGCGTGCGCACGGTGGAGGATTACGGCGCGCGGATTGTGGCGCGGGCCAATTATTGGAGGGAAGCGGAGCAGTAAAGAGCAGCTTTCAGCTATCAGCCGTCAGCTTACAGCTTTTGGCAAATATATACTTGCCGAATCAATCTCCCAAGGAGAATAATTGGATGTGTGGCATGATGCCCTGCGGCGTCCGGAGAACTTTAGTGCATCTCGCATATCTCGACGATTCCGACACCCGTCAAAAGCGCCATAAGTGGCAAGTAATGGCTGGTGTTGTGATGGAAGATCGCAGTTTCAAATTAGCTGAGATTGGTATGTCCGTTGCGCAGGACCATTTGGGTTTGTCGCCGGAGCAACTGGAGAACTTCCAGGAATTCCATGCTTGCGAACTTTATGGGGGGTATGGTTTTTTTGAAAAGGTTGAACAGGAGCGCCGATTTGATGCTCTTAGCGGACTGTTGGCGATTATCAAGATGCTCGACTTGGGCATCGTGTATGGAGCGGTTAACTTGGAAGAGCTGAAAAAAACACTCTATAGTTCTGCTGATCCTTTGGACATTTGTTTCAGGATTTGCATCAAAGGGATCGCTTCGTGGACAGAAGACAAGACCAATAAACAGGTTATAGCGAAAATGGGGGATGACTATAGTATTGAAAGCATGACTCCACTCGTGTTGGAAAGTATCTACAGTGATCTGACAATGCTCGTTTTGGACGAGTGCAGCGATAAGAAGCAGAGAGAAACACTGCATCGATCCTTTCGCGAGATTCGCTCTCAACGAAAACCAGGCGATTCCTCGATGCTTACTTCCCTCCACGATGACATGTATTTTGGCGACTCGCGTTATTCTCTGGGTATTCAGATCGCAGATGCTTGCAGCTATTTCATCGCTCGTCACCTTGATGGCGACGAAGAGACTGAGAGCTTTTACAACATTATCGCACCTCACATTGTTCGATTTGAAACTTATCCGGTGCAAGAGAAAACTGAGGTAAACAATGCCGAAGAACAGCGGGGGGATGCACAGGTTCAACGCAGCGATGGATGCGATTCTGTACGCCAATCCGGAGAGAGTGAAGGCTGAAGTGGACGCGGAGATTAAGGCCAGCATAGCGGCAGGTAGCTCACATCTGACAATTAAAGTTGGGTGGCCCACATCTCGATTTTGAGATGTGGGAGACGATGAATCCGGACAGGCGGTTTTTGTTCTCGGATACTCCGGATTCTGAGGATTCCCAGGTCTGAATATCCAGACCTGGGACACCCAAAGTTATTGGCACAATTTGGCAAACCGGACAAAATGCCGCGCAACGTGTGGCGTAATGTCCTTATGAGCCAAGCTGCCGCGATTCCCGCCGTTTCTCCGTCTCCCTTCACCTTCGATTGGCGCGAGATCGAGCGTGGGCTGCCCCTCTCGATGCTGGAGAAGTTCACCGCCTACCCCGGCACCACCGCTGACCTGCTCCTTTGCCGCCCGTCCCGGTTTACAAGCCGTCTTGGTGTCTGCGGATAGATTGAATAGATGGGGCAAGCGCAAGCCAAATGGAGACCGGAACTCGCCGCGATGGTCGCGCTGGCGGTTCCGGTGGTGTTGAGTGAGTTGGGCTGGATTGCCCAAGGCATTGTGGACACCATTATGGTGGGCAGGCTGGGACCTGCGGCCATCGGGGCGGTCGCTCTGGGCAATGCCGTCTATTTCACGCCGACGCTCTTCTGCTTTGGCCTGCTTCTGGGGCTGGACACGCTGGTCTCGCAGGCCTATGGGCGCAAAGACCATGACGATTGCCATCGCTGGCTGGCGCAGGGCGTTTATCTGACGTGCATCATGACCGTGCCGTTGATGCTGGTGCTCTGGGGGGCGAGTTATGGCTTTACGCCCTTTGGCATTCCCGCGGAGGTGGCGCTTCCGGCCGCTTCTTACCTGCGCATTCTCACCTGGGGAACCCTGCCGCTGGTGCTCTACGGAGCCACACGGCGCTACCTTCAGGGAGTTGGCCAGGTGCGGGTGGTGACGGTCTCCGTTGTGGCGGGCAACCTGCTGAATTGGTTTGCCAACTGGGTGCTGATCTACGGCAAGCTCGGCTTCCCGGCGCTGGGGGTGAACGGCTCGGCTCTTTCGACGGTGCTTTCGCGCATCTTCATCGCCGCGGCGATGATGGGCTTTGCCTGGCGCTATGAACGCCAGCGCGGCCATCCGTTATTCCATCACTGGGCCGGACCCTGCCTTGCGCGGCTCCGGCAACTGGTGCGCCTGGGCGCGCCGGCGGCGGGGCAAGTGGTGCTCGAAGTGGGCGCGTGGAATCTGGTCACACTCTGCGCCGGAAGACTGACGCCGGTGGCGCTGGCGACGCACCAGATTGCTCTGAACTACGCCAGCCTCACCTACATGGTCCCGCTGGGCATCGCATCGGCCGCGGCGGTCAGCGTGGGCCATGCCGTGGGCGCCGGTGACCCGGAGCGGGCGCGCCGCGCCGGCTGGCTGGCGCTGGGGCTGGGCACGGGCTTCATGCTGCTGGCCGCGGTGGTCTTTCTGACGGAGCCTGGGCCGCTGATCGCGCTCTACACCAGCGACCCGCGGGTGATGGCCGTGGGGCCCAGCCTGCTGGGGTTGGCGGCGGCCTTTCAGATCTTCGACGGCATTCAGACCGTCTCCACCGGCGCGCTGCGCGGACTGGGCGAGACGCGGGTTCCGATGCTGGCCAACCTGGTGGGCTATTGGGTGCTGGGATTGCCGCTGGGGCTGACGCTCTGCTTTGTTCTTCGCTGGGGCATTTATGGCCTGTGGATCGGCCTGACGGCGGCGTTGATCGTCATTGCCGCGACGCTGCTCGCGCGCTGGCAGCGCGACTCGGCGCGCCTGGTAGTCGCGCCGTATAAGCCGCCCGATGCTGGCACTCACCGGTGAGCTTGCGCGCTCAATTGAATCTGTCTCTGTCGAGGACCAGCCACTTCATTTGAGCGGCGGAGACTGGTTTGCCATACAAATATCCCTGTCCCAGGAGGCCTGCGCCCGCTTTGCGGAAGTACTCCGCCTGTTCGCTGGTCTCAATTCCTTCCACCACCACCATCAGACCAAGTTCGTAGGCCATCTTCAGGATGAGAGGCACAACCGTCGCCGTGACCGCTCCCGTGCCCACGGTCTGCGTAAAGCTCTGATCGATCTTGATAGCGTCGACCGACAGCCGGTGAAGGTAAGACAGGCTGGAGTATCCCGTGCCGAAGTCGTCGATGTACACCCTATGCCCCGCCAGTCTCAAATCGCTGATAGCGCGGATGGCTACGGCCTGGTCCGACGTGGAGCGCTCGGTCAGCTCCAGGCCGATGCACGCCGGCGACAGTCCGGCCGAACGCATGCATTGCTCCAGCAGATCGAAGGTCCGGCGATCGCGCAGATCCTCGGCGGTAATATTCAGCGTGATTTTGAAGTTCCCAGCCGCCAGCAGATCGGCCATCTCATTGATCGCCTTGCGCAGGACCAGCCGGGTAATATCGCTGACATAGCCCCCCTCCTCGGCGATGGAGACAAAAATATCCGGCTTCACTGTCTTCCCGGAGCGATCCACCCAGCGCACCAGGGCCTCGGCGCCGACGATGGTTCCCGTATCCAGATTGACCACGGGCTGGTATGCGATGGTCAGGGTGCCATTGCGGATGGCGCGGCGCAACTGATGTTCCATCGAGCGATGCCGATGGTAGTAGAGGATCGCGATCCAGGCCAGCGCAATCCCCAGCAGCGCTCCGCCGATCGGGAAACCGGTGAAGAGGTATCCCCCGCCGGCCAGCACATCCTCGCGGGATTCGGCGGCAACCTGGCAGACCATCGAGGTTTGAGAGCAGAGCGGCTGATAGAGAATGCCGTTGCGCTCGATAGGCTCGCCCTCGGCCACCTCGTCAACGGTCAGCGGAATGGCGGGCCCGAAGGTCTGTTTCAAACTTTGGCTGAGCCGGTCGAAGAGGAATCCGCTGAAATACTTCGGCGGTTCTATAAAGTTCTGGATGGCCTCGGGGTTGAGAATCAGCATGACGCCGTACTTCTCGACCACAAACCACGTCGTGTTGGCCGAAATTAACGACTGGGCCCGCAGGTTGAGCTTCAATCCGCCGGTGGCGATGTCCGGCGCGCTCGTGGCCTTTGGCTGCGCCAGCTTTCCCAGGCCCGCCGAGCAGTAAAGCATTCCGCCTTTGGTCCGGCCTATGTCGCGAATGTGCGGAGAGTGGAAGACGTAGTCCCGCATGAAGGCAATTTCCTGCTCGGAGCAAAAGGGCAGATTGTCATGGGTCACCGCGTCAATGGCCTGGTTGTTCTCTACGCCGAGTTCGTCGCCGGCTTCGACCAGCAACTGGGCGTAGGCCTTCAACTCGGCCCGGCCTTCCTGCAGCCGGATCGCATGGGCGATCATATAGGCCAAACCAACGCCCAGGCCGATTCCACACAGCAGCAGTCCAAACTCGGGCAAAAAGCGGCGGGCGACGGAAAAGAACTTCATTCTAAGCTCCGGCCTGAACCTGGCGAACTTCAAGCAGAGCCTGACCGTCCGAGATACAAACCGGGCAGCCGGTGCGCGCTGCTTACAGGGGAAAGAGGCGGGCTAACGGCCAGATCCCCCTTCTGCTCCCTCGGTTCTGCGCCAGTATACTCCCGCTTCGCCGCGATTGGCGCGGTTGACTGCTCCGTCTTGATATGGGGAGAGGATGCCTGGTCACTGAGAAACGAAAGGAGCCGCGACAGATTCAACTGTCTCGGCTCCTTCGGCACAATGATTTGGCTAGAAAAGACAGTACGCAGGCCTAGACGCGTTGGCGGGCGTACCTTCTGCGTAATGCGCCGGCCAGACCCACCAGGCCGGTTCCGAAGAGAAGCAGGCTGCTGGGTTCGGGTACCGGTGGGGCTTCTGAGCTGAAGTCGGCGATAAATTGCGCATCCGCAACAGAATAGGTAGACCAGGTGCCACTGGTGAACTGCGACGTATCGCCGGAATTGTTGAGATACACAAATGCCCCGCCCGGTATTGAACCGGTGCTATCGACCCCGGGCATCGAGGTACTGCCGGAAAAATCTGCATAGCCGCCGCCGGATATGCTGAGAAAAGCCACGTATTCACCGCCCGAGAGCAGTGAGATGCCGCCAGTATTGAAGGTAAACTCTTGATTCGACCCGGTAACTGTGACGGGGGAGCTAGTGTAGAGAATGGAACCCGCAGCCGACCCAGTCCAGGTTCCGATATATCCCTCCAGTTGGCCGCTTATCGAACCTTGGTTCAAAAGCAAGCTAAAGGAATTCAGGGTGGTGTCGGAGACCGGCGCGGAGAAAGTCTCTCCGTAGGTAGCCGTGTTGGGGTTCCCGAAAGAACTGATGCTATCGTTGACAGACGCCGAGTTGTCGTACGTAGTGTCAGCAAATGCGGCCGAAGAAGCCAGTAGCAGAGCCGCGAGAACCAAGGGTGTCTTTTTCATTTTCCGTACCTCCAGGGTTGAATATCGTTCGATGTCGGCCAGCAGAGATCGCCTTCCTAAAGCGCATCCTGCCCGAATGGGTGACCGTGGCTTGCGGCACGGAGTCATCGTTCAACGCGAACGGGTCTCTATTGCTCAATGCGGGGAAGCGGAAGGGGCCTTCGTCAAACTCATTCTTGTCGAATGGACCCTGGAGTGGAACAACCTGCTCCAAGGAAGGGTATAACCTGTTCCGTGGAGGAAAATGATTCATGCGGTTGTGACACCGCGCGGGAAGCGATACACAACTTCTTCATGGGTGCATGCAATTAGGGAACCATCCTATTAGTCAATAGAATTAATAAGTTGCGTGACGGATTCTGGGTCAATATGCAAAAACTTGCAGTGATATGGATAAAAATACTCCATTTGAGATGGCTTGGCAGAGCCGCACTGGGCCTGTTTCGGAATCGCTCCCAGCCCGTTCCATTTGGTGGGACTCAAAGGGGTAACCGCCGGGCTCCACGCGGGGACGCCGAGTCCAAAAAGTGACTATAATCACATCAGAACGAGAAAAAGCCTCGCTCGATTATTCATAGGAAGGGAATCCCGCCAGATGGCGACAGCAGACCTGGCTCTCGGTCAACCAGAGGGCGCATTGAGTACGCGGCAGCGGGTCACAAACGACTTCAGCATCAACGTGGCAACGGTCAACGGCTCCGGTTCGCAATCCGCCAACAGCGTACTGCTGAAGAGCATCTTCGCAATGGGCGTTCCGGTCAGCGGAAAGAACCTTTTCCCCTCGAACATCGCCGGACAGCCCACTTGGTACATCATCCGCGCCAGCAAGGACGGCTACGTCGCCCGCAAGCACGACTCCGAGATTCTGGTTGCGCTGAATCCGGAGACCGCCCAGGCTGACGTTCTCGCATTGCCCGCAGGCGGCGTAGTCATCCATGAGGAGAACCTGAAGCTCGATCAGGCGCGCGGCGACCTCTTTTACTATCCCGTGCCCTTCGACAAGATCACGGCCGCCATCTGCCCCGAGGCCAAGCTGCGCAAGCTGGTCAAGAACATGGTCTACGTGGGCGCCGTCGCCCAGGTGCTGGCCATCGATCTGGGCGTGGTGGAGAGCTGCCTGCTGCGGCAGTTCGCCAAGAAGCAGAAGGTCTTCGATCTGAACTTCGGCGCCGTCAAGGCGGGCTTCGACTATGCTCAGGCAAATCTGACCAAGCAGGACCCGTTCTTCATCGAGCGGATGAATGCAACGGCGGGCAAGATCATCATCGACGGCAACGCGGCCTGCGGCATGGGCGCGGTCTTTGCCGGGGTGACGGTGGTGGCGTGGTACCCGATTACGCCCTCGACCTCGGTGGTGGAGGCAACAACCGATCTGCTGAAGAAGCTGCGTGTAACGCCGGAAGGCAAGGCGAGCTTTGCAGTGGTGCAGTCCGAGGACGAACTGGCCGCCATCGGCATGGTGCTGGGCGCGGGCTGGGCGGGCGCGCGCTCCATGACCGCAACCTCCGGTCCCGGAATCTCGCTGATGGCCGAGTTCAGCGGACTGGGATACTTCGCCGAGATTCCCGGCGTGATCTTCGACGTGCAGCGCAGCGGGCCTTCGACCGGCATGCCGACGCGCACCCAGCAGTCGGACTTGCTCTCAGTGGCCTTTCTCTCGCACGGCGACACCAAGCACATTATTCTGCTGCCCGGTTCGATGAAGGATTGCTTCGAGCTGAGCATGGCGGCCTTCGACCTGGCCGAGCGGATGCAGACCCCGGTCTTTGTGCTTTCGGATTTGGATTTGGGCATGAACAACTGGATGTCGGAGCCTTTCGATTATCCCGTCAAGCCGCTGGACCGCGGCAAGGTGCTGACTGCCGAGGATCTGAAGCGGCTGGGCAGCTTTGCCCGCTATCGCGACGTGGACGGCGACGCCATCGGCTGGCGCACGCTGCCCGGAACGCGCCACCCTAAGGCCGCTTATTTCACCCGCGGCTCGGGACACAACGATGCGGCTGGCTATACCGAGAATCCCGACGAGTATCAGGCGGTGATGGAGCGGCTGGCGCTGAAGTTCGAGAAGGCGCGCAAGCTGGTTCCCGCCCCGATTGCGGTCAGGGACGCCGGCTCGAAGATTGGTTTCCTGGCCTTCGGCTCCACGGATTGCGCCCTCACCGAAAGCCTCGACCAGATCCGCAAGCGCTACGGCGTGGAGGCGGATTATATGCGCATTCGCGCGTGGCCCTTCGCGCAGGCGATTCACGATTTTGTAGCCGCGCACGAGCGCATTTATGTGGTTGAGCAGAACCGCGATGCGCAGTTGGCCAGCTTGCTCAAGCTCGATCTTCCCGCGGAGCAGGTGATTAAGCTGCGCAGCATTCTCCACTACAACGGATTGCCGGTGGACGCGGAATCCATCACGGAAGTATTTGCTCATCAGGAGGGCCTGTAAATGGCAACCGCAACCGCAACTCCCAAAGTCAATTACATCGGCCTTCCCATCCTCGATTATCGCGGCGGCAAGAGCACGCTCTGCGCCGGATGCGGCCACAACGCCATCAGCGAGCGCATCATTGACGCCTTCTTCGAGATGGGCGTCGAACCGGAGCGCGTGATGAAGATGAGCGGCATCGGCTGCTCGTCCAAGAGTCCTGCCTACTTCATGGGCCGTTCGTTCAGCTTCAACAGCGTGCACGGACGTATGCCGGCCATCTCCACCGGCGCCATCCTGGCCAACCACACCATGACGACGATTGGCGTCTCCGGCGACGGTGACACGGCTTCCATCGGCATGGGCCAGTTTGTTCACCTGCTGCGCCGCAATCTGCCGATGATTTACATCATCGAGAACAATGGCGTCTATGGCCTCACCAAGGGCCAGTTCTCGGCCACCGCCGATCTCGGCTCCCGGCTCAAGACCGGCGTAGTCAACGATCTGCCTGCCATCGATACCTGCGCCCTGGCCATCCAGTTAGGCGCGACCTTTGTAGGACGCTCCTTCTCCGGCGACAAGAAGCAGTTGCTCTCCATGCTCAAGGCGGCCATCGCCCACAAGGGCACGGTGCTGTTGGACGTGATCAGCCCCTGCGTCACCTTCAACGACCACGAAGGTTCAACCAAGAGTTACAAGTTCATGCAGGAGAATGACGAGCCGATCAACGAGATCGGCTTTGTGGCCAGCTTCGATGAGATCGAAGTCGATTACGACTCAGGCGAGATTTACGAAGTGGAGATGCACGACGGCTCCAACCTGCGCCTGCGCAAGCTGCTGGAGGATTACGATCCCACCGACAAGGCCAACGCCGTGCGCACGCTGATGGAGTCGAGCGAGAACGACGAAATCCTCACCGGCGTCTTCTATATCAACACCGAAAAGCCCACCTTCATCGACCAGCTGAATCTGGTGGATGAGCCGCTGGGCACGCTGCCGGAATCGCTCACCCGGCCGCCCAAGCCGGCCCTTGATGCCCTGATGGCCGCCCTGAAATAACCGCCATGTGACGAGGGCCAAGCGGCTGTGTCACACTGAGAAGGCAAACAGTATAGCGGTTCTCCAATTGCTGTACACCGAAACCACGCCGCAGAGTGGCTTTTTCCTCAAGAAAAAGCCACCTTCGATAGAATGAGTAAGGACATATGTATTGGAGAACCGCTCTAGATCGCCCAGCAGAGGTTGATCTTCGCTTCGATGGGTAGCGGTCGGGCCTGTAGCTCAACGGTTAGAGCAGGGGACTCATAATCCCTTGGTTCGGGGTTCGAATCCCTGCAGGCCCACCAACAATTTTGATATAAAACAATCAATAGAATACAGAATCAATGGCGACAAAAATAGCGGCCGTGTTTAGGTACCCATGCGCCTACTAAGTTTCGCTTTCGGTACAGTGCCAGAACATAAGCACTGTACCGGAACAAATATAGCCCCCTGTAATCAATTCCACATGATCGCTATCTTATCTCCTAGAATCCGAAACCGGGGAGGATGATTACGGTGCCTAGCGCAAAAGAGGAGTTTTTCAAATCGTCAGGGCCACTGCTGACTACGGGGCAGCTTGCCAAAATACTGAGCCGTTCCGAAGAAGGGCTGCGCATCAGCCTTCGATCCGGCACGGAGTTCTCACGCCAAGTCAATGCAGCGCGCAAGCGCTTGGGGCGCCGAGTATACTTCTCGACTGAAAAAAATCGCTGAAATCATCGGACTCTTCTAGGTGCCGAGCGATTTTCTGTCCAATCGGCGTTTATCGTTCCTCATCCGATGAGTGGTGAAGGTTTCGCAAAGATTGTTTTGTGCTGAGGCCTTTAAGCCATCGAATCTCGTGGCGGCGCTGGCGAAAGTCTTGCGCAAGACTTATCCGCGCGGATGGGAGCTCATGCGTTGCCGCACCTGGCCCAGTGCCAGCAGGATGCCATGGAGCAGCGCTTCCGGCCGGGGCGGACAGCCGGGAATATAAACGTCAACGGGAATGGCTGCATCCACTCCGCCCAGCGAAGCGTAGTTCGTACCGAAGATGCCTCCGCTGATGCCGCAGGCGCCCACGGCTACCACGACCTTTGGATCCGGCGTCGCGGCCCAGGTCTTGCGCAACGCCAGCTCCATGTTGCGCGTGACCGGACCGGTGACCAGAAGCATATCGGCATGGCGCGGCGAGGCCACGAAATGAATGCCGAAGCGTTCGATGTCGTGAACCGGGTTGTTCAACGCAACGATCTCCTGCTCGCACCCGTTGCACGAGCCGGCATCCACCTGGCGAATCGAAAGCGAGCGTCCGAGCAGGTTGTGGATGGCCGCTGCGATCCGCTTTCCGGGAATTTCGGCGCCTGGGCCGCTGGTGGCCGACTGCAACTCGGCGTGGCTGCCATCGGGATGGAGCGTGTATTCGGCGAAAAGCACCAGGTCGCGGCGATCGGTGGCCGCTAGCTCGAACCGCTGGGTCATACGCACGGCTCCATCTAAGGAGGCTTCCGCGCATTCACCGCAAAAGATGCAGCGGCCGTAATCCACGGTGACTTGGCGCACGCCGTCGCGATCGCAGACGGCGATGGCCCCGGTGGGGCACGCGTTGGCGGCGGGACGCGCGTCGCTCCAGGCCGCGAAGTCGAACTCCGGGCATCCGCGAAACTGCTCGGCCAGGCGCGGCGCAATGCTCGGATAATCGACGGTCGCCGTGCCTACGCTAAACGTTTTTTGGAGGATCTTGAACATCGCGCTACCGATCCGTCCCCGAATAGGACAAGTTGAAGCTCTTGTTGATCACGGGAAAATCCGCGACGATATTGCCTTCCATCGTTTCCACAATAGCCGGCCAATTGTTGATCGATGGATCTTTCACCTTGCAGCGTTCCAGGCGATTGTCCTCGCCGGTTCGGACCCAGTGAACGATCTCGCCGCGCCAGCCTTCCACCGCGCTCAGCGCGCAGCGGCCCGGCGGAATGGGCTGCTGCGGGGCGCGATGCGAACCCTCGGGCAGTTGAGCAACCGCCGCGCGGATGATCTGCAACGACTCGCCCACTTCATCGATGCGCACCTGCAAGCGGTGACGAACATCTCCCGCCTGATAGACGGGCACGCGGAAGGGCAGATGGCGATACGCCTCGTAGGGGTGATCGCGCCGCACATCGAGATCGACGCCGGAGGCGCGCCCCGCCACGCCGACGACGCCCAGCATCGCCGCCTTCTCCGGGCGCAGGATTCCGGTGCGCTCCAATCGTTCGCGGGTAGAGTTGGACGACTGAAGGATCGCCGTCAGATCGCGGAACTCGCGCTCCACCACAGCGAGCGTCTTCTCAATGGCTTCGATCTGATCGCGCTGCCAATCTCTGCGCACGCCGCCGATGGCCACCATGCCGCGCAGCACGCGGCTTCCGGTCAGGGTCTCGTTCAAGCCCAGCACCAGCTCTCGCACGCGGCCGGCATGGGCATTGGCAATCACGAATCCCACATCGTTGGCGATGGCTCCAGCATCGCCGATGTGATTCGCAATGCGTTCGAGTTCCAACAAGATGGCGCGCATGAATTGAGCACGCTGCGGAACTTCAATCTCCGCCGCGCGCTCAATCGCCTGGCAGAATGCGGCGCCGTGAGAGAACGCCGAATCGCCCGAGATGCTTTCGGCCAAAAAGACTGCGCGGGGGATGGGAAGATTCTCGAAGAGCTTCTCGGTTCCCTTGTGCGTGTAGAACATGCGCAGTTGCAGGTACAGGATGGGCTCGCCGGCGACAGCGAAGTTGAAGTGGCCGGGCTCGATGATGCCGGCATGAACCGGGCCGACCGGAATCTGGAAGACGCCCTCGCCGAGCGTGGGCCGGTAGACGTGCCGCTCGCCCTCAAACGCTGGCAGCACGGTGTCGAGCGGAAAGTCCTTGCGCAGCGGATGCACGTCGGGCCAGTTATCGTGCAGCGCCACGCGCCGCGGATTCGGATGCCCGGCGGCTTCCAGGCCGAACCAATCCTGAATCTCGCGCTCCTGCCAGTTGACGGAAGGCAACTCCGCGGCCAGTGACGGGAACGAGGGATGGTCCTGGGAAATGGGAGCCTTCAGAATCACCCAGGAGGGATCGCCCAGCTGGTCGAAGACGTAGTAGTTGTAGAAGACGCCTTCCGCCTTCACCCGATCCTCGGCGAAAACGGTCACCAATCTTGCTTGGCGCTCGGTGAGAAAGTGCCGGGTGATTACGGTGGCATCAGAACTGTTCAACAGAACTGTGACTTGGCCGGAGACAGATTCTTCCACGGTGAGGACCTGCTTCGGGAAACGCTCGCGAAGTTCTTTTGAGAAGGTCTTCATTGTCCGTTCACCACCCGCGCTGCGTTGCTGATCAGTTGGAAGAGCGGAGCCGGCACCCAGAATCCGATAACGACCAGCGCCGCGGCCAACGCCAGCATCGAACCGTCGCGCCAGGGACGGCGCGCCGCCACTGCCGTCTCGCCGCCCGGGCCGAGGACCATGCCGCCGACGTGCAGGATCGCGCCCGTGAAGACGCCCGTGCTGAAGAGGACGAAAAGAACGCCGGTAAGAAGATGCCCGCCATCGAAGGCCGCGCGCAGAATCAGGAACTCGCTCTGAAAGAGGCTAAAGGGCGGCATGCCGATGATCGCCAGCATGGCCATGAGAAAAACCACGCCGGTCAGCGGCATTGCCCGCAGCACGCTGCCTTTCAGCTTGGCGAAGAGGTCGGTCCCGAAGTGCTGATAGACGTTGCCCGCGCACAGGAAGAGCAGCGATTTCGCAATGGTGTGAAAGGTCATGTGCAGCATCAGGCCCAGGCTGCCCATCGCGCCCCCAAGTCCCAGCGCCGTGGCCATGATGCCGGAGTGATCGATGGTGTGGTATGCCAGCAGGCGGCGATAGTTTTTCTGTACCAGCACGAAGGGAACGGAGACGCCCATCGAGAGCAGCCCGAAGAGCAGCAGCAGGTGACCAGGGAAATCCGCGCCCAGACAGCGGCTGGTCAGGATGTAGAAACGGACAAGGCCGTAGAGGGCGCAGTTCAGCAGCGCCGTGGAAAGAATCGCAGTGGTGGGCACCGGAGCTTCGCTGTAGGCGTCCGGCTTCCAGGTGTGCATAGGCGCGAGGCCGGCCTTGGTTCCATAGCCGAGGAGAATCAGCACGAAGGCGAGCCGCATCGAGGTCTTGTCGAGTTGCGCGGCGTGCTGCGCCAGCACCGACCAGTTCAGCCCGCTCAGCGATTCTGAACCGGGCAGTCGGTGTCCCGCATAGTAGGCCACCAACGTGCCGAACAGCGCCATCGATAAACCCACGCCGCCGATGATGGCGTACTTCCATGCGGCCTCCAGCGAGGTCACCTTCCCATAGAAGGTCACCAGAAAGATGGAAGCCAGTGTGGTGGCTTCCATCGCCGCCCACATCACGCCAAGGTTGTTGGCCATCGCCATGAAGAGCATGGAGAAGACCAGCAGCGGCGTCAGCGTGTAGTACGTGCGCATCCGCGCGAGCTGCTCCGTGCCGCTGGCGTCGTCGCCCAGCGCTCCGCTCTGCTGGTCGTCGCGCAGGTACCCAATTGAGTAAGTCGAGCAAACCAGCGCCACCGCGGCGGTCAGCAGAATCACCAGCGCGCTCAGCGCGTCGGCATAGAAGAAGCCGTTTGCCAGCGAGACCGTGCCGCGAGCGAGCACCTGCCCGGCCAGCGCGACGGCGGCCAGAAAGACGATGCCGAATCCAATCAGGTTCGCCGCTTCCATGGCCGCGCGCCGGCGAACGAAGAACGACACGGCGGCAGTGGCGAAGGGGATCAGCAATAGAGCGATCAGCAGCATCCTATCCTCTCAGCCTCCGCAACCGGCTCACATCCATCGACGCGAAGCTCTCGCGGATGCGGTAGACAAGAATGCCCAGCACCATCGCCGCCACCAGCACATCAAAGAAGATCCCCAGCTCCACGATCAGCGGCATTCCGTACGTGAGCGAAATAGCCGCGAGAAACAGCCCGTTTTCCAGCGAAAGCAGCGCCAGCACCTGCGTCAGCGCCTTGCGCCGGTTGATCATCGTGAAGAAGCCGATCAGGAAAAGAGAGATGGCTACGGCCAGCGCGTTGTGGCCCAGGCCGGGTTCCTCCGGCCGGTAAAACGACTCCGCAACCACATAGCCCACCAGCGTCAGCCCGCCCGCAATCACCACCGAGAGCGGCACGTTCACAATCGGCTCGATCTCTTCGTGAATCTCCATGCGCTTCACCAGGCGTTCAAAGAGGAGCGGCACCAGCGTCACCTTCACCACCAGTGTGAGCGCGGCAGCAATATAAAGATGAGGCGCATGGTTGTACCAGGCGATGGTCGCGGCAATCATCGCGAGGAAAAAAGATTGCGCCGCGAAGATGCGGATGTGGACGACAATCCAGCGCTGGGCCACCATCGCGATCTGGAGCACCAGCACCAGCGCCGCCATCAAAGTGACGATTCGTTCGCCGAATTGCATATCAAGAAAAGGTCTCATAAGCCTCAGAAGAGAAACGTGGAAACCAGTGCGAGCGATCCCAGGGTAAAGGCCACCGCCAGCAGTTCCGGTACCCGGAAGAGCCGCATCTTCGCGTTCACAGTTTCGAGCAGAACAATCGCGCAACATAACAGCAGCAGCTTCGCCAGCAGCCAGCCGATTCCCTGCAACGCGCCGAAACCGAACCATGTCGGCTGCAATCCAAACGGCCAGAAGCAGTTGATCAACAGCGTCATCAATACCAGTTGCTTGATCGAAGCTGCCCATTCAACAAGGGCCAGGTAGGGGCCGGAATACTCCAGGATCATGGCTTCGTGGATCATGGTGAGTTCCAGGTGAGTGTCTGGATTGTCCACCGGGATGCGGCCCGTCTCCGCGATCAGCACCAGCGCCAGCGCGGCAAAGGCGAACATCTGCGCCGGGGCGAGAAAGCGCCAGGTCTGTCCAATAGCGGCTCCGGCGATTTCCGTGAGACCCGTGGAGCCGGCGCCGATGGCGACGGTGAAGATGGCCAGCATCATCGCCGGTTCGGCCAGCGCCGAGATGGTCATCTCCCGGCTGCTGCCCAGGCCGCCGAAGGAGCTGCCGGTATCCAGTCCGCTGAGCGCCAGAAAGAAGCGGCCCAGCCCCAGCAGGTAGATCACCGCCAGCACGCCGCCGAACAAGCCGAGCGGCGCTTTGGCGGCAACCATGGGAATCATCAGCCCCGCCAGAATCGTGCTGAAAAATACTACCCACGGCGTTGCCGTGAAGATCCAAGAGGCAGTCTCCGGAATCACCATGCCTTTGCCAAAGAGTTTGCGCAGATCCCTGTAAGGCTGAAGAATGCCGGGGCCGCGCCGCGTTTGCAGGCGCGCCTTCAGTGTTCGTATCACTCCCGTCACCAGCGGCGCCAGGACCAGCAGCAGGAAGAGCTGCGTTGCGTTCTCGATGAGCCGCTGGATCATCCGCGCACTCCAAACAACAAGAGCAAAATCAGGGTGATGAAAATGTACGCGAGATAGAGGTTGATACTGCCCGCCTGAATGCCCTTCATGCGGTTTGCCGCAGCCATGATCCGCTCCCGCAACGGGCCGTAGAGGCGCTTTTCAAAGGTGCGTTCAATCTCGCTCTCGAAGCGGATCGCGCTGGGGTAGTGCGGCGAGACTTCGTACTCCGCCTGAATCTCGCGGCGCGGGCGATAGAGTGCCGAGAAGATCATGCGCAGCGGTTTGGAAAATGCCGTCGCTGTGTATTCGTTGTCGGCGGTCAACCCAGGGAGGCCGCAATCCCACACCGGCCCAATGACACTGCGCCGCCTCCAGCGCAATGCCAGAGGCAGCGCGAAGGCCGCGCCGGCAAGCAAGAAAAACAGCGCCATCCCGGCGGTTGAAATCGTTCCGCCCTGAACCGTTCCATGCCCCGTTCCCGCGGTGAGCGCCAAGCCGTGAGCCGTCACCAGCGCCGCGCTGGCGCGAACGCCAAGCGTCTGCTGCGTGATGGAATCGAAGACCGGCACAAACCATGTTGCGCCCAGGCCCAGTGCGATGCATCCCACCGCCAGAACCGCCATTCCGGCGCGCATCGGCAGCGAACACTCCCGCGCCTCCGCGGCTTCCTCGCTGCGCGGCAAAGCCAGAAACGGAATCGCGAAAGCCTTGACGAAACAGGCCGCCGCCAGCGCCGCCGTCAGCGCCAACAGTGAGCCGGCAATGGGGAACATCAAGCGCGTCAGGCTTTGCGTGGTGCCGAAACCGGCCAGCAGCGCCTGATACGTGAGCCACTCGCTCACAAATCCATTCAGCGGAGGCAGACCGGAGATGGCCACCGCGCCCAGCAGGAAGCACAGCGCCGTCACCGGCATGAGCCGGATCAGCCCGCCCATCTTCTCCATGTTGCGCGTGTGCGTGGCCTGCACCACGGAGCCCGCGCCCAAAAAGAGCAGCCCCTTGAAGATGGCATGGTTGAAGGTGTGATACAGAGCGGCAATCAGCGCCAGAGCGGCCAGATTCGACTGCCCAAGGGAGCGAAACATGAGCGCCGCGCCGAAGCCCATGAGGATGATGCCGATGTTTTCAATGCTGTGCCAGGCGAGCAGACGCTTGAGGTCGTGCTCCATCAGAGCATAGAGCACTCCGAGCAGAGCGGAGGCCACGCCCAGCCCCAGCACCACGGTTCCCATCCATAGCGGAGGCGGACCGTAGAAATCGAAGAAAACGCGCGCCATGCCGTAGATGCCGGTCTTGATGACGATGCCCGACATCAGCGCCGAAACGTTGCTGGGAGCAACCGGATGGGCTTCCGGAAGCCAGATGTGAACGGGGACCAGGCCCGCCTTCACGCCAAAGCCGAAGAGGAAAAGCAGAAAAACCGTACCCTGTTGAAGCGGCGTTATACGCGAAGCCAGTAGGTGGAAGCTGGAGAAGTCCAGACTGCCGCTGGCGGATGCGAGAACCAGGAACGCGATCAGCAGCAGCCCTGTGCCGGCGTGCGACATGATTAGAAACAGCATCCCGGCCTTGCGCGTCTTTTCTTTTTCGTGCTCAAAGATGATCAGGAAGAACGATGCGAGCGCCATCACTTCCCACGCCACCAGGAAAAAGAAGGCATTGGACGCGGTGAAGACCAGCGCCAAACTCGGCAGCAGCAGGTTGAGGAAGAACCCGAAGGCGCCCAGGTTGCGGCGTCCCTCCATCTCCCGCAGGTATCCAAAGGAGTACAGCGAAACAGCGGCCGCCAGCACCGCCAGCGTCACGTTGAAATAGGCCGACAGCGGGTCCAGGCGGATCGCCCATGTGAATGCCGGGTTGCCGAAGGGCAGGCCGATCACGGTCGTGCTGCCGCTGAAGAGGACGGCCGCCGAAGCCGCGAGATCGAGAAGCGAACCCGCCAGCGCCGCCGAGCAGCCCACCCGGCGCGCAACGGCCGGTTGCCGCCACAGCGCCAGACTGGCCACGGCACCCGCAAGCCAGACGACGATCCCGCTCAGGAACAGATCGGTAATCACCGGGTCGACGCCTCGCGTTCCACTTCCCCAAGCATCTGAATGGCGTCGGCGAGGTTGGTCTGGAAGTACCGGCGCATGATGTCGAGAACCTCCACAAGCACCGGATTTCGAATGGAATAGAAGACCTGGTTGCCGTCCTTTCGGTTCACCACAATCTGGCGGCTTCTCAGGATCGCCAGGTGCTGGGATAGGTTCGCCTGTTCGACGCCGAGCTTCTCCTGGATGGTCCGTGCGGAGAGCTCCCGGTCGCGCAACAACTCAAGGATGGCGATGCGGGTGGGATGGGACAGAGCCTGGAAGATGCTAGCCTTGTATGTCCGCAGCGTCTCTTGCATATGATGCAGTATATTCGATATTACGAATATGCGCAATAGGTGTTAATCAAAGTATGCGGCCGCGCCGTGTTGGGAAGGCAATCCGGTAGGCACATCCGATCATCCCCGTGGCAATCAGGACCAATAAGTCGGCAAGTTCCATGGAATCTGTCAGATACACTTTCCGTGCCGGAATGGCCTGTAACTACGGCGTTTGTCGGGGTTCGAATCCCTGCAGGCCCACCATTGCATGGAGCAGCCGCTCGCAAAAGCAATCTCGCTGATTCCAGGGAGAGTTTCGCACTGGAGTGCATCCTCCACTATTTCGTCGTCGCAGGCATTCGGTCCCATCCCCTACACTGAATCTTGCCTCCCATGCCCGCTTATTGCGAAGTCGCATTGCCGGTGCCGCTGGACCGCGCGTTCACCTACGCGGTGCGGGAGGGGCAACTGCCGCAGCGGGGAGCGCGGGTCATCGTTCCCTTTCGCAACGAGAAGCTGATCGGGGTGGTGACCGGGCTCAGCGCCATGGCTCCGGCCGACTTCGAAGTTCGTTACCTGGAAGCGGTTCTGGACGACGAACCGCTGCTCAGCGAGCCGCTGATGGCCCTGGCCGAGTGGATGGCGCAGTACTATCTTGCTCCGCTGGGTGAAGTGCTGCGCGGGATGCTGCCGCTGATGGCCGAGGTGCGGCGCACCGTCTACTACCGCATCACCGACCTGGGGCGGGATGTGCTGGCGGATTCGGTCGAACAGGGAACTCCGGACTCCCAGCTCCGAAAATCCGGACCTGGGGCACCCGGGGAACCCCGATTTGTTCTCGGACAAAAGGGCGCTTCGAAGCGCAAAGGGAGGCGGCACGAGAAGTGCTCTGCCGAGGAGCAGGACCTGGAGCGCCGTGTGCTGGCGCGCCTTGCCTCGGGCGAGCCGGTGAAGGTCTCCACGCTGCGCACGGCTACAGCGGCCACACTGCCGGTGCTGGCCGGCCTCACGCGCAAGAAATGGATTGTCCGCGAGACGGCGGCCGTGGAGCGCGATGCACGGCGCACGGAGCGGTTTGCCGTGCTCATTCCCGAAACCCGGCTGCCCGCGTTGACCGTGAAGCAGCAGGCCATTTTGGCCGAGCTGGCGGCCTGCGACGGCGAGCTGCCGCTGGCCGAGCTGCGCCGTAAGGATTTGCCCTCATCCACACTGCAAACCCTTGTGCGCCGCGGCTTGGTGCGCATCGACGAGCGGCCGGCAGCCTTTCGCATGGGCGGCTTGCAAAGCCAGCCTGCGCCTCTCCGGCTCAACGAGCCGCAGATCGACGCTCTGGCCAGCCTGGCGACAGCCTTGGGGGGATTCCATCCCTTCTTGCTACATGGAGTGACCGGCTCGGGGAAGACGGCGGTTTATCTGGCGGCGATGCAGCGGGCGCTGGATCGTGGCCTGTCGTCGATTCTGCTGGTTCCGGAGATTGGCCTGACCCCGCAATCGGTGGGCCTGCTGGACGCGGCCTTCGGAGATAAAGTCGCGCTGCTGCACTCCGCGCTCACGCCCGAAGAGCGCAGCGAGCAGTGGCGGCGCATCCGGCGTGGCGAAGCGCCCATCGTCGTCGGCACGCGCTCGGCGATCTTCGCGCCCGTGCCCCATCTCGGCCTGATCCTGGTGGACGAAGAGCACGACCAGAGCTACAAGCAGGAGGAGACGCCGCGCTACAACGCCCGCGACGTAGCCGTGATGCGCGCCAAAATCGAGGGCGCCGTGGTTGTGATGGGCTCGGCGACGCCGTCGCTGGAGAGCTGGCAGAACTCGGCGACAGGCAAGTACCAGCGCATCGAAATGCGCGATCGTGTAATGAACCGCCCGCTGCCCGAGGTCGAACTGATCGATATGCGCCGCGAGTTTCAGGAGACCGGGCAGGAGCAGCTCTTTTCGCGCGCGCTGGTGGAGAAGACGCAGACCGCTCTGGATCGCGGCGAGCAGGCACTGATCCTGCTCAACCGCCGCGGCTACTCCTTCGCCGTCCTCTGTCGCGCCTGCGGAGAAAAGCTGGAGTGCGAGAACTGCGCCATCGCGCTCACCCACCATAAGCCAACGGGTGAAGATGCCGAAGTAGCGCGCGCGGGCCAGCGCCTGGAATGTCACTACTGCGGCTTCCGGCGCGTCGTCCCGGCTCGCTGCCCCAAGTGCGAGAGCGAGCATCTTTACTATCTTGGCGCCGGCTCAGAACAAGGCGAAGAACGGCTGGGCGAAATCTTTCCTACCGCGCGCATCGGCCGCATGGATCGCGACACGGTGCGCGGCCGCTACGACCTGGAAAGGCTGCTGGCGCGGCTGCATTCCGGCGAGATCAACCTGCTCGTGGGCACGCAGATGATCGCCAAGGGCCACGACATTCACGGCGTCACGCTGGTGGGCGTTGTGGGCTGCGACTGTGCGCTCTCCATGCCCGACTTCAGGGCAGCCGAGCGCGTCTTTCAACTGATGACGCAGGTCTCAGGCCGCGCCGGACGGGGCGATCTGCCGGGCCGCGTCGTGGTGCAGACCTACTACCCGGACCATTACGCGATTCTGGCCGCCAGCACTCACGACTACAACAGCTTCGTCGAGCGCGAACTGAAGTACAGGCGCTGGATGCACTATCCGCCTTTCGGCGTGCTGGCCAACGTGCTCATCCAGTCGCCCAAGCTGGAAGAAGCCGTCGCTTGGTCCGGCGAACTGGGCAAGTGGTTCCAGCGGACCGCGCCGGAGGGTGTGCGCGTCCTCGGCCCTTGCACAGCGCCCATCGCGCGCATCAAAGGCGTCTACCGCTTTCACATGATTCTCAAGGCAGCCTCGCGCAAAGCTCTCAATGCCACGCTACGCGGAATGCTGGCCCACGCCGATCATGCGCAAATCCCGCGCAGAAACCTGATTGTGGATGTGGATGCGCTGCGGCTGATGTAGGCACCTATGGTGCGGCCAGCTATTCTTTACCCTTCGTCGCAAGCTTTTCCAAGCCGCAGTAACCGCACGCCAACGAGGAAGAACCAGAGCGTCGCGCCCAACGCATTCGCCATAATCAGCGGAAAGAAGCCCGTCAACGACAGTAACCCGAACACCCCTGTGATCACCCCGGTCCAGGCGCTCGCTTTCCCGAATCTTGCTTTTATCATCGTGATGCTCGCCAGCAGCACGCCCACTGATGGAATCACGATGATGTAAAAGGTCAGCAGCGGCGTCGCATAGATCGAGGAGGCATATTCGGCCGCAGCCAGATAGGCTGCCCGATGAGCTTCGTCAGCGGCGCTGGAGTAGTTTTGAAAGAGCGCCAGCAGTGAAGCGTGATGTGTCCATGTCACTGCCAAATCGAGAACGACAAACAGATGCAGGCAGACTACAGCCGCCAGCATCAGTTTTGTTCCCGCCTTGCGCAAGGCGATCCACAGTGCCCAGGCAACCGGTAGATAAAGCAGATCGGTGACTACCGAAAGCCAAATAATCACCCACCACACCATCGTTTTGCCTGGCAGGTAGCGGAACCAGGCCTCGCCGGTCGCTGGAGGCGCGCCCACCCAAGCAAAGAGCGGAATAATCGCCACGTAGCCAATCGCCAAAAGTAGCGCCGCTATCCCGCCCCAGCGATAGCACTGCTTCTCTTCACAAGCATTCAAATCGTTCATCTCAACCGACCTCTCCATGATGGCTTTTTACTTCTCCAAATTCATACATAGCGGACTATTGAATTGTCCAGTCTTACCCATATGCGGTGTGCATCCTGGCAGTTTTCCATGCATTTGGTGACAGAGCGTCTGCAACATATTGATTATGATATTCCGGCGGGCACAATAGGATATGCGTCCCCTCCATGCACTTTAGGCAGCCGCCATCCGCGCTACGGTCAGCACGGTAATATCATCTTCCTGGCCCCAGCGCTGCGCGGCTTCGGCGATCTCCGCGGCTGGCTTCGTCGTCAGCGCAGCCATGCGTTCGAAGCCGAGTAGCTCGCCGTTGGCCTTTCGAGCTTCTACCACGCCGTCGGAGAGGAACGTGATTGCACTTTCAGTTTGAATCTCCGTCTCGCTGTAACTGGCCTGCGGGCTAACGCCCAGAGGAAGGCCATTTTCAAGCAGCACTTCGCGGCCGTCCAGATAGGGAGAGATATGGCCCGCATTGGATATCACCACGCGATTGCCGGGATAAAACCGCGCACAACAGGCGGTGACGAAGCCGCCGCCAGTCTTGCCTGCAACGGCTCTGTTCAGATATTCGAGCAAATGAGCCGGGCTGCGCTCGATTTCGTTGGCAAGGCTGCCCAGCACAGAGGCCACCAGCATGGCCGCATCCAGGCCCTTGCCGCTCACGTCGCCCACCACCACCAGCAGCGAACCGTCCGGGAGCGAGACGGTGCGATAAAAGTCGCCGCCCACCTCGATGGCTGGCCGGTACACGGCCTCGATGGAAAACCCTGGGACATGCAAAGCGTTCCCGCCCAACAACTGCTCCTGCATACGCCGGGCCGAGGCCATCTCCTGCTCCAGCGAAACCTGGCGAAGCTGCTCCACGCGGAAGCGAATGTAGAGGACAGAGAGAGTAACGAAGACGAAGACAACCTCAGCAAGAGCGCGGATATCGACAGAAACCGGCCCCAGCGGCATAAAACGCAGGTCGGAGACGCCGAGAAAATGGGAGATAGTGTTCACCCACGCATCGGTTAACTGGCCAATCAGTAGCGCAATGGCGATGGCAACCGAGCCGGCCTTGCGTTCGAGCAGAAGGCCGATCGCCGCCAACAGGATGAGGAGCACGGGTACGGCGGAGGAGACGCTGAAGAAGGCGGCATTGGTGAAGGTACCCTGGGTGGCCATCGCGAATACCGCTGCCAATCCAAAGAGGAGTTGCACGGCCGCTCCCACTTCCAGCAAGCGGCGGAGGAGTGGGCAAAGATGGGCCAGAAACAGAACGCGGGTTGCGCCTAAAAGGGCATATACGGCAAAAACAAGCACCGGAGCCCAGGAGCGGCGCATGACCGAATTGGATGAGGCAAGCATGCCGCCAACCAGAGGAGCCAGGAATGTGCCGGAGCAAAAGATGCCCAGGAGAAGGTATTCGACGCGGCTGCGCTGCGCGCTGTAGAGGACAAAGGCCACGCAGCCGGCGCCCAGCATCAACAACAGGGCAAGGTTCCAGGGCAGATTGCGCACGATGCCGGAGTCGATCGACAGCTTGGTCCGGTCAAGGACCGTGGAGAGGAGGCCGATCTCGGGGGCGCGAGAAAAGCGGGCGGCGCCGAAGCTATAGAAAGGGAACAAGCTGGTGGATGCAGCCCCCCGCCAGCGGCGAATGGCGATAGGTACAATCTGCCCCTTGATGAGGCCAGGGGGGATGGGGAAGGTCAGATTGCGGTCAAACGGTGACTCGGGGCTTGGCGTCCAATGGCCGAAGCGGCCCACGGAGACGCCTTCGACATAGACTTCATAGACCTCATCGAAGGGAGGCATCCCAATGGCCAGTTCGCGGTCCCGGAGCGAGGCCGGCAGCGATATCGCCGTCCGATACCAGAGAAATCCAGGATCGAAGACCAGACCGGTATTTTTCGTGGGGCTTTCGCCGAGTTTCCAGCCGGAGTCGTCGAAATCGGGCTTGGCCCAGTTGAGGTCGTCACCGGCGTGGATGCGCCAGCTATTCAGAACGACTACATCGTTCGGTGCGGACAACTGCCCAAGAGCCGGCGCTGCCGCCGCAATCATGCAAACTGCCAGCAACCACCGTTTCAGGCTCATGCGGCAACACTCCTTACGGTCAACACAGTGATGTCGTCTTCCTGGCCGAATTCTTGGGCGGCGGTGGCCAGCACGGCGGCGGCTACGCCCTTGCGCAGCATCTCCGCAATCCGCTCGAAGCCGAAGAGCCGCCCCTCGGCATCCTGCGCCTCGGCCACGCCATCGGTCATCAGCATCAGCACATCGCCCTCGGCCAGCTTGAACCGCAAAACAGGAAATGTGATTCCCGGAACCGCGCCCAGCGGCAGCGCGCCTTCCATCGCCATCTCTTGACCGTTCAGGTAAGGCGGCAGATGGCCCGCATTGGCCAGCGTGGCGCTGCCGTCGCGCTGAATTTGCAGCGCCACGCAGGTGGCCAGGCCGCGCTCCTGCATCCGCTCATTGAGCAGCGAGAGAATCCGCAGCGGCTCGGTGGTGAAGGATGCTGCCGTACGGATGCCGCCCACAATCAGCGTGGCCAGCATTCCGGCTTCCATGCCCTTGCCGGCCACATCGCCCACCACAATCAGCGTGCTCCCATCGGCTGCGTTGGGAACCACTTGAAAGAAGTCACCACCCACCTCGTGGGAGGGCCGGTAGACGCTTTCGATGACAAGGCCGGGCGTATCGGGCAGGTGCTCGGGAATCAGGTACCGCTGGACTTTGCGCGCCGCCTGCACCTCGGCCGCGAAGCGCTCTTCCTGGCTGCGCGTCCTGGTAAAACGGAGAATCAGGATGGCGAAGACGGCCAGAAGAAAGAGCAGGTTACCCGCTTCTTCAATGGAGATTGGAAAAGGATGGCTGATCAGGGGGATATCATAAGCCAGCCGGTGTTGCCAGCCGGCTGAGAATGTAATAATGGCGGCATTCTGGAAGAGAGAAGCCAAGGTTTGCAGCAGGACAGGCAGGAGCAAGAGGCGCGCATCCTCCAGGTTTTGCAGCGCGCGCAGGAAGAGCAGCGACAGGATCCAGAGAGAATTTGGCAGTATCGCCAAGAAAACCACCAGCGCGAATTGATAAGAGTTGAAAGGCGCGGGGAGCAGAGAAGAATTAATCAGAATAACGTAGGCGATGCCAGCAAGAAGGCAGGCAGCGGATACCCAATAGAACGTTGAACGCCGGGCCTTGAGCAACTGCCGGTAAAAGGCAAGCTGCGCGAGGCCGACGCAAAGGATCCCGGCGACAACCTGGATAGTGCTCATGAAAGTAACCGGCGAGGGCTGCAACCAGAACCACAAGAGAGCCCACCCATGCACCGCGCTGAAGGCCAGGATCAGGGAAAAATAAAGATACTCACGCTCCGCGCGCCGCAGCAGGAAAAGCATGAAGACCGCGATCGCGGCAAATGTTTGCAGCAGCGAGAGGATGATGGTATTGGTATAACCGAAGAGCTGTCGACCCTGAGCCGCGTCATACAAGGTCTGAATCATCGATGAATCACCAATCAGCGCGAAGGATTCGGGCCCGCCGCTGTGTTCCGCCCACCCCTGCCAATGCCAAACGCGGATGGCGATCTCGATCTGCCGGCTCGAGGCGTTGCCCGGCGGGAGGGTGTAAATCTGGTAGGACCAGCCGCCATAGGGAACCGGGCCGGGCGGCATCTTGCCGTAACTGCCGATCTTTTGTCCGTCGGCGTAGACCTCATAGTTCGTGTAGATGTGCGGCAAAAACAAGGTGAGATGATCCAGGCCCGCGGGCGCCTGCACCTTGAAGCGATACCAGGCCATGCCGGCGTAGCCGGGATAGCCCTGGCTATACCAGCCTTTGTCGGAGCGCAACTGTGGCCACTGCGAGTCATCGAAGCTGGGATCGGCCCAGGCCGGGTTGTCACCGGTGTGGAAGCGCCACAGGCCGTCGAGCGACGCTACAGGCAGACGGCCCATGGCGAGGTCGAAGCTTTGTGCGTACAGCGCGCCGCCCCAGCAGACGAGCAGCAAGACGACCAGCAACGCTGGCAGAGCGGGGATCTTTTTCATGCGGTCAACTGGCCCCATTCGGTGCGGTGGAAGGGTTGTTGGCCTTGCTGGACGTGTGCTTATTTGGCGGACTCGCCGGTCTCCAGCGTGTGCAGTTCCTTGCCGGGTTTGAAGCGCACCGCCTTGCCGGGCTTGATGTTGACCTCGGTTCCGGTGCGGGGGTTGCGGCCGATGCCGGTCTTGCGGGCGCGGACGCTGAAGACGCCGAAGCCGCGCAATTCAATGCGCTCACCGGCCGTTAGAGCCTGTTTGAGGCCCTCGAAGACCGTATCCACGGCAGCCTCCGCCTTGGTGCGGGGCAGGCCCGTGCGCTCAATCACATGATGGACGATGTCCTGCTTAATCAAAGGAGTACCTCGCTGGCGCAACTGAATTGACTGTACTACGACCTACGCTAGTGATGCTACAAGATTTACGACGATTATGGAACCCCAGACGGCAAATATGCGCAATGGCCGACATTTCCTCCCGGAATATTGGCTCGTGGTGGAGTGTCCAACCGGATTCCTGTTGTTGCGAGGAGACCGATTCGCGCTTTTTGCCTATTGAAAATCACTGAAAAATTTCGTAGGATGAATGATTGAATCCAATTTAGTATTAATCCACTCAAAAAATAACGTAAGAAAGGCCCGGAACCAGAGCTCTATGTCGATTCAGAGTGACCGACGGATCAGGGAAGAATCTGTCCAGCGACGCATCATCGAGCCCTTTAGCGAGAAGCAGGCGGCTGCCGGCGTCCTCTTTCGGCGGATATCCTCGTTTGGCTATGATCCGTGTGCCTCCGCTGAGCCTGGAGGCGCGGGATGAACTTGATCCGCAACACTGATCCGATTCGCGTGGGTGTGCTGACCGATGAACCGCTGCGTCTGGAGGGCCTTGCCAGCATCTTCGAACACAGTCCAGGAGAGGGCTGCGCGCAAATGATTCCGGTCGCCGGGAAAATGGACGAACTTTTATCAGACTCCACTCTGGAGTACATGGTCGTGGACCTGAACTCTTCATTTGGGAGTCTGTGGATATTGGACTCCATCCGGCTCAAGCGTCCCAAAATGCGGTTGATCGTCATCGGCCCGGAAAATGACGACAATCTGGTCATGGAATCGATCATGGCCGGTGCTCGCGCCTACCTCGATCTGAAGGCCGGCCTGCAGATTGTGCATGAGGCCGTCGAAGTGGTCATCAGCGGCTCCATCTGGGCTCCGCGGCGGCTGCTCTCCACGCTGATCGACCGGCTGCTGGGAACTTCCGACGCCAGCCTCACCAATGAACCCCCTCGCTTGACCGAACGCGAGCGCCAGGTACTCGATCTGATCCTCCAGGCCTACTCCAATCGCGAGATTGCAAGAGAGTTGGGCATCGAGGAGCGTACCGTCCAGGCTCATCTCGGCCGGTTGATGCGCAAAACGGGCGCGGAGAACCGGCTCGATCTGCTGATGCGCGCGTCGAACCCCGCGCTGCTCGATGCCGCAGGAATCAGTGATCGCCGGCATATTGATCGCCGCTCGACTGATCGCCGCCCGGTTCCTGCCTCAGGTCCGAGGTTCGTGGATCACGAGTAAACTGCCGGGGTTACTTCTACCCATACTCCTTTTGTAATTATCTTTATATACAATGGTTTAGAGCGAAGCATTGGTATGGATTCCTGCGCCCGAAGCACGCTTCACGGCTCGTTACTCATCAGTAAATAGTTTTAATTACTTTTATCCATACTCCTTTCGTAACTTGAAACATGAGCAATATTGATCACACGCAATCGTGACGACTGTCACAGAATTAGTCCAGAAACAACGCAGATCTGGGGAAAGGAGTTCCCAGGCGGCATGACTTACGTGAAGCCTGGGAACTCCTATTTTTTCCTTTCACCGCGAACTCGGCCCTGCGATTCATCCCATCAGCCCTCCCCCACCGTACATCTTTACATCCCAATAACAAGACCGGCTCGTCCGCTCCCGATTCTTCCTCCCGTGATGGGAAAATCCATGCGCGCAGGCCCTTGAATGTTGTAGGCTGTCTGTGGAAAGGATCAGGATATGAAGAAGACACTTGCTTTGCTCTGCCTCTGTTTCATGTTTCCATCGGCCGCCTTCGCAGGCTCCACGCGGGAGAACTTGCAGGCGCGCGTCGACGCCGCCAAGACGGTGCTGGACGAGATCATGGCGGCCCAGGACAAAACCATCCCCATGAATATTCTCGAGCGCGCCACCTGCGTCGCCGTGGTGCCCGGAATGATCAAGGGCGCCTTTGTCTTCGGTGGACAGTATGGCCAGGGGGTGGTGACCTGCCGCACCGGCCATGGCTGGAGCGCGCCGGTCTTCATTCGCATGGCGGGTGGTTCGTGGGGGCTGCAGATCGGCGGCCAGTCCACCGACCTGGTGCTGGTGGCCGTCAATGATCGCGGTTTGCAGGACCTGTTGAAGAACAAGTTCAAGATCGGCGGCGATGCCTCGGCGGCGGCGGGTCCGGTGGGACGCGCCGGTCAGGCCGCCACGGACTGGAAGATGAACGCAGAACTGCTCAGCTACTCGCGCAACAAGGGGCTCTTTGCCGGCATCGACCTGGACGGCACCAGCGTGAGCCAGAACTCGGAGGATACCGAGCTTTACTTCGGCGCTCCGCACAACTTCGAGTCCATCCTCAAAGGCAGCGTGGATGTTCCCGAAGGGGCTAAGGACTTTGTGCTTGACGTGGCGCATCAATTTGTCGCCGCCAAGAACCGCAAGTAGTTCTTCATCCGTCCTTTTGGGGAGAGCACAGCCCAACCTATGAATGCGCTGCCTGAATCCCCGTCTCTTGAAAACCCAGCAAAATCAGGGGGTCTACCAGATTCTCGCGCAGAGCCACTTGCCTAACGCACTAAGTTATTGATATTGTTACATGTGCTCGCAATGGTTAATAGATCGGTGAAAAGT
>PLCS01000003.1 GCA_003134855.1 Acidobacteriaceae bacterium
GGTACCGTCATTATCGTCCCGATCGAAAGGAGTTTACGTCCCGAGGGACTTCATCCTCCACGCGGCGTTGCTGCGTCAGGGTTTCCCCCATTGCGCAAAATTTCCCACTGCTGCCTCCCGTAGGAGTCTGGACCGTGTTTCAGTTCCAGTGTGTCCGTGCGCCCTCTCAGGCCGGATACCGATCACAGTCTTGGTGGGCCATTACCCCGCCAACTAACTAATCGGCCGCGACCCCCTCCCAAAGCGAATTGCTCCTTTGACCCGTAGGTATTATGCGGTATTAGCTAAGGTTTCCCTCAGTTATCCCCCACTCCAGGGTAGGTTAGTCACGTGTTACTCACCCGTGCGCCACTTTACTCATGGTATTGCTACCACTTTCTCGTTCGACTTGCATGTGTTAGGCACGCCGCCAGCGTTGATTCTGAGCCAGGATCAAACTCTCGTTTGAAACCTGATTGCTTCCCCCAAACCGACGGAGGTCGGATGGGTTCGGCTGCATCGCGCGCTCGAAAACACGCGATGCCTTACTTAGTGAGAATGATCAAGCCAAACCTGATCTTTTCTCACGACTGGCATGTTCAACCTAATTGTCAAAGATCCTTGAGAGCCTTCCGCCTGAGCGGCGCCCTTTTGGATCGAGGCCCAGCCTTTCGGCCAGCTTGTCCTCGAACTTGTTGCGCCCCGCCGTTTTCGCATAGAAATGCGTCGATCGGCGTTTTTGCGCGAACCTTTCAAACATATCGAACTTCGCTCTCCCTGTCAAGCAGGCCGGAAGCATCCCGTTCAAAAGCCGCGCACAGCGCAAAATATCAAACAACCACCGGCGCAAAACGCGCCTGAGCCGCTAAGGCTCACAGGAGTCACCTCCTGGGTCTTGCAATGGCTTGTTCTCTGTGGGATTCCCTACAGGGGTTCAGGGGCTACTGCCTCACCTGACCCAACGAACTAGCATCACAACTTGCTTCCCACTTCCCTCTACGGGGCAGACCCTTCGGTCACCGGGAGGCTTCACTGCTCATCTGCAACTTTCCAAGAGTAGCACAGACCACTCCCGTATGCAAGCCGCGCCGAAAAAAGCGCCCGGCTCAAGCCGTTCCTACATGGTTGCAACTCTCCAACCATAGCAACCCGCCCGCCAGATTGCAACCTCGCCCTCTGGATAAAGCCGCCGCTTCTGTGGAAAAGCGGCCGCCCCAATGGGTGCCCCACCTTCGGCACGTCTTTGTTTTTGTGGCTTCGGGGTCCCCGGCGACAGGTCTTCGTCGCCGGGGTGAACTAGGGTGGGAAGCCATGGAACCTTCCCGGCCAGATCGCACCCCCCGCCTCAATGCCGAGCAATCATCCCCAAGTCCATCATTCCATTGACAAAATACTGCATCGCCAGCGCCACCAGCAGCAGTCCCATCACGCGCACCAGCACGCGAATCCCGGTCTCGCCCAGCACCTTCAGCACGCGCCCCGCCCCGGCCAGCACCCAATAGCTCACCAGGCTGGTCACGGTAATCGAGCCCAGAATCGCCCCCATCTCCCAGCGCCAGATCGAGGGAACCTGCCCCACCAGCACCATCACCGTCGAAATCGACCCCGGCCCGGCCAGCATCGGAATCCCAATCGGCACAATGCCGGCGTCTTCTTTGGCCGCGCCTTCCTCGGTGTCGCCGCTTGCCTCCTGGGTCGCCGAGCGCTTGGCCTGCAGCATATCCAGCCCAATCAGCAGCAGAATCACCCCGCCGGCAATCTCAAAGGCCGGCAGCGTAATCCCGAAGAGCCTGAAGATCAACTGCCCGCAGACGGCAAAGGTGGTCAGCACAATGAAGCAGGTCAGCGCCCCTTTGCGCGCCATCCGCCGCCGCCGCTCCGGGTTCGCCCCCAAGGTTATCGCCAGAAACGACGGGATCGCCGCCAGCGGATCGACCAGAAAGAAGATCGAACTCAGCGCCAGCACGCTGAAGCGCACCAGCGGCGCGGTGCTCAGCTCGTTCAGCGCCATCGAGGCTGGATTGCTCCACATCATCCTTAAAGGCTAGACCATCTCCCCCGTCCCCCGCCAGAGGCGCCCAAATGGCTGTCATTCTCAGCAACCCAAAGCGCCGCGCCAAATACTGCCTGTCATCCTGAGCAGAGCGAAGCGCAGTCGAAGGACCTGCTTTTGCTTTTCGTCGCTTTGAAAGGGCACGACTTCACAGCTTGCGGAACAAAGCATTCAGGGTTGCAAGAAGCGTCAGGGCACGACTTCAGTCGTGCCGCCAACCAGCCAAAATAAAGCACGGGCTTTAGCCCCTGAGGGACGGAGGGAGCAGGGGCCTTCAGGCTTCTGAAAGCAGGCACACAATCAAAGTGGCTTTAGCCACGGGCCTTTCGTTAATCTTCTCTGATTCGCTTCGCTCAGAAGGCCAAACGATGGTGAGGCGCCCGAATCCCACCCACGGAGGTATTATGTTATTATGGGCGCGACCACAGGGAGGGGTACTAGATGATTTCTGATACAGCCAAAACCATCAAGATGTCGATTTTTGCTGCGTTTTTCGGTATGGCCATGATGTCTTCCGCGATTGCGACAAATACCGCAGTCACTACAGCCAGTTCAGGGACGCAGTGCCCATATACCGCAAAATGTCCCATCGACGACACCGTGTCCAACTACGTCAATTCCGAGTTCTCAGGCATGACCGAGATTGGAGTCTATGAGCATGCGCTCATGGGCGGAGGAGTACATCGATTCAGAGTTCGGTGCAACTAGGCGCAGCGGGCTACGTTGGAGAGTAAGGGACTGTCCTTGCAGATCGGAGAAGCATGGCTCAGTATTTGTGCGATGACATCGTGAAGACGAAGGCAACTCAAAGGGTCGGAATAATCGTAACGGTGCGGGAAGACGAAGATAAGGACCGCTACCTCGTGGAGTTTGATAGAGACTCTGCAACGCGCACATTCTTCGTTGAAGATGAGCTACAGCTAGTGTCCAGGCCCGTCAACGACGCCGCAGCTAGCCTGCACCCGGACAGGTCGATTACCGGATGATCCTGTTTTGCTTCCACGCCGGACTCTGAACCGCAAGTTGGGAGGCTGGCCAAATGTATCCGCCTTTGAGGCGCACGCTGTGACGTGGAGTATGGCTGGCTTGACCGGCATTTTACTTTTTGGAGTCTTGGCGATGAAGAAAGTTTGGATGAAACCTTACGCTTGCAGTTTGACCTTGGCGACATTGTTTCTTGGCGCTCCACTACTGGGAGGCGCGCAACACACACAGCAAGATATCGACCACATTTACCACTGCACTGATTTGATGAAGCAGGACAACTATCTGACGGACGGCATAAACGATATAAACGACATAATCTCCTACAAGGAGGGAACGCTGCAGTTCCCCTCAGACATGGAGGACGTGAAATCCAAGATGCTACGGAAGGTTGAGGCCTTGGAAGCGGAGAATGGGACCTCCGACCTGGAGGCTTTGAAGAGGAAGATGCTGACAAGAAGTCTGGAGATCCTAAGAACTGAAGAGGAGGAATGCTCCGACACTGATCAAAACAAGTCGTGGCGATCTAAGAGATTGGAAGAGATCGGTTCCACTCTCGACTCACTTGGACAAGCTGAAGACGCGATTCCCATATACCGAAGGTGCATAGCGATGGACCCAGAATTCGCAGGTTGCTACGAATCGATGGGTAAAGCTTTCTTGAGTCTCAATCGAAAGTCAGAAGCAAGAGATGCATTCAAGAAGACGATAGAAATAGGCGGATTCAATGAGTTAAACGCCAAATTTATTGAATTTGCAAGGGGTTACCTGTCAATGTTAGATCGGGAAGATCAGGCCAGAGGAGACGCTCCAGCAAGTGAGGAAGCCAAACCTACGCAGCACTCTTTTGGTACGGGTTTTTTCGTCAATATCGATGGGGAAATACTTACAAACAACCACGTTGTGGCTGGCTGCCGTAATCTCACGACTAAGGATGGTCAACCCGTGCAGGTTGTGAGCAAGAGCCCAGCTTCCGATTTGGCACTCGTAAAGACACAGATCAAACCAGACCAAGTTGCAATTTTTAGAAGCGGACCCGCGCCACGAATAGGCGATACGGTCGTGACCTTCGGGTTCCCCTTGCCAGGCGTCCTCTCTTCTGAAGGGAACGTCTCAACAGGCATTCTCAGCGCCACGACCGGATTGCAAAATGATATTCGATACGATACGTCCAGATCAGTGCGCCTGTACAGCCTGGGAACAGTGGTGGGCCTGTGTTCGATACGAGTGGCCATGTGATCGGTGTGGTCGTCGCCAAACTTGATGCCTTGCGTGTTGCACAATTTACCGGGGATATCCCGCAGAATGTGAATTTTGCAGTTCACTGGTCAGAGGTTCGCGCACTACTGGACGAACAGGGCGTTAGGTACAAGAAACTACCTTCTCAGCAGGCAATCAGTACGCAGGCGATAGCCAAGATCGGGGCAGAAGTCTCGGTCACGTTGGACTGTACTCAGTAGACCTAGAACAACCGAATAGAATGCAGCGGGCTTTTACAAGGAGAGAAGATGCAACAGAACCACGAAATCGTCATTTGGCGTGATTATCAGAAGAATGCCGAGACTCAAAAACTGATTATTGCGAGAGTCTCTGGCAACGACCTTACCGGTACCGTTTTTCAATTGGAAATTTGGTTTAAAGATAGCGAACGCATCGAAGATCGAATCACTTCAGGCAATAAATACTGGATTCGCCAGGCTTTCATAGGGAAGATGCTTCAATTGCAAGACTCTGAATGGAAAAGAGTTGGCGTCTCAACCGGCAGTGATCCCGAGTTGCCATTCTTTAATCCAGAAATGCTTTAGTTATCCGAAGATGGAAGGCTTCAAAAGCGAACAAGCAAAGAGGTGGCTGTAGACAGGGAAGAGCAGGAATAAGAGAGAAAGGAACATTCAGTCAGATGGCAACTTCAAAAAAGGTCGCATCCCAAGCCGGTACGGATTTACCCAACCCCAAGACTCCGAAGCCAGACCGACCACCTATCGCGTCCGCTCTCGCTCAGGCTAAAACCAAGAAGAAGAAAAAGAAGTGATAGCACATTAGTCAGCGTGACGAAAAGGGTAAGTTTTGGCGGTCGGGTGGCCCAGATCCCGCATTTGAGCTTCAGTTCGTATTCAGAAGGATTCCGGCCAGCGCTGCCTTCCATGAAGTACGGAAGCGATCTGCACCTCATCGCCTTGAAGAATGTATGCGGCAATGTAGGAAGTTCCAGGGATGACCAGTTCGCGAGTTCCCGGAACACGTCCCGCTCTGCCAGATAAGGGGAAGTCGCAGAGCCGGTTTACGGATTCCTTGATTCGATTTGCAACCTTGCGCGCGGCTGATGGGCTGTCACGGGCGATGTATTCGCGAATCGACTCGAGGTCAGAAACTGCCGTAGGCGACCAGCGAATCTTCATTTCGGAGCGGGCAATTCGTTCTCCGTGCCCCAGCTATCCAGCCACTCCATCACGCGCTCATTCGATACGCCTTCGCCGGCTTCCAACTCAGCCAGACCAGCGCGAATGTGCTTATGCTCCCAGCTATCGGTCGCAAAGAAGATGGAGATGACCTCCGCGGCCACTTCAGAGACTGGCTGACGGCGATCATCGGCGAGAGCCGCCAGACGGGAACCGACTGCTGGATCGAGTTGGACAAGAATCGAGGTTTGCGGCATAAAAAACCCTCTTGATGCATTATCCACCTAATTTGCCCTCTTGTGTTTCCTGACCCTTATCCCTGACCCTTGACCCCTGGCAAAACTTGACCAACCATAGTCAGAAAAAACGCCAAATCTTCGCCCCCAAACACCCCGGAGTCCCGCCATCCGGGACGATTTCAAATTCGTTGATGACGTCCTTGCAGCCATTCCCGTAAAAGTGGGCAGCTACAGAGCACCAGTGCAGGCAAAACCGGACAGCTACAGAGCACCACTTTCTTTGAAACCGGTGACCTGTAGCTGTTCATTTTGGGGGTAAACCGGCTGCATTTAGTTTCACAGTTTTGAAAAAACGGTATCCCGGAGCGCACGGTTTTCCAGGCCCTCCACCCCGCGCTCTACAATCATTGCGTGCTCCCGGAATCCCAACGCGAACGCCTCGACGTGGTGCTGGTCTCGCCCCGCAACCCCCTCAATATAGGAGCGGCGGCGCGGGCGATGGCCAACTTCGGCTTTCAGCGCCTCTCGGTCGTCGCCCCCTTTGCGCCCATGTGGCGCCAGGCCCGCTCCGCTGTCGGCGCGCCGGAGCTGCTGCTAAGCGCCGTGGAATCAGCGACTCTGGCCGAAGCCGTCGCCGATTGCACGCTGGTGGTGGGCACCGGAACCCTCACCTATCGCAAGCCTCAGCAGCCGGTGGTTGCCCTTCCCGATCTGGCTCCGCTGGTGGCCCGTGAGCTTAGCCAAGGCGGGCGCGTGGCCATGGTCTTCGGCTCTGAAAAGCATGGACTTACGCGCGACGATCTTTCCTGGTGCCACCTTTTCGTCGAGATCCCCACCGACCCCCGCCAGCCCTCGATGAACCTGGGCCAGGCCGTCGCTGTCTGCCTCTATGAGCTGGCTGTGCGCGCCGTTTCCACGCCGGAATCTCCCTCAGTGGAACCAGCAACTCTCATCCCGTCAGCCACTTCCGCCGCGCCCTCCGGCCGACTGGAACTGCTGGCCGGGGTGATCGAAGAGGCGATGCAGGCGGCCGGCTACTCGCCGCGCGGAATGCAGCCGGCCAACCGCCATGACCTGCGCCTGCTCTTGCGCCGACTAGCGCTCTCCGCGCACGACACCCGCCGCATCCTTGGCCTCTTCCGCCGTATCCTCTGGAGAATGAAGCGCATAGGCATTGTGGCCTTATTAGCCGCGCTGGCATTGGCTTTGATGGCTCAGGAGCAGCCCCCGGCGGCTCCGGCGTCAACCACCGCGCCGCAGGTAGCCGCGACGGCCCCCAATGCCGCCGAGAACGTCGGCATCACCGAAGACGAGCTCAAGCAAATGCTTGTAGGCAAAGCGCTTTACCTGCGCGGCGGCTACCTGGGCGATACGCTGAACTTCGACGAGCACGGTCACATCGATGGCCACTCGCCGCAGGGATCCTACACGCTGAGCGCCATTCAAATCGACCGCGTAAACCTTACCAAGAAAAAGGTGGAGCTGGAAGGCGCCCGCTACGGCCTGCGCTTCCTGGGCCAGTTGGCCAATGAAGACCCCTCCAGGGCCCTCGAACGGGTGCGGATCACACCCAAGAAAAAAATGGTAAAAATCTCCATCGAGCGCGAGCAAATAGTGATTCCAAAGAAGATGAAGGAACCCAAGTCCGTCAAGGAAAAGGACAAGAAGGCCGGGCAGGCAGCCTCGGCAACACCAGGAACACCAGTTGCCACAGTTGCAGCGCCGCCCGCACAGGAGGCCGCAGCGCCGGAAGCCGACTCCAAGAGCGTGATCGCAGTCTCGCCGGCGCACACCGCCCGCGTGCTCAAGGATGCGCTCGACCAGATCTTCGCCCAGGGCCTCGACGAGCGCATGATGGCCGCCATGCCCGACTTCTGGAAACTCTACTACCAGGCGGTGGCGGAGAAGGCCGATTACCGGCCCAAAGACTCGTCCATCCTGCGCCAGAATACGGTGGACCGGAAGGCGCGCCTGCTGGCCAGCTTCGAGCCGGACTCAAATGAATTTGCGCAGGCCGCGGGCGTGGCCGGCATGTCCCAATATCACGCTGTCATCGGCCCCGACGGCAAGGTGGGGGAAGTCGCGGTCAGCCGGCCCATTGGCTTCGGGCTGGACGAGAGCGCGGTCGCGGCCATCCGCAAGGCGAAATTTGAACCGGCAATCAAAGACGGCAAGCCGGTCGCAGTGCTGCTCGACCTGGACGTGCCCTTCCGCATCTTCTCCAAGCGCACCAACGTCCACGCCCCGCCGGAGGCGGCCAAACCCGCCGAGCCGCAACTGCCCGGGCCTTTTAGTTTGCCGAGGCCGTAACGTTTGTTACCGAATCCTGGCTTTCTGCGTAACGCTTTGCGGTTCCAACTCCCCGCGCCCGCATCCCGCCCGCGGCGCAACCTCAGGATTCCGCCTGACGGATGACCTCTTCGAGGGTGGGCTTGTGCTTGGCTGCGCGGCCGGTGCGGGGTTCGGTGTCGATAATGCGCACGGGCTTGGGCTGGCCGACGCGCTCCCGTGCGTTGGCCTTCACCGCTTTTGTGGTCGAAAATTTCCCTGGCTTGCGTTTCGTCATGGCAAGTATGAGTATGGAGTAAGTCAAGACGAAGTGGAAGAGCCGGGGTCCCCAGCGACGGGGTTTTGTCGCTGGGGTGGAGAGCCGGGGTTCCGGCGGCGCGCATTTTTCGCCCGGATGGAGAGCTGGAAGAGCATGGGAGAACGGGATTATTTCAACGAGACAACCGAAGAGCGCACGCACACGCTGACCTGTCCCAAGTGCGGGCAGACGGGCGAATACAAGGTGACATGGGTGGTGCGGCGCAAACGGGCGCAGCTGCCCAGGGGCGCGGACGAGCGGGACAGGGCCAAGTTCGCCAAGGCGCAGTCTTATATGGTGAGACGCGACGAAAAATTATCCTGCGCCAACATACGCTGCCGCAAACCCTTCGAGATCAGTTCATTGCAGTCGGTGGCGTTTCTGTCTGACTGAGCTGGACCGGCAGCCTTCGGCCGAATCCGCATTCTTCGAGGAGGAACCATGCACATTCCCGTACGGATCGCCCACCGGCGCTCGGTCGCGCTGCTGGCCTTGGCAGCCTTGCTGTGGGCCGCGCCCGCCCTTTCTGCGCAGGAACAGAAGCCCATCCAGCTTCCCAAGCCTGAGATCAGCGCCGGCATGCCGCTGATGCAGGCCCTGGCCCGGCGCCAGACCACGCGCGCCTTCCTGGACAAGCCGCTCCCATTGCAAACCCTTTCGAACCTGCTGTGGGCGGCCTTTGGCGTCAATCGGCCGCGCGACGTGAAGCCGGGGCTGGGCCGCACCGCTCCCTCGGCCATGAACAAACAGGAAGTTGAGCTGGACGTGGTGCTCGCCCAGGGCGTCTACGTATATGACGCCGAGGCCAACCTGCTGCGCCCGGTCGTGGCCGGCGACCTGCGCGCCAAAATGGGCGCACCTCCCGCCGGGCAGGCGGCCGTCACCCTGGTCTACGTAGCCAGCGCCAACCTGGACTATGCCCAGGTGGATGTGGGCTTCATCGGCCAGAATGTGTATCTATTTGCGGCCTCCGAGGGGCTGAACGCCTGGTTCTATGCCCTCCACGGGCAGCAGGACGCAACCGCCGTAGCCGCGGCCCTGAAACTGCCCGCCGAGAAGCGTCCGCTCTACGCGCAATCGGTCGGCTATCCGCCGAAGTAGCGTTTCCGTCCGACGACAGACCGGCCAAGGGCAACGTCCTTGAGATTTGCGGACCCTGGGCGACTTTCCTGTTACCGATCCGTAATCGGTAAGTGTATTGGAGGAAAAAGTACTCGACCGGTTAGCGAGGCGAGTCTCTGGAACACTAGCCACTCGTCTCATGGATGCGCTCCGCTGTTAGCAGCACATACGCAGGTTGATGAATAAGCACCTCATGTTTTTCTCGGTGATCACTGTGAATCTTATGTGCGGCGATCATCGCCGTAGTAAACATGCCACTGGCCGCATATATAGCGGCAGGGTTTCTGCTACCTAGGGCAACGATCTCGATAGCGAACGCAATGCCCGCAAATAGCTTCTCCCTTCTGCGGAGGGAGGGTAGGCTGATACTCGCCAACTGGCCCTGCAGATCTCGCGCAGCTAGTCGAAGCTCAGCCGCTATTTCACGGGCGCGTTTTTCTTCCGCTTCATCGGAAAAGTCCGTCAGAGACATGAGGTCCAGTTGCAACTTCGCCCGAAATGCCGGTAACGCCTTTTCTGCTTCCTCACGCACTTGCATCGCTTGTGATGCGGTCAGACTCTGCAGGGCAGGCAACGGGACCGTCCGCAACATTGACCAGTCAGGTAGTGTAACGCCAACGTTGCGATGATCCAATAGTCGGTATCCTACAGCCTCTTCTGGCGTGTCGGTGACCACGGTAGCGTTGCAGTTTCTGCCAAAGATGCTACCGAACACCACGCTGTGTGCACAAAAAGCAAAGTGACTCTGTAGAGCTTCTCGATATTGTCGAACGAGACTCATCGCACTCTTGCCGGTCAGCAATGTGTTCGGCCTCGTTGCAGCAATTGCTTCTCTTTTCGCTGGAAACGAGATTCTTTGCTCGGCCAGTAATGGGGAACCAAAGGCAATTCGCCACCGGCGACCGTCTTTATATCTGAAGAGGTTTGGGTCAGCGTGTGTAAACTGATGCCAAAGCTTGCTCGCCACCTGCTTCTTCGCCTCATTCGCCGCCTTGAGGCAATTACCGCAAGCCACGTAGGCCTCAGGGCCGAAAACAATGATCCCCGCCTCAAGTAGCGGCTTTAGGACTTTCAAAACCTCCAAGGATAGGAATATCTCTTCATGAGTTGCCTCGATGGTAAAGCTAAACGGGTCCGGGATGACAACCCGATCTGCATACAGACAAGCGGTTCGCGCAAAGTGGTGCGCGGAGTTTATCACGCACTGAAGCTCTGGACACTTGCCGCCGAGAGAGAGAGAGGATCTAGGCCAGTTCCAGCATAAATGTCAAACTTGTCCGGCCGTGCCTCGAGATGATAGGCATACTTGAAAGTTCCGATGGATGCGAGGCACTGATCATAATAATCTCTAACGAATACCTTATCGCTAAGTCTCTTGCTCACATCTGCCAGCGTGAGTTGATTATCCCGAAACTCGTCCAACATGAAAGCAATCGACGGAGGAAGCTCGGTGGGCATGAATTCACTTTACCGCAACCGCTCCCGGTTTACTCCTTAAAAATGCCGTTGTGTTCCTCAGATGTCTAGTTGCCGGCCGGTTGGCCGGCCGGAAACCGAGTCTCCACTTGCAATCGGGCCACTGGCGCAGTCTCGCCAGGTTGTGATTGAATCGAGGACAGGCATGGCTGCCACAATTTCATGCCGAAACCCGCCAGAAGAGGTCCACAACGATGGCAAATCCCCTGCTTCCCCCCGAAGAGCGTCACCTGACCCCCGACCAGGTGGAGGCGCTGGACAAACGGCGCGACCTGGGCCACACCTTGCTAGTCATCGCCGGCCAGTTTACCGTGATCGCCGCCATCCTGCTCTTGTGGGTGGGCCAGGATCTGGCCTACTCGCCGGGTTGGGCGCATCCCATGGCTTACTACTTCGGCCTCGCGCTGGCCATCATCGCCATCTGCGGCGGCATCGGCATTTTTCTCCGCCGGGGCGCGCCGCGGCTGGACTAAGCAAGAGACCCGGCTGGCAGCGAAATAGTCTGTTTTCAGGTAGAAAGTCAGAAGAAGTGAACTTCAGGGGTTAACTTTACGTACATTTTGTTGGTTCTATTGTCAGGACTGAAGCCCTGACCTGCCGTTCGGAGCCAACCGTCCGAATCAGTTCTCCCGCAGCTTTTTGAGTGGCCTTCTCCGCCGGGCAGCCAATGTGCAACAATGGCGAAGAGTCTCCTCCCACTGGACCCCCGGATGAAGAAAGCGACAGAAGGCCGTATCCCGCTCGAAGACCTGCTTGTCTTCCATCAGGTCGCGCGTTCGCTGACTTCGAGCTTCGACCTGGAGACGATTCTGCGCACCATCATGGAGCACATGGAGCGGTTCATCGAAGCCGACTTGTGGACACTGCTGATGCTCGACGAAGCCCGCCAGGAACTCTACTACGCCATTACCGCGGGCGGAGAAGAGGCTTCCCTGCGTGATCTGCGCGTGAAGGTGGGCGAGGGCGTGGCCGGATGGGTGGTGGAGCACGGCGAGACGCTGCTGGTTCCCGAGGCCGAGAATGACCCGCGTGTCAGGCAGGCCAGCGGCGCCCAGCCGCAAACCGTGCGCTCGGTTATCGCCCTGCCCTTGCGCGGGCGCAAAGGAACGCATGGCGCCATCGAAATTTTCAATCCCCGCGCCGACCAGCTCACCGACTACACGATCGCCTTCCTGCATATCCTTGCCGACCACGCGGCCATCGCCATCGAGAATGCGCACGACGTGGCCCGCATCCAGCAGTTGACCATCACCGACGACTGCACCGGCCTCTACAACGTCCGCCGTCTCTACGAGGTGCTGGGCCGGGAGCTGGAGCACTGCACTCGGAGACGGCCGGTGAGCCTGGCGTTTCTTGACCTGGACCGCTTCAAGATGGTGAACGACGTGCACGGCCACCTGGTGGGCAGCGAACTGCTGTCCCGAGCCGGCGCGCGGCTCCAGGAGTTGAGCCGCAAGCAGGACTGGTGCTTCCGCTATGGCGGCGACGAGTTTGTCATTCTCATGCCGGAGACCGGCGAGGATGCCGCGCTGACGCAAATCTGCGAACTGCACCGAGCGCTGATGGAGACCGAATTCCGCATGAAGAATGGGCAGAACCTGCACGTGAGCTCCAGTGTGGGAGTGGCGACCGCCCCCCACGACGGCAAAACGGTACACGCCCTCATCGGAGTCGCCGATATGCGCATGTATGCCGTAAAGGCCCGCGGGCGGGGTGCGGTGCGGGGCGCGTAAAACCTACCCGCTTAGCCGATCAGAGTTCCATTGGCATTGCGAACGAAAAAACTGTTGACAGAAATACTCTATTAGTCATATATCTATTAGGCATATGGCAAAACGTTCAAGTTCGAGCATGGAAGTGCTTCTCGGCCTGTTGACCATCGGGCCTATGTCCGGCTACGACCTGGGGCAGGCCATCCGCACCTCGGTCGGCTTTTTTTGGAATGAGAGCTACGGGCAGATCTACCCCAACCTGAAAATGCTGGCGGCCGAGGGGCTGGTGACCGCGAAGCGGGAGCGGCAAAAAGGCAAGCCCGACCGGCACATTTACGCCATCACGAAGAAGGGCCGGGAGCGGCTCGCGGCATGGCTGGCGGTCGAACCGCAGGCGGAGATTCCGCGCAACGAATTGCTGCTGAAGCTGTTCTTTGGCGCGCAGATTTCCCCGGAAATTTCTATTCAGCACGTGGATCGCATGCTGAAGCGGGAGCGCGCGTTTCTTCGCGAGTTCCGGCGCATTGAGCTGGACGAGATCAGCAAGAACGAGCAGTATCCTGACGCACCCTATTGGAAGATGGCGGCGCGCTTTGGCCAGTTGGAGCTGGAGGCGCATCTGCGCTGGGGCGAAGAGACGCTGGCCGAGTTGAATAAAATCGCCAAAAAACAGCGAAAACATGCGGAAAAGCGAAAGGAAAAGGGTCATGCGGGAAAATGAAGTTCGTGCTACGGACAATTCTGCCGCATGCGCAAAACCGGAGCAGGTTGCTTCCTGGGCGCATCTGGCAGGCTTCCTGCTGATTGGGGCCGGCGTGGTGGCTTTGGGATTCCTGGCTCAGCACGCGCCCAGCGGCGGTGGTGCGGCCCCCGGTCAGCTTGCCAGCCACAGCAAAGCCATTCCCATCTACCTGACGGCAATCTTGATGGACTGGGCGCTGCTCTATTACTGCTTTGGTGGTGTGAATCATCGCGGAGGCAGTTTTTGGGCGCTCGCGGGCGGGCGCTGGAGTTCATGGAAGAGCGTAGCAGTGGATCTGACGATTGTGCTGCCGTTCTGGGTGCTTTGGGAAGGCGCGGCCTATGGCGTTCACTGGCTGCTGGCTAATACGGCGGGGCCGGGCAGTGCGAAGACTGTCGTTAGCCTGCTGCCGCAAAGCCTACTCGAGGTTCTGATCTGGATTGCGACTTCAATTACCGCGGGTGTTTGCGAGGAGATGGTCTTTCGCGGCTATGTGCAGCGTCAACTTCATGCGCTGAGCGGAAACGTGGTGGCGGCTGTGCTGGGGCAGGGGCTGGTTTTTGGCCTCTTTCACAGCTACCAGGGCTGGGAGAATGTTGCCGTGATTAGCGTGCTGGGAGTTCTGTATGGAGCGCTGGCCGCCTGGCGCGGGAATCTGCGCGCCAACATGATCGCCCATGCCTGGGGCGACGTATGGGAGGGCTGGCTGAAGTTTCTGGTCATCCGGTAACCCGATCAACGAATGCCAACTGATCCCTTACCCTGGCGGTTCTATAATCGCCCCATGCTGTTCAGTGGCGATCCTCGGCGGCGTTCGGTTGCTCTGCTTGCGGGCGGCCTGCTGCTGATCCTCGTGCTGCTGGGCGCGCTGCAGGCCTTCAACACCACGTTGCCGGTCAGAATCTGGCATTACTCATTCAACGTTGATTTCCTCAATCCCGATACCGCTGGCGAGACGCTGCTCTTCACCAGCCTGATGGTGCTGGTCTTCCTGCTGCTGCTGCTGGTGCTGGTGCTGCTGGTGCGCAACATCCTAAAGGTCTACGCCGGGCAAGGCAGCAGCGGGTTGGGCGCGCGGCTGCGCTCGCGCATGGTGCTGGGCGCGGTGCTGATTGCGCTGGCGCCCGCAGTGATGATGTTTCTGTTCAGCTTTCTGCTGATGAACCGGTCGTTGGACCGCTGGTTCTCGCCGAACACTACTGAGCTGCGCGATGACTCGACGCGTGTGGTGGTAGAGCTGGCACACTATGTGGCCAGCAATGCGCGGGGAGAGGCGGAGTCCATGGCGGCCACCGGCGCGCCGGACAGTGACCTGCCGGTACTCCAGTCAGTGCTGGCCTCCCATCGCATCACGCTCGACAACGGGTTTGTTATCGTCTACAGCAAGGACAAGCGGGTCATGGCCAGCTTTCAGGCACCGCCAGAGTCCAGCCATGCCAGCCTGATCCCCTGGCTGGAGGAAGGCGGTCAGGGAAGCGCCATTCCGCTCAAGGGGCCGCTGCCACTCAGTCTGCTGACCGCCTCGCAGAGCAGCCAGGAACCGGTGATCAATGTGGTGGGCCGTGAGTACGCGCTAGGCAGATCGGTCACGCCTTCGGGCAAGATCGTGGTGACTGCGCTGCCGATGCCGCAAGGGTTGAGCCAGCCTGCGATGCGCATACGTGCCGACTCGGCCACTTACTTGGAGCTCTTCCGCAGGCGCAGTCAGATTCGCACCACGTTATTCCTGACGCTGGTGGTCATTACCGTGCTGGTCTTCTTCCTGAGCGTGTGGGTAGCGCAGTTTTTATCCCGGCAGATCACCCGCCCGGTGGAGGCGTTGGCCGAGGCCATGGCTGAAATCGCTACCGGCAAGTACGACTACCGCGTGGCCCTGGTCGCTACCGGGGAGATGGGCGAACTGGTGCGTGCCTTCAACCTCATGGCCGCCGACCTGGACGCCAGCCGGCAGTTGGCCGAGAGCTCCAGCGAGCAACTGACCGCGGCCAACATGGCCATTGAAGAGCGCCGCCGCGAACTGGAGACGATCGTCGAGACGATTCCCTCGGGGGTGGTGACGCTGGACGCGGCGGACACGATCCTGCAATCCAACCGCGCCTTTGCCGCGCTGCTGGGCCGGCGCGTGGACTTCAGCCTGGGCGGGGAAAAGATTGTATCGCTCTTCCCCGCCGAGTGCGCCGAGGATATCACCGGCGTGATGCGCCGCGGCCGCCGCATGGGCCTCGCCTTCACGGAGATTGAGTTTCATTACGAAGGCCGTATTCTGCATCTGGCGATTACCGCCGCACGCTTTGAGCAATCGCGCGGGCGGCTGGGAACCGTGCTGGTTGTCGAAGACACGACGGAACTGCTGCGCGCGCAGCGGCAGTTGGCGTGGAAGGAGGTGGCGCAGCGGGTGGCGCACGAGATCAAGAATCCGTTGACTCCCATTGCGCTCTCCGCCGAGCGGATTGCCAGGCACCTGGATCGCGGCCAGCCGGACTCGCCCGCCGTCATCCGCAAGTGCAGCGAGGTGATTCTGGGCTGCGTGGGCACGCTGCGCACCTTGGTAGATCAGTTCTCCGCGCTGGCCGAGTTTCCCGCCCCTCAGCCGCGTGTCTGCGACATGAATCAAGTGGCCGAGCAGGCGCTGGCGCTCTTTGCCGGAAGGCTGGATGGCATCACCATTGAGTGCGATCTGGAGCCCGGTTTGCCGCCGGTGCTGGCCGATCCGGAGGCCATTCGCCGTGCCCTGGCCAACTTGATCGACAACGCCGCCGAGGCCATGCAGGGCAGCCTGCTGCGCGTACTCGGCGTATCGAGTTCGCTCAGCGAAGACGGCTTGGCGGTCGAGGTCCAAATCTCCGACACCGGCCACGGCCTCACCGATGAAATCCGCGAACGGCTCTTTCTGCCCTTCTACTCGACCAAGCAGCGCGGCACCGGCCTGGGACTCTCCATCGCGGCCAAGATCGTCCAGGAGCATGGCGGCTCACTGCGCGCCGAAGCCAACACCCCCAAGGGAGCGCGCTTCCTGATGCGGCTGCCGCTGATGGAGTCTTTGCCGCAACCCGCCGTGGCGGACGACCCAGCCGCTTTGCCCAACTCTGTGAGAGGATCACTCTGATGAATCACATTCTGGTGGTGGATGACGAGGCGGAGATTCGCAACTCTCTAGAAGAGATTCTGCGCGAGGAGGGCTACGGCGTGGCCAGCGCGGCCTCGGCAGCCGAGGCCCTGGTGCTGCTCGAGGACGCGCCCTATGACGTGGTTCTGCTCGACATCTGGCTGCCCGACCGTGACGGCCTCGACCTGCTGGGCGACATTCACCGCCAGGGGGCCGAGACGCGGCCTGAAGTGGTCATCATCAGCGGCCACGGCACCATCGAGGCTGCCGTCAAAGCCACCAAGCTGGGCGCCTACGACTTTCTGGAGAAGCCGCTCTCGCTGGAGCGTACGCTGATCGTGCTGAAGAATGCGGTCGAGGCGCGCCGGATGCGCACCGAAAACCAGGAATTCAAGCGCCAGTTCAACGTCGGCTCGGTGCTCACCGGCGAAAGCGTGCCCGTCAAAGCCCTGCGCCAGCAGATTCGCCTGATGGCGCCCACCAACGGCCGCGTGCTCATTTACGGCGAGTCGGGCACCGGCAAGGAGCTGATCGCACGGGCCATCCACGCCGAAAGCCTGCGGCGAGACCAAATATTTGTTGAGCTGAACTGCGCCGCCATCCCCGAAGCGCACATCGAGGCCGAACTCTTCGGCTATCGGCACGGCGCGCAACCCGGCGGCCTGGCCGAGCAGCGCGGCACGCTGGAGCGCGCCGACGGCGGGACGCTCTTCCTCGACGAAGTCGGCGATATGAGCCTCAAAACTCAATCCAAGGTACTCAGCGCCCTCGATGATCAGCAGTTCACGCCGGTCGGCGGCACGCAGCCGATCTTCGTCGACGTGCGCCTGATCGCCTCCACCAATAAGGACCTGGAAGAGGAGATCGCCAAGGGCAACTTCCGCGAAGACCTCTTCTACCGGCTCAATGTGGTGCCGTTTTTTGTGCCGCCGCTGAGGGAGCGCAAGCAGGACATACCACTTCTGGCCTCTGAGTTTCTCGCCGAGTTTGGCCGCCAGTACGGTCGCCCGCGCATGGAGATCGGCGAGGAGGCGCTGGAGACGCTCTCCCAATACCACTGGCCCGGCAACGTCCGCGAACTGAAGAACGTGATCGAGCGGGTGATGATCCTCAATCCCCGCACGCTGCGCATTGAGCGCAAACATCTGCCCCCGCTCACCCACAAAGCCGGCACGCGCTCGACGGAAGAGTTCTCCACGCTGCAACAGGCTCGTGACGCCTACGAGCGCGAGTTCATCCTCAAGAAGATCGAAGAAGCCCGCAACAACGTCAGCCGCGCCGCCGAATTACTAGGCCTGGAGCGCAGCCACCTCTACCGCAAGATGAAGGCGCTGGGAATTAGCGTGAGGGAATAGGGACCGAGGGATCAGGAGTCAGAGAACAGGGAATAGTCGGCAGCACAAACGCTAACGGCTTTGAAAGGGCACGGCCTCAGCCGTGCCGCAAGAGCCGCCGGGTATCCTATCTTTCGCTTTTTTCTGGCGAATGGTGGGAAACCACCAGCTACGCCGCCGCGCTCACAACCAACGGCTTCACTTTCTTGCGCTTCTATTTGGAAGCCAACCACAAATCGCGCTGCGCCTGAAGGCGAAGCCAGAAATCCGGCTCTGTGCCGAAGGCCTCCGAGATGCGCAGGGCCATATCCGCTGAGATGCCCGCCTTGCCATTCAATACACGAGAGAGCGCGGGGCGGGTAACGCCGAGGTGCCTCGCGACTTCGGTCACGGACCTGTTCTCAAAGTAATAAGCAAGAATCCTTCCGGGATGGGATGGGTTGTGCATCTGCATAACCTAATCCTACTTCAATATCGGCCCCAGCGATCCCGTATTGTCGCCCGACTGCGGATCGATGCGGAAGTCCCACCCCGACTGGTTGATCTCCGAGGCGGAGAGGATTTCCACCAGCGCGTACTCACCGGCAGCAAGCGGCTTCTCCGGCCTGATCTTGAGCCAGTGCCTGCCGGGGAGCACCTCGACCTTGGCGGAAATGGTGTCTTCGTCCTGGGTGACCTTGCCGGTGAGGCTCAGGTGGACGGCGCCGACGATGCGCACCGTATTGCGCTCGCCGGCGCGGACGATGGCGAAGCTGGACAACGGCGAGTGCGCGCCGTGCTTGCGGTTGGCTACCTCTTTTGCGCCGCCGGTCTCGACCGTAAGTGCGTGGGAGAGAACTGTCTCGGCTTCGTCGCGAGAGGCCAGAGCGAGAAAGATAGCCGGAGCGTTCACGTGCAGGTGAATCCTGGCATGCGCGCCTTCCAGTTCCAGGCTGGCCTTGGCGGCCAGCGGATTCAGCGTACTCAGTCCGTGGCGGCTCTTGGCGTTCATGGCCAGATCAACGGGCAGCAACTCGACTAATTCCGGCTTGCCCTCGAAGGTGTCCAGCGCAAAGACGCCGTCCTCGTCGGGCAATTCGAGGCCCTTGGCGACTTCGGGCCGGCGCGCCTTCTGCTCGTCGCGCTCGTCGACCTCCTCTTTGTCGATCTCCTCAGCTTCTTTCATCGCCGGCGAAGCCTCTTCCTTGGGCTGGCTGGCGTGATCGCGCTCCCACTTGTGAGTCGCCTCCCAGTCCACGAACTCGACGGGCAGTTCCTCCCAATCACCGCCGCGCTCCACGGAGATGTAGCGCACCCGGTCGCCGACAATCTCATACTTGCGCACCACCTGGTAACTGCCGTCCTTGAGGATGAGACGATGATTTGTAGTAGTAGCGGGCTGATCAGGCTTGAGCGGCAGCGGCGTCTGGGCCTGCGCGGCGCAGGCTGCGGCCATCGCCAACGAGAGCGCCAAGGCAGCCAGAGACAGCATTCGCATTGGATTGAAAGAGGTCATCGCTCAACAGTTTAGACGGCGCGGGCGTGGGTTGGCGGGGCCGATGGGAGGAGAAAACCGGCAGAAACTGGAACCCAGAGCGCTGCCGGCGCGTCTAATCCTATGTATTCTATAAGCAGGGGATGGATTTATTGACCGGATTGCAGCCAGATTATCGCGGGAGCAGCCGCCGGAAGCCACACGCTTTCGGGGCAGCGGCGCTGCTGTGTCTGGTCCTGCTGGCGCTGCTCACCGTGGTCCAGGTGGCGCATGTCCATTCACTCGATGCGGATGCCGATCATTGCCAGTTGTGCATTGCCATGCACTCGGCCGCGCCGGTTGCGATCATAGCTGTTCTGGTCGTCCTTATCAGGATCGGAAGGTCTGAGCCGCTGGTTGAGGCGCGCTCAGTCGTCCGCCATTGGCACCCCAAGCTCTATACACGCCCTCCTCCGGCCGGCTGTTAGGGCATCTTCCGATCTTGTTTCAGCCTGACTCCGGCTCCCTTCCGCCTTCTTTGCAGGAGCAGTTCCGGGTTCTCCATCGGCTGACCTTGAAGACGAATCGATAGCCCCTTGTGCAGAGGATGCCGCGGCGGCTCACGCCACGATCTGCTTTCCGTATCATGCTGACTTTCTCAGGAGGCTTCCCTATGCCGTTCAAACGCGGCGCTATTTTTTACATTCTTGTGCTTATCATGATTCTTGCTCCGCTCCACGCGAGCGCCGAGGGCAGTAACTCCGGCACAGTGCGCGGCACCGTCACCGACGCCACCGGGGCCCTCATACCCGGCGCGACGGTTCATCTGATCAACGAGGTCAGCGGCCTGGACCGGACCGCGTCTACCGATGCAACCGGCCAGTTTTTCTTCGCGAATATCCCCTTCAATCCTTACCGAGTGAGCGTCTCGGCCAGTGGCTTTGCTCCCTTGAGCCAGAGTTTTGAGATTCGCTCCGTGGTGGGAACTAATTTGAACCTTGTTCTCCAGGTCGCCGCCGCTGATTCGACCGTCACCGTCGAGGCTTCGGGCGACCTTGTCGAGACTGACCCGACCTTTCATACCGACGTGGATCGCGAACTGTTCATCAAGGTGCCAATGGAGAGCGAGTCCTCTGGACTCAGTTCGCTGGTTACGGAGACTACGCCCGGAGTGGCGGCCGACTCCAACGGCCTCTTTCACGGCCTCGGCGACCACGCCTCCAATTCCTTCTCCGTGGACGGCCAGTCGATTACCGACCAGCAGAGCAAGGTCTTTTCCAACCAGATCCCCGCTAACTCGATTCAATCGATCGAAGTGATCAGCGGCGCGCCGCCGGCCGAATACGGCGGCAAGACCAGCCTGGTGATTGTGGCCACTACGCGCTCCGGACAGGGAGTTACCAAGCCCACCGGCAGCGTCAGTAGTTCTTATGGCGCCTTCGGGTCGGCGACGGCCGGCTTCGACCTGGCCTATGGCGGCAAGAAGTGGGGTAATTTCATCGAGGCCGACGGCCTGAACTCCGGCCGCTTTCTCGATCCGCCTGAGTTCGTGGTCTTCCACGACAAAGGCAACGAGCAGAATCTCTTCGACCGCGTGGACTATAACTTCACGGCTGTCGATTCGATTCACTTTGACCTTAGCTACAGCCGGTCATGGTTCCAGACTCCTAACTCCTACGACAGCCTGAACGTCAAGAACGTGGTCAGCGGCGGCGCGAGCGCGAGCCCAAGCCCGGTCTTCGGCAGTATGGGCAACGCCGATCAGCATTCCAAGATAGGGACCATCAACATTTCTCCCACCTACACGCGCATCATCGGCAATAACGCGGTCTTCAACCTGGGCGCTTTTGTCCGTAGGGATCAGTATAACTACTATCCCAGCGGCAATCCTTTGGCCGACCTGGGGCCGGCCAACCTGCAAACTTCATCGATCGCGCAGAACCGCACGCTGACCAATGCCGCGGTCCACTCCGACCTCACTTATGTCAAGAGAATCCACAACATCAGGGCCGGCGCGCAATACGGCCAGACCTTCCTGCGCGAGAACGACAGTCTGGGCGTGGTGGAATCAACATATAACTCGCCCTGCATGGATGTGAATGGCAACCCGTTGCCGGGTTACTCCGATCCCACGAATTGCGACGGTGTCGTGGCGCTCCAGAATCCCAATTATCTCTCTGTCCTCGCGCCCTATGATTTGACCCGCGGCGGCAGTGAATACAACTTCTTGGGCCGCACTGATGTAAAGGAGCTTGCTCTCTTCATCGAAGACCAGATCAAGGCGAGAAACTGGCTCTTCAACCTGGGACTGCGCGAGGATGTTTACAACGGCCTCACGGACGCCAATCAGACGCAGCCGCGCATCGGCATTGCGTATAACATCAAACCGACCACGACCGTGCTGCGTGTCTCCTATGCGCGCACGCTGGAGACGCCCTTCAACGAGAACCTGGTGCTATCGAGCACCGGATGCTCGAACGCTGTGCTGGCGCCGCTGCTGAACTGCTCTTCCGGAGTATCGGGAACGATGCAGCCGGGCTTTCGCAACGAATTTCATGCCGGCTTGCAGCAGGCCTTCGGTAAGAAAGTAGTCGTCAGCGGCGAGTATATCTGGAAGTACACCCACAACGCCTTCGATTTCAGCGTGCTGGGCAATACGCCGATTACCTTTCCCATCGACTGGCATAACTCGAAGATACCGGGTTACGCCTTGCGCGCGGATATTCCTCAGCTCCACGGTTTCAGCGCCTATCTCGTCGCCTCTTCGGTGGCGGCGCGCTTCTATCCGCCGCAGGTGGCCGGAGCTGGAGCGACTGTGGGTCAGACGGGTTTGCCCTTCCGCATCGATCACGATGAGAAGTTCAACCAGACAACTCACCTGCAGTACACCTTCTCGCGCGGCAAGCTGCTGAACGGCCTGTGGGGCGGGTTTAACTGGCGCTACGACTCGGGCATGGTGGCTGGTTCCGTGCCTTGCTATAATCCGCTCTCGAACGACCCCAACAGCGCCTGCGGCGCTACTTCGACGACGCTCAACGGACAGCCCGCGGTAAACCTGAGCGGATTGACTGCCGACGAGGAGGCACAGGCTGGACTTATGTGCAACGGGCAGCCAGCCAAGGTCAACCAGATCTGCCTGGCGTCGGAGTATTCCTCGAATCTGGTGAGTATTCCCGCGCCCGCCAGCGGCGACAACGACAAGAACCCGCCGCGCATCGCGCCCCGCGACTTGTTCGACGCCTCCATCGGCAAGGACAACCTCTTCCACGCCAATCGCTTCAAGACGAACCTGGACATTACGGCCATCAATGTTACCGATAAGTACGCCCTTTATAACTTTCTCTCCACCTTCAGCGGCACGCACTATGTAACTCCGCGCGCGCTGACGGCAAAGATTACGCTGAATTTCTAGAACACATCGGAAGCCGTCCGTAACGATGAAGATTGCGGGTGCGACGGCTTCGACCGGTGGCGGCAGGCCGTCGCTGGCGCTGGTCCGGAAGCGGCAGATGAATGCCTGGCTCGCCTCGAAAAGCGGGGAGAGACCGCTCGAATCAAGCAAATTGGTGCTCTAAGAAGCCTGCGCCGCTTTCCAGGCAGGGCGAATTGATCCGGCGCCGAAAAATAATTTGGCAATCTTCGCTCGCTCAATATAATATAGTCAAACGAAGTTCGGATTCCGATTTCCCCCTAACCTTAAACAGAAGCATCTAAGCAAGGACGGCAGCGCGGAGCGTTGGCGGTTTGATGACCCCTAGGCTGCATCCGGGAGGTACGATATGTCCCTGTCACGGCGTCACTTTATTCAACTGGGTTCTCTTTCCCTGCTGGCCGGAGCGGCTCTCCCGGCGGCTATTGCGCAGGTGGAGACTGACGATGAGACCTTTAGCCAGGAGAAAATGGCCGCCCTCGATGGCGTCTCCCGCCAAGCTTTTGAACCGTATGTCGGGGAACGGTTCGCGATCAGCCAGGCGGGGCGATCTTTGGGTAAATTGACTCTGATTGAGGTCAGGGAGCTTACCTCCGCCTCTACCGGGGCAAATTCGTCAAAGACAAACGCGGCGGCACAGGCTCTTACGGGCTTTGCGTTGCGCTTCCAAGGATCGGGCGGAACGCTGCCGCAGGGAACCTACACCTTCTCGCAACCCGCTCTGGGCGAGTTTCCGCTCTTTCTAGTGCCGGCCGGCCCTGACGTCCAACCGCGAACCTACACCGCCATCTTCAACAAGTTAGCGACGCCCGGCACATAAGGAATCACTCGCCGCAGCTATCGGAGCGGGCAAGGATTTCAGCGAAGTGCAGGGCTTTGCGATGGCCTAGCTGGGCGATCTGCTCGCGGCAACTGAAGCCGTCGGCGACGATGATCGTTTCCGGCGCGGCAGCGTTGACCGCAGGGAGCAAGCCTTCCTGGGCGATTGCTTTCGAGACCTCGAACTTATCCGCTGCAAAACCAAATGGACCGGCCATTCCACAGCAGCCTGCCTGAGTTTGCTCGATGACCGCTCCAGCCTGGCGCAGCAATGCGATTTCGCTGTCCGGGCCGCCGAAGACCGCTTTGTGGTGGCAGTGGCCGTGGAGGAGAATCTGCACTCCTGTGAGGCGACCGGCGTTGGAGTTGGGAGCATTGGCCGCCAGAAAATCGGCCAGCAGCCAGACCTGCTGGCTCATGCGCAGGGCGCGCGGATCGGCAGGGAAAAGCTCCAGCAGTTCGTCCTTGAAGACACTGGCGCAACTGGGTTCGAGGAAGATGATCGGAAGGCCGGCATCAATCTCCTGGGCCATGCGGTCGAGGACGCGGGCGAGATAGGCGCGGGCGGCGCCGAGCAGGCCGAAGTCATAGAGCGGGCGGCCGCAGCAGATGTGGCCTTTGGGAATCTCTACCTGGAAGCCTGCCTGGGTGAGAAGGGTTTCCGCGGCGGCCAGGGTTTGCGGGTTGTAGTAGTTGCTCCAGGTGTCGGGCCAGAGGAGTACCACCTGCGGTGGGGCAGACGGCCCTTCGGGCCCTGGAGTCGCAGCGGGATGAAGTTTCTGGCTTCCCGTCCTTGCGCCAGTATCAAGGCGCAAGGATGCATAGTTCTGTTGAAAACTCTTCGCGGCCAGTTTCGGCAGTTGGCGCTGCTGGGCGACGCCGGCGATGCGCTTGATCAGCGGGCTGGTGAGGGAGCCGTTGAGCAAAGCATTCGTCAGTGCCGGGGCGAGCGAGCCGAGGCGCGCCAACTTGTCGGCAAAGCCGAAGATGTAGTGGTGGAGCGGATGCAAGCGGCCCTTGTAGCGCTGGGCCAGGAACTCGGATTTCCAGGTAGCCATGTCCACAGCCACCGGGCACTCAGACTTGCAGGCCTTGCAACTGAGGCAGAGGTCGAGGGCCTCGTGAACGGCGCGGCTCTGGAAGCCCTCTTCTCGCAGCGCGCCGGCCAGCATCTCCTGCAGCAGGCGGGCGCGGCCACGGGTGGAGTGCTGCTCCTCGCCGGTGGCGCGGTAGCTGGGGCACATCACGCCGCCTTCTCTCTTGAGGCAGGCGCCAACGCCGACGCAGCGCTCGGTGGCGCGTTCGAAGGAGCCATCGGCGGCGAAGACAAAGTGGGTTTCCAGTCCAGCCTTTTGTTGATGAGAGCCTTCATCCACCGTCGAAACGGCCAATCCCGCGTCTTCTTTCTGGCGCGGACCAGCCGAAGGCGGCTGCCCCACCACAGGTGGCGCATGGCGGAGATTCTCCACCGGGTCGTAGACGCGCACCGCATCCACCAGCTTGCCGGGATTCATGCGGTTATCGGGATCCCAGAGGGCCTTGAACTCGCGAAAGGCCTGCATCAACTCCGGGCCGAACATTTTTGGCAGTAGCGCGGCGCGGGACTGGCCGTCGCCGTGCTCGCCGCTAAGCGATCCGCCAAAGCTGAGGACAAGATCAGCAGCTCGTTCGATGAACTCGCGGAATTTGCGCAAGCCTTCGACGGTACGGAAGTCGAAGTTGATGCGCTGGTGGACGCAACCCTGGCCGTAGTGGCCGTAGAGGGGGCTGCTGTAGCCATATTCGGCCATTAGCGCGACCAGCTTGCGCAGATAAGCGCCAAGCTGGACAGGCGGGACGGCGGCATCTTCCCAGCCCTCCCAGCGGTTGGGCTCGCCGGGGACGAAGACCATCGCTCCCAGGGCGCTCTCTCGCACGTGCCAGACGCGCGTGGCCTCCTGGGCGGTGTAGATGCGGGAGACGGGCGAGGCGGGCCAGCTTTGCGCGGCATGAGCGAGGGCTTCTGCCTTGGCCTGCGCTTCAGTCGCGTCCCAGGCGCCCATCTCGACGAGCAGAAAGCCGCCGCCTTCGGGAAGCAGCGCAACATCCTCGACGGCGAGATTCTTGCGGCGCATAAAGTCGACGAGCATGCCGTCGAAGCCTTCCAGGCCGATGGGGCCGAAGTCGAGCACGCGGGGCACGGCGTCGGCGGCGAGGAAGGCGTCCGGGAAGGCCAGCGCGGTGAGCACGCGGAAGGGCGGGCTGGCGGTCAGGTTGAGCGTGGCGGAGACGACGGTGGCGCAGGTGCCCTCGGAGCCGACCAGCGCGCGCGCCACGTGAAAGCCGCTCTCGTCAAGCAGTTCGTCGAGGTTGTAGCCGGAGACACGGCGGGGAATGTGGGGAAATTTTTCGCGGATGAGCTGGGAGTAACTGTCGCGGAGGTGGGCGAGGCCGGAGTAAATCTGGCCGACGCGGCCTCCGGCGCGGATCAGGGCGTCGAGTTCGGCGGGACTGGTGCGGCCCACGGTCATGCGCGTGCCGTCATACAAAATCAAATCCAGCGACTCGACATTGTCCACCACCTTGCCGGCCATCAGGCCGTGAACGCCGCAACTGTTGTTGCCGATCATGCCGCCCAACGTGCAACGCGAATGCGTCGCCGGGTCGGGAGCGTAGGTCAATCCGTGGCGCTCGGCGGCCTCGCGCAGCCGGTCGAGTACGATGCCCGGCTCGACGCGCGCCAGCTTGGCGACGGGATCGATGGAGGTGAGGCCGTTCATGAATCGGGAGAAATCGAAGACGACCGCCACGTTGGCGCATTGGCCCGCCAGGCTGGTGCCAGCGCCGCGCGGCAGCACGGCTGCTCCTGTAGCGCGACAGGCAGCGAGCGCAGCCTCTACGTCGGCGGCGTCGCGGGGCAGAATCACGCCGATGGGAAGCTGGCGGTAATTCGACGAGTCGGCCGCGTAAAGGGCGCGNNCGCGAGCCGAGATCGAAGCGGACGTCACCGCGCAGGCTCTTTTTGAGCAGGGATTCCAGCTCGCGATGGGCGGCGAAGCGCTCATGGTCGAGAGGAGGCTGATTCATCAGCTCGGAGATGGTTGGAATGCCCACGATGGAATGGTAGCGCGTTGCGGCGAGCGGCGCTCAAAGGCGCTAAAAAATGGCTGTTTTTGATGATTTATGACTGGCTTTAAGGGTTTTTTGAGGGAAAAACGGCAATTTCCATTTAGGGTTTTGAAGGATTTGGCCGGTTCTGTTCGGGTTTTTAGGGGGTAAGAGCGGGGTTGCTGGATGGGGGGG
>PLCS01000009.1:0-18300 GCA_003134855.1 Acidobacteriaceae bacterium
GCCGTACTGCCGAACGCATTGGTAAGGTAGGTTGTCTCTGCGCCTATGAGGTTCTTGAAGGAGTAGCCTCCGAGAATCCAGTTTGGCGTGTCGTAAAACTGCACGAGCGCGATTACAACAAGGACGCCTAACAGTGAGCGCCCAAGGCGCATGAGGGCACGGTCAAACACCTTCCTGGACAGCTCGTTGAGTGGTAAGGCGATTTGGCATCAACCCATATGGATCAGTGATGGGAAATCAGCTTCTCGTCAGTAATCCGGGCCAACAGAATGGCGGTCGGCGAGTTTCGTAACAGCCTCGTTCCTCCCCTTCCTGCACTTTTCTCCTTTACGGCCTGCGGCGTTCCCGCTCATGAGGCGTCTGGCCTCGCTATTTGCCCGGCCAACGTTCACGCCGATAGCTGTCGAACCGGTTCGTATCCAGCTCTTCGAGCAGGTGGTCCTCTGCGCTTCGATGTTTGAGCTGACGATTTTCCCACAGCAAAATGAGGGAGCCTTTGTAGTTGGGCATTCTCACACATCCCTGGAGAAGCGTTGAATCCTTATCTTCGGAGAAAGCAGGAATCCACTCCGAGGCTCTCACTTCGGTCATCTCCTCTATAGGCGTGTTGCAGTCGAGGAGACCAGCATCCACCTCTTCGCCGACTTTGATCCAGTGCGGGAAACTGGCGGAACCGGAAAACCAGCGGACGCGCGAGTCTTGCACCCAGACTCCAGCGCAGCTTTGCGTCGCAACTTCACAATATTTCCGGATCGTGGCCGTCAGGCTCGCTTCAAACTCCTCAGCAAGATAGCTGACAAGTTTGAGCGAGGGCCATTGTGTTCCAATCGAAGCCTTCATCTCGGCGCTCGGGAGCAAGAGCTCCGAAGCGAACTCGTCCGCTTCGTGCTCAGGATTGGCCTCGAAGTTGGTCCAGTTCGCAATATCCAGCGTACCGCACGACACCCTATCCGAGTCTTTGTGGAGGAGGTAGTGCCCGATTTCATGCACCGCGGTGAACCGCTTTCGAGTGAGCTCTCGGATGCCTCTTTTCACCAGAATTCGACCGCCTACTCCTGAGGACCGGCGTACGAGTGCTCCGTCGAAGCCGTCCGACTCCACCTCTTTCACAGAAATGCCGAGCGGCTTTGTGATGTCATCGAGGCGGAGAGCTCCCTTGATCTGCAATCTGCGTCGCAGTTCGATCGCGACCTCTTTGTTCATCGGGCCTCTCCCTTCATGATTCGTCGGAGGAATCGACGTCCTCTTGCTCGCTCTGTAGGAGGTCCTTGTCCGCCGCCGATAATTCCTTTTTGTTGCGAAAAGCAAATTGAGGGTGCCTTGTCTGAGTAGGCAGGGGAGTGCTCAAAAGTTCTGCCGACATAGTCTTTGCCGTATCCAGAAAGCTGCCGACGAGATTTTCCGCCGTCCTGACAACAGCCTTCGCTTTTTCCGTAGCGCTCGGAGGTCGGAGTGCTCGTAGCGTCTTCTCTAGATTTTCTGGAACGTCTCTGTCCAACGTGCGGTAATGATGATTCGCGTAGTCGAAGAGCTGTTTATGGACGTTGGCTTGCAGTTCTGCGGAATCGATTCCGCAAGCACCCAATTCTTCGTCGAGCTCCTCATCGGTAAGCTCTGCCTCTCGTCCAAAGAGAGTTTCGAGACTTTCCTCGAACGATTCCCCGTGGCGATTTTCCTCGTTCTTTTTCTTCATACCTTGCTCCTGCGGCGCGATGCGGTGAAGCCATGCTTTCCAAGTCGCCGAGCTAACTTTCTCCTGCGTTTGTAAATTTCGGTCTCCGGAACTCCCAGCAGCGAGGCGATATCGCGAGCTGCCGGGATGGTGTCCTCGAACATCTCGATCGCGAGGACGTACACCTGCAAGGCATCGTCGTCTGCGGAGCATTGACGTAGCGCCTCGCGAAACGCGTCGTCACGCATCAGCGAACGGAGATCGAACAGGGTCTCTGGTTTCGATTGAGAAGAGGAGTCTTCGGTGAGTTCGTCGGCCAGCATCGTCTTGCCATTCCGGCTCGTTTTCACTTCTCTCTTCCGCAGCGTGCTGATGATCGCGTTCGTCATCACCTTCGTCAGATAGGCCACGAGCGCCTCTGGCGTCCCCGAGAACTGAAGCTGATTCGTGCCCCAGCGGATGAGCGTCTCTGCGGCATAGTCGGCAGGGGACTTACCGGATTCCGCGAGAACCCAGGTCGCCCCCTTCGACGCAGCGACGCTCAGGGCGCGGCAGGCACGCACTGTGAGGATTTTGAGCAGCCTTCGGTATTCCGTTTCGTTCATGAATGGCCTCAAGCACTCCCTATCTATCCATTAAAGCGCAGACCGCAGATTTTTTTGCCATCCCGTGGCAAAAAAAGGAAAGAGGTGCGCTTTACCCAGTGAGAGCGGCTGCGACCGGCACCAAATGCACGCAAGCCGCAGAGACGGAGAAATCTATGAATAGTGAAGGACTCAACCAGGAACTGCGTGTTGTCGAGCAGGCAGTCGCCATCGAGGCGGTGGAATTGGCTGCGATTGAAGTCGAACTTGCGGATATTGAGCACTGCTGCCTGCATGGGCAGCCGGTGCCGCCTGCCCGCGCCTACCGGATCAAAGTGGACAGCCAGTACCACGAGTGGCCCAAGGCCCATATCACCGGGAACCAGCTGCTCAATCTGGCCGACCGCGACGGCCACCTCGTGTTCGAGGTCTTTGAAAGCTACCGGCATGGTGAACCCGAGCTGATTTCTCTCCATGCCGAAGCGGACCTCCGGAAGCATGGCGTGGAGAAGTTCACCACGGCGCCCAAACTCGTCCAGGTGACCATCGACAACAAGCCGAAGACGATCCAGGCCGGGACGTACACGGTCAGCGACCTGAAGCGGGTCCTTGGGGTCGATCCGTCCCGCGTGCTGGATGAGGTCGTCGTCGGCGAATTCAAGGAGCTTCCCGACAACGGCACCGTCCACGTCAAGGGAGGCGAGATCTTCGTCAGCCATGTGCGGCAGGGGCAGTCATCCTAATGGTCGCCCCGGAGCAACTCGATGAACTGCGCGCGGCCTTTGGCGACGTGACGCCGATGGTGGAGGGCGGAGTCGATTTCGTCTTCCTTCCTCGCCTCGTGCTTCCCGAAGGCTGCACACCGCGCGAAATGCAGGCTCTCCTCTGCCTGGGCCAGCACACAGGTTACACAACCCGTCTTTTCCTGCCTCATGCCGTGACCGGCAGGGGCGCGAACTGGAGCTCTCACGCTGTGCTTGGCAAACCTTGGTGGACTTGGTCATGGAACCAGGTGCCAGCCCACCTGCGTCCTGCCGAAATACTCGCCGAACATCTGCGAGGTCTTCGATGAGAACGATCCTGAAGCTAACCGCGACACTCTACGACGATCTGGTCCAGCGACTGCGCGAACCACACGATTTCGCCGGAGAACGAGTCGCATTTCTGAAGTGCCGGCCGGCGTTATCGGCCACCTCACTGCTTCTGCTCGCCGGCGGAGTCCATCACGTGGAGAATGAAGACTACGTCAACGATCCCACCGCGGGAGCAACGGTAGGCCGCTCCGGCCTCCGCAAGGTGTTGCAGGCGGCCTACATGGAGGCTGTCTCCATAGTTCACGTCCACCTACATGAACATCGCGGGAGGCCTCGGTTCAGCAAAACGGACCTCCGTGAGAACGCCTTGTTCGTGCCGGATTTCTGGAACGTTCAGCCCAGCCTCCCTCATGGAGCGGTTGTGTTCAGTTTTGATTCTGCGGTAGGTCAATGCTGGATTCCTGGTAGCCCCTCACCGTCCGGCGTGGAGGTTGCGATTGTCGGAAGTCCGATGCGATGTACATGGAAGGTGACGAATGGGTGACAAGTTGAATCTGCAGCGCCAATCGTTCCTTGGGGCAGGCTCAGAGATCGTGTTGGGCCGTTCCAGAGCCGCTCTCGTTGGTCTGGGGGGCGGCGGCTCCCACATCGCGCAGCAGCTAGCCCATATCGGGCTGGGCAATTTCCTGGTCATTGATTCCGATTTCATCGATGACACGAACCTCAACCGGCTCGTCGGTGCCACCATGGAAGACGTCAGGCTCGGTACTGCCAAAATAGATATCGCAGAACGCGTCATTAAGGCCGTGAATCCCGCCGCAGAGACCATCAAACGTCGGGCAAATTGGACTGAAGTCACTGCCGAGCTTCGCGATGTCGATGTGATCTTCGCGTGTGTTGATTCTATCGGCTGTCGCAGCGAACTGGAAGGCTTCGCACGAAGGTTCCTCATACCTCTCATTGACATTGGTATGGATGTCCACGAGTCGAGCGGCGAATTCTCGATCAGCGGTCAGGTAATGTTGTCGATGCCGGGTAAGCCCTGCATGAGGTGTATGGGCCTAGTTACCGATGAGGCGCTAGCAAAAGAGGCCGCACGCTATGGTGCAGCGGGCGGAAAGCCGCAGGTCGTGTGGCCGAACGGAACCCTCGCTTCCATCGCCGTTGGGTTGTTTATGAAACTCGTTACGCCATGGGAGACCCATAAAGTGACGCCATTGCTGTTGGAATACGATGGCGATCTGCAGACAGTGGCACCCAGCAACAAGCTTGCTTACCTGCCTGCGTACTGTAAGCACTTCGATTCTCTGAATGAGCTAGGAGACCCATTTTGGACTCCCGATGCTCTCGCAGTTGTCGAATAGGTACACGCGGGTGCAATCGTTCAATGGGGCAGGCTGACGACGGTTCAATCTGCCTTAGACGCCGGGTATCAAAATCAGTAAAGAGATGCCGGCTTGTGTTTACTGACCGGCGGCGACGTCAGACTTCAACTGTTGACTTCAGCCCTGTGTACTCACGGAGCCTACCTCGGCGACAGGTGGCCGTCGGCGAGTGCACCGGCGATTTTGCGCCCATTGAGAGGGCTCCTCTCGGCACCAAAGTTCCTAAGAACGAACCCGAATTGAAAACGACGCGCGCGCTGTACAATCCTGTCAGGATACCCTTAGGCTGGATGTCCAGATGCTCCTCGCTGCCTGAGCTCGTTTGCGGCCTCTACGTCGGAGCTAGCCCAATGTGGTTTTGTGCGGCGAGCGCAATGCGGGCGAAACAGTCGCTGCCCTCGGAAAGGAGACCCCATGCAGGGTGATGAAGTATACGCAGTTCTTGAACGGATCGGGGCCGAGCGCTTACATCACGCGAATACGGTGACCACATGCTGTACGTTCCTAGAGCAAGGAGGCCTAGCCTCTCGCGGATTTGTTGAGGATCGGCATCTTAGTCAGACAGCGCAGCTTGCATCTGACGAGATAGATAAGAGGTATGGCATTTGGCATGACGTCTTCCTCGATCATGTAGACATTCACTACCGCGCGGGCCGCGTGAAAGGCCCGAACCATTACGGCCCTGTCCTATTCATGCTCAACCTCGATATTCTCCTCCGACTCCCGACCGGCAGCGACGTCCGCGTGACCAAAACCAATCCGGTCCACTGGTTCAACGGACAGCCAGAAGGAGACCGATGGTTTCAAAGTCCTGAGGAATTAGCGGCAAATCTGGCTTTTGGAAATTTCGAAAAAATGCTCGTCATTCGGACACCGTCAACGATGATTCCGTTTCCAGACAAGAGGGCACAAATCGCGCTCGACGATCCAAAGAAAAACGTATCATGCGGAGAAGACGCATACAGCAGTGCCAGCAAGAGACTCATGACAGCAGCCACGGCTGGCAACGTTAAGGTGGTTATCGCCCCGCATGAGTGCCGAAACGATTGCACGTGCGTAGAGAAGTATGCTTGCTATGCGCCAGCGGGCATGGACCTCTGGTTCACTTAGGCCTCCATGTTCTTGAAAACCCCACGACCGTCTACCGACCAGCGGGTTCGCTCTTTGCTCCAGAAGGCTGCTCGCCGCGGGTACGAAAAAACTGTTGAATTTGCCTTGGAGCGTCTTGATCTCAGCGGGGACAAGGCTTGGCTTCGATCCCGCTGTGTTGTCATCACGTTCGAAGAATGCTGGCCTCTCGCAGGCCAGCTCGTGGTGGGCCGTGAGCTATCGAGCAGACGCGCGGCGTTGTTTAGTGTTTCCAAGGCCGCCAAGAACAAGGACGCTGCCGGACTTGGTGCCCTCGCCTATGCCTACGGTGAGGGAGACAGAACGATGCTGGATTGCGTTCCCGATCAATACCTCCTCAAGCTCGTCTCAGAAGCGCTCAAGCGGCCGCGAGAGTTCTTTGAATGGGTAACGGGCCGAAGCAGGACGAAGGAATCGACCAATGTGATTTTGAGCGCTCAACGCTATCTGTCCGTGGCAACCTGGCAGTGGGATAAGGCCTGCATTCTGGCTGGGGCGCTGTTGGCTACCTTACACAATATCGAGACGGGTTCTGGTGAGACAACCGCCGAAGAGTTTCCATATTGGGTCGCGCTTGACAAGCACACGCCCGAAGGCAAGGAGGCCCTGGGTGACGTCGCCAAACAGTTGAACGCGCCATACAGGCAACTTCTTTGGGCAAGCTTCTACTTAGAGAGTGCGTGCGTAAACCGGCTTCTGCCGTCTGTGTGGTGGGAGGCCGAAAAAACCTGGCGCCTACGCCGAGCCGGTTTGTCGGCCAATGCAGCAGCGGATCTCTGGTCGCGAGCTCGTCCTCTCATCCAGCAGCGGCTTGAGGGCAAAGCGGCGTCTCTCAAGGACTTCGTGGAGACGCCTCAACCCAGCAACCTTTTTGGTCCCATGGAGAGAACACTTATTGAATAACGGAAAGTAGGGCTCAGACTGCCCTAGCGGGTCTCTCAAATGGTGAGAACAGCCCATTGCGCTTGGCGAGGACTCCATGCCCCTTGTTTGCGCTTCTCCAAGTAGGGGTTGGGGGATGGCTGGGTTGAGCTTGGCGAATGTTTGCAACTCGTACTGCCTGCAAACTACTCGATTTCGACGTTGTGCGTTCGTAACCAGTTGCGCAGCAATTCATCCAACAAATCGCTGAGTGTGCTTGAGGCCTGCTTGCGTGAACGCTTTTGCCTCTTCAGTTCCCTTTCGACTGCATCGTAGACGCCTGGATCGATACGTGTGGTGCGCTTCTCACGCATTGATTTATCCGTTGCCGGTTTCGGCAAGACTGCTGCGACCGGGCGCGCTGAAAAGACTTCATGCTCGCGTTCCGAAATCGTCTGGCTCGGCGGCGAGAGGTGCAATTCTGCTGAACTGGTTGGTTTGGGTTCTGGAGAGGAATATCGTTCCGGCTCCGGATAGGGACGATTTGCTCTGGCCGGCATTGTGGCGAGTGACGCGAAAGGACTGACTTTACTCATGAACAGCCGCCTGTTCTTGGGTTGCAGTAGTCGCCGCGAGGACGATGTCTGTGACTTCTTGGGCGAGTGCTTCGTAATCTCCCCATGCAACCGTGTTGTTGTCGTAGTCCCGCACCTGGTCAACCGTCACGCCTCGTTCTGAGGCTCTCGCTGGCTTCGTTTGGTGCCGAATAGTCGATCTTGCGGATGTAGTCGGCCTTGATCGAAAAAGTCTTGTGCTCCACACCGTCAGCCGTGTACGTCTCAGGCTTGATCTTGCCTTCAACGATGACCGGCGTCCCGGCCTTGAGCGTGGCGGCGAACTTCGCCAGCGGTCCCCAAACCTGAATCTGGAACCAATCGGTGTTCTTGTGCTCGGCGCCGTCCTTGTCTTCCCACTGCTCGTTGACGGCAATGCTGAAGTTGACTACATCGCCGTTCGGGGTGGACTTCTTTTCGGCGTCTTTGCCGAGGTTGCCTTCGAGGTGGACGTTGTTTTTGTAGCTGGACATGATGTTTCTCCTTTTGAATTTGGTCGCGAGTGAATCGGGACATACTGCCGGAACGGACATGGGGCGCAGTGAACTCCCAAGTGCCAAGGAAAGTCTTTTGCGGAGAGGGACCACAGCTTGCCTGGGGAGAGGAATCCGCAAAGCGCAGCGGAAGAGTTTGCGCCGTTGCCGCAGGGCGAGAGCGTTCTTGACGCCTCCATGATGGCCGAGTTGATTGTGGCCAAAAAGGAGATCGCGGCTCAGCTCAAAAAGTCCGCCGGAACCTCGCGGGCCAAGCCAAAAAGCTCCGCTGCGGGTGGTCAACGATTGCCGCTGGCGGGAAGACATGGGGCCGAGCATCCCTTTCTTTGACTCTTTGGTTCCTGGGTTTGGGGGCGCTCTTGGCGGCGGGGTTCGCGGCCTCAGTTTGGACGCCCGTTGAAGGGAAGATCGGGGCGGACACGGCGGCGTGGACACGGGTCACTCAAGCCATTCGTATGATCGGCGGCACGAGAAGCGCCAGCGGAGCTGTCAAGCTGGCCTCAATATAGTTTGCAGGACATCCGTGCTATCTGGGGGCGTTGGGTAACGATTACGCCGGTTCACAATCCCAAACCGTAGCCGATATATAAGCATCTACGGCGGGCGATCTCGGATATACTGAGGTCAGTTCAGTATGCCCACTCTTCATGGCGAACAGGCAACTGATTGAGATGGTCCCGCCGAAGCCGCCAGTTCGGCATGAATTGATCCATCAGCGCGATAAAACGGGCGTTGTGCGTTGGCTCCAGCAAGTGCGTCATTTCATGCACCACGATGTATTCGAGGCATTCCTTGGGCTTCTTGGCCAATTCCGTATTGAGGCGGATGGTCCCGGCGCGGTGATTGCAGCTTCCCCACTTGGTCTTCATCTGCTGCACATGGAAGCCCGCAATCGCAACGCCCAGAACCGGCGACCATCTCGCGACTACTGCCGGAACCGCCGCCTTCAACTGACCTCGGTACCATTGAGCGACGATCTCCTGCTTCTTCTCCTCGGTCGTCTCTGGGTGTACGCGAAGCAATAACCGGCTATGCTGAACCTCGATTGAAGGTGGCTGGCCGCCCTCGATCACACGCAGCAGATAGCGTTTTCCCCAGAGGTAATGGCTCTCAAGATTCAGGTATTCACGAGGCGTCTCGCGTTCCTGTTCCCGGAGCTTCCTTTGCTGCTGTTTTATCCAGCCGAGCTTGAAAATTGCAAAGATGCGAATCGTATCCAGGCTCATCCGCGCAGGGGCTGAGATTCGGACTCGGCCGGATGGCGGGTACACGCTGAGGTGGACGTTCTTGATGTCCTTGAACACCACATCCACCGCGATTTCGCCGAGATCCAGTCGCTCTGCCATCAGTATTCGCCCTGTGCCTTGATGATGAGGAAAATGCGCTCGACCTCGGCCTGATCTTGCACGACCCCGTAGATCGCGTCCTTGATAACAAGTTCTCGCGCCTGCACTCCCCGCCAGCCATCGGGGCGCACCTGTCGGACGCGGTCATCGATCCTCAGTGCCAACTCCTCATTCTGTTCGAGGTTATTCCAAAGCGCCCGTTTGCCAGGAGTATCAAGCTGCTCCGGTGTCTCCTCCGCAATCCCAGCTTGCACCTTCGCGGCCAGAGCAGCGATGCGTCTCAGGTACTCCTCGTATTCGATTGCCTTGGCCTTGCGAGCGGCGATGATTTCGTCAAGCAGCGCTGACATCTTCTCGTAAAAGGCGGGATCGTTCAGATGCTCCTTGATAATCTTTCGGCGGACGTTGTTTTCGATCACCTCTGAGATCGCATTCCTGTCGCCCTTCAAGCCGTCGAGTTGCGAGTATATGGCATTGGCGATGCCGGTCTTTACGATCAGCTCCAGCAATCCCATGTTATCGAAGAAGGAAATCTTGCGCGGCTCGTCGGCCTCGATATAGGTGTCGATGAGATGCCGCATATCCGCTTCGTATGGCTTGAGGTCGAGCGTCTCGCCGCTGGCCTTGCGAACGATCTCCCGGATATTCAGGTAGTAATCGATCAGCTTCTTGATGCGGGCAATGTCGGCGGCGCTATATCCCGCCCGGTCCAATTCGTCGGCAATGTTGGCATAGGCCCGAACCAGGGCGACGCACGCCATGTAGAGAGCAACCCGCTGCGGTTCTCGTTCCTGTAGGTCGGAGGGAATTTCCGTGTTGCCGCAAAAATAGTGAATGTGCTCCAACTCGCCTTTAGGCGGTTCCACCGGCTCGCAGAGCAGGACCAGCGCCTCGATTGCGTTATCGAGCCGTTCCTTGCCTTTCTTCAGACGATCTTGCAGCAGCACCTCCGGATCGGCTCCGCCAGCACTATGGTCAAGTTCCGAGGTGTAAACAGCGATAGCGTTCTCGACCTTCTTGAACAAATCCTTGTAGTCCACGATATAGCCGAAGTCCTTATCCTCGCCGTCGAGTCGATTGGTCCGGCAGATGGCCTGGAAGAGTCCATGGTCCTGCATCGACTTGTCGATATAGAGGTAAGTGCATGGCGGCACATCGAAGCCGGTCAGCAGTTTGTCCACCACCACCAGCAGCTTCATGTTCGCCGGCTCCTTGGTGAAGAGCATCTTGGCCTTCTCCTCGTAGATCTCGGTCTTGGTCGTGCCCGGCGCGGCTTCCACGTCCTGCAGCAATTCGGTGTAGGTGTTGTAGATGAACTGCTTGTCGGTCTCCGTGTTGGCGCCGGTCTCTTCCAGCGTCACGTCTCTGGTCATCGGGTTATAGGAAGTGACCACCGCGCATTTGCCCCTGAGCGGAGTCTTCTGGAAGAGCGTGTAATACTTGCACGCCTCGTAAATGCTCGATGCAACCAATAGAGCATTGCCGCGTTCGCTGGACAGCCGCGGCTTCACGCTGAAGTCAAAGACGATGTCGCTCACCACGCGGTCCATGCGCGAGCGCGAACTGAGCACGTGTTGCATCGTGCCCCATTGCTTCTTCAGCTCTTCCTTCTGCCAGTCGTTCAGGCCCTTGGTCTTGGCTTCAAACCAGGCGTCAATCTTCTCTTCCGAGCCGAGCCGCTGGTCGATGTCCCGCGCCTCGTAGATCAGGTCGAGCACCACCTCGTCCGCCACCGCTTCGCTGAATTTATAAGTGTGGATGTAACCGCCGAAGACTTCCTGGCTGGTGGCCTTGTCCTTCTTCAACAACGGCGTGCCGGTGAAGCCGATGAAGACCGCATTGGGCATCATGGCCTTCATCACGCGATGCAACTTGCCGCTCTGCGTCCGGTGGCACTCATCCACAAAGACGAAGACCTCGCCCACGGTCTGGCTGGGCTTGGCTTCCAGGTCTTTGATGAAGGCTTCAAAGTCGTCCACGTCCCTGCGGCCGAATTTGTGAACCAGCGAGCACAGCAGCCGCGGCGTGGCCTGGCCAAGCTGCCGCATCAGGTCGCTGCCGCTCGTGGTCCGCTTGATCGGCTCGCCCATCTCGGTGAAGACCCGCTCAATCTGCTTGTCCAGCTCATCGCGGTCGGTGATCAGCGCCACGCGGGCGTGGGGATTGTTTTCCAGTATCCACTTGGCCAGCAGCACCATCACAATGCTCTTGCCGCTGCCCTGCGTATGCCAGATGATGCCGCCCTTCCTCTGGCGCGCGTGCTGCTGCGCGGCCTTGATGCCGAAGTACTGATGGACGCGGGGCAGCTTCTTCTTGCCGCTGTCGAAGAGCACAAAGTCGTGCATCAACTCGACGATCCGGTCCTTCCCGCACATCTTCAGCAGATATTTGTCCAGCTTGAAGCGGCTATCGTCCGCCTCGTCTTCCTTCCAGCGCAGGAAGTATTTGTCTTCCGTCCCAATGGTTCCGTAGCGCAGCCCCTCGGAGTCGTTGCCGGCGAAGATAAACTGCACGGTCGAGAAGAACCATGCATTGAACCCCGGCTGTTGGTTGGAGAGGTTCTGGCGGATACCGTCGCCGATGCTGACGCGGCTGTTCTTCAACTCAATCACGCCGATGGCGATGCCATTCACATAGAGAACCAGGTCGGGCCGCCGCTCGTGGTTGCCCTTGACCGTTACCTCTTCGGCAATAGCGAAGTCGTTCTTCTCCGGCTGCTCCCAGTCGATCAGCTTCACCGTGTCGGTGGGCTTGCCTGGGTCAGTTTTCACCTGAACGCCATAGCGCAGCAGTTTGTAGACGGCCTCGTTATTGGCATAGAGGTTGCGACTGTAGTTGTCTGCCTCGGTGCGTAGTTTATAGAGAGCCGCGCTGATCTGCGCAGGAGTGTAGCCGCGCCCTGCCAGCCAGGCTGACAGAATCCCCGCCTCGACGTTGCTGTTGCCGTCGCGGTCGGTCCATTCGCCAAGGTAGCGGTAGCCCAGTTCGTCCACAAACAGCTTGATTACGCGGTTCTGCGTGGCGCTCTCCGGCTTGCCGATCTCGTTCATGCGGTCTCACCTTCAGAAGCAAATAGCTGATGGCACAATTGGATTGCAGCCGCAATCTTGCTATCTGAGAAAACTGGGCGATTCAGCTTAGCCTTCCATTCGGAGTTGCTGCGAAGAACATGCTTCACGGCAGACAGACTCACCGCTTTACTTTCATTGCGAAGGTCTTCGGTCGCCATATCAACCGTAGATAGAAGCTCCAACTCTTCCGTCGATTTGAAACGGAACTGTTCAATCCATTCCAGAACATGAGAGCCATACCACTTCTCGAAGTAGGCATTTGCCTGCGAAATGTTCTCGGCAGCCACAAAGCCTTCGTATTTGCCGTTATTATGTGTGCGAACGTAGCGGTTGTTCAGGGCAATCTTCTCGGGTCCTCCGTATCTTGTTGCTGGATTGTAAGGACCAGCTGCCTTCTTCAAGAATCCCGTGGTCTGATGCTCCACGTGGCGATGCAACAGGTACATCAGCTTCGTCCTGCGGACGCGGGCAAGCGGATACTGTTCAGTACCAAACCTGCGGGCCAGTGCCGCAAGAACGACGGCCTCATTGATCTGCGGATTGTGCGATTTTGTGGGGTTAATAATTGCTTGTTGCTCGACCACAAACGGCACCACCGAGGCGGATGAACGGACCAGACGAATTCTCCCGGTAAGAAGTTCCTGCATCATGCCCGTCTTTAACTGGCGGGCTTTGGTGAGCTTGGCTTCCAGCGTGGCGATCTCCGCGTCCATGTCGTTAAGGACGGCGGCGATGGCGGTTTGTTCGTCAACAGATGGCGGCAGGTCAATAGGCAATAGCTTTACCAACTTTGCAGTATAGCTTTGCTGCTTTGTACCTTGGCAGTACTCAAACGCAAGTTCATTTCCGCGATAGACGTAGTAGTGGTACAAGTATTCCATCTTCAGATCGGTTTTCGGATAGATTGCCATACAAGACTGGTTGGTCGTCGCCGGGTTTCCGACAATCCCGCAAGCGCCTCTAGTTCCAGCGGCCTCTAACCCCGTGATTGCCATCAAAAACGTCCCGGCCGGATGAATCTTGAGATTGGTCTTTTGAACAGCCTCATCCGAAATGTGCTCGATTGTGTCCTCTATGACGTTGAAGTTGAGCTCACCACTCGATATCCACTTCACCGTGCCTTTGTAAAAATCGGAGCGGCCACGATAGGGCGTAGCGCCACTCGAACAGTACTCAATTACTTCGCCCAATCGAAGAGTCCGCCAATCGCCCTTGAAGCCGGGCAGGCGCTTCTTGCCGGTAAGCAGTTCCTGCATAGCGCCTTGTTTGAGTTGGCGCTTCTTGGTGAGGAGTTGCTCCTGCGATTCAATCAGAGCATCCGCATCGCTCAACACCTCGGCGATAGTCTCTTGCTCCGCGATAAGGGGGTATGCGATCTGAAATTGTCTGATATCTGAGCTTGCAATGTTCGGGTCTTTTCGGCTACTACTTGCGACTGATCGCCAATAATCTACCCGATAATTGAGAACCCTAATCAAAAACTCAGCAGATAAGACAGCAGCATCCGTACGGATTGCGGTAATAGCTTGATTCACAGTCGCCGGCGTCCGAAGAATACCGGTTCTCCCAATTTGGTTGTAACCTCCGTACATAGCAACGAGCACAGAGCCTGTTGGATATAACCTCAGCGACCTCTCATCCAATGCAGCTTCAGTTACGCATTCATTCGTTTCGCAGATATTTGAGTTGTTGAGATCAAGTGTTTTTACCCAAGGAATCGTTCCCTTATAGAAATAACGCTCGGTCATTGCACGAGGTGGCGTTGTCCCCGATGAAGTCTCCGAGATCGTACCAAGAGCAGTGACCTCCCAATCCTCCGGGATCACCCCCACCTCAGTCTGCTTGTACCCCGGCCTCAAGCCCATGCGAACCCCATCCTTTCCAGATGCTGGTTCACCTTGGCTTCCAGTTCGGCCACGCGGCTGGTCATCCGCGGCAGCGGGGTTTCGTAGCGTTCGGCCAGTTCCTTAACGCGCTGGGTGAGCTGCTGGCTGACGCGGTCCATCTCGCCGTGAATGGCACCGTCGAGCTGGGCCAGCCACTTGTCGTCCACCACCAGCGTCTTCACCTCGGCCGCGGTGAGCCTGGGGTAGCGGGCATACGCCTTGGCGTCGAGCGCGGCCTCGGCCTCTTTGATTTGCTTCTTCAGGGCGGTGTCATCGTCGTTCAACGCCAGCCATGCGTTGAGAACGAGAGCCTCGTCCTTGGCGTCTTTGTTGCCTTTGATCTCTTTGAGCCGGGCCGTCACCGTGGCCCGCGTAACCTTGCCTACCTTTCCATCGGCGGCATCCGTCCGCGCCTCTGAAAAAGCGTCCTCTTCCCCAAGCTGCTCCTCTTCCAGCTCCGCCAACTTCGCCGCAACGCTCTCCAGTGCGGCGGAGAGCTTGTCGATATCGGCTTGCTCGCCGGCAAAGTAGCGGGCAACCAGCAACGCCTTGGGAACCAGATCGCAGCTCCAGCCCTTGTCCTTCTCCTTGCCCTTCTTATCTTTCTCGATAATGCGCGAGGTCTCGGCCTTCCATCCGTCGGCGGCGATCTGGTAGCAGTCGTCCTGCATCGTCTCGGCCCAGTAGTCCATCAGGTGCTGGTAGATGTCGTAAGGGTCGATGAGCGGCTTGTTGCCGTAGTGCGCCAGCAGCCCTTCGGCCAGCGTGACAATCACCTGCTTGGGATGGCAGCCGGCCTTGAGCGCCTTGAGTGTGGCGGCGCTCGTCTCGCGCCATGCGGCGAAGTGGGCGTTCATGCCGTCAATGAAAGCGGTGAACTCCGGGTGCCCGTAGATGCTGGACTTGATGGCCGTCTTCTCGACAGCCAGATCGACGTAGCCGGGGCGGTTGGGCTTGAAGAGCGTCTTGCGCAGCCGCGGGCAGACAGCCCAATACGGCTTCAGCGCATCGACATCCGCAACCGGGATGCCGCCCTTGAGATGACCTTCGATGTCTTGCAGGTCCTCGGGCGTCTGGCTGTCGATGTAGCGCGGCAGGTTGAGATTGAAGTCGTTCTTCTCAATCTCTTCGACGCCGACCATTCGGGAGTAGCGGGGGACTTCAAGCTGGCGGGTGAAGACATCGACGATCTTGTGAATGTCCCGGTCGCGGAGGCGATTCTTGGGGCCGTCCTTCATGAAGCCCTGGTTGGCGTCGATCATGAAGATGCCCTTGCGGACATGGGCGTTCTCCTTGTCGATGACGACGATGCAGGCGGGGATGCCGGTGCCGTAAAAAAGGTTGGCAGGCAGGCCGATGATGCCCTTGATGTATCCCTTGCGAATCAGGGCGCGGCGGATGTCGGCCTCGGCGTTGCCCCGGAACAAAACTCCGTGGGGCAGAATACAGGCGCCCTTGCCGGTGCTGCGCAGCGAACGGACGATGTGCAGCAGATAGGCGTAGTCGCCCTGCTTGGCGGGCGGTGTGCCAAAGGGCTTGAAACGGTCGTAAGGGTCGTTGAGCGGATCGAGGCCGGTGCTCCAGCGCTTGTCAGAAAAGGGCGGATTGGCGACCACGTAGTCGAAGGTCTTGAGGGTTCCGCCAACCTTAAACATGGGCAGGGCAAGCGTACTGTGCCCGCCATCAATACATGCGCCAGCATTATCGTGCAGGATCATATTCATGCGGGCGAGTCCCGCGGTCACGACGTCTTTCTCCTGGCCATAGATGGTGGGCTTGATGCGGGCTTCTGCGGCAACCTTAAGCAGGAGCGATCCGGAGCCGCAGGTCGGATCGTACACCGTTGTTTCGGATGTCGTATTGGCCTGGCGAACGCCGAGAATCTGGGCTATGACGCGGCTAACCTTGGCCGGTGTATAAAACTGGCCCTTGCTTTTGCCGCTCTCGGTGGCAAAGTGCCGCATCAGGAACTCGTAGGCGTCGCCCAGGATGTCATCGCCGTCGGCGCGATTCTTCGAGAAATCAAGAGCGGGATTTTCGAAGATGGCGATCAGGTTGGTGAGCCGGTCCACCATCTCCTTGCCGCTGCCCAGCTTATCGGCATTGTTGAAATCCGGCATCTCGGAGAGCCTGTTGGCGCTGGCCAGTGGGCCGATGATCTTCTTCATGATCTGGTCGCCGATGTCGCTCTTGCCTTTGAGGGCGACCATGTCCTTGAAGCTGGCGCCGGGCGGGATGGTGATGGGAGCATAGGGCTGGCCCGCGTACTTGTCGCTGACATATTTGATAAATAGCAGTACCAGGATGTAATCCTTGTACTGGCTGGCGTCCATGCCGCCGCGCAGCTCGTCACAGCTCGACCAGAGAGATGAATAAAGTTCGGATTTCTTCAGGGCCACGGTACTGTCTTTCCTGTTTATTTCTCGTATGAGTACAGTTATACAGCTTCCCAGCGCCGGAAGACGCGGGAATTTCCGTGGCGCTGCTCGGCTCCGACGGAGCCACTGTTAGGAAACAAGTTGGCGGTCAACTGGTTGGCGAGCATTCTTGGACGATGCTGCCGAAAATCGATACGGTTTACAGACCCAGGCCAAGGTCGGTGGTGTCTTTGCTGCCGGACTGCACTTGGGCGGTGTCGCCCATTGAGTGAGCCGAGGATTGGCCGGCTTGCTCAAGAGCAGTTTCTCGCGTGATGGGCTGCGCCTGGCAGTCGTAGAACTGGCCTTGCGGGTCGATGTGCAGCCAGCTACCCGCATGGGTGTGCTGATAGCTCTGGACCTCGCCGGTCTCGCGCTTCCACTCGTAGTCTGACGCTTCCTTTGGTAGGGCTGTTTGGATTGGAGCATTGTGCCGGTGCTCGATTTCGGCAGTCCGGCACGGCGGAGAACATGCCAAGACGAGCACGCACGAAAACAGCCGCCAGCGGCGGCACGTGCGCGCAGATTTGCCGCTAAGAGCGCCCCGGCGGGGCAGCGGCAAATACGAAACCATTCCGTTCGATCCACCTCCGCCAGCGGCTCCGGTGAAACACGGCTTCGGAGGTTCACGGTCAACGCGGCTTGTTGCGCTGACCTCTTTTGGATTTATCGTGGGTCTCTGCCGCTTTCGACGCCTTAGCCTTGGCGTCGTCCGCTTGCGGGAGTTCCCATCCCGCCATGCCTTGTAACACGCGATCGGCGTGCTTGATCGTGTTCACGTGTCCATAGTGGTTTTCAATCATTTGGACAGAAGTTCCCATCTGCTCGGCGAGGAAATACACGTCCACGCCCTCCTGCAATCTGAGCGTGGCGTAGGTATGCCGGAAGGAATAAGTCGAACGCGGAACGCCCTGCGTGCCTTCGCGCAGATTCGCCTCGTTCAGAAGATCCTCAATCAGCGAGCTGTAAAGAGTTTTTGCGGGCTTGCCTGTGACATTGGTGAATACCCTGTCGTCCGGTTCTGTGGCTTTCGAGATTGTGCGGATGCGTTCTAAATAATCTCCGACGCTCTTGGGCGCGACCAGCTTGCGCGATTTGTCCTTGCCCTGCACGAACAAGACAACGATCTCGCGGCCCTCGCGGTCTTTCGTGGGCATGATGTCGCGCCAGCGGAGATTTTTCATCTCCACTGGCCTCATGCCCGTGTTGCAGGCAATCAGGATCATGTTGTAGGTAACGGTGCGATACCAGATGCTCGAAGGCTTGTCCGTCTCGCCAATCCACTTGCGCCCGACCGTGTGGAGTTTGCGATACTCCTCCAGCGTGAACTCGTCACGCCGCATCGTCTTGAGCTTCGGGCGCTCGTCGAAACGCTGGCTTGCGGGGACATAGCGCTTCTTCACCGCATAGTGCATGATCGCCCCGAAAATCGACATCTCGAAGCGGATGGTGGAATCGCTGATGAAGGGAACCGCGTGAACATCCTTCGGTTTGACGGCAATCGGTTTCAAGACCCGGACGCCTCTCGTGTGCTGGACCTTGGTGCGGCGTGCGGATTCATGGTCCGCGAAAGACTGCGCTGCTTCGGCTGTGACCTCCCGAACGCCGTTACGCTTGTGGCGTCCCGCGCCGTTCTCCCGCCGCCATGCCGGATAGCTGCCCCAGCGTTCGTCGCCGATAAGATGTACCTGCGTTGAACCTGCATACCTGTCTAAAGTGCCTTCGATGACGGCACGGAGTTTCTTGGGCCGCGCGGCGCTGATCTCTCCGCGTTTCGCCCGCGCCTCCTGCGTCAACAGATACTCTCG
>PLCS01000009.1:18326-321910 GCA_003134855.1 Acidobacteriaceae bacterium
AAGAGAATCAGGCCGGGTTTCAGCTCCTCTTTCTCGGTAAGAAACGCCATGTTGCCTCCTGCTGTTTATTCCGTTCTGTGCAGTTTCCGTGCAGATTGTCCGTGCAAGTCATTGATTCTTCGTGGCTGTGCAGGCTTTGTATAGAACATCATAACACAATATGTTCTTTATTTATAATTATTTATGATATAGTTCTCATCCTGAGCGGAGCGCAGCCAGGGCGGTGAGCGCGGATGCGCCGGCCGGCAGTTCGAGAATGCCACGCCTGGAAATTGTTATCACTTGCCTGCCGGGGCCGCCTTCTTGTGCTCCACGAAGATGTGTGCTTGATGACAGCTCACACACGTCTTGCCTTTCATGAATGGATCAGACTTCAGTTGTGCCACCTGATCGCTGTGACAGGTGTCGCATGTGCTCAACCCCGGCCTGCCCGCGAAGTCCGGTGCTGTTGTCTCGCCATGGCACACGGTACATTCGACACCGTTGGCGGCATGCGGGCTGGCTTTCCATTGGTCATAGATCGCCTTGTGGCAGCTGGCACAGGTATCCCCGGCTGGAAGCAGCCGATGGTGAATATGCGTGGCTTGATCCTGCTGAGCAATGGCAGGTTGGACGGCAACAGCCAAAGCGAGAAAAACGAACAGGGTAAGACCGAACATGCGCGCACAGAAACTATTCACGGACAGACCTCCTGAGTACGGTATTCAAGTATCGAACCGGCGATGGCGGCAATCTGTGATACACATCACATCTCACCGGGAATGCTATCTGGCAGGTGGCCCGCTCATCGACCCCGATGAATTGCTATGAGGAGTGCAAAGCTGTGCCCCGTTCATCGCGGCCCTATCGCGATGAGCGGGCGGGTGACGCCGGGTGCTCCAGGTTCGTCGCTGTCATCCTGAGCGGAGCGTAGCGGAGTCGAAAGCCTGCCCTGAGCAACGTCGAAGGGGATCTGCTTCTTGAAACTTTTGCGCCTAACCTGGGAATCCACGAACCCTGAAAGACGCAGTGGATTGTATTGACACCTGCATACGGAATGTCCGCAAAAATGCGCCGGAGGCGCAAAGTTGGTTAGCCCCGCGCTTCAGCGTGGGGAAAAGGGATTCCACGAGTTCGTTCTGGAGTCCCGTAGGGACGGCGCAAGGACATAGTTTATGCAGGAACCAACAGCCCCTGAGGGATGGTTCTCGGCATTTTCGACTTTCACCACAGGCTGTAAAAGCCCATCCACCCACTCCCCAAAATCAACCAGCGCGACGAAGTCGCGCTCGTGGCCAGGATGAAGATGCAGGATTCAGTCCATGAGGCGATTCGCGTTAGCTGAGGCCACAATGGCGTTTGTCTGGACTGATCAGGCTTTTAGTGAGTAAACAGCGCTGAATGAGCGCATTGGGCTGTTGGCGTTGATCGAGACCCGCAGCTGGTAGCAGGGTCGAACGCATCTAGCTCTACCAATCGAAGGGGAACGACGTTTTCCCCAAGATCAAATCGAAAACGGGCTTGAAGATTCCATCGCCGTTGGAGCTGTTTGTCATGATGAGGAGACCGTCGCCATCGCTGAAGCATAGGCCCTGATGCCGCCATCCGTCATCATATCCGCCTTTGAAGAAGACATTTCCATAGGGAGAGGAGTATAGTCCCCAACCCAGACCGGCACTCAATTTAATCGCGTCGTGTGCGGTCGTGGTCTCAGGGGCGAGCGACGGAAACTGGTGCGTGGAGTGGATCTTCACCTGGGGCTTAAACATCTCTGCTGTAGTTTTTGGGTTCAGGACTTGGTTGCGCATGACCGCGCTCAAAAAGGTTGCGTAATCGTGCAGCGTTGTCTGCATGGAGCCGGCGGCGCCCGGCTTGGAACGCTTTTGCGGTCCGAGTGATTGCCCATGTTCGTTATATCCGTTGGCAAAGTCGCTCTCGAACCGTGGCTCCCAAACCATGCTGGTGCGCGTCATCCCCAAAGGACCGAATAGATCTTCTTGCATCAGAGCAGTCAGAGATTTTCCGGTCACAGTCTCGACGACGAGTTGCGCAAGCTGGAATCCCTCACCACTGTAAGCGTAGCGCGTGCCCGGTTCGAAGTGAATCTTGAGCTTATGGTCGTCCTCGAACCACCGCCAATTGGGAAAGCCGCTGGTATGGCTCAGCAGAGTTCGCAGGGTAAGTTTCTTGTACCGGTCGTCGCCACTGAGGTCCGTATATTTCTCATACTCGGGAAGGGGCTTTGGTAGGTATCGCTGGATGGGCAAATCGAGATCGAGGACGCCATTCTGCACCAGACGCATGACCACAGTCGCAAAGGCAGCCTTGCTCATCGAGGCAGCGGGCATTACTGAGTCCTGCGTAAGAGTCAAGCCTTTCTCGGTATCGCTCTGGCCATAGGCTTTGAGGTAGGAGATTTTGCCATTGTGAAAGACCGCGATGCCTACGCCGGTGACGTTGGCATCCTTCATGAGTCGTGCCACCGTCGCGTCGATTTCTGTGGAAGTCAGACTACTGCCGTCAGGGCGCAGAATGGCTGTCGGAGCCAAGGGTTGCTGCGCTGGCGCGGACGAGAATCCGAGCAAGAAGACTATTGCTGCCAGAGTGCTCGGTTGGATCATTGTTCCTCCATCCCGAACATACACACCCTGCCCGAGTCTAGAAGCTAATACGAGAGTAGTCGCGAAATCGTTCAATAATTGTTTGGGTTCGAAAACGGACAACAAAATCAGATTGACCAACGATTTTAATGCCCGTGAACGCCCATGTCGCCAAGAGGGACCCTCACTTCGTGGTAAATCGCCAATGCACTCAAATGCACTCATTGGTAGCAGATCGGTCCCGCAAAGTCGGCAAGCGTTCACCGATGTTTACAGCCGATTTGCAAATCTGAATGTCGGTTGGCCGGGCGCCCCAGGTCTCGATTGAAACCTGGAGCGTCCGGCCGTTCCATCCCGCGACCCGAAATAGCATCGCATCAAGCAACGTTTCTGTCCCCTATTCCCCGTTCTCTGTTTCCTCGTCTTCTTCTTTTCCCTGCCACTGCGGCTCCGCCGACAACCGCTCAGCCAGGCTCAGCCCGCGCCGCTTCTTCACCGGCTCCGGGATTGGCTTCTTGCGCTCCGCAAGCCCAAACAGCACCTTGGCGCTGTTCAGGTCTCCTTTGAGCGCCTTACCCTCCAGCATATCGGCAAGTTGCTCCGAAATCCGGCCCACCCGCCTGTCCGCCGCCTGTCGCAGTTGCTCCGCTCCGTCCTTGCGCGACTTGCTTCTCCGGCGCGCCCGTTGAACTACCTTGTCTTTGGTAGTCCTGCCTGTTGTTCTGCTCGCATTCTCTGTCCTCAACGTCTGCTGTGTTGCAGCCATCTTTCCGCCATTCCCGGCCAACGCTCCACGGACCTTCATGTCCGCAGAAAAGGAGCATATGCGCCAACTCCGCTCCGGAATTGCCGCACAACGCATTGTCAGGATTTTGTCTTAGGCATTCTAAGAATCCGGTGCCCTCGTCTCCCCTGCGCACGCGCGCCGCGGAGATGGCCTAAACAAGATCAGGAAGGCCCTCTCCCGCCTTCCGCCCTCGTCTCATTTGTGTGTCTGCCATAAGCGTACCGGAAAACCAGGCAATTTTCTGCAAACTATTCAAGTCCGTGACCCCTGATCCCTGATCCCTGACCCCTGATCCCTGATCTCTGATTTAACTCCCAGCAAGCTCGCCCAAAGCCGCTTTTCCGCCAGATCGTCCAGCGTCTTCCCCCCAATCGGGACAATCCCGTACAACACCTTGCAGTCCATCGCCTCCGCCATGCGCGACATCGACTTCAAGCTGATCGTATTCTTCGGCTCCCTTGCCTCAAGGTCAAAGATGATCGAACGGTTCACCCCCATCTTCTCCGCGATCTCCGCCACCGGAATATGCAGCGCATGACGCACTGCCCGCAGCAGTCCATTGGTTGGATTCTTATCCCTCCCTGCCTGCCGGTAAGGCCGCATCTCCACATCCAGCCTCTTCCGCGCCAACTTCCGTTCCCTCTCCCGCATCGCCCACCCCCGGATCGATCCCCCAACTCACTGACCACTGACCCCTGACAACTGACAACTGAGAACTGACAACTGAGAACTGACAACTGACAACTGAGAACTGAGAACTGAGAACTGACAACTGAGAACTGACAACTGAGAACTGAGAACTGTCTTCAAGGTAGCCAAAACGACACAAATTATGCGCAAAAACAGCCAAAAATGCGCCAAAAAACGACCAAAAACAGCCATTTTTCAATGTTTTTGTCGGGTTATAAACGGACATTCCTGCAAAATCGCTACTGTTCTATGCGGACATTCTTGCCAGGCGGACGTGCCTTCTTCAATTCGTAGCCTTATAACCGGACAAAACGCCGTTTTTTGTCGGCCTGTAGGCCCACACAGAAACACAGTGCGGCGCAATTCGCACAAGGGATTGCCGGGGCTCGGAAGACTTCCCTCCAGCCTATCGCGAAACGGCAGATTTCTGTGCAACGATCCACGCATCGATCCGTTCGCTCAGCACATCCAGCGGCAGGGCGCCTGTGTCCAGCACCTGATCGTGGAAGGCGCGCAGGTCGAAGTTATTGCCCAGAGCGGACTTGGCCCGTTCGCGCAGTTCCAGGATTTTGAGCTGCCCGATCTTGTAAGCCAGCGCCTGGCTGGGCCACGCGATATAGCGGTCCACCTCGGCCTGGATGCTGGTCTCGTCGATATTCGAGTGCTCGTGGAAGTAATCGACCATTTGCTGGCGGCTCCAGTGCTGCGAGTGGACGCCGGTATCGACCACCAGCCGGATCGCCCGCCAGATGTCGGCCTCCAGGCGGCCATAATCCGAGTAGGGGTCCTGGTAAAAGCCCACATCCTTGCCCAGCCGCTCGGAGTACAGCCCCCATCCCTCGATGTAAGCCGTATAGTGCTGATGCTTGCGGAAGGTGGGCACGCCGGTAAGTTCCTGAGCAATGGAGATTTGCAGATGATGGCCGGGAAGTCCCTCGTGATAGGCGATGGCCTCGACCGCGTAGAGATTGCGGCTGGCGGCGTTGTAGGTATCGATGCGCAGACGGCCGGGGCGGCTGCCGTCGGGCGTGCCGGCCTCGTAGTAGGCGGGCGCGGAGGTCTTTTCCAGGTACTCGGGGACCGCGTCCACCTCAAAGGGCGCCTTGGGCAGCCGGCCAAAGTACTTGGGCAACTGCGCCTGCATGGGGCCAAGATAGCCGCGATAGGCGGCCAGCAGCGCCTCGGGCGAAGCCGGATGCACCTTGGGATTGGTCTTGAGGCTGGCGCGGAAGCTGGGCAGATCGGCAAAGCCGAGCTTCTGCGCGATGGCCAGCATCTGGGCCTCGTCGCGCTTGACTTCGTCGAGGCCGATCTGGTGAATCTGGGCGGCGGTCAGATCGGTGGTGGTGGTGCGGCGAATGCTGAAAGCATAGTACTTAGCGCCATCGGGCAGCGCGGAGATGCCCGGCTCGGCGCGTCCGGCGGGAATGTAGCTGACCTCGAGGAAGCGGGCGAAGCGCTTGTAGGCGGGCAGCACTTCCTTGCCGATGGCGTCGAGCATTTCGGCCTTGATGCGCTCCCGCTCGGCGGGCTTGACGCTGGCCGGAAAGCTCTTCAGCGGCAGCGCCAGCGGCGAGTCTTCGGGTTTTTCGTTGGCCAGCTCCTTGACCTGATCGAGCGCCTTTTCAAGCAGATAGCGCGGCGGCACGCGACCAGCCTCCATGCCGATGGACAGATTCGTCGTCACCTGCTCAAAGGCTTTGGGAAGTGCGTGCAGGCGGGCGATCCAGTCGTCGTAGTCCTTCGAGGTGGCAAAGCTAAGTTGAGCCACCAGTTGAGGATAAGTGGTGTGGATGCCGCTCATCTGGTTCAGCGGCATCTCCCACTCCTTGAAGGCCGCCGCCTCGGAATCGTCGGCAAATTGGCGCAGCAGCAGATCGCGGCTGATCTTCTCCTGGTCCGTAAAGCCTGTAGGATCAATGGCGGCCAGCTTCATGAGGAACTCCTCCTCACGCGCCAGCCAGGCGTTCTCCGCCTTGACCGAGTAGTCGCTGATGCGGTCGTTGTAGCGCGTATCGCCCAGCACGGAGGCATACTCCGGCGAGCGCTCCATCGTGGCCTGCCAGTACTCCTCGAAGAGCGCGTTGAGGGCCTTGCGGCGGTCTTCCAGCGGAGCGGCAGTAAGTGCCAGGCCTGACAGGGTTTGCGCGCGCATTTTCGGGAGATACGCAAGCAGAAGAAAGGCGGCGACGGCGACAACGGGCAACAGGAATCTTCTCAAGGGAGGGGTCCTCAGTTTGAAATAAAGGGGCAAAAACACCTTCAATTTGAGTGTAGAAGATTGCGCCCATCCATCTGAATCGTTGACCGGCCCAAACCCGGGGGTTGCCGCATTCCACTTCATAAGCCGCCGCAGAATTTCATCAGGACATCCGGAAAGCGCTGATGATAGCTTTTATACGAATGCTTGTATTCTGTCTCGGCCTCAAGTCCTGCGTATGCTCATCTTTATAAGTTTTGGGAAAATAATACATCTATAGAGACATTCGCGCATCCTAGATTAGCGTAAGTTAGGAGCAGTTTGCCTACCTTCTGGTATCCGAGTTCCTCGATTGTTGATTTACGCCATTATGTATGGGCTTTATGGTTGCCGCTCGCTTCGCGCCTGAAGCAATCTCGAAAGGAGAAGCAAGCATGAGAATCCTCAATTCAAAATGTTGTTTGGCCGCGCACTCTGTGCTGTTTCTTGCGGTTATTGCCGCATCAGGACAGGCGATTGCGCAAAACCGAGCCGCGCAACCCCGTTTCATGGAGCGGCAAAGCCTGCCGAATTCCGTCATTCTGCGTGGTGAAGATCACGCCACAACCATGCAGCGACTGCACGTTGTGCGGCAATACAAGATCGAGGATATCCGCTCCAGGCCGCAGATCATGCTGGGCAATGTTCCGCTGGACTTCACTCCGGTGCTTAACAATCCAAAATCCGTGTCTAACATCGCGCGGCGCCTGCGCGCGATGCCGAAAAATGTCGAGGTAAAGGAAGATACGAGCGAGATCAGCGAAGTGGATCAGGGTCTCGTGCTTCATCATGTGCTGAGCTACCGGATTTTGCCGGGCAAATGCGCCGAGCTTGGCGTGCAGGCCCAGCTTGCGCAGGCGGGCGTCGCTTGTTTCACAAAGGAATCGACCAGCCAGCGCCTGGCGGAGTTCGCCACCCCCGGCCACGCGCGTTATGTTACCGATCCAGTTAAGCGCCAAGCCGCAATCGCCGCCTATCAGCAGAGGTCGGCGCAGGCTGACGCCGAGGCAAATCAGCACATCGCCGACTTGCGCAAGACCTTCGCCGACCCCAAGCAGCGAGCAACCCTGACTACTCAGCTTGGCGCGGCCGAAATCGCGCGCATCAGCAATCTGAATGACGATCAGCTCAAGGCAGAGATCATCAACTCCTCGGTGCAGCACGTGGAGCAGACGGCCTTTGTATCCAAGCTGGACTCATCGCAATACGCGCATGCCCCCAATGTGTTGCGCATCTCGCCGAACACGCAGGAGATGGCCGAAGGAAAGCGATTATTGCACATGACAATCCCCGAAGGCGGAGCTGCGAATGCACAATTCCCGAAGATGCTGGTGGCGGAACCGTCCGCAAATTATCACGTGCAAGCCGCTCCCGCTTCCCCCAGAAATACAACCGATCAGACAACCGATGTTGATTTGGGAAGCTATATCTACCTGACCGGCTTTACGCTGGGCCATGATTACGAGTGGAGCCTGGAGGTCGATACAACTGTCAATTGGTGCCTGATCGGCTGCTCCTCCACCTATAGCGTCAGGCTTTTCGCGGGCTTCAATTATGGCTTCGGCCTGCGATTCCCCATCCAGACGCATCTGAAGTACCATAACGTGGTTCATCCCAACCAAACCGCTGATGCCAGTCTCACCGCAGATTTCGAGCCCGCCGAGTTTAAGTCTGTTGCAGACTCCATCGCGCAGTTTCAATCCACGGGCCTGGAACACGACCAGATCTTTGACGGCAAGGAGTTGGTTGCCCAGGTGGGCGCCGATGCCGGCGTAGATTTCAACCTGCCGGTCATCGGCAGCAAAGAAATAAAATTCTCTCCTACCCTGGATTTCACGGATTTGCTGCCGCCGCCCTATAAAGGCGGCCACTTCAACCCCCCGGCACCGGGCACGCATGGCATCGATACCGTCTATAAGTTCGATCAGTTTGATCTGCTCGGCGGCCTGCTGGACTTCGGGGTTGTGAGCGGAAAGGTCTTCCCCGCCGTAGACATCAATCTCCACTCGAACAAGTTGCAGTTCACGTTGAATGATGAAGTCTGGAATAAGCAGACTAACCTCTTTGCTCCTGGGCAGACTATTTCCCTGGGCACCGACAAAAGCAAAAAGTTTGACAGCCATTTCAGCTTCGGCAACCCCGTCTATAATCTTGGTTTCACGCTTACGCCCGGAATTGACGCGCAGCTGGCTGTCGATTTGGCCGTATGGTCGCAGACCTGGGATTGGATTGTATGGTTTCCGCAGTTGGCCGTTGACCTGCCGCCCGGCGGAATCGATTTTGGATGCCATGCCGGAACCACCTGTGTTCGCGACTTCCAGCCTGAAGCAGGCATTGAAAAAGGAGCCCAGGGCGGCGTAAAGCAGCAATTGTTGAGCGAGGGCTGCACGGTCAACGGAAACACCATGATCTGCGGGAAGATCCAGACGTACCAGGCGTGTCAGAATGCAATGAACGTCAATGCGTTGCCAGGGATTAAGACCTGCGATCCGGGTATGCTTCCCAAGGAAGAGGAATCCGCCGACCGCACATTGACAGGTGGAGGGTGTCAGCGAAATTCAGGGTCGGCAGGGTTTTTGGGGTTACTCATCAACCACGATTATCTCTGCCCCGTGGGGATGTTGGGCTTGTGCAATGACATCTTGAAGAATGGTGTGATCACAAGCTGCACCCCGCTGGTGCCGCCGGCCATCGACAAGGAGCTGAATAAAGCCGGATGCTATTGCGGCGGCGTCTCCAGCAAGGTCATTCTCGCTTGCCTGCCGGGCAATTATTATTGTTCCCCCGGCGGCATGGCCAAGTGCAATCAGGAGGTGAAAGAACAGCACATTCTCTCCTGCAAGCCGAACAAATGAGGATGGGCCGGCCTTTTGTCCCGCCTAAGGTCTTCGGCTGGACAAACCGCACTGAGTGAATCCGGAGCCTCCAGCGAGTTGGGGGCCCCGGCGAGGTGGGCTGTGAAATCTGGACCGGGATTGATCGCCTTAGGCAATCCAGATGCAGTAATCTACACATATGGCAAGCGCTAGTAAGGGTTCGATCCATCTCTTTCGCCTCGCGGAAGTTGATCAATATCTGTAATTGGTCGTTTTTTGGTTGTTTTTAGCGCGTAATCGGGGCTGTTTTGGCGGCGTTTCGATCTGGGAACAGGGGACGTTGCTCGGATGGCCGGTTACCCTGGTCTCTCAATCGAGACCCAGGACGCCCGGCCAACCGACATTCCGATTTGCAAATCGGCTGTAAACATCGGTGAACGCTGGGCGACTTCGCGGGACCGATCTGCTACCAATGAGTGCATTGGCGATTTTGTGATAATCTAAATTTCCTCCGGTAACATCGACATAGTTTGATGACCTCCCAAATCAGAAAATCCGGACCTGGAACACCCTCATTTTTTATCCCCCGGACCTGCGTCACCCGCCCGCTCACCATAGGGCCGCGATGAACGGGGCACAGCTTCTCACTCCTCATAGCGATTCATCGGGGTCGATGAGCGGGCCACCTGCCAGATTATTTCCAACATCCTGCTACCCTGAAATCGGATAAACCCTGCCCAAGGGTCGGTCCGGAAGGCAATTTTCGGGCACCCCCACCCCCCCTACCCCTTCCGAGCCCCTTTTACACTTCTGAAAATCCAGTAAATCATCTAAAATGAACAAGTTAATTATTCAAACTATTCACCTATCAACAAAAAAACCGCCCGATTTTTACGCTTTTTGAGCCCTTTTTGAGCCAAAAAAAACCTAAATTCGCGCAAAATCCCTCAAAATCCAGCCGTTGGCCGATGCGAGTATTCTTGTAGGGAGCACCATCACACTCCTACGAGACAAGGAAACAGGAACATGGCGGAGAGAACCGTTGAGGGCACCGAAGTCGCTGCGCAACTGCCCCATGTGCGCGTGGCCGTTCTGGGCGCGGGCAAGATGGGCGGCATTCTGTTGCATGCCTTTCTCAAGCAGAACCTTTTTGCTCCGGAGCAGATTCACGCCACCGTGGGCCACACCGAGCGGGCGCTGGCGCTGAGCACGCAGTGGGGCGTGGACGTGACCACCAACAACCTGGAGGCGGCGCGGCAGTCGGATCTGATTCTGCTGGGCGTGAAACCGATGCAGGTGCCGGGGCTGATCGAGGAGATCCGCCCGGCGCTGACGACGGCCAAGACGCTGATCTCGTTTGCGGCGTCGGTGAAGACGCGGGCGATTGAAGAAGCGGCGGGGATGGAGATTGCGGTGATTCGCGCCATGCCCAATACGCCCTCGGCGCTGGGGGCGGGCGCGGCGGCGCTGTGCCGCGGACGCTTTGTGAGCGCCGCGCAGATGGAGCTGGCCGAGCGCATCTTCGAAACCGTGGGCCGCGCCGTGGTGGTGGACGAAAAGCATATGGACGCGGTGACCGGCCTTAGCGGCTCCGGGCCGGCCTACATCTACATCATCATTGAGGCGCTGGCCGAGGCGGGCGTCAAGGTGGGCCTGCCGCGCGACATTGCCACGGAACTGGCCGCGCAGACGACCTTCGGCGCCGCCAAGATGGTGCTGGAGACCGGCTACCATCCGGCGATGCTGAAGGACGCGGTGACCACGCCGGCGGGCAGCACCATCGACGGCATCATGGCCCTGGAAGAGGGCGGGCTGCGGGTTACGCTGATCAAGGCGGTGATGCGCGCTACGGAGCGGGCCAAGCAGTTGGCTACGGGATAGGACAGGGATCAGGGGTCAGGGATCAGGGATCAGTTTTTACTGACCTGTTGCTATCGTTTCCCAGGTCCGAAAATCCGGACCTGGGGCACCCGCTAACAACGCTAACTCTGCTAACTCCGCTGACTCGCTGACAGGCTATCTTGCCCATACAACGCCCAACCTGGCTGCCCACTTATCTGCCGGAACTCGACGGCCTGCGCGGCCTGGCGATTCTGGCGGTAGTGCTGTATCACTGCGACTACAAGCAACTGGAGCGGACCCGCCTGCACGGCGCGGTGGAGTGGGGATGGGCGGGGGTCATTCTCTTCTTTGTGCTCTCCGGCTTCCTGATTACTTCGATCCTGCTGGGGGCGCGCGACAAGCCGCATTACTTCCACAACTTCCATGGGCGCCGGGCGCTGCGCATCTGGCCGGTCTACCTGCTGGTGCTGGTGGTGGTCTATGCGCAGTCGGATTGGTTTATCGGCCCAATGCCGTTGGATGCCATCAAGGCCGCGCCGTGGTGGGCTTACCTCTTCTGTGTGCAGAATCTCTTTCATCTGACGCTGCCGCCGGCGCTGGGGCCGACGTGGGCGCTGGCTCTGGAAGAGCAGTATTACTTTTTCTGGGCGCCGGTGGTTCGCTGGCTGCGGCGGCCGTGGATGCTGGCGGGGGTTCTCACTGCCGCGCTGGTCTGCTCGCCGCTGCTGCGCCACTTGAACCCCGTCTGGCTGTGGGGGTTGCCTTCGCACACGCTCATCAAGCTGGACGGCATCGCGATCGGCAGCCTGCTGGCGCTGGGGCTTTACACGCTACCGCTGGCGCGGCGGGTTTGGCTGGGGATGGGCCTGGGCGCGTTTGTACTGGGCTTTGCGGCTGCCGCTACGGTAGCCGGCGGAACGTCGCTGCTGGATACGGCGCTGGCGCTGGGCTTTGGCGGAGCGGTGCTGGCATTGATAACCTCGACCGGCGCGCGCAATCCGCTCAGCGCTTTGCTGCGCAGCGGGCCGCTGGCCTTCTATGGGCGCATCAGCTATGGCCTCTACATGACGCACATCATGGTCTTCGTGTATTTCGGCTTGTTTGATGCGCACATGTATCAGTATGGCGCGGCGGGCATTCTGGCGGTGGTGGCTTTGCGGCTGGTTGCGACTACAGTTGTGGCCACCGCGTTGTGGTACGGCTTTGAATCGCAAATTCTCAAATTGAAATGCTACTTCTAGAATGAATAGCCGACTCGCCCGCTTGTGACTCGAATCACCCCGGCTGTAACATTTGGCTGTTAGGCTGGAGTATCACGCAGTCTTCCCCTTGCGAGGTGAAAAATGAGCGAAGCAACGAGCAACGGCCCCCTGAGCCCGGAACTCCTGGCCAAGATGAACGCCTACTGGCGCGCCGCCAACTATCTCTCCGTGGGCCAGATCTATCTGAAGGACAACCCGCTGCTGGAGCACCCGCTGACGCTGGACGACGTGAAGCCGCGCCTGCTGGGCCACTGGGGCACCACGCCGGGGCTGAACTTTCTTTATGTGCACTGGAACCGGCTGATCCGCGAGCGCGACCTGAACATGATGTACATCATCGGCCCAGGGCACGGCGGGCCCGCCCTGGTGGCCAACACCTACCTGGAAGGCTCCTACACCGAGCTTTATCCGCACATTGAGCAGAACAAGGACGGCATCAAGCGGCTATTTCGACAATTCAGCTGGCCGTATGGAATTCCCAGCCACGTGGCGCCGGAGACGCCGGGCTCGATTCACGAGGGCGGCGAGCTGGGCTACTCGCTGGTGCACGCGTATGGCGCGGCCTTCGACAATCCGAATTTGATTGTGGCTTGCGTTGTCGGCGATGGCGAGGCCGAGACCGGCCCCCTGGCGACTAGCTGGCATGGAAACAAGTTTCTCAATCCGGCGACCGACGGCGCGGTGCTGCCGATTCTGCACCTGAACGGCTACAAGATCGCCAACCCCACGGTGCTGGCGCGGATTCCCCATGCCGAGTTGGAGAGCCTGATGCGCGGCTACGGCTATGAGCCGTTCACGCTGGAAGGCGACGATCCGCTGACGATGCATCAGCAGGCCGCGGCGGTCTTCGACATCATCTTCGACCGCATCGCCGAAATCCAAAAGTCCGCACGCGATGCAGCGGCCAAGGGCGAAACCCTGGAGCGGCCGGCGTGGCCGATGCTGATTATGCGCACGCCCAAGGGCTGGACCGGACCGAAGTTTGTGGACGGCAAGCCGGTGGAGGGCACCTGGCGCGCGCATCAGGTCCCCTTCGCTGAATTGCGCGAGAAGCCGGAGCACATGCGCCTGCTGGAAGATTGGATGCGCAGCTACAAGCCCGAGGAACTCTTCGACGAGAAGGGTGCGTTCCGCGCGGAGCTGGCGGAGATTGCGCCCAAGGGACGGCGGCGCATGGGCATGAATGCGCATGCCAACGGCGGCCTGCTGCTGGAAGCCTTGAAGATTCCCAGCTTCCGCGAGTTTGCGGTGAAGATTGAAGGGCGCGGAGCGAAGGACGTGGAATCGACGCGCATTCTGGGTCAACTGCTGCATGGCGTGATGGAGGCCAACAAGGAGCAGAAGAACTTTCGCGTCTTCGGGCCGGATGAGACAGCCTCCAACCGCCTTCAGGACGTGATTACCGGAACCGGCAAGGAGTGGATGGAGGAGACGCTGCCGGTGGACGAGAATTTGTCGCAGACCGGGCGCGTGGTCGAGGTGCTCAGCGAGCATATGTGCCAGGGCTGGCTGGAAGGCTATCTGCTGACCGGACGGCACGGCCTCTTCAACTGTTACGAAGCCTTCATCCACATCGTCGATTCGATGGTGAATCAGCACGCCAAGTGGCTGAAGGTGACGCGAGAGATTCCATGGCGCAAACCCATCGCCTCGCTGAATTATCTGCTGAGTTCTCTCGTGTGGCGGCAGGACCACAACGGCTTCAGCCACCAGGATCCCGGCTTCATCGATCACCTGATGAACAAGAAGGCCGAGGTGGTGCGCGTCTATCTGCCGCCGGACGCGAACACGCTGCTCTCGGTGGCCGATCACTGCCTGCGCAGCAAGAATTACATCAATTTGATTGTGGCGGGCAAGCAGCCGGCTCCGCAGTGGCTGACGATTGACGAGGCAGTGGCGCATTGCACGACTGGAATGGGCGTGTGGCCGTGGGCGTCGAACGATGAGGGCGCGCCCGATGTGGTGATGGCCTGCTCGGGCGACGTGCCCACGCTGGAGACGCTGGCCGCCGTGGTTATGCTGCGCACGCTGGCCCCGGACCTGAAAATTCGAGTGGTCAACGTGGTGGACCTGATGGCGCTGCAACCGCCGTCCGAGCATCCGCATGGGCTGCCCGACGAGGACTACGACCAGATCTTCCCGCCAAAGACGCCGACGGTCTTCGCCTTCCACGGCTATCCGTGGCTGATTCACCGGCTCACCTACCGGCGGCACAACCACGATAATCTTCACGTGCGCGGCTACAAGGAAGAGGGCACCACGACCACGCCCTTCGACATGTGCGTGCTCAACAACATCGACCGCTTCCAATTGTCGCTGGACGCCGTCCGGCGCGTGCCGCGGCTGGCCGCGCAGGCCGACGCGGCCGAGCAGTGGTACTCCGAGGCGATTCAGCGGCACAAGCTCTACGTGGCGGAAAACGGCGACGATTTGCCGGAGATTCGCGACTGGCGCTGGACACCTGCGGTGGGGCCAAACGCCTTCGGCACGTAGGGCTGACAGTTGCAGAACTCATCCTTTTCACAAGGAAAGAGGAAAGGATGGGCACCCCCGATCCGTGGGAGGTCAAGGGTGCGCCAATCGCGAGATTGCTGAATGCGTGGAAGGAAAGAAAGATGAAGCTCTATTCGTACATCGTCGCACACGACACTGGCTTCTCGCCGAATCCATTCTTCGGTTACTGTACGCTTGCTTGCTGTAAGCCTATTATCCGACGCATGGCAAATCCGGGAGATTGGATTGTCGGTTTGTCGCCGAAGGCAGATCAAAACCGAATTGTGTACTTTATGCAAGTGGATGAAGCCATTGGATTCGGCGAATATTGGGAGGATGAACGGTTCGCACAGAAGAAGCCGAAGAAAGGTACTCGTGCGCTTGAGAGCGGAGACAATGCGTACGAACCAGGACCATGTAAGTCCTTTCGACAAATTCGTTCTATGCACTCGGATGGCGAGAATGAAAACGCCAAGAAGAAAGCGCGTGACTTATCAATCAAAAGAGTCTTGATTTCTGAAAGATTTGCTTATTTTGGTTCAGCAAGAATGGATTTACCTGTTGAATTGCAACCCTTGATTGTAGCAAGAGGGTACCGTTGCAATTTTTCAAACGAGGTATTGACTGCGTTTCGCAGCTTTACATCAACAATTCCATTTGGTGTCTACGCGAAACCAAAGCAATGGAAAGATAACGATGACTCGTGGAGGGATGCTGCAGGGGAAAGGCTGATTGCAAATTGAAGATCATACTCAGCCGTAAAGGATTCGATTCATCCTCGGGGAAGAAGCCCAGCCCGATCTTTCCAGACGGTACTATGCTGTCACTGCCGATTCCCAACAAAGCGTCTAGGATTACCTACAAGGAAATTGCCGGGAATCACTGGGCAAGCATTGGGGAGTTAGTAGAACAACTAGCGGGAATTCCGCAAACACACCGAGCGCACCTGGACCCCGACATTAATTTTCACAGCCTGCCAAGAATGGAAAATTGGCAGCCTATCTTTGGGCAAGCGGATCAAGCAGAAAGTCATCTGAAAAACATGGGAGTCGGTCCTGGCGATGTTTTCTTGTTCTTCGGCTTGTTCCGCCCAGTAGAACATAAAGGATCACAGTGGCAGTACGTTCGTTCTAGCAAACCCAAACACGTAATTTTTGGATGGATGCAAATCGCGCAATGTGTTGCTGTTGCAGAATGGCCGGAGAATCAGCAGTGGGCGAAGTATCATCCACATTTCCAGAAAGCTGAAAAAGTACTGTCTAACAATGTTCTCTACGTTGCCGAGCGTAATCTGACTTTACCAGGTGTGGATTCTTTTGGAGTAAACGGAGGTGGTGTATTTCGCCACTTTTGCTCGAAGTTACAATTGACCGCGCAAGATTCGCAACTACCGAGCCATTGGTTGCTCCCAGAATGGTTCGATCCAACTGGTCGCGCTTCAATACTGAGCTACCATGACAAGACATTCCGGTGGCATCGAGATGAAACTGGGACACATCTTATTTCAGCAGGTCGAGGGCAAGAGTTTGTTCTGGATTGCAACCACTATCCAGAGGCGATCCATTGGCTTGTGGACCTAATGAATTGTTTAACGAAAAGTGAATGACTGGACAGTGCTGAGTTCGAGGCTCGTTCATGCCGGGTGACCAGGTCCCGAATTTCAGAACTGGGATTCCACAAATCTTGGGGGTTGCTTTCCTGAACGGGCGGTTGCCGTTCTATACTTGTATCATGCGGAATGAATTCACAGCGCTCTTTGAGCGCGACGGCGGTTTCCTGTCTAGCTCCGCTCACACGCGCGCAGCGTGGCGAACAACGCTAACTCCGCTGACCCGTTCAGCCCCAACCTCAGAGGATTAACGAATGTCTTCTTTGCCCGTACTGGTTTTGAACAGCGGTTCTTCTTCCATCAAGTTTTCCGTTTATGAAGCCGGCGACGGCCAGCGCGCCAAGCTCCACGAGGGCGCGGTGGACGGCATCGGCACCGATCTGGGCAAGTTCTGGATCAAGGACGCCGAAGGCAACAAGCTGGTGGATCAAACTCCGGCTCTGCCCACGCGCGCGATTGCCTTTAAGCTGGTGGCCGACGCGCTCCACTCCGGCGACTTTCCCGCGCCTGTGGCCATCGGCCATCGCATGGTCTGCGGCGGCCCAACAGTGCAGGAGAACCAGCTCATTACTCCTGAATTGATTGACGAGATGGAGCTGTACACAGCCTTCGCGCCGCTGCACACGCCCATTGCATGTTACATCATGCGCGAGTCTCTGCGCCTCTTTCCCGATGTGCCCAACTTCGTCTGCCTGGACTCGTACTTCCATCGCACCATGCCCGAGGTGGTCTCGCATATGCCCATCCCGGAGGAGTATTCGGCAATGGGCGTGCGCCGCTACGGCGCGCATGGAATCTCCTACGAATCCATCGTCTATCAGTTGCAGCCCAACGTGCCGAAGAAGCTGATCGTCGCGCACCTGGGCAACGGCGCCTCGATCACTGCTATCCGCAACGGCGAGTGCCTGGACACATCGATGGGCCTCACGCCCACCGGCGGCATCATCAGCGGCACGCGAACAGGGGACATCGATCCCGGCGTGCTGCTATTCATTCTGCGCAAGATCGCCGAGACAGGCGTCACTGCCGCCGAGGCAGCCGACAAACTGGAGGCCGTGGCCAGCAAGAAGGCGGGCCTGCTGGGCGTGAGCGAGCTCTCGAACGATATGCGCGACCTGCGCGATGCCATCAAGGAAGGCAACGCCAAGGCGCGGTTGGCCGTGGACAAATTCACCTGGACCATCGCCAAGTGGATTGGCAGCTATGTGGCGGAGCTGGACGGGCTGGATATGCTGGTCTTCACCGGCGGCATCGGCGAAAACGACATCAATGCCCGCGCCGAAATCTGCGCGGGGCTGAGCGCCCTGGGCATCGTGCTTGATCCTCAGCGCAACAACGTTCGCGGCGAAGCCGTCATCTCCAGCGAGCACTCGCCTGTCACCGTGCGCGTGATTCCGCCGGCCGAGGATCTGATTATTGTGAACCACGTGGTAAGGCTGCTGGGGAAGTAAGTGCTCGCGCATAAAAAGCTGTACAAGCGGGCGGGCAGGCGTCGAAAGAAACGCTCTTCCTGAATCCAAAATGAGACATTATCAGCATGGCGGTGAAGATGCCTCAATCTGAAGCGAATATATACTGCTTTCGCATCGGCGTTACCGGCCATCGCAGGTTGGACGATCCGGCGGCGGTGGAGGCGCTGGTGAAGAGGGCCATCGACGCCGAGGCCGGGAAGCTGTTCCCAGCGAAGTTGCAAAAGAACATCGAAGACGGCCGGCCGGCAGGGACGGCGCCGATCTCGTATTGCGTGGTGAGTCCGCTGGCGGAAGGAGCGGATCGCCCTGATCCCTGGTCCCTGAAACTTGACCAACCATAGTCAGAAAAAAACGCCAAATCTTCGCCCTCAAACACCCCGGAGTCCCGCCATCCGGGAAGGTTTCAAATTTTTTGATGACGTCCTTGCAGCCATTCCAATAAAAGTGGACAGCTACAGCGCACCAGTGCAGGCAAAACCGGACAGCTACAGAGCACCACTTTCTCTGAAACCGGTGACGTGTAGCTGTTCATTTCGGGGATAAACCGGCTGCATTTAGCTTCACACTTTTGAAAAATCGGTATCCTTGAGCGCACGGTTTCACGTTGATGAAGTGCGCGCGCCCGCTACGCGAGAGGGATCGGAGAGGAGGCAAGATCGTAGAGCGCAGCGTCCAGCTTCCGCGCGCCCCATCCATTCACGTTTTGCATCCAGAGATGAGCCATCAGATTTCCCCTCGTCTTGAATTGAATTGTGTGTTATTGAATGCGCGTGGGGAATAATCACTGGATCCCGCTGAATCCGCCGGCATTTTCTGTCTATCTAAAAAGCTGAAACCAGAAAAGTTAAGAACAGATGGATGAAATTGAATCATCTATCGCGAACACTTCCGGTCACCGGATCGGGATGCGGTGCGGAGAGGCCGTCGGCATTCCCTCGGGCGGTGAAGGCCCGCATGGAGGATGCTGCATTTACGGCGTCCTTCGGCTGCGCTCGGGGCCTGAAAAAGCGCGCCCATACAGCACGCAGGCTCCATCAGAGATTCCCTGGATGTGCTTTGAGGAGCATTCCGGGATCGGGTTTCGATCTATAATAAGGCATCACATGAACAGCGAAGAGCTTATCCTTGTCACGGGCGCGACCGGCTTTCTTGGAGTGCAACTGGTCCGCGAGCTTTTGGCTCGCCAGCCGCAGGCCCGGCTGGCGCTGCTCATCCGTGACAGAGCCGGGCAGCCGGGCCAGCAGCGGGCGGATCTGATCGTTCCACCAGCCGAGCGATCGCGGGTTCAGGTATACAGCGGCGATGTCGGCCAGCCCAACTGCGGCCTGGACGCCGCGGCTTACCAGCGCCTCAGCGCGGAGACGACCCGCGTGATTCACTCCGCCGCCACGGTGCGCTTCGATCACACTCTGGAGGAGGCTCGGCGCATCAACGTCGAGGGCACGCGCCGCATGATGGATTTCGCCGCAAAGATGCGCCAGCTACGTAGCCTTGCCTATGTCGGCACGGCATATGTGGCCGGCGAGCGCGCGGAACTGGTGCGTGAAAGCGAACTCGACGTGGGGCAGAGCTATCGCAACACCTACGAACAGACCAAGGCCGAAGCGGAGGCGCTGGTGCGCTCGCGCCTGGGTTCGCTGCCCGGCGTGATCCTGCGCCCCAGCATCATTGTGGGCGATTCCCGCACCGGCGCGACCTCCAGCTTCAAGATGATGTATTGGCCGCTGAAGATCTACGCGCGCCGGTTGTGGCGCACAGTTCCCGGCTATCCCGACGCCGTGCTGGACATTGTGCCGGTGGATTTCGTCGCTGCCTCGGTGGCGTGCCTACTCTTTGACGAGGCCGCTTTGGGCAGCACGGTCCACCTCTGCGCCGGACCGCGCGGCAGCGCAACCATCGAGCAGATTGCGCGGCGCGCGATGGAGTACTTCCACGCGCCGCAGCCGCGCTACGTCGATCCGAAGTTTTTCTTTGCCGCGATCAGGCCGCTGCTGTTTCTCGCCTTGTGGGGACGCAAGCGCCGCGTGCTGCGCGATGGCCGCGCCTACCGCGACTACTTCACCATGCGCATGCAGTTTGACACCAGCAACGCCGAGCGGCTGCTCGGGCCGGCCGGAATCAGCCCGCCGCCGGTGCTGGATTACCTCGACCGCCTCTTTCATTATTGCGTGGCCAGCGACTGGGGCCGCAAGCCGGTTGTTGCCTAAGGAAGCTCTGAACAGTTAATTCGCGAACAGGCAAACCCTCAGGGGCTAAAGCCCGAGTTCTTTTGCAGCACTTACGGCACGGCTGAAGCCGTGCCCTTTCAAAACATCGACTCAGTCTGAATACATCGACTCAGTCAAAGGTTGCCGATGAACATCTTCCGCCGCTATCAATTCGCGCGAGACCGCAGCGTCACGGTGGCTAATCTTGTCGATGAGCTGCTGCGGCGAAAAGGGGATTGCGAAGTCTCGATAGGAGATGAGGGAGCCTTTCATCTGGCCGAGCTGCACGCCGACATTTGCCGCCTTGATGCCTTTCTCCGCCGATCAATTGCTCTGAATCCCGGCCAGCCCGTCGCCGTCTATTGCACCAACAATCGGCGCTGCTTTCATTGGTTTCTCGGGATCATCCGCGCGGGCGGAATCGCGGTTCCGCTGAACCCTCAGCTCTCTCTGAGCGAAGTGCGGCGCATCCTGGCCGAGAGCGGCACCGAGATCCTGGTGACCGACAAAGCGGTTTTTGAACGCAGCATCGGCAGCCTCTCCGCGCTCGATGTGCGTACCTGGATCCAAGCCGATGAGGAGGCGGAGACGCTGGAGGGATTTGCGCGCGTCCCCAGCAGTGATGCCGAGAGCGGGGCAGCGTTTCCGCCGGCCGCAATCGATCCCGCCGCCACCATTGCGGTCTTCCATACCTCCGGCACCAGCGGCTTTCCCAAAGGGGCGGCGCTGTCGAGCAATGCGCTGCTCGGAGCGCGCTCCTCTTCGGTGCTGGCGGGGGTGATTCTGGGGCCGCACGACCTGGCGCTGATCGCGCTGCCATGGTCCCATATCATGGCCGTCAGCATCGCGCTCTATGGCTTGATGGCGGGCATTCGCGGCTGCTTCCTGGATCGCTTCGACGTTGCGGGCGCGTTGGAACTGGTCGAGCGCCACGGCATCACCACCATCGTTGGCGTGCCCGCAATGTTCGCTCGGCTGGTGAATAGCAATCCTGAGCCCGCCCGGCTGAGGAGCGTGCGCGTGTGGCTCTCGGCCAGCGATCTCCTACCCATTGAAGTGCGGCAGCAACTGCGCAACTTCGGCGCACTGCTCCGGCTGCCGGGCGGCCGGCGCATTCCGCCTGTGCTGCTGAACGGCTACGGCATGGTGGAGCTGGGAGGCCTGGCGATGATGGGCATCGAGCTATCGTTCCTGCCGGGCAGCGGCGACCTGTGCTTTCCCTTGCCGCCGTTTCGCATCCGCGTAGCCGATGAAGACGGACGGCTGGTGCGCGCCGGAGTGACGGGCGAGTGCCAGATCCGCCGCCGCGGCCTCGCTCCACATTATTGGAAAGACAAAGGCAACGGCCAGGGCTTGCTGACCAGCGACGGCTGGCTGCGCACCGGCGACCTGGCTACGCGCAACCGCCTCGGCCTGATCCGGCTGGCGGGGCGCATGAAGGATGTGATCAAATCCGGCGGCTACTCGGTTTATCTGCGCGAGCTGGACGAGGCTCTCCAGGCTCATCCGGCGGTGGAACGCGCCGTCGCATTCGGCCTGCCGCACAAGGAGAAGGGCGAGATTCCCGCAGCCGCGGTCGAGCTGCGCGCAGACTCCAAAGTGAGCGAAAGCGAGTTGCTGGAATGGTGCCGCGGGAATCTTGCGGGCTACAAAGCGCCGCGCCTCATCTGGATTCTCGAATCCGGCGGCTTGCCGCGAAATGACAACGGCAAGCTGCTGCGGCGGGCTCTGCGGGAGCGGTATTCGCAAGAGATGGATTGATGCGCCACGCAACGCCTCAATCGGCTGCCGCCATTGACTGCGCGGCGGCGGCCATCACCATCTCGCGGATGGAATCGATCACCAGGTCGGGCTGGTCGAGATGAATCCAATGCGCGCTGGCCGTTGCAATCACCTGTTGCACGCGGTTGCCGATGCGGCCAATTTGATCCTCAGTCAGCGGCGTTGATTTTCCCGGTGTCAGCACCCGCACGGGGATATTCTGGATCGGCTCCGCGTTGTGCATCTCGCGGACGGTGTCGGGCACGGCCTCGACGTGGCGGCGCATTCCGGCGTAGTTGCCGGGCCGCGACCAATGGGCGGCAACGATGGGCCAGACCTCGCGCGGCATCTTGCCCACCTCGTCCTTGATGCGGTCGAGAACGTGCCGGCCGCCCTTGCCGGCGGTACTGGCCAACTGCTGAGCCGCGCGGCCAGAGCGCAGGAAGAGCGAAGTGACAGCCAGCCGGGCAAGTCCGACGCGCGCCGCCGGGATGGCGATACGGAAGAGCTTCCTGCCGCGGTCGATCTCGGATTGTTTGCCCGGGTCCAGCGGCGGCCACTCTTCGATTCTCATGGGGTCCACCAGCACAATGCTGCTCACTTCCTCCGGATAGTTGAGCGCAAAGCGGCGCATCACCAGCCCGCCAAAGGAATGCCCCACCAGAATGTAGGGCGGCTTGATGCCGGCTCCCTCCAACAATTGATGCAATTCGACGGCGATGTTGGCGGGCGTGCGCGCCGTGCGCGCCGGGCTGCTCCAGCCCAGTCCGCCGCGATCATAGGAGGCCGTCGATGCAAAGCGCGAGACCGCCTCCTGAATGTGAAACCAGTTCAGATTGGTGGCGGCAATCCCCGCTTCAAAGATCACGGTGGGTCCGCTCGATCCTTTTTCCACGAGGTAGAGCCTGCGCTTGCCTCCAATGTCGATCCAGCGGCCATCGCTGGTGTAGCGCCTGCGGTCGCTGCGCTCACCTTGCCACTGATACACAACTCCCGTTGTAACCAGAGCCGCAATCAACGCGAGAATGGAAAGAAGCAGGAACATAAAAAACCTAGAAGTGCGTGAGCTGCGCGGGGCTGAAGTCCTTCAGGCCAAGGTTAGCGTGGGGCGCGCCGCGGTCGATAATCAGCAGCGTGGAACCGGCGTGGCCGCGCAGCTTCACCTCAACCTGGCTGGCCGACCATACGCCGCCGTTCTGGCGCAGTCCGAAGTAAGTAAACTCCTTCACCTCGCCGTCTTTCAGCGTCTTCTCCACATACACCGGAAATCCGATGGCGTGATCAAGCCAGCTTTTTACTTCGGCGTAGTGGCTCTTGTCGGCTGCTCCCGGCGAGCTCTTCAACTGATCGCAATCGCGCGCGCCAAACTTCGCTGCACCGAGCGCGGTCTGGCCCGCCCAGAAGTACTGCGCTTCCAGAAAATCCTCGTAACTGAATTCGTTGCCGAACGGACCCTCGCTCCACTTGTCGAAGGGCAAAACTACGGCCGCCTTGTCGCCCGGATGCGCTACCAGAATCGTACTCCGCCCGCCGGGCCGCATCTCCAGCAGGATGTGGGCGGGGATGTGGCCGCTCAACAATGAATCAGAGCCCGTCTTTGAGGCTGTGCCAAGCTCCACATCCACTCGCAGCACGCCGGGAAACCAGTGCGCCTTGATCTCGATGGGAAAGCTGATGCGCGCGCCGTTCACTTGCACTCGAACCATATGACCGCTGGCGCGATAATCCGCGGATTCGATCCGTGCGCGCGCCATGGTGAGCGCCATGGGCGCGGCTGCATCGGCGGCCATAGCCGCCATCGGCAGTAGCATCGTCGCGGCCAGCGCAGCCCATGCAACTCTCATGGCTCGATCCTTCCGTCGCGGATGCGAATCTGGCGCGCCGCCGAGTGCGCAATCGCGTTCTCGTGCGTCACCACAATCAGCGTCATCCCCCGCACCTTCTGAATCCCGGTCAGGATTTCCATGATGCGCGCCGAGTTGACGCTGTCCAGGTTTCCGGTCGGCTCATCGGCCAACAACAACTCCGGCTCGTTGGCCAGCGCGCGGGCAATCGCCACCCGCTGCCGCTCGCCCGCGGATAATTCATTGGGATATTGACGCAAGCGATGCTCCAGACCCATCTCGCGCAGCAGAGCCTCCGCGCGCTCGGCGCGATTGTGCGGCGTGGGGCTCAGGGCCAGCATCGGAACTTGAACATTTTCGAGAACGCGCAACGTGGGCAGCAGATGAAATGCCTGGAAGATGAAGCCGACGCTTCTCGACCGATAGGTATCCAGATCAATCGCCGAGCCGAGTTTTTCATTTTTGAAAAGTACCTCGCCAGTGGTGGGCGTGTCGAGTCCGCCCAGCAGTTGCAGCAAGGTGGATTTGCCGCTGCCGCTGGCTCCGCTGATGGAAACGAAATCCCCCGCTGCGATGGCGAGATCGACGCCGCGCAGGGCTTCGATGCGTCCCTCGTCGTAGCTCTTGCGCAGGCCGCGCGCTTCCAGAATCGGCGCAGTCAGCATCGGCTCAGTCATGGCGGAGGGCCTCCACTGGGGAAAGATGGGCGGCGCGCCAGGCGGGGTAGGCTCCGGCGGCAAGCCCGGAGAGCACGGCTACGCCCAGCGCCTGGACCAGATAGAGCGGAGTCAGCGATGCGCTGACGATGCTGGCGGTTTGGGGCAGGCCCTCCAGCAGGCGCAGGATGCCCCATCCAAAGCCGATTCCGATGAATCCGCCGCCAACGCCGAGCGCCATCGCTTCGGTTTGAATGAGTAGTAGGATGCGCCAGCTCTTCCAGCCCAGCGCGCGCAGAATGCCGATCTCGCGCGTGCGCTCGAAGACCGACATGGCCATGGTGTTGGCGATGCCCAGAATGCCCATCAGCAGCGCAATGGACGAGGTGCCCCAGGCGATGGCCTGCGCCAGCGTCACGAACTGGTTATTGGCGGCGCGCTCGGCGGCCGGGGCGGCGTTCAGGCCGGGCAGGGCGGCTTCAATCAGCGCCTGGGCGCGCTTCAGATAATGCTCGCGCGATTCGCCGGCCGGAGTGGGACGCAGGCGCACATGAAAGCCGGAGACCTTCCCTTGCAGGCTGGAGATCTGCTGCAACTGATCGAGCGGCATGATCACCGCGGCGGCCTCCAGGCCGGTTCCGCCATGATAGATTCCCGTGACGAGAAAGCCGGAGCCTTGCATCTCGACGGTTTCGCCCACCTTTTTGTTCAAGTTGCGCGCCAGCAGTTCGCCCAGGATGATCTCCGGCTTGCCATCATGAAAGCGCCCTCCCGAGGTGAAGGTAAGCGAATCGAATTCGTAGGAATCCGCCGGCCAGCCGAAGACGATGGCATTGATCTCAGGCGTGAGGTCCATGATGTTGTACATCATCGGCTCCGCCCTGTCGACGACGGGCACGGCGCGCAACCGGGGAGCGAGGCCCTCATCGACCGAGGTGTTGAGGAAGGTCTTCTCGACGACGTCGATGTCGGTGCCGCTACTGGTGTAAAGGCGCAGCCACTCCTGCTCAAAGGCGCGCGAGAAGCCGACCAGCGCGACAAAAGCGCCGATGGCCATGCCAATTCCGCACAGGGTGAGCGAGGTTCTCAGACGCCTGCGCCAGAGATTCTTCCAGGCAAATCCGATAAACGAGAGTTGAGCGGCCATGAAGTTGGGTGAATCCTCTCATCTTCGGATTTGCGGCAGGCTGAATGCTAGTTTAATTAGCCGCAACCGCCGTGTCTATCGGTGGGGTCAGTTGTCAGTTCTCAGTTCTCAGTTGTCAGTTTTCAGTGGATAAAACGCGCAAAAAAGGCTTTGCATATAAATAGAGATACTTTTGCGAAAATTTGGCCAGTAGTGGTGGTTGACGCGGGCGGTTTGTGGGGCCGGGAAGAGAAAAGCAGGTCCACTTCGGCTTCGCTCAGTGCAGGTTTTCGACTCCCTTCGCTGCGCTTCGGTCGCTCCCTATGAACAAAAGCATTTCGCAGCGCCCCTACGGGGCGCAATCCTTTGATGGGTGGGCATTCCCCGGGTTGCGCTGCGCTTTACCCGGGGCTATTTTCAATCACCCCTTCGGGGTGAATTTTGACGCGGATCGTTCATTCCTGGCGAAACGTGCAAACGCAAGGCAAACTGCTCAGGATGACAGGTATAAGGAAGGGGGATGGGATGCGGAAGATGGGATGGGAAGTACGGCTGCGGGCGCTGGATGAGATGGCGATGGCGTTCCATGTGGCGCGGGGCGTGGCCACGAACTTTCAGGGGAACGGGGAGGGGTGGCTGCGGACGGTGCGGCGCGCGGTGGGGATTCCGGTGGCGGAGGCGGCAGGGCGAATCGGGGTAAAAGAGGACGAGGTCTTCCGGATGGAACACGCGGAGAGGCGTGGAGTGATCGAGTTGCAGACGCTGCGGCGGGCGGCCGAGGCGCTGGGGTGCGTACTGGTTTACGGACTTGCACCCAAGGAAGGGACGCTAAAAGCGATGGCCGCGGCGATTGAGGCGGGGCGTGCGCAGAGGCGGGCCGAGGCGTGGGCGCGAAAGCTGGAGAAGGCCAAGGAGCAGCGGCTGGCGGCGGCGAGGAAACGCTGGGGGACGCAGGAGCGGGAACGGCAGGCGGCAGAGTGGCGGGAGTATTGGCAACTGTGGTCGTCGGGGCTACCCCTCAGCGTAGTCCGGCAGATGCCGAAGCCGAAGGCGCCGCTGCCGTTCTGGCGGGAGCGGATGCGAAAGGCGCTGAAGACGGTGATGCGGAAGGAGGGGATTCGGAAGGCGTGACGGCAGGGGTCAGGGGTCAGGGGTCAGAGAGTAGGGAATAGGGAATAGAGGCGCGGCGGGTCTTGGGCGGGAAGTCTGGGATGTGGCCGCTTGGCTGGCAGGCTGGGGGTTCAAGCCCTTGATCAAAAGCTGCATTTTGTTTTTGAAAATCGATCAGCGCGGCGCAACCGCGCTGAAAGCCTCGCCCGGTTGCCCCCGAAGAACCACCCAAACCTGTCAAGAAAGGCCGATGGATCGCTCGCTGAGCGCTATGGGCTGTTGGCACCAACTGAGTTCTTCACCGACCTTGTCGACCCACGGGGATGGAACGGGTGAAGTTTACGCTTCTGGAGGCGTAACTGTGGACTTGCTTCTTCTATGAAGCAATTGATTTTACGTATAGTTTTGAGCAGCCTAATTTGGTTGGGGAGATATACGATACCGGCATTCAGAACGCAATGCAGTTGGTGCGTGATAATTCAGAACCGAAAATGGAGGAGAGCGATGAGCGATTTCAAGCGCTTGGGAGTAGTTACTGGAGTGTTGAGCTTCGGTATCGTCGGCCTATGCCTCTTCGGCAACTGCGTATTCTCGGCTGCCGGCCAGGAAGCGCAATCAGTCAAGAACAGCTATATGCCTGTAGATGACAAGGAGAGCTTTGCTGCGGTGCATGACCGAATGGCCGCAGCGAAAGCAGGGATCATGAAGCGGCAGATGGATCTGCTACAGGAACGCTACGATCTGAGAGACCACCCGTCGAAGGATGCGGTCATGGATCGTACCAAGCCCATTCAGGAAGGCGTACGAGTGATACTGCCGGCCGGTGTGACGTGGGACGCGCTTGCCAGGATGACATCCGATGAGATTCGCGACAAGGACCTATTCCCGAAGGGCTTTCTGCCTCTGCCCCATGCCAATCATCCCGAGGGCGGCATGGTATTACCCGCAGTGGAAATTCAGGAACTGCTGAAACAGGAGAACCGCGACCTGACGCGCTTCGATCTTGACTTCGACATTCCGGAGCGCTTTCTGCCGGAATTTCCTCCGGCAATGTACCTGACGACGCGGCCGGATCTTGGCGACGTGTCTCAGGGGCAGTTGGTCACCATAAGCAATTACTACGAATTGTTCAGCGGCATTCTGAACCCGAAGCAGCTTGAAGGCTTGCGGCTATTGCTGACTCCGTTTGCGCAGCAGCAGTTCAATGAGACGGTCGACCGGCGCTCGGAGAAGCCGAGCCGCGGGGTTGCGTGCCTGGACTGCCATGCGAATGGCGGCACCAATGGCGCCTTCCACCTGGTCGGAGATATACGGCCACAAGAGTTTCGACATCGCATCGAGACGTCGGCCCTGCGCGGCGTGAACATTCAGCGCCTCTTCGGTTCGCAGAGGGCCTTGAAGTCGATTGAGGACTTTACGGAGTTCGAACAGAGAGCCGCCTACTTTGACGGCGACCAGGTGATCGCGGCGAAGAAGGGTGTAAATCCTCTTGAGCGTGGAAGCCAGGTGCATTCCATGGCGGAATTTGAGGATATTCTCGACTTTCCTCCGGCACCCAAGTTTGGATGGAACGGCAAACTCGATCCCACCAAGGCGACCGCAGCCGAATTGCGTGGGCAAGATGTCTTTTTCGGCAAGGGACAGTGCGCAAGCTGCCATTCAACCCCGTACTATACCGACAACACGATGCACGATCTCCATGCGGAACGTTTCTACAAACAGCACATGGAGAACGGCATGATGATGGCCCACGACGGCGCGATCAAGACCTTCCCGCTGCGTGGCATCAAGGACACGCCGCCCTACATGCACGATGGACGGTTGCTGACCCTGGATGACACGGTGGAGTACTTCAATCTGGTTTTGGGCACCAAGTTGACCGACCAGGAGAAGAAGGATCTTGTGGCCTTTATGCGCGCTCTGTAAAAAACTGTCTGCAAACTCACCTTCAAGGCTGATGCCGGGGCTTCGGTCCCGGCATCAGCCAGGCGGAATCAGCGGGGCATGGCTGCTGCGAGAAAACTCGCTTCAAGGTCATCGCGCGGCCCCATATCTCGAAAAGTCATTGAATCGGAGTACCCAAGAGCATTATTTCTTCACATGTAGCCATTGCATCGACATACATGGTGGCTTTTTCTTGGGGAAAAAGCACTCAGCAGCATGGTTTCTGTAATGAGCAAAAGTGAAAATGCTGTAGGTCTCGCTTTGTTCAATTCCATCACATGCTTTATACATTGTTTTCCAAGAAACTCCCCGCTACGAGTTCGTCTCCGCTTTGCCCCGGCCGCCGGCCGGTACTAAGGCTCAATAGACGCGAAATCGCCAATGGACGCAATGACGAACGAAGCAGGCCCAACCATCCGGGTTCCGGGCCAGGGAGGCTGCGGAAAAAGCCCTGTTTTCAAACGAATTCGGCAAAAAGCATATCGCAGAGGCTAAAACCCAACGTTTGTTTTGAAGATTTTGAGGCGGATTTCACGCCGTCCCTACGGGACTCCGGATGTGTTGTTGGTTGCGCCATCCCCACGCTGAAGCGCGGGGCTAACAACCATTGCGCCTACGGCGCAGGCGATGGGCTGCTGCCGGCATGGATCGCTTTTATACAGGCTCCTTTGAGGGGCCGCCAACCATAAAGCCTCCGGCTTTGCCGGAGGATACTTACTGCTCGTCAGGACTGTGCAAACCAGGAACCCTTGCCGGTTCCATGCCGGGTGAGTTGCCTCTTTTCCACCAGGCTGCGGAAATAGTCCTTCAGAATGTTGCAGCTGACGCCGGTGGCGCGGAACATCCCGGCCATGGTGACGCGGCACTTTGAACTCATCGGCCCAAAGCTGAGAGTGTTTGAGTTGGTCATTGTTCCTGAACGATGGCCGCGCGCGAGGGGGTTATCGCCGGATAGGACGCGCTGGTTATAATGACATGGTTCGCACCTTTCTTTGGCACAACAACAGAATGTGCAACAATCTATCAGTCAGGCAGGCCTTCTCATGGACTTGTTCCAGATCCGGGGTTCTTTCGCCCTCTCTGTCGTACTGGCAGCCTCGCTGCGGATCGCGGCCCAGCAGCCTTTGCCTTTTATGGACACGGCAGTTCCGGTTGACCGGCGCGTCGACGATCTGATTGGGCGGTTGACGCTCGAAGAGAAGGTGCAGCAGATGCGCGACCATGCGCCGGCCATCCCGCGACTGGGCGTTCCCAAGTACGATTGGTGGAACGAAGGCCTGCATGGCGTCGCCTTTGCCGGCTACGCAACGGAGTTTCCACAGGTGATCGGCATGGCGGCCACCTGGGATGCGCCGCTGGTGCATCGCATGGGCGAGGTGATCTCAACCGAAGCCCGCGCCAAATATAACGAGGCGATTCGCCAGAACCAGCACGAGGCGTTCTTCGGCCTGACATTCTGGGCGCCGAACATCAATATCTTTCGCGATCCGCGCTGGGGACGCGGCCAGGAGACCTACGGGGAAGACCCGTTTCTGACGGGCCGGATGGGCGTCGCCTTCGTTACGGGAATGCAGGGCGACGATCCCAGCCATCCGCGCGTGGTGTCCACGGCGAAGCACTTTGCCGTTCATAGCGGCCCGGAATCGACGCGACATCAGGCTGACGTCGATGTTTCCGCGCACGACCTTGAGGATACGTATCTGCCCGCGTTTCGCGCGGTGGTTACCGAGGCGCACGTGCAATCGGCGATGTGCGCGTACAACAGCATCGACGGCGCGCCGGCGTGCGCCAGTATCATGCTGCTGCGCGATCACCTGCGGGAGGCCTGGCACTTCGACGGCTACGTGGTCAGCGACTGCGGCGCGGTGGCCGATGTCGGCATGGGTCACCATTATGCGACGGATATGCCGCACGCCGCGGCTGTCTCGCTCAAGGCCGGCACCGATCTGGAGTGCGTCTATGGCCAGGGGATGGCCTTTCCACAGCTTGGCGATGCGGTACACCAGCAACTGGTGACCGAGGCCGATCTCGACCAGGCCCTGCGACGCCTCTTCCGCGCACGCTTTGATCTTGGCATCTTCGATCCACCGGCCAGCTATGCTTTTGGACGGATTCCGCTGGCCGAGAACAACTCGCCGGAACACCGCGCGCTCGCATTGCAGGCGGCTCGCGAGTCCATGGTGCTGCTGAAAAACAAAGACGGGGCTCTGCCACTGAAGGCTGGCGTAAGGCGCATCGCGGTTGTTGGCCCCACGGCAGAACTGGTGCAGTCGCTGCAAGGCAACTACAACGCGCCGCCGCCGGAGCCGGTCTACCCGCTCACCGGAATCGAGAAGCGCTTCGCAACGGCCACGGTGAGCTATGCGCAGGGATCGACGCTGGCCGCGGGCTTTGCAATGCCGATCGAACACACCGCTCTAAGCCCGGCGAGCGGCGCAGGCCATGGACTATCGGCCGAGTACTTCGCGTCAGCAGACCTCAGCGGAGAGCCGGTGCTGACGCGGACCGACTTGAACGTCAACTTCAATTGGGACAAGGTTGCGCCGGTGGCAGGAGTTGGCCGCAACAACTACTCGGTGCGCTGGAGCGGCAACTTTACTCCGCCCGCGCCCGGCGACTACAAGCTCGGCGTCCGGATGAATTACTGCTATGCGTGCGAAAACACAGAAGGATTCCGGCTGTTTCTCGATGGCAAGCTCGTGGCGGGCAGTGAACACGCGTCCACCGGGGAACGCGGCGGTGTGATCGAAGCCCCCGTGCACTTTGCCGATGCCAGACCCCACGCGATTCGGCTCGAATACCTGCACGGGACGGGGAGCGCGGGCATCGATCTTACGTGGCAGGCTCCGGCCGCGGTGTTGCGCGACGAGGCGGTGAATGCGGCGAAGAATGCCGACGTCACCATTGCGTTTGCCGGCCTTTCGCCTTCGCTTGAAGGAGAAGAAATGCCGGTGAAGCTGGAGGGTTTCAGCGGAGGCGACCGCACCGCGATCGATCTGCCGGCCGATCAGGAAGAGCTGCTGAAGGCGCTGGCGGGCACGGGCAAGCCGTTGATCGTCGTGCTCGAAAACGGCAGCGCGCTGGCGGTGAACTGGGCAAGCGAACATGCCGGCGCAGTGCTGGAGGCATGGTATCCCGGCGAAGAGGGCGGGACGGCGATTGCCGAGACGCTTGCAGGCGACAACAATCCGGCCGGCCGCCTTCCTCTTACGTTCTATCGCTCGCTGGATCAGCTTCCAGCGTTTGACGACTACGCCATGCAGGGCCGCACATATCGCTATTTCGCAGGCAAGCCGCTTTATAGCTTCGGTTACGGCTTGAGCTATACCACGTTCGCTTACCGCAACCTGAAGCTCGCCTCTTCAAGCCTTGCCGCCGGAGATTCCCCGCGGGTTGAGGCCGATGTCGAAAACACAGGAGCGGTGGCTGGGGATGAAGTCGTCGAACTATACGTGACGCAGCCCAAGGGCTTCGAAACTCCGCGCCGCGTGCTTGCCGGATTCACCCGCGTGCATCTTGCGCCCCATGCGACGACCCATGTGAGCCTCACGGTCGATCCGCGCTCGCTGGGCCAGGTTGATGCCAAAGGGAACCGCGTGATTGTTCCCGGCGAGTACAGCATCAGCGTCGGCAGCACGCAGCCAGAGGACTCCGCGCAGGCGCTGACCGCCAATTTCCGGGTAGCCGGCACAAAGCAACTCGACAAGTAGAGGCATTGCTTTGTACCTCTGTGAGGCTGATTACACGCGGTGATCATAAACGGGATGGTTGAGGTTCATGGTCTCCCAGGTCTCAAAAACGAGACCTGGACCACCCTGAATAATGGTTGGTCAGACTTGGGCCACCCGCCAGCGTGGCGCTTCCATCCCCGGTCCCCAAAGGCGAGGGACCGGGGCCACCCGCCGCAGAGCAACTTGATGATCACGCGTCATTCGCGACCCTAATCCCAGGCAGGTGTCATGGAAGTCCGAGACGGGTGAGGCGAGCGAAAGCCTGCCCAATCCTGATCCATGGTTCGACTTAATGACTGGCCTGTCGCTTGAGGTGGAAGAGCCCGATACAATGTGAGGATGGACAAAAAGCATAGAGTGCTCATCGCTGCTTTGACCTTGCCTTTGGCGGTTGTTTCCATCGCGAGTTCGAGCGTTGCCCAGACGGCTGAGGCCACAACCAAAGCGGCAATTGCACGAGTGCGAGCGACGGATCCCAAGATCCACGCGGTAATCGCTCTCGACCCCACGGCGCTGGATCAGGCCCGCGCTATCGACGGGCGCAAGGGGGCGCACGGCCTTCTCTACGGATACGCGATCCTGATCAAAGACAACATTGAGTCTGACGGGCCGCTTCCCACGACCGCCGGCAGTATGGCTTTGCTTGCCAACGTAACCCATCGCGACGCGCCGCTGGTTGCGCGGTTGCGTGCTGCCGGCGCTGTAATTTTGGGCAAGACCAACCTTTCGGAATGGGCCAACATCCGCTCGAACGCCTCGATCTCAGGCTGGAGTGCGGTGGGCGGCCAGACGCGCAATCCGTTCGCGCTTGATCGCGATCCATGCGGCTCCTCGTCGGGCAGCGGCGCGGCGGTGGCGGCAGGCGAGGTGGAGGCCGCGATCGGCACCGAGACTGACGGATCGATCACCTGCCCGGCGGCAATCAACGGCGTTGTGGGGCTCAAGCCCACGGTCGGCCTAGTCAGCCGCAGCCGCATCGTGCCGATCAGCCACAGTCAGGACACCGCCGGCCCCATCACCGCCGATGTGTCCACTGCGGCTCGTCTCTTGGCTGCCATCGCAGGTTCCGACACCGCCGATCCAGCCACCAAGGACGCTGACGCACATATCTCCGACTATCTAGCCGTGCTCAAACCCGGCTCGCTGAGCGGCGTCAGGATCGGCGTGCTGCGCTTTGCAACCGGCTGGTCTGCTGAGACAGACAAGGTCTTCGAGAAGGCGCTGGCCGTACTCAGGGCGCAGGGCGCTGTCCTTGTTGATATCACCGAGTTGAAGGACCGCGAGAAACTCGGCGACGCGGAGACACTGGTGCTGAATACCGAGCTGAAAGCGGATCTGAACGCCTATCTCGCCACCACCCCCGCGGCGGTACAATCGCGCACGCTCACCGATCTGATCGCCTTTAACACAGCACATGCCGACCGGGAACTCACGCTCTTCGGCCAGGAGACCTTCATCAAGGCCGAGGCCACCAAGGGGCTCGATGATCCAGCCTACAAGGCTGCGCGGGCTCTGTCGTTGCGAATCGCGGGGGCAGATGGCATTGATGCCATGCTCGCCAAGGACCACCTCGATGCTCTGGTATCTCCGACGATGCCTCCAGCCTGGAAAATCGACGCGGCCAATGGAGATCAGATAGGTGGAGCGGGTGCGGGTGGACTTGCGGCAATCGCGGGTTATCCGCACCTCACCGTACCCATGGGAGCGGTATTGGGGCTTCCCGTCGGGCTCTCCTTCATTGGCCCGGCCTGGAGTGAAGCGCGGCTGCTTAGCTACGGATATGGGTACGAGCAGGCATCCAGGGCAAAGATCACTCCGTACTTCCTGCCATCCGTGGAAGCCGAAGCTCCTGTTGCTCCGCTTCTCGAACCGCTGCAACGCTGAAGCAAGGTTCTCAACCTATCCATGGATGCTGCTGGTCTTGCTAGAGTCGGTCATTAAGCCTTCGGCATCTACTTCGCCTGACCGCGCACACATGGTTGTCGATGATGACTTCAGCCGAATGCACTCATTGACCCTGAGTTGGGCTGCGTTTCGAGGATAGGTCCCGATAAACGCCGTTGTGGCCAGAATGGGTTCTGGATTATGCGAATTCGCCAATGGACGCAATAACGAACGACGCAGGCCCAACCATCCGGATTCCGGGACAGGGAGGATGCGGAAAAAGCCCTGTTTTCAAACGAATCAGACAAAAAGCATACCGCAGGGGCTAAAGCACAACGTTATTTTGTTGCATTGCGGCACGACTGAAGTCGTGCCCTGACGCTTCTTGCAGCCAGGAATGTTTTTTCGCAGCCTGTAAGGCCCGTCGGGTGGGTGAAACCAGGTCTGGCTGCTCCGGAAGCGCTGCTCCATGGGATACTATTGGCCTTGGGTCTGGCGCGGAGGGATGGGCCTGATTCCGGCAGAGCCGCCGCGGCAACAACCGCATCCAACGATAAAGTGAGAGACGCACATGAACGCAGTCAAGTATGACCTGATCGTCATTGGTTCCGGACCCTCCGGGCAGCGGGCCGCTGTCGCCGCCTCCAAGATGAAGAAGCGCGTTTGCGTTGTCGAGGCGCGGTCCGTCGTTGGCGGCGTCTGCGTCAACACCGCAACCATCCCCTCGAAGACCATGCGCGAAGCCGTCCTGCATCTGTCCGGCTACAACTATCGCTCGATCTACGGGATGAACTATCGGGTCAAGGACAAGATCACGATGGCCGACCTGGCCTTCCGCGTGCAGGCTGTCATCCGCACCGAAGTGAACGTGACCGAGGCGCAACTCTCGCGCAACGGTATCGACGTGGTGCATGGCATTGCGCGCTTCGTCGATCCGCACCGGATGCGGGTTGAAGGCCCTCAGGCCGATATGACTCTGGAAGCTGAGCGCATCATTCTGGCCGTGGGCACCAGGCCGGCCACATCGGCGAAGGTGCCCGTCAACGGCCGCACCATCGTCAACAGCGACCAGATTCTTGACTTGCCGGAGCTGCCGCGCTCGCTGATCGTGGTGGGCGGCGGCGTGGTCGGCGTTGAATACACCTGCATGTTCGCCGTGCTCGGCGTGCGCGTGACGCTCATCGAAAAGCGCGACCGGCTGCTGGAGTTCGCCGACCGGGAAATCATTGAGGCTCTCAGCTATCATCTGCGCGACAGCCGCGTCACGCTGCGCATGGGCGAAGAGGTGCAGAGCGTTGAAGAACTGCCCGGCGATACGGTGGTCGCCAATCTGGAAAGCAACAAGCGAGTCTCCGGCGATGCGCTGCTCTATGCGATTGGCCGCCAGGGCGCCGTCGACGATCTCAACCTTGCCGCCGCCGGACTGGAAGCCGACAGCCGCGGACGCATTCCCGTTGATGAGCAGTACCAGACCAAGGTGGAGCACATCTACGCGGTAGGCGATGTGGTTGGCTTTCCCTCGCTGGCCTCGGTCTCGATGGAGCAGGGGCGCATCGCCGCCGCGCGCGCCTTCAATGATCGCGCCGCCACCACCAACCCCAGCTTTTATCCCTACGGCATTTACACCATTCCGGAGATCAGCTTTATCGGCAAGACCGAGGAACAATTGACCGCCGATGACGTGCCCTATGAAGTCGGCATGGCGTACTATCGCGAGACCGCGCGCGGGCAGATTCGCGGCGATACGACCGGACGGCTGAAGCTGATCTTTCATCGCGAGACGCACGTGCTGCTGGGCGTGCACATTATCGGCGAGGAAGCCAGCGAACTGGTTCACATCGGCCAGGCGGTCATGGTTTTGGGAGGCACTGTGGATTATTTTATCGACAATGTATTCAACTATCCGACGCTCGCCGAGTGCTATAAGGTTGCCGCCTTCAACGGCCTGGGCAGGCTGCATCGCTACCAGGCGGAGTAAGGCTTCCCGCGCAAATTATTCCTTTTCGACGAGTTGCTCTTGGATTTTGCCTGCGGCGAAGGATTCACGCAGCGCCCAGCCGGCGATCAGCAGACTGGGGGCAAGCGCGGGCGCCGCGTCGCCGAGAGCGGCGAGCGTGGTGGTGCAGATCTGCTGGCCGGGTTGCGCGGCGCGCGAGACGATGGCGCAGGGGAGCTCCAGAGGAAGGCCTTCGTCGAGCCACTGTTGCGCGAGCAAGCGCAGATCGCGACCCGGCATATAAACCACGCGGGTCGCATCTTCGAGTTGCGGCAGCGGCGCGTGCGTGGATCGGTTCTCCGCTTGCGATGGCGCGTGATGGCCAGTGGAGAAGATCACATTGGACGTACTGTTGCGGCTGGTGAGCGAGCAGCCGATGGCGGCGGCGGCGGCGAATGCGGCGGTGATGCCGGGGACGATTTCAAAGGCCACACCGGCTTCGGTGAGAGCGGCGATCTCCTCTGCGGCGCGGCTGAGGAGGAGCGGATCACCGCTCTTGAGGCGCACGACTGAGCGCCCCGACTGCGCCCGCTCGATCATCAGCGCGTTGATCTCTTGCTGTGTGATGCTCTTCACGCCGCAGCGCTTGCCCACGTTGACGACTTCGGCGAGCGGTGAAGCCAGCGCGAGAATCGCTTGCGGAACAAGACCGTCGTGCAGAACGACATCGGCGGATTGAAGAAGGCGCAGAGCCTTGACGGTGAGCAGGTCGGGATCGCCGGGACCGGCTCCAATCAGATAGACCATCGCGCTTGAAGTGTCCGTCTGTTTGTCGAGCGGCGCGCGTGCCAACTGGCGCGAGGGGCAGACCTCAGAGTCGCAGAGCGGACGCTGCGCGAGTTGATGCAAGAGCAGCCTGCGCGCCTCGCCGCGCGGATGCGTTGCGAGAACTTCGCGGCGCAACCTTCCCACATCTTCAAGCCACGGGCCGAGGTCCTCGGGCAGTTGCTCGTCGATCTCGCGGCGCAACTGCTGCGCGACCGCTGGACTCTCGCCGGCGGTTGAAATAGCGATTTGCAGCGCGCCCCGGCTGACGACGGAACCAAAATAAAAATCGCAGTTGGGAGGGTCGTCCACGCTGTTGGCCAGAATCCTGCGCGCGACAGCTTCCTGATAAACTTGTGCGTTGGCTTCGGCGGAATCGGTGGCGGCGATGACTAAATCAATGCCATCGAGGTCGGCGATTGCAAAGGGCCGCTCGATCCATTCGAGACGGCCATCGATTGCGAGCTGCCGGATTTCCTGTCGTGCCACCGGAGCGACCACGCGCAGCCGCAAGCCAGTCTTGAGCAGGCTATTGATCTTATCGAACGCAACCGTGCCCGCGCCGACTACGAGGCCGCGGCGACCGTCGAGTTTGAGAAAGATTGGCAACAGGCCCATGGTTTAAACCTCAATCGGCGACGCCGTGCGGCACATGGCCGGCGGGCAGATCGCGCTCCACCGGCGCCAAAACCTCACCCGCTAAATCGGCGCGCAGTTCATCATTGCTATGGCGCAGGAACCAGGCGCGCAGATTTTCTTCTGACTGGCGAGTCGCGAGGTAGTGGCGCAGCAGCCGCTCGATCGCTTCCGGCACCAGCGTCGCGGGGCAGCGAAAGCCCACCGTGCGAGCGATGGCTGCGTGCCGGCCCACCGCGCCGCCGAGGCAGAAATAATAAGCGTCGATGAGCTTGCCTTCGTGCTTGATCTTCTTGCCCTCGATGCCGATGTCGGCGATCCAATGCTGGCCGCATCCGTTGGGGCAGCCGGTGACGTTGAGCCTGAGCTGCTGATCGAATTCAGGCAGCCGCTCTTCGAGTTCATCGACCAGCCAGCGTGTAAAGCCCTTGGTCTCGGTAATGGCCAGCTTGCAGAACTCGGTGCCCGTGCAGGCGACCGCACCACGCCAGAAGTTCGAGCCATCGACTTGCAATCCGATCCGGTTCAGTTCCCTCGCCAGTTCCGCAGTTTTGTTGTTGGGAATGTCGATGAACAACAGATTCTGGCTAACGGTAGTGCGCAACGCGCCGCTGCCGAAGCGCTCGGCGAGCTCGGCGGCGGCGAGCAACTGATCCGCGCTGAGGCGGCCGCGCAGCACCGAAGCGCCAACGTAACTCAAGCCCGGCTGGCGTTGCGCGTGAATGCCGGCGTGATCGCGGAAGATGTCGTCGGGCACTTGCTCCGGCGCCGCGGGCAGAAGCTTGAAGTCGAGCCGCGACTGAAGCTCTGCAAGAAAACTATTAGCGGTCCAACCTTCTTTCATGAAGAGGTACTTCATGCGCGCCTGTGCGCGGTTCTCGCGCAGGCCCTGCTGCTCGCGAAAGATTTCGGCCACGGCGCGCGTCACGCGCACCGCCTGTTCGGGCAATACGAATACATTGAGGCGAACAGCAAGGTGCGGCTCCCTGGAGAGGCCGCCGCCGACGCGCAGCGAGTAGCCGATCTGGCCGTTGAACTCGGTTGCGGTGAGGGCGATGTCGTTGATCTCCGGATGAGAGCACCAGGAGGGACAGCCGGTCACGCAGATTTTGAACTTGCGCGGCAGGTTATAGAACTCCGGGTTGCCCTTGAGCATGAGCGAAATCTCATCGGCGAGCGGCGAGGAATCGATCAACTCATCGGCAGCCACGCCAGCCAACGGGCAGCCGGTCACGTTGCGAACCACATCGCCGCAGGCGCTTATCGGCGAGAGCTCGATTGCGTTCAGTGCATCCACAACCTCAGGCAGCGATTCAATGGTGAGCCAGTGAAGCTGAATGCATTGGCGGACGGTGATGTCGGCGAGGTTACGCGCATGCTTTTGCGCAAGGCCCGCGATGACGCGAAGCTGCGCGGCGCTGACGATGCCGTTGGGAATGCCGATGCGCATCATGAAATAATCGGAGGCCAGGCCCTCGCCGCCTTTGCCGCCGGTGGCGCCCACGCCGTCGCCCTGGGTGTAAATGCCCCACCACTTGAAGTAAAACGCCGCCCACTCGGGCAGCACGCTCGAGCGCCCCTGGCGCGCGAACTCGCGCACCTCATCGAAGGCCTCCCACGGATTCTTTTCGCGCTTCAGGCGCTCCGCGCGCTGCGCATTGGTCTCTTTCACTGGAGTTTCTTGACTCATTTATCCTCTTCGCCGAAAACAGAAAACCCGCGGCAGTGTTGGCTGCGACGCGGGCATTGGGGAACCGTGGATTCGATCTGAACGTTAGACCCAGGTCACCTGCGCGCGCGAAGCAATGTACAGCGGCGACAACAGAGTTGACCTTGCATATAGAAATACTATGGGCGGGTAGTGCGAAAGTCAAGTTTCCCTCTTGACAAGGATTTGAATGTCGTTTAAGTTGAAAAAACAGAGTTGCTCACGAGATGAAAACCTTCTTGATCAAAATCGCGTGTTGTTGCTGTCTCCGCTAGCGCCCGCTGGCCCGTCCGCGATTTTATTTCTCCCAATCGAAGCACACCCATTGATTTTGCGAGTACCGGATGCCCGTCTCCGCAACCATCGCCGCGCACTTGTTTGAGGACTCTGGCCGCTCATTGAGCGGGCCGGAAACGGCGTATTGCTCGTGTTGTTGTTTTCTTCCCACCTATCGATAAAGGTCTGTCGCCCCATGCGGGCCAGGGCCTAAGGTTCTAACCAATCCCCAGCTTCCCAAATTCCAAGGAGAGTCCAAGTGCAAATAGCTCTTTATAATTTCGTATCTGCTTCTCTGCGCCGGTTGCCGCTATCGATCTCTGCTGTGCTTTTTCTGTTTGCTATAGCGGCCGGCCTGCCCGTGGCCGCGCAGGACGACATCACCACGCAAAACGCGACGTCCGCGTTCAATGGCGCATACATCACCGGGCCGGAGGCGAACCCGTTGAGCTTCCTGAACGGCGCGGCCTGGCGGACTACCGGCAACCCGGCGCCCTATAACTTTCACGACTTTGCCCCGGCGACCTATGTTGACGCAAAACTGCCCAAGTGGATTGACTTGCAGGCCGAGGAGCGGTTCCGGTACGAGGGGTACAGCAATTCCAGCTTCAAGGCGAAGGTCGATGACTCCTACCTGTTGAACCGATTCCGGTTTCAGGTGGATCTGCGTACGCCCAGTTGGTTCCGGGTTACGGCGCAGGTGCAGGACGCTCGTGCGGGCTTCCAAAACCCGCCGATCGGCCCGCCAAACACGGTTCGCTGGGATTTGAAAAAGGCTTACGCCGAGATCGGCGCGCCCGACAAGCACTGGTTCAGCCTGCGCGTGGGCCGGCAGCTCATCAACTACAACAACACCATCATCGCCAACTCCGAGTGGCGCAACCAGGCCCGTTCCTACGATGCGGCGGTGCTGAACCTGAATGCGAAGCGCGAGCATCTGGGCATCTTCGCCGCCTCGGCTATCGTGCCGCAGGCCTATGGCGTGAGCCCGCATCAGGAAGGCAACAACATCTACGGAGCCTACGGCCGCATCGATGATTTTCTTGTGCCGCACTCGAACCTTGAGCCGTTCTTCCTATGGCGCGTCCAGCCGGCAGAGGTGGTGGAAGCCGCCAAGGGCAAGACCACCGGCAAGGAAAACGAGAAGGCTTTTGGTGTGCGCTTCAAGGCGCAAGCACACAAGACGCTCGATTACGGGGGCGAGGTGATCTACGAAGGCGGCACGGTGGGACCGCAAAGCATCGGCGCCTGGGCGGGACAGGTAGGCGCGGCGTATCAGTTCCTCAATGCAGTTGCCAAGCCGCGCGTCTTTACCCAGTACGACTACGCATCGGGCAACAGCAATCCGGCAACGAACGCAAAGCACTCCACTTTCGACACGATCTACCCGACAGCCCACGACCGCCTTGGAATCGCCGACCTCTTCGGCTGGCAGAACATTGAGTCGGTGCGCGCGGGAGCCACCGTTGAGCCCCACCGGCGGCTCAGCTTCACGGTTCAGGGGCTGGACTTTTGGGTTGCCTCGGCTTTGGACTCGATCTACAACACTTCGGGCAGTTCGATCGTGTTTAACAAGACCGCCCACGGCCGCCATCTAGGCGCGGAAATCGATGGGTACTCCTGGTATGAACTCAATAAGCACTTCAACGTGGGCGGCGGCATTGGCTACTTCGGCGCGGGTGAGTTCCTGACGAATGTGACAACCAGCCACTCGTACACGTACTACTACTTTGCGCTGAACTTCAAAGACAACGGAAAGAAGTAGGCAACTGGGCAATCAAATTCAAAAGCGCCGGTGGCGAAGCGGTTAACGCGCAGGTCTGCAAAACCTGTATACGCGGGTTCAACTCCCGCCCGGCGCTCCAAATTTTTCGAATCGAATTCCGATTTAGGCACATCTTAGAAAGAAAATGTATTTGGATTGCATTTGTCCGAAATCATTGGTACTATGAGATTGCACATGAATCGCGCCTCTCAAAGCCGCTCTTGTTGTCGCCTGTCGATGATCTTCGACGGGTGCATGAATTAGTCTCTGATTCCCCACTAGCAGTTCATCAGAAGACGCACCCCTCGCTGAAAAGCCGGTGTGCGAACTCGCAGCATCGACCTTCAGCGATTCACTCACTGAAAGAGGTCATGCATGCCGGTTGCCGAAGTCCTATCTCCTCCATCGCCGCCAGTGAACGCATCTGCTTCGCAGCGCCTGAGCCATCTGCGCCTGCTGGAAGCCGAGAGCATTCACATTCTGCGCGAAGTGGCTTCTGAATTCGAGCGGCCCGTCATGCTCTACTCGATCGGCAAGGATTCGTCCGTCATGCTGCGGCTGGCGCAGAAGGCCTTCTATCCCGCGCCGATTCCATTTCCACTGCTGCACGTGGACACCGGCTTCAAGTTTGCCGAGATGATCAGCTTTCGCGATGCGATGGCTCGCTCGGTGGGCGCGGAGCTGCTGGTCTGGCGCAATGAAACCGCGATTGCAGCGGGAACAAATCCTATAGCGCTCGACACCAAGCGCTGCTGCGGATTGCTGAAGACACAGGCGCTGCTCGATGCGCTGCGCCACTACAACTTCGACGCGGCCTTCGGCGGCGCTCGCCGCGACGAAGAAAAATCGCGCGCCAAGGAGCGCATCTATTCCTTCCGCGACTCGGCCGGACAATGGGATCCGAAGAATCAGCGCCCCGAGCTGTGGAATCTCTACAACGCCCGCGTTCATCCCGGCGAAAGCATTCGCGTCTTTCCGCTCTCCAACTGGACGGAGATGGACGTTTGGCAATACATCCACGAAGAAAAAATCCCAGTGGTCGATCTGTATTTTGCCAAGGAGCGGCCGATGTACGTGCGTGGCGATGCGCTGCTACCCATTGAACAGGCATTTGTCGCGCGGCTCGGAGAGCAGCCACAGATGATCAAGTCGCGGTTGCGCTCGCTGGGATGCAGCCCATGCACAGGCGCGATTCGCTCCGACGCCGACACGCTGCCGAAGATTATTGCAGAGCTGCTGCAATTCCGCTCCTCGGAGCGCGCCAACCGCGTCATCGATCACGACCAGGAAGGGTCGATGGAGATCAAGAAGCGGGAGGGCTACTTCTAAATGGCGACGATTACGGCACAACCGTTTTCGGTAGGCGAGTTTCTCGCAGAAGAGCGCGAGAAAGATTTGCTGCGCTTCTCGACCGCGGGCAGCGTGGACGATGGAAAGTCCACGCTCATCGGCCGACTGCTCTACGACACGCAGTCGGTCTATGAAGATCAGGTGCGCTCCATTGAAGGGAAGGGAACTACCGCTCCCGGACAAATTGATTTCGCATTGCTCACCGACGGCCTGCGCGCCGAGCGCGAGCAGGGCATCACCATCGATGTGGCCTATCGCTACTTCTCGACGCCGCGCCGCAAGTTTATCATCGCGGATACGCCGGGCCATGAGCAGTACACACGCAATATGGCCACTGGCGCATCGACGGCAGATGCCGCGGTAGTGTTGATCGATGCCAGCAAAGGCGTGCTGATTCAGTCGCGCCGCCATGCATATATCGCATCGCTGCTGCGCGTGCGCCACGTTCTTGTTGCAGTGAACAAGATGGATTTGATCGGCTACGATGAAGCGGCCTTCCGCGCCATCGAACGGGACTTCACATCAGTCCTCAATCAAATTGCAGCCGATACCGGCAGTCCTGTTGAAGTTTGCTTCGTTCCGGTCAGCGCGCTTGCCGGAGACAACATCGTGCATCGTTCCGATGCAATGCCGTGGTACAAGGGACCATCGCTGTTGGAGCTTCTGGAGTCGCTGCCATCGGCGCTGGAAACGCGCGCCGCGCCCTTTCGCTTTCCCGTGCAGCGCGTTCTTCGTCCCGATCATACCTTTCGCGGATTTGCCGGCCAGGTTGCTTCTGGAACCGTGCGCGCCGGCGACAAAATCACCGTGCTTCCCTCGGGCAGAAACGCTCAGATCGCGCGCATTGTAACCTTTGATGGAGACCTCAGTGAGGCCATAGCGCCGCAATCGGTCACGCTGGTTTTGGATCGTGAGCTCGACGTCAGCCGCGGCGATCTGATCGTTTCCACGCAAGCGCAGGCAACGGTCGCCAAGCGCCTTCAGGCCGCGCTCGTCTGGATGGATGCTCGGCCGCTTCAGCGCAATCGCCGCTATCTGCTGAAGCACACCAGCCAGACCGTGCCCGCATTTGTTTCATCGCTGGAGCATCGCACCAACATCGGCACGCTGGCGCACGAAGCCGCTGAGACGCTGGAGATGAACGGCATCGGCGTGGTCAACATTGATTTGCTGCGTCCGATCGCTCTCGACCTTTACGGCGAGAATCGCTCGACCGGCGCATTCATTCTGATCGACGCCGAAACCAACAGTACCGTCGCAGCCGGCATGATCACCGCGGCCTCCAACCCGGCAACTTCAACTTCAGGTCCGGTGACAGCGGAGGAGAGAGCCGCGCGCTGGGGTCATCGCGGCGGCGTTCTTGAATTGACGGGGCCGGTTGAGCTGATTGATCGAATCGAGCGCTCGCTCTTTTTTCGCGGCGCGATCACCGCGCGCATTGAATTGGATGCCGTAACTGGAATTGACTTTAGCATAGTGGATCACCTGATCCGATCGAAGGTTCTCGCGGGAATGATCGCGCTGATCGTCAATCTGGCCGCGGGCGAGACTCTCACCGCGCAAGCCGATGGCGAACAAATCACTCTCAACGCAAGTGATCCGGTTGCAGCGATTGTGGCCGTGAATGAGCTACTGGCGCGGAGCGGCATTCTTTTGTCGTCAGGAAACGCGGATTGGGAAATATAGGAAACCGCTGATTCAGCAGAATCGGAAAGGAAGCAAGCCATGAGCACAATAGAAATTCAAGCGCAGGTAAAGACCAAACTCGATGAAGTGCGCGCAGCTCTTGCGCGAGAAATCTCCGGCAAGCAGGATGCGTGCCTGACATGCAGCTTTCAGGCCGAAGATGTGTTGCTCGCGAAGCTGGCGCTGGAATTCGATGCGAACATTCCGATTCTATTTCTCGACACAGGCTATCACTTCGCCGAGACCTACGCCTATCGGGACCGCATGGCAAGCGAGTGGCAATTGAATCTCATCAATCTGCTGCCGGTGCATACTGTTGCCGAACAGGAGGCGGAGCACGGACTCCTCTATCAATCGGCGCCGGATCAGTGCTGCAAGCTGCGCAAGGTTGAGCCGCTCTTCAAGGCGGTTGCTGAATACCGCGTGTGGATTACCGGCTTGCGCAGGGAGCAGGCCAAGAGCCGGACAAATCTTGAGGAGTCGGCGCTCTTCACGCTGCCCGGCGGCAAGCAGGTGCTCAAGCTGGCGCCCCTCGCTGCATGGACGACGCGCTACGTTTGGTACGCCTGCGAATTGCTGTCGATTCCGCTGCTACCGCTTTATGAGCGCGGCTACTCCTCCATCGGTTGCGAGCCATGTACATCGCTTCCGCTGGATCCAAACGATGCGCGCTCCGGACGCTGGGCGGGCCGCAAGGTTGAATGCGGCATTCACATTGAGGCAGCGCCGAGGCAATAGGGCGAGCCGGCAGTTGCGAAGGAGAGAGAATGCAGTACCTTATTGGATTCGTTATCGCGTTGTTTATCGCGCTCACCGGAGTGGGCGCGGGCACTGTCACCGTGCCGGTTCTGGTCTTGTTTCTCGGAGTCCCCGCACCAATTGCCGTCGGCATCGGATTGATGTTCGCGACGGCAGTCAAATTGATTTTGGTTCCAGCGCAAATCATGCGCCGCAACGTTGCCTGGCGGACACTGGGATTCATGCTGATGGGCGGCATCCCCGGCGTGATCATCGGCTCGCTCTTCTTGAAACATCTGGTAAACGCTGGATCGCAGAACCTGATGAACGCGCTGCTGGGCACGATACTGGTGACGACCGCTGCCTATCAGATCTTCGTATCCTTTCGTCCGCATAATTCCATGGCGCACAAGCGCGACCGTACTCCACTGCTTTCGTGGCTGATGTTCCCGGTGGGAGCCGAGGTCGGCTTTTCTTCCGCCGGCGCGGGCGCGCTGGGATCGGCGGCGCTGCTCAGCCTGACGCCGCTGCTGCCCGCGCAAGTGGTGGGCACGGACATCGCCTTCGGCTTTGTCGTCTCGCTGATCGGCAGCGGCGCGCACTGGTTCTCGCACGCCTCGAACCCGGAGCTGCTGATTCACCTCATCACGGGTGGCGTCGCCGGATCCATTGTTGGAACGCTGGTCAGCACCCGCGTCCCGCGCCGGCCGCTGCGCTTTGCGCTGTGGGTTTGGCTGCTGATCCTGGGCGGGCAGTTTCTCTTCAATAGCTATACAGCATGGGCAATTCCGCACAAGCAGACGGTGAGCCTCTCCCAACCGGCTCATCGAAGCTAGGAGAGAAATGCGCGCTCAAATCCGCTGATCGATTTCTCGATGCGCTCCAGCGGAATCGTCAGCGAGAGGCGAATGTAACCGGAGCGTCCAAAGCCAGTGCCTGGCACGGCCAGCACGCCCTGCTCGGCGAGCTGTTTGGTAAACGCAATGTCGTCGGGGATGGGAGTCTTGAGGAAGACGTAGAATGCACCTTCGGGCCGCGTGACATCGTAGCCGATGGCTTGCAGCGCGTCGCAAAGCACATTGCGCTTGTGCTCGTAGGGCGCGGCGTCGATGGTCTCATCGAGCGACTCCAGCATCACCCACTGCCAGATTGCCGGCGCGTTGATAAAGCCCAGAGTGCGATTGCTGAAGGCGCAGGCGCGGCGCAGATTTGCGACATCGTCGAGCTGCGGCGAGAGCGCCAGGTAGCCGATGCGCTCGCCGGGCAATCCCAGCGACTTGGACCACGAATTGCAGATCGCTGTTTGAGCGATGAACGAGGCCACTTCGGGCTGATGCTTTCCGTCAAAGACGTAATGCTTGTACGGCTCGTCACTGATGACGGTGATGGGCTGGGCGGCGCGCGAAAGCGTCGTTTGCAAATCGCGCAGCACGCTCTCCGGATAAACACGGCCGGTGGGATTATTGGGCGTGTTGAGAATCAGCGCGCGCGTGCGCGGAGTAATCGCCGCGGCGATGCGCTCCACATCGGGCAGGAAGGAAACATCGGTCTCGACGGGGACCATGCAGCCGCCGTGGTTGGTGATATAAAACGGATACTCGGAGAAGCAGGGCATCAGGACGATGATTTCGTCGCCCGGATCGAGAATCGATTTGAGAATCACGTTGCAAGCGCCCGCGGAGCCGACCGTCATAAAGACATCCTCGGACGTGAACTCCAGGCCGGTCTCTCTCTGGAGTTTTCGAGCGACGGCCTCGCGGAGTTGCGGATAGCCGGGATTGGGCATGTAACCATGCGAGCCGGGACGGTTGGCGGCCACAACGCGCCGCAGCGCATCCATCACCACGGGCGGTGGTTCGACGTCGGGATTGCCGAGCGAAAAATCGAAAACCGCATCGGCTCCGCGCTCGCGCTTCAGCCGCACGCCTTCCTCGAACATGCGGCGAATCCAGGAGGCGTTCTCGAGTTGTTGTGTGATGGTCTTTGATGCGGGCATGGTTGATGCGCCTTCCTGATGAGAATATGTCTCTGGTAAACCATTTAGCGAGTCAGCTTCCGCTTCGCGGAAATGGCAAGTTCGCGAGTTAGCGGAAACTCCTCATGAGTTGCTTGCTGACACAAAGCCGGCTGCTCAATTACTTCAGCAGTTCGTCGCTGGCCAGCAGGTTGATGCCTGCCGTCTGCAACTGCGCAATCGCCGCGTCGGGATCAGCAAAGCGGAAGATGAGGATTGCCTGGTCTCCGCGAGGATACGGAAAGGCATACATATACTCGATGTTGATGCCGCTTCCGTCCAGCGCTCCCAGCACGTCCGCAAGGCCTCCCGGATGGTCGGGCACTTCGACAGCGAGAACCTCCGTCACTTTCACGACGAATCCGTGGGCTTCAAAAACCGCGGCAGCCTTTTGCCAGTCGGAGACAATCATGCGCACAATGCCGAAGTGCTGGCTGTCGGCCAGGAACAAGGCGCGAATGTCGATGCCTTCCTGAGCCAGAAGGCGCGCGGGAGCACTGATGTGTCCCGGTTTGTTTTCCGCAAAGAGTGAAATCTGATTGATCTTCATGATGTCCGCCTGTCGATGACACGTTTTGCTTTGCCCTGGCTGCGCTCCAGTGAATACGCCTCTACGAGCGCAACCTGGACGCGGATGCCGAGCACATGATCGAGCGCGGACTGAATTCTGGCTTGCAACCCCTGCAACGCGCCGATCTGATCGTTGAACATATGCGGCGTGACTTCGACCCGCACTTCCATCTGATCCAATCCCTGCTCGCGCGTCAGCACGATCTGATAATTCGGCAGCGTGCCTTCGATCTGCAAGAGCGCGGACTCCACCTGCGATGGAAATACATTGACGCCGCGAATAATCAGCATGTCGTCGCTGCGCCGGCCGATGCGGCCCATGCGGCGCAGCGTGCGGCCACACTGGCAACGGTCCGGCAGCAGCATGGTGATGTCGCGCGTGCGGTAGCGGATCATCGGCATCGCATGTTTGCTCAGCGTGGTCAGCACCAGTTCGCCTTCCGTCCCTTCCGGCAGCGCCTCGCCCGTGTCGGGATCGATAATCTCCGGATAGAAGTGATCCTCGAAGATGTGCAGGCCTTGATGGCGGCGGCATTCGCAGGCCACGCCCGGTCCGATGATCTCCGAGAGGCCGTAGATGTCGAAGGCTTCGATGCTGCTTTTGTTTTCGATGTGCCTGCGCATCGATTCGGTCCACGGCTCGGCGCCAAAGACACCCGCGCGCAGCGGCAGTTGCTTCAAGTCCACGCCGAGTTCCGCGGCGCGATCAATCAGGTGCAGAAAATACGTGGGCGTGCAGCAGATCGCCGTCACGCCAAAATCCTTCAACAACATGATCTGGCGATCGGCGTTGCCGCCCGAGGTGGGGACGACCGTCGCGCCCAGCGCTTCAGCGCCGTAGTGCGCGCCCAGGCCGCCGGTGAAAAGGCCGTAGCCATAGGCGTTCTGAAGAATGTCTCCGCGATGCAACCCGCAGCCGGCCAGGCAGCGCACAATCACCGAAGTCCATACGCTTACATCGTCACTTGTGTAAGCGACGACGATGGGCTTGCCCGTGGTTCCGCTGGAGACGTGCAGACGAACCACGTCCTTCATGGGGCTGGCAAAAAGTCCAAAGGGATAGGTGTCGCGCAGATCGCTCTTCACGGTGAAAGGCAGCTTGGCTATGTCGTCGAGCGAATGAATGTCCTCGGGCACAAGGCCGCGCTCATCCATGCGGGAGCGGAAGAGTTCGACATGATCCCAGGCGCGCGCAACCACGGCCTGCACGCGCTGCAACTGCAACGCGCGCAGCTCGGGGAGCGGGGTGTAATCCCGCACGCTGGCAGGATGGCAGTCGGCAGCGCTGGTTTCAAGAATTGCATTCATCTTCATAGATTTCGCCCGAAGGAAAACGGCGGATGCCTTGTGGTTTTGAGTCTTGCGTACAGTGTACAGGATGAGCGGGACGGGAACCAGAGCGGCGCGCCGACGCGGGGTGGATGTGAACCGACGCCGGACGGGGAGGGAATTTTGGCTCGGTCCAACCCGTTCTTTGCGGTTTGGTTGAGGATTTATGGTAGAATGGTGGAAAGATATGGTGGAAAGGTGGAATTTGATGGCTTTGAACATTAAAAACGAAGAAACCAACCGCATGGTCCGGGAATTGGCCGCACTCAAGGGGATCAGCCTGGTTGTTGCAGTGACCCAAGCCGTTCAGGAGAAGCTGGAAAGGGAGAAGGCATCCAAGAGCGAGAGTCGTTTAGAGTGGCTCGAACGAATCACCGCTATCACCGCGCCACTGATGAACGATGGCCGAACCTCCAAGGAACTGTTGGATGAGCTTTATGACGATGAAACGGGGTTGCCTAAATGATCGTGGACTCGTCAGCCATCATTGCAATACTCAAGCGGGAGCCGCATTGGCAAGCTTTTTCGAAAACACTTGATTCTGCGTCAAATTCTCGAATCTCGGCAGCAAACTATCTGGAAACCTCAATTGTGGTGGACGGGTGGAGAAACCCGATTTTGAGCAGCGAGTTCGATGAGTTGATTGAGAGATTCAAGATCGTCATCGAACCGGTGACGGTCGCGCAGGCGAAGATTGCCCGGCAGGCCTACCGCGACTTTGGCAAAGGCAGCGGCCACCCGGCCGGGCTGAACTTCGGCGACTGCTTCACCTACGCGCTGGCCCGCGAGAAGCGGGAGCCGGTGCTGTGGAAGGGCGATGATTTCGGGCATACGGATTTGCGGGCGGCGGTGACCTAGGCCCAAAAGCGAGACCTGGGCCACCCGTCCAGATTTATGAGCGGATATGGGCAATCCGCCCGCTCATCGCGATCGTGCCGCGATGAACGGGGCACAGCTTCCCATGGCTCATGGTGATTCTTCGGGCTGATGATCGGGCCACCTGCTTGATGATCGGGCCACCTACCCTCTTCTTCCGAGGCGCCAAAGCTATGTTCCGTTTGGTTAGTTCATCAACCAGTTGGGCGCGGACCGATTCCACAAGATCGAAGCCTTACCTCGCTTTGGTCTTTTATGGATTGGGCTTGGCGAAGTAAAAAGTGGTGGTCATCTGCACTTCAAACGGCTCGCCATTAATCTGTGCGGGGGCATAATGCCACCGTTTTACCGCTTCTACGCACTCGGAACGCAGTAATTCGTGTCCAGAGAGGGCCTTCGCATTCTTCACGGTGCCATCCTTGGCGACTGTGAACTGCACCACGACTTCGCCGCTCGCGCGCATTGTTCTGGCGGCGGGAGAATAGTAGGCGGCCACACGCTTGATCAGTACGGGAGGCTTCAGCGAAGAGTTCGCCGGGTTCATCGTGAAGACGTGCTCGGAGTCGAGAGGCTCAAATCGGGCGTCTTCGAAGGAGCCTGGCTCAGGTTGCCAAGGTTTGAGCTCAACGCCGGCGGACGGGGCGATCAATGACTCGTCAAAGGGCCCCAGGCGCTCTAATAAGTCGACGTGCACGGTAAAGAGACTCTTGCCTTTGCGAACGCCTTCAACGTCACGAGGTACGTAGTGACCCTGGAAGAGAAAAAGATTGTTGTAATAAAGCTGCACGCCACTAGATGAAGGACCGATAGCGCGCAAAGCGGGCGCGTTCTGGTCCAGACAAACGGCCGCTTTGAGCTCGTAGTCGGTCTTCGAATCCTTCTTAGGCTGCTGGACATTTAAGCAGCGCATTTCGACCGCGCCCACATGCCGCTCGACCAGCTCCACCTTGTCCGTTTTCCACAACGCGAACAGCACAAAAGGAAAGGGATGCAGAAAGACCTGCGCGGCGCCGCCCGGGACAAACGGGCGCTGCGTTTGTTGGCCAACATTTAGGAAGCCCTTTTCGGACGAGTAATGCGTGTACGAAGAGGTGCCACCAGTGTAAGAGAATTTATTGCGTCTCTCGCCTGCCCAGTATCTTTCATAGCTTTCAGATTCACTTTGCTTGCCGGAATCGTTGAAGTTCGCGATGGTGAGCTTCATATGCCAAGGCGCCACCTGCTCGCCGTCGAGTGTGTTCGCTTTGGCGGCAAACTTAAGAAGATCTTTGGGATCAGTGGGCTGCGAAGGTGCTTGCGGCAGAGAAGAAGATGGAGCGGCGGGCTCTTGCGTGATTGCTTCGGGGAGCAGCAGCAGGGCCGCGCTGGCTAAAGAAACCGTGGCGGCGATGAGGCATATCTTCTGCATACCAAATGTTAGCGCACCAAGCCCCCAATTTTATGCCGCTTCAGGCTGACCAGCGGTCCACTGTTGCACGAATCGAGCGCCCGGTAGGAATTCATAAGGAATCTGGACGAACGACCGGCAATTCGGACACTACTCAGCTTGGGTCCCGATGCTGCCATTCCTCCCCTGCATCCTTTACTCTAAGAACGTCAGAAATATGAGGGAGCCATCATGACCATCATCCGGCAGGAAGATTTTGTTGCCAGCGTCGCCGCGGCGTTGCAGTACATCAGCTACTACCACCCGGTGGATTACATTACCAGCCTGGCCAAGGCCTACGAGCGCGAGGAGTCGCCGGCGGCGCGGGATGCGATTGCGCAGATACTCATCAATAGCCGGATGTGCGCCGAGGGGCACAGGCCCATCTGCCAGGATACGGGAATTGTGACGGCCTTCCTCAAGGTGGGGATGGATGTGCGCTTTGAGGCGGCTCCCGGCGAGGAGCGCAAGGACATTCAGACATTGGTGGACGAGGGCGTGCGGCGGGCTTATCTCGATCCCGACAACAAGCTGCGGGCATCGATTCTGGCTGATCCGGCGGGCAAGCGGACGAACACCAAGGACAATACGCCGGCCTGCGTGCAGGTGGAGCTGGTGAAGGGCGCGGCTGTTGATGTTGTTGTAGCGGCCAAGGGCGGAGGGTCGGAGGCCAAGGCCAAGTTCATCATGCTGGACCCGTCGGATTCGGTTGTCGATTGGGTGCTGAAGACGGTGCCGACGATGGGCGCGGGATGGTGTCCCCCGGGGATGCTGGGGATCGGGATTGGCGGCACGGCGGAGAAGGCGATGCTGCTGGCCAAGCAGTCGCTGATGGACCCGATCGACATTCAGGAGCTGAAGGCGCGGGGAGCGGCGACGCGGGCCGAGGAGTTGCGGCTGGAGCTGTACGACAAGGTCAACCGGCTGGGGATTGGCGCGCAGGGGCTGGGCGGGCTGACCACCGTGCTGGACGTGAAGGTGCTGGATTATCCGACGCACGCGGCGAATTTGCCGGTGGCGATGATTCCCAACTGCGCGGCGACGCGGCATGCGCACTTTGTGCTGGACGGGAGCGGGCCGGTGTTTCTGGATCCGCCGAATCTGGATAGCTGGCCGAAGCTGGAACATGATGTGACAGCCGCGCGAAAGGTGAATCTGGACACGGTGACGCGCGCGGAGGCGGCGACGTGGAAGCCGGGCGAGGTGCTGCTGCTGACCGGCAAGCTGTTGACAGGCCGCGACGCCGCGCATATCCGCTTGACGGCCATGCTCGACCGGGGCGAGAAGCTGCCGGTGGACTTCCGCGGGCGCTTCATCTACTACGTGGGACCGGTGGACCCGGTGCGCGAGGAGGTGATGGGGCCGGCGGGACCGACGACGGCGACGCGCATGGACAAGTTCACGCGGCAGATGCTGGCCGAGACAGGCCTGCTGGGCATGGTGGGCAAGGCTGAGCGCGGGCCGGCGGCGATTGAGGCGATCAAGGAATTCGGCGCGGTCTATTTGATGGCGGTGGGCGGCGCGGCCTACCTGGTGTCGAAGGCCATTCACGGGGCGCGCGTACTGGCTTTTGCCGACCTGGGGATGGAGGCGATTTATGAGTTCGACGTGCGCGATATGCCGGTGACGGTCGCGGTGGACTCGCAAGGCACGAGCGTTCACCAGACCGGGCCGGCGGAGTGGCAGCGGCGGATCGCGGGAATTCCGATACTACAGTGAAGAAGTGAAGAAGTGAATGAGTGAAGAAGTGATCGAGTGGTCAGGGATTAGCGGCTGGGTTGGTGGAGCGTTTCGTGGGCTGAGAGGGAACGCGCTTGCGGAGGAATGGCGGTGAGTCCTTCGTGCCTCGGAGGCATGGGACTCCAGGTAGCGTATCCGTACTCGTATGCGGTGTTGGAGGCGGCTTGGGAGCGCTCGGCGGCTTGACGCAGCGCGGAGCTCTGCTGGGCGTTGGATGTGTCGGGAAACATCATGGTGCACCCCTCGTTCGTAACCGATACTGAACCGGAGATGCACTCTGTGTCAGGTTAATCTTGCTCAGTCTTTCCTTTTATTCGTCCCGATGCGGACAAAACGCGATCCACGACCTCTTCCGGGACAAGCGCATCGACGGGGATGGATACGTGTGCCGTGCGATACAGCGGCAGGCGGCGCTGATAGCGGGCGGCGAGGTTGGCCTGGTCGGCGAGGATGGGGCGGGTCTGCTCGGTTCCCTGGCAGCGAGTGAGCGTCGTGGCTAACTCCACTTCGAGATGCACCAGCAGCGTGCCGGGGGTGGTGAGCAGCAGCGCGCGGGTAGCTTCGTGCTCGATTGCCCCGCCGCCGAGGGCCAGGACCAGAGAGTCGCCGGCGGCCAGGCGCGCGATGGTCTCCTGCTCCTGCTTGCGGAAGGCTGCCTCGCCGTGGCGGGCGAAGATTTCGGCGATGGTTGTTCCGGCCTCGGCCTCGATCACGTCGTCCACGTCGAGGAAGCTCCAGCCCAGGCGAGCGGCGATGAGCGGGCCGACGGTGGACTTGCCCGAGCCCATGAAGCCGGTGAGGACAATGCGGCGGGGCGAGACGGTCTGGCCTTCGGTTTGGTTTTCAGTAGTCATAGGAGCTTCTTACTGCTTGTTAGACTGCATTCTCTCTTTTTAGTATAAGGAATCAAAGATCCGGAGCGCATTCGCTCAGCCCAGCGCGATCACCACGGCACCGGCAGTGATGAGGAGGCCGCCGATTAGGGTTGGGGCGGTGAGTTTTTCGCCGAGCAGCAGCCAGGCAAAGACGATGACCAGGGGGACGCTGAGCTTGTCCAGCGGGGCTACGCGCGAGGCTGGGCCGAGTTGCAGGGCGCGGAAATAACAGATCCAGGAGAGGCCGGTGGCCAGGCCGCTGAGCGCGAGAAAAAGGCAGGTGCGGCGGTCGAGCGCGTGGATTTCCGCCAAGCCGCCTCCGCCCGGCTTGGCGAGCACGAAGACGATGCCCCAGGCAAAGAGCAGCACCACGGTGGTGCGCAGCGCCATGGCCAGGTTCGAGTCCACATGCGCCACGCCCACCTTGGCCAGCAGGGCGGTGGCGGCGGCAAAGACGGCTGAGAGCAGTGCCCATCCAATCCAGCTCATGAGGAATATGGTACGCCGCACGGCCACCTGCGGTGGGGCAGACGCCTTCGGCAAGCGAGTTGAGGTTCATGGTCACCCACGTTAGGCGCAAAAACAAAGACGTGCCGAAGGTGGGGGACTCATATTCCATGCAAAGGATAGGACACCCGGGCATCCTGGTTTCCCACCCATGCGCCAGAAAAACGGCGCATGGATGGGGCACGGAGCTTTTTTGGCTTGTTAATTTCCGTCCGTAACATGCCGTCGCGGGTCGGGCTGCACCCGATGAAAAATACCGATTGAGAGTTAGGACTCTTCCATCCTTTCGGCAAATCCCGCGAGGACTGGTTTATCATTTCGCAGATTAGCCATCGCTTCGCGATGATAGCAAGTTAGCGAGTTAGCGGATTCATTGCTGGCGTAACTTGCAGCGGGCCGGAGACACCGGCAGGCTCTACACTGAGATTCATGGAGACAGGCATGGCCAGCAAGACCGCACTGGGCGTGGCGATACGGCGCGCGGCGCACCAGTTGGTGGATCGGCCGCCGGTGCTGGACGATCCGATTGCGGTGCGGCTGGTTGGATCGGGCTATCGAGGAAAGATGGGGCGCGCCTCGCACCAGGTTGGGCGGGACTTTCGAGCCTTCATGGCGGTGCGCAGCAGGTATGTGGAAGACCAACTGGCCGAGTTCGTGGCGCGGGGCGGCTCGCAGTACGTGGTTCTGGGCGCGGGGCTGGACACGTTTGCCTATCGCAATCCGTACCCTGGGCTGCGCGTCTTCGAGGTGGACTTTCCCGCCACACAGCAGGGCAAGCGAGCGATGCTGGCCGACGCCGCAATCGCCGTGCCCGGCAATCTGACCTTTGTGCCGCTGGACCTGGAGCATCACACGCTGGTGGAGGACCTGGCCGCGGCGGGCTTTGATGCTCAGCGGTCCGCGTTCTTCGGCTGGCTGGGGGTGATTCCCTACCTGCCGCTGGAGACCTTTCGCGCCACGCTGGGCACGATTGCCCGACTGCCTGCCGGCAGCGGCGTGGGCTTCGATTACGCGCTTGCGCCGGAGACGCTCAGCGCGGCGGGGCGCACGGCCTTCGACGCACTGGCAGGGCGCGTGGCCGCCGCCGGAGAGCCTTTCCAGCTCTTCTTCACGCCGGAGGAGCTGGAGCGGGAACTGCGCCGGGCGGGATTTCAGCGCTTCGAGCAGTTGGATTACCGGCAGCTCAACGAACGCTACTTCAAGGATCGCGTTGACGGGTTGAAGCTGTCGGCTGTCGGGCTGGAGATGCTGGCGACCGCGTGGGTTTGAGTGGGGCCTTTGTTGAGAGCAGCAGGTTGAGGGTCGTGGTATCCCACCCATTCCGCAAAGTACGCGAAATGGATGGGGCACGGGGGATGTGTGGTATCCCACCCATTTCGCAAAGTACGCGAAATGGATGGGGCACCCAGCTGCATGGGTGTAGTGGCGCGATAAAATAAGTCATGCGCCTGTTTGCCCTTGCCCTGATCACTCTTGCCTTGCTCGCGCTCTGCGGCTGCGGCTACCACGCGCTGGGCGCGGCCACCCATTTGCCGCCGGATGTGAAGACGCTGGCCGTGCCGGTCTTTGCCACCAAGACGGAGGCCTACCACACCGAGACGGTGATGACACAGGCGGTGATCCGCGAGTTTGCCACGCGCACCCGGCTGCGGGTGACGCCAGATGAGGACGCCGACGCCGTGCTGCATGGAACGATTCTCAAAGAGACGGTTGAGCCGCTCACCTACAACTCCCAGACGCAGCAGTCGTCCAGCTTTCTGATTACTGTCGTGGTCTCCGTCACGCTCAATGGCCGGGACGGCAAGGTGCTGTACGAGAACAAGAACTACGTCTACCGCCAGCAGTACCAGTCCACCACCAACCTGTCCAGTTTCTTCGAGGAGAGTCCGGCGGCGGTGGAGCGGCTCTCGCGGGAGCTGGCGCGGCAGCTTGTGGCCGATGTGCTGGAAGGGTTTTAAGGTCAGGGGTCAGGGATCAGGGGTCAGGGATCAGTGGCCGGGCGGATTAATGCTGGCATTAGTGCGGCGGGAAAGATATTCTGGAGGCGCATGATCGAGGCAAATCATTGCCGGAGATCGAAGCGATGAGCGGGGCGCGCTGGGGCGCTGGATTTACCGCGACGGGCCGCTTTGTGGCGGAGATTGAGGCCGCGGCTGCCGGCAAGGGCGAGCTGAAGCCCGGCTACGTGCTGGCGGGCGATGAGAGCTTCCTACTGGATCGCTGCCGCGCCGCGGTGCTGAAGGCCTTTGTGCCGGAGGAGCTGCGGGATTTCTGCCTCTCCGATATGGACCTGAGCAGCGCTTCGATCTTCGAGGTGCTGGACCGCGCGCAAAGTCCCTCGCTGATGGCGCCCTTCCAGGCAGTTTTCGTGCGCAATGTGAAGCAGCTTTATACGCGCGGGGCAAAGAAGGATGAGTTTGCCGCGCTGGAGCGCTACTTTCGCTCGCCGAATCCGCAGGCGCTCATTCTATTTGTCGCCGACTTCGTGCGCATTCCCTGCGACCTGCGGCGCATGGAGATGGACGACAAGAACCGCTTCGAGCGGCTCACAGAAACGCTGGGCCAGCACTGCGGCATGGTGGAGCTGGCGCGCGTGAACGAGGACGACGCTATGCGCTGGGTTGCAGCCACCGCGCAGGAGGCCGGGACGCGCGTGGACGCCGACGCGGCGCGCGAACTGGTGGACGCGCTGGGCGCGGATATGATGATGATCTCCTCCGAGCTGGAAAAGCTGCTGCTCTATACGCTGGGGCGCGGGCGGATTACGCTGGGCGACGTTGAGACGATGGTGCTGTCTGCCAAGCAGCGCTCGCTGTATGAGCTGACCGACGCCATCAGCGCGCGCGACCGTGCGAAGGCGCTGGCGCTGCTGCAAGGACTGCTGAACAGCTCCGACGCCGGCGAGGACGCGGCCATCGGCCACCTGTATATGCTGGCCAAGACCTTCCGGCAGATGCTGGTGATTCTGGAAAAGAATGTACGCGACTCGCGCGCCATCTGGCAGGCTTTGTGGCAGGGCTTCAGAATGCCGCCCTTTGCCGCCGAAGATCTGATTCGCCAGGCGCGGCGCTTCAAGAGCCGCCGCGGGCTGACGCGGGCGCTGCGGCTGATTGCCCGCGCGGATCTGGAGCTGCGCTCCTCGCCGCCTGACAAGCGGCTGGTGCTGGAGCGGCTGGTCTACGAACTGGCCTCGGAGCCGAAGCCGGCTTCGGGGATCTTCGCATCCGATCAGCTTTCCTTCGAGGGGTAATCCGGCGGACAGTTCGGGGTGCGTCCGGTGCATCGCCTGGAATGCCGATCTATTGATCCGGGAGAACCCCCGGCTTTGCCGGGGAGGCAGTAGAAGTTTGACATTTGCAGGTTTCGTTCCCGGATTGTGTTTTTACCTTCTTCTCGTAAAAATGTTAGAAAGGCGCGAAGCATGAGCGCCGTCCCTATGGGACTCCGGATGAATTATTGGTTTCGCCAACCCCACGCTGAAGCGCGGGGCTAACAACCATTGCGCCTTCGGCGCAGACGATGGGCTGCTGCTGGCATGGATAGCTCTAACAATACTCGAGACGAATTCCCGGCCTTTATTCCAGCAGGATGGCAGGTTCAGGCTCGTGGCCGCGGGTGGTCAGGGTCACGGCCGCCGCCAGGATGAGGCCTCCACCGACCCAGGCGAAGACGCCCAGGTGCTCGCCGAGCAGTTGCACGCCCAGCCAGGAGCCGAGGGCCGGCTCGATGTTCAGAAAGACTCCGGCGCGCGAGGCGGGCACGTGATGGATGCCCCAGTTCCACAGGAGCGTGGTAACGGCCGTGCAGAGCAGGCCGCTGAAGGCCAGCGCGCCCCAGGCCGTCAAGCTGATGGCGGCGAAGGGCGGCGGCGCAACCCGTGCGTGGGTCAGTGGACTCAACAGCCAGGGGCCAAGCACCCAGGGAAGCAGCATGGCGGCGCCGACGAGGATAGTGTAGGCCGATACGACCGAGGGACTGTGCGTGAGCATCAGCTTCTTGCTGAGCAGAATCCAGGCCAGCGCGGCCAGCAGCGAGACCAGCACCAGCAGGTCGCCCGCCAGAGAGGGCTGGCCGCGGGTGTGCGCGCCGTGGCTGCCGCCCATGGTCAGCAGCGCCGCGCCGATCGTCGAGCCGCAGAGAGCCATCCAGCCGATGCGGTCCAGCCGTTCCTCTTTGGACCCCTTGGGGGCAAAGAGCGTGGCGGCAACGCCCAGCATCACCGGCATGGCGCCCACCATCAGCGAGGCGTGACTCACCGTGGTGCGCGCCAGTCCGCTGAACTGGATGAGGCACGAGATGGGAATCCCGAAGGCGGCGGAGAGCAGCAGCGTGCGCAGTTCCGCGCCGGAAAAGCGCCAGCGGCAGACCAGCGCCACCGGCAGCACGCCCAGGCAGGCAAAGAGGATGCGATAGAGCACCATGTACTCGACGCTCATCTCGTTGAGCGCCAGGCGGCTGAAGTAGAAGCCCGTGCCCCACAGGCAGCCGGCGACGAAGCAAGCGCCGTAGCCCAGAAAAGCGAGGCGCGGAGAGGTTTTCAGATTCGTTTCCATTCCTCTTTAACTGTCGCACACGGGCGGACATTGCCGTATCACTGCCCAAAACCGGGAGTGGCGCAGTCTCCGAGCAGCCGGCCAACGGGCCGGAATTCGCAAAGAAGAAGCGCGAGAACTCCTCATTGAGCGCATCGGGATGTTTGCGTCAAGTGTGTCCTCCGGCGTTGCTTGCCCACGTGGAGGAACCGGCAGCGCCGAAGCCGCCTTAGTCGCGAGTGTCCGGCTTTGATCGAATACGCGGGGTGGTCGAACCAGCAGGCCTCTCGGGATTCCGCTCGGTGAATTGATCGTGCAGAACCACATTGAGCAGCGACTTGTGGACCCGGATGCGGCCGTTGTATTCGATGAGGCCGAGTCTGCGAAAGCGATTCATGAAGAAGCTGACGCGGGAGCGGGTGGTGCCGATCATCTCGGCCAGGGTTTCCTGCGTGATGGGGGGAAGAAAGTGTTCCGATTCGCCCGGTTCACCGAATTCTGCCATCAACAGTAGAATCCTCGCTAAACGCCTTTCGCTGGAGTTGAAAAGTTGATCGACAAGATCGGCCTGGGCTCGCATACTGCGGACCAGCAGGAATTTCAAGTACATTTCGGAGAGAGAGTGCTCCTGGTGCATCATGCGGATCATCTCTTCTCTCTCTATCTTGAGCGCTGTACAGGCGGTAATGGCGCTGGCCGTGGCCATGTGCAGCGCGCCCACGCTGGCCAGCGATTCCTCGCCAACGAATTCCCCGGCGGGGATAAGCGCGATGGTGGCCTCCTTGCCTTCATGCGAAACGACGGTAAGTTTTGCGCGGCCTGTCTGAAGATAGAAGATGGAGTCAGCCACGCCGCCCTGCGAAAAGAAAGCTTGCTTGGGCTTCAATTGGACGATTCGTCGTCCTATTCCTGCCGTTGCCAGAAAGGCGGCGAGGTCAAAGGTCATGCTTCTCACCTCGGAAGTAAATCTAACTGTCCCATATAAATTTTACTCGCTTCGCGTTGCAAACTCTGTACTGTTTCTTACGTATACAAAACAATCTTTGTACGGTACCTGACATAACTCGAACTTTTTCAGGCATCATGAGCTTTGCGCATACTGATTTATGATAGGGTTTTCTTTGAAAGTGAGGATTCCTTGCGCACGAGCGGCTTTAAGAACACTCTTTTGAAGGCTTTGGACGGGGACGTAATTGAGCGGCTTCGTTTGCAGCCGGTGAAATTCGAGCTAAAACATGAAATCGAAAACCCCGGCAACCCGATCGACCGCCTCTACTTTCTCGAAGAGGGGATGGCGTCGATGACGACAACATTCAAGGATGGGTCCCAGGTCGAAGTAGGGATGTTCGGTTATGAGTCGGTCATCGGCGTCTCAGCTCTCATGGGAACAAAAAAGAGCCTGAATCGCGTCTACACCCAGATTGCCGGTCATGGCTATAGCTGCCAGGTGGAGGACGCGAAAAGAGAGTTCCGCCTTGGAGGCGCCTTTCAGTTTCTAGCTCTGCGCTATGTTCAGGCGCAACTCGTTCAGGCAATGCAATCCGCTGGATGCAATGCGAAGCACAGCTTTGAACAGCGGCTCGCCCGCTGGCTGCTCCTCTGCGCGGACCGCGCGCACGTCGACACGTTCAAGATTTCACATGAGTTTCTCGCGGATATGCTGGGGGGGCGCCGTCCCACGATTTCCACGACAGCCGGTATTCTGAAGCGAAAAGGACTTATCGAATACACCCGCGGAGAAATCCATATTCTCGATGTCCCTGGGCTCACGAAGGCCTCTTGCGAGTGCTATCTGATTATCAAGGATTACCTTGACAATTACACAAAGTTCGATTCCACAATTACTTCCTAGCCGCATCACTGCCCACAACCGGCCGCATCGGCGAGAATGATACTCGTGGCGAAGCGGCTCTTCAGGGCGGGAATTGTGTTGGGTCTGGCGGCGACGCTGGGCGCGCCTTGGCCGGCACTGGCGCAGGAGAGCCTGGCGAACGCGCCGGAGCCGACCCGTGCGGTCAAGGCTCCCGTGCTGCCCGGCGGGCTTCCCGAGAAGCCCTCGCAGCCGCCCGCCTTCACAGTAGCCGTCGAGGCGCTGGGCTTTTCCGCGCCGGGGCCTCTCTACCTGGGCCAGCGCGCGAGCTTTGTTTCGCTCGACTTCCTCGATGAAAACCGGCTGCTTTTCACCTTCCGCGTGCCGGGACTGATCCGCCGCGAGGCGGGGGAGAATGACGCGAGAGAGATTCGCGCCGTGGTGCTGACTCTGCCGGTCGGTACGGTCGAGGCCGAGGCTCTGTGGACCGTGCATGACCGGGCGCGCTACCTGTGGATGCTCAGCGACGGCCACTTCCTGCTGCGCGACCGGGAGAATCTTGAACTGGGCGATGCCACGCTGGTGCTGAAGCCCTACCTGCACTTTCCGGGACCGCTGCTCTGGCTGGAGATGGACCCGGCGCAGAAGTTTTTGGTGACCGACTCGCGCGAGCCGGCGGCAGCGGCCGGCAAGCCCGGCGAAGTGCCCACACCGGAGACCGCCAAAGCCATCATCGACGTCGATGGGCAGAAGCCGGACGGCCACCCCAGCGACCTAGGCCTGTCGCAGGGGATCCCGGTGCGCGACGCCGATCTGGCGGTGCGCATCCTGCGACGCGACTCCGGCCAGGTGATGCTGGTCAGCCGCAGTTCCTCCACCGTGCATCTGCCCATCAACTCCGACGGCTACCTGGAGAGCCAGCGCGCGCGCGGCGACGCGTGGCTGCTGAATCTGAACTTCTTCAGCGGCGGCAGCAGGATTCTGGGCCAGGTGGATTCGACCTGCTCGCCGCTCTTTGATTTTCTTTCGCAGCGGGAGGTGCTGGTGACCACCTGCTCCCCCACCGGCGCGGGCAAAATGTTGGCGATGGGGACCGATGGCCGTCGCCTGTGGGAGGCGCTGACGCCGGATGCGACCATCTGGCCGCTGGTGGTCAGAGCGCCAGACGGCTCGCGGCTGGCGCGGGAGGTTCTGGCGGTCAGCCACCCGGTCATCGCCGGCGCGTCCCTCAGTCCAGAGGAGATCAAAGGGCAACGTGTCGAGGTTCTGGACGCGGCGGACGGCAAGGTGGCGCTGGAGACGGCGGCCAGCCCGGTTCTGGATGGAGGCGGGAATGTGGCCATCTCACCCTCCGGCCGGCGCGTGGCCGTGCTTGTAGGCGGCGGCCTTCAGGTCTTCGAACTGCCCCCGCCTCCGCCGCTTCCCGCTCCGGCGATCCTCGCCCCCACCGCTCGCCAGCCGGGCCGCTGAGCGGGATTAAGTCTGCGTCCGGCTGCAAACCGTGTAAACTGAACTGCGGGAGAGTATTCTTGTCCACCGATCTTGTACGCTACGCGGCTGCCGCGGTTTCCGATGTCGGCAGCAAACGCGCCTCCAATGAAGATGCATTCGGGCTTTCCGCCGAGTACGGAGTCTATGTTGTCTGTGACGGCATGGGCGGCGCCGCGGCTGGCGAGATCGCCAGCTCCATGGCTGTTGACGAAGTGCTGCGCCGGCTCAGTGCCCGCGCCGAGCCGGGGGCCGAGGCCGTACCGCTCGAAGATGTGATCGACGATGCCATCCGCGCCGCCAACGAGTCCATCCATTCCCGCGCCATGAAAGACCTCCAGCTCAGCGGCATGGGAACCACGCTGGTGGGCCTGGTGACCGAAGGGCGGCGCGTGCTGGTCTTCAACGTCGGCGACAGCCGCTGTTACCTGATGCGCACTCTGAGCCCGGAGCCGAGCAGCCCGGAGCAAAGTGGACAAGAGCCGAGCACTCCCGGTCAGAGAACATTGGTACAGATCAGCCTCGATCACTCGCTGGTGGAGGAGCAGGTGCGGATGGGCCGCATGACCCACGAGGAGGCGCTGCACTCCAACTACCGCAACGTGATCACCCGCGCGCTGGGCACCCAGCCGTCGGTCGAGCCGGATATCTTCGAGTTGGAAGCCGCGCCCGGCGACATCTTCCTGCTCTGCTCGGACGGGTTGACGGGCGAAGTCAGCGACGAGCAGATTGAATCCATGCTCGTGGCCGATCTGCCTCTCGAAGAACACTGCGTCCGCCTGGTGGACGCCGCCAACCAGGCCGGCGGCCACGACAACATCACCTGCCTGCTGGTGCGCGTCGAGGGCTAGCGGCGGGCGCTGGCGGATTCCTCTCTGGCAACGGAAGGAAGACGCAAATTCTGTGCGCCCAGAGAACAGAAAGGATTCTATGCATCCTTTCTGTGATTTAGAGGGTCGAAGATGAACACGAGTAAAGTCAGAATCGCGACGGGCTCTGCCGAGGAGTTTTTCGACCGTGTGCGAAGCCACGCCGCAAAGCTCGATCGCGGCCAAGCCATCGCGCCGACGATCTCCATCACATTTGAAGATCCATTGGAACTGCTGAATGTGCTTACCGCCGAACGGGTTCGCCTGTTGCGGCGGGCCAAGTCCGGTTCGCAGCCCATTACTGAGTTGGCTACAGGACTCAAACGGGATCTGCGGGCAGTCAGCCGCGATGTGGTGCGCCTGGAGAAGGCCGGACTGCTGCGTACCAGCTATCGCGTCAATCCAGGGCACGGCAGATACAAAGTCGTTGAGCCGGTCGCAAGGGAGTACAACCTTACAGCCAATTTGTAAGCGCACAAGATAGGCCCATAACCGCCAAGCCTTTGTCGATCTTGGAGACTCTATGCACAGCTTTAGTCCCTTTCAAAAGCCATTTGATGAAATCGCTACCGCCGACCTTGGAGTACTGAAAATAACCGTCGAAGGGTGGTACATGGAGTACAAACAATCTCAGTCGGGTACGTCTACAATCGCGAAATCCATCAGCGCTTTTGCAAATACGTACGGAGGATGGCTCTTTTATGGTATTGAAGAAGACAAGGAAGGTAAGCGCACAGCCGGTGCCTTTCCTGGCATTCCAATCTCAGAGGTTCCACAATACGAAGAATGGATAACGCAAGCTGATGCCTTACATGTGAGTCCACCCGCTTTTTTCGAACATCGTGTCCTAAACGGTCCGGAACCTGCAATTGGTCTCCCCGTGAACCGTGCAGTGATTATGATTCATGTCCCTGTTGGAAATGATGCTCCGTACATCCATTCAACCGGGAGAATCTATCGTCGTATTGCAGATTCCTCCGATCCTACACATGAAACAGATCGGCACTTCCTGGACTTACTATGGCAGCGAGGAAGTAATGCTCGTGCTCGTTTTAGGGGTTTTTTGGAAAAGGAGAGGCCAAATTCAGAAGAATTTGATAAAGGGTGTGCGTATCTGAAGCTTCATTTCTTTGCTGATCCGTGGGGTGACCGTGACCTCCATTCAAATCTCACGTTTAGGAAATTCGCTGAGATAATGAAGAATCCTGATCCAATACCCTTTGATAGCACATATACGTCTGCACTCGGAATGGTCGCGCGACAAACCAAAGACAATGATTGTTGGCGAAATGTCTTCAAATGGGAATATCGTTCGAACTGTGCGCAGGAGATCACGATTCCTCTAAACACGTCCTATATAGATGGCCCTGAACAAATGCACATATTCCTTGAGGGGTACGATATGTGCGATGGATTCTCCATAGAATGCTATCAGAAACAAATCCGAAACGTTTACGTCGTTGACCTCTCGTTTCTTTTTGAGATACTGTTGTCGATCTTTCAAAGACTGTTCGACCTACATGCGGCAGATAGCGCTAAATGGCCTCTCTGGATGAAAATACAACTATTTGGCATAAAGAGGCACGTGCCATTCTTGGATACAGTAGATTATCTTAACTTCGTGAAAGAGTATGGGTTTCCGGTAGTTCAAGATAATGATGCTGTTATCCCTGCTGGACTCGATCCTGATGCGTGCATCAACATAAAGCCTTCCAAGGCAGAAGTTACGGACTCTGAAGATCTACCTGAACGGATGCAGTTTTCTATTGGGCAAGCATGGATCACAACTTTCATGATTGGAAGGGCATTTGGCATCCCCGCTATTGCATTTGGATCGGACCTTGATTCTGGCTCTGGAGAAACGGAAGAATCATTTTCTGTGGTGACTGACAACCTTCTTGGGATGGGGAAAAAGGCGCGAGCGGCAGCGAATCTACGACTTCAGCGAAAGCGGGAGCAATCTAATTATGGCTAAATTCACCCGCCGCATCAATCGTGCCTCTTGACCCGCTGAAAGAGCAGTAGCAGCGGGATGCAGGCGAGCGCGAGAATGGCGATCAGGCGGAAGTTATCGGCGTAGGCCATCAGGGCCGACTGCTGTTGCACGCTGCGGTAAATCATGCCGAGAGCCTTATGTTGCGCGGTGACCATGTCCTCGCCCTGGGAAAAGAGCCGGGCCTGCAAGCCGCGCGCCAGCCCGCTTGCCAGAGGAGATCCGGCGTCCGCCGCCAGCGTACTCTGATGAATCTGCGCGCCGCGCACCAGCATGGCCATTACGACGGAGATGCCGATGGAGCCGCCGACCGAGCGCACCAGGTTGTAGATGCCGGTGGCGTTGCCCATCTCCTGCTTGCGCAGGCGGCTCAGCGTGATGGTGGTCAGCGGGACGAAGATGAAGCCCATCGCGAAGCCGTTGAGAATGTTGGGCACGACGACCGAAGACATTCCGATCTCCAGGCTGATGTTGCCCAGCATCCAGGTGGATGCGCCGAGCAGCGCAAATCCGAAGGCCATCAGCAGGCGGGCGTCGAACTTGCGGACCAAGAGGCCCACCATCACCATCGAAGCCATGGCGCCGAGGCCGCGCGGGCTGACCGAGAGGCCGCTTTGCAGCGCCGAATAGCCCATCAGCGTTTGCAGAAACAGCGGCAGCATCGCCGTGGCGGCATAGAGAACGAAGCCGTAGGTGCAGGTAATCAGCGTTCCCATGGCAAAGTTGCGGTCGCGGAAGATGCGCAACTGCACGATCGGATCGCGGTCCGTCAGTTCGCGGACGATGAATGCAACCAGCGCCAGCGTGGATGCGGCAGCCGTCCAGCAAATCCATGGAGCGGCGAACCAGTCGGCCTCCTGGCCTTTGTCCAGAACTAACTGCAACGTTCCCAGCCAGAGCGCCATGAGGCCAAAGCCGAGATAATCGATCGCTCCGTGAAAGGCCTTGCGCAGATAGGGCGGGTCTTCGACGTAGAGGTTGACCATGATGAGGGCCAGGATGCCGATGGGAAGATTGATGTAGAAGATCCAGCGCCAGGAGTAGCTGTCGGTGATCCATCCGCCGAGGGTGGGGCCGATGATGGGGGCGACGATGACGCCGACGCCAAAAGCGGCCATCGCCGTGCCGTGCTGGCGGGGGGGAAAGCTCTCCAGCAGGATAGATTGCGCCAGCGGCTGCATTCCGCCGCCGCCGATGCCTTGCAGAACCCGCGCCACAATCAGCATGGGCATGGTCAGTGCCACGCCGCAGAGCAGCGAGGCCAGCGTGAACAGCAGAATGGAAATCAAAAGCAGTTTCTTACGGCCGATGCGGCGCGCGATCCAACCGGCGGCGGGCAGCATGATGGCATTCGCGACCAGATAGCTGGTCAGAACCCAGGTCGATTCGTCAGTCGAGGCGGATAGGCTGCCGGCGATGTGCGGCAGCGCGACGTTGGCCACCGAGGAGTCGAGCACCACCATGAAGGTGGCCAGCATCACCGACCCGGCAATGGTCCACGGATTCGCCTTGGGCTTCCAGGCGTGTTCTTCGGCCTCCGTAAGTCGATGCGTATTGCCGGCGGCGCTCATCCGGCTCTCCGATCCAGCCGGTCAAGATGCAGCGCTGGAAGCGGCGGGCGGCGGGCTTTCAGTTGAACTGTCCGCATATTCAGTTCAGTATACGCGACCGTCATCCACAGCCAGCGTTGACGGGGCGCGGCGGCGTGAGTATTCTGCGGAAGGTGGAGGAACTACATAGTTATGAACAGACGTGACTTGCTGAAATCACTGGGCGGCGCGTATTCCGCCCTGGCGCTGTCAAGATTTGCCAAAGCCCAGGCTGCGCAATTCAATAACTTCCTGGGAACAAGATCTTCTTTACAGGGCTACCGGATTCCTGACTGGTTCCGCGACGCGAAGTTCGGCATCTGGTCGCACTGGGGTCCGCAGTCGGCTATCGAGGATGGAGATTGGTACGCCCGCAATATGTACATCCAGGGACAGGAGCAATACAACTACCATGTGGAAACATACGGCCATCCCTCCAAGGTCGGCTACAAGGATCTGGTGAATGACTGGAAGGCCGCCAAATGGGACCCGGAACACCTGATGGGCCTGTACAAGAAGGCCGGGGCAAAGTACTTCGTCAGCATGGGAGTTCACCACGATAATTTCGATCTTTGGGACTCGAAGTACACGCGCTGGAATGCCGTCAACATGGGACCGAAGAGAGACATTGTCGGAACCTGGCAAAAAGCGGCGCGCAAGCAGGGTTTACGCTTCGGCGTCAGCGAGCATCTCTGGATTAGCTACAAGTGGTGGGCGGTGAGCCACGGCGCCGACAAGACCGGGCCTCTGGCCGGCGTTCCCTATGATGGCGCCGACCCGAAGTACGCGGACCTCTATCATGACGCCGACTGCGCCCGGCTCATGGACAAACTGGATTGGAGCGACAACGATATTCCCGAATCGTGGAAGCGGCATTACCTTGACCGCATGACCGACCTCATCGACAAATATCAGCCCGATTTTCTGTACACCGACGGGCATCTTCCCTTCGAGGATGTTGGCCTGAAGATGGTGGCCCATCTTTACAACGTCAGCGCGCAGTTGCACGGCGGCCGGACCGAGGCGGTGTATACCGCCAAGGATGCCGTGGATTGCGCCATAGGCACCTGCCTGCTGGACCACGAGCGCGGCGTCAGCGATGCTATCGCGGCAAACCCGTGGCAAACCGACACCTGCATCGGCCAATGGCATTACAAGCGCGGCCAGCAATATAAGACGGCCAAGAAGGTGATCGACCTGCTGGCCGACATTGTGAGCAAGAACGGCAACCTGCTGCTGAATTTCCCGCTGCCCAACTCGGGCGAGCTGGATTATCAGGAGAGGGTCGTTCTGGACGGCATCACCGCGTGGATGGCGGTGAACAGCGAAGGCATCCATGCCACGCGCCCGTGGAAGATATACGGCGAAGGCCCCTCGACCAAGACTAAAATCGAGACCGGAAACTTCAACGAGGACAAACAGAAGGATCTCACCGCCGAGGACGTTCGCTTCACCACCAAAGGCAGCATGCTCTACGCCTTCGTGATGGGCTGGCCGGAGAATGCGGCAGTGATCAACGCGCTCGGACTCGCCAGTCCGCAGAATCCCGGCAAGATTCAACGAGTGGAATTGCTGGGCGGCAAGGGCGATCTCAAGTGGAAGCAGGACGAAGCAGGATTGAAGGTTGAAATGCCCGCGGAAAAAATCTCCGATGTCGCGATCACGCTGAAGGTCGAACTGGCATAGCATTTCCTCCGGGGCTCAATCGGTATATGATTCTTGCGGCGGCGATTCGCGCCGATAGGAAGAGTGTTTGCAAGAGAGCGGGAGGAAGAGCGATGAAAGACAAGCACAAGAAGAAGCACCCGGAAGCTGATCTGGCGACGACGCCTTCAAATGGCAATCAGAAGCACGGCGACCTGCCGGCGCCCGTGCTGGGCAATGCCGAGACACTGCACCTCGGAAAAGACTGCGACTACGAAAAAGAGCTGAGGCGCTTGCAGGTCGAGCTCGTCAAGCTGCAGGAGTGGGTTAAGCAGGAAGGCCTGCGGGTTGTGATTCTGTTTGAGGGCCGTGATGCGGCGGGCAAGGGCGGCGCGATCAAGCGGATCACCGAATCGCTGAATCCACGCGTATGCCGGGTGGTGGCTCTAGGCACGCCCACGGAGCGCGAAAAAACGCAGTGGTACTTCCAGAGATATGTTCCCCACCTGCCCGCGGCCGGCGAGATGGTGCTCTTCGATCGCAGTTGGTATAACCGGGCGGGCGTCGAACACGTGATGGGCTTCTGCACCGAGGCGCAGTATCAGGAGTTCTTTCAGAGCTGCCCTGAGTTTGAGCGCATGTTGCAGCGTTCCGGGATTCGGCTCATCAAGTACTGGTTCTCGGTCAGCGACGAGGAGCAGGAGCGGCGCTTCCAGGATCGCATGAAGAATCCCACCAAGCGCTGGAAGCTGAGTCCGATGGATCTCGAATCACGCAAGCATTGGGCCGAGTACTCACGCGCCAAGGACGAGATGTTCGCGGTGACTGACACCAAAATGTCTCCGTGGTTTGTCGTGAATGCGGAAGACAAAAAATGCGCCCGGCTGAACGTGATCCGCCATCTGCTCTCGCAGTTCGTCTATCGCGATCTGACGCCCGCGCCGCTGGAACTGCCCAAGCTGGAAAAGTCGAAGTACGTGCGTCCGCCGATCCAGGAGCAGAACTTCATTCCGCAGGTTTACCGGTAGGGGGCCCGCGGGAACTGTTCGTTCCAACAGCTTTTCCGATAGGGCCTGTTCACACTACCCTGGTGGGCGGCGACGGGAGCCAATTTTTCTCAGATCGAGGAATGAGGAGTGACGGATACCGGGTGTATCCGAGCGACGATGGACGAAGAGCTGGGGAAAATTGGCCCCGTCCCTTCGGGCTGCTGCGAAAATCCGGCCATACTTCATTCTCGCCCTCGACGGTGGACCCGCCACAGCCTTCGGGCTCGGCTTCGTCTACACCCCACGAACGAAGACCTGTCCGTGGGGACCCCGGTCTGGCCGGATTTTCGCTGGCAGCGCCACCCGCCGGGGTAGTGTGAACAGGCCCTAATACAGGAATCGTTCGCCTTGCCGCGCGAATCAAAGAGGTGTATCCAACTCCTCATGAACAAAGCTGGTTGAAAGTTGGGTCTTCTCCATCTTTTTCGTCATAGCACGCAGGGGTTGGTTTACCATTTCGCAAGTTAGCCACCGCTTCGCGGTGATAGCGAGTTAGCAAGTTAGCTGGTTCATTGCCGGAGTAACTTGCAGAACGAGTCGGGCTGCTCCCGAGGAGCGTACATTCATGACCTTATCTGCAATTGAAGTAGACCACTTGAAGCAAGCTACGACGATCGAGGGCGTCTTGTCGGTCATTGTTGGCCGCTGGAGCGCGCGCTCCTTTGCCGACCGCGAGGTCAGCCCCGCCGATCTGGCCAAAGTCTTTGAAGCCGCCCGCTGGTCCGCCTCGTCCTACAACGAGCAGCCCTGGCGCTTCCTCGTCGGCCGGCGCGGCTCATCGACCTACGAGAAGATCTTCTCGACTCTGGGCGGCTTCAATCGGGATTGGGCCGGCGCCGCGCCGGTGCTGATTCTGGGGGCGGCGAGCACAACGTTCAGCCACAACGGCTCCTCCAACGCTTACGCGCTTTATGACCTGGGGGCGGCCGCCGCAGCACTAACGCTGCAAGCCAGCGCGCTGGGACTCAGGACTCACTCGATGGCCGGCTTCGACCATGCCGCGGCCCGTCAGCTCTTTCAAATTCCAGACGGCTACCATCTCGGCGCGGTGATCGCGCTGGGCTACCAGGGCGAACCCTCCGCCCTGGTCCAAGAGAATCTGATTGCTCAGGAGATTGTGCCGCGCACTCGCAAGCCCTTGAGCGAGTTCGTTTTATCAGAATGGGGCGTACCGGCGGAACTGGGCTGATCCGGCTGGGCCGGTTGGGGTTCTGATATCCCATCCTAGCCGCAAAAACAAAGACGCGGCGAGGGTGGGGCACCAACAATCTGAGGTGATCCGGCTAGGCGAGTTGGGTTTCTGGTTTCCCAGGTCTGAAAATCCGGTAGTGTCCTAATTTGTTTTTTGGACTCAAATGATCCCAAACAACCCGTATTACAAAAACTTCTCGACACTGCCCGGTATCCGGTGGGAGGATTGCGGGTATGTGGATCGACATCGTCCTTTCTTTACTCTTGCTTCTTATCCCGCTACGGCTGGCCTATTTGGGGGTGCATATCACCATGCACCCTATAGCAAAACGCGATGAAGCGGGCAAGATCCGGATCAAGAGAGAGTTCTGGGCCTTAGCTATAGTGGCCTCCCTAGTGGTCGTCGCACAAGGAATTAGGAACGGTACAGTGATGGAATCAATCACAAAAAGCCGAGAGGGTATTATCCGCGAAACGCGCACTATTCCGGCGCTCTACTCTCGGGCCATAAAGGCTGGACAGCCTTTGGCGTTTGATGTTTATTACAGAGCTTCTAACGATGTGTCCAAAGTCAAATCGTACCATGAGGTCTTTGTCGTTAGAGGGGAACGGTCTATTCCGCAAGAGAATGATATGTACTTGGTGGCGCAGTCACTCTCTAAAAGAATGGCGCTTCTTGAGAACGGAGTAGATGAGGCGGGAAATGTACCGTGGCATCTAACTGCATCATCCGGTAGGCCGTTAACACAGGAAGAAGAGAGCGGGATTGTCTCGGGACAGTACGTCGTGTTTATCGTGGGGTTTACGCAATGGCAAAATCCTTCTGGATCGAGCAATTCCACACTTTTATGTGAATGGTTGGATCCAAATCAAAAACAAGTTATTGCGGATGATGCACCTTGGCATTTTTGCAGGGGCCATTAGCCCGTATTCGCGGCATTTTGGACGCCGCAATCGGAGGATGAGCCTGTGGATTTCAAATTAGGACACTACCGAAAATCCAGACCTGGGCCACCCAGTGTGACTGCGGCGTTAGAGTGGTAGCTGAGGGTTGCTTTGACCAACGCGCGCACCATCCGCAAGACGCCCGCACGCCGGCTCAGGCCCCGGCGCATGGCCTTGCGTCGGCGGCGCATGGGCTGGCAGGGCCGGTTGACGCTGGCCGCGCTCGTATTGGTTGTTGGTCTGCTGGCCTGGGGAGTGGTTGCCCGCCTGCTTGCGCCCGTCTCCAACACCGCGCTCACCCGCTTTGACGCCATCATTGTGCTGGGCTCTCCGGCAGACAGCGACGGCAATCCCACGCCGGCACAGTTGGCCCGCGTGACCGAGGGCGTGCATGAGTATGAGCGGGGCGTGGCGCCACGGCTGATCCTGACCGGCGGAGCGGCGCGCAACCAGTTTGTGGAGGCGAGGGTGATGGCGCGCTCGGCGCACGCGCAGGGCATTCCCGAGCAGGCCATTATTCTTGAGCCGGAGGCCCGGGATACGATCGAGAACGCCTGTTACGCGGTGCGGATCATGAAGGCGCACGGCTGGAGGTCGGCGGAGGTGGTCTCCAGCGCCAGCCATCTGTCGCGCGCGGGCATCATCTTCAACGGCCTGCCGCTTGCGTGGCGCACCCATGCCGCGCCGCCGCTGGAGCCGCAACCGGCGGCTTACCAATGGGCCGCGGAGGCCGTCGAAGACTTGAAGACGATGCGCTACCTGGTTTGGACGCGCTGGAGCGAGCGCTGCGAGCCGTAGGACCGGGGGACTTGGGACTGAGGGACCAGGAAGCGGCGGAGGTTGGCGGGATTTTTTTAGAAGACGCCCGCAGATGCCGCCCGGTTCGCGTTGTCCCCCATCGGCATCGTCTAGTAAGCTGAATAGGATGCGTCTCTCCGTAAGTCATACCGCCGCTCTTGCCGCCGTAGCCGCTTTGGCTATGTCGTTTACAACCCGCGCCCAGGCGCAAAGCACCGCCTCTCCGACGGCCGGCAATGGCACCTACATCGCCATCGACCCGCTGGCGAATGTGCGCTACGACAACCGTTTCGATCTTTCGCTGGGCGCGGCCTACGGCCACATCCATGCCGGACCGGTCGCCCTGCAAGGGGCCAACCTGGGCGGACTCGATCTGACCGCCTCCTATTGGTTCAGCAAGCGCTGGGCTCTGGAAGGCTCGGGCCGCGGCTATCTGGGCACCAGCGGTGTCGCCAGTGTGGGGGGACAAAATGTTGGACTGAATAATGTCCGAGGACCCTTCGTCAGCCAGTATCTTTTCGTTGCCGGACCCGAATGGCTGGGGCCGCACAACAAGCACGGCGATATTATGCTGCATGTGCTGGCGGGCGGAGCGCACTTTAATTCGCATGTATGGCCGCAAACGCCTGCAAGTGTGGGTTTCTACGACAATCAATTCGCCCCGGCCGCGGTCTTCGGCGGCCATATCGACCTGAACCGCACGCCGCGCTGGGTCTTCCGCATCACGCCCGACGCGCTGTTTACCCGCTATGGCTTTAATTATGCCGTCGTCCCCGCGACCTCAAGCCCGCACGACAACTGGAACTTCGGCATTTCGGTTGGTGTGGAGTACAAGTTCAAGACGAAGCGCTAGCAGACCGGCGCCCCGGCCAGTGAGCCGGCAGCAGCCGCACCCAAACGGTATTTTTCCCATTCCGGAGTTTCCCTCGAGGAAGATTTGCCGGCGGCGGCTCCGGACATGTTTCTGTGGCAGCCAGCTTCGGTAATGTGTGAAGGGCAGCCGAAGTCTCTGGGCTGTGGTATTCTCCATCCTCCGGCAATTCCTGGATAAAGATGTTGCCGGAAGATATGCTGGATTGGAGAGCGGCGCTTCCGCCCCCGGCGGGGATGCACCCGGCGAGCATCAGCACGAAGGCAGGGTTCAGCGATGAGAGACACACTTGGAGTATTGCTAGCGGGCGGCGCGGGAGAACGGCTCTTCCCCCTCACCCGCGATCGCGCCAAACCGGCCGTGCCCTTTGGCGGACACTATCGCATCATCGACATCACTCTCTCCAACTGCATCAACTCCGGCCTGCGCAAGGTCTTCATCCTGACGCAGTACAAGGCGCTCTCGCTTAACCGGCACATCCGCGAAGGGTGGACGGGGATTGTGGCCCAGGAGCTGGGCGAGTTCTTCGAGTTGCTGCCGCCCATGCAGCGCACCGGCGCCAATTGGTACATGGGCACCGCCGATGCGGTTTATCAGAATATTTATTCGATCGGCAGCGAGCAACCCAAGCACATGATCATCCTCCAGGGCGACGCCATCTACAAGATGAACTACAGCCGGATGCTGGAGTACCACAAGGAGACCAAGGCCGAGGTCACGCTGGCCACGCTGCCGATCTCGCCGGACGAAACGAAGCGCTTCGGCGTGGTGGAGGTGGGCAAGACAGGCGAGGTGCTTGGCTTCCAGGAAAAGCCTGTCACCACCAGCTTCCGCTCGCCCTTTAATCCCGGTTCCGTGGATGCATCGATGGGCGTCTACATCTTCAATACTGAAGTGCTCCTGAAGGCGCTGATCGCCGACGCCGAGGACCCGGCTTCGAGGCACGACTTTGGCCACGACATTTTGCCCAATATGCTGGGCAAGAAGAAGATGATGGCTTACAACTTCGTCGATGAGAACAAGAAGCAGGCGCTCTATTGGCGCGATGTGGGCACACTGGACGCTTACTACGACGCCAACCTGGATCTTTGCTCAGTTTCGCCGACCTTCAACCTCTACGACAAGAACTGGCCCATCCGCACCCGCGTGCGCCAGTATCCGCCGGCCAAGTTCGTCTTCGGCGAGCCGGGCCGCTCAGGCATGGCGGTCAACTCGGTGATCACCGCCGGCGTCATCATCTCCGGCGCGTCGGTGACAAATTGCGTGGTCTCGCAGGATGTGCGCGTCAACTCCTACTCGACGGTGGATGCCAGCATCATCTTCTCGCACGTCAATATCGGGCGGCACTGCCGCATCCGGAGAGCCATCATCGACCGCCACGTTCACATTCCGGAGGGCACCATCATCGGCTACGATCCGGTCGAGGACAAGCGCCGCTACTTCGTTACGCCATCGGGGCTGACCATCGTCACCCGCGACGCCTCGCTCTTCGAGAATCCCGTTGAGCCGGAGTTCTCGCAGCGGTATTAGAACCGCACCATGAAGGCTGCAACGGTTGGAATGGCCGGGCGGCGGCATTTCAGCGCCTCGGAGAGGGCTGGCCCCCGCCTGCGGAATCGTCCGCCTCTATCTCATCTCCAATGAGTAAGGATCCTGACAGGAAACGGTTCGACACATTTGCCTGGTCCTGCTAGACTTTTCCAAACATCCCTTGGTCAGGAAACGACATGGCTGCCCAGACGAAATCCCATGAATCAATGAGCAGCCGCTGGGCTGAGTTTCGCCTTATTCCGCGCATCGAAAGCGATCCCTGGACAGTTTCTTTCGCTCAGACCACGCTGGGCAAAGCGGCCATGCTGGCCGCGTTCGGCGGCGGGATCCTTGTCATGATGCGCGATCCTCTCGCGTGGCTGGCCTTGATGCTGGGACTCACGCTCATTACTTTCATGCCTGCGCGGCGACGCTTGATTTTGGCCGTTGCCCCCATACTATTGGTTGTTCTGCAAACCTTCTGGAAGCCGTTGCTCCTGGGTTTGAATTTGGCGGTCATAGCTTTGGGGATATTCCTGTACTGGTGCACCATGAGGTGGCCTAAATCGCGGTTTGGGCAAAGGCCGGTTGCGTTTCTTCTTGGCGGGTTCTCCGCGCTGATCCTACTGGCGTGCGCCGCCGCGCCGCAATCATTGCCGTACTCGATACTATGGGATCTGGTTGGCCTCATGGCAAGTTATATTTGGTTCATTGCGTATGCGGTGAGTGACCGGAACTCGCAGCCCGCGCGCGATCTGACGCTGGAGCTGGCGTCCTTCCACCCTGTGTGGGGATTCACGAACACGCCGTTTCCCAAGGGCGCCGCATATCTTCGCCGCATTGAGGCGCAGAATCCAGAGCAACTGGCAATTGTGCAATTAAAGGGATTGAAGCTGCTTGCGTGGACAATTCTGCTGGCGGTCTTCCAATTCTTTTGGTTTAGATTCTTTCACGGTTATTTGCACATTCCTACATCTACAGAAGCATTGACTCTAAGTGTACACGGGACGCCCGTAGCATGGCATTTGCGCTGGGAAAGCCTGATCCTCGCATTTTTCGAGCTGATTCTGAGCATCTCGATTATGGGACATAGAATCATCGCCGGCTGCCGCATGGCGGGATTCAACGCTCTGCGGAATACATACCGGCCGCTATCTTCGACAACCATCGCTGAATTCTTCAACAGGTTCTATTACTATTTCAAAGAATTGCTCGTTGACTTATTTTTCTATCCGGTCTTTCTCCGCTACTGGAAAGGGCATAGGCGGCTGCGCCTGGCCTTTGCAACCTTCGCGGCGGCATTTTTTGGCAATGCATTCTATCACTTCACGCGCGACTGGCAGATGATCCGCGATCATGGTATATGGGTAGCTATTCAAGACTTCCGCGCGTACTTGTGCTACTGCGCCATTTTGGCGGCGGGGCTATGTGTTTCTCAACTGCGAAAACGCGGGCCCATGCCAACGGGCTTTGTTCGCGGACGCCTCGTTCCTGCAATGGGTGTTTGTCTGTTCTACTGCTTGCTGAATGTGTTTGATTCCGGAGTGCAAGGTTATCCGCTTATCAGTCATTTCAGATATCTGGCAAGTTTGTTCTTTATTCACTTCTAGGAGGCATTGATGAAGGGAATTGCGGAGATCCATGATTTTGTGCAGAGCCTTTTGACCCGCATCGGCGATGATGGTCCGCTGGCGAACCAGGATTCCCTACTTGTCAGCGGACGGCTTCAGTCGATAGACGCGGTGGAAATAGTCGTCTTTCTCGAAGAGAACTTCGCAATCGATTTTGCGGAGATTGGCTTTGATCGAGAGCAGATCGACAGCATCAACGCGATTTATGCCCTGACGCAAGGTGCCGGGAATCGCAATTGAGCAGCCAAGCTGCCAGACTTCCTGCCTGTAGAAGAAGGCGCGCCTGTGCAAGCGAGGCTGACCTCCACAGAGCACTTCAATGTTTTGGTCCCTTGTTGCTCTCCCTGGCTAGCAGGACTTGAAGATTTTTTCGGTCGACTTTGCCATTGTTGTTCAAGGGCAATTCCGGAAGGACATGGATTCGGGTAGGTACCATGTAGGCGGGGAGCCGTTGCTGCATGGCAGCCTTGATATGGCTTGTTGGACCAGAGAAGCCGCCGAGAAAGGCAACAATACCCGAGGCGCTGCCTCCATACTGGGGCCAGGCAAGGGCAGCCACGGAGTTGCATCCAGTGACATCGCGCAGATGACTTTCTACCTCTCCGAGTTCCACGCGATATCCGAGCACCTTCACCTGATGATCGATTCGGCCCAGGAAGTGAAAGACCCCGCTGCTGTCCCGCTGAGCGAGGTCTCCAGTTCGGTACCAGCGCTCTCCATCAATTAGCACAAATCTCGTTCGGGTCATTTCTTCGTCATCAAGATAACCAAGCGCGAGTTGTGGGCCGGAGAGAAGCAGTTCTCCGTCGACTCCATCGCTAACCCATTGCAACTCCGGCGAGGCAATAGCCGCCTTCATACCGGGATAAGGCCGGCCGATTGCTACACAATCTCGCGTCAAGGCGCATCCTGGTGCATAGTCTTCTCCGAGGCACATAACCGCCGCCTCTGTCGGACCATACATGTTGGTGACCGTCGAGGACGGTGCTGCCGCCTGCCATGCCGCAGCGGTACTGGAAAGAAGCGGTTCTCCGCAGAACAGAGTTTGCCGGATCGATGGAAACGAGTCCGGCTTGAGCAGACCCATCCTGGCCATTACAGCCGCTGTGGATGGAACAGAATACCACGCTGTGAGCTGGTGTTCCTGAATGAACTTTGCCGGAGCCATCGACTGATTGGCGGGAATAATGTGCAGCGATGCTCCGGCCCGCCAGGTTGAAAACATATTATAAACCGAGATATCAAAGCTGGTAGAAGAGGTCTCCGCCGCGCGATCATCTTGCGTGAGCGGATAATTCACATCCAGCGCCCGCAATAAGTGATCGACCGCTCCGACTGGGACGGCGACTGCCTTGGGAACGCCCGTGCTCCCGGATGTGTAAATCATGTAACCCGGAGTGGCCGGGTCTACGTGAATAGGATCTTTTAGTCTCACGGAAAAGGGCAATTCATCGTAGTTAGTAATGCGCGAAGTGGCAGCGGCCGGAATGTGCACTCGCCACGCAAGCACTTTGGAGGGGCATGACTCCAAAACGGCCGGGCTTAACATCTTCGATCCGGTAATGTCAGCGACCAGAGCATCGAGACCGCTGCGATTCAGGATTCCAATTACACCCGTTTCTGGCAGGGCAAGGTTAATTGGGACATACGCCGCACCTACCCAGGTAGCCGCCAATATGCCTACGCATGCGTCCAAGCTGCGGGATGCCAGGATGCCGACCCGTTTGGGCGGCGTGCCATCGCCGTACAGCCAGCTGGCGACGCGAATAACTTGATCAAGTACTTCTCGGTAACTGTATTCCTTGCCATCGGAGTATAGTGCAAGCCTGGATGGGTGGATGCTCGCCGATTCGTAAAAGGGTAGGGCAAGATTAAAATTAGCCTTGGCACTATCTGCTGAACTCATCGATCAATAGGCTCCTTATTGAAGATTATAGAGAACCGCCTTGCAATTTCGCTAAACATTCATATGCCGGGCGGGTTACCCAAGTCTAGAGTATAAAAGAACCGGATGACCAGGATCACGATTTTGAACACTGGGATTACTGTGCTACACCAGAAGGAGATGAAGATGCCCGCACTCACCCTGGAGATGATCTCCCTGCTCTCCCGCATCCGCGAGCTGGCCGCGATAGCGTCCTCGCTGAAGGCGCTGGAGAGAGGCGTCGTCGAGGCCATCGCCGCGCGGCTCTCGCATTACAACTGGACCGGCTTTTATTGGCTCGACCCCGGCGATGCGGAAACGCTGGTTCTCGGCGCTTTTATTGGCGAGCCGACGCCGCACGTGCGCATCCCTGTCACACGAGGCATCTGCGGCGCGGCGGTGGCTTCGGGCGAGACGGTTGTGGTGGACGACGTGCATGCGGACCCGCGCTATCTCTCCTGCTCGATCAAGACAAAATCCGAGATCGTTGTTCCCATCCGCGCGCATGGCAAAGTCGTGGGCGAGATCGATATTGACAGCCACACCCCGGCCGCCTTCACGGAGATCGACCGCAGATTCGTTGAAGAAACGGCGCGCATCGTCGGTGCGTTTATTGTGGAGCGTTGCGGCAGGACGATCTAGTGCTGAGACTGTGTGATTTGGTAATTGTTCCTGAACAAATGCGGGCGTGGACGCCCGCACGACAGCCGGTCTGGAGACCGGCGCTACATTCCAGCCATTACAAAATCACGCGGTCTCGGTACTAGTACTCCAGTTGAAGTCGAAGGTTCCGGAGGGAGGCGCACTTTAACGCGCGAAGAGGTCGAGCGGAACGGCGCCGCCCATTACCTTGTAACCTTCGACAGAGGGATGAAGGTGGTCGCCGCAGTCGTAGGCGGGCAGCAGATCATCGGGATGCCGCGGGTCGCGCATCACGGCATCGAAATCGATGACCGCGTCGAAGTGCCCCGCCGCGCGAATCCATTGATTCACCGCCTGGCGGTCTGCCTCGCTCAGAGGGCCGGGGTGGTAGTACTCCGACCCCACATACGGGGTGATCGTCGCTCCGTAAACGCGCAGGCCATGTGCATGACCGCGGGTGATGATCTGCTGATAGGCGGCGATAACTCCCTGCACCCTGGCTGCATGATCGGCCGGCGGCACCTCTATGTCGCGAGCCAGCCCGCCCAGATCGTTCACACCCTCAAAGAGGATGACCCAGCGCACCCCGGCCTGCGCCAACACATCGCGATCAAAGCGCGCCAGGACATTGGGCCCCAGGCCGTCGGTCAGCAGGTGATTGCCGCCGATGCCCTGATTGGAGACGCCGATCTTGCGGGTTCTGGGCGAGTCCTGAAGCCGCTGCGCCAGTACATTCGTCCAGCGGTTGTTGCCATTGGTCGTGGAGCCGCGACCGTCGGTGATGGAGTCTCCCAGAACCACCACGGCTGCCGCGCCTGGAGCAGCCTGCACATCAATCCCGGCAACCTGGTACCAATGGTCCAGATGCTTTGCTTGGGGCAGGCTTACAATGCTGACATTGTCACCATCCTGATAATAGGATGTGGCGCGCGATCCCGGATGGCCGGTCTCTCTGGCCGGAGGCGAGTTCAGGTGAAAGGTCACCGCTACGTCCGACAATGGCGCGGCGGCAAATTCCAGAGGGTCCGAGATGAACTCCGCTCCCGGAGGAACGGTCACGTCCGTGCTGCCCGCGAAGGTCAGTGGGCGATCGCTTGCCGGGTCGATCTCCGGCGAAGAGGGCGAAAGTGGCCGCGCAATGTGCACGGAGGTGAAGTGGAGCGCCTCTGTCCCAAATGCGTTAGACAGATGCACGCGTAGAGCCGGGCCGCCCACGGAGAGGCGGAAGATTTGGCGCACAGTAGCATCGCGAAGGTCGTCCGCGGCTATAGCATTCTGCGGCTCGGGAGTCTGCTGCGAGGCCGCCCAGGAGGCAACCCAAACTGCGGCCTTGGGTTGATGGCCCTTAGCCCACGCGCAGCTTGCCAGCAGGACAAAAGCAACAATCGCCGTGATTTTTGGTGTGAGTTTCATAGCAGACGGTATACCATGGATTCCTGTGATCAGCCGGCCTTCTTTGCTGCGGCAAGAATATCATTTTGGAGCTTTCCCATGACTCTATCGTTGCGATCGTCCCTCCTTTGCATCTGCCTTCCCAGCTTGCTTGCCGCATCCGCGCTGGCGCAGAACGCCGCCGCACCGGCTCCGGGCGTGCTGACCGCCGATCAGGATCAACACAAGATGATGGATCAGTTGGGCATCAAGACGCTGCGCCCCGGGCCGAGCGGCAACGAGAAGGCGCCCAATCACGCCAACATCGACGAATCGAAGGCCAATCCCTATCCGAATCTTCCCGACCCGCTCACGATGAACAACGGCCAGAAGGTGACGACAGAAAAGATGTGGTGGGAGGAGCGCCGACCGGAGATCGTCGAGATGTATTCGAAGTACGTCTATGGGCGCGTTCCCAACAGCGTGCCGAAGGTCACTTGGACCGTGACCGCGGTGGATCACGAGATGATCGGCTTTACGCCGGTGACTGCCAAGGATCTGATCGGCACGGTGGACAACTCCTCCGATCCCACGATCAGCGTTCGCATCCACATGACGCTGGTCACGCCCGCCTTTGCCAAGGGGCCCGTGCCGGTGCTGATGATGTTCGGCCGCGCCGGATTCCCCAATCCCAACGAGCCCCGCGGTGACGATCTCAACCGCATAAACAATGCCTGGAAGGTGCTACTTCTCCAGCAGGATCCCTCGCTCAAGGAAGTTTTTGCCCAGCATCCCGCATGGGAACCGCTCAAGGAGAGCCCGTTCTTTCAACGCCCCGATCTCAACGAAGACGGCGACCTGCCCAACACCTGGCAGTTGATTGGCGCGGGCTGGGGCTTTGTCCTGATCGATCCGGCCAGCGTACAGGCGGATGACGGCGCGGGCCTGACGCGCGGCATCATCGGGCTGGTGAACAAGGGGCAGTCGCGCTCGCCGGAGGATTGGGGCTCGCTGCGCGCCTGGGCGTGGGGCGCGGGCCGCGGACTCGATTACCTGGAGACCGACCCGGCTGTCGATGCGAAGCACGTGGGGATTGAAGGCGTCTCGCGCTACGGCAAGGCCGCGCTGGTCACCATGGCCTTCGATCAGCGCTTCGCCATGGTGCTGGTGGGCTCCAGCGGCAAAGGCGGAGCCACCCTGCTGCGCCGCAACTTCGGCGAGGCGGTGGAGAGCCTGACGGGCGGCGAATACTACTGGATGGCCGGTAACTTCATGAAGTACGGAGCTTCCGAGGCGGCCTTCGGCTCCATGACGCCCGGCGACATCCCGGTCGATTCCAACGAACTGATCGCTCTGTGCACCCCTCGCCTCACCTTCATCAGCTACGGCATTCCGGAGAAGGGCGACGCCAAGTGGCTCGACCACCAGGGCAGCTTCATGGCCACTGTGGATGCGGGACGCGTCTTCGCGCTGCTGGGAGCCAAGGGCATCGGGGTCGAAGGCGATTACCATACCGCGAAGATGCCGCCGGTCAACACCGGGCTGCTGGACGGGCAGCTTGCCTGGCGTCAGCACGATGGCGGCCATACCGACGCCCCCAACATGAAGTGGTTCATACAATGGGCCGACAAATTTATCGGCCACACTCCGGCGCAGTAGTTTCGTTCTCAGTGCAGGGGCGCCCGCGGGAAACCAGCTAGCGAATCGGTGGGCTGGAGCGTCAAATGAACGAGCTTGCGGAACCAAGTGGATGGTTCGTTCGTATCTTTTCAGGATGGTTCATGCTGCGCGCTCAGCAACCCTGCTCCGCGCACGCACAAGTATGTATGAAGCCGTAGGACGGTCAATGTATGCTGTTGCAGATGGACGAAATCCCGATTCCAAAACCGCCAAACCTCAAAAAGAAAGGGAAATGACTTTGATGAAGACCTTCTTTCGTGTCTTAATGTGCCTTTCCTTGCTTGTCACCGCTGCCGGAGCGCAGGATAAGAAGGCTGCCGGAGTTCCACCCTTGATCGATCGAGAACTGATCTTCGGCAATCCGGAGATTGCGGGAGCCACACTTTCCCCGAATGGGCAGTACATTGCATTCCTCAAGCCATGGAAGGATACGCGCAATGTCTACGTAAAGGCGGTTAGCGAGCCCTTCAGCGCGGCGCGGCTGCTGACCACGGAGAGCAAGCGGCCCGTTGCCGGATTTTTCTGGACGCGGGACAGCAAGTCCATTCTCTACGTCAAGGACCATGACGGAGACGAAAACTATAACGTCTATGCGGTAGATCCCGCGGCCAAGCCGGAGGCGGGCGCGGAGGCTCCACCCTCGCGCGATTTGACCGGGATCAAAGGCGCGCGCGTGATTCTGTATGAGTTGCCCAAGAGCGATCCGGATATTGCCTACATCGGGCTGAATGACCGGGACAAGGCCTGGCACGACCTCTACAAACTGAGGATTTCGACCGGCGAGAAGACGCTGCTGCGCAAGAACACCGACCGCATTGTCGGCTGGGACTTTGACCTGAAGGGGCAGTTGCGGCTGGCCGCGCGCAGCGCGGATAACGGCGACACGGAGATTCTGCGCGTGGATGCCGACAAGCTGACCAAGATCTATTCCTGTTCAGTCTTCGAGACTTGCGGTACGCTGCACTTTCTCCCCGATGGCAGCCGGGTCTATTTCGAGACCAACAAGGATGTCGATCTGATTCAGCTGGCGCTGCTTGATCCGGCGACGGGTAAAACCGAGAAGGTGGAATCGGATCCGCTGGGCAAGGTGGATTTCGGCGGGGCGCTCTTCCGGGAAGACAACGACGAATTGGTCGAAACCTGGTACGTCGACGCCCGCGTAAAGACCTATTACAAAGACAAGGCCTTCGGCGCGGATGTTCACTGGCTGGAGCAGAAGTATCCCAGCGAAGAGATTATGTTGGTTTCGCGGACGCGAGACGAAAGATACTGGCTGTTTACCGCACACAGCGACACCGAGCCGGGGCAGACGCTACTCTTCGACCGCAAAACCCGCGTCATCACGCCACAATACAAAATCTGGGAAAAGCTGCCGCGCCAGGACCTGGCGGAGATGAAGTCCGTAACCTACAAATCCTCCGACGGGCTGGAGATCCATGCTTATCTCACACTTCCCAAGGGAGTTCCGGCCAAGAACCTGCCTACTCTGATCGTTCCCCACGGCGGTCCCTGGGGGCGCGATCAGTGGGGCTATAACCCCTGGGCGCAGTTCCCCGCCAATCGCGGCTACGCAGTCTTGCAGCCCAACTTCCGCGGCTCGACGGGCTATGGGAGAAAATTCCTGGATGCGGGCAACCTGGAGTGGGGCCGCAAGATGCAGGACGACTTGACCTGGGGCGTGAAGTACCTGGTGGCCGAGGGCATCGCCGATCCCAAGCGGGTGGGCATTATGGGAGGGTCTTATGGCGGCTACGCGACGCTGGCTGGGGTTGCCTTTACTCCCGACCTGTATGCCGCGGCGGTGGACATCGTTGGGCCTTCGAATCTGATTACGCTGATGGAGTCGATTCCTCCCTATTGGGAAGCGGCCCGCAAGACGTTTGCCGTGCGCATGGGCGACGTGAGCACGCCGGATGGCAAGAAACTGCTCATGGAGGAGTCGCCGCTGAATTCCGTAGACAAGATCAAGACTCCGTTGCTGGTGGCGCAGGGCGCCAATGACCCGCGCGTCAACCGCCGCGAGGCCGAGCAGATCGTGATCGCGCTGCGTGATCGCGGCTTCCCGGTGGAGTATATTCTCGCTCCCGATGAAGGCCACGGCTTTGCCCGTCCGGTGAACAACCTGGCGCTCTTCATGGAAGCGGAGAAGTTCCTGGCCGCGCACCTGGGAGGACGCTACCAAGAGGGCGGTTCGCCAGAGTCGGTGGCGCGCCTGAAGGAAATCACGGTCGATCCAAAGACGGTGGTGCTGGCGAAAAAAGTCGATGCGGGTGCCGTCGGCCTGCCCAAGCCAGCTGTCGATCTGCTGCCAGGCACTTCTCACTATGCGGTGACGATTGAAATGGGCGGGCAGAAAATGAGCCTCAAGCTCACCACCACGATTAAGGACAGCGGCGCCAACTGGACGGCCATCGATCAGATGGAAACGCTGGGTGGCACGGCAACCGACACCTCAACCATCGAGAAGACAACCCTGATTTTGCAAAAGCGGAATATCGCCCAAGGCCCCGTGGTCATTGACCTGGACTTCAGCGGCAACAAGGCGGTTGGCAAGATGGGCATGAACGGTCAGGATATGCCGATCTCCGTCGACCTCGGTGGAGTGCTCTTTGCCGATGGCGCAGGTGGGGATCAGGTGATCGCGTCTCTGCCGTTGGCGGAGGGGTACACGACGACCTTCCGCAACTTCGACGTTCAGTCGCAGAAGGTGAAGCTGCTGCAACTGAGCGTTGCAGGCGTCGAAACAGTCACTGTGCCCGCGGGAAAATTCGATGCGTATCGCGTGGAGATCACCTCGGCCGATGGAGGATCGGACAAAAAGACTGTCTGGGTCGCCAAGGATACTCATAAGGTTGTGAAGGCTTCCGCGGTTGTTGCTGCAATGGGAGGAGCCGTCGTGACCGAGGAGTTGAGCGAGTAGCCTTTCGTCCAGAATTACGAAAGCAACAAAACCGGCCCGCTTCTCACATCGAGAAGCGGGCCGGTTTGATTACTATTCCAGGGGCTATCGCCATGCCCCCTCATGCCAGGCTTCCCGAGAAATCCAACTCGCCTCAATTTCTGTAACTTTTTGAGGGCCGACAGAGTCTCATAGGGTACGGGCGCATTCCCCGTTCGCGCCTTGACCAAAGACAGACCAGCACAGGGCTGATGGAGAGATTCGGCTTGATCTTCCTGCTTGTTCTCGCGTACCTCGGCGGCATTCTCACCATCTTGAGCCCGTGCATTCTTCCCGTGCTGCCCTTCGTCTTTGCGCGCTCCGACCAGCCCTTCCGCCGGAGCGGCCTGCCGCTGCTGGCCGGCATGGCGGCGACCTTTGCGCTGGTGGCCAGCCTGGCGGCCGTGGGCGGCGCGTGGGCCGTGCGCGCCAATCAGTTTGGCCGGATCGCCGCGCTGAGCCTGTTCGCGGTTTTCGGGTTGACGCTGCTTTTTTCTTCGCTCGCCGAGCGGCTGGCGCGCCCTCTGGTGCGGCTGGGCAGCAGGCTCTCTGGCGGTTCCGAGGCTGGCGGTGGCGCGGGCCGATCCTTTGTCCTGGGCATTGCCACCGGGCTGCTGTGGACGCCCTGCGCTGGGCCGATCCTGGGGCTGATTCTGACCGGGGCGGCGCTGAGCGGCGCGAGCGCGCGGACGGCGATTCTGCTGCTGGCCTACGCCGCCGGAGCGGCCACTTCGTTGACGTTGGCGCTGCTGGCCGGAGGGCGCATCTTCCGGGCGATGAAGCGCTCGCTGGGCGCGGAGATGTGGATTCGCCGGATTTTGGGAGTCGCCGTGCTGGCGGGCGTGGCGGCTGTGGCCTTCGGGTTGGACCGCGGAGTTCTGACGCGGCTCTCGCTGGCCGGCACGCCGAATCTGGAGCAGCGGCTGGTGGCTTTGGCGGGGCAGTCCACTGCGCCGGTTGCGCCAATTCAGAGCGACGAAAAGCCGGCGATGATGATGATGTCGGCGGGCGGCGACTCCGCCGATGTGCCGCAGACGCTGCCCGATCTGAGCGGTGCGACGGCATGGATCAATTCCCAGCCACTGACTGCCGAATCGCTGCACGGCAAGGTGGTGGTCATCGACTTCTGGACCTACTCCTGCATCAACTGCCTGCGTTCGCTGCCCACCATCAACGCCTGGTACGGCAAATACAAAGATAGCGGTCTGGTGGTGATCGGTGTGCACACTCCGGAGTTTCCCTTCGAGAAGGACGAGGCCAATGTTCGCAGGGCGGTGCGCGAGCTGGGCATCGATTACCCCGTTGCGATGGACAACGACTACCGGCTCTGGCGCGCCTTCCGCAACCGCTTCTGGCCGGCGCATTACTTCATCGATGCGGCTGGGCGCGTGCGCTTTCACCACTTTGGCGAGGGCGAATACGAACAGTCCGAGGCTTGGATTCGCAGCCTGCTGGAAGAGAGGAATCACCAGAAGCCGCCGGAGCTGGCAACGAAGATGGCCGCCACGGGCGCGGAGGCTGCCTCAGAGGCTGAAAACGTACAGTCGCCGGAGACCTACATCGGGTACATCCGGGCAAAGAACTTTGCTTCGACGGGCGGATTCAATGAGGACGCGCCCCAGCTCTATCGAGCGCCCGCGCGGCTGGAGCTGAATGCGTGGGCGCTCCAGGGCCGGTGGCGGGACGAGAGCCAGATTGCGACGCTGATCTCAGCCAGCGGCGGCCTTATTTACCGCTTTCATGCCCGCGATCTGCATCTGGTTCTGGGACCGTCGAGCGCGGGCAAGCCGGTTCGCTTCCGCGTCACGCTGGACGGCAAGCCGCCCGGCGCGGATCACGGCGAAGACTGCGGCGCAGACGGCTTAGGCGTCGTAACCGATAGCCGCCTGTATCAGCTGATTCGGCAAAAAAGCGGCGTGCGGGATCGGCTCTTCGGGATCGAGTTTCTTGCGCCGGGAGTGCAGGCGTTTGCGTTTACGTTCGGATAGCAGACAGCTTGTGAACAAGGCTGATTGAGGTTCGTAGATTCCCACCCTAGCCGCAAAAACAAGAACACGGCGAGGGTGGGGCACCCAGATTTTTACGTTTGGGTGAGTAGGCGACGCGTGAACAAGGCTGATTGAGGTTCGTGGATTCCCACCCTTGCGACAACCTAACGTCGCAAGGATGGGGCACCCAGGCTTTGCCTTCGGATGAAGTTTTCCCCCCTTCAGAAAGGAAGGTTGTTGTGAAGAATACTTTGCAAAAACAGTTGGATACACGCGGCGAATCCGGGATTTCCCATTTGAGCCGGCGGGCGTTGATTGTTGCGGCGGCCGGCGGAGCGGCCTTCTGGGCTTTACGACGCGCCACGCAGATTGCCCCGCTGATGGCCTTTGCCGCCAGCGCGCCGGGCACTGTGACCATCGTCGAGTTCTCCGCGGACGGCAGGAAGACCGGCAAGGGGCCGGTTGCTCGCATCGTCAAATCCGACGCCGAGTGGAAGAGCCAGCTTTCGCCGATCTCCTACGAGGTGACGCGCCGCGCCGGCACCGAGCGCGCCTTCACCGGCGCCACATGGAATCTGCACGAGCGCGGCATCTTCCGCTGCATCTGCTGCGATACGGCTCTGTTCAGCTCGGAGACCAAGTTCGAATCAGGTACCGGCTGGCCGAGCTTCTGGCAGCCGATTGCGCGCGAGAACATCGCGGTCGCCAGCGACTCAAGTCTGGGGATGGAGCGCGACGCGGTCTCCTGCCGCCGCTGCGACGCGCATCTGGGCCACGTCTTCCCGGACGGGCCGCCGCCGACCGGGTTGCGCTACTGCATGAACTCGGCAGCGATGCGCTTTGTGAAGCTGGGGTGAGCGGGCTTACTTGCCCTTGTATTCCTGGAAGAGCTCGGGGAACTGCTGCTTAAGGGCCTCGATCTTGGGGCGGTCGCAGACCTGGATGTAGGGGTTGAAGGGGGGTTGTGCAGCGCGTAGTCCTGGTCGTAGGATTCGGCGTCGTAAAAGCCCTTCAATGGCACGACCCGGGTCACAATCGGCTTGGAAAAGACATGGGCGGCGTCCAACTGCGCAATGTAGGCGAGGCTGATCTTTTGCTGCTCCTCGCTCAGGATAACGAGGCCGGAGTTTCTCCGGATCATGCAAGAAGAACCGTCCTTCTCCAAATTGTTCACTTCGTTCCTGCTGGCATGCAGCTTGAGAGTCCAGGCCGATCTGGTGGATCAGCTCTTCAACCGAGCCGAAAAGGGGTTGGTGCGTCTTCTCTTGCTGATGGCAGAATATGGCCCGCCGGACAAGGAGGATACGCTGATTCCGCCGATCTCACAGGAAGCGCTGGCGCAGATGATCGGCAACACCCGGCCTCGTGTCAATGCTTTCATGAACCGCTTTCGCAAGCTCGGATTCATTGAATACGACAGCCGTATCCGGGTTCATAAATCGTTGCTGAATGTGTTTCTCCGCGATTGAGCGGGGCAACGTACCTTTGGCGTGTTCGATCTTTCTGCCTTCTAGATTCTTGCGAATGACGCGAATCACAGGCAGTCTGACGATTGAGGACTCTCAGCGACATTGAGTCCGAGTGCGGATAGCCTAGCGCGTGTAGATTTGCAGTCGGTGTGAAGGATGCTTTGAATTCCCAGTCCTTCCGCGATCTGAACGAACATCGGAGTATTGTCGATAAAGACTGCCTGCGCAGGCTGCACCTGAGCTATATCCAGTGCAAGTCTGAATATATCCGCGTCTGGCTTGCGGATGTGAACGTAGCAAGAGGAAATGAAGCAATCCACGAACCGATCCAGTTTGAACTTCCGAATTCGATATGCATTCAGCTCGCGCCCTTCGTTGCTGACGATGGCTATCTTCAACCCCAGATTTTGCTTTAGTTGAGAGACAAGCTCGATCATTTCAGGGAAGGGTTTCGACTGCGCGAACATATAGCGCCGAAACTGATTGTGCGTGAAGGTCCGCTTTTGGTGGAACACAACCAGGCTCAAATACTCTTCCAGCGTGATCTTGCCCTCCTCGAAGATCTCGAACGTGAGATGATGGCGTTCCTCCATCTCGGCCCACTCCAGCTTGAAGTTCGTTGCCGCCCGCCTGCGGGCCAGATGGTCCCAGCCATCGGTCAGCAGGACACCGCCAATATCAAGAAAAGCGCAAGAGATCGCAGTCGTTTTCTTCATCAACTATCCTTCCGTTAGCCCAGCCGAAGGAGCTTTTCGAGATTTGGATTCCTTAATTAAACCTTTGCAGCCGGTGAGTCGGCATCTACCCCTGCCGGGAGGTGATCCGGCAAGTCAAGGCGAGCCACACCAATACGGTTGTCGGCCATCCCGTAGTAAACGTCGAAGCGATCCGGAGTTCCAAGATCGTCGCGCCGGTCGATACCGGTGGGGAACACAACATTGGCGACAATCCCATGGCGCTCTTCTTGCAGTTCCGGCGTCAGCACCGGCTCCGCCGAACGGTAGCTAATCACAAGAGGATGCTCTTTGGAAAAGATCATTAGCCCCGCCGAATAGCACAACATGTGGCTGTCAGTGTTAGGCTTTTCGATTTCGCTGACACCGTGGTAAATGATTAGCCAGCCGTGCCGAGTCAAGATGGGTGGAGTGCCGCCGCCGATTTTGAGCCGTTCCCAGGGCGAGACTGGAGATGCCAGCCGATGATGAAAGGTAAACTTGCCAGTGTGAAATGGTTTATGGTCAAGTGTCATTTGGCAGTATGAAATCCAGATGCTTTCCCGATCGATATCTACTTCACGGGTCGCGGGGCTACAGGCGGTTTCCTCGGGACGAGTGCCTGGAAAGAGCGGCCGGTGGAGTATGGCCAACTCTGGTTGCCCGGATGGATCGGGAATGACGGCTGGAAAGAGGCTGGCATCTTTGTCGTCTACATTACCGAATTCGATACCGTCCAATGAGGAAAAAGTTGCGAGCCCCAGACGCCTCCAGTGAAAGATATCTTCAGATACCGCCAGGGCAATCCGAGGTCCATGGGACGACCATGCCGTGTAGGTCATCAAGTATCGTTGAAGAGGCCCCACAAACGTGACGCGGGGATCCTCACAGCCACCGCTGCCATCAGACCGATGCTCATAATCGGCTTCCGGCTCGAGTGCGATGCCGAGCCTCTCGACGCCAACCGGATCGCCGGCTTCATTGAATCGCACCCGCGCAATCCCAATGCGCGAGTAATTCCCTTTCGCGACCATCCGCGGAAAGAGATAGAGTTCGCCATCAGGGCCGCGAACGGCTGCTGGATTCAGGACGCCTTCAACTTCCAGGGGATTGCCGGGTTCCGGCTCCATCAACATTCCCAGGCGTCGCAGCTTAAATTCATTCATCTGCACTCCTCAAAGAGTCGCACTTGGCACCTTAAACGCTCGCGCCTGTTGACCGTCTTCCAAACAAGCGATGATCGCTTCGATCACCCGCTTGGTCTCATCGGGACCTCGAACCGGAATGGAGATAACACCTGCCTGTTCAGCCGGGTAGTCATTCCCTCCCACAAACAAAGCATCTCCCACGTAAATCATTTCTTTCACAGAAATGCTAAGTGTTTCTTGCAGCTTTTTGATCCCGTATGCTTTGTCAATGCCAGGCTTGGTGACATCAATGGATGTCGCGCCACCGAGCCGCACCGAAAACTCTGGAATTAGAGTGTCAAGAATCGTTTTGATTTTCTTCCGCTTGGCGAAATCCGCATCCCATTTCTCTTTTTCTTCCAACGGCGCTTGCTGGCCCAGCGCGGAATAGGTTATCTGGCTTCCACGATCTTCAATGGTCTCTCCCCAGGTTTTTTCGACATGGAAGCCCGCGGTTCCGACGGCGTTTTTCAGGGAACTGACGATCTTCTGCTTTTCGTCCGCTGTAAAATCTTCTGCATAGAGCCGCTTCCACCCGCCGGTGTATTGGAAGAATTGTGTTCCACATGTGGGAAGAATCGATAGCTTTGCCAGACGATCATCCTGGGGAAGATTGGAGAGAACCTGCTTTTCAAACTGTAACCATGCGCCTCCGGAGATGATCGCAACCTTGACGACACCGAGCAGGTCATGCAGGAGAGCCGACATCTCGGCATCGAGTGAAGATTTGCTCGCGGCGAGCGTTCCATCGAGATCAAAGACAATCAGCTTCTTTACCATTCATCCACCTCAGATTTCATGCAGTCTCAATTGGAGCCTACAGTCACGCTGACTCTGTTGTTATTGACCTGTTTCAAACGATTCGGGCAGCGCGATCTCCAACAAGGTCACTGCGTTGTTGGGGTGAAATTCACATGCGCCGATCACCGCGGGCAAGAGCCATACTTCGCCCTTCTCGACGCCATACGCGGAGCCGCCGCCTTCGAGCCACCCCGAGCCCTCAATGCAAACGAGCACGCGCGGCATCTCCGCGGCGCCGACGTTAAACGATGATTCTCCGCGCAGGCGCCACAGCAGGAAATATTCACAATCAAAGAGTCTTTCGCGCTCCACGGGCGTGGTGGTCACCACAGTAGGAGTCACGAGGCCACCGTTGTTGCTTGCGAAATCAATGCTGGCAAGCGCCTGATCGACCTGGAGTGGCCGCGGCTGCCCCGTCTTTGCGTCAACATGACCCCAATCGTAAAGTCGGAATGTCACATCGCTGTTTTGCTGGACTTCAAAGACAACAACACCGCCGCCCAAAGTGTGAACCGTTCCAGCAGGAATGAATACGCCGTCGCCTGGCTTGGGGACGATGCCCACGAGGTGGTCCGCGATGGTCCCGTCGGCAAGCGAATGCCGCAGATCGCCGTCAGTCGTACCCGGTTTCAGGCCCGCATAAATGCGGCTTCCTTTATTTGCCTCAATCACGACCCACGCTTCGGTCTTCCCGGTTTCCCCCGCTGGAATCAGCTCTGGGTGCGCATCGCTGGGATGCACCTGCACGGAGAGCATCTGGTGTGCGTCCAAAAACTTGAGAAGCAGCGGGAAACGGCGGAAGCGCGAAGACAGCTTGCCCATCAGCTCTTCTTGGAATCGCTCCATCACTTGTTTAAGGGTCTGCCCTGTCAGTGGTCCATTCGCAATCATGCTTTGGTGGTCAGAACGGTCGCTAAGCACCCATGCTTCACCGACGGGTCCGTCCCCCGGAAGCGGTGTGGAGAGCAGATTGGACAACCGCCTGCCGCCCCACAGCCGATACTGGTAGATAGGCTCGAAGCGCAAGGGATACAACGGCATTTGATTCATGCTTTATCTTCCAACTCTCATGTGCAGGGCGGTGTTCGGATGCATCCGGTCAACTCTGTTCCATCGCCTGGGAGTATTCGCCGCGGCGCGCAGCCTGGTTGCAGCGTGCGCGGTGAACCAAAGCCTGCTGCGCCGCTGGTACATTGGCCTCCTGGCCCTTCCAAAGCTCCAGGGCCGGCTGCTGGATGGCGCGGGCAAACGAAAATGCCAACGCCCAGGGCAACCGCGACTTGAATCTGACATTCATCGCATTCAAACGAGCCGAGGCCAGTTCTGCGGATTGGCCGCCTGACAAGAACGCAATCGCCGGAACGGCAGCGGGGACGGCGCGCAAGAGACAGTTCACCGTCGCGTCCGCTACTTCCTCCACAGCTTCTTGTTTGGCACAGGCCAATCCCGGGAGCACCATGTTGGGCTTCAGGATTATTCCTTCCAGCATGACCCGTTGCGCAAACAGTTCGCTGAATACAGTTCGCAGAACTTTGTCCGTCACTTCGCAACACTGGTCCATCGTATGGTCGCCATCCATGAGCACTTCAGGCTCCACGACAGGGACGAGACCTGCCTCCTGGCACAGCGCCGCATAGCGAGCCAGAGCATGTGCGTTGGCATGAATGCAACCCCAACTGGGGATACCGCCGGCAATGGTGATGACCGCGCGCCATTTGGCGAACCGGGCGCCTATGCGAACGTATTCAGCAAGGCGGTCGCGCAATCCATCCAGGCCTTCGGTCACCTTTTCGCCGGGATGCGCTGCCAACTCCTTGGCGCCAGCATCCACTTTGATTCCAGGAATGATTCCCGCGTCGATAAGGACTTTGACAAACGGAGTGCCGTCGCTCTTTTGCTGACGGATCGTCTCGTCGAAGAGAATCGCGCCGCTGATACACTCGCCTAACCCAGCAGTTGTGACAATCATCTCCCGATAAGCGCGTCGAGCCTCGACAGTCTGCGGAATCCCCAAGCTGGCAAATCGTTTGTCGCAGGTCGGAGTGCTCTCGTCCATCGCAAGCAGACCCTTATCGTCTGCGACAAGGGCCTGCGCGGTATCTCTCAGCATTTGCAATGTCATTTGTGCTTACTTCGCCCCCTGGTTCAGTCTGGATTCCTATATCCCTCTTAAATGCGCATGGATGCACCCTCATGAAGGAGGGTCTCCAAGGATACTATCCATGACAAAGAGCCAGGGGTCCGGTCAATTGAGAACAGTTCTTATGCAGGCTCCTCATTTTTAATAAGGTAATTGCCAAGCTTGGGAATTGATCGAATTATTTCTTAAGGCTCGATTCAGCAGCGCCGAACGCCACCAGCGCAGGTAAATAAAGTGCGGGCATTGGAAAATCAGCACGATCGGCATTGAAAACTTCCTGGAAGAGGAATGAAATGAATGCTACGCAGAAACTGCACGAAATCGGCCAGAGCCTCTGGCTCGATAACATCACCCGCGGTCTGCTGACTAGCGGCACCCTGCAACGCTACATTGATGAGTTTTCGATCACGGGTCTTACCTCGAATCCCACGATCTTCGATCACGCCATCAAGAACAGTCACGACTATGACGGCGCCATCAGCCAGAAACTGAAAGAAGACAAATCAGGCGAGGCTCTCTTCTTTGAATTGGCAATCGAGGACCTGCGGCAGGCCGCCGATCTCTTTCGGCCGATCTACGACCGGACCAATGGCGTGGATGGCTGGGTCTCCCTGGAGGTCTCGCCCCTGCTGGCTCGCGACACGGCCGGAACTCTTTCCGCGGCCAAGGCGCTCCACGCCCGGGCGGAACGGCCCAATCTCTTCATCAAGATCCCTGGTACAAGCCAGGGCCTCCCAGCAATTGAAGAGGCAATCTTCGCTGGCGTGCCGATTAACGTAACCCTCCTGTTCTCTGCCGCGCAATATGTCGCGGCCGCCGAGGCGTAAGCGCGCCGGAGGCCACCTGCATCTTGCGCTGCGCATCCACAAGCAGCGGCACAAGCGGCGCGGCGTGCGCGAGCGGCGCGGCGCCATCCCTAACCAGATCTCGATTGATCAACGCCCGCCCATCGTTGACAGCCGCAAGCGCTTCGGCGATTGGGAGGCCGATCTGGTCATTGGCGCGCGCCACTCGCAGGCGCTGGTCACCATCAACGAGCGCAAAAGCCGCTATGCGCTGATCCAGCGCGTGACCAGAAAACAGTCTCCCATCGTGCGCCGAGCTATCGTGAAAAAGCTCAAGCCCTTTGCGCGGCTGGAGCATACTCTGACCACCGACAACGGCAAGGAGTTCGCCCAGCATGAGCGGATCGCAGCCGACTTGAAGTTGAACTACTACATCGCTCATCCCCATGCCGCCTGGGAACGCGGCGCCAATGAAAACCTGAACGGCCTGGTCTGTCAGTTCTTCCCCAAACACCGCAAGCTGGAAGAAGTCACTGACAAGAAGATAGCCCTGGCCCAACACCGTCTCAACCACCGGCCCAGAAAATGCCTGGACTATAAAACACCACGCCAAGTCTTCTGGGAACAGCTACACTCTAACCAGCCCGTTGCGCTTCGTAGTTGAATCCGCCTCCTGATGTTCTGGTTCTACCTGAGCGGAATCATGATTCTGGCCGGCGGCGAGATCAATGCCTTCTGGAAGACACTGCCGCGCAGCGCAAGATTCCCGGAGCGAAAAGACGCGGATAGCGCTCATTGGCGAAGTTGCTGAAGTAACTCAAATCCTCTTCAACGGCGCAGACTGGGCGCTGGGGATCGCAGCAGTGGCGCCGTTGGGTTGAGGATTTCTTAGCGCGTGGCCTCGAACAGGAACCACGCGCGCCGCTCCGCCTCGTCGATCCAGATCTCAATCAAGCTGGTGGTTGCATATTCATTGGCTTTGCTGACGACCACGTGCGCCGCGCGTAAGCTCTCCACAAAGGCCTTGTTGTCGGCGTGGAGTTCCCTCAGCATCTCGGTTGGGCCCACAAACTCCTCGTCGTTATCCGCAATCCGTTGCAGCCGGGCAATGTGTCCGATGGAGTGGATGGTTGTGCCGCCGACCTTGCGAACACGCTCGGCTATGGGGTCGGTGATGGCGAATATCTGGGCTGCATGTTCGTCCAGAAGCAGGTGGTAGTCGCGGAAATGTTGCCCGCTCATGTGCCAGTGGAAGTTTTTGGTCTTGAGATAGAGGGCAAAGGCATCGGCAACAAGCGCGTTCAGTACGCTTGAAAGATTCTTCACATCTTCGGGTGAGAAACCGTCGGGAACGAGAAGCCTGGCGGCTTGCGATTCTTTTTCATGAACATGTTTGGTCACAGAGAATCTCCTTTGCAGGGGAAAGCATTTGGACGTCCGGAATGGAGCGTCTGCGCCAGTCCCTCCACCCTGCAAGTGGAAGAAAAGGCAACTTGGTTACTCTCTCTCGAGAGACCTAAAATGAGTGAGGCTTAATGCTTTGACGGCCCGCTCACTTAAGGTAGGCTGCCGTCTAATTCGCGCCGGTTCAGCCTGGGTGAAGAAGCCGTTGCGGACCGGCTCCGTCATTCGCTGCAACTGCATACCCCGTTTAACCTGGGCGATAATGCATCCGGTATCTTCAGGAACCCGATGCAGCCGAGAACGTACCGAGAGGGTGGATTGAAAGCCAGGATGGGTGCATGTTGCTTCTTCAGCTAATCGAGGCTGACACTCGGCTTATGGAGCTTTCGGGCCTTTTACGCAATCTCATTCGCGTGCATGAAATACGCGCTTAACGGGAATGTTGCAAGAATCCGGATCGGTCGCTTGAATTACCGTCACACAGCTTTACTGCTAGTGATCTTAAAAGAGCATCCAATGGCCGTCTGCCCATTTTTGACCACTGCGAAGACAAGGCAGATCGTGAAGAGGGTGACTATCGAAACAGACAAGTTTTCGTCGCCCAGGGAGACAAAGCCAACGCATTCTTTGATAGGTTCGACCGGACAGGGCCGCTTTCTCTCACCTCAAGTGCGTTACTCACAGCAGATTCCGCAGCGAAGATGGTGAACCTCTTTATCGATGCTCTCTCGTTCAAATCGCTGGGCAACACAGCGCTACAGTCTTCACGGGAACGAATCATAAACGCCATTGAGGATGGTCATGGAATTTCAATGTAGTGATCGGTTGCGCGAGCCTAAGATCCGAAGAAAGCCTCATGATCAATGCATGATGAAGAGGGAGATCAAGTGTTCTCGCCGGCACGGGGCTTTCGATGGCGGGTGCGTGGCTGGTCAAATTGAGGTCAATCTCCTCAATCAATTTTGATGCGGTATTTGCCGACACCCAGCCATCGTTCATCGCTTGTTCGATCGCGCCCTTCTCTGCGCTGCTGAGCCGTGCCCGCGCCACCCGGAATTCATCAGAAAGGCGGTCCTGGTTATCGTCGAGAATGGAATCGATCGCTGTATTCGCACTCTCCAATCTCGCGTCGAGTTCGTTGCGCAGTTGCTAGTGGACCGGGCGGGAGATCAATTGTTTGTTTGCGGTACCCTCCAGTTCGGCAATGGCGGACGCAATCGCAACCTGGCGCATGCGGGAGCGTGAATAGTCGTCGTCACTGCTCTCTCCAATCCCAAGCAAGCGAATGAGCGGTTTCAAGGTAATCCCCTGGACGACAATTGTGAATGCGACGACTCCAAAAGTCAGACTCAACAGCTGATCCCGATAGGGAAAGTTACTCCCGATACTCAGGACCAACGCCAAAGAACGCGCTCCTCGCATGTCTCCCCACGCAATGACATGTTGCCATCGTAAGGGGATTTTAGTCGAGAAGAGATTGCTGAAGGGAATGAGCCCGTATACGGTAAGCAGCCGCGCCACGAGAACTGCAGCAATCGACAGAACCAGCGCCCGCCATATGTGCAGCAGACCTCCCGGCGCACCTGAAGTCCGATAAGCAGAAACAAAACAGAATTGATAAGGAAAGATGCGTATTCCCAGAACGACCACAGCGCAATGCGCGTGCGCCAGCTCATCCCGGTACGCATTCCGAAATTGCCAATCATCAAGCCCGCCGCGACTGTGGCAATGACACCTGACAAGTGCAACGACTGCGCAAGAAGGTAAGAACCGTACGCCAATATGGTCGTGAGCGTGATCTCAACCTCTGGATCGTCGATTCTCTGTGTAAGCCTGCTGAACACATAGCCCAGCCCCGCTCCTAAAGCCGCACCACCTGCAACTTCGACCGCAAAATCACGAATTCCGGCCAAATATATCCAGGCGCGAGCTGGCGACAGCCCCAACGAGAATCCCGTACAGCACGACCGATGTTCCATCGTTAAACAGGCTCTCGCCTTCGACTGTGATGGTGAGCCGCATGCGTAAGTAGGCGATCAAAGCAAGCGCAGTGTTTTAGCGCTTGTTCTGGAACCCTGTGTGGGCGCTATAAAATCTCCGGCTTTGATGAAGCAGATTGTCGAGACGCCAACAAACCTGAATATGAGTGTCTGCACGGAGCGACAACACTACTTGCACTCACAGTTTTCCACCTGTTCCGCAAACCTGGTAGCAAAACTCAGCTCCACCACCGTTATGCTCAATAAGCTTGGCTGACGTGAGAATCGCTGGCCTCGCTAACTCGCCGATGTGCGCGCATGAGTGCAGAGGCTTGCGTCACCACGTCCGTGTGCTGCGCAAAGGTCTTGTGCCACCACGTCCGTGTGCTGCGCAAAGGTCTTGTGCCACCAAGTGTCGAAGCCGCCAGCGGCGAGATTGATATTCGGAGGAAACTGATCATCGTTCAGCCTGTTGTGTGCAGTGGAGAATTGCCGGCATTGTAGATTAAATTTCTAGCACGAATTCATTTCGTCCTATTCCGATCTCGAAGTTCATGAGCAGGATCAGGCTGGTGCAGATAAATGCGTCGGCGCTGGGCTCTCACTCGATCAAGTGCTCCTGCGTAGGCCCAGCCAGACGAAGAGGCTTTCACTGCTGAAGCCATGAGGCAGCATTGAAGGTCTCCGCTACCTTCCCAGACACTTCCCGTGCTGTTAAAATGATCCTCTCATCAGGGACGACTAACCATCTGTTCAATTGGATACAGTCATTTCAGCTATACAGATCGACAATCGCAGTGTGCGGCGGTAACCCTTCATGGAGAGGGCCTTTCCGCGATACGGCAAGATGAGCTTGAACGTATAACGAAAGAATCAATGAAGACACGGTAAAGTCAGTCTGCCGGGTTTGTTGAAAGAGCTCGACGGACAGAAGTGAGGATTCATGATGAATGAAACCATCCGGCTGTTGCAGGCGCATCACAGCAACCGCAACTATAAGACCGACCCAGTTTCCAAGGAGATTCTTGACGCTATCATCGAGTGCGCATGTTGTGCTCCGACGTCCATCAACAGCCACGAGATATCGCTCGTGGTGGTGCGCAATGCGGACAGCCGCGCACGCATAGCCGAAATTGCCGGCGGCCAGCCATGGATTGCGCAGGCTCCGGTGTTCATCGCGGTCATCGTAGACCTCTATAAGACTGGCTTGGGCGTTAAGAAGGCCGGTGCCGAGCAGGTATTCCAACGCAGCCTTGAAGGGATCCTGGCTGCAGTCAGCGACGCTGGAATTGCGATGGCGACACTCATGACTGCGGCACGCGCTTTCGGTCTCGGCATCGTCCCCATTGGTGGAATTCGTCGCGACCCGCAGGCAATGATCGATCTGCTTGGGTTACCGTCATACACTTTCCCAGTAGACGGAGTCGTACTCGGCTACGTTGCTGAAGAATCTCCGCAAAAGCCCCGTATGCCGATCGAAAGCTTTCGCCATGAGGAAACGTACCATCCAGAAGCGCTGAAGCCGGCGATTGACGCCTACGACCGGACCCTCCAGGAGTATTGGCGGAAGATTGGACGCACCGATGGGCTGTCATGGTCGGCAAATATGGCGCAGCACTATGGCACGTTTTCCCGATTGATCAAGTCTGTTGCCCAAAAGCAGGGCTTCACGATCGAGGTGTAACCGGATGAGCGTAGAAAGCGGCAATCGGCTCTGTGATGTTATCGGTGGAGAACAATGATCCCAGTCCAACACGATGAAGCGATACCCGGCCCTCGCCAGCGCGCCGCTGTTGTCGTCGCCCACCCGGACGACGAGACACTCTGGTGCGGCGGCTACATTCTGGCTCACCCGGAAATTGATTGGAGGATTGTGACTCTTTGCAGAGCATCCGATCCGGACCGTGCACCAAAGTTCCGCTGGGTCCTGGAGCAATTGGGGGCAGTGGGTGAGATGGCGGATCTGGATGATGAGCCCGATCAAGCGCCGTTACCAATCGACCAGATTCTGAAAGCCATAACCCGATTATTGGCTGGATACAGTTACGGCTTGATTCTCACCCATGGCCCAAAGGGCGAATACACACGTCACCGCCGGCATGAGGAATGCTGCCGAAGCGTGGTTGAACTTTGGAGATCGGGCAGCATCGCCACAAACCGTCTGTGGCTATTTGCTTACGAAGATGGAGGACACGCGTACTTGCCTCGGGTTCGCGACGACGCGGATCGGAGGGATATGTTGCCAGAGAACGCCTGGATTGAAAAGCGCCGGCTGATTACCGATGTCTATGGGTATGGACCAGAAAGTTGGGAAGCACAAGCAACTCCGCGAGAAGAAGGATTCTGGTGCTTTGACTCAGCACAGGCAGCAGCAAAGCGTACGGCAATCAGGGGGCAACAATCGTGAAAGTACTCGTTTTGAGCGAATATCCGGCGCCGGCGGCAGGCTTGGCCCTGCAAGGTGAACTGTTATGCAGGGGCCTGCGTGAGATGGGCGTTGACGTTCACCCGGTTCACTTGGAATCGGACTTGGAGAAGGAGTGGTACTATCGCTGGTTTCAGCCGGATATCGTGGTTGGCGTGGGGTTCTGGGGCCATCTTCCGCATCTGGTTCTGCACCCGCAGAAGTTTGGGATGAAGGCCGTGCCATGGCTCGTGGCCGATGGCTATATCGCGCAATACCGTGAAGTGCTGAATGCTCTGCCGCTGATCCTCGTCACCTCCAACTGGGTGAAGGAAGTCTATATCCGGGATGGCATCAAGGGAGACAACATTGTGGTGCTTCCCGTGGGTTGCGGCACGGACCGCTACGCGCCGCACAGCCGCGATGACTTCAAAGTCCAGGCGATTCGCGAGGCTTTGGGAATATCGGAAAACCAATTGATGGTCCTGACCGCCGGCGGCGACGGCGCTTCAAAGGGCGCTCAGGAGGTCATGCATGCGTTGGCGCTGATCGATAGCGAGGTCCCCGACTGGAGATATGTCTGCAAGGTTTGGCCTCAACCCCGCACTGACCAACAAAACCTGATCGACCTCAAACTGGCGGCAGATCTGGGCATCGGCAAGAAGGTCATTTTCTCGACTAATGTTGTCTCGCAGAATTTCATGCCCTATTTATTGTCTGCCTGCGATATCTACGCTGCACCTTCGCGGCTGGAAGGTTTTGGCATGATTCAGGTGGAGGCGAACGCCTGCGAAAAGCCAGTGATCGCAATCGATGCCATGGCATTTCGCGACACGATGGTCCATGGCGAGACGGCATTCCTGGCGAAAGTGGCAGAGGAAAGAAAAATTACCGAGGCACTTTACGGCGAAGGGCACGACTACGAGAAAAGTCATCGTATCGTGTTTCCAAATCCTCGGACAGCCGAATACAGAGCCAGCGTACCGGACATCGCAAAGTATCTTCGTCTTCTCATGCAGGACAGCGCCTTGCGTCGGCGCATGGGAGAAGCGGGTCGCAGGCGCGTGGTCGATCTATTCGACTATCGCCAGGTTGCCAAGCGGTTCGTGAAAATTGTTTCCGACCGAATGGGTATCCAGTAGAAAGCAACGAGGACTGAGTGCTGCCCCTTAACCCAGCACTTCATTGAGGAGTCTATGTCTTACGACGATAAATCGCTAATCTCTATCGAGCAGGCCAAAGAGGCGGCTCTCCAAATTCTGCTGCACAACGCAAAGGGACCATTTCAAGGACTGCCTCGGACCGCTGGTTGGGGATACCCGGAACCCTACACTCGGGACCTGATGATTTCGTCCCTTGGCTTTCTGGTCACTGGCAACCAGCAACTTGCGGATGCTCTGGAACGCACACTGATAACGCTTGCCGGCAATCAAACGGCGCACGGCCACATCCCATCCCTCGCGCACGATCCAGATAACCGCGGCTCCAGTGACTCGACGCCTCTATTCCTCTTCGGGTTGGCTCTCTACAGAATATCGAGGAACCAGCCGGAGTTCCTTCTTGAAGCAGCAGAGAAGGCCCGGAAGTGGATGCAGTACCAGAGCCCGGATGACCGGGTGATGGTCGCCCAGTTGCCCACCAGCGACTGGCGCGATGAACAGTACGTGATGGGCTATGGCCTCTACGTGAATATGCTCGTCTATGCTTGTCTCCGCCTTTATGGTGAACACGAGTCCGCCCTGCAACTGCGCGGATTGATGAGCCGTCTGGAGGTCAGTGGGGAGCAAAAGAAAAGCTATGAGCAAGAGGCTCTTGTGGAGCCAACCGCGCCCTACTATGGACTATTTTCGTACAAGATCATGAGCAGCGACCGCTTCGATCTGCTTGGCAACAGCCTGGCAATCCTGACCGGAATTGCTTCACCGCAGTGGGCCGCAAATCTGCTGACGTGGATAGAAGCCGAGTGCGAGGCCATGCGGGGGCACGGAGATCTTGCCGTGGATTTGCCGCCCTGCTTGTTTCCTTACATTCTGCCCCATCATGTGGATTGGCTGCCACGATACGAGCGCTATAACCGGCCTGGAGACTATCACAACGGGGGTGTGTGGCCATTTATTTGTGGATTCTACGTTGCGGCGTGCGTAGCCGCAGGGCAGATGGATCTGGCAGAGCGAAAATTATTGGCGCTGACAGAACTGGTCAAGGCGTGGCATGAAAACGCCGCGGAGTGGGGCTTCAACGAATGGATCCACGCGCAAACCGGCAAACCCAGCGGCCGGGATTGGCAAACCTGGTCGGCCGCTATGTACTTATACGCTGCTGAGTGTGTGCAGCAACGGAGAACACCGTTCTTCGACGACATACGCGCTGGGAATCTGAGCGCAGCAATGTAGTCCTTAAACACACTGGCTGAAAGCTGGTGTGTTTGGATACAGCTGAATATCGACTTCGTTTCATCAAGCGAGCGCCATTCTGGGGAGAAGAAGCTCCTTGAGCAGCAGAATTCAGCGAACGGCAAGTGTGCCAATTGCAGATTGTCTCAACCGAGGGGTTCACCCCAAAAGACTGTGCCCATTTTTGTGCCCATGCTCCTTCAAAATTAGTCACAATTCAGGCTGTATGGATAGCGATCAGCGATTTTTGCGCAGCTCGTAAACCTATCTTGTATAGTGGTTTATAGCAAACGATAGTAGCAGGAGGGCTGGTGAATTCGATGGCTCTTAACCGATAGGTTGTAGGTTCGATTCCTACCGCGTCCACCATAAAATCAATAACTTACAAACTTTCTTCCACTACAGATTGTGCCTAATGTGCCCATTTTTGTGCCCATCGTTTCTTTAGTTTTTCTTCCCAGCGGACACTTTTTCGTGGATGTAGATTTCCGGTTGATAGGAAACTCAATGTGCGCCATATGGATGTATCCTTCGTAATATGAATGACATCCACGATAACGGCCGTCTACATATCCACGACTCGCGCTAAGCGGTTAAGCAGAACATGTCCCTCGTAACCACGGAGAGCTTTCGGCAGTTAGCCGAAAGCTCTCTATGCACTCACGTAGCCGCCCTCAATCTCCAAAATTGTTGGAATCATCTTGCGGCGGAGTGTGTCGGGCCAACAGGCGCAGCGTATATGTCTCGTCGGAACTCTTGCCCGCCCTGTTTTATAGCTCCTCGGTGATTACCTTAAATCCGGCCACTTATGGGTGATCACCAAGGATAGCTGAGCCGATCGCTTCAGATGGTTTCCCTGCGTCCTGTACCGGCCAGTCGTAATATTTTCCCTCTATCGGACTCACGCTTGGCTGCCCCTGTGAATGGCATTGAATGCAAGTGTCGTCAACGGTGATGAAGTCGCCCGAAAGCCACGTCATTTAAGCAGACCGGCACAGACCGCGATTAGGAGAAATGCTGCAAAAGAGACCCATGCAAATGTTCGTCCGCTTTTCACCATTGACATGGCGCCTCCGCCACAGAAAGGCGGGATGGATTTAACTTTTCTGAAGCATCGTTCAGCCATACCATTACTCCGGTTGGGTTTGCTCTTTGGCTAACGTGGCATCTACAGAATTACATGAATATACGTTTTACTCCAGTCTCCGCCCGCATCCAAATTAATCTAGGGTATCAACGAATGCTAGGCGATTCGAGGAGTAATCTCGGAGAGAATTGGAACGTAAACAAGTAGTTTTACGGCGCAGATTCGCGTGTTGGCATGGCGTGCTTGGAAGCGTGCCGGCGGCGTTACCGCTTCGCCTGTCGGGGCGCTCGCGGTGGTCGCAATTGCGGAAATTGCGACCATCGCAAAGACAGCTCGGTAGACCGAGCTAGTTCAGACCTATAGAAAGGCCGAAGATGGTGCCGCAACCCTCGCTGCACGCGGTGTTGGCCCCATACTCTGTCGTTCCGTAGAGGATGCCGCTGGTACCCTCAACCAGCGTCGAGTAGGGCAATTCACCGTCCGCGCCGTCAAAGGTGTGCAGCGTGGTCAGCGCGCCGCTGGGGGTGATCTTGAAGACGGTGCCCGTCTTGCTGACCCCGGCCCCGCTTGTGGTCCCGTAGAAGTTTCCGTCCGTGGCCAGAATCAGGCCCGCATCAGGACCGGTGCTGTCCCCGCTGCCGAAGTTATGCAGTGTGGTCAGCGTACCGGCGGGAGTGATCTTGAAGACCGTGCCGCCAGCGTTGGAGTTGGCCCCGCCATAGCTCGTTGTCCCGTAGAAATTCCCATCGCTGCCCTGAACCAGCGCCGCGTAGGGCTTTTCACCGTCGGTGGCATCGAAGCTATGCAGTACGGTGAGCGTGCCGCTTGGCGTGACTTTGTAGACCGTGCCAAATCCCGGGTAGTTGGCTCCGCCGAAAACCGTTGTCCCGTAGAAGTTCCCGTCCGTGCCCAGGACCAGAGGCGAAGAGGGCGAGAAGCCGCTTGCCTGGTTGAAGCTGGCCAGCGTCGTCAGGGTGCCGCTGGTCGTGATTTTGAAGATCGTCCCGCAATGGACGTTATAGGTAGGCCGTATCGTGCATATATTGGCGCTGCCACGGGAGGTAACTCCGTAAAGCGCTCCATCTTTGCCCTGGACCAGCCCCGCGATGGGGGTTTGGCTGCCAGTGCCAGTCTTGCTGAAGAGTGCAAGCGTGGTCAGCGTGCCGCTCAGGGTGATTTTGAAGACCGAGCCCGTGTTTGTGAAAGCAAGCCCGCTGGTGGTTCCGTACAGATTTCCATCGCTGGCCTGGATCAAGGCGCCCTTTGGTTGGGCGCCGTCCGTGCAGCCGCTCTGTGCGCAAAAGCTGTAAATGGTGGTCAGTGCGCCGTTGGGGGTGATCCTGAAGACCGTGCCGGCGCTATGGGCTCCGCCCTCGCTCGTTGTCCCGTAGAAGTTGCCGTCCGTGGCCTGAATCAGACCCGCGGTGGAGTTGGCGCCGTCCGTTCCGTTGAAGCTCAGGAGCGTGGTGAAAGATTGAGCGGCGATTTGAGACGCTGAGGCGCACAGCCAGAGCGTTACTAAAATCATGGACATTCCAAGTTTTTCTATGGGGGACATTTGCTTTTCTCCTTATTTGGTTGAATCAACCGATTCATTTCAGGCTGAGCAGCACGGCGTGCTCACTGCCGCTGGCATTGGTCGCATCGCAGAGAATCTGTCCTGAATCGTTGATCGCGACCGCGTCCGTAAGAGTGAAACCTGAACCCGAGGGGATGAGCGTATTGAGATTGACCAGCCCGCTCGCAGTGGAGATGAAAGGAACGTGTTTTCCCGGCTTGGGCGGATGGTACGAGGTCTGCGGGAAAAACGCAGTGCCCACGACCTGTCCGGTGAGATTGATTGACGTTGCCCTGCTCGCCACAGCGCCGGTGAACGCGCCTAAGTCGGACCACACGCCGTTTACGAACTTTGCGGCATGGGAAGGAGCGCCCGAGCTAAGGAAGATTTGCCCAGCTATCTCGCCGTTGTCGTTGATGGCGAATGCGCTCACAGCGCTCGCTCCCGCAGGAGTGGGAAGCGTGGTCATCTTTCCGCCGGTGAAGAGAAACTCGCCTGTTGCGCCCGATGCGAGATAGTAGCCGCCAATGATTTGACTGCTATTGTTGATGGCGATGGCGCTTGCCTGAAACGCGCCGGGGGGGCCCAGGTCTTTCATTTTGCCTCCGCTAAACAGAAACGCATGAAAGTTTGAAGAGGTAAGATACCCGGTTCCCACCACTTCGCCGGAGTCATTGATTCCATTGGCCTCGGTGCCGGATGGAAACAGGGTTGACGAGTTAATGTTCTGCATGCTGCCGTTGGTGAAAATGAAAGCCTGGGGATCAAAACTGGCGCTGGAATCGTAGGAGTTCCACCCGGCAACCTCCCCGGAGCTGTTGATGGCGGTTGCCAGTGAAACACTGCTTCCAAGCGTGCTGATACTCGTCGCCTTTCCGCCACTGAAGATCGTTGCAATCGCGGCGGTTGGCCCTTCAGAAACGCCTGCCGCCTCGCCTGCATCGTTGAGTGCGTAGGCTTTGGAGACAGAGTCTCCGGGCAGTGTGCCGAGGTCTTTGATGGCATATGTTTGTGCCGTGCTTTGAGACGTTGAGGCGCACAGCCAGAGCGTTGCTAACATCATCGACATTCCAAGTTTTCCTGTGGGGGACATTTGTTTTCTCTCCTTATTCGGTGGCGTTCTTCGGTTGACTTCAGGGTGAGGATTCCGGCGCGCCCGAATCGCAGCAGCGCGCCGTCCCGCTTCCAGATCAGTGCTAGGGTTGATAATTTGTGGCGTATTCCGTATGCACGCTTGCAGCGTTATAGCCGGAATAAATGACGACTGCATTTCCCAAGGAATCCACCGCGGCGGCTTCAGGCGCGATGGAAGTGCCAGGCCCGGAGATAGTGACCGGAGTACTCCAGGTCCCAGTAGCGGTAGCTCTGGTGGAGGCGCGGATCGCCGGAGTCGCACTGTCCGATAACCAGATGGCCAGAGCTGCGCCACTGGGAGCAAGTGCGAGGCTCGCCTCGCCGACAAGGGTGTCGCCGCTGGATAGAACCACAGGCGAGGACCACATGTTGTTGCTGATGGCCCCGCTGACCGCAAGCGCCTGCGACGTGGGGTACGTGATGGACTCATAGACCAGCGTTACCTGCCCCGCATCGTCACTCGCCAGATCGGAGATGATTGTCGAACCTTGAGGAGTCATGGCGGTCTTGAACGAGCTCCAGGCGCCGCCGGAATTGCCCTGCGTAGCAGAGGTGTAGACGCCGGAACTGCTCAGTGCCACCAGGATCGCTCCCCCCGCGGAATCCAGCGCCACTCGCGCGTCGTGCGGAGCTTTGTCGGGCCCTAACAGCGAACCCGAGTCCACCCAGACGCCAGCGCCGGTATTTTGCCGGGAGGCATGCAGGAGATAACTGCTCAGCACGCAACCGTATTTTTTGCAGACTGCGTTGTAGGTCTCCCAAGTAACAATTATCTCGCCATACGCTCCGATTGCCGCATGATCGGCGGAGATATGCGCGCCGCTTGCGATTGTCTGTTGTGCCGTCCAGCCTCCCCCAGACGGCCGGAGGACGGACACGACCGAGCCGGTGGTGCTCCTGGGACCGCCGCCCACAGTCCAGGCGATCGCGGCATCGCCTCGCGAATTCATTACGAAGGTCGGATTTTTCGCGCCGGGGATGAGAAGTTGAGGGGAGTCCCATTTGGAAGCAGGTGGGCGATCGGCTGTCCACACGCCGGTCGAGTCGCTCCACACTGCTGTAGCGAATCCTGCCGCGGTGATCCGAACGGCGGGAAAAACAGAAGTTGTCTCGAGGGTCGGGGAGACCACCGATACGGACCCCCAACTGCCGCTGCTCGCTTTCGATGCCGACCAAAGCTGATCCTGCGTTGTGCGCTCGTCCCAAAGAGCGAGCGAGTTGCCATCCCCATCGATGGCGGCGGCTGCCTCCCAGCCCTGACCGCCAGTACTCAGCACTACAGGTGATGTCCATGCGCCGGTCTGCGCGACAATCGGCGCTGCCGAAGCAACTGTAACTGCAATGCAAATCAAGCGAGCTATTGCACTGACCCTGTTCATCTTTGAGTCCTCATTTGTCGTCTCCGGCTGGCAGCTAGTTACGAATAGTTGCCAGTTGCGGGGGGAAGGATCCGGCTGCCGCGCTGCGTCGAGCAGCCAATCCATAAGGCACTGCCCGCGGACCCGTAACTCTGAGCATAGGTAAGATGTTGTTGGAATATGTCATGCGCGTGTAACTATGTTGTCAATTCCTTCCCGGTCATCCTCTAAATAAGACCGAGAAGATAGATCTCTAAAGTGCTAAAGAGAACAGACATCATTAAGAGCCGTATGCAGACCCTGTTTGGGATGAAGGATACGAGAAGCCGCGACAAACCGTCCCGGTCTTCTCCGTTTTGTGAAGAAACTGGAACGCGGCAACGCGCTTGTTATTTGCGTGCTTGAGCGATTGGCTAAGATCGCGGAAGTCTTAGTGCATGTTAAACCGGAATATGAGCTTCTGGACCGTTCTCTCAAGAGATGACTATGTGTAAATTACCGGCCGGAAACTCATCACCGCGCCTCGCCAACACTGAACTTGGCGCGAGTCACAGCAGTGTTTAACTGCGGATAGGCAGTAGGCGACCGATACGAAGAAGGAGAAATCCCGTCGCAACAATAGCGAACGGCAAGACCCATGCTTGAAACTGCCCGTGCGTGCAGACGCCGATGAGCGCGCAAGCGGGTACCGGCAAGCAGGCAAGCAGGGGGATCAGCATCCCCTCGATCAGATAATCTTTGCGAACCATCGGAACTGCCTGAGCGCGGGGCATGGTGCGCATCAGAATCCAGAGAAGGCCGCATACCGTGCCAGCGAGCGTTCCAGCAGCAACACCCGCCGGACCAAAGTAAACAGCGCCAAGGAGGCTCGCGCACAAACTCACGATGCCTTCCACCACGGCTCCTTCGATACCGTGGCGCTGCTGGCCCGTGGCAATCAGCATCACGCAAAAAGCGCCGCCGATGCAGCGGATCGCCTGTGCGACTACAAGAATTCTGAGAATAAAAAATGCCGGCTGTGCATAGGCGCTGCCAACCCAGTGTGTCAACGCCGATTCCCCAAAGACGAAGACAAGCGCCGTTAACGCTATATTGATCACTATGATCCAGCGTGTAGCCAGCAGAACCGAGCTTCGGATTTGTGAGAGTTCGCAACGCGCGTGAAGTGCGGCGATGGGGGTCATGAACGCGTTGATCACCGCAAAATTGAAGCCTATAAAACAAGTAATCAGGGCAGTTGCGATTGAGTAATATCCCACAGCCGGGAATTGGAAATGCCCAACCACGACCAGGTCCATCCCATTGACGAGGAAGACGCCGAACGACCAGATCGTAAGTCCTGCGCAATACCGGGCAAGCTGTGCCGCCAACTTCCAATCGGAAGCGAAGAGGTGGATGCGGAGCGTGGGCTGAATGCGGTAGGCAAAAACCACTTGCAGCAGACTGCCCAGCAGATTCGCGATCGCTACGCAGATCGCAATCGCAATCAGAGAGTGGCTGAGGAAACCGGCCACGATCGCCGCGGCGCCGCCCGCCAGGCGGCTGCCTCCGATCGCCAGCGCCGGATACTCATTGCGATGCCGTCCAATTAGAATCCCGGTATATGTGGAAAGCGGTAACTGCGCGCATGTGCTCGCCGCCAGTAGCAACGCGGCAAGACGAAACTCATGGGATAGTGCCGGCGGAATGCCATGAAAGAAAACCGATAACTGCCAGAGCAGAATTCCGATCGCGGCCAGAGCCAGGCCTCCAGCCGCGGTGAGCATCGTCAGCGCCGTGCTTGCCAATTGGTTGATTCGGCGCTCGTCGCCACTCTCCATCAACTGTGCAACATGACGGGCAATGGCTGTCTGCAGGCCAAAGTCCAGGTAACTCGCGCAGGCCGCAATCTGCAGCATCAGTGACCACGCGCCAAACCGGTCCGGGCTCAAGGCGCGCGTCAGGAAGTGCGGCAGAGCCAGCGCAACGGCTGCTGTTGCGCCGCCACGCGCTACGTTCACCGCGGCATTTTTGATGACGATGAGCCCAAAACTCTTCATCGCGACTCAAGGCCTCCACGGATGGCGATAGCGCTCAATCAGCATTTCTTCCACAAATTACGCAGAGAACAGTGCGCAAAATGATCTTCAGATCGAAGATCAAGCCCCAGTTTTGCAGATAGTAGAGGTCATACATCACGCGGGTGCGAATACAGGTATCGCCGCGTAGTCCGTTGACCTGCGCCCATCCGGTGACGCCGACTTTGATCTGGTGGCGGCGATGATACTCGTCGATCTCGCCGCGGAAGCTGTTGACAAAATAAGGTCGCTCGGGGCGCGGGCCCACCACGCTCATCTCACCTTGCAACACATTGAAGAACTGGGGCAATTCATCCAGGGAATATTTACGCAGGAATCTGCCCACCGCGGTATGGCGGGCATCGTCCGGCTGGGACCAGCAGGTGTCGCTCTCGCCGGGCGTAACTGCGTGCATGGTGCGGAATTTATACATCCGGAATACTTTTCCGTTCCATCCCACGCGATCCTGGGTAAAGAAGATGCTGCCCTTTGAACTTATCTTCACTGCAAAGGCAATGAGCACAAACAAGGGCAATCCCACAATGATTGCGCCCAGCGAAAAGACCAGGTCGAAACCCCTTTTTAGAATGGAGTAGTTCTGAGACTTGGTCGGCGCAGCGCCGGTATTCAGCAGGTAAAGGCATTTGGCATTTGAGAAGCTCTGGCGCAAGAATGCGCCTTCGCTGGAGTCAGTAATGAAGCGCACTGGGGCGCCCATACCGCCGCATGCGCCTATGCGTTGCGAAAGAGCGGCAATCTCCGTCAAGGGTGCGGAGATAAGCACTCCCTCCAGTGGTTCGCGTTGTATCTCTTGCACCAGTTCGTCCAGGCTGTGCGCGCTTTTCGCCGGGTGTGAATTCCCCAGGGATTCCAAGCGGATTGCTCCGGATATTTCATGGCGCGAGACTACTTTGCGAGTAATGATCCACGATATTCCGCCGCTATGTATATGCGTATTGACAACAACAATACGGGTAAGAGGGCTTTGCGTATTGAAGATTGTGCGGAAAGAGATGTTGATGATAACCGAGGCGGTGAAGAGAAATGCTGCATCGGCGGCGCACTGCGGCAACCCCGGCAGAGCGATGCCCAGAAGAGCCAGCAGCAGCATCGCCGCGCTAGATGCCACGCAGACAGAGGCCAGGATCGCCATCGAACCGGTATGCTCCCGATTAGTTCTTTCACACTTGGCCGCATTCAGGCCTTCGATGGCCGCAATCCATGTGAAGGAGAGCACCAGGACAAACTGCAAATTGACTGGGGAAGTGAGGGAATGGGGGCCGGTTGCGCGCCAGGCGGCTCGCAGCAACAAAGCCCAGATGGCAGGCAGCGGGTAGAGGCATAGCCGCAAAAGAGCGCGCTCCCAATGCGCGGGCCGGGAGGGGGACGGCGCGTCGAGGCGGCGCACCAAGGCGATGCCCGGCGGGGAGGAAGCTGTTTCGGGATAGGGTATGGAACGCTGGGTTGACATGGAGTACCTTGTTTTCGATTTCCAGGCTATGGGACAAATGTGCCGACTGCGAGCGCGCTCATCGCCAGCGGAGTCAGCATCTGGGGCCAGTCATGCAACGCGCGCGCCACGCCATTGTCGACTTTTTCCGGCACCACGATCTGATCGCCAGGGTTCATCGGCAAACTCTCGAAGCTATTGTGGAAAGTACTGCCAACCTCCTGGCGGCTGATGACTGTGCCGTCGGCGCGCAGCACGAATGCGTGGCGGCGATTTGAGTTAAGCCCGCCTTTACCGGCCAGTCTCAGATAGTCGCCAACCGTGTGCCGGGCGTCGTAGACAAAAGATGCCGGGTTATAGACCGCGCCGGAGACTGAAACTGTATTGGGGCGCGCCGGAATCACAATCTGGTCGTCGTCCTCCAAAACAATCGGCGGAAAATCCGCAATGCCGCCTGCGCTCGGCTGCATGGCAAGCACCACGCGGCCGGAGGCTTGCACTGAGCGGAGACTGGCCAGGAGTGTCTGCTGGGCAGCCTGACGGGCAGCAGCGCCGCCGGGATCCTGCCCGCTGGTGGCGGCTGACGCCGTCGATGCGCGCACCTCCGCCTGGGCGGCGCGCACCATCTCATCCAGGCCCTTCTGTTGTTCGACGCGCGCGGATTCCCGAGTGAGGCGCGCGCCATAAGGGTAAGCTCTGGCGGTCAATCCGCCCGCGGACTCCAGCACATCCTGAAGCGTTCTTCCCTCTTCCAACTGATAGATGCCGGGATGCTCCACCTCGCCTTCGACTTTGACATAGCGAGTCTGCGCCTGCTCGGGAGCCACAATGTCACGCTGCGAAAAGACAGTCACAATATCGCCGGGCGCAAGCGCCAGATTACTTGCCGGGTCGTTGTCCTCGATGGCCTTGCCGAGATCGAATGAAATCAATTGCGTCTTCAACGTAGTTGCATTGACCCGCTGGATAAGTGCATAGCTCCAGTTGACCGAGGGCACAAGTTTTTGCAGATCGCGCGTCAGCATCTCCGTTCCGCTGCCGGAAACGGCAGCCGCGTCCTGGCCTGGATCGCGAACGGATTCGGAGCGGGCAAGATCTTTGTAATACTCCGTAACTGTTTGCTGGCGTGTTGACGAGTTGTTCGGCGTGCCGGGCGGCTGGATTGGCTGGTTCATGGGAGTTGCGCTGCCGCCGGCATTCGCCGCTTTATCCTGCGCCGAGCTTTTGCGGGAAGTTTCCTGGATCTGCTTGCGCACCGGATATTCTCTCTGGCGGCCATCGGTAATGCTGGCGCGATTGAGCCAATATTCTCGCGGCAGCAGCGCTTCGGGATTGGGGATCAGATCGCGAATATGCATTCCCGGCCGGAATGGATAGCGGCCGGGATCGGTAACATAGCCGCGCAGAGTCACAGTATCGTCGAAGCGCGGAACGATACTGGAGATATGAACGAAGTCGCCGCCTCTGAGCACAAAGCCCAGGCCCTGGGCATCGAGCGGGAACTGAAGCACTGTGCGGGATCGATTCTCGCTGATGCGCTCGACCACCGCGCTGCTACCGTCGGCTACGGTATTCAGTCCTCCCGCTGTCTCGATCAGTGATGCAATTGTGGTGTCGCCTTTCAGTTCATAAATAGCCGGAGTATTGACCGATCCCGCGATGGCGGCCAGTGGACCTGCCGGGGGAATGAAGATCACGTCACCGGATTGCAACGCATGGTCGTGCGACTTATCCCCCTTGACCAGAAGGTCGTACAGATCGAACTCCTGCACGGTGGTATCGCCGCGCCGCAATTGGAAATGGCGCAACGATCCCTGCGGCGAAGGCCCACCGGCGGCAAAGACGGCGTTCACCAATGTGCTCAGAGAGCTGATGGTGTAAACTCCCGGCGACTTTGCCTGCCCGACGACGAAGACCTGAATAGAGTGAAGGCGCGCGATGGCCACTTCCAGGTTGAAGTTTTTGTAGACGTGCCCGACGGCTTGTTTGAGATAGTCGTCCAGATCGCGATAGCGGACGCCCGCAACCGGTACTTCGCCTACATGCGGGAGATAGATCTGCCCCGAGCGGTCAACCTCGATGCGCAGATCGGCGTCGATCTGGCCCCATATCCGAATGCGCAGTTCATCGCCAGATCCAAGAGTATAGTCGCTTGGAACCTGGGCATCGCCGGCAGGCGCAAAGGTCTCCGGCGGCTGTGCGAACAGCGAGCTGCCGAAGACGGCCAACGGGCGGCCTGTCGAATCGGCAGCCATTTGTTCAAACTCCGTGTGCGGCTCGGGAGGTTGCGCCGGCATTGCGCGGCGGTCTTGCATTCGCATCGTCTTTGTCAATGCCTCCTCCGCATTGCGGCGTGTCTGCAGGCCGGATTGCTCTGTACTCGTCCAGGCTCTAAAGGGTTCATCCAGGCTTTGCGGGTTGGATGGCGCAACGGACGTGTCTTGCTGAGAATCGGCGCAGGGCGTTTCTTGCGAACCGTCCGCGCTGGTCGAACAGGGAGCGGACTGTCCCGGATTCTCCGTCGTCTGCGCGCAGAGGACAGGGGTCATCGCAAGTAGCACAAGAAGCAGCGCGGCGGTCTGCGCGGCGAATCGGCTTGTCCGCAAACTCACCTCATGTGATCGATAGACAATCCAAAAGCTCACGCAAAAGAGAGCGAAAAGAATGGAGGCCAGCAAGATCGCCAATCGCTTGGGCGAGGAGCGCTTGTCGGGTGTGACAGCCAAATCGACTACCTGAATCACCGCGCCTTGGCGGGCCTCGTCCAGGCGCGCGATCTCCAACTGCCGAGCCAGCAGCGCGACCACCGACTCGTTGTACTTCACATCGCGCAAGCGGCGCAGATACTCAGCGCCGGCTTCAGGCATATCGCCCTTGGGCACAAGCGGATCGCCTGCCGCCTCCGTATTCGTACCGGTAAGTTCCGCAAGCTGCGACTCAAGCGCGGCGGTTTCCTGCTTCACCTGAATCAGGCGGGGATTATCTTCCGTAGCATAGGTGCGCATGGAGCGAAGCTGAACCTGCTTGGCGGCGATTTGCGCCCGCACAGCGACAGAGCTTTCCAGCAAGGCTTTCGATGCGCCGGCCGGCTCCAGCATACCCGTCGTTTGCTGCGTATTCTTCATGGCTTCCTCAGCCTGGGTCAGAGCGCCCCTGGCATCGAGAAGCTGCTGCTCAAAGAAGAGACGGCGCTGGCTGGCCTCGGTGATGGCAAGTGAAGCGGAGAACTTCTTGAACTCGTCCACATAGCCGTTGGCAAGTTCCGCCGCGCGCGCCGCATCTCCGTCGGTAGCGGAGATGGCAATGACGCCGCTCTTGACATTGAGCGTCACCGAGGTCCTGCGCTCCAATGCCGTGCGCGTATCGGACAGCCTCTTCTTGTCATACTCGCTCATCAATTGGAAGCGCTGGATGATGGAGTCTTCAACGGTGCGGCTTCTCAACATGATGAGGCAAACCTCGGCTGGAGAGCGAAAGCCAAAGTTGCCTCCGGCTAATCCAGCCAGAGCTCCCAGTTCACTCGACTGTGTGGCAAAGACAGAAGCCAGCGAGGACGAGGACGACGGCGGAAGAATGGTGGTGACAGCCGTGTACCGAGTGGGAAGCAGAAATGCAAGCGCCAGGCCCACAACCGCGCCAACCAATGCAGCCTTGGCGAGCAGCCGCCAGCGGCCGGCCAGCAGCGTCAGCAGATCCAGAACCGTGAGCGCTGGCCGAGCCCCGGCACTGGCCTGATATTCGCGGGCCGCTGTTTCAGTGATTGAGCCGATCGCTGTGCTCATCGTTGTGCTTCTCCTTGCGGGTGATTGGTGAGAATCGCGGATCTCAGCGAATGGTCAGGCTCTTGGGGAACGATGTTTGGATGGCTGATCGCCAGGGCGCCGAGCCCCATGCCACGCCCGCAATCGCTGATGTAGAGCAGAGTGGCGGCATCGCTCCAGGCCGGGCCGTAGGCGTTGCAATCGCCGAAGGTGAGTTGAGTGGCGGCGTTCGGCGGCAAGCCGGCCCCAAATAAGTGCCAATAACTTCCATTCCGCTGCCGATAAACGAGAAGGCCGTTCGCAGGATTCACAGTGGACGAATCCATCGCATTGCCCGCATCCTGGATTCTTCTCGGCGACTCTCCCTGATGAGCAGCAAACAGGCGCGGGTTGCCATCTTCCGCGGCAGAAAACAGGAGCAGGCCCGGTGCGGCAATGACTGCGTCCCAGACGTTCATCTTCTCGGGAGTGACAGGCAACGGCGCATCCAGTATCCGGCCGCTTTCATCGAGATAAACCATCCACGCCCTGCCGGCTCCTTTGACTTCGCGCAGGAAAATCAAGCTGCGCCCATTCGGCGAGAGAGCAGGCGCTTCCGCATCAAGGATGGTGGCAATGGGGACAATTGCCGCGGAGCTTGAGGATACCGGCAACTCCACCAGCCGGGAGATCCCGCCGCTCACGGCTTCGATCCAATAACGGTTCACATTCGGACTCGACCCGATGGCGAGTTGGTCCTCTTCAACACCGGGCGGACCCGTTTGCGCACCACCGCCCCCTTCATCTTCCACGCGATAACCCTGCCAACCCATGGCCACGGTCATGCTATGCTTGCCAGCCGGATGCGGAGCAAATCGCGCAAATGTTCTGCTTGTGCCCTCCGCGAGATACTGAGGGCCAGCGAGCGATCGCGCGTGGGTGAGAGTGGTTGCCGAAGCCGCGCACCAAATGGCCGCAAAGCCAGCCAGAGCCATCGCGAACTTCCAACGCGGCCATCCTGACTGCGGGGCCCATGATCCGTACGGCATGGAGGTCGCGGCGCGCAACCCCGCAAGCAAACAGACCAGCATCGCCACGAGCGCCCAAAAGGGAAGAAAGTCAATCGATAACGCCCAAATCAAATGCTGGGCTGAAACGGCTGGGTGCAGGTTGCAGGCAACGAAGTAGCATCCCAGCAGAATGGTTCTGTGCCAGATGCCCTTAATCGCATCGACCGCCAGGACGGCGACAAAGATGAGTACGACGCGATGATAAGAGGCTGGCTCGGTGGACAGAGCGAGCAGGAGGCAGGTAAAGGCGGCCCACTCCAGGCTTCTGCGCCGCGGATCTCCGTCCCTGGAAGAGATCGCCAGCAATGTCGCGCCGAGCAGACTAAGCTGCCAGAGCGGGTAGAGCAGGGCGTACAGCATCGGGGATGAAAGCAGCGGCTGAGGGTTCACCAGCGGCTGCGTCAGGAAGAGGCGATGAAAGAGACTGGATGCCGACGGAGCCGTCAGGCTGAACGGGTCATTGGCCTCGGCACGCAACATGCGAGGAAACTGCTCGATCAAAAACACGCGCATCACGGGTTCGCCGAAGAGGAGAAAACAGAGGGCGAGAAGGCCGAGGGTGGCGCCGGCCAGGACGGCCGCCGGCTTCCACTGGCGCTTGCGCAGAAAGTAGAAGACAAAAAACAGCGGATAGACCTTGAGCGATGCCGCAAGCGCCAAAACAAAGCCGCAACCGAACCCGCGTTTGCGCGTAGCGAGCCAATAGGCAAGCACCAGCAGGCCAAGCACAACCACGTGCATCTGCCCCAGAAGAAAGTTGTTGCGCAGAGGAATGATGGCGAGAAATGCGATCAGAGCAACACGGCGCACTCCCATGACGGTGATCCTTTGCATACCGTACAGCGACGCGGCCAATACGCCGACATTCACCACCAGCCAAACCCGCTTCGCGTCCAGCGCGTCCATCCATGCAAGCGGAACAATCGGCAATACGGAAAAAGGCGTGAGGCCTACAAAGCCCACCAGCGGCTGCGGGATGGACCAATGATCTTTCACGCGCTGCAGCCAGATCCAGTCGTAGATTCTGTCCAGCGCATAGTGGTTGCTCAGCAGGCGCGCCACGGTGTAGTAATTTCCAAAGTCAGAGATCAGAGATCGCCATCCGGGGACCAGCCCTTTGACCACAAAGAGAGCGCACAACGCGATCAGCACTAACATCTCTGCCGCCGGGAGAAGCCGGCGTATCGACCTCGGCATCTGTGCGCCAGCCATCATGATTCACCTCGGCGCAGTTCTTTCGGCGAGGGGGCGGCATGGCCCGAACGTAGATGCACCTCCCACGCAATGCTGGCAAACGCAAACCCTGCGCCAGTGTTGAGATGATGCCAGATGCGAGCTGTCTGAAAACGAAGATTGGCGGCCTTGTATGCCAGGGATTTCGCGGCCTTCCGCTCGATGCCCTCGCACAGCAGCGGACGATTGCCCACCGGCGCGAGACGCTTGGCCAGATGACGGCGCCATGCAGGCCGATCGGAATAGAAATGCGGATGCAGCAGAAGATTGAGTTTGTTTCCGGGCATATCGGTTAGCAGCCACCGTTGCGCGTAGCGATGGATCCAGAGGCGCACCGGCGAGCCGGCGGGCAGGGTGCAAACATTCTCGAGTGCCGGCGGGATAGGACAGGCGTATAGATTATGCGCACTCAGCAGCACAAGCGCGGCGGCTTCCGCCATGCGTCCATCCGCGCAGAGCAATGCATTCACCTTCTGCCAAAGCGTATCGTCGTCTTGATGACGGTGCATGAATGCGGCAATCTCATAGAGCCAAAGCAGGCGAGCCCACGAACCCAGGAAATGCCGAAAGACGTGAAGCACCTGATAAAGAAATGCGTGATGTCGCGCCAAGCGCAGGAAGGAAACGGAACCAACTGTGTGCATCTCCGCCTGCGCAAAGGCGTCACGGGGGCAGTGCATCGGGTACGCCTCGGCTCCGGCATCCCAGAATTCAGAATGCAGTTCAATAGCCGCGCCCTCCTGCGGATTGTAAAGATAGGCATCGTGCTCGAGGTGGCGAGATGCGGGGATGCGCAACCTGCGTTCATCTCCATCAACAGCGGTCAATCTGTATCCAAGCTTTTCGAGAGCCTGCTGTGCGCGCAGTGCGTCTTCATGCACGACAAGCAGATCGAAATCGATCTGGTGACGCTGCCATAACTCCGTCAGGTAATCGGGAATGAGACTGAACCCCTTGACGCAGACAAAACGCACGCCCGCCTGCCGCAAAACCATGGCTGCCTGCCCGAAGGTCATGAGCATGCCGCTCATTCGCTGCGCGTTGTCGCGCCGGCGTTGTTCGAGCGCCTCAATCGCCGGCGCCGGGAGACTGGCGTACCTTTCCTCTTCCAGCAACCGGGCGTAAAGAGGCAGGGTAAGCCCGACTCGATCGAGCACGCCGATCTGCCGCGACCAGTCACGCACCGAATAACTGGATAAAGCGCGCCTCTTGCGGTCAGCATCCGCATTGTCCGCGGGCTCATTGGCGGAGAAACGGAGGGCATAGACAACACTCGACAGGAATTCTCTGCTCATGCGCAAACCTCCAGAGTCACGGCTGGAATCGATCGCGCGCCGCCATCATCAAGAAGGGACACGATCGCGCGGAGATAGACGGATAGCTGATCAATCTGATCGCGTTCAGTTCCAACCACCATCGCAAAACCTACGCCGTTCAGCGATGGAGGAGTGTGCGCGAACCAGGAACCACTGCCCATGCGGAGGGCGATACTGAGCCCGAAGCGACAAACTTCGATTGGCTCAGTTTCGGTCTCGTGGCACATAGCCGCTTCGGATTCCCGCTGAGTCTCCACCGCGATCTCCCATTCCGCATTCGCCACTCCGCCGGTGAGATCGGCCGGAATGTTCAAGCTGTAAAGGGCCTCACCCATCAGCGTGGAATCTGTCCTGACGCATATGGCGGAATCGCGCAGAACAAATTGAAATGAATAAGGCAAGGGAATGCGCCTGTGCAGCAGGTCGGTTGATGCGGCCGCGGCCTTTTGAGCGACGCTGGAATCTCGTTCAAGCACAAATTTGCTCCGTAAGAACTTCATCTAAATCTGCCGCAACCACCGCAGGCTCGCCGCTGAAGCGCACCTTCAGCGCGGGCAGCCGGCAAAGCTGTTGCATCAGTGATCGCCGGGTTCCGCTTTGTTCCGCGATTGTTTCCGGCTGCTCTTCGATCTCTTCAAGCAGAGCCTGCATGGTCTCTTCCTCGCCAGCGTGCGAAGCATGGCAGATACGCGCGCCGGACTCCAAAGCGCGCTTCAGGAAAACAATCCCAAACGGCGTTGCATCCGTAGCGCGGTCAACGCTAAAAAAACTCCAGGGATCTATTTCATAGGACAACTCTCCGTTCAACGAGACAGCGGGAGACATGGTGGACAGCTCTGGGAAGTAACGCATTGCATCGGGCAAGAGCTTGATCGAGGTGCGCATGCCCCACACGCTCAAGCCGTTCGGCGCATCGGAGACAAAGGTCCATTCGTCTGAAAGGAGGCTCCAGCCGCGTAAGGCGAGCGCCAGAGAGAGGGTCGATTTACCAACGCCTGATGGGGCCGCCAGCAGGATGGCCCTGCCATCGCGCACCACGCATCCGGCGTGCAGCGCAATCACTCCCAACGACGGCGCAAGAATGCCCGCAATAACCGCCAGCACGGCTCGGCGAAGGTATCCTTCGTCGGCGATGATCCCTTCCGACAGGAACCCCGAGACCTCGCGCGCTTTCAAATCGAACCACACAGAGCCTTCGCGTCCGTAGTCGGCGTGAACGAATTCGTTTCTGCCGCGAAAGATGGGAAAGTCGCAATAGCCCATTGATGCTCCTCTGCGGCAACCGGCAAGCAGGGTAATTATCGCGCGCGATGCTGACGCTTCCTGAGCCTGACTTGGGGGAAAGAATGCGCCGGCAATTTCCATCAGGAGCGCCGAGTCGGTCCGTAACGAACACGCGTGACCGGCCAAGCCAAGGGTTGTCGAGTACCGTGCATCCGCATTGTGACCGCCTTCAATCATCTGTGTAACACTCGCCGCACTGGGTTCAGGATACTTCGGAAAATCCTTCGAAAAACCGGTGAAAGCAGGGAATGACAAAGAGATGACAAGGCTGTGACATACGAGCGGAAAAGCCAGAGCATAATCAACTCGGGATAAAGAAGTGTGCGCGAACGAGGATGAAGAAATGATCTTTCAGCACGCGTGAACAGGAGGTTTGTTGAACCGATGAGACATACATTGGAAGACGCAGGAACGGCCGATGTCCTGTTCACGCACGCCTATCACCTTGCCTATGACCCCAAGCAGTTGGAGCGCGGGCAGCCGTATCCTCCTCTGGGCACGCTTTACGCCGCAGCCGCGGCGCGGGAAAGCGGTTTCCGCGTGGCCGTCTTCGACAGCATGCTAGAAGATCCGGAGACGGGCTTCGCTCGCTCGTTGAAGCAGCACGAGCCGCGCGTGGTCATCCTTTACGAAGACAGTTTCAACTATCTGAGCAAAATGTGCCTGCTCCGCTCGCGGGAATTGAGTTGGAAGATGCGCGCAGCCGCCGCGGCAACTGGGGCCATTGTGATGGCCCACGGCTCCGATGCCGCTGACCACACCGAGGAGTATCTCGAGCAGGGATTCGATGCCGTGCTGTTGGGCGAAGGAGAACAGACCGTTTGCGATCTGCTCGATGCTATCCTGCACCGGGGTCAGGCGTCGGAGTGGAGGATTCCAGGGCTTGCCTGGCGTGATAGCTCGTCAGGGCGCGTCATGAAAACTGAGACTCGATCGCGGCAGCGCGATCTCTCTCTTCTCCCCTTTCCGGCACGCGACCTTGTGCACCTCTCCGATTATGCCGATGCATGGAACCGGAGCACCGGATATGTCTCTACCAATGTTGTCGCCAGCCGTGGCTGCCCCTTCCGGTGCAACTGGTGCGCGAAGCCCGTTTTTGGAAACAGTTATTCGTTGCGGCCGGCGGAATCGGTAGCGGCGGAAATTGCGGAATTGAAGAGCAGCTATGGCATTGAGCATATCTGGTTCGCGGACGACATCTTTGCCTTGAACGCCAGGTGGACGGAAGAGTTTGCGGATGCCATGGAGCATTACGGCGCCGTACTCCCCTTCAAGATACAAAGCCGCGCGGATCTGATGCGCCCAGGAACGGTGGCGGACCTGAAGCGCGCCGGGTGCAGCGAGGTTTGGATGGGCGTCGAATCCGGTGCGCAAAGCGTGCTGAATGCAATGGACAAAGGCTTGCGCGTCGAATCGGTGGCCGCGGCGCGCGAACTGCTTCGCGGCTACGGCATTCGCGCTTGCTACTTCCTGCAATTCGGATATCCCGGAGAGGGCCTCAAAGAGATTGAAGCGACCATCGATCTGGTGCGTTCCACCCGGCCCGACGATATTGGAGTTTCTGTTTCCTATCCACTGCCCAACACAACATTCTACGAGCGAGTTAGCGAGCAGCTCGGGGACAAGCGCAACTGGGTTGACAGCGCCGAGTTGAGCATGATGTTTCGCTCCGCCTACAGCACAGAATTCTACCGCTCCTTGCGCAACGCCTTGCATTTTGAGGTAACAGAAGGGCATCTTCCCGCAGAGTGCAAAACTGCCGGGAAGCTCCGCCTGCTTTGGGAAGAAGTCTATGCGCTCGAGGCCGTGTGCAGAACGACGCGGCCCACGACTCTTCCCATTTATCCCCAAGGATCGATGCCGCAATCACGGGAGCATGAGGCCATGGATGCTGCCGTTGCCGGAGTGCTATGAAGGATGGAAAGAGAGGTAACAAATGCCAGATCTTCTGCTGACGCACGGGTATTTTCTTCATGAAGATCCCAAAGAGATGCAGATCATGAAGCCTTATCCGCCGCTGGGCATTCTCTATATCTGTTCCCATCTGCGCTCTCGCGGATTCACAGTTGAGGTGCATGACAGCACATTCTCCACGCAGGAAGCACTCCACAAACGGCTCAGGGAAGAGACGCCAACCATACTGGGGGTCTACGCCAATCTGATGACGCGTCCCAAGGTGGTGAGGATTCTCGCGGAGGCGAAACGCCATGGCTGGAAGACTATTGTCGGCGGCCCGGAGCCGGGAGCGTATGTCGAGGAATATCTCCGCGCGGGAGCCGATGTAGTGGTCATGGGCGAGGGCGAACTAACGATGGAAGAGCTGTTGCCGATACTCCGCAGCGGCGGAACACAGCACCTCGATGGTGTGCGCGGCATCGCGTTTCTTGATAAGGATGGAAATGCCGTTCGCACCCCGCCACGGCCGCAGATACAGGATCTCGACGCACAACCGTGGCCGGAACGGGAAGCCATTGATACACAGCGTTATGTGGAAACCTGGCGGACCCATCATGGCATGGGTTCCATCTCGCTGATCACGGCGCGGGGCTGTCCCTATCATTGTGAATGGTGCAGTCACCAGGTCTACGGCCAGACGCACCGCCGCCGCAAGCCGCGGTTTGTGGCCGATGAGCTTGAATGGCTGCGCAAACGATACAAGCCCGACATGCTCTGGTTCGCCGACGACGTCTTTACGATCCACCATGGATGGTTGCAGGAGTGGCGCGAGCAGGTAACTTCACGCTCGCTGCATATTCCCTTTGAATGTATCTCGCGAGCCGACCGCCTGACCGAGGAAGTTATTCGAACATTAGCGGAACTCGGATGCTTTCGTCTCTGGATCGGATCTGAGAGCGGCTCCCAGCGCATTCTCGACCGCATGAAGCGCGGAGTATCCGTCGAGCAGGTGCAGCGGGCCACAAAGCTTTGCCGGGACTATGGGATTCAAACTGGCATGTTCCTGATGTGGGGTTACGAGGGAGAGGAGATGGAAGATATCGAGGCCACCATCGAGCATGTGCGCGCCTCCAAGCCGGATGTCTTTCTCACCACCGTCGCCTATCCGATTAAAGGAACTCCGTATTTCAAACGGACGCAGGAGCAGGGGCTCATTCGCGAGATCCGCCCGTGGGCAGAAAGCTCTGACCGGGAACTGGAGATACTGGGAAGACGCAGCGGCGACTTTTATCAGATCGCGAACCAGTTGCTCAAGCATGAAGTTGAGCTAGTGCGGATCGACGTAAAACAAGATCCGGCTCAACAGGAAGAAGCCGGCTCTTTGAGAGGACGGATTATAGCCGAACGCGCGAGTCTGCATTTGGCCGCGCAGAGTGAGTTGAGGACTGCATGACAGCTTCAGCGTGCCAATCCATCGCGCAGGCAGCCGGCCCTGCCGACCCTTTTGACTCGATTGCGCTTGACTACGATCGGGTGTTTACCTATTCGGCTATTGGCAAAGCGCAGCGGTCTCAGGTGTCGCGGCAAATCGAGCGCTGCTTTGCTCCCGGCAGCCATGTGCTCGAGCTCAACTGCGGGACCGGCGAAGATGCGCTGGCATTGGCGCGCGGCGGCGTGAGGGTAAGCTCATACGACGCATCCCCGGAGATGGTTCGCATCGCCAACCTCAAGCTGAGCAATGAGCCGTTCTCCTCAAAGGTGCAATATTCCGTCCTACGCAACGAGGATTTATTCAAATTGGAAGGATCATTCGATGGGGCTCTATCAAACTTTGCCGGACTCAATTGTTCGCTTGACTGGAGTGGCATTGCGGATGAGCTTGCCCGGCTCGTGAAACCGGGCGGACATCTGCTGCTCTGTGTAATGGGCCGGATGTGCTTGTGGGAAATGGTCCACTCGCTTCTGCGAGGGCGCTTCCGCAAAGCCTTCCGGCGCACACGCCGCGGCCCGACTATCGCCCGCATTGATGGAAGCTCCTTGAAAATCATCTATACATCCGTAAGCGAGGCAAGGCAATTATTCGCCTCCGGGTTTCAGCTATGCGGATGGCGCGGCGTGGGTGTGTTTGTCCCTCCATCCTATTGCGAACCGCACCTTCTGGGAAGAAAAAGAATGCTGAACCTGCTTGCGTCTCTTGACTCCTGGTTTGCTCACCTGCCTGGCGTGCGCTGCTGGGGCGATCACATCCTGTTGGATTTTGTGAGGCGCGAGGCATGAGCGCAACAGTCGCAATTCGTCCCGAACGGTCAGGCGCAGTTAGCTGGTCTGAACTAGCTCTTCGCTGCCCTGCGTGTTCCGGTGAGATGGAAGCGATCATGACAACTTCAGAGCCTGCGCAGGATAAGGCGGCCTGTGTGGCCTGCAACTCGGCAATCTTTCTGAGGGATGGAATATGGCGTGCAATCCGCCCCGGCCGCGCAGCTCTTCATGCGGGGCCGCTCTCAAGTTATGAGGCCGTTCGCAAGGCAGAGGGACGCTGGTCGAACAATGCGGACTTCTACCTTTCTCTGCCGTTCAAAGACACGACGGGAAGGTTTGCAGAACAATGGAGGATACGCGCGCGCAGCTTTCGGTTTATGACCAGGAAGCTACTTCCCATCTGCGTGAGGACGCTTGGAAAGCGGCACTTGCGGATACTGGACATTGGTGCTGGAAACTGCTGGATGAGTTATCGGCTTTCTCTGCACGGACATCTGCCGGTCGCCGTCGATCTCAGCGTAAGCCCTTTGGATGGCCTGGGCGCAGCCAGGCACTACCGGACCGTTCCGGGAGTCAGCTTCCCGCGCTTTCAAGCAGAGATGGATATGCTTCCATTTACCGCGGGCCAGTTTGACATGGCGATCTTCAATGCCTCGTTTCACTACGCGCAGGATTATGAGGTCACCTTGCGCGAGACGCTGCGTGTGCTGCGCCCAGGCGGCGCGATTCTGATTGTCGATTCTCCAACCTACGGCAATGAGACTGATGGCGAAGCGATGAAGCGCGAGAAATCAAATGAGTATCTGCGCAGGTTCGGGAGCGACGGTGGTAACATGGGCGGCCAGGAATATCTGACTCCGGAAAGGCTTGTGCGATTGCAGAAAACCGGAATCCGCTGGTGGCGCTACACGCCCTGGCATGGGTGGCGATGGGCTTTGCGTCCATTCTTTGCCCGCATCGCCGGACGTCGCAGACCATCTCAATTCCATATTCATCTCGGAATCTTATCCCCTGAAAGGATGGCGGCATAATGATCATTCTCTACTACCCGCGGCTCGCCAAGCCAAAGAATCGCAGATTCCCGCTCTCCATTCTCGCGTTGGCAGCGGTGCTTGAAGGGCGGGAGGAGTATGAGATTGTGGACGGCAATCTCGACACGGATCCGGATAAGACGATCGCCGGTCTCTGCCGCGGGCGTCATGTCGAGTTACTAGCCGTGAGCGTGATGCCGGGGCCGCAAATGGTTTCCGCCATGCATAGTTGCCAGCGCATGCGCGCGATGTTTCCACACATTCCGGTAGTGTGGGGAGGATACTTTCCTTCCGTCTACAAAGACTCTGCGCTGAATGCCGAATATGTGGATTATGCGGTACGCGGTCAGGGAGAAAACACTTTACTCGAACTGATCGCCGCACTGCGCGGGCGAGCGGATTATTCAACCATTGCGGGTCTCTCGTACAAAACGCACGACGGGGAACATCGCCATAACTGCGAACGAGCGATGCTTGGCCCCGACGCCTTTCCCTGGAGCCCGTTTCATCGCCTTCCGGTGGAGAAATACCTGCGCCCTTCTTACTTCGGCAAGCGGACAGCGGCGCACCAAGCCAGTATTGGCTGTCCGTTTCAATGCAAATTCTGCGCGATTGGCGTTGCCTTTGGAAATAAAGAAAAGATGGAATCTCCAGCACGCACCGAGGCGATCATGCGCCATCTTGTGGAACACTACGGCGTCGACGGGGTGCAATTCTACGATATGAATTTTTTCATGCGTGAAGATCACACCGTGGAGTTGATGGAGAGGCTTGAGCCCCTGAATCTGCGCTGGTGGTGCGAGGGAAGAATCGACACCATCTCGCGTTACTCCCCGGCCACGCTCAATGCCATTCGCCGCGGCGGGTGCGCCATGATATTTTTCGGCGCTGAATCGGGATCGGACTGGGTACTCAAAGAAATGAACAAGGGCATCACTACGGATCAAACTATCGAAGTCGCGAAACGCATGAAGGAAGTCGGCATTGTGCCCGAGTATTCGTTTGTGGTCGGAAATCCCGGCGATCCCGAGCGCGACACGCGTGAAACCATTGCGTTCATCCGTCACATCAAGCAGCTCAACCCCGCCACGGAGATCATCATTCAACACTACACTCCGGTTCCACAACCCAAGGCTATGTACGGGAATGTCGATTCCCAAGTGAACCTCCCATCCACGATTGAAGAGTGGGCCACAAAACGATGGTACGACTTTACGGTGCGGGTCAACCCTTCCATGCCCTGGATGAAAGATTCCACGCGCAAGCTGATCGATAACTTCGAAACTGTTGTGGCGTGCCGCTGGCCGACGGTACAGGATGTTCAAGCTCCCGCCTGGAGCAGGAGGCTGCTGAAACTGCTTAGCTCCTGGCGTTACGCGCTCCAGCTCTATTCCTCTCCCCTGGAATTGCATCTAGCGCATCAATTCATTCAATTGCGTAAACCAAAAGTCGAGAGCATATGAGCGATTGCGCGCCCCGGCTGCTGCCGGTGGAAGAGGCCTATCAACTGTGGGCGCCCGAGTACGACTCTGCGCCTAATCCGTTGTTCTGCCTGGAGGAACGCCATCTTGCTCCCCTGCTGCAATCAGCAACACACTGCGATGTGGTCGATCTGGGTTGCGGAACAGGGAGGTGGCTGGAAAAAATTTCCCCTCTGCAACCACGCTCGTTGACCGGAGTGGATGTTTCCGCGGCAATGCTGGAGCGGGCAGCCAGGAGGCTCGGACGCAACGCGCGCCTGCTGCAAGCAGATTGTTTATACACTCCGCTCGGCACAGCTTCCGCCGATTGGATACTGTCCTCGTTTCTGCTCTCTTATGTGGATGATCTGCATGAACTGGCGCGCGAAGCAGCAAGAATCGCTCGCCCTGGCGCATTGGCGCTGATCTCGGACGTGCATCCGGCGACTAGAGAGTATGGGTGGAAAAGAACCTTTCGCCGCGCCCATCAGGTAATTGAAATTCAAACGCATCCATACCAGCTCCACAATTTGCACGCGGCCATGAAAGAAGCCTGTTTTGAACTGGAGTTTCTTCATGAGCACTGCTTTGGAGACGTTGAAAAGGAGATCTTTCTCCATGCTGGACGCCCGGAATTGTACGCGGCGGTCAAGGGGTTGCCGGTGCTGTTTCTCGCCAGCTATCGCAGAAGGCCGGCATGACACTGGGAACAGCGGCGGGAGTGACTGAGCCGTTTCCGGCGGAGTGCGTTCTCTCCGGCGCCAGAGTAGCTCTTGATCCTGGGCGGGCGGTGTGGGCCACGCTTGTGGTGCGAAATGGAAAGATCGCGGCAGTAATTCCCGGCAGGAAAGCGCCGGCCGGCATTGCCAAATCTCTGCGCGTGATAAACCTGAAAGATCATTTGATTCTTCCCGGACTTATCAACGCGCACGATCATCTCCACTTTGGTATCTTCCCCAGGCTTGGGCAAGGCCCCTATCCCAGTTGGCGCGAGTGGGCCGAGGATATTTATCACCCGGAGGAACCGCCGCTGCTCGACTTGCTCAAGATTTCCAAGGAGACGCGGTTTTGGCGGGGAGCCATACAGAATGCGCTAGCCGGAGTAACGACCGTATGCCATCACGATGCTCCTCATGCCTTGCTGACAGGCAACGCTCTTCCGGTCAAGGTGCATACCGATTGTGGATGGGCGCATTCTCTTGATGACCGGCAATGGGCCCGGCGCTTTGCGCAAACGCCAGTAAACCGGCCGTTCATTCTTCATTTTGCCGAAGGGACGGATGCGCAATCGTGCCGCGAGTCAGCACGGCTGGAGCGCAAGGTCAAGCTGAATGAGCGCCTGGTATTGGTTCACGCGATTGGAGTTTCCAAGTCGGATTGGCTCAAACTGCGGGCCGCGGGAGTCTGGATCGTATGGTGTCCCACCTCCAATCTCCACATCCTAGGCCAGACGCTTGCCCGCGAATTGCTTTTGAGTTATCCGTCGATTGCGCTGGGAAGCGACTCGCCGCTCTCCGCGGCAGGAGACCTGCTCGACGAAGTGCAGGCGGCGCGCGCGTTGCTGGATCTTCCATCCGATCTGCTTTATCGGATGGTAACCTCCCGCGCGGCGCGGCTCCTGCGGTTGTCCGGAGATCAAGGCACAATTGCAGAGGGTGGCGTGGCGGACCTTCTGATCGTGCGCGATCACAGCCGGCCGCCCTGCGATTCGCTTATCACGTTGTCCCGCCGCGACATCGCCGCTGTCATGCGCAGCGGAGAGATCACGGTTGCATCGGATGAGTTTTACACTCTGCGCAATCTGGCCACAGAGCTACGTTTGTTTCCATTTCAGCGTCACGGCCTTCAATGGCATGTTGCCGCTCCGCCTGGTGTCTTGACCTTGCAATCCTAGCAATCGGACAAATAGCCATTTTCGCACCTAACTTAGGAATTGACAAAACAATGACAACTCTCAGACAGGACAGTGACAGATAACAGTCAGTCCTTAACTATACTGGCTCTAGTGTTGTCCCGTTCGCATTGCAATCTGAGTCATGTACTGTTACTCCATGCCAGTGCGTTACAATGGCCAACCGGCAAGACGTGGATCTATCAGCGGGATGTGAACAGACCGAATGTGGTTCCATACCAAAGGCGAAGGTGAATTGAATGACGACTCAATCGGCCAATAGGCAAATATGGAAGCGAAAGTTGCGACTGATCGATCGATGCACTCTGCGCAAAACGATTGGGCTGTTAGTGCTTCCATCTTGCATTCTCCTTGGTTCCACTGTGGGGAGAGCACAAGACGATCTTCGGGCGCACACCACGGCCGGATATGTGCCTGTGATCTCAGGCGCCTTCGCCTATATTCAGAATACTTCCGGCGGGGTTCAAAGTCTCGTACCTCAGATAGTTCCTGTGCTGCTGGCGCCGATGGGCCATTCACTTCTATTGGAGTCGCGCGTCGAATTCACAGGCTTCTTCCAGCGCGAGAACTTGCCCTCTGAGCCATTTTCCGGACGATTTGCGGGCAAGGTTTACAAGACCGTTGATTATGCACAGTTGGATTGGCTTGCGGATTCGCACGCAACGATTGTCGCCGGCCGCTTTATCCTTCCATTCGGTCTCTACAGCGAGCGCCTGGCCCCGGTCTGGATTCGCAATCTGCAAGACACGCCGTTTACCTATTCGATCGGGACTAACCCATACGGAGCAGCGGACGGCTTCATGCTGCGCGGAATCGCGGCCAGCCTGCCATCGGCCAGCATCCAATACAGCGCCTTCATGTCTGCACATTCTTCTACCAATGAGTTGCAGGCTATTCGCGCCGTTGGCGGAGATACAAGCTTTTATGTACCATCGAAACGGGTCGAGGCTGGGTTGTCCTATCAGCGCACACTCGAGGGCTATCAGATCAACAATGAGGCCGCCTATTTTTCCTGGCAGCCGCAGCGCGCCTCTGTAGACCTGAAGGCAGAGTACGATCGCAACCATTATGGGGACGGTTACTGGATCGAAGCGGCGCACATTCCTCAACAGTTTCCCGTCGCGCCGGATTTCTTTCGGCATGTGCAACTGGTGGGGCGGATGGAACAATTCTTCGTTCGCAACGGCGGCGGCAACGGATTGGCGCGCGTAAACGAGCAGCGTCCCGAGGTTGGCCTCAACTTTCAAATCCGGGATGACTGGAGGCTTGAATCCAGTTACGGAAGACTCTTCAGCCACAATGGGAACAGTAACACATGGAACTTTGGTTTCACCTACCGTTTTATTTGGCCCTTGTGGCCCGGGAGAAAATCATGAACGATCAAGTGCGCAAAAGGTGGCTCCTTGCTCTTGTAGCGTCAGGAGTGTGTATCGCCACATTGGTTGCCGCGACTGGTCAAGCTGTTCCGGCTGCAACCGGGCCCGCACATGCGCAAACCACGGCGATGGCAGCGGACCCCGGAGAAAAGATCTTTGCGGCGAACTGCGCACGCTGCCACACTCCGCCCATGACGCTGAACCCGCGCGTCACCGGGACTATTCTGATGCACATGCGTACACGCGCGCGCCTCAGCCGCAAGGACGAGAAACTGCTATTGCAATACCTGGCGCCATAAGTGCAAGCAGGCGTGGCCGCGCTTTCCAGGATGGTTGCAACTTATTCGAGTTCGACAATTAAGGAATTCCTTCACGGAAAGGATCGTTTGTGAAGAAACCTATTCTGGCCATATTCGCAGTTGTATTCATTTCTGCCGCCGTGCCGGGCCTGTTCGCTCAGAACTCGCAGCGCAGGATTGAGATTCATGCCAGGCGATTTGAGTTTACACCCGCCGAGATCACCGTAAAGAAGGGCGAAACAGTGACGCTGTCGCTTATCTCCGAAGACGTTTCGCACAGTTTGCTCATTGAAGGGCTCGGCGTGAATCAGACCATCGTCAAGGGCCATGCGACACAAGTTACCTTCACCCCAGACAAGGCGGGAGACTTCCCCGGCCGTTGCGGAAGGTTTTGCGGCAACGGGCACGGCTCCATGCGCTTTCTAGTTCATGTGACGGAGTAGAAGCCATGAAACTTAAAGCGACGATACCCACTCTCTTTGCGGCTTGCCTGCTGCTGGGAGCGGCAGGCTGCAAGGCAGGCCATCCGGGCAAGGTTCAGACCAGCACGATTACATGGATGAAGCATCACCTCACCGTCGGCGGCAAGCATGACCGCAATCCGCTAGCGGCATCGCCAAGCAACATCGAGGCCGGCAAGCAGGCATTTGGCAGTTATTGCGTTGTTTGTCACGGTAGAGATGGACAAAACACCGGAGTACCGTTTGCCGGTTCCATCGATCCTCCCATTCCACTGCTTTCGTCGCGAGGTGTACAAGATTACACCGACGGTCAGCTAAAGCGCGTAATCGAAGCAGGGATTGCTCCCTCTGGCATGCCCGCTTCTAAAGGAATTCTGAGTGATGAGGAGATATGGCAGATTGTGCTTTACATTCGGCACCTGCCAAAGGTTGGAAGCCTGGGTGACCCAAAGGCTTATGGCGGTGACGAGTTTGGCGATGCGGCCGGGACTTCACCGGCGGAGATGCGGAGCGAGGCCGGGAAGTGAACCATGCAGCGAGGCAATGCAACAAACCGGCTTGCCGATGCCTATCTTGGGATACCCGCGCTTAATCTACTTGCCAGTTTTCGGCGCCGAAGAAGTTATCCAGAGCATCCCAGCCGAATAGGTCTTCTGGTCAATCCAGCCTTAGGTGATACATTGCTCGCCTCCGCGGCGACACAGGAGATTCGCGCGCTCTTTCCCCATGCAGAACTAATATTATTTGCGACCAACACAAATGCGGCGGCCGCCATATTGCTTCCCTCAATCGATAGGATCGAGTTATTGCCGATTAGCCACCCGCTGGCGGCCATCCGGACCCTTCGGCGATGCTCTCTGGACTGGATGCTGGATTTCACTTCATGGCAGAGGATCACCGCTGTCTACACGCTTCTCTCCGGGGCGAGCTTTACGATTGGCTTCGAGCGCAAGGGACAGCATCGTCATCGGGGATACGACAGGACAGTTACTCACCGCGGTGACTGTCATGAGCTGGAAAATATGCGCCGCCTTACGCACTCGCTTGGAGCAATAAAGGAATTTCCTCCCCGATTGGCGATCCCCGGAGGTACGCTTCCTGAGATAGTTTTGCGTGGCGGCGAGGTGATCGTCTTGCATGCGTGGGCCTCGGGAGCGCGGAGTTGGCTGCGGGAGTGGCCGGATGCGCGCTGGGCCGGCCTGGTCCTGCGGCTGATGGCGCCGGGAAGAACATTCCTGATTACAGGATCCCCGGCGGACGAGGCGCGCTGCAAGGCATTGCGTCAAACGATCCTCTCTCAAGGCGCTTCTGCCGAGGTTTTGATTGGGCGGAATGGAATCAGTGAAATCGCCCGCGTGCTGATCCACGCGGAGATGCTGGTCAGCGTGAACACGGGCATCATGCACTTAGGCGCGATCCTTGGAGTTCCAACCGTCTCTATCAACGGCCCAACTGCCGTACATCGCTGGGGGCCGATAGGGCCGAGAGTTGTAAACGTCTGCCCTCCCGATGGGAGCGGCGGCATTCTCGATCTGGGGTTTGAGTATGGCGGCCATGCAGAGAACATCATGGAGAAAATATCCGTCGACGATGTGATGCGGGCGGTGCATCAGCTTTGTGGCGCATCCATCGATGCCGGCGCTGCGCGCGATCTCCAGCCGATACGGGAGGCGGCTGATTCCCGGGCCTCGATGCTCGAAGGGAACCAACCGCGAGCTCCGTACTTTCACCTTGAAGAGAATCGAGTGGAATTGCAATGACGCACAAAGCCCTCATCGTGAAATTAGGCGCCATTGGGGACGTAGCATCGGTGTTGCCCGCCGCGCGGATGCTCTATCAATCCGGCATGGAGATCGACTGGCTTTGCGGAAAGACGGTTGCTCCGTTGCTCTCATGCTATAGCTGGGTGAGCCCCATCGTCGTGGATGATGAGCTTCTCTTCGGAGATCGCAAAGCGAGCGCTCTTTGGCAAATCATGCGTACCTGGGGCAGGCTGATCGGGTCTTCCTACGACCTATGCGCGATCCTTCAGTATGATTGCCGCTACAGAATTCTTACGCTGCCTGTGTGCGCACGCAGGTGGATTGCATTGAGCCAACAATTACGAGCGTTCAAGCTGGTCTCCGAGAGGCATCATTCGGCGGAGTTTGCGCGCATTCTTTGTGGACTGAAGGATGAGTATTGCGCCCATAACATCGCTCCGGTGGCGCCCGATCGGCTGCCGCCTAATCCGATGGAGCCGCAGGGAAAAATCCGCATCGCACTGGCTCCCGGCGGGGCACGCAATCTGCTGAGCGACGACGCACAACGACGCTGGCCGCTGGATTCCTATTACACGCTTGCCCAAATCCTTCTCGACAAAGGTTACGAGGTGGTGCTCTCCGGAGGACCGGGAGACATATGGGTCGAACCGCGATTTTCCGACTTACCTGTGGAAAGCCGCATTGCCCAGTGGTCGATCCCCCAGACCCTGGCGTTCTACCAATCCTGCGATTGCGTCGTCACGCATGACACCGGCCCGCTTCATCTTGCCGGACTGGTGGAATGCGGCCTTGTCGGACTCTTTGGTCCGACCGCGCCCTCCAAAGCTCTTCCCCGCCGCAAGGGCGTGATCGGCCTCTGGGGAGGTGAGCGCCTGGCTTGCCGGCCATGCTATGACGGCCGCTCATTTGCCAAGTGCGAGTGGAACGGATGCATGATCTCCATCTCTCCGCAGCGAGTGGCCGCGGCGGTCGAGAGCTTGTTAGCAAACAAGGGCGCGGAATGGCAGGTCATCAGCCTATGAATCGCCCTTATCACTTTCTTGTGGCCGCGGCAGCAGTGGTCTTTTTCACCAGTTCGTTCGATCTGTTCCTGAATATCAATATCGGACCAAACATTCGTATAGCGCAGTTGTTTGCCTTGGTGCTGGTGGCCGCGGCCCTGCTAACTCACCGGCTGGGCAGGACGCTGGAAGTTCCGCTTGGGGGCCTGTACCTTGTTGCCTGGTGCGGCGTGCAACTGGCGTTCGTGCCGGTAGCGGAGTTTTGGCAGAAGAGCCTGGCTTATTGCCTCTGGCTGGCCCTGGATATTGCTCTGTCTTTCGCTCTGGTGAATCTCTTTGCCGGCGATAAAGGGCGTCTGCAATTGCTGCTCAAGCTGTACTTGGTTTCGTATGTATTCGTTGCTGGATTCGGGATTGTGCAATTCATCTCTCCCATCCTTGGCGGCCCGGCGCTGCTGGTAGAGCAGTGGTGGCTGCCCGGCAGTGTGCCGAGGGTGAACGGGTTCAGTTATGAACCATCGTATTATGCCACCTATCTCATCATGGGACTGGTTTGCCTTGGATCGCTGCGCCGCTCCGGGGTAGCGGAGTTTCGCTCCAAGGCATGGACATTCGCCTATCTCCTGATCCTTCTTGCCCTGCTGATATGTTTCAGCAGGATGGGAGTTATTTTCGCCCTGGTTGAGTTATCTACAGCACCTTTGACCCGGCTGTGGAAGGTCGTGAAACATCCCGGCTATGTGCTTGGGTTTCGCCTATCGGGCTGGAAGATGATGGCTACCGCGGCGGTCTTATTGATCGCATATTCGGCCGTCAGCGGGGCCGTTGGCTGGTTTCTCGATGATCCTGAAACGGTTGAAATCCTGGTGAGCGGAACGGGGTTGCTGGGAACCGCATCTCACTCCGTCGACGAGCGGGAAGACCGTTTGCACGGCACTCTGCTAACCATCGCCAATCATCCCTGGATGGGGCAGAGCCTGGGTGGTATTACAGAATCGATTGCGGGATACAACGGACTAAAGCCGCAAAACTTCGAGGAGGCCAAAATCTATGAGGGGCAAAGCGTCTTTGCAGAAGTTGCTGCCGCCAGCGGGATTCCCGGCTCGATACCATTCCTTTGCTTTCTGGCAGTCACCATCGTCGCGCCATTGCGGCTTGCCGGGCGATCTTCGCCTCGTTATGCCGCTTGGCTGCGGGCTCTAGTGCTGGCGCTGATCTTTGAATGGGCGATCCTGCAGCTCAATCAGAACATCCTGCGCTTGTATTTGTGGGTGCACATCGCGCTTTTGGCCACGGTATACGCGGCTGCCCGGCGTCAATATACTTTGTCCGGCGATGCAGAACCTGGAGACGCCGGATACGGTTCGCCAAATTTGTTGGCGTGATGCGTAATAGGGCTGGGGGAGGTAACGAGGGAAACAGTCCCTAAGTTGGTGGCTGCCGCTTGCACCGTCACCTCGCGGCGCGCCGCGTTCAGACTCTCCAGAGTTGCGCTCTCCGACCACACATTCAAAAGGTAACTTCCCGGAGGTACCTGGGGAATGACGATCGCACCCTCCCGTGAAACCGCGTAGTACGGCGTGGCGAGCGACAAAATCACGGCGCCCATCTGGGGATGAATATTACAGAAGATATAGGAGACCCCTTCGCGATCGAAGTGCACACGGCGTTCGCTGCCCGCTTCATACAAACCCAGGTCGAAGCGCTTTCCATTGAAGAGAGAAAACACATTGTGAAAGAACGGATCGCGATTTGGAAACACCACAATACTGCCAATCGGCACGACCAGCAGATGCGGATCGAACATCTTGTCCTTCTGTACCATTTGATAAGTATGTGTCTCGAGCGGGGGAGCGGGGCCGGCGTTGACGCCGAGCGGCATCAGCCATGCGACCGTGGGAGACTGCGCGGAGGGCAGTTGGCGGGTGTGAGTACCTGGAGCAAATTCCACACGGAGGGTTACTTCGACAGATTGTCCGTAATTCCGTCCTACAGCCACAAAGAGCAGCAGAACCCCGCACGCAAGTGTATATCCTTGCCACCGTCCGCCGTTCCGCATGGAGATGAAACGATCCATTCAAACCACCCTCAGAACTGGTATCCTGCCGAAACCGTGTACACATTCGCCCAATTGGCGCGCCCGGAAAGTGGCCAGCTTGTCAGCCGGCGAAATTCCGGAGAGAAGACGATCGAAGACCATGGGCGGTATATGAAGTTCGCCATCAGCGAACGATTACGCGTGTAATAATCGAGCGCACTGGAGTATTGCGCCATCCCTTCGCGCAATTCGCTTGCATAGCCGGTGTCCTGTCCGGCAACGGCATTCAGTTGCATGGTCTGGGTGAACCTCCATTGCCATTGAGTCCATCCGCCGATGGCGTCCAATCCGCTGGTCTCTGTGTTGCCTGTATTCGGGTCAATGTACGTGTACGCATCGCGATAGGCGCCTCCTCCCAGCGAACCGATTCCTCGACCGCGATAGAATTCGCCGCTCCACTGTCCATGCGCCGTAACCGGCAACCGCCAGTCTGCAGCGCCTGCCCAGGCGTCCACCGTCTGCCCGCTTCCATAATTTTTCCGGTCGTAATATCCGGCAGCGCCGATTTGCAGCCCGCCGGGTTCTCCACCTTCGCGATAGAAGAGGCGCATCTCATACCCCGGCTGGCGCGCGGCCTCTGCCGGAGTCGCGGAGCGATTCGCTTCGACGGTGTTCAGAGCATTGTAAGTTGGGTCGTACAATCCGAATTCGAAGCCGGCCTGCCGGTCTCTGGCCAGCGGAATTCGATGCTCCCAGCGCAACTGCGGCGCCCATACCCAGAGATTACCCGACCAGGACAAGGACGGCTGTGCTACTTCCGCAATTGAATCCGGCGAGAGCGGCGAAATCAACGGGCTATCATAGCCGGCGCGCAGCAGATCTTGGGTCCACGCCCAGGTGATGCCGGCGGTGCGCATGCGCGCCAGTCCGGCTGGCGCGCTCAGTCCACCCGCTGTTACGCCTCCAAAGAAGTCCAGCGACACGTCCGCGAAAAGATGGCCATTCCAGAGAACGGGCCCGGTTCCTTCGAAGTTCAACATCGTCTGCCGGAGTCCGGCGCCAACGCTGCCATGGCTCTGGCCGGGGGTGCGCCGCAATGCCGAGGTGGGCATATCCGGCTGATCCACCACGCCCTCGTTGACAAAAGCATTGAAGAGTACTAAACCATGGAAGCGCACGGGAAACTTCGAGGCGCTCTCCAGCTTGGTCTGCTCGTGCTGCTGCACCTCGGCGGCGATCACACCCTGCTCTTCGCGCATCTGCGTGACCGCCTGTTGCAACGCCGCGGCCGCGCTTGCGTTGGTTTGCTCCGCGGTGCTGAGCCCGCCGCCTGCGAGAGTCTTGCGAAGTTCTTCCAACTCCGCCTGCATTGCCTGCATATTGCGGTGATCTTCATCCACCTGGCGCTCCGCTGTGGCCAAGGCTTCTGTAAGCCGGTCGATGCGCTGTTCAAGCATGTGCATATGTTCGGCAGGTGTGGGGTCCGCAGCCGGAGGGCTGGCCGACTGGGCAACGAGCAGCGCTGTCGCGATCAACTGCAATCCCACCATTCCGGCCATTGCAACTCTCAGTGGAAACATTCTCATCGCTCCTCCGTAGCCAGACATGAGGCCTCTTCCAATATCCTCTCGCTGGGAAGTGCAATCGTGAATGCCGTATTGCCGGATTCCGAATCCTCCAGATATATTCTGCCGCCGTGGGCCTCGGCAATGTACTTGGCAAGCGCCAGTCCAAGTCCCACGCCACTTTGCTTCCCTTCACTGACGAAGGGGTGAAACAGCGTGTCTCGAATTGCGACGGGTACTCCCGGCCCGCTGTCGCGAACCGTAATGTGCATGCCTTCCGGGAGCAGCACTGCCTCGATGGACACCCATGGCAAAGTCTGGCCCTGGCCCGCTGCCTGACAGGCATTCAAGAGCAGATTGTAGACCGCCCGGCGAAGTTCCTTCGTGTCCACCTGCACATTGATTGGCGGAACAGGAATAACTCTCAACTCAACACCGCGTGCATCGGGATGTGAACGGATTGCTCCGATCGTCCGCTCGATCAGAGCAGCCAATGACTCCTGCTGCAAATGAAGAACCATTCCGGTCCGGCTAAATACCAGCAGCGAGTCGAGCATATCCGTCATGCCCTGTACACCGGCGCGGACATCTTCAAGCAACTCCTCGCGTTCCTCGCCGGGGATCTTCGGGTTCGCAAGAAACTCTGCGTTGGCGTAGATGGCAGAAAGATAATGGCGCAGATCGTGAGAAACCGAGCTGGCCATTTGGCCGATCGTCGCCATGCGTTCGGCCGCCAGCAGATCCTTTTGCGTCTTCTGCATCTGGCTCCGCATCCGGTCGAATGCCCGGCTGAGTTCCCGCACCTCTTCCGCGCCTTCTTCGCGAATCCTGTGGGAGAAATCTCCCCCACTGAGCGCGCGCGTGGCAGCCACCAGCGATTCCATCGGCCGGGTGACAGTGCGGGTAATGGAAACAGCCAGCGCCACACCGAACAAGGCCGCGAGAACGCCAAGGATAATCACCATCCGGTTCAGCTTGGCCAGAATCTGCTCTTCCTCCCCGAACGACTTCAATACGACGAGCTGAATTGCACCGCCGGTTGGGGTTTCCGGTTGCAGTTGCACGGATGAAGCCAGGTACCGTTCGCCACCGAGCTGCATCTGCTCGCTTTCAATGGGCCGGCGCAGCAGTTCGCCTTGGCTCGAAGCGAGCTGCTGCCATAGTGCTTGCGGCAAGGTTCCGGCCACAATCCTTCCATCAGCGACAAACGCGACATCTGCCGCCGCAGCCTCGCTCACCTCGCGCGCGACCTTTTTGTCCAGGACATAACCGATCGTCACATAGCCAAGCCCGGTCCTCTGTTCACCGGAGCCGAAGGTAAGCGCGCGGGACGATATCTCAAATAGCCGGCCATCGGATACGAACAAGCGCGCCACTTCAGGGGAGTTGATCGTCTCGCGGAGTGCGGCTTCCACACTCTGGCGTGTCAGAGATGAGCCGCTGTTGTAATAGGCTTCCAGGCGTCCCTCGGGACTTTGCAGGGAAAAGAAATCGTTGCCGCTTAGGCTCCAGAACTCCGCGCCGGCATCGGCAATCGTCCGCGAGTCGGAGGTGGTCATCACGGCCTTCAAGCTCGGCAACTCCGACAACAGGGAAGACTCCCGCAATAGCAATTGCTGCCGCTGCTGCTGTAAGTTATGGAAAGTCTGCAGGGAATGCCGCATATCCAGCTCAAGATTGCCGCGAACCTGGCGTTCGACAGTCATCCGCACCATTCCCAGAAAAAGAACGGTCATGATCAGGACAAGCGCCGCCAGCGACAAAAGGAGCATAGTTCGCATTCGCCATGAACGCATCATCCAAGGAACTCCATCGCCCGGTCTTCCCCTGCCACGCGGCATCTCTTTCGTCTACTTGTGGAGCCTATGTACCGGCTCAGGAACCAGTGCGGGGTCGTCTTGCCCCTCGCGCACAAATTTATATCCGGCGCCATGCACGGTAAGAAAATGGCGCGGCTGAGCCGGGTCGCGCTCCAACTTCTGGCGCAGCTTCAGTATCTGGTTGTCCACCGTTCGCGTATTCGGATAGGAATCGTAGCCCCAGACATCGTTCAGCAACTCTCCACGCGTCAAAACCCGCCCAGTATTTTCGACGAAGTAGCGCAATAGCTTGAACTCATGGGCAGTCAGGGTGACTAGAGCGCCATCGCGGCGAACCTCCATCTTGGCCGCATCGATGGCGATCTCTTCAAATTGAATCAGCTTTGCGGAGCTTGACTTCGCGGAACGCCGGATCGCAGCCTCAACGCGCGCCAGCAACTCTCTCGGGCTGAATGGCTTGGTGACATAATCATCCGCGCCTAATTCAAGCAGCAGAACCTTGTCGGCCACTTCGCTGACCGCGCTGAGAATGATCACTGGCGTCTCCGGCTGCCCTTCCTTCATCAATCGGCATAGATCGCGCCCGTTGATGCCCGGCAGCATCAGGTCGAGCACCACCGCGACTGGCTTGACCATGCGGCTGGCAGTCAATCCTGCCGGCCCGTCGGACGCAATCTGGACTTCATAGCCTTCGGAGGCAAAAAGCCGAACAAGTGCCTTTTGAATCCTCGGATCATCTTCAACTACCAGAATGGTCTTCATAACACCTTCCACACCCATACGATATACGATGCTTACCGTGCCCTTTACGGCGACATTTTTCTGTGAACGGACAATGCAAGGCATCTCCAACCTTTATGCTACGTGAATTCTGCTGAGTTGGGCGTTGCTCGCCGATGCAATCGCGTAAAGAGACAATGAAATGACAATTGCCTGACATGCCCGTTGCAAGTTATCGATCTGAAACAGCTAGTATCGGTTTTCCGGGGAGTTTTCAGGCTTGGGAAATGAGAGGAGATTTGCTCGCCTGATTCTTCAGCAGATGATCCACAGCCTCGGCCAGGGAGGGAAAGCGCAACTCGGCAAGTTTGCCAGCAGCTTGTGAGCTGGACTTTTGGCGTCCAGGGTCGCCGTCGATGAAGACAGTCAACATTCCCAGCCGGCGGCCAAACTCAATATCCGGGAGTGAGTCGCCGATCATGGCGCTGCTCTCGGCGGTAATCTCGGGGAATTCGGCCGCGGCCTGTTCATAAAGCCCCGGCAGCGGTTTTCGGCAGTTGCATTGCCCTTCGTCATGGGGACAGAAGTAGAAGCCGTCCACATGGGCGCCGCGGCTCTGCAAGAGGTTCTGGAATGTGGATTGGATGAAGTCCACATCTGCGGCGGTGCAGAGGCCCAGGGCAACGCATCGCTGGTTTGAGACCACAAACACCTGCAACCCCGCATGGTTGAGCCGTGCCATCGATTCGGGTACGCCGGGGAGTAAGTTGAAGTCGCTCCAGGAAGTGACATAACGCCCTTCCGGCATCTTTTCGTTCAAGACGCCGTCGCGGTCAAGGAATACCGCTGTCAAGGAACGCGTTCCGGTTCTGAAAGCAGAGTTGGCCACCCGGCCATGATAACAACAACCAATCTCATCTGGCTTGTCCAACGGTCAGGGGGTAAACATTCGGACTGCGAAAGAAAGGAACTCATGTCCAGCGCTCCCAATTCGGCAACCATCTTTGGCATTGCCATTGCGGAGCATCTGGAAGTCGTGCGCCAGTTGAAAGAGCAGCAGGGCGTGCTGGAAGCCATTGCCATGGCAATGACCGCAACCTTGGAGACCAGAGGCAAGATTCTGTGGTGCGGCAACGGTGGCAGTGCGGGCGATTCGCAGCATCTGGCCGCGGAGATTGTGGGGCGGTTTCGGCGTGAGCGCTGCGGACTGGCCTCGCTGGCCCTTACCACGGACACGTCGATTCTGACCTCGGTGGCCAACGATTACGGCTTTGAAGCTGTCTTCTCGCGCCAGGTGGAGGCCTTGGGCGCGCCCGGCGATCTGTTGGTTGGCATCTCCACCTCAGGCAACAGTAGCAATGTGCTTGCCGCCCTGGAGACGGCGCGCTCACAGGGCATGGTGACGGTGGCTTTCACTGGCGCAGGCGGCGGCAAAATGGCCGTGCTGGCCGATCACCTCTTCGCCGTCGCCTCAAATGAGACCGCGCGCATCCAGGAGGCGCATATGCTCGCCGGACACATGCTGTGCGACTGGATTGAGCTGGATTGGGTGCATGCGCAGTCTGCGGCGAAAGCGTTTTCAGAAGCGTCGCAAATTGAGGGCACCGAATTGAAATGGGCGCTTCCGCAAGGAAAGGCGACCCTGAACGGCTTTCAAAGCTCCACATCAATTCTAAAGATGCCGTAGGCAAACGAGGGGTGCATTGATCGAACTACTGCATGAAGCCATGAACGAAATCGAGCATGAGTGGGCGGCCAAGCGCTTGCTGGTCGTGGGCGACCTGATGCTCGACAAGTATATCTGGGGCGAGGTGGCGCGTATTTCGCCGGAGGCGCCGGTGCCCGTGGTGCGCGCCATTCGGCAAAGCGAGCAGCCCGGCGGCGCAGCCAACGTAGCCATGAACCTTGCCCGCCTGGGCGCGCAGGTCGTAGTCGCTGGGTTTACCGGAGGTGACGAGAACCAGCAGTTGCTGGACGCGGCTCTGCGCGCAAACGGAATATTGCCTGAATTCGTGATCAGCGAGGGCTTCCCCACCATCAGCAAGCTGCGCATTTTAGGCGGGAGCCAGCAGATGCTGCGTCTGGACAGCGAGCGGCTCGAGGCGCGCACCCAAGGAGACTACGAATGCCTTATCGAGCGTGTACTCAAGCTGTTGCCCGGCTGCCATGCCGTGGTGCTTTCCGATTACGCCAAGGGCGCGCTCACGCCCGAGGTCTGTCAACAACTCATCCAGGCCGCGCGCAGGCTGGAGATTCCGGTGCTTGTGGACCCCAAGAGCGCCGACTTTTCCCGCTACCGGGGCGCAACCACGATCTGCCCCAACCGCAGTGAACTGGCCGCGGCAGTGCGAGAGAACGCGCACGACCTTGAGGCCCTGCTGGCGGCGGCCGAGTCCCTGCCATCCGTCTTGGATATTGAGTTCCTTACCGCGACCCTGGGCGAGAAGGGCATTGCCTTGCTGCGGCCCGGCAGCCTGTTCCTGGCGCCGGCCGTGGCGCGTCAGGTCTTCGACGTCTCCGGCGCGGGAGATACCGTCATCGCCGTTCTGGCCCTCTGCCTGGCCTCTCGGCTGACGCCGGAGACTGCCGTGCAACTGGCCAATGTGGCTGCCGGAATTGTCGTTGGCAAGGCGGGAACGGCGCCGGTGGAAAAGCATGAGCTGCTGGCCGCGCTGGCTCCGCGCATCGAATTCCGCGCCGAGGATAAGATTTTGACCCGCACGGCGCTGGCGAGCCGCGTAGCGCAATGGAAGGGCAACGGCGATCGTGTGGTGTTGGCCAACGGCTGCTTCGACCTGCTGCACATCGGCCACATCACGCTGCTGGAGCAGGCGCGGCGCTTCGGCGACCGCCTGATCGTGGCCATCAACTGCGATGCATCCGTGCGTGCATTAAAGGGCCCCAGCCGTCCCATGGTGGGTGAGCGCGAACGAGCCCGCGTGCTGGCCGCGCTGGCCGCCGTCGACGCCGTGGTGGTATTCGCAGAACCAACACCACTGGAGCTGATCGTGGCCATCCGGCCAGAGGTGATCGTCAAAGGCGGCGACTACGATGCGGATACGGTGGCTGGCGCGCGCGAAGTGCAATCCTGGGGCGGACAGGTCAAGATCGTTCCCATGGTTGAAGGCTGCTCCACAACCCGGCTGATCGAGAAAGGCGCGGACCAGTTTGCGTGGGTATAGAATCAGATGCCGCGAACCTGCCAAGGCAACCGCGACACAAGCGTGTTTTTGAGTGATCTTTTTCGGAAAGACGCTTCCAGGCTCGATCCATAGCTGCAATTTCGAGGATGTTATTGAAATGGGATCGGGTTTGATAGTTGTGTCGGGCATGGTTTGACCGCGCTTTCCTTTCCAATTTCAAATGGTAAGTTGTCACTTGATAAAATGTCAGGTTTTATCAAGATAAAATGGCCTGCGAGGGCGCAAGTTACGAATATGGGATTGGCATTTTCTTGCTACGGACGGAACATTGCCGCTCGGTCTTCTGACAAGCCAAACACGACCGTTGGCAGGCACGCCCGATTGACTACTGGCGGTTCGCGCAACGGTACGGGCGAGTGCGGTTCAAGGCGCTCACAAGGGGTGTCTTGGCCGGACTGTGCGGCGGAAATTGGCAGGAAACCTACAGCACTGAGGCCGCGAAAGCGCGCTCCAAATGCGCTCTGTTTATCGGTTTATGGCTGCGTTGCATGGCCTAAGGAACCTCTGCGCAGGTGCGTGATTTTGCAGCGAGGAAGTGACCTACGATCATTTTTCTCGTTTTGGTTTGGTGCATCTCCGGGTCGCGCTTGCCACTCGAGTTCTTGGTCGAGCTGGGCGCATTGATAATCGTCGCGTCTACGATGGTGCCAGTGCTGATGCGAATGCCCTTGCTGTCAAGATACAGATTCACCGCGTCGAGTATCTTGCCGCATAACTCATGCTTTTCAAGCAGGTGGCGGAAGCGCAGGATGGTAGTCTCGTCAGGGGCGGCGGCCACGCCCAACCGGGGTCCCCGCGGACAGGTCTTCGTCCGTGGGGTGGAAGATCGACTCCGGCAAAGCGCCGCAGCACAGGCGACTCATAGAAGGCTTCCTCCATGCCCGGGTCCGACAGGCCGAACCACTGCTGCAAAAAGTAAGTCCGCAGCATGATCGCGAGACCCACTGGCTGGCGGCCGTTGCCAGCCTTGGGATAAGCGGGCTCAACCAGCGACAATAACTCGGCCCACGGAACCACTTGGTTCATCTGGTCCAGAAACAGCTCCCGCTTGCTCTTGCGGCCATGCTTCTCAAAAATCGCCTGTGATGCCAGTGTCTGCTGAAAACGCGCCATCTGCTTCATGCGTATAGTTTATTCAAATACGACGCGGGTTGCGAACTTGTGCAGAGGTTCCCTAGCATCAAGAACCGGCAGACAAATCCTTTGAATCCACGGAGGATAGAAAACCATCCATTGCCTGCGGAGAGGATTTGCACAGCTTCGCGGAGCCCGGAAGCTGAGCCGTGGAACGGCTTTCCGGCTCGGACTCATCCCCGAAATCACCCATTCAAGGAGATCTCTATGAAGATTGCCGCGACGATCGCTCGCTATCTGCTGGGACTGATGTTTCTGGTCTTCGGCTCCAATGACTTCCTGCATTTCATCCCCATGGGGCCGATGCCCCCGGGAACGGCCGGCGAGTTCGCAAGTATACTGATGGCCACGCACTACTTTTACGTGGTGGGCGCGATCATGGTCGTGTCGGGTATTCTCTTCCTCGTGAACCGATATGTGCCGCTGGCCCTCGTTCTGCTCGCTCCAGTGCTCGTGAACATCCTTCTTTTTCACATCCTGATGCAGCCGAAGGGTGTGGCGATGGGCGCACTGGCGACGGTTCTTTGGTTTCTGGTGGCGTATCGGGTTCGCTCCGCGTTTTATGGCCTCTTTCAGCAACGCGTTCAAGACTGAAGATGGCGAGCGACACGCCTGTCCCGAACTTTACAATGTAGGGGACGATGATTCAGTCCCTCTATCTCGGCCGAGTAAGCTACGACGAGGGCCTGCGCTTGCAGGCGGAGATGGCCACGCTCGTCGCCGCGGGCCGCTTGCAAAACGTGCTGCTGCTGCTGGAGCATCCGCCGGTGCTCACGCTGGGCCGCAACGCTGACCGCTCGAATATCCTGGCGTCCGAAGATCTGCTCGCCCGGCGCGGCGTCGCGGTCCACGAGATCAACCGTGGCGGCGACGTCACCTACCATGGGCCGGGCCAGTTGGTCGGCTACCCGATCTTCGATCTGCGCACCCTGCGCGCGCCCAGCGGCGGACGCATGGGGCCGGTGGATTTTGTGCGCGGCATGGAAGAGGCGCTGATTCGCCTCTGCGGCGGCTATGGCGTGCGCGCCGGACGCATTTGCGGCTTGACCGGCGTCTGGTGCGGACAAAGTACAGGGGGCAGAGATCAGGGGTCAGGGATCAGTTCGCTGACCGGAGAGAACTTGCCCAACCAAACCGGCTCCGGCGGACCAGCCCGCAAGATCGCCGCCATCGGCATTCACGTCGCGCGCGGCATCACCTCGCACGGTTTCGCCTTCAACGTCACTACCGACCTTGAGGATTTTGCGCTCATCGTCCCTTGCGGTATTGCCGACCATGCAGTGACCAGCCTTGAGCGGGAGGTCGAGAACCCGGAGGGCTTGCCCACTCTGCAAGACCTTGCTCACCAGGCGGCGCGCTGCTTCGGCCAGGTATTCGGCGAGCAGGTGCTGGCGGTCGAGAGCCTGGCGGCGTTGCGCGCCCAGGCGCAGGCAGCCCCGCCGCAATATCCGGCCGAAGACACGCCGCTCCAGGTTCCCGCCGAGGTCGAGCGGCTGCTGGGCGGGGCCGAGCGGCCAACCCGCGCCTGAGATCACGACAATCGCATCAACGTCTTCTATTGCAGAGGATGCTATTATTCGTTTCTCGATCCGGTCAGCAACTGCGGTTCCTCCCGTAGGGAGGCGGTGAAAATAGCCCAGGGTGAAACCCTGGGAATGTGTATAAGTTCGAATCCACCGCCCTGTAGGGGCGGTACGAATCCCGTTTTGCCCGCCGGGATGCGCCGCAATTTATAATCCCTCCAGAAGCGGGCGCGCCTCATAGCCTTCCCTGACCAAGCCCCAAGTGTTTTGCAGCGCGGAGAGACCACCATGCCAACCGACGTAGTCATGCCCCAGATGGGCGAATCGATCTTTGAGGGCACCATTACCAAGTGGCTCAAGAAGGCCGGCGACGCGGTCGAAAAGGATGAGCCGTTATTTGAGATCTCCACCGACAAGGTGGATGCGGAGATTCCCTCGCCCGTGGCCGGCGTGCTCACTGAGATCAAGGTCCCTGAGGGCGCCACGGTGGAGGTTGATACGGTGGTCGCGGTCATCGGGGGCACCTCCGGTGCGGGTGAACGCGCCTCCGGCGGCACCTCCGGTGCGGGTGAGGGCGCCTCCGGCGCAAGTGCTTCCGCACCAGCTGAGGCAAGATCGCCGGTGGAGATTGCAATTCCAGTTTCAACGCACTCAGATCAGAGCGAGTTGGGCAGGCCGCTCCGCTCCTCGCCACTCGTGCGGCGAATTGCCAAAGACAACCATCTCGACCTCCGCCAAATCGCCGGCTCCGGCTCGGAGGGCCGCATCACCAAGGAAGATGTGCTGCGCCATCTGAGCGAGCACGGCCCAGTCAGTGAGGCGCCGAAGGCGCTGTTGGCCGCACCGCAGGTGCCGCCGCAGCCGCTGAGCAAGATGCGCGCCATCATCGCTCAGCGCATGGTCGAGAGCGTGCGCATTAGCCCGCACGTCCACACCGTCTACAAGGTGGACATGACCCGCATCGCCCGCCTGCGCGAGCGCGAAAAGGCCCGCTTCGAGCAGCAGCACCGCGTCAAGCTCACCTATATGCCGTTCATCGCCGCAGCCGCCGTCCAGGCGCTGGTCAAATTCCCCATCGTCAATGCCTCGCTGATCGACGGCTTCCTCCACTATCACCCGCAGATCAACCTGGGCATCGCCGTGGCTCTGGAGTGGGGGCTGATCGTGCCGGTGGTCAGGCAGGCCGAGGAGCGGAGTTTTCTGGAGCTGACCCGCGACCTCGCCGACCTCGCCGAGCGCGCCCGCACCAAGAAGCTGTTGCCCGATGAGGTGCAGGGCGGCACCTTCACGCTGACCAATTCCGGCGTCTTCGGCGGCGAGTTCGGCACGCCCATCCTCAACCAGCCGGAGTCGGCGATTCTGGCCATCGGCGGCCTGCGCAAGGAGCCCATGGTGCTGACCGACGCCGAAGGCAACGACACCATCGCCATCCGCTCCATGCAGCACTTCTGCCTGGGCTTCGACCACCGCCTCATCGACGGAGCAGACGCCGGCAGGTTCATGAGCGAGTTCAAAAAGACGCTAGAAGGCTGGGAGAAACCGATCGACTGACCTGCGCGATCAGCTCGCTGTGTCCATCACGGTCCATCCAGCAATTAGAAGTGCGTTTACCCCTGCTTCGCCCACGGGTCATACGTTCCCGCGCTCCAGGAGTGCCCTTCGGGGTCTTTCACGGCGAATTCGCGGCTGCCGTAGGGTGTGTCCTGAAGCGGGCGGATGACCACAGCTCCGGCTGCGACGGCGCGGGCATAGGCCGCGTCGGCGTCGGGAACCACGATATAGAGAGCGCAGGTCTCGACGCCACCCAACTCATCAGGGGATTTGAAGCCGCGGCCATGCTCATCGTCCTTGCTGGAGCCAAGCATGATCATGCCGTTGCCCAGGCTCAGTTCGGCGTGGGCGATGCTGCCATCTGGGCCTTCATGGACGGCGTGGCGTTCGAATCCAAAGACCTTGCAAAGCCAGTCGATGGCGGCGAGTGCGTTGCGGTAGCGATGGCCGGGAATGACGGTGCTGCGGAATTCAGGCATTGGGGAAGCCTCCACGGCCAGATTAGCGCAAGAGCTGCGCCACAATCAATAGATTTTGCTTGCAGAAATGCAAAGCGCCGTCCGCAACCGGAGCTCGGGCGGCGTGAAAGTTGGCGAGAGCCTCGTCCTCGGGAACCCCCGCGACCAGTAGCCAGGGCGGCCGGGTCGGGAGGCGTGGTTACCTTCATCGAATTCGCGGGGTACGCCGCAGCCGGTTGAACTGTGACTATAGGTATACCCATCGAAAAATTGGTGACGACGAGTGGCAGGGTAATCCGCTATGCTTGCCGAGATGCAATTACCTTCAGGCGATTCGTTTCTGGTGCAGATCATGGATTCGGCGCTGGCCGATGCGGCGGCGCGCGCTGGGGAGCGGCTTGTCTGCAAGCTGGGCTGCACGCAGTGTTGCCATGGGGCCTTTGTGCTGAGCCCGCTGGATGTGCTGCGGCTGCGCGCCGGCATGGAGAAGCTGCGGGAGACGGAGCCTGAGCTGGCCGCGGAGATTGCGCATCGCGCCGGGATGTGGGTCGTCGAGCATGGGGCGGAGTTTCCCGGCGATGTGGAGACGGGCCTGCTGGGCAACTCCCCAGAGGAGCGTGAGCGCTTTGAGGGCTTCGCCAGCGCGGCGGCCTGCCCGGCCCTCGACCCCGCCACAGGCCGCTGCGACGTCTACGCCTGGAGGCCAATGACCTGCCGCGTCTTCGGTCCGCCGATCCGCATGGGAGACGGCGCGGCGCTCGCCCACTGCGAACTGAATTTTGTGGGCGCCAGCGAGGACGAGGTGGCGGCCTGCGAGATGCCGCTGGCCTACGATCTGGAAGCCGAGCTGCTCGAAGAGATTCCGTCGAAGGACGAGACCGTGGTGGCCTTCGCGCTGCTCAGCTGAGTGCTGAGTCCCGCGCCCATCGCCCATCCGCGCTAAACTGATGCTTGGACCTCCCAATGCCAATGCGCCCCTGCTGGGTTGAGATTCACACCCGCTTTCTGGAAGACAACTACCGGTTTCTCTCGGCCCTGGCCGCGCCCCATGCGGAGCTGCTGGCCATCGTCAAGGCGGACGCCTATGGCCACTCGCTCAGCGTTTGCGCACCGGCTGTTGTGCGCGCCGGTGCCCGCTGGCTGGGCGTTTGCAGCGTCGAGGAGGGCGTGGCGGCCCGTGCGCTCTGCCCCGAGGCGCAGATTCTGGTCATCGCCGGTGTCTTTCCTGGCCAGGGCGCAGATGTCGTGCGTCACAAGCTGACCGCCGTGGCCTGGGAGCCGTGGCAGTTGGACGAGCTGGAAGGCGCTGCGCAGAAGGCGGGCCTTCGAGCCGGTTCGCTACCGGTGCATCTGGAGATCGACACCGGCATGAGCCGCCAGGGGGTTGGCCTGAAGGAGCTTGCGCCGACTCTGGCACGCTTCCATCCCAGTTCGCCGCTGCGCCTTGAGGGCGTGATGACCCACTTCTATGCCGCCGATGAGGCCGACGGCGCGGTGACCGAAGCGCAACTGGCCCTGCTGGACGCGGCGCTGGCGATGGTCACGGATGCGGGAATCAATCCGGAGTGGCTCAACGTGGGCAACTCCGCCGCACTGCTGGCTGGACGCGCCGGCGAGATTGCCTCGCTCGCCGCGCGCCATGGCATGAAGGCGATGCTGCGGCCGGGCCTGGCGCTCTACGGCCTGATCCCGCGCTTCGATCCAAACTTCGATCCGTCCAAGTCTCCGGAGCCGCCCTCGCTGGCCGTGGCTCGCGCCCGGCTGCAGCCGGTGCTCTCCTGGAAGACCCGCGTGGTGGGCGTGCGCTCGATTCCCGCCGGAGCCGTGGTGGGCTACAACGGAACCTTTGTCGCCACCGAGCCGATGCGCTTGGCGCTCACGGCCGCGGGCTACGCCGACGGCCTCGACCGCCGCCTCGGCAACCGCTTCAGCCTGCTGGTTCACGGGGAACACGCGCCTCTTGTGGGCCGCATCAGCATGGACCAGTCCGTCGTGGATGTAACGGATATTCCCGGAGTCGCGGCGGGCGACGAGGTGGTTATTCTGGGCACGCAGGGCGATGAAACCATCACCGCCTTCGACCACGCCCAGGCCTCCGGAACTATTCCCTGGGAGGTCTTCACCCGCATCGGCCCCCGCGTCCAGCGCCTCGCGGTCTAAAAGCCTCTCACCCAGCGATTGAAGCAAATCGCAAAGATGGGGCACGGCACTGGCATTCAAGATCATTTGGCGCATCAAGGACACCAGGCGCGGAAGGGTTCTCCTTCCGCGCCTGGTGTCTACAGTTACATCCTTTATAACCTTTACTGCGTCACCGGCTGTGCGGGTAGCGCCTTGGAGGGCTTCAGGTGAGGCGCATTCGGCGCCGCTGGAGCTTTGGATGAGGCAGGCGGGTTTGGCGGATTCGGCGCATTCGGCGCGGACGGGAAGGCCTCGCCTCTCTTGATGCTCACGTCGCCCACGTCGGTGACCAGCGTGATCTTCGCTCCGCCGGAGCCGATCTTGCCGCTGACCGTCTTGCTCACATCGCCGTTGACGGTCAGGCCAAACTCCGTCATGATCTCGCCGTTGCGGGTGCGCGCGTCCACCGTGGCGGAGGCGTTGGGCGGCAGCGTTACCTCGACGTCGCCCTTGCTGTTCTTCGCGTCCACCGCGTAGTTGCCGGCCGGCTCAACCGTGATGCGCCCGTCGCGGTCTTCCACCGTGCTGTCGCCGTAGATCTGGTTGAGATCAATGTCCTTGGCGTGCGTCACTATGCTCACCCGTCCTTTGGCCTGGTTGACGTGCAGGTCATCGGAGTTGAGCGTCAGGTCGCCGGGCAGTTCGGCCACTTGCAGATCGGTCACCGAGGTGTGCAGGTGGATCGCGCCGGAGATGTTTTCCATGTGAACGTCGCCGAGAATCTCGCCGTTTTGTGTGACCTTGCCCTTGATCTCCGAGAAGGTGACGTCGTCCACATTCCCATCAACAGTCAGGTCGCCCTGAAGGTTGTGGGCGGAAAATTCGTGCTTGCCGTCCGGGAAGCGCGCCTGCACCGAGCCGGCAATCTCGCTGAGGTGAACATCGCCATGGGCGGTGAAGTTGATGCCTGCGCCCAGGCCTGAAGCGGTCACGTCGCCCTTGCCGGAGTTGATGGTGACACGAGCGGTCTTGGGAACAGTCACCGTGAGGTTGAGCCGCCCGCTGGAATTTCCATCCGCCTTCACCAGCACGGCGCTGCCGCTGACCGTCAGATGCGCGGTTTCGGCGTCGAAGATTTTCTTTGCCTCCGCGTCCGAGCTGGCGTAGGCCACTTCGTGCGCCATTACTTCGATGTTCGAGCCGTCGCCCGCCGTGATGCTTACGTCGCCGCGAGGATTCTGTATCTCGACATTGGCATTGGCGGGAATCTGCGTGTTCAGCACTTGCGCGTCAAAGTCGTGTTCGGGCAGGCCAAAGGAGTTGAAGAAATCGTCATTAAAGCCGAAATTAACACCATTACCGTTAATCCACGGCCGCGCATGATTCCAGCCGGCGGCGGCAAATCCCAGAATGGCCAGCAAGATGAGCAGGCCCACAAAGCTGCCGCCGCGGCGCACCGGGATCTCCCGGCGCAGATCCAGCATCCACTCGCCCAGCAGCAGCAGGCCGGCGCCGATCAACAGCAGCGGCCACCAGTGGCCATACCAGGCCCAGAATTCGACTGCGGCGATGTGGCCTGTCACCAGCATTAGCGCGATCACGCCGATGCCGATCAGGATGATGGGGCCGACGAACGAAGGAACCCGCGGGGCGTAAGCGCCCGTATAGTTGGCCTTCATCGCGTGTTGCTGGGCCTTCCAGGCCTCGCGCTGCGCGCGCCATGCGGCTTTTTGCTGCTCCCGGTAGACCCGCCACTGGGTCTTGGGATCATAGGGCGGATACGGGGGCGGCGCGCCGCCCCCAGGAGGCGTGTTTGGTGGCATATTCGGAGGTGTAGTGCTCATGATTGTCCTCCCATGGAATCCTTGTTGGACTCCGGTTGGTGCGCCGGAGGAACATAGGGCTCCGGCTGGCCCGGGTATGTTGGAATGTTGGCTGCCACTCTGTAATCAGGCGCGCCAGGATAGGGTGAGCCGGGATAGGGTGGATAGCCTCCCTCGGAGGCCATCGCCGCGCGTTCAGCCAGCTTGAGCAAGCCGGCCAGGATCAGGAAGAACGGCCAGCTCTTGCCCCAGCTAAGAATGTCAGCCTGGTTGAGCAGAGCAAGCGCGCCAACCAGCAGCAGGAATGCGGGGCCGCGCAGGCGGCGAATCATAATGTAACGGCTCATTTGGGTCCTCCATGTGACTCTTCGATACGGCGTACGATCAGCCAGACGCCCAGTGCAATCAGCATCAACGGCCATGCAAATTCCATGAAACGGCCGTGAAAGACGTCCAACTGCCCCAGCAGAAACAACATTCCCAGGGCAATCAGCACGATGGCGCCGACCGGCGCTTTACTACCCCAGCAAGCCAGCGGAAACACCGGCGGTATCGGGGCCTGATACGGTCCCTGATTAGGCGCTTGATTCGGCGGCTGAGGCTCTCCCGCAATCGGAGGCTGATAGCCTGCCGGAGCCGGTCCAGCCGGAGTTTGTTCGGCGCCGGGCTGGCCCGGAGTCCGCGGCCGCGTGCCCAGATTCAGCCAGTTGCCCACCTCGTTCAATCCGAAGGGATCGGGTACAGGCTGGCCGTCGCGTAGCGCCCTGGCGGTGTGGTATGCCTCAAATGACTGGTAGAGTATCCAGGCTGCGATGAACAAGCCAAAGATCGGGTAGTGGTCGGTGATGCTGATCAGCACCGCAAAGACCACCACATGAATGAATCCCTTGAAGAACTGGCCGTTGTACATGGCGCCCACGCCGGGAATCACTCCCAGCACGGCGGCCGCCGCTGGATTGGGTCCGCTGGGCGGTGTGGCATAGGGCGCGACAAACGGCGGCTGCACCGGTGATTGATAGTGTTGCTGCCAGGCCGTGACACACTCCTTGCAGAGAACCTGCTTCCGGGAGCCATGGCCCAGCGCCCCGGAGACAATGCATTCCAGGCAGAGCGGCTTGCCGCAGTTCTGGCAATAATACACAGCAACTTTACCACTGTGATTTACGCAGTCCATACTGTGCTCCTTTCCCGTTTTTCCTCATGGGAGCCGCCGGAGTGCGCGGATTGTTGCTGAAACGTCAGGGAACTTTCCATAAAATCAGAATCGTTGAGAGTTGGGCTGACCGCCGGCTCAAAGACCGGCGCGCCCGTTTGTTGCGGAAGGTCAAGCCGGGAGCCGCCGTCCTTGTGCTTGGGAACCTGTTGCGACTCGCCGGGTGCAGCGTCTTGCGGCTTCTGCCGGTTCTCTTCGCCCTCACCCTGCACTCCGCCCTCGGTCGTCCGGCGCAGCTCCCGCATCCGGGTCTGCACCTCGTAGACCAGCCGCATGTGGTCGTAATAGCGGATGATCGGAGTCGAGGCCATCGTCAGCCGCCGCTCCATGAAGGAGCGAACAGCGGTGGGCCGCAGGTTGCTCAGCCGCAGATCGCTCAGGCGAACGCCGGTCAGGTTGAGCGTCATGGCGATGGAAAAGAAGGCCATCGCCGCCGTCATCATCAGCCGCGGCTCGGCAAAGCGCCGGATGTAGCCCATGAAGCCCGGACGCTGCCAGGCCGGAATCATCGGGATCACGCTGCCGCCGCTGGCCGCCAGGACGTACTCCGCCGGATGCCCCGGTCCCGTCTTCGCCAAAATCTTGTCAAGAAGCCCAGCCGGAACCTCCGGCTCGGTCGAGAGGAACTCCAGCCACTCGCGGCCCTGGCGCGCCTCTTCAAAGAGCGCCGCGCAGGCCGGGCAGACGGCCATATGGGCGCTAAAGGTCGCTTCGTCCGCGGGCTTCAGCAGCCCGTCCAACGCCTCCGCCAAAAGTGTCTCCCACTGCCCGCAGGCCGGGGAGCTCGGAATGAATGTGCGCTCTGCCATTTACATCACCTCCCGTTTAGTACGTTCCAGCAGCCTCGCAAGTTCCGCGCGGCCTCGGCTGATGCGGGACTTGACCGTCCCTTCGGGTATCTCCAGCACCTGGGCGATCTCCTTGTAGTCCAAATCTTGCAAATCCCTCAAAATCACCGCCTCGCGCAGCTCCACCGAGACCCGCGCCAGCGCATCCTGCACCATCTTCGCCAGTTCCTTCTGCGCGGCCGACTCGTGCGGCGAAGGTCCGCGAGCCGTCAGCCGGTCAATCGGCTTCAGATCTTCCGCCGACTCCCAGCCGTCATCCAAAGAAGAAGTAGCCCGCTGGTTGCGCGTCCGGCGGAAGTTGTCCACCAGCAGATTGCGGGTCATGGTAGTGATCCACACATGCAGGCTGCCACGCGCCAGATCAAAGCTGGTCAGATTCGAGTAAATCTTCAGGAAAACATCCTGGGTCAGATCCTCGGCGTCGGTGGCGTTGCCAGTAAAGCGGTAGCAAAGGCCGTAGACGCGCCTATGCTGCGCGCGCACCAACTCCGCCCACGCGCCGGAATCCCCGGCCATGCACTGCCGTACGACTTGGGACCAGTCGATCTCCAGAGAAGCTGCCTCCACGCGCGCCGGGCGGGCAACGGGCGCAAACACCGGAGCCGCCGCGGACAGGCCTTCATCCGAGGGATGGGTGGCACGGCCATCGTGACCGCTGCCTTGCATAATGGTTTCGCCTCCCGGAATCGGCTGTGGTCTGGCAGCAACAGTGGCTTCTCGCCGAACTTCCGCGTCGCGCCGCAACGGCTTGGCCGGGATCCTCAGCGGCAGGTTCTGGCCGCTGGGGCGTCTGGCCGGCCACGCCAACCCCATCTCGTTCCAGCTTAATGTACCCACGCATTGCATATTGCGCTAGTACGAAAGATTTGTGTGGATAGTTCCGCATCCTGGCCCGCGATTCGGAGGCTACTTCTTGTTATATTTTGATATAATACCTACTAGGGGTTCTTTATGTATACCACCAACCTGCGTAAAGTCGGCGGCTCGGTCATGCTGGCCGTTCCGCCCGTTCTATTGGACCAGCTTCACCTCCAGGTCGGAACCACGGTGGCTCTGGCCGTCGACGGCGAGCGCCTGATCGTGCAAACCCGCCCCAGGCCCCGCTATACGCTGGAAGAGCTGCTGGCCAAATGCGATCCTGCGTCCGCGGACGAGGAAATGACCGAGGAAGACCGCCTCTGGATCAATCTGCCGCCGGTGGGACGCGAGCTATGAAGCGCGGCGAAATCTACCTGGTCTCGCTCGACCCCAGCTTTGGTCACGAACAGCAGGGCACTCGCCCGGTTCTGGTAGTTTCCCCGGACGGATTCAACGCGCTCACCCGCGCTCCGATTGTGGTGCCCATCACCACGGGAGGGAATTTCGCCCGCGTCGCCGGGTTCACGGTTTCATTGACAGGTGCGGGGACACAAACCACCGGCGTGATCCGCTGCGACCAGCCGCGCCCCGTAGACCTCGGAATCCGCAACGCGCGAAAGCTCGAAAGCGTTCCGTCAGCGATCCTGAATGAAGTGCTGGCTCTGCTCGTCACGCTCTTCGAGTAACAGATCGTAATTCTCCGGATAACGTAACTTTTCCTGTCCAAATGCATCACATGACTGCCGGACAGGAACGCACGCGGCCCAGGAGCTTCCCCATGCCCCGTTCACTCGCTCTGCGCAGCGCCCTCTCTTCTCTGCTGCTTGCCACGCTCGTCTCCGCAGGTTGCCGCGCGGCCACCAAGACTCCCGTTCCCCCCGCCGCTCAGGACGCCCCGCTGGCCTCATCGCAGGGCAAGCAGACGGCGGTCTTTGCCGGCGGCTGCTTTTGGGGCACGCAATCGGTCTTCGAGCGCGTCAAAGGCGTTCTGGCCACCACCGCCGGTTACGCCGGAGGCTCGGCCTCGTCCGCGACCTACGCCCAGGTCACCACCGAGACCACCGGCCACGCCGAGTCGGTCCGAGTCGTCTACGACCCCTCGAAGATCACCTACGGCCAGCTGCTGCGCGTCTTTTTCTCCGTCGCCCACGACCCCACCCAACTCAATCGCCAGGGGCCGGACGTCGGTACATCCTATCGCTCCGCCATCTTCTACTTGAACGATGAGCAGCGGATGATCAGCCTCACCTACATTGCGCAGTTGGACGCAGTTCACGTCTTCACCAAGCCGATTGTGACCCAGGTCGTGCCCTTGAAGGGTTTTTATGATGCCGAGTCCTACCATCAGGACTACGCGCTGCACAACCCCAACAACCCCTACATCCAGGTCTGCGACCGCCCCAAGATCGAGGCCCTCAAGAAGCAGTTCCCGGAGCTCTTCCAGGAGTACAAGGGCAAGTGAAGTTTATCTCCGCAGTCAATACCCCCGCAGAGCGGGAGGCTTTACGGTTGCTGGCCCCTCAAAGGGGCCTGATCGCAACCGTTGAAAAGCAAAAACAACTGCAACAACACGAAGTTTGCTGAACAATGGGCTGCGGCAAAAGTAAAAGCATGGGATACACTCCCGGAATTCTCAAAGTCTGACTGCCTCCCCGGCAGAGCCGGGAGAACTCCCGGTAGATTAGTTTCAATGGATTGCGAGCACTCGCTGCTGCAAAGGAATTGTGGGTACTACCCACAATTGCCTACGTTTCTGAAGCAGTCTACCCACAAAAGTCCCACAGTCGTTTCTGTTCTTCGCTCGACCTCCCTCGGTCCGTCCCACCGAGCTGTGCATGGCCGGCATAGTCTAGAGAAATGCATGACAAGCGACCTCCGGTATGGCGATCTGTTGTTTAATGGTGGTGCCACGGCAGTCGCCTGACTTGGCGGAGAGTTAGCTCAGATGGCTAAGAATTCGGATGAGGTAGCCCCTGCAAGGGAAAAGTCGCCCTGGCTCCAAATTGCACAGTTCCTGTTTCTGGTTGGCTTGGCTGTCGCCGTTTTTCTGCTTGCCCAAAGCATGGTGCATCACCGTTTCTTTCGGGGCGGCTGGGTCAACCAGAACGGCACCCTCAGACCATCGCGGGCGTTGAAAAAGTCCTGGTCGTGGCTTGGAATGATGCCCATGCGACTCAATCCTTGAAGTGCAGATATTATGCGAAAGACCCAATCGCAAAGTGCCATGCCGCGCGAATGACGACATTGTGTTTCTTAAGATCGAGACCATCCTCCATACAAACCCACAATGTAGAAAAGTGGGCGGTGACCGCTTATGGCAGGCGAGTGCCGGGGAGAGACAATCTGGAAGGATGGCTGAATCCACCCCAGACGCTTGATTCTGTCGGCCGTTCTACGTCGGCAGCTTCTTAACGCACACTGTTCAAAACGGAACAGTGTTCTTGTTCGTGCGCGGATATATTTCAGGCTCGGAGTCCGTTTACCTGACGAAGACGCCTATAGACCAAGTAGATTCTGAAATGTCGATTCATAATTCAGTTGTCGCGGTGTATCTAACGCATACAGAAGCGGATGAAGCGGTGAAGGAACTACAACTCTGCGGAGTCGACATGCATCAATTGTCGATCATTGGATATATGGATCACGGCACAACCACCACGCCATTCGACATGGTGGTTCTCAACGAAATGAGCCGGTTCCACCTTGCATTGGATGCACTGAAGCACATTCCTCGCCTCCGTCAGCAGCCCGAGGATGCGATCAACTTCTTCAACCAGGAGTTGTAGCGCCACCACGACTATATCCGCGAGCATCTGGAGGATATGCCGGAGATCAGGAACTGGCAATGGACGACGGACTTCAGCGATGCGGCGTCCCCGACCCCGATGGCCAAGGGGCATCCGGAGATGGCTATGTTCACCGACAGTTAATGTGCATCAAGTTAAAATCGAGGCGGAGGCCGGCTGTTGCAAGCGGATTGCGATAGCGGCCTTCGTTTCCTGGACTCCAGCACATAGGAGGAGAACTTGAACGATCCGAAGGCACCGTCCGATTGGTTTAAGGTTGATGGAGTCGATGCGCTGGTTGAGTTGGCGCTCAACCTCCACTGGTCCTGGAATCATGCTGCGGATGAACTGTGGAAGGACCTCGATGCAGAACTCTGGGCGGCCACACAAAACCCATGGGTGATCTTGCGGACGGTTTCTCACGAGAAGATCAAAGCCGCATTGGATGCGCCGGAGTTTCGCAACCGTCTCGACACTCTGCTCCAGCAGAATCGGGAATCCTATCAAGCTGACGCATGGTTCCAGCGCAAGCATCCGGACAAAGCTCTCACGACGGCCGCCTATTTCAGCATGGAGTTCATGCTGAGCGAAGCGTTGCCCATCTATTCAGGTGGTCTTGGAAATGTAGCGGGAGATCAGATGAAGGCGGCCAGCGACCTGGGCGTTCCAGTCGTTGGAGTTGGACTGCTCTATGGTCAAGGATATTTCCGTCAGGACTTCGATTCGGAAGGCCGGCAACAAGCACTCTATCCTGTCAATGATCCGGGCCAGCTGCCCATCCGGCCGCTGCGCCAGAAGAACGGAGAGTGGCTGCGGTTGCAGATCCACTTGTCGGGAGCGCTGATCTGGCTCCGCTGCTGGGAGGTCTCTGTTGGCAGGACAAAGCTTTACCTGCTCGACACAAACGACTTCGCCAACACGGCAGCGCATCGGGGAATCACCAGTGAACTCTATGGCGGCGATGCGGAGATGCGGCTGAAGCAGGAGATCATTCTCGGGATTGGTGGATGGCGCTTGCTGCGGGCGCTTGGTTTGCAACCCGAAGTTTGCCATCTCAATGAAGGCCATGCAGCATTTGCGGTGCTCGAAAGGGCGCACTGCTATATGGAGGATCATGCGAAGCCGTTCGATCTGGCTCTGGCCGTTACGCGGGCTGGAAATGTCTTTACGACACACACCGCGGTCGCTGCTGGATTCGATCGCTTTGACCCGCAACTCATCCGGCAGTATCTTGGCCACTATGCGCAGGATGAACTTCGCATCTCGCTCGACGATCTGCTGAAGATCGGAAGGCAAAACCCCAGCGACAATGCAGAGCCCTTCAACATGGCCTATCTTGCTCTCCATGGCAGCGGCCGCGTGAATGGCGTGAGCAAGCTTCACAGAGAAGTGAGCCGGCAGATATTCCAGCCTCTTTTCCCGCATTGGCCGCAGGCAGGAGTTCCGATTGACTCAGTGACCAATGGCATTCATGTGCCGACCTGGGATTCGCTTGAGGCCGATACGCTGTGGACCACGGCTTGCGGCAAAAAGCGTTGGCGCGGAGATCGCGCTGTCGAAGATGACATCCGGAACCTCACCGACGAACAAATCTGGCAGATGCGGTCCACGGAGCGAAAGACGCTGATTGACCGGCTGCGTAAACGGTACGCCCGCCAACTCGCTTCAGAGGGCGGAGACCCATCGGATGCGAATCATATCTTCGACGAAAATGCGCTGACTCTGGGATTTGCACGCCGTTTTGCGACGTATAAGCGTCCTGATCTTCTCCTGCTTGATTCTGAACGGCTGGTTCGCCTTCTCTCCAACCCACAACGGCCGGTACAACTGATTCTTGCCGGCAAAGCACATCCACAGGATTTGCCTGGACAGGCGTTGATCAAAAAGTGGAAGGATTTCATTCGGCGTCCGGAAGTTCGTTCAAGGGTCGTCTTTCTAAGTGACTACGACATGATGCTGGCGCAGCACATGGTTCACGGAATTGATCTGTGGATCAATACACCGCGCCGCCCGTGGGAGGCCTGCGGAACCAGTGGCATGAAGGTTCTTGTGAATGGCGGCTTGAACTTATCGGAGTTGGACGGATGGTGGGCTGAGGCTTACTCCCCCGAAGTTGGATGGGCCATCGGTGACGGCAAAGAGCATGGTGACGATCCTGCCTGGGATCGCACAGAGGCTGAAGCCGTGTATGCCGCATTGGAGAATGAAGTCATTCCGGAGTTTTATGAGCGGAATGAAAAGGGCCTGCCGCTGAAGTGGTTAGGACGTGTCCGCGAGAGCATGGCAAGGCTTACTTCGGAGTTTTCAGCAACGCGAGCTATTCGCGAGTATACAGAAGATCACTATCTGCCTGCGGCTTCCGGTTACCACGTGCGTGCAGCGGAGGACAGCAAACTTGGTGAGAGTTTACTCCACTGGCAGCAGGATATCGATCGGCATTGGAACACGGTATGCTTTGGCGCGGTGGGAATTGAGACGCACGACGGCCAGCATTTCTTTCAAGTCGAAGTTTCTCAGGGCGCCCTCACTCAGGATCAACTGCAAGTGGAACTCTACGCAGACTCAGTTGATGGAGGTGAACCAGATCTCGAAGTTATGACCGCATCCGGACCCCGCGCGAATTCACATGGCGTGCTAACCTATTCGGCCCAGGTGTCCGCAACTCGTCCCGCGAGCGACTACACTGCGCGCATCATCCCCCACCACACCAACGCTTCGGTACCACTTGAAGCTGAGCAAATCCTGTGGCAAGGTTGACGGCAGTGAATCAAATTACTTTACATTCGCAACCCACCTCAGCAGAAGGCTGATTGCGGGCGGAAGAATCCTGCCTGTAGTGTCAATGGGTTCATTTACTTTGGGTGTGATTTTCAACAGCTGCATTCACGATCTGTCCCTCTGCCAGTCCGGAATTGGTCGATTCGGATGCGGCCCGCCACTCCGTTGACTACTCCAGCAAGAAGTTGGCGGGACTCTCCGAAATCGAATAAAGCGATGGTAGAATTGGTAGGGTTGGCAGTCATGGTGTGACTGCTCAATTCTGAACACTCTTACCAATCGTGTATGCGGTACAAACTTGATTGGGCCAGACGCTTTCATTCCAGGGGCATAAATAGTTCGGTTCAATTTCCAGCCAACGAGAAATGCCCGCAGTCCAGGTACGTCCCAGAAATACGGAGACGCCCATGTTGCCAGCGGGCAAAACCGGGATGGCAGAGGTATAAGCCCAGCTCGAAGCCGGGACAGAATTCTGAATCTCTATCGGCCTGTGGGGTTGAATTACTTTCCTTTAGGGTTTGAGGGAGAAATTGAGCAAATTTGCTCAGGAATCGCGAAATAGCAGCGAAATACCGTAGCCCGAAGCTAAGTTCTGCCTGCAAGGCACTGCCGGTGTCTGCGCCCATCAGAAGCGTAGATTTCGAGTGCTCTCCCTTTGTTTGGAGCGCCACAACCTATAGAGAGGCTGGACCAGCAAGTGCACACAGGTTCAAATCGAACGGGCGCAGGCCTTCGCCGTAGTCCACGCGGCCGAGATAGAGGTACTGAATCATCGCAGGTTTGATTGTAGCGACGGCGAGTGCAGGCTGGATTCGCGCATTCTTCCCGCAACCGTTGATTCGGCGGTAAACTGGAACCATATTGAGGGAGAGCGCCGCATGAGGCCATCGGAGGTATTGCCGCAGCATCGGGAGACGATCCGCCAGCTTGTACTCGAAGCCGGCATGGCGAATCCGCGCGTCTTCGGGAGCGTGCTCCATGGCGACGATGTGGATGGCAGCGATCTGGATATTCTGATCGATCCGGCTCCGAAAACCAGCCTTCTTGATTTGGCCGGCCTACAAATCGAAATCGAAGCGCGAACCGGAGTCAAGGTGGACCTGCTGACGCCAAAGTGCCTTCCGTTGAAATTCAGGCAAAAGGTTCTGGATGAGGCCCTGCCAGTATGAACAGACATCCGGAACGCGCTCAGGATTACCTGGAACATATTCTCGCGGCTCTCAGGCGAATCCAGCGGTACACCGCCGGCAAATCCACGGACGAATTCATGGACAGCACATTGCTTCAGGATGGTGTGCTGCGAAACCTCGGCATTATTGGCGAGGCTGCGCACAGGCTGCTGGCTGATGCACCGGAGTTCGTGGCAACGCATCCGGAGATTCCATTTGGCAAAATCTACGCAACACGCAACCGAATCACCCACGCTTACGAAGAAGTGGACATCGAAATTGTTTGGAATCTGGTTTTGTTCGATGTCCCCGCTCTCCAGCCGGTGATCGCTGAAGCGCTAAACGAGCTCAAGGGAGAGGGATAGACGAAATGTCTGGCACGCCAAAGGCTGGAACAGCGGTATGAGGAATGATGATGGAAGAGAAAGAGCCACAACAAACCGGAAACCCGCCAAAGCCTGAAGCACTGCTCTATCACTACACAAGCCTTGAATCGTTTCAAGGGATGCTTAAGAGCGGAGTCCTATGGGCTAGCCATATTCGCTATCTTAATGACACCTCCGAGCAGCGTATGATGTGGGATTTGATTCGAAAACGAATAGAAGAACGATTGCAGAATCCTTCCGATCCGCATCACGAGAAGCTATCCCGTTTGAGGGCAGTTGCCGAAAATGTGCAAGACGAGCATATATATGTAGTTTCCTTCTCCGACGTTGGAGGAGACGACCTGAGCCAGTGGCGGGGCTATGGAGCTAACGCGGGAATATCAGTAGGATTCAAACAGGACGCGTTAAAACGCATATGCGCAAAATTCACGACTGAACAGCATAAGCCACCGAAAAAAAGGGGTGGCGCAATGCTTCAGAAGATCCAATATGTCGATCCAAAGGGAGGTGATGAGGCGAATAGGATAGTTGATGTGTTCCTAAACCGTGGACTCCCCGAATCTTCTGGAAGCGAATTTAGTCCAGAACAAGTGTTTGCTAGGCAGATATCCATATTTTCCTCAACTTTGAAGCATAAGGCGTTTTCATCGGAGCAAGAATGGCGAATAATCGTTATCGATCTTAAAGGATATCCAGCTCCGGATATTCGCGTCCGCAAATCGCTGTTGGTGCCTTATATCGAATTGGATATTCACGATGCGGATCCATCTACGATTTACATTGGTCCGAGTCCGAATAAAGAGAACACCGTAGCCGCTGTCAAGTTTTTCTGCGCCACCAGAAATTCAAATGATATTGAGGTGATTCCCAGCGAGCTGCCGTTTCGCGATTACTGATTTCGCGCTACACTATCCTCTGGCAGGAGGACCGGGCGGTCGCTGCCGGTGGCTTCGCGCGAGCGATGTCCGCCGGGGGAGGAAAGTCCGAACTCCGCAGGGCAGTGTGCCGGATAACGTCCGGGACGCGGGCTTCAAGGCTCGCGGACGGCCAGTGCCACAGAAAAGATACCGCCTCGGCTACCCCTCGGCCTCACGGTCGAGGGCCTCCCTGGAAACGCAAGACCCGAGTTGGCCCGGCTTGCCGGGTTCGCTCGCCGTTGCGGAAACTCCAGCGCCGGGGTAAGGGTGAAATGGTGCGGCAAGAGCGCACCGCCCGTCCTGTAAAGGCCGGGGCAGGGTAAACCCCACACGGAGCAAGACCAAATAGGGAGGGAAGCACGCGCCGAAGAGCCCGGCGCTGCTGCGCATCGGCCCGATGCGCCCAGGCGGCTTTGGCGGGGTTCCCGGCGACAGGTCTTCGTCGCAGGGGTGCCTTGAGCACTTGCCGAAACCTCCGGGTAGGTCGCTGATGAGCGTCCGCGGCGACGCGGCGCCTAGAGGAATGACCGCACACGACAGAATTCGGCTTACAGGTCCTTTTGCCGAATTCAGGACCCCCCACTGAATCGGGGTCCCCGGCGAGCGATTTTTGCTCGCTGGGGTGACAAACGACAGCCCCGGCCGGGAGAGTTTTCCGGCCGGGGCTGGCCATTTTAGCAAGTCGATGACTTGCAGAATTTTCTTTGCCGGGCGAAACTTTTCTCCGGCGGCGGGGTTTGCACCGATGACGGCTACCGCAGTTCAGCGTCTAATCAAGTTGAACAAAGTGAAGCGGGAGCAGAGTTCAAGCGTAGGAGAGAACCAATGATGAATCGGCCGATGCTCAAGAGAGTTTTTCCCCAGGCCCTGGCGTGGACGGCGCTGGCCGTCCTGAGTGGCGCGATGGCGCTGGCCCAGGACGCTGCTCCAGCCCCAGCCCCAGCTCCAGCCGCGGCCACACCCGAGACCCCGCCCCCAGCGGCCGCGATCCGCGCCGACGGCGAGATCGAGATGGACGTGGTGCATGCCCTGGATGCCTCCAAGGCGTTGAAGACCGACCTGATCACCGCGGCCACCATTCTGGGCCAGGTTACGCTCTCCGGAACCGTGTCGAGCGAGGCCTCCAGCGAACTGGCGGAGGCGATCGCCGCCCATGTGGCGGGCGTGACCAAGGTGAACAACAACCTGAAGGTTGGCAATCCGCAGGCCCCGGCCAAGCCGGACGCGCAGCCGATGGCCGACAATCAGCCGGGCGACGCGGGCGTACCTAATCCCGGCGACGGGGGCGCTCCGGCGATGAACGACGGCCCCATGCCGGTTCCCAATGAGAGCGATGCCCAGGCCCGGATACGCGCGCAGATTCGCGCAGAGATCCAGGCCCAGATTCAAGCTCAAAGAGAGGCGCAGCAGCAGACGCCCAAAGCTCCGGTAACCCTTGCTCAAGGAACGCTTTTACAGTTGCGGACCAATGAGCCGGTGAACAGCAAGAGAGCCAAGGACGGCGAGGCGGTTCAGTTCACGGTCATTCAGGACGTATTCATCGGCAATGTGCTGGCGATTCCGCGCGGCGCGACCGCTCATGGCGTGGTGACTGAGGTCAAGCAGGCCGGCGATCTGAAAGGCAGCCCGGTGCTGGGGCTCAAACTGACTTCGCTGGATATGGGCGGAGAGAACTACCCTGTCGACACCGATCAGTTCAAGGTGAAGGGGCCGGGCAAGGGTGGATATACGGCCCACAATATTGTTGGCGGCACGATGATGGGCACGATTATCGGCTGCATCGCGGGCCGCGGCATCGGCTGCGCGATCGGCGCGGGAGCGGGCGCGGCGGCAGGCACGGCGGCTTCAGCGGCGACTCCCGGACCGGGCGTGTGGATTCCCGCCGAGGCCAGGGTGGACTTCCACCTGAACACGCCGCTGACGGTGACGCCGGTCAGCGCGCAAGAGGCGGCGCGGATGGCGCAGGGGCTTTATCCCGGCGGTCCGAGCCTCTACCGGCGCGGCAACGGCCCCTACGGCCAACCGTATGCCTACTACAGCTATCCGCCGGTCTACTACCGTCCTTACTATGCGGTCGGCGGGTACTACTACTGGCGTTAACCACCTGCGGTGGGGCAGACGGCGCTTGCGCGCCATGGGGTTCGTGGTTTCCCCAACCACCTGCGGCGGGGCAGACGCCTTCGGCCTCGGTCCCATTCGTATCAGCGGGCATTCCGGAAGCCGGGATGCCCGCTTTGCTGTTAGGCTCCGCCCTCGTCCGGGTTCCGCTCGTCTATAATGGCAGAGAATCGCGTAGAGCGATAATTGCGCATTCAGTCTGATGCCCGCCCGCCGCAACAATTCTGGCGCAGGGTTTGGGCTGTTCGCGCGTAGAGAGTTGAAGGTCCGAGTCCATCCATGATCCGTTTCCTGCAGAGAGACAATCGCGTAACAAAGGCTTTTTTTGTTATCATCATCGCCGCCGCCTCGGTGGGCATGGTGATCTATCTGATTCCCGGCCTCACCGGCATGGGAGCCTCCACCGCCGACACCTTCGCCGCGATCTACCCCCACTGGTATAGCCGTTTGCTCTCCTCGGGCGTAACGATCAGCAAGCAGGCGGTCAGCCAGCGCGCCAGCCGGGAGTTGCAGCAACGGTATCCCCAATACGCCGGCAATCCGCAGATCGAGCGCATGATCGAGCAGCAAGTTGGCCAGCAATTGGTGCAGCAGCAGGTTTTGCTGATCGAGGCCGAGAAGCTGGGCATCCAGGCCACAGACGACGATGTGGCCCAGTTTCTGCACCAGGGCCAGTTTGGCGAATACCTCTTTCCCAACGGCCAGTACATCGGCGCCGACCGCTACTCCGATTTCGTTGCCAGACAGTTCAATATGCCGGTCCCGGCGTTTGAGCTGGAGGTGAAGAAGGATATTCTCATCCGCCGCCTGGAGGCGCTCATTGCCGGCGGGGCGACGGTGGGCGATGCCGAGGTTCGCGACGCTTATCGCAAGCAAAACGTCAAGATCAAGTTCGACTATGCGGTCATCACCCCCGACGATCTGCGCAAAGCCATCAATCCCTCGGACAGCGAGCTGGCCGGCTTCTTTCAGAAAAACGCCGCGCGCTATGCCACGGCGGTGCCGGAAGAGCGCAAGATCACCTACTTTGCCGTGAGTCCCAACGAGATTCCCGGCGGCGTTCCGCAGGTCAGCCAGCAGGAGATCCAGCAGTACTTCGCCCAGCACCAGGCCGACTACTCGGTACCGGAGCAGGCCCGTTCGCGGCATATTCTGATCAAGGTTGCGCCCGGCGCCGACGCCAAGACCGATGCCGCGGCCAAGGCGAAGGCCGAAGGACTGCTCAAGCAGATTCAGGGTGGCGCGAACTTTGCCGAACTAGCCAAGCAGAACTCCGATGACCCCGGCAGCAAGGAGAAGGGCGGCGAATTAGGCTTTGCCCGCCGCGGCATGATGGTGCCGGAGTTCGACAACGCCATCTTCACCCAGAAGATCGGCGACACGAAGATCGTGAAGAGCCAGTTCGGCTATCACATCGTGCAGGTTGAGGAGCGGCAGGCGGCGCACGCGCAGTCGATCAGCGAAGTCCTGCCCACCATCCAGATGACGCTGATTCGCCAGAAGCTGGCCGCAACCGAGGAGAACTTTGCGCGGACGCTCACCTCCGAGGCCATCAAGAACGGCCTGGAGAAGACCGCCGCGGCCCATCATCTGGAAGTAGCCACGACGCCGCTGGTTGGCGCGCGGGGCGTGATCTCCGCCTTCGCCGACTCCTCCCAGATCCTCGGCAGGGCCTTCGAGTCCAAGCAGGGCGATCCGCCGCAGTACGCCACCACCGGCGAGGGCTACGCCATCTTCCAGGTCACCGGCGTCGCTCCGGCCCATGCGCCCGCCTTTGCCGATTGGAAGAGCCGTGTTGCCGACGACTATCGCGAACAGGTGCTCCCCACCATGCTCAGCTTGAAAACCCAACAGCTGGCAAACAAGGCCAAGGCCGAAGGCGATCTGGCCAAGGCCGCCAAGGAAACGGGCGCGACTTTCAAGACCAGCGAGCTGGTGGGCGAGAGCGGCCAGGTACCTGACGTCGGTCAGATTGGCCAGGTTGCGCCGCAACTCTTCGACCTCTCTCTGGGCAACATCAGCGGTCCCATCAACACCGGGCGTACGGGCGTGGTGGCCAAGCTGACGGACAAGCAGGAGCCCGGCGCGGACGAGATTGCCAAGAACTTTGACCAGTTCAAGGATCAGATGCTTCAGCAGCGCCGCGGCGACGCCTTCAACATCTTCCTGAGCACGCTGATGGACGAGTACAAGAAGCACAACCGCATCCTGATTCCCAAGGCAAAGACCGAAGAAGCTCCGGCCACTTAATTGGAAAACTCGCTGTAAACGGCAGGAAACAAAAGCGAAAAAGGCCCGCATCCGGGATGGATGCGGGCCTTTTTCGCTCTCAGAAATGCTGGTGAAGGCGAGGAAGCTGTAGGCCTGATGCGGCTCAGTGGCTGACACCTGACGGGCTATGCCGCTGGTTTCAGGCTCTTTACGCTGACCTGCGGAACGGCGGGATGAAGATTTTCCATGAGGGTGACGTGGGTGCCCAGGTATTGCAGCACATCGTTGATGGAATCTTCAAAGCGCGAGCCGGTTTTGTGGGTGGCCTTGACCCCTTTGGCGACCAATTGGCAGACTTCAAAGCGGTTCATTCCCTGCGACAGCGCGCGGTGTATCTTGTCGGAACGCATGACTTTACTCCGGTCAATGGGTAGTTGTAGCGTGCGGTGCGGAACTCGTCAGAAGCGGTGGGACGGCGGCAGTCGAGCAGGCGATTTTCGTTCAAGATCAGGTCTGATGATTCACTCTATATTCATTGTACGCCCGAATCGGTTGCAGCGCCGACGGGAATTGCGCCCCCACCCTTCCCCATGAAAGTAGTGCGCGTCAGGCTACCGGTTTTCGCAAACTGTGAAGCTATCTGTCCCCGGTTTACCCCCAAAGTGAGCAGCTACAGGTCACCGGTTTCGGAGAAAGTGGTGCTCTGTAGCTGTCCGGTTTTGCATGAAATGGTGATCTGAGGCGCTACGGTTTTCTATGAATCGGCTGCAAATACGTCATCAAAAATTTTGAACTCGTCCCGGATGGCGGGACTCCGGGGTGTTTGAGGGCGAAGATTTGGCGCCTTTTTCAAACTATGGTTGGTCAAGTTTTGTCAGGGGTCAGGGGTCAGGGGTCAGGGACTAGGGACCAGGGACCAGGGACTAGGGCAGGGACTAGGGACTAGTGACTTGGGGTCAGGATGACCTGGGCCGGGGTGAGGCCGTTTCCGGGTTTCGGACGCGAGACGCTCGATACGGAGGGAGGCGGGGGTTTCAACTCCCGCAAACCTCCATCCGCCGTATTTTGGAAATCAATCCACGCGGCGAAGCCGCGCTCAAACCCCTACCCTTGAAACCTGTTTGTTCGACCCTCCGGCCAACGCCCCACTACCCGTTAGGCGAGAAGAGCCCTTCCGACAAACCGACTTTTCGGGAGTAAATATTTGTTGACTGAATCTTTTGAGCTTTCCCAGGCCCCAGAAGCGTGATCTGGACCGTCCGTCAGAACCGGATTATATTATGGATGAATGGGAAACAGGGCGAGTTTAAGGCTTGGCAATATCGTCTTTGAGACCTGGAAAGATCAAGTCGATGACTCGATCATGGCCTTATTCAGCGAGTCCGAAAAGCGAATTCAGCAAATCACGCCAGATCCGGACGATGAGCCTCTCGACGACGATGATGAGCCATCGACATTGCTGAGGGTCGAGTATGCCACGAATATAAAGGTTTTGATGAAACGCCTCGACTTCGTAGGATTTACCTTGAATACGTGCCGCCAGATGTTCGATATCGCAAAGACAAAGGAGATTAGAGATCGCAAGAGGTGGATTGAAGACCACAATGCGAATTTTGGGGACGAGGCCAAGAAACAGCAAAATGAGTATTACTCAACACGTATCAATCTACTGTCCCAAGCAGATGCGGACACGTGGCTCTTGGAGCTTCGACAGGCGTTTTTAGCTCCCCCTGATGCCGATCCGGGTGAGCTCTCAGAACTCGCGAACTCGCTTAGGCCCGGAGGGCTGCCTCACTTCCTGAATCCGAGGTTCCCAGAAGCCTACGACGAAAGGTTTCGGCTTCGATTTGAACTCGAAGCTTTACAGACCGGAGAGGCCGTACTCGATATTTCTGATTTGGTGGATTACGGGTACTGCTCACCCTCGGACCCTCTTTCATCCTGGGCGCGGGAATGGGTCCAGACAAGAGACAGGGAGGCGCTTCACTTGATAGTCCTAACGGAGGGATCCAGCGACAAGTTTGTCCTGGAGTCAGCTCTTCGCGTCCTCCGTCCAGAGCTGACCGAGTATATATCTTTCATGGATTTTGCTGCGTTCAAGGTAGAGGGCGGCGCGTCCTTCCTCGCGAATATGGTTCGGTCGTTTGCTGGCGCAGGCATACGTGATCGGATTGTGGCCATCTTCGATAACGACACCGCTGGATGTTCGGCACAAAGCATGTTATCGAAACAGGACCTCCCAGTGAACATCAAGGTAATGCGTTATCCGGACATTGTGCTTGCCCGAAATTATCCGACGCAAGGCCCCTCGGGAGATGTGACCATGGACGTAAACGGCTCTGCCGCGAGCATTGAACTCTATCTGGGGCGTGATGTGCTCGCCGAACCAAACGGTGCCTTAGTGCCGGTACAGTGGAAGGCTCTCGATCCAATCATGAAACGCTACCAAGGTGAGGTCGTGAGAAAGAGAGGGTGTATAACCCGATTCTCCGAGAAACTCCTTAAGTTCGAACGATCCAGTGAGACTTCCGATTTGTCCGACTGGAGGGATCTCGGAACGATTATCGACGCGATTTGCTCCGCATTCGAGGATTCAGATCGGGAGTTCCTTCTCGACGAGGCTAACTGGGCCGCATCCTGATTCGAAGATAACCGATAAAGTCAACGGGAAGCACGCTCTGATTGTCCCTGAAGTTCACTTTCTACGTTCGTTCAGTGTTCAAATTGTTGCGGATTGGAGCACTATGCTCGCAAGACACAAAGTATGGCTATTGCCGCTCTTCCGGAAAACTCGAGAGTTGCACGCTAAGCCACTGGAGAAGCGGCTGCTGGCACTGGAAATACAAGAACAACTTCTTTATCGAATCGGACGGGCGGAGCACCAAATTCGGAAGATCCGCGAGGGTAACAAGAACATCAAACGGGCTCTAGCCCAACCTGGGGCTTCCAGAGAGGTCGCCCGAAAGGCAAAGGCAAAGAATCAAGCTGGTCACGAGAGGATTGAGCGGCAACAGACCTTGATTTCAGTATTGCGATCAATCGGAGATTCTATTGCATTTGTATATGGAGATCGCTGGGATTTAAAGCAAATGGTGCAGAAAGAGAATTCGGGCTTCTTGACCGGCAAACGCGGAGCCCGTTTGGAGCGCAGCATTTTCAGAAAAGCGTTTGAGATCGGCGCAACCGTAGTGCTCAACGATCTTACCCACACCCTGCGGCACGGAGACATTGCTGTATTCCGCCCCGATCTCTGGCCGGACGGGGGGAGCCCATGCCTCTTAATCGAGGTGAAATCGGGACGTGGTGGAGACGCAGCGCGCGCATCCCGTCAGATGACTGCCACTAAGCATATGATTGATTATCTCTCTACTGACAAGAGAGAGACCGAGAATGGCTCATGGCGGCGCATATCCGCACGTCAGGTACCCCAATATCACTTCTCCGACGCAACGCGCTTAATGTGTAATTTGCCTCACGTGGGTTGGCTGGTGAAAGAGGTAGAGCCCGGTCTGCACTACGCTTTGATCGATAGTGCCTACAACCAATCGTCCCTTGACGCAGTATTTGGAGATGTCTTCCGCCGGGGAAAGCTCTTCATGATAAGCGTAAATGACATTAAGAATTACGCGCTCGCGTATTACCCATTTCCTCTGAGCATCGAAGACCCGGAGGCACTTTTCCGCTTCTATAACGGGGAATTCGTGATGTTCGTAATTGTAGATCTGGAGCAGGTGAACGAAAGGCTAGCTAAGTATTCTCTGCAAGTGACACCGAGCGGCAATGATGAGTATCCGTGGAGGGTTTCTCCCACTGGAGTCGACGCGCCAAACGATGAGGATATCTCTTATGTGGGGTATCACCCCATTTGGCGGCTCGCGGCGGAGTTTCTACGTTTGGATTGGCTGTTGGACAACATTGTAGCGGGGGCTTGGAGGGAGGTCATCGTGCAACATCTGAACGGTGAATCGTAGCTAGGCGTTCTGCCGCAAATGACGTGTTTACAATCTACCGGTCGGGACGACGAACATCGATTCCGCGCGATTCTCAGTATTACTCCCACCAATCGCCGTTCCGTCCAGGCAGAAATCCACCCCAGAATCGCCGGGAACCCGCTGGGCGCCTCACCATCGATTGGCCTTCTGAGCGAAGCGCATCAGAGAAGATCAACGAAAGGCCCGTGGCACAAGCCACTTTGATTGTATGTCTGCCTTCAGGAGCCTGAAGGCCCCTGCTCCCTTCGTCGCTCAGGGGCTGAAGCCAGACGTTTGTTTTGTTGCACTTGCGGTACGACTGAACTCCCACCTCATCAATGAAGACCTGTCCCTTCACCCCAGCGAGCAAAAATCGCTCGCCGGGGACCCCGAGTCGATGGGGACCCCGGTGAAGTCGTGCCCTGACACATAGTGGATTGATGAAATACGCTATAGTGTTCAGGCTGTATGATTTGTAATTGCTCCTGGACAAGAGCGGGCGATGACGCCCGCACGACAGCCGGTCTGGAGACCGGCGCTACATTCCAGCCAATTTCTTTGAGGAGAGTGCAAGTCATGTTCAGATCAGTTCAGCGGCGGCTTTCAATCCTGGCCATTGGTTTCTTTGTGGCTTTGTCTGCCTTGTCTCTTGCGGCTCAATCGCAGCAGGCTACCTCCCGAACCATCGTCGTGAATCTCAAGGATTCGACGGGGCCTGTGGATCGCTTCTTCGATTTGTCGGTTGGCTCTGATTATCCCGGCACGCTGATTCGTGATGACAGCCAGGCTCAACTCAAGCTCGCTGTGGATGAACTCGGCTTTCGCTACATCCGCTTTCATGCGATTTTTCACGACGTGCTGGGAACCGTGCGCGTCGAAGATGGCAAGACCGTCTACAACTGGACAAAGATCGACCAGCTTTATGACGACTTGCTGGCCCGGCACATCAAGCCTTTTGTCGAACTCGGTTTCTCGCCGAAGGCGCTTGCCACGTCGCAGAACAGCATCTTTTATTGGAACGGAAACACGTCGCACCCGAAACCGGAAGGCTGGCGCGACCTGGTCGATGCTTATATCCGGCACATTGAGGAGCGCTACGGAAGAGATGAAGTGCGCACGTGGTTTTTCGAAGTGTGGAACGAGCCCAACCTATCGGGATTCTGGGAAGGAGGCGATCAGAAAGCTTACTTCGAGCTCTACGATCTGACCGCGAAGACGATCAAGTCCTTTGACCCTGCGTTGCGGGTGGGAGGACCGAGCACTGCCGGAGCGGCATGGGTTCCCGAGTTTCTCGCCCATGTGAAGCAGAGCGGCGCCCCTATTGACTTCGTGACAACGCACACCTATGGCGTGCAAGGCGGATTTCTCGATGAAGAAGGGAAATCCGATACCAAGCTCGATCCATCCCCCGACGCGATCATCGGAGACGTTCGGCGTGTGCGCAAAGAAATCTCGGCTTCACCGTTTCCGGAGCTTCCGCTGTACTTTACCGAGTGGAGCACGAGTTATACGCCGCGCGACCCGGTACACGATTCCTATATCAGCGCGCCCTACATCCTGACCAAGCTCAAAGCCAGTCAGGGATTGGCGCAAGGAATGAGCTACTGGACCTACACCGATCTGTTTGAAGAACCCGGACCTCCGACGGCGGCGTTTCAAGGAGGATTCGGCTTGCTGAACCCTCAAGGCATTCGCAAGCCGGCGTTCTTCGCGTACAAGTACCTTCACGCGCTTCAGGGCGAAAGCCTCAAGACGAGCGATCCGCAGGCAATGCTGTCCACCCAGGGTGGAAACGTCACGGCTGTGATTTGGGACTTTGAGCAGCCGGACCAAAAGGTGAGCAATCGACCCTTTTATACAAAGCTGATTCCCTCCCATGCGGCGGCGCCCGTCGAGTTGCAGGTAACGCATCTTGCGCCGAATGCCGCTTATCGCCTGAAAATACATCGCACCGGCTATCACGCCAACGATGCTGATTCCGCATACATCGAGATGGGCTCTCCCAAAGAGCTGAGCGCGGCACAGATCGCGCATTTGAACGAGCTGACCCGCGATCTTCCGGAGACCGGCAAGGTTGTGCATAGCGGACCTACGGGCACGGTCGAGCTGACTGTGCCGATGAATAGCAACGACATTGTGCTCGTCAAGCTGCAACGCACGCAGGGGAGCAAATGAAAGAGAAAGTATCCTGTTTATCACTCAGGAAGTTCGCGCTGCCTCTTATCCTCATGAGCGCGTTGAGCGCAGCGTCCGCGGCTCAGAATGCTGCTGCGCATCCCAACTGGCCGGGACCGGGGCAGCTCTTTGTGGGAGCTTGTTATCAGCCCATCGATCGCACGCCTGAGCAGATTGATGGCGACATTGCGATCATGAAGCACGCGGGATTCAACGTAGTGCGCATGGGGGACCTGTCGTGGGATTCATTCGAACCCTCGCAAGGCAAATTTACATTCGAGTGGTTCGACAAGATCATGGACAAGATGCAGGCCGCCGGGATCAGGGTGATTCTGGATATTCCGGGGTCGCCGGCGCCCATCTGGCTGCATCGCGCGTACCCCGGCGTCGATCTCGTCACCCAGAACGGCACGCGCCTTCCCCCCGCGGAGCGCTATATGGACGACATCAGCGATCTGGGTTACGTGCGCGAACTGGGCATCATGGCGGAGGCGCTGACCAAACGCTATGCCCATCATCCGGCGGTGATCGCCGTCGGCTACAACAACGAAATCGGCAACGGTTTCATGTCGTATTCGGAAGCAGACCGGCAGCGGTTCATCACATGGCTCAAAAAGAAGTACGGAACCGTTGAAGAACTCAACAAGGCCTGGGCGACGCAGCGCTGGTCGCGCCGGTTGAACAGCTTTGACGATGTTGACTTGCCGCTCGGAGACGGGCCTGGACCCTTCGAGCGCTATCTGGATCTTCACCGCTTTTGGTCCGATGTCACAGTGGCCCGGCTTGAGGAACTCGATGCGATTCGCCAGCGCAATATGCCGGGTCTTCCGTCAATATCCAATCTGTGGGATACCGCGGGCAGGCGTGGCTTCGACTATCTCAGTACTTATAAATCTTATGTGTCATTTGGCGCCGAAGGCTTCTATCCGGGCGATCCGGTGGGCGGCGTCTTTGGCGCCATGACGGTCAAAGGAGATTTGGCGACACCCATCTGGTTCAATGAGTTTACCGCCGGTGGCGGAGGCAACTATGGAACGCCGGGCCGCAGCCGGATGTATGCGCATCTCGCGCTGATGATCGGCGCGCAAGGAATTCTCGCATGGACCTTCAACAGTCATCTTGGAGGAGAGGAGCAGGCGCTCTTTGGCTTGGTCGACCACGACGGCACGCCCTCCTGGAAGGTGGATGAGTTCGCGCGCATCGCTTCTGAATTCAAGTTACTTTCAAAATACGGTTTCCCGCGATCCACGCATCCGGAAGTGGCCATAGCATATTCCTTCGATTCCTTCATCGATTCAAATCCGAACACTCCCTCGAATACGACGCGTCAATTCTTCCAGCCTGCTTATACAGATCAAGTGCAGGGGGCCTTTGATCCTTTCTTCCGCGCCAACATCGACACGGCGATCATCAACATCGGGCACGCCGATCTGTCGCCGTACAAACTGGTCATTGTGCCGGCCGATTACGTGATGGACGCCGCAAGCGCGAAGGCTCTTCGGGAGTATGTGAGCGGAGGCGGCGCCGTTCTGATGACCGCGTTTTCGGCCAAAGTGGACGAGCATGGGCAATGGTTCAATACGCCGCTGCCCGGCCGCTTGAGCGATGTCTTTGGACTGAAGACAAACGCGTTCTACGACATTCCGGCGGCGCTGAAATTCCAGTTGGGCGGCGATTCAATCGATACCAAAGTGCATCACTATGAAGTGCTGGAGCCGTCCACGGCAACGGTCATCGCGCGATTCACGAATACCGCGGACCATACTCCCGTTGTCACCATCAACAAGTTCGGCAAAGGAAATGCGATCTATCTGGCGACGGAATCGAATCCTTCCGTGATCGGACCGCTGATGAACTATCTCTACAAGGTTGCGGGCATTCAACCCGGCCCCAGGACACCCGAGGGAGTGTTTGCAAGGGTTGTCGATGGACGGACTCTGTTTGTCAACACGAGCGGGGAAGAGAAAAGAATCCCCATTGCCGGCCTCAGGAAAGGGATCCTCAGCAATCGCGAGTTTGAGGGCACTGTGGTCCTTGGTCCAATGGAAGCGGATCTCATCCAGTGACCGATCGTCTCACGCCTGGACCGTACACTCACCAGGTGAATTCGTCGATGCCGGCTGCTCAGGACTCGATGATACGGGCGTTTAACCGGAACGCGGACCGTTCAGTAGGAGATAGGGGTACTCGAAGACGGAAGCAGGTGAAGTTCCGCAGGTGAGAAAAAGCCGGACTTTCATCTAAGTTATTGATAAATATGGTAGGCACGACTGGATTCGAACCAGCGACCTCTTCCGTGTCAAGGAAGCGCTCTAACCAACTGAGCTACGCGCCTGCAAAGCAACTTCCGTTAGTCTATCAGGGCCGGGGCGGCAGGAAAAGATGGGCGGCCATACACGCCATGCTGTACTATCGTGTTGCATCTTAATTGCCATGAATGACATTGCCAGCGTCCGATTCCACCGATACCGCACCGCTCCCAATCTGCTCACGCTGTTGCGCATTTGTCTGGCGCCGTTTCTGGTGGCTGCCATTCTGGAACGCCATTTTGCGGTGAGCTTTGGACTCTTCGTGGCCGCTGGGCTGACCGACGCGCTGGATGGCCTGCTGGCGCGCTTCCTGAAGCAGCGCAGCATGCTGGGCGAGTACCTTGACCCGGTGGCCGACAAGCTGCTGCTGAGCACGCTCTTTCTGGTGCTCATGCACATGTCGCTGATTCCCGTCACGGTGACGGTGCTGGTCTTCGGCAGGGATGTGGGAATCCTGGTGGTGGCGGCCATTCTGTATGCGGCCACGGGCAGACGGGAGTTCAATCCCAGCCTCCTGGGCAAGGCCAACACGCTGGCCCAGGTGGCCGCGGTGGCCGCCGTGCTGCTGCAAGCCATGTTACTGGATCATCACATCGCACTTCGCTGGGTGGCGATTTTCGAGCAATGGGCGTTTTGGGCCACCATGGCGCTCACCGTCGCCTCCGGGCTGCAGTACGCCTGGATCGCGGCCCGGCGCGTGGGCGCTCAGCCCGCCAACGGGCACGGCGTTAAATAAACAGGCCAAACCCCACGCCACTCCACACGCGCGGCAACGCGTGAACAATCCCCGCCGTTCAAATGAGCCAAAGGCCGGCGCGCGCTTCAGGCGTCTTCCGTGCTGGGTTCCGATTCGGCGTTCTCTTCAATCTCCATGTCGCGAAACTCTTCGGAGTCAAAGACATCGCCACATTCCAGGCATTCGACAAACTCACAGTCTTCGTGCCGGGAAACAATGCGTACTTTAGGGTGTTTACAGATGGTTGCCATCGCTCGCTGGATCGGTGAAATAAAGTGCCCTTCCCGCAAATTGTATCGGCATTTTTCCCAATTTCATACCGGAATTTGGTGAATATTTTTATACCCCGGGGATTTTTTTGCGCGCGCTAAAAGATTTCCGGCGGGGACTTGCAATCCCGACAGAAACGGTCGTATACTGAATGCGGACCGAAGAAGTCGGATATTCGATGCTCAAGCTGACCAAAAAAGCGGATTACGGCCTGATGGCGCTCAAGTTCCTGGCTGAGCACCCGGAGAGGCCCGCGCTCAGCGCCAAGGATGTGGCCGACGCCTACGGGATTCCGGCGCAATTGCTGGCCAAAATCCTGCAACAGTTGACCAGGTCCGGCCTGCTGCGCTCGACCGCCGGCATGAACGGCGGCTATGCGCTGGCGCGGGAGGCGCGATCGATCTCCGCCTACGAGGTGATTCTGGCCATCGACGGGCCGTTTTTCATCACCTCCTGCACCAAAGGCAAAACGGGCTGCGAGCTGACCACGAATTGCACCATCAAGGAGCCGCTGGCGCGGGTGAACGAGACCATCGCCGGCGTTTTGAAGAGCATCAGCATTCAGGATCTGGCGGAGCACGAACCACCGGCGGCGCGAGAACGTAATGCGCGTGAACTGGTTGCATTGAAGTTGTAAAGAAGGCTTTCCCCCTCTGCGCTGGGCCGAACAAGGCAGGGCGCGGAAGAGCAAACCATAAGGATGGAGATCAAGATGAGCACAGTTGCCAGCCAAGTAGAAGTACCCGCAGACGTAAGCCTTCCGATTTATATGGACAACCACGCCACCACCCCGCTTGACCCACGAGTTTTGGCCGCGATGATGCCCTACTTCACTGAGAAGTTCGGCAACGCGGCCAGCCGCAATCACTCCTTCGGCTGGGAGGCGGAGCAGGCCGTGGAAACCGCGCGCGAGCAGATTGCGCGGTTGATCGGCGCGACGGCCAAGGAAATCATCTTCACCAGCGGCGCCACGGAGTCGAACAACCTGGCCATCAAGGGCATTGCAGAGATGTATCGCGAGCGCGGCAATCACATCATCACCCAGGTGACCGAGCACAAGGCGATTCTGGACACCTGCAAACGGCTGGAGAAGCAAGGCTATCGCATCACCTATCTGCCGGTGAAGGCCGACGGGCTGATCGATTTGGACGACCTTGCGCGGGCCATCGACGAGAAGACGATTCTGGTTTCGATTATGGCGGCGAATAACGAAATCGGCGTCCTGCAACCGATTGCCGAGATTGGCCGGCTCTGTCACGAACGCGGCGTGCTCTTCCATACGGATGCGGTGCAGGCGGTGGGCAAGGTTCCCATCGACGTGATCGCCGACAACATCGACGTGCTCTCGCTGAGCGGGCACAAGATTTACGGTCCCAAGGGCGTGGGCGCGCTCTACGTTCGCCGGCGCAATCCGCGCGTGCAGATCGCGGCGCAGATTGACGGCGGCGGCCACGAGCGCGGCATGAGGTCCGGCACGCTGAACGTGCCGGGGATTGTGGGCCTGGGCAAGGCTTGCGAGATCGCCCGCGAGGAGATGGCCAGCGAGGCCGCGTTCCTGACCGGCCTGCGCGACCGGCTCAAGGAGAAGCTCGAAGCGAACCTTGACTACATTCACGTGAACGGCTCGATGGATCACCGGCTCCCCGGCAACCTGAACGTGAGCTTTGTCTACGTTGAAGGCGAGTCGCTGCTGATGGGCATCAACGACATTGCGGTCTCGAGCGGCTCGGCCTGCACATCGGCGACGCTGGAGCCGTCGTATGTGCTGAAGGCTTTGGGGCTGGGCGACGATGTAGCGCATAGTTCGATTCGCTTTGGTATGGGCCGCTTCAACACCCAGGCCGAGGTGGATTACGTTGCTGACAAGGTAATCGACGTAGTAAAGCACCTACGCAAGCTGTCGCCGCTTTACGAGATGGTGCTGGACGGGATTGATTTGAGCAAGATTCAGTGGGCGGCACACTAAGAAGCAGCTTCTAGCCGCTAGCTTTTAGCCTTTAGCTTGTGCATTGAATCGGTCGGCATTCAGCCGCGAGCTTAGGGGCAGTAGCTAGGAGCTAGAAGCTATAAGCTGAAACCGCGGCTTCCCCCGCAGAAGGAGCAACACATGGCATACAGCGAGAGAGTGATCGACCACTATAACAACCCGCGCAATGTGGGCCAACTGGACAAGGGATCGACGGAGGTCGGCACGGGTCTGGTGGGCGCGCCGGAGTGCGGCGACGTGATGCGCCTGCAGATTCGCGTGAACCCCGCGACGCAGGTGATCGAAGAGGCCAAGTTCAAGACCTTCGGCTGCGGCTCGGCGATTGCCAGTTCGTCGCTGGCCACCGAGTGGATCAAGGGCCGCACCGTGGACGACGCGCTGGGCATCAAGAACACCGACATCGTGAAGGAACTGTCGCTGCCGCCGGTGAAGATTCACTGCTCGGTGCTGGCCGAGGATGCGATTCGCGCGGCCATCGGCGACTGGAAGAAGAAGAACAGCGCTCCGGTGGCGGCGGTTGCGGCTGAGGCAGTCGCGGTAGCGGGGTAAGAATCGGAACGGCGCGGATGGAATGAAGGTTTGTGGATTCCCACCCTTGCGCCAGGAATAAGGCGCAAGGGTGGGGCACGGAAGATTCAATCATCATTCGCAGATGAGTTTTTGAAAGAGGCGAGTATGTCGAACATGGTGACAATTGGAGAGCAACCACCGCAGGAAGTTCTCGCGGCGCAGCCGCTCACCGCAGGTGGCTTGCAAGTGACCGAGAAGGCCATCAAGCGCGTTCGCATCGCCATGGCCAAGGAAGGCATCTCGCCGGACGAGGGTGGGATGCGCATTGGCGTGATGGGCGGCGGATGCTCGGGGCTTTCCTACTCGATCAAGTTCGACACGCAGCCACGCGAGCGCGACAGAATTTATGAATTTGACGGCGTGAGAGTTTTCGTTGACCCAAAATCATTTTTGTATCTGCACGGCATGACGCTGGACTATGAAGAGACGCTGATGCGCCAGGGATTCAACTTCATCAACCCGAACGCGGCGCGCTCCTGCGGCTGCGGTTCGTCGTTCTCGTAGCGGAGCGGCCGGCAGGAACCTTCAATGGAGATCAGTTGGAAGTTTGCGGCAACTATCGTTGAGGTTTGATCGGAAATCAAAGAGGAAAGCGAGTAACCCGGATGACGGATAAATCCGCACCTTGGCCCTTCGCGGAACGAAGCGCACTGTTGGCAATCGCGGTGGGCGGGCTGATTGCCGGAACAATAGATCTTCTGCAAGCCTGCATTCTCTTTGGATGGGATATTCCACTGGCGATTGCCGGAGGGCTGCTGGGCGGGCAGGTTACCGAACACGGGAACGCGGGAATTTATCTTCTTGGCGTTTGCCTGCACTTCCTGATTGCTCTCTCGGCGGCCGCAACTTACTACGCGGCGAGTAGGCGGCTGCTCTTTTTGAAGGAATACCCACTTGTTTGCGGCCTGTTCTTTGGCGCGGCGGTTCAAGAGTTCATGAATCTCGTCGTTCTTCCCCTCTCCGCGCTTCATGCAAGAGGGCCATACGAACTGCATGACCTGATTCAAGGGCTGCTGGTACACATGGTCGTGATCGGATTGCCGGTCGCCTACAGCGTGCGTCGCTTCGGAAAGTAAAACCGGCGCAAGTTCTTTCGTACTCATGTTCGCTCAGAATGAGAGCGTTTTTGGGCGTACTTAGGGATTCAAAACCGTTTCTGCAAGAAAGCATTTATGTTCAAAGTGATCGATTCCGCGGTACCCATAGCCTGTTGGTCGTGCTCCATTGGCCACAACGATTCCACGCTGTTTTGCCCGCATTGCAGCAAGATTCAACCCCCGCCGGGCGGCGATTATTTTTCTGTTTTCGGTTTGGAGCCTCGGCTCAACCTGGATTTGACTGCGCTGGAGCACGAGTTTCACCGACTCAGCCGCAAGCTGCATCCCGACCGTTTTGCCCGCGCCGAGGAGAACGAAAAGCAGTGGAGCCTGGCCGACACGGCGCTGCTCAACGACGCCTATCGCACGCTGAAAGATCCGCTGCGCCGCACCGAATACCTGCTCAAGCTGCTGGGCGCGGAGATTGGCGCCGGCCAGGAAAGCAAAGAAGAAAAAGTTGCGCGCGTCCCAGCCGATCTGCTTGAAGAGGTCTTCGAGTTGAATATGCAGCTCGAAGAGATGCGCGCGGCGAGCAAGACGGGAGTGGAAGATCCCGAACTGCAGGCAGGCCTGGAGCAGGCAAAGAGAAGGTTCGACGGGCTGCTGGTTGAGGTGGACCAGGATCTGCGCACTCAGTGGCAGGCGTGGGACGAGGGTGACGCGGCGGCGCGCGCCTCCGCGCAGAGGAGAATGGTGGCCCTGCTCGACCGCCGGCGCTACCTCAGCAATCTGGTCCGCGACGTGACCGAAACCCTGGGAGCTTGAAAGAAGATCATGGCGGAAGGACACGTAGTCGGAATTGATCTGGGAACCACCAACTCCCTGGTCGCTTATATGGAGGGCGACACGCCAGTGGTGATCCCCGGCGTGGACGGCTTGAATCTGGTGCCGTCGGTGGTTGCGCTCGACCCAATCCCGGCCGGTGGCGGACGGCCCACCGTCACCGTGGGCAACAGCGCGCGCAAGGCGCTCATCCAGACGCCGGAGCGGGTGATCTATTCCGTCAAGCGGCTGATGGGCCGGGACCTCAAAGAGATTCACGATGAGCTGAAGCTCTTTCCCTTTCACCTGGCGGGAGACGTGGAAGAAGGCGAAGTTCCGCGCATTCAGTTGGGCGAGCTGCGTTTCACGCCGCCGGAGATCTCCGCCTACATATTGCGCCAGCTCAAGCGCAACGCTGAGCGATTCTTTGGCGCGCCGGTGACGCAGGCGGTCATCACCGTGCCCGCCTACTTCAACGACGCTCAGCGCCAAGCCACGAAAGACGCTGGCCGCATGGCCGGCCTGGAAGTGCTGCGGCTGGTCAACGAGCCGACCGCGGCCGCATTGGCCTACGGGCTCGACCGCGCCAAAGTGGGCACGATTGCGGTTTACGATCTGGGCGGCGGGACGTTTGATATTTCCATCCTTAAGCTGCGTGACGGAATCTTCGAGGTGCAATCCACCAACGGCGACACGCACCTGGGCGGCGACGATATCGACAACCTGCTGCTGGCCATCGCGCTCAACGAGATTCACGCCGAGCACGGCGTGGATTTGCGGCTGCATCCGGGCGCGGTGCAGGCGGTGCGCAAGGCCGCCATCGAAGCCAAGATTCTGCTTTCCACCGAAGCGGCGGCGCACTTCGACATCGAGCTGCCCAATGGCGACCGCTATCAGCGGGAGATTCCCCGCGCGGTCTACGAGTTGCTGATCGAGCCGGTGCTGAAGCGCACAACAGGGCCTTGCAAGCAGGCGCTGGCCGACGCCGGCATCACCCCCGAGCAGATCGACGAAGTAGTGCTTGTCGGCGGATCAACGCGCATTCCCGCGGTACGCGAGTTGGTAGATGAACTTTTTAAACTCCGCCCGCGTGGCAAACGTCCGCACATCGAGCTGAATCCCGATGAAGTGGTGGCGCTGGGCGCGGCGGTGCAGGCCGACATTCTGGCCGGCGCATCGAAGTCAACAGAGGAGATGTTGCTGTTGGACGTGACACCGCTTTCGCTGGGCATTGAGGCGCTGGGCGGGACCGTTGCGCGGATCATCCAGCGCAACTCGACGATTCCAGCCTCGGCCACTGAGCACTTCACAACCGGCGTGGACGGCCAGACCAACGTCGCGATTCACGTGTTGCAAGGCGAGAGGGAACTGGCCGCCGATTGCCGATCCTTAGCACGGTTTGACTTGAAAGGCATTCCGCCGATGAGCGCCGGATTGCCGCGCATTGAAGTCAAGTTTCTCATCGACGCCGACGGTATTTTGCACGTCACGGCGCGTGAGCAGCGCAGCGGACAAGCCGCGCAGATTGAAGTGAAGCCGACGTATGGCCTCACCGACGAGCAGGTCGAGAGCATGATCCTGGATTCCTTCGACAACGCCGAGGCCGACTTTGCCAAGCGGCTGCTGATCGAGGCGCGCAACGAGGCGGAGACGATTCTAACCGCGGTCGAGCGCGCGCCGCAGAGTCCGGCATGGGCGCTACTGCGTGGCGAAGAACAGGCGGCGATCACGGCTGCACGCGACCGGCTGGCTCAAATCAAGCTGGGCGAGAACGCCGCCGCGATCCGCGAGGCGACGCTCGCGCTCGATCAAGCCACGCGCCGCTTTGCCGAGTTGATGATGGAGGCAGCCGTTTCGACCGCCTTGACAGGAAAAACCATGAACGCCGCCGGTGAGGAGCTGGCCGAGGCTGTCACCGCGCCCCATGCGATGGCGGCGGCGGAGTTCAAGTAGAGCGGAGTTAGCATGGTTAGCGGAGCTAGCGGTGTTAGATGTCGCCACATACTTCCGCGGCTTATTGAGGATAGAATGCGGAATGGGCTTGAGACAATGCACATGGGCACGGAAGGACGGATTGTATGAGCGAACCTAACGAGAAAAAGATTCCCGCCGAGAAGCTGGTGCGCGTCACCTTTCTTCCCGAAGGCAGAACGGTGGAGTTTGAATTCGGCGCGATGCCCTATCAGCATCACGGCAAGCCAATGTCGTTTCTTGACGTGGCGGAGAACCACGACGTCTTCCTCGACCACGCCTGCGGCGGCGTCTGCGCCTGCACCACCTGCCACTTGTGGATCAAGGATCAGGCCGGCATCAGCGAGGCCGACGACGACGAACTGGATCGGATGGACATGGCCGCCGATCAACAGTTGAATTCGCGGCTGGGCTGCCAGGCTGTCATCACCCGTCCCGGCGACTACGTGGTTGAGATTCCCAAGTGGAATCGCAACTACGTCTCCGAAGGCAAGCCTCTGGCGTTGACGGAAGAGAAGTAAGGAGCCACCATGCCACGCGAGATTCTGTGGACCGACGCCGAGGAGATCGGCATTCAATTGGCGGAGAAGTTTCCCGGCCTGGACCCGTTGACGGTGCGCTTCACCGACCTGCACCGATACGTGACCGAGCTGGAGGGCTTTGCCGACGATCCGGCGAAATCAAACGAGCCGCGGCTGGAAGCCATTCAGATGGCCTGGCACGAGGAGTTCGAAGACGCTCAGCGGTAGGAGTTACTCCAGCGCAAAGCCCGCCTGTGCCGCGGCTTCTCCCAATCGCTGATCGAAGGTCAGAAAGACTCTTCCCTTGGGCTTGCCTTCGCACCATTCCAATGCCGCCGCAAGCTGCAGCGCATCTGCGGCGCGCAGTGGATATAGCTCAAGTAGTGTGCGTGCTTCGCGCTCGATATTGGCCGAAGGTTTGATGGCAATCCAGATCATTGCCATCGCCTGGGCCACCTGCTTCCCTTCAATAAACTCAGTTTCGTCGATCTCCTTCATGCGCAAAAGCCGCGTCAGTCCACTGATGATTTCAACCTGCGTAGACCACCAGACTGTGACGCCATAATTTGCAAAGAGCGTTTCGGACCTCTGAGTCTGCAATTGTTGCACACAGAGCGGAATGAGCGCGCTGGAATCCCAAAAGGCTAGCGGCACACTCATCGGCCATCCCGCTCCTCACGCCACACCTGATCCATGACCTCCTGAGAAATGCATCTTTTCCCCGCGGGCTTGGGCAGCTTGTATCCCTCTGGGCGAGGCATCTTCGGCGGAGTGAGAACACCCTTGGCGATCAGGCGCCGTTCCCGTTCGCCGTATTCCTCGTAAGGCCCCGGAGCGACGAGCCGTGCGACAGGCGTGTTCCGGTCAAAGATCAGCACCTCCTCGCCATTCTTGACGTATCGAATGTGGGCGCTGAGCTTGGCCTTCAATTCGCTGATTTTGGCAGTCCGCATAGACTCATTGTAACGCAACATGACCAACATGGTCACGTTTTTCACCGTGGATTCCGGGCGCTGGTCGCTGCGACTTGATGTACTCCACACGCCGGAAGCGCAGCGCGGTCCAATCCTCGTCGATGGCGACGGCGCGCACGGTGTCGAATCCCTCGGCCTTCAACGCGTCCCATCCGGTGTCGCGGTTGAAGTCGCACTTGTACTTCTTCGATGTGCCTTTGGGATAGGCGAACCAGACGGTTGCATCGCCCATGGCGCGCTCTGCGACCGGCCCGGCCAGCGCGTCTACTTCGCTCTTGCGCGTGACAAATGCAAGGAAAAAGCCGATCCGCGGAACCGATTCAATGTGGGAGTGAATAGTGAGCACGGGAAGCCGCGCCAGCTCCGGCAGGAAGCTATCGGGCGCGCGCAGAACCAGGATCTCCTGCTGATCCTTGAGGTTGAGTTTTTCGAATATTCCGTCCATGGATTCTTATGATATTCCGGCGCCGTAAATAATCTGTAAAACATTGGCCGGAATCCGCTTAAAAATGAAAGCGATAACGCAGCTCCGCGGAGAGCAGGCGCGGATCGTTGTAATGGAAGCCGCCGATGGTGATCGAATTGTCCAGCAGCACGCGGTGGTTGGTGGCGTTGAGGACGGAGGCGGAGAGCTTCCAGCGCTCGCCCAGCGCGTGGCCGGCGGAGAGATCGAAGGTAGTATGCACCGGCAGGTAGGGCTCGCCGTAAGGGCCATTATTTGCCGGGCAGGAGGCAGGGTTTGCGCAGGCCAGGCCGTTTGAAAATCCCGATCCGTAGTAGACGTTGGTGGAGAACCATGAGTGCGCGGGTAGCTTTGCCGTGAAGCCAGTGTTGAGCGTATTGCGCTGATCATGATCGAGTGTTGAGTAATCCGGGCCGAGGTCGCAGGCCGGATCAGCCGGAAGGCTGCATGTGAAGCCGCCAATAATGTTGCCGCGCTGCTGGATTATTTGATTGGAATACGTGAGGTGAAACTGGCCGAGGCGGGCTAACTCTGGCGAGCGCAGGGTCAGCTCCCAGGCGCGAACGAGAGCGCCATCGACGGCAATAGCGAAGTACATATTCGATTCGCCGAGGTTGGTGTGATCGAGGAAGTTATTGACGCGGTTTTTGAAGTTGGCCACGTCGAGCAGCCAGCCCTTGTAGGGAATCTGCAAGCCGAACTGATGCTCTTCATCGCGCTCGCTGGGCAGGGGTGTGAAGGTGTTCTCGCCTGTTGGCTGCTGGCTGGCGTAGTTGAGCACGGAGCTGGAGACGGTCTCAAGCGGCGCAGGCTGGAAGAAGTGGCCGTAGAAGCCGCGCAGAACCCAGTGCAGGCGGGGAATTTCCACGGTTGCGCCGATGCGGGGATAGAGGGCGGTTTCATTCAATCCGGCGCGGTAGACAGAGATGCGCTCGCCGCCGAGGAGTGTGAAGTACCGGCCCAGGCGGAGGCGATCGGCAAGATAAAACTCAACCAGTCCGGCGTTGGCGCTGCCGGAGGCATTGGGGGAGCTGGCTGCGCTGCCGTCGTTGACCTTTACGCCGAAGAGATCGTTCTCCGCCTGAAAGAAGGAATACAGCCCGGCGGAGAAGCTGTTGGGTCCGGCGTCGGCGCGGGCGTCGGCCTGGCCGCCCAGGTAATTCGAGGTTTGATGCCAGGTAGTGGAGACTGGATTGTCGGTGGGCAGCGAGTCGTAATCGGCCTGGTTGAAGTGGTAGAAGGGCGCGGCGGAAAGCAGTGCTTTGGGCGAAAAGGTATGGACCCAGTTGGCGATGACGAACGAGTCGCGCTCGGTCTGGGCGTCGCGCAGGCTGTAGGAGTTGTAATAGCCGCTGAGCGCCTGCCAGTCGGTCTGGCTTGGGTCGTATGGGATGTCGAAATAATCCTGGCGGTACTGCGCGTTGAGGCGGAGCTGATCCTTGGGCGTTTGATTGCGAATCAGCGAGAGAAAGCCGCTCTGAGAGTTTGTCGCATCGTGGTAGATGGCGGCGACCGGCGTAGCCAGGCCGTAGTTGGAGCGAGAGCCATTGAGGCTCGCATACCAGGCTGTTGCGGCAGAGTGGTCACCGAGCGAGAGTTGCGTTTCACCGGTGTAGAGGTTGCCGGCGGAAAGGAGCAGCTCGCCCTCGCGGCTGCGCTCGAAGCCATTGCGGGGCAGCACATTGAAGACACCGTAGGTGCGATCGCCCACTTCCGCCGCGTAGCTGCCGCGCTGCGTTTCCAGGGAGTCGATATCTTTGGGATCGATCTGCGGGCCGACGTTGGAGGCGATTTTTGTGTTGGGAATGGCAATGCCGTCGATCAGCCAACTGGTCTGATGGCCGCCGCGCATGTGCAGCATGTCGTGGGTCATGTAAGCGCCGGGGACGTAGTCGGTGATCATCTCCATCCCGATGGCGCGGCTGGCGCCGGGGGTTTCTTCAATGCCGGCGCGGTTGATGAGCGTGGTGGGGGTTACGGAATCGGCGTTCGCGCGCGCGCTTGCCAGTCCCTCGACGGTGATGCTCTGCAGGTCTGGGGCTACTGGCAGCGCGATGTGCGCGACCGGGTTGGTGCCCGAGGCCAGAGTGAGCGGCTGCATTACGGTGGCAAAGCCGGGGGCGGCGATGGTCAGGCGATAGACGCCGATGGGCGCCTGGGGCAGTTCAAATTCTCCGTCAGCGTTGGTGACGGCGCTGAGCGTGAAGGCGGAATTCGCTGCTTGCAGAGTGACGGCCGCGCCGGCGATAGGCCTGTGCTGCGGATCGTGGACCACTCCGTGCAGGGTGGCAAAGACGGTGGCGAATGCGGGAACACACGCGGCCGCAACGAGAACGGCAGCGAGAGTTGAATGCAGAATAGGAAAGAGGGAAGGGAAACGCCGCATCTGGAATTATGGTACAGGAAAAGCGGTTCGGCGGCAGATGCTGGGTAATCAGCGCGGCCCTTCAAGTATCATCGAGTTATCGTACTATTCATCGATCTCCAAGAGGAATTGCCCATGTCCGAGTTGAATGGTTCCGTATCGCCGCAACAGCTTTCTGCGCAGGCGCCCCTCATGCGGCGCCCACTGCGCATCGCCCTCTTTGGTTTTGGAACGGTGGCGAGTTCGGTGGCGCGGATTCTGGTCGAGTCCAGGCCCGAAGGCCTTGAGTTGACCCACGTGTATGTTCGCAGCGTGGCGCGCAGGCGCGCGGATTGGGTTCCGTCGAGCGTGACGTGGAGCGAGGACGCCGATGCCGTGCTGGCCTCCGACGTGGATGTGGTAGTGGAACTGGCCGGCGGGCTTGATCCGGCCGGCGACTGGGTGCGCAAGGCGCTCTGCGCCGGCAAGAGCGTGGTCACCGCCAACAAGAAGCTGATCTCCGTTCACGGCGTCGAGTTGGAGCGGCTGGCCGCGGCCGGGGGCGGAGACTTGAAGTACGGCGCGGCCGTGGCGGGTGGCATCCCGGTGATCCCGGGGCTGGAGCAAGGGCTGGCCGGGGATCGCATCGAGCGCATTGAAGGCATTCTGAACGGCACCTGCAATTTCATTCTGAGCAAGATGCAGGAGGGCGCGGAGTACGCTCCGGTGCTGGCCGAGGCGCAGGCCAAAGGCTTTGCCGAGGCCGATCCGACCGAGGATGTGGGCGGTTTTGACGCGCGCGCCAAGCTGACCATCCTGATGCGCCTGGCGCTGCGCGTCGAGGTGGACCCGGAGGAGATTGCGCCGCTGCCTATCACCTCGATTGCCGCCGTGGACTTCAGCTATGCGCGCGACCTGGGCTGCACCATCCGGCAGATTGCGCGGGCCGATCATGCCGAAGGGAAGATCGCGGCCTCGGTGGGACCGATGCTGGTGGACCTGCACTCGCCGCTGGCCTGGTCGCGGGGCACGGAGAACATGGTGGTCTTCTCCGGCCACTATGGCGGGGATGTAGTCTTCTCAGGCCACGGAGCGGGCGGCCATCCCACGGCGGTGGCCGTGGTCAGCGATCTGCTGGCTCTGGCGCACGGGTCGCGGCGGGTCAAGGTTCCGGCGGCGCCGTCGCAGCTGAGCGCCGAGTTTGAGGTTCCGCATTACATCCGCTTCATGGTCAACGACAAGCCGGGAATCATCGCCGACATTACCGTGGCGCTGGCCAGCGAGGGCATCAACATCCGCGCCATCGTGCAGAAGCCCGGCTTTCCGCCGCACGCGCTGCCCTTCGTGATGACCGTGGAGCCGTGCACCTCGCCGGCGCTCAAGCGGGCGATGGAGTGCCTCCGCGGCAAGGACTATTTGCTAGAAGAGCCGCTGGATTTGCAGATGCTGGAGTAGCAGGGAGCGATCTGTGCGACTGACAGACAATGAGAAGGCCGAACTTTGGGGGATGCGGTTTGTCTTTACTAATGCCGATGTGGGACAAGCAATCGGGGATTTCACGCAAGGCATAACTGGTCTGCTTGACTCGGGTGATCCTGAAAATGTACACCGCGCAATTGCCGGAATCGAGCAGGTGAAATCCTGGTTCCAGCAAATGCATAATTTCTTTCATACCCTCGGAATGATCGCGGCAAAAGCGTTTCTGGAGGCTGAATTTCCGGATTTACCTTGGGAAAATATTGAATTCGCACAAAATGCGAACCGAAGCGGTGCAGACCTCTTTATCGCAACCCACCGGATAGTTGCCGAGTTGAAGACTACGGAACCCTGCAACAAATCGAAGATGGGAACAGTTCCCGTCAAATTCGGTGCACAACAGAAGCAGAACATAGATAAAGACTTGCAAAAACTTTCAGATGCGAAATACTCTGAATTCAGCAAATATATGTTCGTCACTTCGCCTCTCGCCTATCATTGCCTTGTTCGAGATTACCGGGCCAAATTCCCTACTGTCACATTCGTACTCCTCAGAAACATACCCGACATTTCCAGACCTATTTCAAAATAGGTTCGAACAAACGACGAATCTCGTAAGGCCTCTTTTCTCGTAACGATAATTCCCTTGACAGAATATCGCCTTAAAGGAATAATTGACGCATGGCATGGGAGATCGAAGTCAGCGATGAGTTCAAGGATTGGTACGATTCGCTGAACGACGAGGAGTGCGGTAGCGTCCACAACGTGATTGAGGCGCTGGCGTCTGTGGGTCCGGCGCTGGGCCGGCCTCAGGTTGATACGTTGAAAGGTTCGCGCTTTGCGAACATGAAAGAGTTGCGCATTCAGCATCAGGGCAGACCCTATCGCATCCTGTTTGCTTTTGATCCGCGCCGCTTCGCTTATCTGATTCTTGGCGGCGACAAGACCGGAGATGCTCTGTGGTATATGGACGCGATTCGACGCGCCGATTTGATCTACGCCAAACACCTTGAAGAGATTGGAGCATAATATGTCCCACAACTGGAGAGAGATTCGCAGGACGCTTTCACCGGAGCAGGAAGAAGCGACGCGGCAATATGTGAAGTCGGTTGTGGCGGCGGTGACGCTGAATCAACTGCGCGAGGCGCGCAGCCTCACCCAAGCCAGCCTGGCCAGCGTTCTGGGCATCAATCAAGGCTCTGTCTCGAAGATGGAGAAGCGCACGGATATGTATATCTCTACGCTGCGCAGCTTCATTCAGGCGATGGGCGGGCAGCTCCAGATCAAAGCTGTCTTTCCCGAAGGCGAAGTGGAGATTGAGCAATTCAAGAATGTGGCCGGAAGCCCCACGGAATCTGAATCCGAAGACTCCCGGCAAGTTGCCGCATGACTTACAGGTTCCGCTCCCTATGAACAAGGCTGATTGAGGTTCGTGGATTCCCACCCTTTTCGCAAAAAACGCGAAAAGGATGGGGCACGGAGCTTTTTGCAAGGACTATTTGCTCGAAGAGCCGCTGGATTTGCAGATGCTGGAGTAACGAAACAGTGGTCAGTTGTTAGAGTCTTGCGTATTCCCATGCTTCTTATGAGAGGCTTTGGGCGCATGGCTATCCGCGGGGTCCTCCAGGGGAGAATAATTGAGGATTTTCATCGTGGAACCGAAACGATGGAAGTTGCGGAACTCGATATCGTTCATATCCGTCTCTCCGCTACCCTTCTTGAGGATGATTTGCGCGCCGACCGGCAGCAGGTAATCGTGTTTGTTGATGAGGACGTAGTCGTAGTCCACGCTCACCGAAGCCGCCTTGAAGGGAAACTTTTTCGGCACATCGTCCACGACCTGTGTGATGCGGCGAACCGCCCGGGTTGCGCTGTCGATGAAGACCTGGCCGTGGTAGCCGGCCGTGACTACATCCGTAGGACTCATCCGGAGATTGAAGGAGGAGTTTTTCAGTTCCACGCGGTAGTCGAATACCTGAACCGTCCCGTCTCCCAGCGCGCCGGTTTCCTTCCATTGGAAATCGGCCATCGAAGAGGGCCGGAAGAGGCCTGAGATGGCCGCGCCGAACTCTCCGACCGTCAGCACTCCTCGCGTGTCTCCGGTGTAGTCGTGGCTCTTGGAACCGTTGAGCTCCAGTTCCAGCATGATCCGGTCTTCATCATGATTCACATAGGACAGTAGTTCCGTGAATTTGTCCTTGTGATTCCATTGACTCGTGCCTTTTTGATTGACGGACCGGTTGGTCACCTGTTCGCACATCAGGTTGGGCAGCGAGTCCCGGTATTCCATTGCGTATGCGGTCGCATCCGCGAGGATTGACTTGAGTTCATCCGGCGACGGTTTCTGAACGGGGTTGGAGGGAAAGGTGATGACCAGCGGGCCAACGGGGTGAGAGGCGTGATCCGGAAGGGATGGATCGGCATCCGCACCGACTCCCGTCATCGTGAAGGTGACACCGGTTTCCGCTGTCTTTCCGCCTTGTTTCAGGGTAGCCTTCACCTCGTACAGGCCATCCATTGGCGGATTGACCGAAAAGCTGGTCAGGTAGGAAGAATACTCCGCTCCGCTGGTTTGCCGAGAGATCATCGGCGCGCCGCCCAGCGCTTTGCCATTGCGGAAGATTCGGATGTTGAGCTGGGGGGCTTCCGGCATGCTGGGGTCTGCATGAGCGGTGAAGAAGACCGAAACGTCTTTGACGCCGGGCGGCAACTGCCCGGAGAGATTCGGCGTCACTCGATAGCTTCCATGGAGAAGCGGCTCCAGGGGGTCGTCGCCGGCGTGAACCGGATCCGTCTGCCGCACCAGAACCATGTTGCTCAACGAGGGCACGCCGGAGGCGCCTGTAATTTCAAAGGCGATGCGCTGCGCGCCGGCTTTGCCGCTGTTGTGGTCCAGAATGGCCGCTTCCAGTACGTATTGACCCGCGAGAGCGGTGAAATGGCGCAGGAACGTGACAACTCCGTACTTTGACCTTTCATTGTTTCTCTGGATTCCACGGCGTGGAATATCCGCGCTGAAGCGCTCGACGACCGTGCCTGTTTTGTCTTTGATATCGGCTTCGATCGACAGGCTTACTGAATCGAGGTTGGTGATGGAGTCTTCTCGAATCTCCAGACTGGAGATCGGCGCCTCAATGGCCAGCGTATTGACATTCCCCTCCGGCCTGTCACCCATGCGCAGGATCGCGGCATGGAAGGCCAGATCGGCGGGCAACTGCGCTTCACTGAGAATCTTCAGCAACGGCAACTCGAATGGCTTTGGAGCGGCGTCGCCAACGGCGCGTGGAGGCAACGCAAAATAGCCCGTCTGCGTGCGTATCGTGAGTCCGGCCCGGAGGGGCTTGACGGCAATCGGATGAAACTTCCCGTCGAATTCCGTGGGTGGGGAAGGATAGGAAGCCTCGTAATACGTTGTCAGGTCCTGGATCATTTCTTCCAGAGACCTCTGCATTCCGTTCCCGGTGATATAACCGCCGCCCGTACCCTCCGCCAATTGCTGCATATCGTTATTGTTCGATTCTTTGTCGGCGGATTCCTGGCCATTGCCGGCATGCAACAGGCCCTGGGCGCTCATCCGCGCTCCTGTGCGATCGAGGGAATTCAGGTCGACGACATAGAGGCTTACCCTGGACAGCTCCGCCGATCCGATGATGGATTTGATTGCATCCCTGGCCTGCGAATCGACCTGCCGGTCCTGCAAGGAGGTGAAATAAATCACCGCCTTTTTTTGCGTGAGCGGTTGCTCCGCCTGGGCCAAGGCCAATAAGGCCGCCATGGAAGGCCGGAGATGCTGATCCTGGGCAATCCGGCCGGAGTTCTTGAGCGCGGAATGCAGCGCTTGCGCCAGAGATCGATCTCTCGCGTTGATAGCTTTTCCCGTTGAATCGACGCCGGTCATCGCCAGCGTGATCAGTTGCTGTTCCTGCGGGCTGACAGTGCTGCCGCTCCCGGATTTCAACGGCTCGGTGGCTGTATGCACGGCATGCTCAAGCGCTTTGCGATCCGAGGTAAACCCATGCTGGACGTGGAGCTGTCCATCGACATTCAGCACGGAAATAGAAAAGCCGTTCTCGGGGATCACCTTGAGAATCTTCGCCGCGGCCTCGCGCGCATTCTTCGTGACGAACGGATCCGTTTCCTTGCTTGTGCCGGCAGCCGGGTCCGGCCGATCAAAGACCAGCGTGATCAGATGTTCGCGATTCTGTTTGCCGGTCACAAGGCTAAGATCCTTGAGTGTGACCGGAGAATCGCCATCGGTGACCGCAATCTCGCCCGGCTTCAGGTCGAGAACGGGCTTGTCGTTCTTATTGGCAACCACAAGATCGAGATAGACCTGATCGGCATTTCCGGGCGATTCAACCCCTGGATTCATGGGTTGTGTCGCCGCCTGGCCGCAAGCCCACGGAACCGCTGCTGCAAAAACAAGCAAAGCCAGCAGCCTTATGATGATGATCTGGCGCTCAGATACCTTTTTATGCACACCACACCCGCCCATTTTGAACACGGCTTCTCCCTGTTTGACCTTGCAATCAGATCGACATGAATAGAGAAGGCTGGCCATCTGTTGAATCCTAACTTCGAACTAATTGACCTCTGCGGGTTTCTCAACATGGTCGATGACGAAAACTTCAACAGAAGCCATCGTGGAGTCGAGTTTGAGTCCTAACTGCCCCTGGATTGCGGCGGACAGCGGCGGCGGCGCGTTCGTGCCGACTGGATGCGGAATCGTCACGCCCAAACCGGGAAACTGGGAGTCATCGGGCGTCCAGTTGAGGGTGAAGTCATATCTCCCTGTGATCCCGGTCCGATCGAGGACCGGGCGGTCGAGCACGCCGGCTTGCATCACAGCGGCAAAGTCCTGCATTGATCCACTGCGGACGTTCAACTTGCCCAGATCCTGAAAGGACATTTTGGGCAACTGATTCGGATCTGCCGAGCTTTTGGCCAGCTTCGGCTCAGCTTGTGTCTTGCTCAGCGCATAGACCAAAAGCTCTTTCTTGTCGTGATGGAGGCTGAGTTTGAAGCGCTTGGCCAGCAGCTTCCGCACCAGGCTCTGTATCTGATTGGGGCTGGGTTCGCCTTCGCCGCTATATGTTGCGCTGATGTCGAATTTGTCTTTGTCCACCCAGGCCGGCGCGCCGATGAGCTGCCTGGGATGAATTTCGTAAGCACCTGTGATAAGGTCGCTCAGCGTAAAGTTCGTTGCCAGCAGGTGGCCCATCCGGACAGTGATGCTTCTGTCCGGCACCTCGGACCGGCTGGGTGTGATGGTGGCAGTCACAATACCGGGATCGATGCCGGCGGCCATCGGCTGTGGCTTGGGAATCTCCCAGGCCGTCTGCGGCGTTGCGCGGCTCAGGGTTAAAGGATGCACGAAAGAGAACTGGTTCAAGGTTCCGGCCATCGACATTCCATCCGGACTCAGTTTGCCTTCGAAGACAGCGCCAATCGCAGCGATGGAAATCTTCACGTTCGCGCCATCCAGCACAACCCCGGTAACCGGAACGGGCGTTGAGCTCTGGTCGATGGCATAGAAGATCCCGTTGTACTCGCCCGTCTTAGCCTTGGAGATCTCGAAGACCCCGCGCAGATCGAGGCCGGTGTGAAGCGTACACTGCCAGGTGCCCGCAAGCCCCTGCGTCGAGGTTTGAGCATCGGCTTGCTTGATATGCACCAGGCCGAAGATAACCGGGACGGAGATGGCAACGGTTGCCGCCAGCGCCAGCAGCAGCTTTCGGCCGGGACCGAGATTGCTCGCCGCTTTTCCGGTCATGATGCGGACAATACGGCCTTTGAGGTCCGATCCGGCAACGCCCGCGACACAGGCCAGCGGCGACTCGATGCAGAATTTGCAGACCTGCAGAATGCTCTCAGCGTAGACCTCCGCCTCGTTTCCGGAGCGCAGCACGATCTCGTCGCAGGCCTGTTCGCGCTCTTCCAGGAGGCGAGTCTTGATCCACCACACCGCGGGATGGAACCAGAAGAGCGCTTCCACCACCATGTGGAGGGCGGCGGTGAGATTGTCGCGCCGGCGGACGTGGCAGATCTCATGCGCGATGATGGCGTTGAGCTGCGCCGGGCTGAGGCGATCGTCAATTCCCTGCGGCAGCAGCAGAACGGGGCGGAAGATGCCGAAGACGCCGGGCTCGAGCAGCAGTGGCGAGCAGAGAACCGGCACCTCGGCCAACAGTGTCATGCGCGAAGAGGCGCGGATAGAGGCACGGATCAGCAACCACCCGCGCAACCACGAGAAGATAACAAAAAGAAAGCCGCACAGCCAGGCCGCAAGCAGAATCACGGGCCACAGATTGCCCAGTCGCGCGGCAGCCACGGCCACTTCGGTCGTGGCGCTGGAAGATGAAACGGAGGCAGGCGATGCGGCCAGCGAAAAGGGCAAAGTGATCTGCTCCATTGCGGCTGCCAGCACCGGCCTTTGAATCGGAGTGGCGAACGCCGAGCGAAGCGATTCTCCGGCAGCGATGAGAAGCGAGAACGGGATCAGGTATTTGACGGAGGCAATCATCCACACCCAATAGCGCATTCGGGCATGATTCTTGCGCAGGCTGATCGAGAGCAGCCATGCAATCCCGGTTACAAGGGTTGACTGCCAGAGATGGTTGGCCAGGGCCGCCGTCCAAGCATCGTTCCAGAATGCCGGAAGCATCATGGCTGCTTCTCCTTGCGGGAAAGAGTTCGCAGCGCTCTCTCCGCATCCTTTACATCTTCAAGAGACAGCTTGCCCGACTCGATCAGGTGCGCCATGACAGGCTGTGAGCGTCCTCCGAAGATGTTCAGCAGATCGTCGATGAGCCTTCGCTGTGCCGAATCGCGCGAGATCGTGGGAGCGAAAATGTGGAAGTTGCCGACTTTCTTCACGCGCTGCACGACCCCCTTGGCTTCCATTCTGTACACGGTAGTCTGGATGGTCGTGTAGGCGGGCTTTCGCTTCTCCGGGAACGACTCCTGAATTTCGCGGATCGAGGAGTCGCTTTTTGCCCATAGCGCCTCCATAATCTGATATTCAAGTCTTGATAATCGTGGCTCAGACATTCCGATCTCCTACTTCCATAGGAAGAACTACTATACCTGTATGCGATTGTCAATCGATATTTTTTTGTTGCCAATCCAAATGCCTCTCGCCGCTCAAACAGGATGCCATTCATCGGAATCATAGCTGCTGCTCATGGCTCAATAGACGTGATTTCGATTCCATGAGCCGCAGATCATTCCAGAAGCAAGGGGTTTCCTTTCACACAGCACGGGGGTACTGCTCCAAGTATGTCAGATTGTGAAGGCGGTGGTGGGTGACGGATGGCACATTACGGTAGTAAGGCTTTACTTCCTGGCGGGCGTTACTGCGGCCGGTGCAGCCGGCTCTATCAACGGATTCACCATCTGAATCGCTCCGTAGCGCTGCGTTGTTGCCAGATGCTCGGAGTAGAGGATGGATGCGCCGGCGCGCTCGGCGGCCTCAAGGATCAGGGCATCCCAAAACGGAACCTTGTGGCGCATCACAATCTCCAACGCTTCATGGACCGAGGCGGGAGTGCTGGCAACCACCTCCCAGGTGGAGTAATCGCGAATCAGCAGGCAGACTTCCTCAATGGGCAGGGGATTGCCGGAGTTGCGGCAGAGATGAATGCACAGCTCTTCAAGAACCTGCGTGCTCAAGACACCCCATCCAGAGGTCCAAAGCTGCTCCAGCAGCATCTGCGCGCGCAGATGCTTGGTTCCTGCGGAGCGGTCATGCGCATATACCAGGATGTCGGTATCAACAAAGCACTTACCGCTCATGCAGTTCCCCCCGTGAGCGGATTGGCGTCCAGCGCAAGTCAAAGCCCGACCGCAGCCGGGCTACCGCGTTGCGGCGCGCCTGGTCGTATCCTCTGCGCTGGTGGACGGCCTGCTCAAGCCGGTCGGCGAGCAAGGCGCTGATGGAAGAGCCTTCCTCTGCGGCAAGAACACGGGCTTCTCGCAGCAAATCTTCTTCAATTTTTAACGTGACGTTCGATTTCATAAAGGCACAGATTCCCGTGTAGCACCATATTACGTGCGTAGACTTTGAAAGCGCAAGCGAAAATCGTCACAGCTTTGGGCCGACTCAAAAGAATAACCAACCCGGTATCTTATAGCTTGTCGAGATGCCGGAATCCTCCAGTGCCCACCAGCATGGAGGAGAAGATCAGGAAGTTGTAGCAGGCATGGAGCAGCGTACTGGCGGCGAGAGAGCGCGTTTTGAGCCGCACCGCGCAGAGAATCAGGCTGACCACAATCAGCAGGAGAAGCGGTCCGAACGAATGGCCGGTCTGCTCGCCGTGCATCAGGGCGAAGGGCAGGCTGGTGAAGATGGAGGCGATCACCATGGCGGCGATGGACCATTGGGGATGGCCGTTGGCGTCGAGCGGGCGGGGGCGTGTGTGCGTGAAGCGTTCGCCAATCCAGTCGCAGGAAGTGGCGAGGGCGGGCAGCAGAAAGCCGCGGAAGGCGATCTCCTCAAAGAAGGGCGCGAGCGTGACGCCGAAGGCGAACATCATCCATGCGGCGCCGGGAGTGCGAAAGATCTCGTCGATTGGCGTATTTTTTGGCCCGGGCAGCAGTTGATCGTCGATCAGGGCCAGCGCGAAGCAGCTCAGGGCGAGGAAGGGCAGCCGCCAGGTGAGCTGCAGCGCCGCCGCGCCGCGCCAGTGGACTCCGGCAAAGAAGCTTTGCTTCCAAAACAGCGGAAAGACAAGAAAGCCGAGGACAAAGGTAATGAGATAGATGGCCGCCTCGCTGCCCAGAATGTAATGAACATCGGTGGCGGCCTTTTCCATGGTTACGACGCCAAAAAGATGGAAGTGCAGGGCAACCATCATCAGCACCGTCGCGCAGACGAACCCGAAGGTGCCGAAGGCCGCCAGCAGCGCGAGATGGCCGAGATGCGGAATGCGCTGGGGCGCGACGGCGACGGGTTGCGTGTAAGACTGGAACAAATCGGCAGGCGGAGCACTGGGAGCATTGGACTCCCCGGTCGCAGAAGCGAGACCGGGGGCACCCGGATCTGCTGCGGACTCCCAGGTCCCGGAAGCGAGAGCTGGGGTACCCGGATCTGTCACGGGCAATGGGTTCTCTTCCGGCTCGTGAGTGGCGTCTTCCTGGTCGCTCATGGCAGCACCGTCTTCTTTCTGCGGGAATAGGATTTCTTTTTGGCGGTCTTTGCTGTTGTCGGTTTGCGTGGAACGGATTTCGCCGGTTTTGGTCGTGCGAAAGCCGGTTCGGGTTCATGGTCTCCCACCCTTTCCGCTAAAAACTCCGGAAAGGATGGGGCACCCAGCTTTGTGGTTGAATCGACGCCGGCGGGATCGTCATCGAGGCTGACTGCGGCCAGATGGCCGTTGGCCGAGGAGTAATAGCGTTTGAGGAACTGGCCGGTGTAGGAACCGGGAGTGGCGGCAATCTTTGCGGGGCGGCCTTCGCCGACCACGCGGCCCCCGTCTTCGCCGCCTTCCGGGCCGAGATCGAGAATCCAGTCGGCGTTGCGGATCACGTCCAGGTTGTGCTCGATGATGATCACCGTGTTGCCCAGGTCGGCGAGCCGGTGAAGAACCTCGAGCAGCTTGCGCACGTCGTCGAAGTGCAGGCCGGTGGTCGGCTCATCGAGCAGATAAAGTGTCCGGCCGGTCTGCCGCTTGCTCAGCTCTCTCGCCAGCTTCATGCGCTGCGCCTCGCCGCCGGAGAGTGTCGTTGCGCTTTGGCCGAGATGCACGTAGCCCAGGCCCACATCGACCAGCGTTTGCAGCTTCTGGCGAACCTGCGGCACGTCGGTCAGAACGGTGAGCGCGTCTTCGATGGTCAGCTCCAGAATGTCGGCGATGGAGTGTCCCTTGAATTTTACGGCAAGCGTCTCCTGGTTGTAGCGCCTGCCGTTGCAGACCTCGCACTGCACATAAACGTCGGGCATGAAATTCATCTCAATGCGGCGCTGCCCGTCGCCCTGGCAGGCCTCGCAGCGGCCGCCGCCGACGTTGAAGCTGAAGCGGCCCGGCTTGTAGCCGCGCTCTCGGGCCTCGGGCAGCATGGCGAACAAATCCCGAATCGGCGCGAAGACCTGCGTATAGGTAGCCGGATTGGAGCGCGGCGTCCGCCCGATCGGCGATTGATCGATGCGGACAACCTTGTCGATCTGCTCGGCGCCCGAGAGCGATTCGTGCGCGCCGGGCTCCTCGCGCGAGCCGTAGATCGTCTGCGCCAGCGAGCGGTAAAGTATGTCATTCACCAGCGTGCTTTTGCCACTGCCGCTGACGCCGGTGACCACGGTCATCACGCCCAGCGGGATGCGCACATTCACGTCTTGCAAGTTGTGCTCGCGCGCGCCGATGACGGTGAGCCATTTGCCGGTGAGGGGACGCGGCCTGGCGCGTTGCAGCATGGGAGCCGTGCCGGAGAGATAGCGCCCGGTGAGCGACGCGGGGCAGGCCATGATCTCCGCCGGCGTGCCTTGCGCAACCACCTGGCCGCCCAGACGGCCCGCTCCGGGGCCGAGGTCGAGCACGTAGTCGGCGTGGCGGATCGTCTCTTCATCGTGCTCGACGACCAGCACCGTGTTGCCCAGGTCGCGCAGCCTCTCCAGAGCCTGAATCAGCCGGTTATTGTCGCGCTGGTGCAGGCCGATGGACGGCTCGTCCAGAACATAAAGCACGCCGCGCAGCCGCGAGCCGATCTGCGTGGCGAGGCGAATGCGCTGGCCCTCGCCGCCCGAGAGCGTAGTGGCATTGCGGTCCAGCGAGAGGTAGGTGAGGCCGACGGCGCAGAGGAACTCCAGCCGCTCGGCGATCTCGTGGCGCAGGCGCTCGGCAATGAGCGATTCGCGCGCCGTGAAGCTCAGGTTGATCGACGCCGAGAGCGCGCGATTCAGCGGCAGCGCGGTGAAATCGGCGATGGAGAGGCCGCCGATCTTGACCGCCAGCGACTCCGGGCGCAGGCGCTTGCCGCGGCAGACCGGGCAGGGAGTCGCCGACATGTATGCCATCATCGACTCGCGATAGGAATCGCTGCGCGCTTCTTCGATGCTGTCGCGCAGGAAGGCGAGAATCCCGTGAAAGCCGGTGCGCGGAGCCTCGCCTTTGGGCGGGCCGTAGACCAGAATGTGCTGCTGGCGCGGGGGCAGCTCCTCGAAGGGGGTTTTCAGGTCGATCTTGTAGCGGTCGGCAGCCAGATGAACGAGCCTGAGCAGGTACTGCGAGGTGGAACCGGGGCCGAGGCCGTCCAGCAGCGGCTTCGACCAGTCGGTGATCACCTTGGCGGGATCGAGGTCATAGAGCGAGCCCAGCCCGTGGCACTCCGGGCAAGCGCCGTAGGCGGAGTTGAAGCTGAAGCTGCGCGGCTCCAGCTTGGGCACATCGAGGCCGCAGTCGGGGCAGGCCATGGAGGCAGAGAACAACTGCTCCTCACTGCCTGTGACGGCGACCAGCACCAGGCCGTTGGCCAGTTGCAGTGCCTTTGCCACGGCGGCGTCGAGGCGCTTTTCGGCGGAGGGCTTGCCGGCGGTGAGCGGCGTTGTAGCAGGAATCGTCACAGGGACCGGCGGATTCTTCAGCAGGATGCGGTCGATCACCGCTTCGATGGTGTGGTTCTTGCGGCGGTCCAGGTTCACAGGCTCAGATAGGTCCATGATCTCGCCGTCCACGCGAGCCCTGAAGCCCTGCCGGTCGAGCTGGTCGAGCATCTCCCTGAATTCGCCCTTGCGTCCGCGCACGATGGGCGCCATCACAGTGACGCGCTCGCCGAAGCCGAGTTCGAGAATGCGCTGCACAATCTGATCGGCGCTCTGGTGAGAGATCAGCCGGCCGCAGTTGGGGCAGTGGGGCGCGCCCACCGAGGCATAAAGCAGGCGCAGGTAATCGTAGATTTCCGTGATGGTGCCCACCGTGGAGCGGGGGCTGCGGCTGGTCGTCTTCTGCTCGATCGAGATGGCCGGGCTGAGGCCCTCAATCGAGTCCACGTCGGGCCGCTCGATCTGGTCGAGGAACTGCCGCGCATAGGCCGAGAGCGTCTCCACGTAGCGACGCTGCCCCTCGGCATAGATCGTGTCGAAGGCCAGCGAGCTCTTGCCCGAGCCGCTGAGGCCCGTGACCACCGTGAGCGTGTTGCGCGGGATGCGCACGTTGATGTCGCGCAGATTGTGCTGGCGCGCCCCGCGTACCGTGATGTGTGTGATAGCCATGGGTGCAATCAAATTCTGCTAGCGGTGTTGAGTCAAAAAATTTGCGTGAGCTGTCGTTTTGAAAGGGCACGGCTTTAGCCGTGCCGTTAACGCGGCCAAATGAACGCGGGGCTTTAGCCCCCGAGGGAATGCTGACGCGCGTTAAAGACTTGCGCTAAAGCTTGAGGTGGCTGCCGTCGCAGAGAACGGGGTTGGCGGTGTGCTTGCAGCCGCAGAAGTAGACGGTTTTGGTTTCAGTGGCCTCGAACTTTACCGGCGTGAAACCGCTGCCCTTATGGCTGCCGTCGCAGAAGGGCTGGCCCGCGCTCCGGCCGCAGGAACACCAGTAGTAGCTCTTGCCGGCTTCGACTTCGACGGGATAGGGACTCTTTTGGGCAATCGTTGGTTCAGGCATAGGGGATTCTCCTTCCAATGCAGTACAGATATTATCGCCGATTGCGGAGAGCCGCCGCACTCTGCCCATGGAAACCGGCCGACGATTCAGGGCCGCGCAACCGCCTTTAACCTGAATGCAACCTTGAGGGTATTCTATTGGTTAATAGAAAGCAGACTGGCGCGGCGGGTTTTCTGCGACAATCGGAGAGAGCGATTCCAGGGCGAGTCCAGAAGATTATTGGGGCGGCCTGAGCGGAATCGCGACGCGTTCCAGACCACAAGGAAAGTGTACGAAAGCAAAAGATGACGGATTTATTGAATTTAACAATGTTAATTGCGGCGTCGGTTGGCTCCATGGCCTTCAGCATCCTGGCGGCGTACGGAATCCTGCGCGCGGGCTTTGCCCTGATGCGTCCCCAGCCGCGCCCCGCGGCCGTCAAGCCCCAGCCGGAAGTGGCGCGAGGGCTGTGAACAAAGCAGGGAATAGGGAATAGGGACTAGAAAACAGCGGCCCGCACACCCGAGAAATCCGCTAACTCCCCCAAAGCGGGTATGACATGCTCATGGATAACCTCCATTTTTGCCAAAGCATATCCACATCCAGCCATGATGGGAATCAGCGATCCCTGACTAACACGATTGGTCTACGTCGATTTTGCCTATTCCCTATTCCCTGTTTTTCTAGTTCTGCGGACTGCTGGGCGGTTGCGGCTGCCCCGGCTGCGGGTGCATCTGCTGCATTTGCTGTTGCCGCTGCATCTCTTGCATCTGCTGGGGTGAGCGCCCGCCGGGCGGGAAGCCGGGGCGAAGGGGTGGCGGGTACTGCGTCGGCTGCTCATCCGTGTCGGCGTCCTCATCGCTGGCTGGGGCGGGAGTGCCGGCTGTCGTCGCGGCTCCGGCGTGGCGGAGACTGAGCACGATCCTGCGCGGAGTTCCCTGGCCCTGGTCTCCGATCATCACTACGTTGTAGCCGGAGCCGAGCAGAAGCTGGCTGAGCACATCGCGCGCGGGGCCGGGGCCAAAAGCGCCAAAGACACGCTGGTCGGCGTCGAATCCTTCCAGCTTTGCGCCGGTGAGGGTGGCCACTTCCATCAGAATCTGCTCCAGGCTGGAGTTGTCGGCGTCGATGCGCAGACCCTGGCTGTCCCAGGTGATCGCGGCCTTTGCCGGCTTCTCATTGGCTGGCCACTTAGGGAGTTCAGGAGCTGGAGGAGCTGCCGGTGTGGGAGCAGCCGGTGGCGCCGGGGCGGGCGTGGGAGCTGCGACGGGCCGTTTGTGCGAATGAGCCGCCTTGTGCGGCTTGGCGGGTTGAACAGCGGCGGCCGGCGTTTGCGCGTGCAGCATCGCCCCGCCGAGCGCCGCGGCCAGAAGCGCCAGCGGCGCGAAGACGCGAAGCCCACGAACCCCAGGCGAAACCGTCGAGTTGTGCGGGTTGAGGGTGCGCATGAAAGCCGGTCCTTGCTCGCAGTCGGTCTTCCGTTGCCGCTCTACTGTACTAGACTACCAGCGGCCCGCGGACGCTCACAATCACTCCGGCGTGGATGGGACAAGCGGCGGGTTCAGGTGAATGGCTCTGCGCAAGAGGACAAGTTGCGCCACGCCAAGAACGATGAGTGCGATGGTCAGAATCTGAACCTTGTAGCTCCGGGCAATTTCTTCCGTAATCCAGGTGGCGGCAAAGACCATCAGCGCAAGGAAGACCATGCGCCCCCACTCCTTGCGCCATCCCAGAGCTTGCAGCGCGGCCAGGGTCAGAATCAGAGAGATCGCGACCAAAATCGAGTCGTAGCGTGGAATATAGACATTCAGCACAAGCGTCCAGGTCAATGTTGCCGCCCAGGCCAGGGATTGGGCGGGAGTTCCAGCCGTGGCCGACTTCCATAGCAGCAGCGCAAGCCATGCCGCCACGCAGCAGATCATGCAAGCCAGAATCGCCAGGCCGGCAGTCGATCTTCCGCCGGGAATGGCGTACGAAAATGAGTTGAGATCAACGTATTTCCAAAGCATGAGCGAAGAGTGGCCACTGAATCCCGACTTTTTTCCGTAGAAGTTCAGCATTTGTGGGTAAGCGGACCAAATCCCAATTCCAGCGTAGGTTGTGGAAGCAAGCAGCAGAACGGCGGTTCCGGCAAGAAAGCCGGCCAGCGTCCTGAATCTGCGCGTCAACAGCAGCATGGGCAGAATGAGGATAAGCAGGGTGGGCTTATAGGCCAGGATGGCCAGCGCGAGACCGCTCGACAGCGGTTTGGATCGTCGGTCCAGCGAGATGGCCAAACCGGCCGCTAAGACGGCCACGGAGGAAAGCTGGCCATTGACCAGCGTATCCATCAAAAACGCGCGGGAAGCCAGCGCAAAGCAAAAGATCAAGGCGCCTTCCAGCCTTTGCCGGGGAAAGTAGGTCGCCACCACGGCCCCAATTCCGGCAAGGTAAAGGATCAGCGAAATGCCCATCCAAAGAAAGTAGGCTTTTTCGAAAGAAAGCCGCGCAAAGAAGCTGAAAATCTCCGCAACAAAGGGAGGATAAGGACTGGGTCCGTACGAGTAATCATGCGACGGGTAAATCCCGTTGAATATCTTGCGCTGTAGATCAAAGTTGTAGAGCTGCGAAGCTGGATACTGGTTAAGAAGCTTCCCGGCGCCGTAATGATAAACAAAATCGGCGTGCAGGACGCCAGCCGTGGTGAACTGGGCGTAAACCACAGTGACGACAACCGGCAGCAGGCAAAGCAGAAAGAGACCCCAGCAAACCAGATTGATCTCCTTGAGCCCGGGAACGGGCCCCAGAAGCTGTTCGGGCCATCGCAGACCCGTCTTTTCAATGCGATTTCCGTCTTCAGTCGGAGTTGTACCCTTCATGCGAATCCTCTGTTGAACGTTTGACTGTACTAGACTAGCAGTGACCGGCGAAGGCTCACAATGGCTTTGCCGGTCAGAGAGAGAGGGCAGCGGATGCGCCTCTGGTGGGGAGTTCGAACGGGGATTTGGACTGTGACGGCAGGATCAGTTTTGCTACTGGCGGCAGCCCGGCCGCTGCGCGCCACAAGTTGCACCACACAGGCCGAGTTGCTGCCGCAGGACCGCGATGCGCTTTCCGCGGCCGGCGGACGGCTGGCCATGGCCGTCGCGCAACAGGATCTGGCCGCGCTGAAGGCCGCTCTGCTGCCCGCCGTGGCGGCTGACTGGGAGGGCATCAGCACCGAAGCGCAGGCGGGCGCGTCGCTGATGAAGGGCGGCCAGATCCAACTGCGCAGCCTCTACCTGCTGGATGCAACCAGCCTGGCCGCGCCCGCCGACACGCAGTTCTTCTGCACCAGCGCCAGCGGTTCGCTGACCGTGACGCTGACCATGCGGGCGCTGCCGCCGGGCCGCTACGCCCTGGTGCTGGCCGACGCCGCCGGAGCGCCCTACGCCGGCCAGTTGGCCATAATCCTGGCCTGGGACGGCCCCGCCAACGGCTGGAAGCTGGGCGGCCTGACCATCCGTCCGGGCGCCATCGAAGGCCACGACGGCGTCTGGTGGTGGACGCACGCCCGCGAACTGGCCAGAGACGGCCAGAACTGGGCCGCCTGGTACGCCTACGATACGGCCCGCGCGCTGCTGCTACCGGTGGATATTCTCTCCTCGCCGAATCTGGAAAAACTCGGCGGCGAGCAGGCGGCGCTCAAGAATTCTCCGCAAACGGCCTTCCCTTTGACGCTCCCGGATGGACCGCGCGCCTGGAAGATCAACACCATTCACCTGGACCTGTCGCTGCTGCACGCCGACCTGGGCGTGGTCTACGAATCGACCGGAGTGACCGATCCGGCGGCCCAGCGCACGGAAGCCATTGCCGTGCTGACCGCCGTGCTCAAGGCGCAACCGGGGCTGCGGGAGAACTTTCATGGCCTCTGGGCCTACACGGTAAAGGACGGCAAGCGGACGCCGGTGCTTGAACTGCCAATGGCGCAGATACCGTAGAGGCAGGGACTAGGGACTAGGGACTAGGGAATAGGGAATAGGGAATAGGGAACAGGGAACAGGGAACAGACATGGGTGCCCCACCCTCGCCGCGTTTTTGTTTTTGCGGCTAGGGTGGGAAACCACGAACCGACCCCTGCTCATTAGAATGTGTTTCTCAACCCGCTTTGTGTCAGGGCGCGACTTCAATCGTGCCGAAAGGGCCAAGAACAAAGACTGAGGGAGTTGGAGGTGAGAACGTATCCGTGAAAGCCAGACCCCTGCTTAGTTACTTCGTCATGGTCTTCGCCATCACCTGGAGCATCGCCGCCTTATCGTTGTTTGGGCACGGCTTGCTGCCGAAAGCTATGGCGCATGGGCCGGCTTCGGCGAATCCGTTGTTCTACCTTGCCGTCTATGCGCCCGCCTTCTCATCGCTCCTATTGACAGCCATTTTCGATGGCGTCGCCGGATTGCGGAAGTTGGCGGCGCGTTTCATTCCCTGGCGCGTTGGCTTTCAATGGTATCTCCTGATTCTGGTTGGGTACCCCGTTGCCTTGCTCATTGCCGGCCGTGTTACGGGCTTGTTTGGAGCTCCTCAGGGGCACCTTCCCAATTGGGGGCAGTTTTACTACGCATTGATCCCGGCTCTGGCGGCGGACCCCGGGCCTCTTGGAGAGGAACTCGGTTGGCGCGGCTTTGCCCTTCCCCGGATGCTGGAACGCTGGAAGCCGCTCCCGGCAACACTGATCCTGGGCCTGATCTGGGGTGTGTGGCACCTGCCGGCCTTCTTCATCGCAGGGCTGCCTCAGAGTCATCTGCTGTTCCTGGCCTTGCTTCTTGGCACGGTCTCCATTTCGGTCATCGATACATGGATTTTTCTCAGAACCAATGGCAATCTGCTGCCCATGATCCTCGTCCACCTGGTGATAAACCACTGCGGCAAGTTGCTGGGCATACCCTTTGCCACCACGGGGGCCGTTGGTGCTGTATGCGTACTCGCAATCGTGTTCGCAGGTGGGCTGCGCGTCCCCCAGTCGGCACAGGGAGAACCAGCGGCAGGCTAAGCAGGCGCCCGGTGCCTATTGCAGGACCAGTTACCGAATGTGTAGAATCTAACAAGAAGCCACCCCTGTTCCTCGGTGGACAGGAAGCGAAGCCAGCCGTGAAGGGCTGGCTTCAGTGTTTGTGCTCAAGAAAGGCTGATGACCATGCCAACCATCATCGATCTTCGTTCGGATACAGTGACGCGGCCCACAGTGGAGATGCGCGCGGCAATGGCCGCGGCTGAGGTGGGCGACGACGTTTACGGCGAAGACCCCACCGTCAACCTATTGGAGCGGTGCGCGGCGGAGCGCTTCAGCCGCGAGGCGGCGCTCTTTGTGCCCACCGGAACCATGGGCAACCAGATCGCCATCCGCCTGCACACCCAGCCCGGTCAGGAGGTGATCGCCGAGTCGCGCGCGCACATCATGGACTGGGAGATGGCCACCACAGCGGTCTTCTCCGGCTGCCTGATCCGTGCCGTCCATGCTGAGAGCGGCACTTTGACCTGGAAGCAGATTGAACCGGCGATCTTCGCGCGCGGAGCCTTTCGCGCGGCTACCGGCCTCATCGAAATAGAAAACACCGCCAACCTGGCCGGCGGGCGCTGCACGCGCCTGGAGGCTCTTAAGGAGATTTGGGCCGGGGCAAAAGAGCGCAAGCTCGCCCTCCACCTGGACGGGGCGCGCATCTTCAATGCGGCTACGTCGCTGGGCGTGGATGTGCGGGATCTGAGCAGCGGCTTCGATACGGTAATGTTCTGCCTCTCGAAGGGGCTGGGCGCGCCGGTGGGATCCATGCTGGTTGGCTCGGCGGAGTTGATGGCGCAGGCGCGGATTTATCGAAAAGCGTTGGGTGGCGGAATGCGGCAGGCGGGCATCCTGGCTGCGGCTGGGTTAATCGCGCTGGAGCAGGGGCCGAAGAGGCTGCACGAGGACCACGCCAACGCCCGCCTGCTGGCCGAGGCGCTGGCCGGCATGGACAGCGTGGAGATCGACCTCGATGCGGTCGAGACCAACATCGTGATCTTCCGCCTGACGGGCGGGCTGAGGGCGGAGGAGCTGTCGGCGCGGCTCAAGGCGCGCGGCATCCTGGCCAACTCTGTCGGGCCGGATGCGATGCGGCTGGTCACGCACCTCGACGTGGACCGCGCGGCCTGTGTCGCGGCAGCCGAAGCGCTGACCGAGGAGATCGAAGCGGGGTCGTGAGCGCAGAAACGATGATCTGAGCAATTCGATACACACGAGAGGAAAGCGTTGGTGGTACAAAAAGCGTGGGTGCGATTCCTGAGGGGACCGCAACTAATTTTGCCTCTCAACGTTTGATTCATCAACAGGCCGGAAGACGGTCATGATTCCGGCAACCCAAACCCAGGAGATTTGATTCATCGTGAAAAAGATTGCACTGGCACTGTTGCTCGCTCTCACTCTATGCCCTGTGGCATCGTTTGCGCAGATCGCGATTCGCATCGGGCCGCCGCCACGCATGCACGAAGAACGCGGCCGGGCTCCCGATCGTGGTTACGTGTGGATCGCGGGCTATCACCGCTACGATAACGACCACTACGTCTGGGTTCCAGGCGAGTGGCGGCGTCCGGAACATCCTGGTCAGCGCTGGGTCGCCCACAAGTGGGTCCACCGCGGCGATCATTATGAGATGCAGGAAGGTCACTGGCGGTAGATTGCCCCTTCAACCAACAGAAAAAGCGGGGCGCCTGCCCCGCTTTTTCTGCGCCTCATCCAAAAAGCCTGTTGAGGATTGCAGGATCACTCCCTTGGCGCAAACGCAAAGTCACGCTAAGGATGGGTCACAAGGCCGAGGCACTGACTGAGGAGATCGAAGCGGGGTCGTAAGAGCCGAAAAACCGGCAGAGCAATCCGGTACATCGAAGCAGGAGCCAGGGGCGTAGAAATAGTGTGAGTGCGGTTTGCAATGAATGCGCAATTATTTTTGCCGCACAATGTTGAATTTATCAACCATCCGGAACGCGCAAGTAGCCCCGGAAACACAAAGTCCCTGGAGGACTCGATTCATGATGAAGAAGATTGCACTGGCTCTGTTAATTGCTCTCACTCTATGCCCTGTGGCTTCGTTTGCGCAGGTCGCGATTCGCATCGGCCCGCCGCATCGCGTCTACGAAGACCGCGGCCGTCCTCCGGAGCGGGGTTATGTATGGACCGGAGGCTATCACCGCTACGATGGCGACCACTACGTCTGGACTCCCGGCCGCTGGCAGCGTCCGGAACATCCTGGTCAGCGCTGGGTTGCTCACCGCTGGAGGCATCGCGGCGATCATTATGAGATGGAGGAAGGGCACTGGCGTTAGATTGTACTTTCAACCAACAGAAAAAGCGGGGCGCTTGCCCCGCTTTTTCTGTATTACCTCACGCGAGCGGATCGGATGCCAATCAAAGAACTTTGCGATAAGCGATGAATCCGGATTTTTCCGCTACTTTGTCGTACAACTTCATCGCCGTAGTATTGGTCTCGTGGGTGAGCCAATATACCCGGCTTGCGCCCGCCTTCTCCGCGCGTCGGTAGACTTCTTGAATGAGCGCGCGTCCGACTCCCTTGCCTCGCGCGGGTTCCAGAGTGAACAGGTCCTGCAGGTAGCAGTATGGCCCAGGCGCATTGGTAGTCCGGTGAAAAATGAAATGCGCCAAGCCGACGAGATGGCCCTCCTGCTCCGCGACTAGGGCATACATAGGTTCATAGCCATCGAAAAATCTCGACCAGGTCAGCTCGGTGATTGCGTCCGGCAACGCTGTTTCTCCCTTGTGGCCGTAAAACGCGTTATAGCCATCCCAGAGCACTTTCCATGCGGCAAAATCGCCTTGTTCGACTGCTCGCACCAAGGTATTGTCAATCATCGTCGGCTCTCCGTGGTGTGGCTTTGTTCTAGCTGATTTCAATCACATCGGTAGCCGCGGCAGCCGCGGTCTCGGCTTGCTCCATTAGCTTTTCCGCCACGGCATAGAACTCGGCCGCCTGCGGGCTCTTGGGTCCGGCCAGCGCGACGGGCAGTCCGCGGTCGCCGCCCTCGCGGATGGCGGGAACCAGCTCAATCGACCCCAGAAAGGGAACGCCGAATTGCTTGGCCGTCCGCTCGGCGCCGCCACGGGAGAAGATGTCGATCTCCTGGTGGCAATGCGGGCAGGTGAAGTGGCTCATGTTCTCGACGATGCCCAGCACCTCGACATTGACCTGCGCGAACATCTCCAGCGCCTTGCGCGCGTCTTGCAGGGCCACGTCGCTGGGCGTGCTGACGACCACCGCGCCTGTCAGCGGGACGGTCTGGACCAGGGAGATGACCACGTCGCCGGTGCCCGGAGGCAGATCGACGACGAGATAGTCCAGCTCGCCCCAGTCGACTTGCTGGAGGAACTGGCGGATGATCTGGTGCAGCATCGGTCCGCGCATCACCAGCGGCTTGTCGCCGGGGGAGATGTAGCCGATGGAGATGGTCTTCACGCCATGGGTTTCGTTGGGCTGGATGCGGTTGTCCTCGCCTACAACTGGCTGCTTGGCCGAACCCATCATCAGCGGCACATTGGGTCCGTAGATGTCGGCGTCTATGAGGCCCACGCGCTGGCCGAGCCGCGAGAGCGCAATGGCCAGGTTGACGGCGACGGTGGTTTTGCCCACGCCGCCCTTTCCGGAACCGATGGCGACGATCTTGGATACGCCCGGCAATGCTACGGGCGCGGGCATGGCGGGTGAATGAGCCATTGTCTCTGATTGCTCCTTTGGCAAACCTTGTTGTTCTTCTGATGCTCTTCACTGCGCTGGCGGTTCAGCGGCTGCCGCGTCTTCCAGTGGGGCGTGGGCCAGCTTCTCCTGCTTGCGGCGCGCATGCTCGGCCTCGCGATGCTCGCGGCGCAACAGCGCATCGGCGTAGTGGCGCTGCTCCTCGGCCGTCTCCGGGATCACCTCGGGGACGCGCACCCTCCGGCCCTCCTTATCGATGGCGACAAAGACCAGGAAGGCGCTGGCCACGTGCAGCAGCTCTCCGGTCTGCGGGGCTTCCGTCCATGCCTTGACGCCCACCTCCATCGAGGTGGTGAAAGCGCGGTTGACGCTGGAGCGCAGGATGACCAGATCGCCCAGATGCACCGGGCGGATGAAGTCAATGTGGTCCATCGACGCGGTCACCATGTAGGTGCGCGCGTGCCGGTAGGCGGCCATTGCGCCGGTCATATCAATGAAGTGCATCAGCCGTCCGCCCAGCAAATTGCCCAGGACGTTGGTGTCGTTGGGCAGGACGATCTCAGTCATCTCCGACTGCGAACTGGCGACGGTGCGGGGTATGAGGCTGGAGGCTGGGGTAACATCAGAAGGGTTCATCTTGGTTCTGCTCCGTACAAAGGCTTGCGCCTCAAGTGTACACTCCGGCGGATAGAATGAAGCAGGCGGCGGACGGCCTGAAGGCGCGCACAGTACTTTCCAGCAATGGCGAACAGTTCTTTACTGCTAATTTGTAGATTATTTCGAGGTTTTTCCACAGTGTTTTTATACTTTATGCAACGCTGGTGAAAGGCACCCTCCTCTCTATTCTATAGTGAAAGCCGTTTGAGCCTATCGCGGAAATATGTGTTTTGTGCAACGATAAAAATGTATGAAACCCTTTGTTTTCATTGAAATTCCCGTATGAAACGCCTTGACTAATGTGGCGAACTAAGTAATCGTTAGTTCTTAAGGAAGGTGCGTGACCGGATGGGAAAGAATGATAGTACCCCTAATGACAAGGCTGACCAAATCCTTCGTCAGATGCGCGAGGATACCGGATCGAAGAAGCATCTCGACCAAATCAAGCTCAGGGCGCAAAAAGCCTTGAACAAGGCTGTAGATGCGAGAGACGAAGATGCTTTTGTGGCAGCTCTTGGCGTTTTGGGAATCAATCCTGAGAGTGCGGTCGGACGTGCGCACCTGCAAGGCTTCCGGCAGCTTCCACCAAAGCGCTATTGAAGGTGGGCGACGGCTTTTTCCGCAGCGGCGACGGCCTTTTCGCGCTCTTCTTCGCTCATCGAATCGAGCGAGGCGGAGACAGAGACCATAACTCCGGCAAGGAAATCGTCTTCTGCCGTTTTCGCTGGGGTTTTCCTGAACTTGGAGGAGCGAAATGTTTGGAGGCGTGGCTGGGCTTGGGTTGCCATGTGGAATTTCTCCTCAATTTCGATCATACTCCAATATCCTGCGCTTTATCCACACATCTCATATCAGAACTAGACAGAACCAGGCCCCAAAGGAGCAACATGGACAAGATCGCCGGCCTCAAAGAGATTCTGGAACTCGACCCGAAGAACAGCTTTGCCCGCTATGGACTGGCGATGGAACTGGCAGGCCGCGGCGAGACGGCTGCGGCGCTGGCCGAGTTCGATACGCTCACGGCCAACGATCCCGGCTACACGGCCGGCTACTTTATGGCCGCGCAGACGCTGGCCGCGGCGGGCCGCGCCTCCGAGGCAATCGAACGGCTGAAACAAGGCATCTTCTCCGCCGAGCGAAGCGGCAATCGCCATGCCGTCAGCGAGATGCAGGCCATGCTCGACGAACTGGACAGGTAGGTTTATCGCCGGATGCGGTCGCCGGGGCGAATTTCCGCGAAGGTAAAAATGTGATTTTCTTCGCAAAACGTAATCCTTTTCCCGCCCGGAGGTAATCATTCACGCCCGCGATGCATCTATACTGGAATCATGGCCAAGTATTCGATCGTAGTGCCGTTTAATAATGAAGAGGAGAATGTCACCGCCCTTTATGCGCGCCTCAAGCAGGTGATGGAGCAGGTGGGCGAGAGTTATGAGCTGGTGCTGGTGGACGATGGCTCGTGCGATCATACCTATAAGCTGCTGGAAGAGATTGCCGCGGTGGATAGCCGCGTGCTGGTCATCAAGCTGCGCCGCAACTTCGGCCAGACCTCGGCGCTAGCAGCCGGCTTCGATCATGCCACCGGCGAGTTCATTTTGGCCATGGACGGCGACCTCCAGCACGACCCCAACGACATTCCCCACTTTCTGGAAAAGCTCGCCGAGGGCTATGACGTGGTCAGTGGCTGGCGCAAGGAGCGCGTGGACAATTTTATGATGCGCCGCATCCCCTCGGGTTGCGCCAACTGGCTGATGGCCAAGCTCTCCGGCGTCGCGATCCACGACTTCGGCACCACCTTCAAGGCCTATCGCCGCGAGGTGATTCAGAGCATTCCGCTCTACGGCGAGATGCACCGCTTCATTCCCGCGCTGGCCAGCTGGTTTGGCGCGTCCATCTGCGAGATTCCCATCCGCAACGTAAATCGCGAGCGGGGCAGAAGCCATTACGGCATCGGGCGCACGATGGGCGTCCTCTTCGACCTGCTGACCATCCGCTTCCTGCTCAAGTACATGACCCGCCCGCTGCACTTTTTCGGCACCCTGGGCATACTGAGTATGCTGACGGGCAGTCTCCTCTCGGCCACGCTGATCGGCCAAAAACTGCTTTATCACAACTGGAGCTTGATGGAGCAGCACGGGCCGCTGGTGGTGATTGCCGGGGTACTGATTGTCGCCGGCATTCAATTGCTGGCTATCGGCCTGCTGGGCGAGTTGCAGGTGCGCCACTACCACACCAGCCAGCATCGCGCCCCCTACGCCATCGCCCACATGGTGCGCCTGCAAGCCTCGGAAGAGCCGAGCATGCTGCCGGAAGCGTGAACGACAGGGAACAGGGAACAGGGAATAGAAGAGCCCCGCTCGGGAGTTGACTGGGCGGGGCATGTCGCTTTTTGCTCCCGTTTGGTGTTGAATACCGATAGAATTGCTCCAGGAGGCGCCTCGACATGATGTTTCACGTAACTCTGGAGCCAGCCGAAGACGGCTGGATTGTCGCCGAGTGTCCCGCCCTTCCCGGCTGCGTTTCTCAGGGACGAGATGAGAAGGAAGCGCTGGAGAACATCCGGGAAGCCATCACAGCCTGGATGTGGGCTGAAGACCAGAAGGCGACCCGGCTAGCGCCGTCGCATCTCTCTTCCATCGTGGTAGCGGTTTAATCGATGGGCAAGCTCACAAACATCTCTGGCAAGGAAGCCGCCAAGGCGTTTGGCCGCGCGGGGTGGGAAGTCGTGGGCCAGGTAGGAAGCCATCTGGTCCTGAGCAAGCCCTCTCAGCGCGCCAATCTCTCCATCCCTCAGCATAAAGAACTCTCCGTCGGAACCCTTCGGTCGTTGATTCGCGCTGCCGGTATGACGGTCGATGAGTTTTTGGGGTTGCTGTAATTCCGCGCGTAAAATCTCCAAAATGCTGACAGTGTCTCATCGCTATCAGGTGTGGCCGAGCAGGGCATCAGCCTCAATCGCCTAGCAAGCGCCAAGCTGACCGGGTAGCCCACCCCTTGCACCCGCGCGCCCTCATGGTTCATCCTAAAACTGCGATGAAAGCGATACAGATTCACGAGACAGGCGGGCCGGAGGTTCTTACGCTGGCCGATTTGCCCATCCCCCAGCCGGGGCCGGGGCAGGTGTTGATCCGTGTGGAAGCTGTCGGGGTCAACTTCATTGAGGTCTACTTCCGCAACGGCGTCTACAAGGCCGCGCTGCCGCTCACCCTGGGCAGCGAGGCCGCGGGGACGGTCGAGGAGCTGGGTCCGGGCGTGACGGGTTTTGCCGCAGGAGACGCGGTGGCCTCGGTGAGCGTGCTGGGCAGCTACGCCGAGTACGCGCTGGTTCCGGCGGCGGCGCTGGTCAAAGTGCCGGAAGGCCTGACCATGCAGCAGGCCGCGGCGGCGCTGCTGCAAGGCATGACCGCGCACTACCTCTCCCACTCCACCTTCCCGCTCAAGGCCGGCGACACCGCGCTGGTTCACGCCGGAGCCGGCGGCGTCGGCCTGCTGCTGACGCAGATGGCGGCCCGTCTGGGCGCGCGCGTGATTACGACTGTATCAACTGCGGAGAAAGCCGAACTCTCGCGCTCCGCCGGCGCATCCGATGTGATTCTTTACACCGAGAAGGACTTTGCGGCGGAAGTGAAGCGGCTCACCGGCGGCAAGGGCGTGGACGTGGTCTACGACTCGGTGGGCAAGACCACCTTCGAGGGCAGCCTGAACTGCCTGCGCCCGCGCGGGCTGCTGACGCTTTTTGGCGCATCCAGCGGCCCCGTCCCGCCCTTCGATCTGATTCATCTCAGCGGCAAGGGTTCGCTCTTCATCACACGCCCCACGCTCTGGCATTACGTGGCCACGCGCGCGGAGCTGGAGCAGCGCTCGGGCGATGTATTGGGCTGGGCCGCCAGGGGCGAGCTCAAGCTGCGCACTGAACACGTCTACCCGCTCTCCGAGGCCGCGCAGGCTCAGACCGACCTGGAAGACCGCAAGACGACCGGGAAGATACTGCTGGAGCCGTGAAGAAGCAGGGAATAGGGAATAGGGAACAGAAAGACAGCCATGATAAGAACGATCAGATACGGAATAATGATTGGTGCATCAGTGGGAGCGAGTCTTGCAATCGTTCTTATCACACTGTCATCTATTCGTCCGTTCCCTTGGTATGCTAACGGGTATATTGATGAGCTGACATTCCGCCTGTGTCCACTTTTCATCTTGGAGTTCTGGAATGGGATACACAGTATGGCTTTGCTAGTTATTATTACGATTATCGGCAATGCCATTTTATACGGCATTGCGGGCGGGATTATCGCTGCTATTGCGTCTCTTTACAAACGCATCTTTGTTTAGTTTGGGTGCCCCAGGTCCCGATTCTGGGACCTGGGAAACCACCAACTTCCACTGCATTCGTTAATCTATCGGAAAGAAGCCCATGAGCAAGATCTCCATCAAACCCGACGATCATGTCTTCGTCCTCACCGGCGCGGGCATCAGCGCGGAGAGCGGGCTGCCGACCTTCCGCGCCTCCGACGGCCTGTGGGCCGGAGCAAGCGTCGAGGATGTCTGCACGCCGGAAGCCTGGCAGCGCAATCCCTGGCGCGTCTGGGAGTTCTACGCGGAGCGGCGCGCGGCTGGCGCTCTTGCCCAGCCGAATCCCGCGCACGTAGCGCTCGCCGAGTTAGAGGCAAAGCTCGGCTCCCACTTCTTTCTCTGCACGCAGAATGTGGACGACCTGCACGAGCGGGCCGGCTCGCGGCGTCTGCTGCACATGCACGGCGAATTGAGCAAGGCGCATTGCGAGCGGGACTGCGGACGGCCGCCGGTTGAGGATCGCGCGATCTATCAGAGTCTCGCAGAGGTGGGCCGCTGCCCGTGTGGCGGACGGCTGCGCCCGCACATCGTCTTCTTCGGCGAGATTCCACTGGAGATGGAGCGCATCGAAGAGGAGATTGCCAAGGCGACGCTGATGGTGGTGGTGGGCACTTCGGGGTCGGTCTATCCGGCGGCCGGCTTTGTGCATTGGGCGCGGCAGTACGGCGCGCGCACCGTCTACGTGGGACCGGAGCCGCCGCTGAACGCCGCGGCCTTCACGAACGTGGTCGAGGGCAACGCCGGCGAAGCGCTGCCGGGATTGTTTGTATAGGAACTAAAACTGAACTCCCTAACTCTCCAGCTTCTTGATATACAGCCAAAGACCAACCAGCATCAATCCGATGGCGATCAGGCAGATGCCCAGCCCGATGCGGCGATGGTTGCGCTCCACCATCGCGTCCTGGCCGGCTTTTTGGTTGGCGGAGGCGATCTTCATGCCCGCTTGAATATCCTCATTCACCAGCGTCGGCTGGAAGGTATGAATCGTGACCCGCGCCTTGGTCAGCGAATCCACCGCTTGGTCCTGGCTGAGGCGAGCCTCGCTCACCTCCATGCCGGAAGACTCGGCGAGTTTCAGCGACTGGTCGGCCTGCTTGATCGCTCCGTCCAACTGCGTCAGGTTGCTCAGAATATCCGCTCTTGCCTTATCGCAATGGTCGCCGGGGGTATGGCACTTCATGCAGACGCCGCTGGGACCGGTGCCCAGCATCGCATCGGAGGGCATATGGATGGCGTGATTGCTGTGGCAGACGACGCAGCCGGGAAGGCCCTTATCCTGAAAGGCCTTGAAATGCGAGCTCTTTCCGTACATCTGGGCCTGGAAGGCGTGGCAGTTGGCGCAGACGTTCTGCACCTTATCCACTCCGGGGGGCGTCGCGCCATGGTTGCCATGGCAGGTGGTGCAGGTGGGCGCGCTCAGGTCGCCGCGCACCGCCATCGCGTCGTGGTGGACGCTGGTCGAGTACTGGGCAAACTGATCGGTGGGAATCCCGTACGGCTTCATGTACGCTGCGTCCGAGTGGCAGCGCGAGCAGGTCTGGGCCACGTTGACGGGGTTCACGGTGGAGCGCAGATCGCTTGGCGCCCTCAGATCGTGAACGCTATGGCAATCCGTGCAGACGGCAACCTTGGTGTCGCCCGCCGCCAGCCGCTTGCCGTGCATGCTGGTGTGGTACTGGTCTAGCTGGTCGGTGCGCAGGCTGGGATTGTACGTACGCATATAGGCCGGATTCGAGTGGCAGCTTCCGCACAATTGCGGAATCTGCTTGCGGTCGATCTTGCCCTTCCAGCCCGCCTTGCGGCTCATCGCCTGATCGGGATCGTAGCTGCTGTCGTCGCCGCCGTGGCAACTGACGCAGGTCAATCCCTTTTGCGCGTGAATGTCCTGGCTGAACTTCTCCGGAGTGACTTCCAGGCGCCCAGGCTCGGCGGAATGACAATCCAGGCAGGAGTTCACTGCCTGCCCATAGCCCAGGCACGCGGCAAGCGCGAGCAACCCGGCCAGAGCCGCCGCGCGGGCCGCGGTGAACCGCCGATACTTATTGTGCAAGATAGCCATAGACACTCATACCTACCACGTAAACAAGAGCAAAGATGGAGAGCCCGGTGATCCACGCTTTACTGCGCCCGGCTTTGTCATTCTCAAAGAACGGCAGCAGCATCCACAGCAATCCGACAAGGCTGCAACCGAGGATGCCCAGCACCTCGCCGTCCACGAACCAGACTTTGGACGGGATGAGCTTGAGGGTCTGGAACATGAAGAGGAAGTACCACTCCGGCTTGATTCCGGCCGGCGCGGAGATAAAGGGATCCGCCTTCGTGCTCAGGTTCCACGGAAAGAATGCCGCCAGCGCGCCCAGCACGCCCATCGCCACGTACCAGGCCATCATCTCCCGCAGCGCGAAGTTGGGAAAGAATTTCATCTCCCGCCGCGCCGAGGGATTCGCGATCCATTCCGCTTCTATCTTCGGCGGCACGCTCATGCCCTGGCGCTGCACAAAAAACAGATGCATCGCGATCAGCACGGTGACCAATCCAGGGAGCACGGCGACATGGAAGCCGAAGAATCGGGTCAGCGTGGCTCCGGTCACCTCCGGCCCACCGCGCAGAAAGATCATCATCGCCTTGCCGACGAAAGGAACCTGCCCGGCCATCTCGGTGCCCACCTTGGTGGCGAAGAAGGCCAGCGTGTTCCAGGGCAGCAGATAGCCGCTGAAGCCGAAGCCCATCACCAAAAAGAGCAGCAGCATCCCGGTGACCCAGGTCAGCTCCCTGGGTTTGCGATAGGCCTTGAGAAAGAGCACGCTGAACATATGCACAAAGGCCGTGAAGATCATCAGATTGGCCGCCCATGCATGGATGGAGCGGATCAGCCAGCCAAACTGCACGCGGGTCATGATGTACTGGACGCTCTCGTAAGCCTCGTTGGCGCCCGGACGGTAATACAGCAGCAGAAGAATTCCTGTCAGCACCTGGATGATGAAGAGGAAGAGCGTGACGCCGCCGAAAAAATACCAGTAGGAGAAGCGATGCGTGGGGACGGTCTTGTGCTTGAACGGGGCGATCAGCCCTTCCAGATCAAGCCGTTCATCGAGCCAGCGAATCAGAGAAGAGAGCACGGTCAGGCCTCCCGTTTCCGGCTGACGACAATCTCGTCGCCGCGCTCGTGGACATCAAAGACAGTGAGCGGCCTGGGCGGAGGGCCGGAGACATTGCGGCCATTCAGATCGTAGATGCCGTTGTGGCAGGCGCACCAGATCTCGCGCAGATCGCTGCGATACTGCACCGTGCAGCCGAGGTGGGTGCAAGTGGCGGAGAGCGCGCGATAGGCGCCGTCGCTGCCCAGAATCAACAGGCCGGGATGGCTGCCGAAGCGGAAGATCTTGCCGGAGTTCGGCTTCAAGTCGCCGGCCTTGGCCGCAACCACCTCATCCCCGCCCAGATCGACCACTGCCGGAGGGACAAAATAGCGCAGCACCGGATAGAGGAAAGAAGCCAGGGAGGCGAGGATGCCGCCGCCCAGAAAGATTTCTATCGCGCGGCGGCGCGAAGCATCGTGAGGAGGAGGAGCCTGGTCAGCGCACATCCGACGCACCTCCCGCCGCAGTTGCCGGTCCCAAGACTCTCCATGCGTTATTACCGCTGACCAATCGCCTCGTCCTCCCACCCTGAATGCTGACACAAAAATACCCGCGCAGCGCATCATTGTCAAAACGCTTCGCAGGCACGTTGTAATGGAACATTAGAAACTTCACGGGTGTCCAGTCTGTGATGCAGATCACTTCGAGAATGATCAAAGAGCCGGGGTTTCAGCGTGGGAAACAGGAAAGACCAAGCCAAAACGAACGAAAAAACAGACGCGCCAGCCAGCCCGTCCGTTTTTATTGTTCGGCCCTTGATTACAAATGCTCCGTGCCCCATCCATTCCGCGTTCTGTGCGGAATGGGTGGGAGGCCATTGACACTGTTAAAGTGCCGGATCAATAAGGCCGGGAGTTTGGATGGAAGGTCTACTTCTGCAGCGTGCGGATGTACGCCACAACGGACTTGATCTGATCGTCGCTCAGCTTGCCCGCATAAACCGGCATCTTGTTCTTGCCGCTCTTGATGATGGCGATCATTTGCGCGTCCGTGGCCTTGACGACCGCCGGGTCCTTGAAAGAGGCGGCCTTCATCGCCTTGCCGGCCGGGGTGGCGCCCAGGCCGTCCGCGCCGTGGCACATGAGGCACTTCGCTTTGTAGGTGTCCGCGCCCGCGCCTTGCGCAAACGCCGGAGCGGCGATGGATGCCGCAAGGCAAAGAATGGCAGCACATTTGAGGTTCAATTTCACTGGAAAGCTCCTTGGGGCCAGGATTTCAATTTGGCTTTCCCGGCTCGCATCAGTATACCCCGGTCGCCTCCACGGTGGATGTTCTCTGCGCGCATTCCGTTCAAAGCGGCTCGCCAAGGCCCCGCAGGATCAAATCGCTCCTGTGAACTTGTTGAATCACTCTGGTTTTGTATCAGTCGTACACCGGCGTTGCCGACCCGCGATGGGATGAAACACTCTGCGACATTTCTCCCGGAGGGAGAAAGTGAGAATAGCCCAGGCCGGGGTCCCCGCGGACTCGGGGTCCCCGGCAAGCGATCTTTGCTTGTTGGGGTGAAGGGACAGGTCTTCGTCCGTGGGGTGGAGAACAAGCGCAGCGCAGTCCTGGGTCAGCGGTCATTCCCATCCCCCCCGCCCCGTAAGGCCGGGATGAATAGGCTGGATAAAGTTCATGCCAAGGCGAAAAAACATCAACCGAGAATCGTTGCTGGCGACTTCGGCGTTTGCCGGGACCGATCAGGCTGCTGGCCTATTATCCAAGCTGAATGAGCGCATTGGGCTGTTCTCGATCGTTCACCTCGCCGCCCGTGAGAATCTGTTCTTCGCCTTCGTCTCCAACGCCGTCGGAGTACCGCTTGCGGCGGGTGTGCTGTTCCCTACGTTCTGACTGCTTCTGAACCCGATGATCGCCTCGGCTGCCATGAGTTTTAGATCTGTCTCGGTGATCGCCATTGCGCTGAGGCTGTGTGTAACCAGGCTATAGCCGCTTTTAGTTGATCTGAGCATTCCTGACCGGACTTGGGCCCATCTGAACTGAGAAGGTTTCAAACAGAACCGTTCGCGGACGAAATGAGGTCTTCAGGACGAGTAGAAAAAGCGATGCTGAAGACTTCCAACCAATCAGTGAACCGCAATCCGCGCAGGATTGAGAACCCCTAAGGAGATGAAGCAATGAGGATGAAGAAACTGCTTTTCGTATCGGCCATTGCACTGTTGCTAGCCAACTTTCACGGTGCATCACTGCAAGCCCAGGATGTAATGCCGAGTTCCGGCACGGACATGAAGGACATGAAGCCGCAAATGGAACAGATGCATGCGCAGATGGAGCAGATGCGCACGCAGATGGTTCAGATCCAGGCTCTCATGAAGGACGCCATGGATAAAATGGCTGCCGCCGACGCCGCTATGAAGACCCATATGGAGACAGAACAAGCCAGCATGAAGAGCCAAATGGCCTTGCAGCAGGCGGTGATTGACCATTTGCAAACTATGGATGACCATATGCAGTCCATGCGCGACCATATGGACATGAAACCTGATGCAATGGACATGCACAAGAAAACCGGGATGAAGATGAAGAAGGAAAAAGGAATGATGGGCGATCAGAAATAGATGGCCCCGGCAGAATTGAAACGCAATGAAACCGAAGTCAAGAACCCAAGGAGATCCATATGAGCAGCACAACAGTTGTGAAAGATCCAGTTTGTGGCATGGACATTAATACGGCTTCGGCCGCGCAACACACCGAGCACGCTGGGCAGACATATTACTTCTGTTGCTCCAAGTGCAAAGAGAAGTTCGATCATAATCCAGCGCAATACCTTGGCAAGAATGCTGCTGCGCCGAAGAGCGCCTGTGGCTGCTGCAGCTAGGCAGATCGATGGATAGCCAATGATCGGAGAGGAACCTTGGGGACGCGGCACATGGATACAATGATCGAACCGGAGAAGAGCAGCCTGCGGCGAGCGGCTCCGCGTCTCATGCAAATCCTGCGCGTACTGGCCCGACGCAAGTTCCTGATGGCACTGTTTGGCAAGGGACATTGGCCGCCGCCGAAGCAGGTGCGGGAGACCTTCGAGGAACTGGGTCTGACTTTTCTCAAATTCGGACAGGTGCTCGCGATGCGTCGCGATCTGCTGCCAGACGCCTACATAAAAGAGCTGGAGTTGCTGCACGACCATTTGCCGCCGATGGGCTTTGACACGGTGCGCGCGACGGTCGAAGCCGAACTGGGCGCGCCATTGACGGAGTTGTTCTCGTCGTTCAGCAAAACGCCGTTAGCTGCTGCCACCATCGCGCAGGTGCACAAGGCAACAATGCACGGAGGGCGCCATGTGGCCGTGAAGGTGCAGCGTCCCGGCCTTAAAGCGATGATCTCGAAGGATATTGCGGCGCTGACTTATCTGGTGGCGCTGGGAGACAAGCTCTCTTCGCGTCTGCGCGCGCTTGACCTTCCTGTTGTGGTGCATGAATTTGCCAACACTCTGAACCGGGAAATCGACTTCACTCGTGAAGCGCGCTCGATAATTCTCATTCGCGGCGCGCTGGCAGATGTCCCCGATCTCTGGATTCCGGATGTAGTGGCGGAGTATTCGAGGAAAACCGTGCTCACGATGGAGTACTCGGCCGGCGAGCGCGTGGATCTTTACGCCAAGCTGCACGCGGAAGCGATGCCGCGGGTGATCAACACCCTTGTAAAGCTGATGCTGCAATCGATCTTCGAAGAAGGGGTGTTCCACGCCGACCCTCATCCCGGCAATATCTTCGTTCTGCCCGACGGGCGGCTCTCCCTTCTGGATTTCGGGATGACGGGCGACCTTGACGACCCGATGCGCGAATCGCTGATACTCCTGCTCGAAGCGGTTGTCAAAGGCGATGCGCGGGCCGCCACAGAGGCTTACCTCGAAATGGCGCCGGCAAGCGAAGAAGTCAACCGTGCAGCGCTTTTGGTGGACATCAAGACCACGCTCTATGAAGTCGGCAAGAGCGACCTGGCGAATGTTTCAATCGGGGATGCGTTCGAGTCGCTGCTGCATGCCGGAACCCGGAACGGAGTCCACAATCCAGGCGAGTTTTTCCTTCTGACACGCGCTTTCGTTCTCCTGGAATCGCTCGTGAGCCTACTCGCTCCGGACCATAACTACATGGAATCGTTTCGCGAAGAGATCTCACGCCTGACCGCGAAGCACTTTTCGCCGGGCCGGATAAGACAAAAAACAACCAAGCTTATGCGCGAACTGGAGCGCTTGGTAGAAGATGCGCCCGGCGACACGCGACGCATTCTCCGGCGCATCGCCGAAGGCAATCTGGGCCGGCTTCCGAGTTTGGAAGCCCTGGGAGGTCGCTTAAGCCGTAACCTGGGGCGGCTCACGGGCGCCATCGCTTTCGCTGCTCTTGTGATCGGCGGTTCAATGCTGTTGATGACTCCGATGAGCAGTTGGCACGATATTCTCGGCGAAGCCATGCTTATCAGCGGGATTGTCGGCATGCTTATTACCGGTATAGGTGCATTGCGTCGCGACAACAGCCAGGGTTGACGCCGAGAGCCGCCAGCTTTGGCGGGCCCCACCCCTCACACTCCGGGTGTCCCAGGTCCCGTCTCTGAGACCCGGGATAGCAAGAACCCAGACCTCAGTCTCATTGGATACACGAACCTCGGCCTACGCTAAATCGCCAAGGCGGTTTTCGAGGAGCAGATCGGTACCGGCTTGTCGGCCAGCGTTCATCGATTTGCACCAGATGAATCTCAAGGTCCGCCCATTTCATGAAGGGAGGGCTTGGCCTGCACCGGACGGTGATCGCCCAGGTCAATTGCCGGGTTGTCAACCACCGGGGAACCAACCCATCACCAAAGAACCATCGCGCAGACCGGATACAACATTCATGGATCATGCCCTGCGAGGAATCGGAAAACCCTGGGCAGGCGTCGCCGTAATCAAACCAGAATCACCAGCTCGCTGTACTGCTTGAGTTGCGGATCGACGGTAACCAGATGCAGCGGCTCGCTGATGGCCTGAGCAATGAGAATTCGGTCAAAGGGATCGGCGTGATGGATCGGCAAGTCGGCTACAAGGATAGCGTGCTTGAAAAGGACCGGCAACTCCTGGAAACCGCTCTCATCGAAACGTTCGAGGAGTTCCTGAGGGTCGGCCTTCATCTTGCCCAGGCGAACCTTGATCGCGATCTCCCAGATGGAGGCCGAAGAGACAAAAATCTCCTCGGCTTCATCAATCAGCTTGAGGGCCAACTTGGACAGCCGCCCTCGCTCAAAAAACGACCAGTAGAGAATATGCGTATCGAACAGGAGGCGCATTATCGACCCTCAAACTGCGCCAGAATCTCGTCGGGAAGTGGAGCATCGAAATCATCCGCGATCCAGCCTTTCCCCTCCAGTAAACCTAGGCTGTACTTCCGTTTCTCTTTCTGATGCAGGCTGGTCAGCCGCGCCACCGGGTGGCCCGAGCGGGCGATCACCACATCGGTGCCGCTGGAGGCCAGGTCAACGAGCTTGGAAAGCTGGCTCTTGGCTTCGTAGATGTTCACGGTGGGCATGGCAATCCCCTCAACTTGACTAGGTCTAGTCTAGTCTGATTTACCGCCTCCTGCAATTTACTCCCCAAAAACAACCCAAAACGGCTGGCGCAGGGGGATTTCCGGGCAGAATTTGGCCAAAAAAATGCCCAAAAGCCTGCATCTCGAGACACAGGCTTTTTGGCGTGCAAATGTCACATTCGCGGATGTCCCAGCCCTCGATTCTGAGACCGGGGATCGTCGTACTCTACCAGCCCAGAACGTAGGCAAAGAGCAGCGGCGCGACGATGGAAGCGTCCGACTCGATGATGAACTTGGGCGTCGCCTCGCCCAGCTTGCCCCAGGTGATTTTCTCGTTCGGCACAGCACCGGAGTAGGAGCCGTAACTGGTCGTAGAATCACTGATCTGGCAGAAGTACGCCCACAGCGGCACGTGCTCGCGCTGCAAGTCCTGATGCAGCATCGGCACCACGCAAATGGGGAAATCGCCGGCGATGCCGCCCGCGATCTGGAAGAAGCCCAGCGGCGTTTCCGCAGTTGTATTGGTGTACCACTCGGCCAGCTCCATCATGTACTCGATGCCCGTGCGCACCGTGTGGACGTTCTTCACGTCACCCGTGATGCAGTGGCCGGCGAACATGTTGCCTAGCGTGGAATCCTCCCAGCCGGGGACGAAGATGGGCAGGTTCTTCTCCGCCGCGGCCAGAAGCCAACTATCTTTAGGATCAATCTGATACGATGCCTTCAGATCGCCGGAGAGGAGAATCTTGTACATGAATTGATGTGGGAAAAACCGCTCGCCCGCCTGGTCGGCACGCACCCACTCCTTCAGGACTTCGTTCTCAATCCGCCGCATCGCCTCCATCTCCGGGATGCAGGTGTCGGTGACGCGATTCATGTGCCGGCTCAATAACTTGGCCTCATCGGCCGGAGTCAGATCGCGGTAGTGCGGCACACGCTCGTAGAAGTCGTGAGCGACAAGATTAAAAACATCTTCTTCGAGATTGGCGCCTGTGCAGCAAACCCCATGAATTTTGTCGTGGCGAATCATCTCCGCCAGCGAAAGCCCCAGCTCCGCCGTGCTCATGGCGCCGCCGATTGTGACGAACATCTTGCCTCCCGCGGCCAGCAGGGCGTTGTAGGCTTCAGCGGCATCCACCAGCGTCGCGGCGTTGAAGTGGCGATAATGGTGCTTGATAAATGATGAAATTGAAGGCATAGCGTGGATAGTTCTCCCACATCCAAACTACCACACGCGATTTGACGGGGGCCGGCTGGCCAAAGCCGCGTAGACCCGGCCGGAAAATCATTGGATGACTTGTACTCCGCTCTCCATTATGATCGTCTAAGAATAGAGCAAGGAATACGACAAGCGTTTTTCGCAGTCTGCCCCCGGACTGAGCCTGTCTTGTTGTGGATGGAACAGTTCGCGCTGCTTCTGTCCCTGCCTACTCGATGAAATGCAAGAGGATATTCAGGAGTCCAGTCTTTGATCAACGGAAAGCGTATTGCGGTTGTGATGCCGGCCTACAACGCCGAGCTGACGCTGGAGCAGACTGTCCGCGAGCTGTCCGATGTTGTGGACATCCGGATTCTGGTGGACGATTGCAGCAACGACCAGACCGCATCGCTTTCTGAAAAGCTCGGCGTGCTCACGTTTGTTCATGATGCCAATTACGGTTATGGGCGCAATCAGCAGACCTGTTACCGCGAGGCTCTGGCCGCCGGCGCCGACATCGTGGTGATGGTCCATCCCGATTACCAATACACGCCTACGCTGGTTCCCGCGCTGGCGGGCATGGTGGCCAGCGGAGCCTATGACATGGCGCTTGGCTCTCGCATCCTTGGAACGGGGGCGTTGAAGGGCGGGATGCCGCTCTATAAATACATCGCCAACCGTATATTGACGGCGGTGCAGAACCTTTTTCTGGGCGTGAAACTCTCGGAATACCATACCGGATTCCGGGCATTTTCGCGGAAACTCTTAGAGACTTTGCCGCTTCTGGAAAACTCCGACGACTTTGTTTTTGATAACCAGATGATCGCCCAGGCGGTCATGTTTGGTTTTCAGATAGGTGAGATCTCCTGCCCCACTCGTTACTTTGAGGAGGCGTCTTCCATCAATTTCAAGCGGAGCGTGAAGTATGGTCTGGGAGTAGTAAGCACGACCGCCGCTTTCGTCGCGCATCGGATGGGATGGATTCACGCTCCCATCTTCAATCCATCAGGAAGAAAAGTTGTTCTCCCGCATCACGTCGGTACAGCGCCGGTTTCTGATCTTCCTATCCAGCATGAAATCAAGGGAGAACATTGAACCATGACGACTTCTACCGGTCACACCCTGCGCGCGGAAGACGCAGGCTCGCGCCGCTGGCTGCTTCCCGTCATCATTATTGTGGCCCTGGCCATCCGAATAGTGGTGGTTGTGTTTACCTATCGCGACCTGCCCTTCGCGGAAGAATACTTATCCCATGCGCAGTTCGGCTGGGAGATGGGCTGGATTGCGCGCGCGCTGGCCAGCGGCCATGGATTCAGTTCGCCCTACTATCCATGGAGCGGGCCCACCGCGATGCAGCCGCCGCTCTATCCTTTCCTACTCTCCTTAGTCTTCCGGCTCTTCGGCATTTATTCGATCGCATCTGGATTCGTCATCCTCTCCATCAATAGTTTGCTCAGCGCGCTAACATGCATTCCCATTTACTTCAGTGCCAAATACTCCCTGGGCGCGCGCGGCGCTAAGATCGCCGCCTGGATCTGGGCCTTGTATCCCTTCGCCATCTACTTCTCCGCCGGCCGCGTCTGGGAGTATGCGCTGACCGGCCTGCTTTTCACCACCTGCTTCTGCATCGCGCAGCGCATTCACCACTCCGCCAAGCCCCTCGCATGGCTGGGATGGGGCGCGCTCTTCGGCCTCACCGCGCTCTCCAACCCCTCGGTGCTTTCCACGCTGCCGTTTCTGCTGCTGCTGGCGCTCTACAGAGCGCGCCGCTCCGGCGGACGCTGGCTGCTCTACGGCGCGCTTACGGCAGTTGCCGCTATCGTTGTCCTAACTCCGTGGACGGTGCGCAACTACCGCGCCCTGGGCATTCTTTGCCCGGTGCGCGATAACTTCTGGCTGGAGGTTTACGACGATAACTCCGGCGATGCTTCCCTGGATCCGAGTTCAGCGCATCCGGACGCCAATCCGGCGGAGATGCAGAAGTGGCTCTCCATGGGAGAAGCAGGCTTTCTCAAGGACAAGCATGACTTAGCCGTTAATTATATTCATCAGCATCCGGAGTTCGTGATTCGTAAAACAATGCGCCGTGCTTTCTATTATTGGACTGGTTTCTGGAGCCTCTCTGCCCAGGAATTAAAGGAGCAACCCTACGAGCCGGGGAATATATTTTATGTTTGTTGCATTTCCTTTTTGATGCTGCGCGGCGTCCTCCGCCTCTGGCGCCGGAACTGTGCCGCCGCTCTGCCCTACCTGATCCTTATCGCCGTGTTTCCGCTGACTTACTACATCACTCACTCGCTGATGGATTATCGCCAACCCATCGAGCCGGCCATCCTGGTTTTGGCCGTCTCTGGCGCGCTACCGTGGAGAAGCATGCACCCCAGCCGCGTCCTTCACTGGATCGGCGCGGAGCGCGCGCTCGAGCCGGCATTCGCAGCGGAGTCTACGACGGCATAGAGTCTCCGCGCCTCTCAACATTGGGTGCCCCATCCTTGCGCGTTCGATGCGCAAGTGTGGGAAACCACACTCTTCACCGGCGGAATTTACGTCTTCGCCGCTTCCAATAGCGCGTTGAGTTTGGCCATCACCGGGAAGGCGTCGGCGACATAGACGACGTCGGCTTTGCCGCGGGTCCAGCCGCAGTTGGGGTCCAGGCTGATGGCGCGCCGCGAGCCGATGAAGCGCCAGCCCACCACGTGTGGCTCCTCGCCGTGGCAGCAGGTGGAGAGGCCCTTGGCGTGACGCGGCGTCGCGCCGGTCTGCCCAATCTGATTCAGGTGCGTCAGGAAAGGTAGCACGGAGTTGCCCTCGCCGCCCTGGTCCACCAGCGATTTGCTGCTGCCCAGCGACGCGCTGGTGGCATGCAGGAAGCCGAGAATCAAGTCGCCCGCCTCGGCGACATGCGCTTGGCCGTCGGGCTGCTTTTTGGTCCAGCCGGCGCCGGCAACGAACAGAAGCTTCGCGTCAGGGCGGATGGTCTGCGCGCCTAGCGTGGGCGCGCGGAAGCCGCTGACCGTGGTGCGTAGTGCGGGAAGTTCGACGGTTATGGTTTCAACTTGAGCCGTGCCAGCTTCATCCGCAAAGGCTGCATGAGTGCCGGCGTCGAGCAGCAGGAACCAGGGCCGCGCGCTGCGGCTGAGAACTGCTTCGATGCGCTGGCGATAGAACCAGCGGCTGGCTTCGACGTTTTCCGTGCCGCTCAATCCGGTGATATGCGTATCGATGAAGCCGCTGAGGCGATGGGCGACACCGGCCATGATGCGCGTGAAGCGCGAGGAGCCGGGGGCGAGAACGATGGTGGCGCTGGCGGCGCGGCAAAGGGCTTCAGCGGCGGCGGCGTCCGAGGCGTAGCGCGCCTGGGCGAAGGCTTCGCCAGAGACGGCCAGCAGACGCGCGCCGCTGGAGGGAAGGGAACTGGCCGCTGTTGCTGCATCGGCGGCGATGATGCCGATGGTGAGCAAGGCGGAGAGGCGCGCGGCCAAATCAATGCCAGCCGTCACGGCTTCGAGCGAGGCTTTGCTGAGGGCGGAGCCGGTATCGTCTGCGTGCGTGAGTACGAGGATGCTTTCCATTATTCGGCTCCAATCCATTCGACCAGCTCGGCGGCAATCTGATCTGGGGTCATGTCCTTCACCACGCGTGTGGTCCGCTGCTGCTTGGGCAGGCTCACCGAGAGGTAGCTCAAGCCGTTCGCATCGAGCTTGGCGACTTTGGCTTTGGCCAGCGCGGGCATGATGGTGCGCATATTCGCCATGCCGACCTGCGGATTGTTTCTTGGCTCAGCCAGATTGCCGGTGGCCCAGCCTAGAACGGCGGGCGCTCCGGCGCAGACCGAAACCTGGTGCTTGCCGCCTTCGACGCGCTCCAGAACTTCAAAGCTGCCGTCGTCGCTGAAGGTAATCTGGTCCACCCCCTGGAACTGGTCGGTGATGCCCAGGCGCTCGCCCACGAGTTGCAGCGTCACGCCCGCGCCCCTCGTCGCCGACTCCCAGCCGCCGAAAAGCAACAGCTTCTCATGGTCGAGTCCTGGTAGCGCGGCGATGGTCTCGGCCAGCACAGCAGCCGTCGAGTGCGCGTCGGGAAAGCCGCCGATGGGGCCGTCGATGGGAACCAGCTCGAAGGCGACCTTCTGGGCGACGGTCATCATCACCTGTTGCAGCTTGGCCTTGGGGCCCAGCGAGACGAGCCAGAGCTTGCTGCCGGGGTTCTTGGCGGCCAGAGCGGCGGCTTCATAGAGCGCGCTGGCCGCCCATGGGTCGAGGACCGCAGGCAGGACCATCTCGTTCTTCAGCCCCGGACCGGCAGGCGTGGTTACCGGCTCCAAAGTTTGCAGCGGATCGGGAACGATCCCCGCGCAAACCACGATGTGCAAAATGTTTGCCATTGTTCTTCCTTTGTTCTACAGGACTGCTTATATCATTCTAAAACGCTGCCGCCGTACATAAAAACTCCGTCATCCTACCAAAAACTCTGTCATCCTGAGCGGAGTTTGGCGCGCTTTTTGCGCCAAACGGAGCCGAAGGACCTGCGGTTGCTTTTCGGTAATCAGCAGAGTTATTCGGAGATGCCAACGATCCAACACCCCCAGGTGTCTCCATTGGGAAGAAGAAGTTCATATCTCTGACGAATGATTGAGCCATCCTTTTCCGATTCATCTTTTTTGAGTCGGATTTGATAATCTCCTGGATTAATCACTGTCCATGACGATGATGAATGACCGGGGGAATTACCTCCTCCAAGCTTCACTTTTTTCCCATTCAAAACCGCATCGACAGTGATTGGAAATCCGGGGTTTGGTGTATTTTCGGACGCAGAGATATGTATCTTGATGTTGAAGTCAGCCGGGTTGGGCTTTTCTTTTGCTTGCAAAGTGGCGGCGCAGAGCAGCAGGCAGAATACGGCAACGAACTTTTTCATCTCACATTCCCTCAGGGGCTGAAGCCCGGTTCAATACGTTGGCGTTGCGGCAGTCAAGGCTTAAGCCATGACCTACCAGTCGTACACTGACACAAAGTGAAAAACAAAAGCAACCGCAGGTCCTTCGACTCCGTTTGACGCAAAGAACGCGCCAAACTCCGCTCAGGATGACAGCAATTTTGTTGATTCAAGCAACATTGCAATCATAACGCTAAAAATCAATTTTCTGCCGAATGCAAGCCGCCCGATCCGGCGTGGAACTCGATGTTACTATGCTCGCCGTCGGGGGATTGGCCGCAGTTCCACAGGCAGGCGCCGCAGTGGACGCACTTTTCGCGCTCAAAGGCGGGCGCGCCGTCCTCGCCCAGCGTGAGGGCCTGGCCGGAGCACATCGTGATGCAGGTCTTTTCGCCGCACTCTTTGCAGAGGGCGGAGTCTCGGAAGAGTACGTGGTCAGAAAATCCGGGCATCGCCTGGACCTTGCCGCCGAGCAGCAGCGCGTCCTGCTGCGTGACCAGCAGGCGGCCGTCGAGGGGAATCTCTGGCCAGCCGCGCACCGAAAGCAGCGCATCGTGAAAGGTGCGCCCATCGGCATGGGCCAGAGCCACGGCCTGTTTCAGTTGCAAGCCTTCGGTCGATTGCGAAGCGAAGGGGCGAATCTGTTTGTGCGCCGGAGGAATGTGCGCCCCAAGCGACAGTTTGCCGCTGGTCAGCCCGGCCAGCGCCATGCCGATCATGCCCTTTACGATGCCGTCCTGGAAGCCGTTGCGGGCGTTCTCGGCTTCTTTCGCTCCGCGCTCGACCCAACTGGCGCGGCGGCGTATTTCGTAGGTGGCGGCGAGATTCTCTTGCGTGAAGGGCTTGCCGGCGCGCAGTAGCTCGATGACCGCCTCGCCGAGCTGCGTGCCTGTCGCCCAGGCCTCGTCTACGCCTGAGCCGGTCAACATATTAGTTGAGCCGGAGCCTTCGCCGATGCGGGCGTAACCGTCGCCGGTGAGGAATGGCTCGCCGTGCTTGCCGGATTCTTCCAGCGACTTCGCGCCCCAGGAGCGCAGCGTTCCGCCTTTCAGGTAGCGCCACAGCGCGGGGTGCTGAATGTAGTGCTGCAAGTAGCGATAGGCGGTGCGCGAGGGGTCGCTCATCCACGAAGGGACGAAGATGCCCACCGAGACGAGGCGCTCCGGATGGACGTAAAGGAAGCCGAAGATCTCCGGCTCCGGGTAGCCGAAGCTGTGCCAGACGGTTCCGGGCTGGAGCGGGGAATTTTCGAGATTGGAGTCTTCGGGCAGCTCGATCACGAACTTCATGCCCAAGGCCCACTCGCGGTGCGCGTGACCGGGCGGCAGGCCGAGCCTTTCGTCGATGGCCTGGCCGACCGCGCCGACCGGGCCGTCGCCAACGACGGTGAGCAGGGCGCGCACATCCATTCCGGCCATGAAACCGTCGGTGGGCGCGCCGGATTTGTCCACGCCCTGATCGGCGAGGCGGAGGCCTTCGACTTTGCTGCCCTTGAAGAGCGGGGAGGAGACGGGCGTGCCGGGCCAAATCTGCACCAGGCCGGTGGCCATCAGTTGCGCGCCGATCCACTGATTGAACTGGCCGATGGAGAGCACCAGGCCGCCGTGCTTGTTGAGGAAGGCTGGGGTCCAGGGCAGCGTGAAGGCATGATCCTTGACGCCGAGCAGGGGGCCGGCTGCCCGTAGTAGCCTGTCGCCGAAACGCAAAAGCGCGGAGCGCCGGCTGGCGCCGATGGGGTCGAGCAGGTACATCACCCGTTCGGATTTGACCGGGACGGCCATGGGGATTTCGGCCGGATTGAGTTCAGGTAAGCTGGCGCGGATGGCCCGGCCTTGCGTGACCACGCCGCTGACGCCGGAACTGATGTCGTCGGCGCGCTCGTAGCAGAGCACTTGCAGCGGCATTCCCGGCGCGACGCGGCTCTCGAAGGCCGGATCGGCGGGGTTTTCCGTCCAGGCCTTCGTGAGCGTGGAGAGAAAGCCGCCCGTGGCCGGGCCAAAGCCCGCGCAAGCGATGTCCACCTCCATCGTCTGGCGGTCGATCTCCGGGGTTTCGGTGGTCGCGGCTTCGGTGCTCATGCGGGCCTCCTGAGGATCGATCCGTGGTCTTTGACTAAGGCAGCAAGTTAGCTTCCGCTGCGCGGAAATAGCGAGTCAGCGAGTTAGCTTTGCTGGTTTGGGTTCGTCGTTTCCCAGGTCCGAAAATCCGGACCTGGGGCACCCAGATTCCTAGTATCCCACTCTAGCCGCAAAAACAAAGACGCGGCGAGGGTGGGGCACCCGGTGTTACTGGTTTGGGTTCGTGGTATCCCACCCTTCCGCAAAGAACGCGGAAGGATGGGGCACGGACTTTGTTGGTAAAGAACAAGCTGAGAACTGAGAACTGTGAACTGACAACCGCCTTTACGCCGGATAATCCAGCGCTTCGGGAATCATTACTTTGCTGACCGTCTCCGCGGCGCGGTCTTTGGCTAAACGCGAGCCGGTCAGGCAGGCAGTCAATCTGTTTTGCATGCGCAGGAAGTCGCTGTTGCCGGCGCAACCGGCGCAGGGTCCTGCCTTCTGCGGATGGGAACCGTCGGCGGCCAGCACATCGAAGGCCATGGCGCTGATGCCGGGCATGGTCTCCTCGTACTCGTCCAGCTCGCTGGCCAGGAAGCAACTGCGATGCTCTTCCTCGTCCCAGGAGGGGTGGCAGTTATAGCCGAAGACCAGTTCGGCGCAGATGCGGGAGACCTCTCCGGCAGCGGCGGCGGCCTGCGTGTGGCAGAGGTCGCTGAGGAACTGCACGGTGCCTTCCAGACCCTCGGAGGCGACGGGATCTTCGGGTCCGCGTTTTTCCAGTTCGAGCACATCAAGAATCTGATAGCGCGAAGCGAGCAGCCAGCAGAGCGCGTCGGCCAAGGCAAAGGTCACGCCCTGGCGCTGCCCGTGGTAGAGCTTGCCGCCGGTGGGGTCGGTGGCCTTTTGCAGATGGTTGAGGGTCCAGAGCCACATCTGCATCGCCGAGGCCAGCGTGCAGGCGCCGGTGCCGGGCCGCGAGGAGGCGACGCGCCGCATCTCGGTGGTCCAGACGCGGAAGAGGGCCAGAAAAACCTCCGTGGTCATGGTGATCGTCAACTGGCGGCGCTGCACGGCTTCAGGGCCTTCGTAAGTGGCTTCCAGTTGCGCGTCCATCCACTTGTTGCCCAGGAAGCCGGGGCAGTCCTCGGTGATGCCGTAGCCGCCCATCAGGCTGACGGCCTCGCGCAGCAGGTTTACGCCGTGGCCGGTGTTCCAGAGCTTGGTGGCGGGGCAGATCACGTTGGCTTCGGCGTCCATCAATACGTACTGGACCAGCGGGTCGGCTTCCAGTTCGGCGCGACGGAAATCCTGTGTGTCGAGCGCAAGCAATTCAAGCGCGCGTTGCTCGCTCTCCCTGAGCGCCTTCATCTCAGCGCGTCCGCCCTGGACGCCGCGCTCTTTCAGGATGGCCGTCTTGAGCTTCTCGGTGGGTTCCATCTCGTCGAAGAGCCGCGCCGTGGCAAAGCCCAGCGAGGCGGCCGCTTCGCCGGTGGCCCAGACGTCCACCAGCCGGTGCAGCGCGTCCTCGCGCTGCTGGATGCCCTGCTCGTAACGGACGGAGCCGGGTCTTGCGCCCTCGGCTCCGCGGAAGCGCTGGCGCTGGTAGCGGATGACCGGCTCGACGGCGGAGAGCAGCTTGGCCGCCGACATCAGGCCCACGCCCACGCGGGTGCGCTTGAAGACCGCATCGAGGACTTCACTGTGGCTGTAGTTGGGAACGATGACGCCGTCCTTGATGGTGTACCCGCCGACGATGCGGCTGGCCGGCACCTTCATGCTGAAGATGGGGTCGCCGGTGGAGGAGAGCTGGTGAACCAGCTTTTTCGTCGGGGTGCCATGGTCGAAGACGCCCTCGTCGGTCTCTTCCAGGATCACGAAGCAACTGCCCTTGATGCGCGGGTCGTCTGAGCCAACCGCGGCGGTGACGAAGTTGGCGAAGGCGATGTTGGTGATGAAGCGGCCGCGCTTGTCCACCCGCAGCCAGGGCTCTTCGCCGTCGGCCCACTCGGCCACGCGTACCTTGCCGCTCAACATTCCGGTGTCCACGCCGACGTAAGGGATAGGCTCGGTGAGCACAAACGATCCGCGCCAGGTCTTGCGGTCCTCGCCGGGCTGTGGAGGCGCGGAGAGGCTTTTGTAGTGCTTCAACTGCTCCGGCGTGCCGCGCTCGTGGATGGGCGCGAGTGCCAGGGAACCGGCCAGGCTGGCTGTGGCCGCGCCGCCGTCTACCCAGGCCAACTCGAAGGCCGCCAGCGAGAGCGCCAGGTTCTTGGGCCCGGAGATGAAGCCGCCTTCTTCCGGCTCCATGAAGGCCGCGGTGATGCCGGCGCGGTCAAAGGCCTCCATCATGCTGGCCTTGCCGGGGGTCCATTCGTGGGTGTTGCGCTCGCCGGCGGCGACCAATTGGGCAACGGTTCCCCGCGCCACGCCGCGCGCCGACTGGACCAGCATCTGCAAATCGAAGCGGTCGGCGAAACGCCATTGAATCTGGCGCACCGCGTCGCCAGGAAGAGTCAGCATGATTTTTTCCTCGATAACCGTAGCTGTACCCATAGATTTTTGTCCTCAAGCCGCGGTCATAGTGTGAATGAACAGACGCATGATGGGATGTGACCTGGATCACTTTGGCCAGCAGGCCTCCCGTGCCGTGTCCTGCCGGAAGATGCGGCAAATCAATTCTAAAGAACGACCGCATGATCCGCGAGCCGCGCGGGAGCGGATTCTTCAGACTGTGACCGGCGTCACTTGCGATTGCGCAACGCAACCTATATGACAGGTACGTAACCGGAAACCCCCAGGCGACCGGCCCGCAAAGGTCCGGCCCTCGATCTTCCAGCCAAGGAGCAACATCATGATGCAAGCAATCCGATCGGCGGCCGTGATTCTTTTGGCCGCATCCATTGCGGGCCCTGCCTTCGCGCAGGCGCCCGGCGCAGACACCTACAAGGCCAAGTGCGCGATGTGCCACGGCGCGGACGGGCTGGCCGTCACGCCGATGGGAAAGAATATGAAGATTCTCTCCTTCAAGGCCCCGGAGATGGTCAAAGCCTCAGACGCCCAGTTCATCGCCTCGACGAAGAACGGCAAGAACAAGATGCCCGCCTACAACGGCAAGCTGACCGACGCGCAGATCAAGGACGTCGTCGCATACATTCGCACGCTGCAGAAGTAGCAGCGCAAGCGAGGCCTGGAAAGTTCAAGAAGGATCGGAGTCTTCATGAAGACTGCTTCCTCGATTGCGCTTGCACTTGGGGCGCTTCTGGCTGTCGCCGCGCCGCGCGCCGTTTGGGCGGAGACCGATTGCCTTTCCTGCCATGCGGACGCGAGCCTGCAAGACGCCTCGGGCAAGAGTGTGGGCGTAGATGCGCATACCTTCGGCGCGAGCATCCACGGCAGCCTGAAGTGCGGCGATTGCCACGCCGCTATCAAGGAATATCCGCATCCGGATCCAATCACGCCGGTCAAGTGCGAATCCTGCCACGCCGATCAGGCGGCCGGCCTGGCCGGGAGCGTTCATTCCGTCAAGGCCGAGCATCCCTGCACCAGTTGCCATGGAGACGCGCACGCTATCTTTCCCAAGGATGATGCGCGCTCGGCGGTCTATCCGCTCAACGTTCCGCGCACCTGCGGCGCCTGCCACGGCAACGATGCAATGGCGAAGAAGCATGGTCTGCCCAACGTCTATCCGTTGTACATCGACTCCATCCACGGCTTTGCTCTGAGCAAAGAGGGGCTGCTGGTGGCGGCTAACTGCCAGAGTTGCCATGGATCGCATCACATCCTGAGCCACAAAGATCCGCTAAGCCCAACTTATAAGACGAACATTCCCAAGACCTGCGGCAACTGCCATGCGGGAATTACCGCCAGTTATATGAACGGCGTGCATGGAAAGGCCGTCGCGGCCGGCGATCTGAAAGCGCCTGTATGCTCTGACTGCCACACGGCGCACGCGATTCTGCAGCCGACTGCGGATGCATTCCGCATGCAATCCACGCCCATCTGCGGCTCCTGCCACAAGGAGAAGCTATCGACTTACCGGGATACCTTTCACTCGCAGTTAGGCTCGCTGGGCGGCTATGTGGAGACAGCGCGCTGCTGGGATTGCCACGGAGCGCATGATGTATTGCCCGCCTCCGATCCGCGATCCCCAATTGCCAAGGCCAACCTGGTGGTCACCTGCGGCAGGTGCCATGCGGGCGCCAACATGAGTTTCGTGCAGTATCAGCCTCATGCCAACGCGCGCAATCGCAAGCTGAATCCGGCTCTCTACTTTGTGCGCTTGTTCATGAACTTGCTGCTGGCCGGCACGTTGGGGTTCTTCGTGATTCACACCATACTGTGGCTGATCCGCTCGCGCTACGACCAGATCAAGAAAAAATCCACGGAAGGAGACAAAAATGCCTGATCTGGAGCAAGCCGCAATAGAGAGCAGGGAAAAAAGTCACGCAGAAGTCCGGCATTTCATGCGCTTCACGCGGGCGCAGAGATACCTTCATGCCGCGCTCTTCTCCAGCTTTCTGGGGCTCGCCGCCACGGGACTGCCGCTGCGTTTCAGCGAGAGCATCTGGGCGCGAGGCCTGGCCAAAGGCGTGGGCGGCTTCGGGGCGATTCTTTTCTTTCACAAGTTTTGCGCCCTGGTGCTGACCGTGGCGTTTCTGATTCACCTGAAGGAGATAGTAACTCGCGGTATTATTCATCGCGAAAAAGGAATCTTCTGGGGAGCAACCTCGATGGTGGCGAACTGGAAGGATGTGAAGGATCTCTTCGGCCATATTCGCTGGTTCCTGGGCCTGGGGCCGAAGCCGAAATTCGACCGCTATGCCTACTGGGAGAAATTTGATTACTGGGCGGTCTTCTGGGGCATGATTGTCATTGGCTTCTCCGGTTATGCGATGTGGTTTGCTCCGTTCTTCGCGCGGTTTTTGCCCGGCTGGGCATTGAATGCCGTGTTAGTGATTCATAGCGAAGAAGGCTTGCTCGCCATTCTCTTCATCTTTTCTATCCACTTCGTCAACACCCATCTGCGCCCGGACAGCTTTCCCATGGACTTGGTGGTTTTTACCGGCGTGGAGAGCGAGGAAGAGTTCAAGACTAAGCGCCCGCTGGAGTATCAGCGGCTGAAGGCGCAGGGAAAACTGGAGGCGAGAGTCGCGGAGGCGCCGGGGATCTGGCAGATCAACTTCTCCAAAGTCGTTGGCTTCACAGCCATTGTTATCGGCCTTGTTCTTCTGGTGTTGACTTTGAGCGCCTATCTCCGAGAGTAACGAGGCAGAGAATGTTCGCATCGAACAGCCTGGCGAGATTTGCCTGGAATGAACCCGCTAACTCGCTAACTCGCAATCACCGCGAAGCGGTGGCTAAATCGCTGCCTTTGTATAAAACTAACTTCATTATTCCACAACACTGTTTCCGTTTTGGTTTTGTTTTCTACCTTCTTTTTGCCATCTCCCACGCAGTCAGCGCCGAGCACAAGCCCAAGGACGCGGACTGCCTGGCCTGTCACTCCGACGCAACCCTGACAACCGAGGTTAACGGCAAGCAAGTCAGCCTCTACGTCGATCAAGCCAAGCTGAAGCATTCGATCCACGGCGATCTCTTTGCCTGCGTGGATTGCCACACGGATGTGAAGGGGCTGATCCACGAGAGTACGCCGAAGAAGATTACTTGCGCCCAGTGCCATGCGGATGCGCAAGAGAGTTACTCTCACAGCCTGCATTCAAAGGCGGCTCAGGCCGGCCAGGCGGCAGCGGCTAACTGCCAGGACTGCCACGGAGGCGCACATGAGATTCTGGGCGCCGATGATGCTAAGTCGCCTGTCAATCACGCCAGCATTCCGATAACTTGCGGCCGCTGCCATGGGCAGAAGTTTCTCGTTGCATCGAACGGCGAAAGCGCGCAGAGCTTTGTCTCTTACCAGGAAAGCGTGCATGGGCTGGCCATCGAGAAGGGATCGAAGAAGGCCGCGGTGTGCACCGATTGCCATGGCGCGCACGAGATTCTTCCCGCCAACGATCAAAAGTCGCCGATTTATAAATTCAATGTTCCCGCGACCTGTGGCAAGTGCCACTCAGCGGTCGCGGAGACTTTTATGCAGAGCATTCACGGGCAGGGAATCGCCCGTGGCAACGGATTGTCTCCGGTATGCACCGACTGCCATGGAATCCATACGATCAAGGCGCACACCGACCCTGACTCGCCGGTCTCGGAGCAGAATATTTCCAAGGACACCTGCGCCCGCTGCCATCAGGGCGTGAGGCTCTCGCAGGAGTTTGGCGTGCCCGGAAACCGCGTGACGAGTTACCTGGACAGTTATCACGGACTGGCGGTGGAGGGCGGCTCGGTGGTGGCAGCCAACTGTTCAAGTTGCCACGGCGTGCATAACATACTGCCTTCCAGCGATCCCCGCTCGACGATCAATCGCGCCAACCTCGACGCTACCTGCGGCAAGTGCCACATCGGAGTTACGCAGAAGTTTACGTTGACCAAGGTCCACATGGGGGGTGGTCCGGCAAAGGACATCGGTTCGGTAGCAGTGCGCTGGGTGAGATGGTTCTATCTCGCGCTGATTGCCGTGGTGATCGGCGCGATGTTCCTACACAACGCGATTATCTGGCGGAGCAAGGCCGTGGCGCGCCGGGCGATGCAGAATCCCATGATGACGCGCATGAGCGAGAACCAGCGCTGGCAGCACCTGATTCTGCTGACGAGCTTCATTGTCCTGGTGATTACGGGCTTTGCTCTCAAATTCCCCAACTCATGGATCGCCGAGATGCTCGGCAATGGCAACGGTGAGAAGCTGCGCGGCCTTGTCCATCGCATCGCAGGAGTTATCCTGATCGGCGCCGGAATCTATCACCTCTTCTATCTGGCGATGAGCCGGGAAGGGCGGCGTCTGATTCGCGATGTTGCGCCGAGGCCACGCGACGCATTCGATGCCTGGGGCACGATGAGTTACTATCTCGGACTCAGCAAGGCCAGGCCCCAGTTCGGCCGCTTCAGTTATGCGGAGAAGGCGGAATACTGGGCGCTGGTGTGGGGCACAGCGCTGATGGCCCTGACGGGAATCATGATGTGGGCCAAGGTCTGGGTGGGCAACCTGCTGGCGCGCTGGTGGGTGGACGTGGCGACCTCGATCCACTTCTATGAGGCGATTCTGGCCACGCTGGCGATCCTCGTCTGGCACTTCTACCAGGTCTTCCTCGACCCCGACGTCTATCCGATGAACTGGGCGTGGTGGGATGGCAAGATACCGGTCGAGCACTATCGCCATGAGCATGAGCTGGACCCTGAGGCGCTGGCCGATGCCGACGCGCCCACCCCTTCCGCCGCGGCCGGAAAATCCGGCGGGGAGAGTGGCGATTCATCGCCGGTTCACAAAGAAAAGAAATAATGTGCGAAACAATTGCTCGAGCGGCTTGTTTATGTCTTGATGAATTCAATATGGGAGCTTTTTGAACTCTTGACAACGCCGTTGCAGCGTATTAAACTCCGGGCCTAATAGTGTGTTCCCCACAATTCATGAATCATAGAAGAGGCAATATGGCTCAGATGCAAAGGTTTGGCGCATTCGTGTTCGCCGCAGCGGCGGCGATGTATTGTGCCGGAATGGAAGCCCAGGCGGGCGATCCGGCGGCGATTCAGCAAAAGCTCAACGCGCAGTTCAAATTGACCAGGACTACGGCCGACCGCTCGGATATTGTCGCGGCCGGGGATGTGGTTGTGATCCAAAAGTCAGGACTGTTGATGTATGCAGTGTCCTCGCCGCTGCCTCCGTCGAACACATACAAGAACGGGAAGATAGGGCAGGGCTGGAGCGGTTTTGGCAAGGATATGGCGATTGGTATGTTGACTCCCGGCGGCGTACCCGCAGCGAATTACCCCCATCGTCAGTTCGTGGAGGGGGAAAAGTGCTGGGTTACGGGAATTCAGGTGCAAAAAGATGGGGTGCTGTTTCAGCTTTACAGTGATCCTTATGACGATATTCGCTATTATGCGAACCTGAAATTACCTTTTCCCAACAAGAAGGAAGTCCCACCCGTGGATGTAGCCTCGCAGTTGGTGGCGGAAGTGCTGACGGTTCAGCCTGCGGAAGGCCAGGGTGACCAGGGAAGTCAGACGGCCCCGGAGGCCGCACCGGCTCCAGAGTCCGCTCCTGCTCCCGCTCCCATGCAGGCCATTGCTCCACCGCCGCCGCCGGCCGATGCCCCGCCGCCGACGATTGAACTCGGTCAGAGCAAGGACCAAGTGATTGCCGGCTTCGGGCAGCCGACGAGGGTTGCCAAGCTGGGAGCGAAGGAAATCTTCTATTACAAGGACATGAAGGTTACCTTCACGAATGGAAAGGTCAGCAACGTTGAATAGGCCACTTGCGCGGCAAGGTTCGCGCAACCTGGTTCGCAGAGCAGGTTCCCGCTTCGGGAAAGGAGCGCGGGACCAGAAGATTGAAAGGGAAAAGAGGATCCGATGACGATACAACTTCTCCGCAAAGCCATCTGCTATGGCTCCACAGCAACAATTCTTGCCCTGCTTGTGGGGTTGGGCAGCATGACCAGTTCAGCCGCCGATAACAAGAAACCGGTCCCGGCTCCCAAGCCAGCGCCAGCCGCCAGGCCGGCGCCAAGGCCTTCCGGCGGCGGGGCATCCCACGGGCCAACCGGTGGCGGCGCCTCGCATGGACCGACCACCGGCGGCGCCACCACGCATGGACCAACCACTGGCGGTTTTGCCACGCATGGGCCAACGACCGGCGGCGCCACGCATGGGCCAACGACTGGCGGGGCCATTACGCAGACGCATGGACCAACGACCGGCGGTGCCACCACCATGACGACTGGCGGTGGCGGGACCACCACGCACGGACCAGCGACCGGCGGAGCCACCAACATGACGACTGGCGGTGGCGGGACTACCACACATGGGCCAATGACCGGCGGTGCGACGCACGCCACGGATGGCGGAATCACGCACGGCACGACTGCCGGGGAGGCCACACATGGACCAACGACCGGCGGGGCGACGCACGCCACGGATGGCGGAATCACGCACGGCACGACTCCGGCTGGCATGCACAATACAACTACAACCCCAACCGGAATGCACACCAACGGCGGAGGCGCTGCCGGTCTGCACCCCGGTGTCACAGGAGGCGGTGCTTCGCACGGCGGCATCGGCGGCCACCCATCGGCGATCAGGGGCGGAGCAGCGCCGCGGGGAAGCAACGAGCATATCACCCGGAGCGGCGGCGCGGTGCGCACCCGCCCCAACGGCAGGGTGAGCGACGTGCATGACACCAAGCGGGGGATGGATGTTCATCACGGACTGAACGGCAACCGCAGGGTCTCAATGGAGCGCCATGACGGCAGCCGCATGGTTTCCGAGCGGGGTCGTCCCGGATACGTGCAGCGCGGATACAGCTATCACGGCCACGACTTTGCGCGGCGGTCCTACTACTACCATGGCCATGAATACAACCGCTATTACCGCGGCTATGGCTTCCGCGGGTTGAGTCTGAATATCTATTCGCCGGGCGTCTACTATGGCCCCGGCTTCTATGGATGGGCATACAATCCCTGGGCGGCTCCCATCGCTTTTGGGTGGGGATGGGGAGGCAGTCCCTGGTACGGCTACTATGGCGGCTACTTTCAGCCGTACCCGGTCTACCCCAGCGCCTCGTACTGGCTGACGGACTACATCATCTCGCAGAATCTGCAGGCAGCCTATGCGGCGCATCAGGAGGCCGGTGAAGTGGATGGAGCGCAGTCCTCCGCGGGCGGCCCGCCGGCGCTGACGCCCGATGTGAAGCAGCAGATTGCCGACGAGGTGAAGGGCCAGTTGGCTCTGGAAAACGCCGAGGCAACTCAGACCGCGCAGCATCAGGATGTGGACCCGGCTTCCAGTGGGATTGCTCGAATACTGGCTGACGTGTCCGCCGGCCATGCGCATGTCTTTGTGGCCGGAAGCGCTTTGGACGTGACGAACCCCAATGGGCAGGAGTGCGCGCTCAGCGACGGCGATGTGCTGCTGCTGCAGACTCCTCCGGCCGCCGACGCAACCACAGCGGACCTGGTGGTACTGGCCAGCAAGGGCGGGCAGGAGTGCCCGAAATCCAGCATGATTACGGTGCAGATGACCGACCTGCAAGAAATGCAGAACCATATGCGGGAGACCATCGACCAGGGACTCCAGGATTTGCAGGCCAAGCAGGGCAAGGGTGGATTGCCGGCGGCTCCGCCTTCGGCGCAGGCTCCGCCGACTGCGACAGAATTTGCCGCGATTGCGCCTCCGCCCACTCCCCAGGACGCGGCCGATCTGCAGCAGCAGAGTCAGCAGGCCGACCAGGCTGAGCAGGATGTGCAAAGTGAAGCGGCGCAGGACAGCGGCTCGCCGGTCAGCGCGGCTCCGGCAGCGCCCGCCTCTGTCGAAATGGGCCAGACTCTCGACCAGGTGCAGGCGGCAATGGGCGCGCCATCGCGGGTGGCCAACCTGGGCTCGAAGGTCATTTATTACTACAACGGCATGAAGGTCGTCTTCCAGGACGGCAAGGTGGCTGACGTTCAGTAACCGCGGGGCGGGAGGGAATCGATGATTCTTTCCCGCGCCCGCCAAACCCATGACCCAGGTGAGTTGCTGGCGCGAGGGCGATGCGTTCGAGCGATTTTCATTATCGGAAAGAGCCAACCGCATCTGCTTCCGCCCGGTTTTTTACCCTGAAACCGCGTGAAGAAGAGAACAAAAGGAGGCCATCTTGGCTAGTTTTTGTGCGAATTGCGGTGCTGCATTATCCCCCGACAACCATGCCTGCGCGGCCTGTGGCGCGCCGGCAGCCGGAGTCCCTGTTGCGACGCCGGTTCTAACGGCCGCTCCTGCAGCCACTTCCGGCGGCAGCGCGCTGAAGATCGTTCTGATCATCGTCGCCATCGTTGTGGGGCTGGGCATCCTCGGTATGGGCGCCGTAGGATTCGCGGTCTGGCGTGTTTCGCGGGCCATCCACGTCAACGGCCATAACGGCCAGATGACGATGCAAACTCCGGGAGGAACCATCACAGCCGACTCATCGCAGAGCTTCACCGCATCCGAACTGGGCACGGATGTCTATCCCGGAGCTCTGAGCGCCCGCGGCGGCATGAGGATGAACCTGCCCACTGGCTCGATGGTGACCGGAGTATTCGTCACCTCGGATTCGAAGGAGCAGGTGGTGGATTATTACAAAAGCAAGTTGGGCAGCGGCGCTTCCACCTACGATTCCGGCGATAGCGCTATGGTCACCCTCGGCCGGGGCGAGCAGGAATCCATCATAGTGACGATCAGCGCGCGGGCATCGCAGGAAGACGGGAAGACGCGGATCGCCATTGTGCATACGAAAGCCAGCAAGCCTTAGCTCTAGCGGCCGCGGTGGTGTTCGGACGCCACCGTCCGCACAGGCTGTGTTGAGAATGGTTTCCTACTGCGTCTGACAAGAACGACCGGAATCAGCCGAGCCGAAGACCCGTGCAGTTGCGCGAGAGGCGTCCTCGGCTCTACGCGTAGTTGATGGGATTCTTGGTGAGCCACCGCTCGTCGCGCACCTTGCCGATGTTCTTCATCGCGCCTTCGGCGACGCTGGCGCTGAGATGGCGGCTCTTCCAGGCCATGCCGGTGGTCAGCCCGATCGCGCAACCCAGCAAACCATAGGCCAATGTGACCGTGGCAGCCGAGGACTTCTTGCGGAAGATGGGATAAGCCACCAGCGCGCCGACGCAGGCCCCAATCGCCGCGGGCATCAGCGAGCCTTTGACCGACTCACTCAGAAAGGGAGCAAGAGGTTCTCCGTCAAGGAACTCTTCCTGGCCGGAACGCGCTCCCTCAATTCCGGAGTCCACCAGCCGCCGGCCATAATCAACATTGGATTTCACCCAGTTGCCCAAGTCCATGGAAACCACCTCAACTTCCGCGAAAACACTCCCTAGTTTAGCAGATCGTCAAAACCCTGTGTTAAGGCCGTATCACAGCCGCACCACATTGTGGGCGCAGCACGCTAAACGCCGAGTGCCGCGGGCGGCGTGTGAGCAATATCAAAGGAAGACGCTGCAAAGGCTGATCGCGACCCTGATCCTCGTCCCGCTTGGTAGGATAGGGGCGGGTGTGGTTGGAATGCGGATTGCGTATATGCTCACCTCGCTCGGCATGGGCGGAGCGGAACGGCAGGTGGTGGCGCTGGCGGAGCGCATGAAGGCGCGCGGCCATGCGGTCGTGCTGATCCTGCTGCGCGAGCGCGAGCCCGAAGAGTGGCCCACCACGGTTGAGCTCGTTTGTCTGGAGATGCGCAAGACTCCCGCCAGCTTTCTAGCCGGTCTGCTGAGAGCACGCCGCTGGCTGCGCGACTTCCGGCCGGAGCTGATCCACAGCCACGTCTTCCCGGCCAACATGGCGGCCCGGCTGCTCAGGATTTCATTTCCGGCGGCGGTTCTCTCTACCGTTCATAACGTTTATGAAGGAAGCTGGCCGCGTATGATGGCCTATCGGCTGACCGATGGGCTGAGCTGCCGCACTGCTTTTGTCAGCCAGGCCGCGGCCGACCGCTACGCGCGCCTCAAAGCAGTCCCGGCTCGCAAGGCTTCGGTCCTCACCAATGGGATTGACTTGGCGGAGTTTGCGCTCAGCGCCGAGCGCCGTGGCCTCATTCGTGCGCAGATGGGTGTTGGGGACGAGTTTGTCTGGCTGGCCGCCGGGCGCATCGTGCCCGCCAAGGATTTTCCCAACCTGCTGCGCGCCTTTGCGCGGGTGCGCGGTGAGATTCCGGAGGCGCGGCTGTGGGTTGCCGGAGAGGCGCTTGGAGCCGGCTCCGAGGCCATTCAAGCGCAGGCGGCTGAGTTGGGAGCGTCCGTTCGCTGGCTGGGTCTACGCCGGGATATGCCCGCCCTGCTGGATGCTGCCGACGGCTTTGTGCTGGCTTCGGCCTGGGAGGGAATGCCGCTGGCCGTGGGCGAAGCGATGGCCATGGAGAAGCCGGTCGTGGCCACCGATGTGGGCGGCGTGCGCGAGCTGGTGGGCGAAGCCGGCGTGATGGTGCCCGCCAAGAATCCGGAGGCTCTTACACAGGCGATGCTGGAGATGATGCGAAGGACGGACGAAGAGCGCCACACGCTAGGAGTGACGGCGCGGGAACGCATTGCGGCCCGCTTCAGCATCGACGACAAGGCCGATGAGTGGGAGGCGCTCTACCGGGCTGTGTTGGAGAACGAGCGATGATCGAAGCCAGCATTGCCGGTCGCGAAAACTCGTGGTGGACGCCGCGGCTCTGGCACAGGTATTGCTGTCGGCATTCACAGTGCTGCTGGTTTGGCGGCGGGCTTGCCGCGCAGGGATGCGTGATAACCTTAACGGCGAATGGAACGGGTCGCCTTTTCATCCGCGAATGCGGTTGAGTGAAAGGCGTGGAGGAGTTGGATGCGAGCAGCAACGGCCTGGGGAGTGATGTGCTGCGTCCTGGCGGGCGCAGTGGTTGGCAGAGGAGGCGAGATGGCGCAGGCGCAAGTCAGTCCGGCGCGGAATGCGGTCGTGGCGCTCGATCATGGCTGGCAATTCCGGCAGATCACGGCCGGCGTCGAGCAGGGCGAAAGCGGCTGGCTTCCCGCCACCGTTCCCGGCGACGTGCATCTGGACCTGCTGGCCAACAAGAAGATTCCCGACCCGTTCTTTCGCGACAACGAAGCCAAGCTGCAGTGGATTGAGCTGGTGAGCTGGGAGTACCGGCTCAGCTTCGTGGTGACGCCGGCCATGCTCGCCCGGAGCCATGTGGACCTGGTCTTCGACGGCCTTGATGCCGCCGCCGAGGTTTCTGTGAACGGCGCAAAAGTTCTCAGCGCCGACAATAGCTTCCGCGTCTGGCGGGTGGCTGCCAAGAGCCATTTGCACGTCGGCAAGAATCTGCTGCGGGTCGTCTTCCCATCGCCGATCAATGCCGCGGCCGAGGTTGCCGCCAGCGACTTTTTCCGGGTTCATTCGAAGACCGCGGAGAAGACCTACATCCGCAAGCCCGCGTATGAGTATGGCTGGGATTGGGGACCGCGCTTTGTAACCAGCGGCATTTGGAAGCCGGTGCGCATCGAGGCATGGGACAAGGTTCGCATTGCGGACTTTGCGATTCGTCAGCGCGACGTGTGCAGGGAAGTGGCTCACCTCGACGCCGAGGTGGAGATCGAAGCCGCCAGCGCGGGGCCGGCCAAGGTGAGCGTGCAGTTCAACGATCGAGGCAAGCCGGTGACGGAAACGGCAACGGTAAGCGTTCATGCCGGGCGCAACACTATCGATCTGCCCATCGAGATTCGCCAGCCCAAGCTCTGGTTCCCGGCCGGCTACGGCGAGCAGCCGCTCTATGAATTCACCGCGCGGGCGGGCACGGGCGTGCAGCCGGCCGAGCAGCGCAAGGTCAAAGCCGGTCTGCGCTCCATCGTGCTGCATCGCGAATTGGACAAGTGGGGCCGCTCGTTTGAATTGGTCGTCAACGGCATTCCCGTCTTCGCCAAGGGCGCGGACGTGATTCCCTTCGACAGCTTTCCCAATCGCGTGACGACAGCTGACTACCGCCGCATCCTGCAATCGGCGCGCGACGCTAATATGAACATGATCCGCCACTGGGGCGGCGGCTACTACGAGACGGATGAGTTTTACGCGATCTGCGATGAGCTGGGCATCATGGTTTGGCAGGACTTCATGTTCGGCAACGACTGGCAGCCGGGCACGTACGCTTTCAAACTGAACATCGAAGCCGAGGCCGAAGACGTAGTGCGCCGCCTGCGCAACCATCCCAGCATCGTCGTCTGGTGCGGCAACAACGAGACGGAGAGCGCCTTCAGTTGGGCCGGACGCCCGGAGTTTCCGTCCGATGTGAGGCTGCTGATGTGGCAGGACTACCTGACCGTCTTCAGCGGCATTCTGCCGCGCGTGGTGGCGCGGCTGGACGCGGAGACGCCCTACTGGCCCAGTTCGCCCAGCGCAGACTACGAAGCGCTCAGCGATCACTATCAATCGGGCGACGACCACATCTGGGACGTGTGGCACGGACGCGTGCCGTTCTCGACCTACGAAACGCATCATGCGCGCTTTGTCACGGAATATGGCTTCCAATCGTTTCCCGAGATAAAGACTATCGAGGCCTTCACGCAGCCGGAGGATCGCGCGAATATTTTTACGCCGGTGATGCTGGCCCATCAGAAAAACAACGAAGGCAATGATATTATCCACAACTATCTGCTCAAGGACTACTCAGAGCCTAAGGATTTCGCGAGCTTTCTTTACGTGAGCCAGGTTTTGCAGGCCGAGGGGATCAAGATCGGCGCGGAGCACTTCCGCCGCCTGCGCCCGGAGACGATGGGGTCGATCTTCTGGCAGTTGAACGACTGCTGGCCGGTGGCTTCATGGTCGTCGATTGATTACTACGGCCGCTGGAAGGCGCTGCAATACTATGCGCGGCGCTTCTATGCGCCGGTGCTGGTCTCGCCGCACGTGGAGGACGGCGCGCTGAAGGTCTACATTGTCAGCGACAAGGTCAAGGCCGAGCCCGCCACGCTGCGCGTGCGGCTGATGGACTTCTACGGCAAGGTGCTGCTGGAGGAGACGAGCGAGGTGGAGGTTGCGCCGCTCACCAGCAAGGTCTATCTCGACTGGCCGCTGAAGAAACTCGCCGACGCGGGCGCGCAAGACACTTCGCGCGTCTTTGTGGTGGCCGAGCTGACCGCCGGCGAAGCTGAGATTTCACGCAACCTTGTTTATCTGGCGCCGGTCAAGGAAATTCATCTCAAGCCGGCCGCGCTCAAAGTGGAAGCCACGGGCGCGAATGGCCGCTACAAGATTCGCGTCTCGTCGCCGGTGCTGGCGCGCAGCGTTTATCTTTCTTTCGGCAATCTCGACGCGCAGCTTTCCGACAATTACTTCGACCTGCTGCCGGGCGAGACGGTGGAGATCGCGGCCACCAGCGCGGCCTCGCTCGATGTGCTCAAGGCGCAGTTGAAGGTGATTTCGTTGACGGATGCCTTTACTCCGGGCGATGGACAGGCTGCTACGGTGAAGGCGGGCAGATAAATGGCCTTGTTCATTTGGCTCCTGTGAACAAGGAGAGACAGGGGTTCGTGGATTCCCAGGTCCCAAAAGCGGACCTGGGGCAACCAAATGTTTTCACAGAGCAGAAATAATCAGAACGCGAAGACAGCCTGCACGAAGATGCGCCGCGCGGCCGAGCCTTGTGAGAACATTCCACCGGCCAGGTAGGTAGATTTTCCAAAATTCGGCGCGGTGATGGTTCCGTTCGGCTGACCTTTATCGATGTCGTTGAAGAGGTTCAACGCCTGAGCGCTGAAGGTCAGTGAGTACCTGTGGCCGGTGCTGTTGCTGCCGCCACCTAATCCCATAGGACCGCCACCGGGGCCACCGCCAAAGCCGCCGCCTCCACCGCCTCCGCCTGGACCGCCACGTCCGCCACCCGGTCCGCCGCCCGGAGGCGGTCCTCCTGGAGGCGGCCCATTCGGCGGTCCGCCCTCAGGCTGAGGGGTCGCGGAGACGAGTTTGGGACCGATGCCGAAGGCTTTGCTGATGCGCAGGTTGAAGGCTACCGCCGCAGGACCGTTGCCCAGGTTCACGGGGATAGTTGCGCCCGTGAGTCCGGTGTCGTCCAGAACGCCGAACTGCGTTGTGACCTGGTCGGCCAACGGAGTCGAAGCGGTCGCGTAAGTCGGGCGCTGATTGAAGAAATTGTTCAGCGGATCGGTGGGCAGCGTGATGTTAAAGGGGCGTCCGGACTGCGCGACCATGAACGGACTAAGGCGAATCCCCCAGGGAGCGGTGTAGTTGCCCATCATGAAAAGATTATTGCGCGTAACAAAGCCGGCGCGCCCGTAGTTCTTGTCCAGATCATAGGCGTCGGTGGCGCTGCCGTTGTTGTTGCCGTTGGCATAGGAGAGCGTGTAAAAGCCTGTCAGGTTCAGGTTTTTGGTGATCCTGGTGTTCACGCTGGCTATGAGCTGATTCTGCTTGAAGACGGCCTCGGGGAAAAACTCGTTCTTGTAGCCGCCGAGGTTATGCAGCGGATTTCCATCCGGGGCCTGGTTGACGTTGCGCGTGACCGTCTGATGAACGCCGAAGGTGTGCATATAAGTGAGCGTAAGACTGGTGCCAGGGGTCAACTGCCGCTCCAGGCTGACGCTGCCCTGCTCGTTGTAGGGCGCGTGATAGTGCGGGTCAATCTGGTACTTCACCGCGGAGGATGAGCCGCTGCTGGTGCAATTTCCCGATTCCAGGATATTCACGTTCAGCGAGGTTTCCGTCGAGGCGCAGTTTGGATTGACCAGCACATACTGATTCTGGATATCCGCAAAGTGAACGCTCTTCAAGTTGCCGGTTCCCATGCGGTCGTAGAAGAAGCCGTAACCGGCGCGCAGCACGGTCTTGGCTTTCTTGTCCTTGCCGTTTCCATCCAGGGCATAAGCCAAGGCAGCGCGCGGCGCCCAATCGTCGTGGTCAGAGATATGATTCTGCGCCTCCCAGCGCAGGCCGCCGGAGAGGGTGAGCCGGGGATTGAACTTCCAGTCGTCCTGCGCATACAGCGCGATGTCGAAGACGTTGGCAACGGAGGATTCGCAGTTGCCGGCGACGACGCATGTGGTATAGCTGGCGGTGGAAGGACCATACCCCTGATTGACCAGAGTGGCGAAGCTCTGACCACCAAACAGACCATTGGCCATGATCATGTATACGTCACTGGAAGAGTAAGTTGCCTGGCCTACCGTGACCGGTGCAAAGGTGAAAGAGCCATTGAAGCCGCCGTTGGTGAAGGTTGCATCCCGCGAGTCGCGAATCCGCGTGCCGAACTTGATAGCGTGAGCGCCATGGCTCATCGTCGTCATATTCTGGAATTCGAGGCGAGTGTAGTGATCGTTGCTCTGCTGGCCGCCGTAGCCGCCGCCGCTAAAATCTCCCTGCACGTTGATGGTGGCTGCCGTCGAGTCGGGATAGTGATTCTCATTCTGCCGCTCGAACTGGAAGCGGCTCTCGTTGACAATGTGATCGTTGATGATGATCGCATCGCTCATCTGCACGGTGTGGTCGGTGTTTGATTCATGCGTGGAGGCGCTGGCCAGTGAGTTGCCGTTCAGATCGCCGTGCTCGGACTCGGACCAGAAGCCATAGCGCGCCGTGAATGTGTTCTCGGGGCCGAGTTGCAAATCGATGCGCGCCGAGGCGTTGTCGCGAATGCGGCGATTCAACAGGTTGACGCCGAAGTTTGTGCAGGAGACGAAAGGGCCGGTTCCCGTGCAGTTTGAGTACGCGCCGGAGGAGTTATCAAGGATTGCGTCGGGAATCTGCCAGGCATTGATGCTCCCGGTGTTGCGCTGCTCGGCGCTCACAAAGAAGGAAGCCGTCTTGGAGAGCGAGCCGCTCACCGTGCCGTTGAACTGATAGCTGTAGTACGGCGGAATGACCGGCGTGAATGGGTTGCCGGTATTGAAGGCCTTGTCGTTACCCTGGATGAACAACTGGCCGCGCAGCTTGTCGGTTCCGGGCTTGGTGAGAATCTCGATGCGGCCGAAACCGATGCGGTCGAACTCGGCCGAAAAAGGATTCTGATTGATGCGAATCTCGCGAATCGCCGACTTGGGCGGAAGCTGTCCGCCGCTAAAGCCGTCGATATAAATCTGCCCGCCATTCGGTCCCGCCGAGGGGCCGGCCAACGCCGTCAACTCGTTCGACAGCTCATCCGGATCGTCTGAGAGCGCGTCAAGATCCTTATCCTTGAGGACCATCGCGTTGGCGTTGCCGCCGGCCTCGACATTGACTGCCGCAGTCTCATCGGTGACCGTGACGTTCTGCTGTTCGACAGCCATGGCCATGGAAATCTTCACGTGCATCACCTGGCCGGCCGCAAGCTGAATGGGCTGTGAAGCAAAGTCAGCAAAGCCTTCCACCGAAGCCAGCACAATATACTTGCCGGGGGCGAGGCCGCTCACCTCATAAGCCCCGCTCGCGTCCGCGGTTGCCGTGGCCACGGTCACTCCAGCGGAGGTAGTGATGGTGATCGTTGTGCCCGGAATCAGCGCACCTGTGGGGTCAGCGACTTGACCGCGCAAGGTGCCTGTCGAAACTGGAGCCGCTGCAGCCGCTGTTGCCGATGAAGGAGTCGCCACTGCCGGCGCGGGAGCTGGCGCCTGTGCGGCGGCCACACCGGCCGCGCCCAGCGCCAAGGCAACAAAAAGATGAGTGAAGCCATGCAATTTTGAGTACACGTGTCCCTCGCTTGTGTTCAATGAATGTTCGTGTGTGTCTATTGTGCGGCCGCTTCCGCCGCGCCGCCGTTCATGCTCCAGTTGGCGAGCAGGTTCTGGCTGGCCGCGGGAGCCTCCAGCAGCGGTTCAACGCCCGCCAGCAGCGTGATTGCCGAAACCTCGCTTGTACCGTCGGTCGCCACCAGCATTACCGCCTCTCCCTTTTGCAGATCTCCGAGTTGAATCGCCGGGGCGCGACTGAGCATCTGTTGCGGGTCAGAAGCGCCGCCATTGCCCTGACCACCATTCTGTCCACCCCATTGACCTCCGCCGTGCTGCCCGCCTGCCGGGCCGCCATTCGCCGCGGACGCATTACCGCCCCATCCGCCTTGACCGACGCTCGTTGTCCCCTTCAGCCGCATGGCCAGCATCCGCGCCATCATCTCCGGCAGCCGCCGCATCTGCGCCTCGGCTGTGATGTGGATGGTGACCTGCTTCTTCGTCGCCAGATCCTTCACCACCAGTGTTGCTCCTGCCGCATCGAGCGACGTGATGGTTCCGGCGATGTTGCGGAAGCTGCCGGAAACCACCTCTTCGGCTGTAATCTCCGAACCTTCCGCATTCTTCTCGCCGCGCGCCCGCAACTGGTCGCCCGTGTGGATCGCATCGATCGGGGCCGGCTGCGCCTCGTCAAAGCGCACCGAGGCCGGCGCGTAACGCTTGAGCATCGTCGCCTTGGCGGTATGCACGGTGATCGTCTTCGCCATGACTCCCGCGCCGCTGGTCAACACAAGGTCGCCCGAGGCGGCATCAACGCTCTTCACCAGCCCGCCCACGCCGCGCCGCTGCCAGTCCTCGCGATCCCTCTGCTGCTTCAGCGCCAGGTCGGTTTGCTTGATGGCGACGACGCGAAGAGCCTGGATTGTGGTTCCGGTTGCATTCGGATCAGGCTTTACCAGCGCTCGATCGCCCACAGCCAAATCGCTGAACGCAATCTTCTCCGCGCTGCTCAAATCCTTAGCTCCGGGCGCGATGCGCAGGATTGCCGCGTCCGAAGGAACTTCGACTTGATAAACTCCGTCGGCATCAGTCTTGACCGTAAGTGTGCTGCGATTGATGGCGGTGATCGAGCCCTGGAAAGGCTTGGGCGCCTGGGCCAGCGCCGCGCCGGCCAGCACAGCCGACATCACAGCCAAATGCGCAATCGAAAGCGGAAATCGAATCTTCATCTTGCCTTTCATAGGCCAACTTTCACCGGCCAACGCCTCTTGGCGTGCGGGATGGGAAAGATCATCACTGTTTGAGTAGACGACTCAGGCCGCCAAAAGGTTGAGGGAAGCGTTCCACTGTGGTTAGAGTCTGCTGGAAAGCCCATGGATTCTAATGGATTTATCGATTCTTATCTATTACTGTCCGATCAATACTTCGCCAGCTCCGCCGTCTCCAGAAAGGCAAAACTGCCCGACGGCGTGGGGACCACGTGCGTCAGCCGCCGGTTATGCACCACGACCGTATCCCTGTACCAGAGGTTGATGGCGGGCAGATCGCGTGCCAGCTTCTGTTGCGCCTCGACGTAATCGGCGCGCCGCCGGGCTGCGTCCGCGCTCTCGGACGCATCGGCAAGCAGCGCGTCAAGCTGCTGATTCGAGTAGTGGCCGCGGTTGGCGCCCTGTGGAGAAAAGCTGGCCGTAGCGAAGGCGTAAGTGAAGATGTCAGGCTGCTCGTTGCCGCCGATCCAACGCAGCGAATACAGTTGAAAGGCTCCGCGCGTCACGTCCGAGTAGAACGTGGCGAACTCGTAGCTGCGCAGATCGAGCGCAATGCCCGCCTTCGCCAGTTGCTGTTGCAAGACCGCGGCCAGCAGGCGAGTGTCGCCGTCGGTTGAAGTCTTCATCGCCAGATGAAAGCGCACGCCATCGCGCCTCGGCGCATGGCCCGCTTCATCCAACAGCCGCGCCGCTCGCGCCGGATCGTAGTCGTAGCGGGCGAGATCATTGGTGAAGGCCCAGTGGCTTGTTGGCAGCAGACTCTCTGCCGTATGTGCATGGCCTCCCAGCAGCGTCTCGATGATCAGCCGGCGGTCGATGGCGCAGGCAATCGCCTGACGGACGCGCGTGTCTTTCAAAAGAGAATCGCGCAGGTTGAAGCCAAGGTACTGCACCTGCGTTCCCGGCGCGTCTTCGACGATCAGATTCGGCCGCGTCGCGAGCACCGCCAACGAATCCATGGGCAGCGAATTGACTGCCACGTCGCCCGAGCCTTTTTCCAGCTCCAGCGACTCGGTGATCGCGTCCGGCACCACGCGAAAGCGCACGCGCTCAATCTTCGGCTCTCCAGACCAGCTCTGCGGATTGCGCTCCACTACAACGTCTTGATCGATCTGCTGGTTGACGAAGCGAAACGGCCCTGTGCCCACCGGATGCCGCCAGAACTCGCGCCCGCTGCCCTCGGGAACAACGCCGAATGCGCCCGTCGAAAGATTGGTCAGCAGAAAGTTGTCCGCGTGCTTCAAATGAAAAACAACCGTCCGCGTATCGCGAGCCTCGACCGCATCCACCGACGCATAAGCCGCGGCCTTGGGCGAGATCACCGCGCCGGAGCGGATCGAATTCACGGTCCACGCCACATCGCGCGCCGTCAACGCGCGGCCGTCGTGGAACTGCACCCCATCGCGCAGATGAAAGACCAACGTCAGCGGCTCCGGCTGCTCCCAACTCTCAGCCAGCGCGGGAGTGAAATGAAAGCTGGCATCGCGGGCCACGAGCCCGTTAAAGAGCAATTCGTCGATGTGCTCCGATTGCGCATCGGTGCCGACGCGCGGGTCCAGGCTGGCCGGGCTGCTTTCGATCAGAAAGACCACCGTCTGCGGATCGCGCTGCGCCGAGTGGCAGCCCGCAAACGCTATCAGGCTGATGAGCGCAAGCAGCCTACGCATACGTCACCTGCCCCAGGATCGCCGGCCGGGCCGCGCCGGTTGCTCGCGGCAGATTTCCCGGCAGATGATGCCAGGTCTGCCAGGCCAGCAGCGCAAAGGCGGCGGCCTCCTTAGCCTCGGCGGGCAAGCCAAACTCCTCGCTGGCCGCTAGTTCGCAACCCAGCGGCTCTAGCCTTTGCGCCAGCATCGCCATCAGCGTCGCATTGCGCGCGCCGCCGCCGGAGACGATGTAGTCAACTCCATGGCCTCGCATTGTGTTTTCAATGTAAGCTTTGTAACTCCGCGAAATTGTATCGGCCGTCAGCGCCGTCGCCGTGGCCAGCGCGTCTTCGGGCTTGCTGCTATGCCTCCGGCACTCGACCAAAAAGCCCGCCGCGTAAGCGCGCCCAAACTGCTCACGTCCCGCGGTGCGTGGCGGCTTCTGCTTGAAATACGAATTGCGCAACGCCTCGGTCAGCACCGGCGCAAGCACTGCGCCCTGTGCGGCAATGTTCCCGTTGCGGTCGTAGTTTTTGTGGAAGAGCTCCTGCGCCAGCCAGTCGATCACCATATTCCCTGGGCCGGTATCGAAGGCGATCACCGCGTCGGCCGCGGCTCCTGCGGGAATCGCCGTCAGGTTGGCGATGCCGCCGATGTTCTGCAGCACGCGCCCGCGCTTCGCGTCGGCAAAGAGCACGTAGTCGAGCAGCGGAACCAGCGGAGCTCCCTGGCCGCCGGCCAGAATATCCGCGGGGCGGAAATTGGAGACTATCGGAACGCCAATCGTCGCGGCCATCACCGCCGCCTCGCCGAGCTGCCAGGTGCAGGCGAAGCGCCGCCCCGCATAGCTCTCCGCCCGCGGCTGATGATAGAGCGTCTGCCCGTGGCAGCCAACCAGGTCAAGCTTGACGGGATGCAGCTTCAGCGTCTCGCTGACCGCCTCGGCATAGGCCAGGCCGAGTCGCCAGTTGAGCCGCGCCAACTCGGCGGTTGAAGTTGCACTCGCATTCATCGCCGCTAAAACTGCGCGCCTTAACGCCTCCGGAAATGCGAAGCCCTCATGCGCGAGCAGCGTGACGCGGGGCCGCAGATTTCCCGGCGCAATCCGCATTACGGCCACATCGATTCCGTCCGCCGAAGTGCCGCTCATGATGCCGGCCACCGTCATGGTCTTCGCGCTCATGCTGGCTGCGCCTCCGCATTGGTTTGGGCGCTTCGGATCGTTTCGCCAAAGCGCAAAATCCGCGCTCGCAGCGCTTCGAATTGCTTCGCCGTGAGCGCTGGCGAAACGCCGCTCGCAAAGAACTTTGCCCGCTGCTGCGCTGTTTGTTCCGCGCGCGCAATGAGCAGCTTCGAAAACGCCGCCGAGCGCTCGCTTTCGGCTATCAGCGCTTCATACGCGTGCAAAATCATCTCCGGTGTGTGGCAGATTTCCAGCAAATCCATCCCCGCGCGAATCGCCGCAACCGCAGCCTCTTCGATCGGCATGAACTTCAGAATTCCGCCCATCTCCAAATCGTCCGAGAAGACGATGCCGCGATAGCCGATGTGCTTGCGCAGCACCGTTGTAATCCAGTAGGGCGATGCGCTTGCTGGTGTGTTTTTGCTGGGTGTTTCTGGATAAGCCGCGTGGTTGACCATCACCATCGGCAGCTCGTTGCGCAGATCGCGATAGGGCGCCAGATCCTCGCTCCATAGTTCGCGCATCTTGCGATGAACAGCCGGCGTTTCCACGTGCGAATCCAGAGAGCCGCCGCCGAGACCGGGAAAGTGTTTGCCGCAGCCCACAACTTTGTGCGCCGCTAGGCCAGCCAAAAAGTTGTGCGCATACTCGATCACTTGTTCCGCAGTTTCACCCGCTGCGCGTGAGCCAAGAACGGCTGCCGACGCAGGCAGAGCCAGATCCAGCACCGGCGCCAGCGTTGTGTTGAAGCCGAAGGCCTTCACGGCGCGCGCAATCAACTCGCCGTGCTCGCGAACCAGCGCACTGCGGTCTGTTCGTCGCGCCGACTCCGCCACGGCCTGCGCGGAGGGCATCGGCGCTAAGGCATCGCGCAGCCGGTCTACTGTTCCGCCTTCCACGTCCAAGCAGCAAAAGCTGTGCGGTACACAGAGAGCTGTCGCATCATTCAGCAGCGCCCGCGTCTGCCTCGCATCAGCAATGTTGCGCCGGAAGAGGATTGCGCCCGCCGGACGCACCAGCCTGAGCCATGCGCGCTCCAGGCCGGTCAGCTCCGTGCCACTCAGCCCCACGACCAGCAGACTCCCCGCTGCGTGACGTACATTTACTTTCATCCTTTTTCCTTTAACTCACTTTGCAACTCTTCCAGCAGATTCAGCGCCTGCAACGGCGTCAGCGAGTTCACATCCGTCGCTTCGATGCGGTCCACAATGCGCTGCGAGAGCGGCGTGAAGATGGTCAACTGCACCGGCTCGGCAGCCGTTTCCACCTGCACGCTCTGCCGCTCCTGCTTTTCATGCTGGCGGAGCACGTGCCTGGCCCGCTCGATGACGGCCATGGGCAGCCCCGCCAGCCGCGCCACCTCGATGCCATAACTCTTGCTGGCCGCTCCCGGCTCAATATTGTGCAGAAAGACAATCCCGCCCGCCGCCTCCTTCACGCCCACGCGCAGATTACGGACGCGCGGCAGTTTCTCGGCGAGCATAGTCAGCTCATGATAGTGCGTGGCGAAGAGCGTGCGCGCGCCGCTCTCCGCATGAAGAAATTCGACCGTCGCCCAGGCCAGCGAAAGCCCGTCGAAGGTCGCCGTTCCGCGCCCCATCTCGTCGAGCAGGATCAGCGAACGATTCGTCGCCGTGTTCAGAATCGTCGCCGTCTCGGTCATCTCGACCATAAATGTAGATCGGCCCCGCGCCACGTTGTCGCTCGCTCCTATGCGCGTGTAAATCCGGTCCACGAGGCCAAAGCGCAAACTCTCCGCAGGCACAAAGCTGCCCATCTGCGCCAGCAGCACCAGCATCGCCGCCTGGCGCAGATAGGTGCTCTTGCCGCCCATGTTAGGGCCAGTTATAAGTAATAAACTCGGTCCCTCGCCCGCCGCGTTCAAATAAATGTCGTTCGGAATAAAGCGTCCCTCGCGCGTCTCCTCCATCCACTGCTCGATCACCGGATGACGGCCCGCAACAGCCTCGATCACAGGCTCTTCGGAGATTGTGGGCCGCATATACCGCCGTCCCGCCGCGAGATGCGCGAAGTTCGTCAGCAAGTCCGCCTCCGCCACGGCAGCCGAGGAGCGTTTGATTCGCCCCGCGGCCTCCAGCACGGCTTGCCGCAGTTCGGCGAAGATCCGCTTCTCAATTTCGATGGAGCGCTCGTGCGCCGAGAGAATCTTGCGCTCATAATCCTTTAACTCCGGCGTGGTAAACCGCTCCGCATTGACCAGGGTTTGTTTGCGCTCATAATCAGCCGGCGCCAGGGCCATGTTCGCCTTGGTGATTTCAATGTAATAGCCGAAAACCGAGTTATAGCGCACTTTCAGCGAAGAGATCCCGGTCCGCGTGCGCTCCCGCTCCTCGATGGCCGCAATCTGCTGACGGCCCGTCGTCGAAATCGCACGCAGTTCATCCAGCTCAGCGTCCACGCCCGCCGCAATTGCGCCGCCATCGACCAGAGTCAGCGGAGGCTCCTCGACCAGCGTGGTTGCAATCCGCGCCGTCACGTCTTCGAGCGTGTCCAGCCGCTCGGCCAGTTCACACCACCGCGCCGCCCGCATCGCATTGAGCGACTTCTTCAATCCCGGCAGACGGCTCAGACTGCTGGCGAGCGCTCGCACGTCTCGCGCTCCCGCCGAATCCAGCGACAACCGCGCCAGCAATCGTTCCAGGTCGAGAAGACCCGCAAACGCTCGCCGAATCTCCTCGCGCCTGACCAGATTCCCATGCGCCTCAGCGACGGCCTCGTAGCGAGCTTCCAAGGCCTCGGCGTCCACCAACGGCCGCAGAATCGTAGCCCGCAGCAGCCGTTTGCCCATCGGAGTCTGGCAGGCGTCCAGCGTGTTGAAGAGCGTTGCCCGCGCGTCTTGCCCGGCAAAGAGCGGTTCCACTAATTCGAGGTTGCGCACCGTCACCTGATCCAGCTCCAACGCCGTCGAGTGCTCCTCGAATCGCAGACTGTCAATGTGCAGCGCCTCGTTCCGTTGCGTCGTGCGCACATAGTGCAGCACCGCCCCGGCCGCAATCGCCGCCGCCGGGTGATCGCTCAACCCATAGCCTTCGAGCGAGCGCACATTCAACTGACGCTCCACCAGGGGCACGGCAAACTCCCGCGTCCAGACCCAGTCCTCGATGCGCGTCCGCGCCGCAATCCGCTCCAGTTGCGCGGGCAGCTCCGCGCTCGCGGCGGTGAGCACCTCGGAGGAGCCGGCCTTGAGAATCTCGTCCACCGCCTGCTGCCGGGCCGAGGCGCCGCTGAACTCCGCCGTGCGGAACTCGCCGGTGGAAACGTCGAGGAGGGCTACCGCGCAGATCAGGCCGCCTGCTGCCGATGAACTTTCGGCTTTGAAGGGGAGCGGCTTCAGCTGCGCCGTTCGTGGTCCGGATTCAAGCAGGGCTTTAGCCCCTGAGGTATGTTTTTTCTCGACCCCGCCTCCAGCCTCGAAATACGCCGCCAGAAAATTGTTCTGCTCCTGGCCCAGCCCGGCATCCAGAGCGGTTCCCGGCGAAAGCACGCGGGTCACCTCGCGCCGGACAATTTTTTTCGTCAGCTTGGGATCCTCCATCTGGTCGCAGAGGGCGATGCGGTAGCCCTTGCGCAGCAGGCGCGTCAGGTAGCTTTCGACCGCGTGATAAGGTACCCCGCACATCGGCTGGGCCCGCTCCCGATCGCGCGCTGTCAGCGTCAGTTGCAGCTCCCGGCTGGCCGTCACCGCATCGTCGTAGAAAAGCTCGTAGAAATCTCCCATGCGGAAGAACAGCAGCGCATCGGGATTCTCCCGCTTAGCCGCCGTCCATTGGCGCATGAAGGGGGTCAGCTCCGCGGAACCCTTGTCCGCAGGGGGAATTGACGGAGTCTCGGATTGGTTGTCGTCTCGAATCACGTTGGCTATAAGAGTATCGCGGCGGGACGGCAACGGGGTAGCCTGCTCCCGTAAGCCGGGAAAATTCGTCTCTATTACCAGCGATTACCTTCCGGTTGCGCCCGCGCTTCTTGCCTTGGGCGCGAAAGATTAAAATCGAATCAGGCGGGCAAATTGGCGCGTTCATGCCCGGTTATTGCCGAGCTGAAGTCGCAAGACATTGATGCGAAATGAGCAGGAGCAGATGGAACCGATTTCCACCGACTTTCCCCAGTCCGAACCAACCCTCGACCCTGGCGCAGACCTGAACCTGCCGACTCCCGTCCCAACGCCCGCGCCGTCGCTTCAATCCAGCGGCATTGGGCTGTGGGTGCGGGATTTACTGGTCTCCGCGGCCGCCTCGGTGCTCATCATCACCTTTCTTTACCAGCCGGTGCGCGTGGAAGGCACCAGCATGTTGCCGCGGCTGGAGGATCAGGACCGCCTTTTCATCAACAAGTTCGTCTACAAATTCACCTCCATCGAGCGCAGTGACGTGGTGGTCTTCCATTATCCCCGCGACCCTGAGAAGAGCTACATCAAGCGGGTGATCGCGTTGCCCGGCGACCGGCTGCGCATCGACCACGGCACGGTCTGGCTAAACGGCAGGCCGCTGCGCGAGAGCTACGTCCCCGAGGAGTTCCACGACAGCCGCTCAATGGCGGAGATGGTGGTTCCCGAGGACGCGTTCTTCATGATGGGCGACCACCGCTCCATCTCCTCCGACAGCCGCGAATTCGGTCCCGTCGAGCGCTCGCTGATCTACGGAAAAGCTGTCTTCGTCTACTGGCCGGCGCGCGACGCGGGCGCGGTGCGCTGAGGCTTATTTGACCAGATCGCGCAGCGAGTCAATGAACTTGTTCCCGACAAAGTAGGACAGGAACCCGATCGTCATTGCGCCCCACACGTCCAGTACCGAAATCTTGATGGGAAACTGCGTGTCGGAGAGGCGCGAGGCGACGATTGTGAAAGCAGCGCTGAGGATAGCCACTCCAAGCGCATCTCGAAGAATCATGAAGAGAAGAATAAGGCCTTCGCGGCTGAGTGCCTTGCCCATCCCCGTGAGTCCCTTATCGGAAGTTACAAGAGAGAAAAAGTCACCGATGGGGCCGTCTGCGCTGCGCACGGTCACCACAAGATATGCGAGCAATCCGCCCACAACGGCAAAGATGATAATCAGCGTCTGGTCAATACCAACCTGGAAGGTCGCGCTCTGCCCAAAGGAGCGCGATGGGTAGTAGTAGCACAAGGGTCCGAGCGCGTTCATATCGCAGACTGCGAACCGGCCGGAGACAAAGTATTCATAATTGCCGGGCGTGAAATCGAAGGCGCGCTTGATGGATCCGAGCGTGCCGGGGTTGCAGGATTTCGCGTAAGCGGCTTGCAGATCCCTCTGATACGGGGTCATAGGCGCGCTGACTACGGACGTACCTGAAGAAGAGGCAGCCGGTTGAGGGTTGGAACCTTCCTTTTGTAATTCCGCGTTGAGTTTATCCTGCTGCTCGGCGGTGAACGCCTGCTGCGAGAGATTGAAGAAGACCGTCAGGTGATCCTGCGGCAGCAGGATGAGCGTAGGCTGCAGCATGATGGTGGAGTTGGAAGTCCCCGCCAAGGGCATTACGCACAATGAGTCGGACGGGGTAACAATCGCGTGCGTCAATAGTTGCAGGGATCTGGTCTCGATAATCACCGGGCGATTGGAGACATTCTGAATCTCCGCGGCAATGTTCGAGTTCGAGCCGAGCTTGAGGGGAATCTCGGATGGGATTAGGGAGATCTTCAAGAAATTTTCGGTCTGCACAGTGGCCGCGGGGCTCGTTGCAGTTGCCAACTGTCCCGGCGGTGTCGTGGTGTTGCTCTCCGGTGGGGGATTCTGAGGTGGAACTTTGGGAGCAGTGGCGCCGGGCTTGACGTTTGGCTTGGCGTTGGTTGCTTGCACCGGTGGTGGCGCCGAGGTGGCGAACTGCGCATGGACCGTGATGGCGCCGAGGGCGGCAACAGCCAAAATTGCCGCGCAAAGCGGAAGAGGAAGTCGAGGTTTGCTCATTGTCTTCTCCTGGGGGATGGGAGTGACGGTATGGCCATTTCCGCACACAAAGCTAAAGAAGTCAATAAGAAAGAGCAAATTTGTTTGCGTTTGGCTAAGCCCGGGCTGCGCCTCTGACCATGGCAGCGATCGGGGTAACCCAGAGCAGGAAATTTCACAGCCCGAATTCTGTTAGAATCGATAGAATCCACTCCTCGGAGAGGCAATGCAATCGATTTTAGCGCTCGAAGACGGGCGTATCTTCCGTGGCCTCGGCTATGGGCACCCAGGCGAATGCCGGGGCGAGGTCGTTTTCAATACTTCCCTTACCGGCTACCAGGAGATCGCCACCGACCCCTCCTATGCCGGGCAAATCGTCGTTCTCACCAACCCCCAGATCGGCAACTACGGCACCAACCAGGCGGATAACGAGTCGGCCAAGCCCTATATCGAGGGCCTGATCGTCCGCGAGTTCTCGCCTATCAGCTCCAATTGGCGCTCCGAGCAGGTTACCGACGAGTACATGGAGCGCTATTCCGTTCCGGTGCTGGCCGAGATCGACACCCGCGCCCTGGTTCGCCACCTGCGCACTTACGGCGTGATGCGCGGCGTGATTTCGACAGCGGAGAGCGACACAGACGTTCTGGTGGCCAAGGCCCGCGGCATTCGCAAGATGGACGGCACCGACCTGGCGCGCGTGGTCTCGACCAAGTCGGCCTATTCCTTCGACGCGACCGATAGCCGCAACCAGACGGGCGATCCTTTACTGGCGGTGGGTTTTAACCAAAGCGCGGACGGGCGGAAGCCCCTCCATGTCGTAGCCTACGACTTCGGTATCAAGCAGAACATTTTGCGGATGCTGGTGCGCGAGGGCTGCCGGGTCACGGTGGTTCCGGCCGAAACCAGCGCCGAGGATGTCTTCGACCTGAAGCCAGACGGCGTCTTCCTCTCCAACGGCCCCGGCGATCCCGAGCCGGTCGATTACGCCGTGCGCGCGATTCGCAAATTCCTGGGCCGCGTGCCGGTCTTCGGAATTTGTTTGGGCCATCAACTCACCGGTATCGCCCTGGGCGGCAAGACTTACAAGCTCAAATTCGGCCATCACGGCGGCAACCACCCGGTGCGCAACAACCTCACCGGCAAAGTGGAGATTACGGCGCACAACCACAACTTCGCCGTCGATCCGGACTCGATCAACGCCAACGAAGTCGAGCTTACGCACGTGGACCTGAACGACCAGACGCTGGAAGGCCTGCGCCACCGGACGCTGCCGCTCTTCAGCGTGCAGTACCACCCCGAAGCCGCTCCTGGTCCGCACGATTCGAATTACTTATTCCGCGACTTCCGGCGCATGATGGAGGAGTGGAAGGGATGAGGCGCTGGCTCCCACTCCTGGCGTTGTTAGCGGGGCTGGGGTGTTCTATTTCCTTTGCTCAGACTAAAGTACAGAACGACCCATTCAGTCAGTATCTAACCGGAATCAAGGCAAGTAGACCAGAGCCTTCGTTGGTGCGCTTCGCTCAAGAGTGCGGAGTCGATCTGAAAATAGTTGTACCCCGTTATGCTGACCTTCCAGATAATACATGGATTCTCGTCAATGATTTGGCGAAAGGTATCCACGGGCTGGAAACTGATTTCTTTGTGACTGTGGCTGTGTGGAAACAGGGAGACCGAATTCTGGTCGAGATGTGGGAGATGCAATTGGATGTCGAGAATGAGAATAGGACATTCTATTGCATGGCTAAGCGAAAGATAACGGCTGAAGAGTTTTCAGATTGGATGCTGCCGGAGATTTTGCAGAATGGTAATGAGAAACCGGGATGGGGATATGAACAGCACTGGAAAATGACGGCTGCAGGAAAGTTTGAGAGAACCTTTCATGGGTTTGTATATTTCAATGGGGAAGCAATTTCCGAACCAAAACTCGACGAGAAGACAAGAAAAGGATTGAACTGGACGCCAAAGGTGCTGACCTGGAGTGATCTGAAGCTGCCTGCAGCATTGCTGCGATGAACTGAGAACAAGGTGGGTTTTTCACGGGCGCAGTTTTGGCCGTACTGCTAGGTAAGACAACTTACTGGGCTTTTAAGGGTAAACAGAACAATGCCACGCAGAAATGACATTCAGAAGATACTGGTGATCGGCTCGGGGCCGATTGTGATTGGCCAATCGGCGGAGTTTGATTACTCCGGCACGCAAGCCTGCAAGGCTCTCAAGCAGGAGGGCTACGAGGTAGTGCTGGTGAACTCCAACCCGGCCACCATCATGACCGATCCCGACCTCGCCGACCGCACTTACATCGAGCCGCTCACGCGCGAGTACGTTGAGGAGATCATCCGTATTGAGGCCGAGATGCTGGCCAATGGCCCCGGCCTTCCATCGGGTGGAAATGGCGTTGACGGCGCGGGCGCAAACCTTCCCGGCAAGTTCGCGCTGCTGCCCACGGTCGGCGGGCAGACGGCGCTCAACCTTGCTGTCGATCTGGCCGACGCAGGGATTCTCGACAAGTACAACGTCGAGCTGATCGGCGCGAAGCTGGAGGCAATCAAGAAGGCCGAGGACCGCCTGCTCTTTAAGGACGCGATGCTCCGCATCGGCCTGGATGTTTCCAAATCCGCGCTGGTGAATAATCTGCGCGACGGCCTGGAGTTTGCCTCCAAGTTAGGCTTCCCAGTGCTGATTCGCCCCAGCTTCACGCTGGGCGGCACGGGTGGCGGCATTGCCTACAACCGCGAAGAGTTGATGGAGATTCTGGCGCGCGGACTTGACCTTTCTCCAGTGCACGAGTGCCTGATCGAAGAGAGCGTGCTCGGCTGGAAAGAGTTCGAGCTGGAAGTTATGCGCGACTTAGCCGACAACGTCATCATTATTTGTTCGATTGAAAACTTCGACCCGATGGGCGTGCATACCGGCGACTCGATTACCGTGGCTCCGGCACAGACTCTCACCGACCGCGAGTACCAGAAGATGCGCGATGCGGCCATAGCTGTGATGCGCGAGATCGGCGTGGAGACCGGCGGCTCCAACGTGCAGTTTGCCATCAATCCTGTTGATGGGCGAATGACAGTGATCGAGATGAATCCGCGCGTCTCGCGTTCCTCGGCGCTGGCCTCGAAGGCTACCGGCTTCCCCATCGCCAAGATCGCCGCGAAGTTAGCCGTGGGTTACACGCTCGATGAGATTCCCAACGACATTACGCGCAAAACTCCGGCTTGCTTTGAGCCGACGATTGATTATGTCGTCGTAAAAATTCCCAAGTGGCAGTTTGAGAAGTTTCCCGGCGCGGACGAAACGCTCGGCCCGCAGATGAAGTCGGTGGGCGAGGTGATGGCCATTGGCCGCACCTTCAAGGAAGCGCTGATGAAGGCCTGGAGGGCTTTGGAAACCGGCAAGAAGACCGGCGCGGAGGTTCTTGATCCGCGGCGACTGACGCAGATGCTGGTCACTCCGAGGCCGGAGCGGCTGGGTTATATCCGTTATGCCTTCGAGCGCGGCATGAGCGTGCGCGAGGTGGCGCGGCTTACCACCATGGATCCCTGGTTCCTGCATCAGATTCGCGAGATCACTCTTGCCCAAAGCGCGATTGCGCAAACCACGCCGGAGACCATCGGCACCGAAGAACTCCGCCACCTCAAGCGCCTGGGGTTGAGCGACGAGCGCATCGCGACGGAGTGGAAGCTGGAAGGCCACCCCGGCACGCAACAGGTTCGCGAACTGCGCGAAAGGAAGGGAATCAGGCCGGTTTTCAAGTTAGTGGACACCTGCGCCGCCGAGTTCGAGTCGATGACTCCCTACTTATATTCGACGTATGACGAAGAGGACGAAGCGCCGCCGACGCAAACTCCCAAAGTTATTATTCTAGGTTCGGGACCGAATCGCATCGGGCAGGGGATCGAGTTTGATTACTGCTGCTGCCACGCGGCCTTTGCGCTCCGGGAAGACGGCTACGAAACCATCATGGTCAACTGCAATCCAGAGACCGTTTCGACCGATTATGACACCAGCGACCGGCTTTACTTTGAGCCGCTGGTGCTGGAAGACGTGCTGGCGATTTATAACCATGAGTCGCAATCGGGCGCCGAGGTCGGAATGATTGTGCAATTCGGCGGGCAGACCCCGCTGAATCTGGCAAAGAGGCTGCTTGCGGCCGGCGTGCCCATTATCGGCACCTCTCCAGAGTCGATTGACCTAGCCGAAGACCGCAAGCGCTTCGGCAAGCTGCTCGATGAGCTGCAGATTCCGCAGCCCGCGGGCGGCACGGCCACCAGCGTCGAGGAAGCTCTGGCCATCGGCGAGCGCATCGGCTATCCGGTGCTGGTGCGTCCGAGTTATGTGCTGGGCGGCCGCGCGATGGTGATTGCTTATGACGCCGAGGCAGTGACGCGCTATATGCGCGAGGCAGTCGAGTACTCGCAGGAGCGGCCGGTGCTGGTCGATCATTTCCTGGAGAACGCGGTCGAAGTGGACGTAGACGCGCTGTGTGACTCCAAGGATGTTATTATCGCCGGCATCATGCAGCATATTGAAGAGGCGGGCATTCATTCCGGCGACTCATCGTGCGTGCTGCCTGCCGTGAGCATCCGCGAAAGCACGCTGGAAACTCTGCGCACTTATACGCGCAAGCTGGCTCTCTCGCTCAAGGTGATCGGCCTGGTCAATTTGCAGTTTGCCATTCAGCGCGACGCCCAGGGCGAGGACCACGTATACGTGATCGAAGTGAACCCGCGCGCCTCGCGCACCGTGCCCTATGTCTCTAAGGCGACGGGAATTCCGCTGGCTAAGATCGCCGCGCGGCTGATGACCGGCCGCAAGCTGAGTGAGTTATTGCCCGCCCAGTTAGCCACGGGCAAGGATTTAGAAACCGGGACACATTCTTATGTAAAATCGCCGGTCTTTCCCTGGAATAAATTTGCCGGCGTCGATACGGTACTAAGTCCGGAGATGAAGTCTACCGGGGAGGTGATGGGCGTCGCCGCCACCTTTGGCGAGGCCTTCGCCAAGGCGCAGCTTTCCGCCGGCCAGGTGCTGCCCACCGGCGGCACGGTCTTTTTCAGCGTCAACGACCACGACAAGGAGGCGGCTGTCGACTTAGTGCGCCGCTATATGGAGCTAGGCTTCAAGATTGTCGCTACCGAGGGCACGGCGAATGTGCTGGAAAAATCCGGCCTCGCTGTTGAGCGTGTCTTCAAGGTCAAGGAAGGCCGGCCTAACATTGTTGATCTGATCAAGGGCGACCGCATTCAGCTTGTTATTAACACCCCGCGCGGGCAGGACACCTTCTTTGATGAGAAGGCCATTCGCCGGGCCGCGGTGCTGGCGCGCATTCCTACTATCACCACTATCGCCGCCGCGCAGGCCGCCGTCGAGGGCATCAGCGCGATGCAGCGCCACCAGACCACGGTTTACGCACTGCAACATTTGCACGCTGTGACTTGCGGGTGAGGAATTCCGGGTCGACTCGATCGATGAAAGCGCATCTTGTTGTTGAAACAAAGACAGCAACTTAGCTCCTGATTCGCGGGGTTAGCGAGTCAGCAAGTTGGCGGGTTTCCGCGAGAGTCCGGGTTTCCGCGTCAACCTATTACAATACAGCCATGCTGATCGAAGGCATCTTTGCCGCGGTTCCCACGCCGTTTTACCCGGACGAGCGCGTCTATTATCGCAAGCTCGAAGCCAACATTGTGCATTATTCGCGCACGCTGCTCTCCGGAGTGCTGCTGTTAGGCTCCACGGGCGAGGCTGTGATGCTCGACGACAGCGAGAGCCGCGAGGTGCTGCGCGTAGCTGCCGAGGCCGCCGCGCCGGAGAAGGTGCTCATCGCCGGCGTGGCGCGCGAGAGCGTGAAGGCCACGGTCGCATTGGCCGAGGCGGCGGCCCAGTTCCGCTACGACGCCGTGCTAGTGCGCACGCCGACTTACTACGCCAGCCAGATGAGCGTGGCGGCCGTGCTGCACTACTTCCGCAGCGTGGCAGACCGCTCGCCGCTGCCGGTTCTGATCTACAACATTCCCCAGTGCGCGCCTTATAACATCCCCGTTGAGCTGGTGGCCGAACTTGCGCAGCACCCCAACATCATCGGCATCAAGGATTCCAGCGGCAGCGTGGAGCGGATACGCGCGTTGGTTGAAGGAGTGAAAAACGCGCCCTGGAGAACGGTGACTGTGACGCCGATCTTCGAGGCGGTCACCGGACGGATGCTGACGGCTCAGGCGGGGAGTGAAGAGGCGCTGGTTTCCATCGGCGGCGTTGTTGATTTGGATGGAAAACAAAGTGGGATGGAATCCCACCCTAGCGACTTCGCTCAGGGCAGGCTTCGCGACAAAAACAAGAACGACGCGAGGGTGGGGCACTCGGTGACTCTGAAGACGCGGACCAAGGAAGTCGGCTTTCCCGTGCTCTGCGGCTCGACGGCCACGCTGCTTGGCTCTCTTGAGGCAGGCGCCGCTGGGGGCATCACAGCCTTCGCCTCGTGCGCGCCGCAGGCCTGCCAGGAGGTCTATCTTGCCTGGAAGGATCGTGACTTCAAGCTGGCCGCGGAGAAGCAGCAGCGCATCGCCGCCGCCAGCCAGCGCATCGTTGGCCAGTTGGGCATGAGCGGCGTCAAGTATGCCTGCGACTTCAACGGTTACTACGGAGGCCACACCCGCGCGCCGCTGTTGCCCGTCACCGGGGCCGTAAAGGCGGAAATTGAGGCGCTGCTGGCCGGGATTCGCAATTAACAGGAATCCGGCGGCTTGTCTTACGGTGAAAGTGCCCAGGGTTGCGTCTATCAGGCGATGACACCGATGGCCACCGGCGGCGGTAAGACCGCTGTGTTTGGCTCCTGGCTGGTGGATGGCGAAGCCGCATTGAGTTTCGCCTTCATTGTTTCGGCAGTGCGCAGACTCACTTCGCCAGCGGCACGCGCAGATCGCCACCGGTCATCTCCTTGGGCAGGCCCAGGTCGAGAATGTTCAGCAGGGTGGGCGAGATGTCGCGCAGCGAGCCGTCGGGGCGCAAACGGAAGCGCTTTGCCTCTTCGGCCACGTAGATCAGCGGCACGGGGTTGGTGGTGTGCGCGGTGTGCGGGTTGCCGGTCACCAGGTCCACCATCTGCTCGGCGTTGCCGTGGTCGGCGGTGATCAGCCAACTGCCGTTGCGCTCGCGGATGGCCTTGTAGACACGGGCCAACTGGGCATCGATGGCATCGATGGCCTTGATCGTCGGCTCCAGCTTGCCGGAGTGGCCCACCATGTCCGCGTTGGCAAAGTTGGCGACGATCAAGTCAAAGCTCCCGTCGTTGATGGCTTTCACAATGGCGTCGCCGATGGCCTCGGCCTTCATCTCCGGCGCCAGGTCGTAGGTGGCCACCTTCAGCGAGGGAATCAGCACGCGCTCCTCGCCGGCGAAGGGCGTCTCCACGCCTCCGTTGAAGAAGTAGGTCACGTGGGCGAACTTCTCCGTCTCGGCGACTCTCAGATTGCGCAGATGATGCGCGGACAGCACATTGGCCAGAATGTTATCCAGCGACTCCGGCGGCATGATGAACGGCAGCTCGTAGAGCTTGTCGTACTGGGTCATGCAGAGGTAGTAGAGATTTTTCGGAATTTCGGAGCGGGGAATCGTGGCGTCGAGCGCCTCCCAGCCGTCCAGGTCGCGTCCGCCCTGCTTGTTAAGGCCGCTCTCGCGGGTCAGCACGCGGGTAATCTCGCGGGCGCGATCGGCGCGGAAGTTGAAGTTGATGCAGACATCCTCGTCGCGAATCTGGCCCACCGGCTTGCCCGCGGCATCCACGACCACGAAGGGAATCAGGAACTCGTCGGTGATGCCGTTGTTGTAATTTTCCTTGATGCGCGCGACGGCATTTGGATAGGCGCCGCCCTCGGCCTTGCCGTTGACCATCGCGTCGAAGGCTTTGCGCTCGCGCTCCCAGCGTTTGTCGCGATCCATCGCGTAGTAGCGTCCGTTGATGGTGGCCACTTTGCCTACGCCGTACTCGCGCATTTTTTGTTCCAATTGCGCGATGTAGGCGACGCCGGAGTCGGGTGGAGTGTCGCGGCCGTCCATGAAGGCGTGAACGAAGACCCGGTCCAGGCCGTACTCGCGCGCGGTGCGCAGCAGGGCGTAGATGTGCTCCTGATGGGAGTGCACGCCGCCGTCGGAGACCAGGCCGAAGAGATGGAGCTGCCGTCCGCCCACTTGCGCCCGCTTCATGGCCAGCGCGACGGGAGGGTTCCGGGAAAATTCACCCGATGCAATCTGCGCGTCGATGCGGGTAATGTCCATCTGCACGATGCGCCCGGCGCCGATGTTCAGGTGGCCGACTTCGCTGTTGCCCATCTGCCCGTCGGGCAGGCCCACAAAGTGGTCCGAGGCCTGGATCAGCGTGTTGGGGTACTCGCGCAGCAGCTTGTCGTAGGTGGGCTTTTTGGCCAGCGCAATGGCGTTGTTGGTGGTTTCGGCGCGATAGCCCCATCCATCAAGGATGGTCAGAACGAGTGGACGCTTGAAGATGGACACGTAGACTACACCTCAAAACGGGATCGAAGCACTGCTTTCAGGATAACCTGCAAGGGCATCGCATCCGATTCACGAACGAATCAACTTCGCTCGATGGAATTCGTAGTGGGACGCTTCGCACACGGTCAGCACGTAAAATACTCTTCAGGGAGAAGGAATGTCGCAGCCCCCCATCATAGATCCGACCGAAAAGATCAGCATTGCCACGCAAGTCGAAGCCAGCGGAAGCCTCGATCCAGTGGATTGGGCTGCTTTTTGCGCACAGGCGCACCTCATGCTGGACGATATGCTCGGCTACATCGAAAAGATCCGCGAGCGACCTGTCTGGCAGCCGATTCCGGATGCTGTGCGGGCGCGTTTTCGTTCGCCAGCGCCGCGCGTGGGCGAGGAACTCGCGCAGGTCCATGCGGAGTTCATGCAGGATGTGCTGCCCTATACGCAAGGCAACGTGCATCCGGGCTTCATGGGCTGGGTCAACGGTGGCGGCACGCCGGTGGGTATGGTGGCCGAGATGCTGGCCGCTGGGCTCAACGCGAACCTCGGAGGCCGCGATCATATTCCGGTCGAGGTCGAGCGGCAGGTGACCGCGTGGGTGAGGGAGATCTTCGGCTTCCCGCAAGGGGCAACAGGGTTATTTGTTACCGGAACATCGATGGCGAATCTGATTGCCGTGCTGATCGCCCGCGACGCCGCGCTTGGCTTCGAGGTGCGCGCCAGCGGAGTGGCCGCGGAGCCACGGCGGCTCACCGCATACACCTCGAATGCTGTTCATGGTTGCGTGCCCAAGGCAATGGACATTGCCGGCCTGGGCAGCGATGCGCTGCGTCTGATTCCCACCGACAGCTGCTTCCGCATTGACCTGGCGGCGCTCGCCGAGGCAATTCAGCGCGACCGCGAGGCTGGCTTCACGCCGTTTCTGGTGGTGGGAACCGCGGGAACCGTGAACACCGGAGCCGTTGACGACCTGGCCGGCCTGGCTGATTTGTGCCGGCGCGAGAAGCTCTGGTTCCATGTGGACGGAGCCTTTGGCGCGCTGGCAAGGCTGGCCCCCGATCTTGCGCCCAAGCTCAACGGCATTGAGCGCGCGGATTCCGTGGCCTTCGACTTTCACAAATGGGGACAAGCGCCCTACGACGCCGGTTTCATTCTGGTGCGGGATGGAGAAGCGCACAAGAACGCCTTCGCCCTCCCGGCAGCCTACCTGCAACGCGCCGAGCGTGGGCTGGCCGCCGGCTCGCCCTGGCCCTGCGACTTCGGACCGGACCTCTCGCGCGGCTTTCGCGCCTTGAAGGTCTGGTTCACGCTGAAGGTCTATGGCACCGAGGCCCTGGGAGCGTCCATCTCCCGCTGCTGCGCGCTGGCCCGCTACCTTGAAGACCGCATCGCCGTGACGCCGGAGCTGGAGTTGATGGCCCCGGTCGAGCTGAATATCGTCTGCTTTCGCTATCGCGCTGAAGATACGAATCGAGTGAACGAAGCCATCGTCGTGGCGTTGCAGGAGTCGGGAGTTGTGGCTCCGTCCACGACCCGGATCGGAGGCCGCACGGCCATTCGCGCCGCCATCGTCAACCACCGCACCAGCCGCGCGGAGATCGATGCGCTGGTGGACGGCGCGCTGTCTTTGGGGCGCGGTCTTTAATGAGCCTCGCGGCGTGGAATATCTTTCAACTCCGGCATCGTGCCTCCCAATGCCGCCAATCTGCAAGAGCTTTCCCGCTCAATGAGAGCTTTGAGAGCCTCCTGAACGAGAGCCGACTTCCTGGTTATGCCCGTATATTCCTGTGCGATGAGCATTATGTCGTCGTCGAGCGTAACTTGTATTCTCATGAGGCCTCCATGCGCCGGTTATGCATTGTTACTGCCGTACTGAACCGCATATCGGATGTTTCCCAGCTATCAACATCGAGGTCGGGCCGCCTACGTCTCACATATTGATACTTTCCGGTTTGGGTGGTCTTCCGAAAGTATTGATTTCAGGGTGGTTAAAATAATCTGCAAGGTATCGAAAATATAGAAGGGGGTAGGGGGTGCCTCAGAAAACAGGGGTCAGGGATCAGGGGCCAGTAACTGCCCGCGCCTCTGGTTGTGATTCATTCTTATATTGTGTGCGCCGGGAGGGAAATCAACTGCAAACCGCCTTTCGGCTTTGCTCAAGGCAGGCTCTGCGGTGGGATCAATGGCTCGCTTGCCGCTCGCATTGAGTTCGTGGTTTCCCAGGTCTCAAAATCGAGACCTGGGGCACCCAGATTTCACCTACCCCGGACCTGCGCCACCCGCCAGCGGTCGAGATCGAGTCGGAATGGATGGTAAGGCCCCGCGGCCCACTCATCATAAAGCCGCGATGAATGGGGCACAGCCCCGCAACCCCAAGGTGCATATTCAAAAGCAATAGGTGGGCCACCTGCCGTATAGTCTAGGAATACGACTCGTTCGTTGCCACATTCCCCCCAGAGCCGGACCGGTTGAGTCGTACACCGCCTAGAATATTGATCTGCAGCCATTCGCAGACGCGTACCCTTCCGGCTCCAGCGGAAATCCCAACAGTTGAGGAAACCGACATGAAAATCTCTCGAGAGATTCTCCGGGCATCCCATTCAGATTCAAGGCCCTCAGCCGGAAGGCGGCGGACGGAAAAGCTGGTTGCATTTGTTTTAGCTTCTCTTGCTTGTTGCGCGGCGGTTGGTCCAACCGGCTGCACTAATGGTTTACAAAACAAAGACTTAAGCTTTGGCCCGTCCAAGGCCGAGGTCACCGCAGCCGCAATCGGGGTTGGCGCCGTGGTGGTCGGCACGGTCGTCCTTATTGAGGTTCATCATAGTCATCACACTTTGAAGGGCTGTGTTTTCAGTGGCCAGAACGGCATTGAGGTTCAGACTCAAGGCGATAAGAAGACCTACGCCCTGGCTGGAGAAACCGCCGACATCAAGGTGGGTGACCTAGTCCAGTTCCATGGGACAAAGGGAAAGAAAGTGAAAGACAGCGCCGGCGATCAGACATTTACGGTTGAGAAGATCAGCAGGGACTACGGGCCGTGCATGCTGAATTCCGGGCAGCCTACGAACGCTCCCAACGCCAGGTAGATAGCCGTTTCGGACCCTCATTGCCAGCGGCAGGTGGCCCATTCATCGATTCTGAAGACAGAACTCGGCTTTCGGGGCTGCGCCCCGCAACCCCAAGGTGCATATTCAAAATCGATAAGTGGGGCACCTGGGAAAGGGTGATTTTTCAGTTTTCGAATCGAGTGCTGGGCCGTGCGCTCTCACTCCCGCTCTTCGAGGCGAGTCACGACCTGCTCGACCAGTCGCTCCAGCTCACCGGTATTCTCTCCCTGCGCCGGAGCGGCCGGTTAGGAGATCCGCCTCATGCGAGCATCAGGCATTCCCATCCGCCGCTTGACGAGCAGTAGCTCATCGATCTTGCCGTCGGGAAGGAAGTTGAGCGGACGGCCGATCTGTTGGGCGATGAGGTAGGTCTTGCAATAGGTCTCGAAGGTCTCTACCAGCCACTCGGCATGGGTGACGGTGTCAGACCAGCAGACGATGCCGTGATTGCTGAGCAGGATGGTGTTGTGGTCCTGGACAAAGGGCAGCACCGTCTCGGCAAAGGCCTTGGTGCCGGGCGTTTCGTAGGGCGCCACCGCTGCCGGGCCAATCGAGGTCTCGTACTCGGAGATCAGCCCGATAGGCGGCGCGGAGCCGGTCATCGCAAAGGCCGTGGCGTGCGGCGGATGGCAATGCACAATGGCGCGGGCTACGGAGTTGGCTTTGTAGATAGCCAGATGCAGCAGCACCTCGCTGGTCCTCATGCGGTCGCCTGCCAGGATGTTGCCGTCCAGATCAGAGAGGCAGATGTCGGCCGGCGCCATGTCCCGCTTGCTCATCATTGTTGGCGTGCAGAGCAGGTACTTCTCGCCCAGCCGCACGCTGATATTGCCGCCGTTGCCGTCCACGTACTGCCGCTCCCACAGCTTGCGCCCCACCAGGATGATCTCCTCGCGCATGGCCTCGGCCTCGAAGAGGAGCGCGGCCTCCAGCGGCGAGTTCACCTCGGCCTGCGCCGCGTGCGAGCTCTCCGCCACGGCCTGCGCCGCTTCTCTGCACTGCTCCTCAAGCTCAACCCAACTCTGCTCCATGGATGACCTCACGCGGGTACGTCAAGACCAGCTTTCGGGAATCGCTGGCTCTTTCCTCAGATTATATAGAGCGCCCTTTGCGGCCTGCTCCGGTGACTGCGGTCACGAATGAATGGGCCTATCACCTTTTACTCCGCTCGCACCAGCCGGCGCTGCAAGGCTTCCAGTGTCTGCCCCTTGGTCTCCGGGTAAACCAGCAGCACTACCACAAACTGCAACCCGGTCATCACGGCGAAGAAGGTGAACGGGGCGCTGCGGCCGATCTGCGCCACCACCATGGGAAACGCCAGTTGGATGGCCGTGTTCATGAACCAGTGGCTGGCGTTGCCCACGCCCTGGCCCTTGGAGCGAACGGCGTTGGGAAAGACTTCGCCGATGTAGACCCAGATCACCGCGCCCTGCGAGAGCGCGAAGAAGGCGATGTAGGTAATCAGCACCCAGACCAGAGCGCCGGGGTGGGAGTTCGTCGCAAAGAGCCACGAGACCGCCGCCAGGCAACTGGCCGTGCCCGCCGCGCCGATCAGCAGCAGCGTCTTGCGCCCCAGTTTGTCGATCACGCTCATGCCGACGATGGTAAAGACTAGATTCGTGAAGCCGATGGCGATGGCCTGCTGGTCGCCGGAGATCTGACTGAAGCCCGCCGAGGCGAAGATGCTGTTCAGGTAGTAGAGGATCGAGTTGATCCCGGCCAACTGATTGAATGCGCCAATCGAAATCGCCAAAAACAGCGGATAACGATACTTCCACTGAAAGACCGGTTCGTGAGCCGTGGCGTGCTCCTCGGCCAGCGCGGATTGAATGTCGGCCAGCTCGGCCTCGGGGTTCGGGTCGCCCATCAGTTTCAGCACGGCCAGAGCTTCTTCGTTGCGCCCCTTGGAGGCCGACCAGCGCGGGCTGCGGGGAATGCCGAACAAGAGCGCCAGGAAGCCCAGGGCGGGCAGCGCGGCGATGCCCACCTGCCAGCGCCACTCCAGAGAGCCCAGGTGCAGCGTGCGGATAAGGTAGTTGGAGGTGTAAGCCGCCAGAATGCCGAAGACCACGTTGAATTGGAAGGCGCCCACCAGCCGGCCGCGCCATTTGGCCGGGGCAAGTTCGGCAATGTACACCGGCCCCAGCACCGACGATGCGCCGATGCCCAGACCGCCAACGAAGCGGAAGAGCATCAGCACCGGCCAGTTCCAGGCCAGCGCGCTTCCGATGGCCGAGACCACATAGAGCACGGCGGTGATGCGCAGCGTCTCGCGCCCGCCGATCTTCTGCCCTACATGGCCCGCGCCCAGCGCTCCCGCCACCGTGCCGATCAGCGCGATGGCCACCGTCCAGCCCTTGCCGTAGGGGCTCAGGTTGTAGAGCTTGACCAGAGAGTCGATGGCGCCCGAAATCACAACAGTGTCGAAGCCGAAGAGCAGGCCGCCCAGTGCGCCGGTCAGCGTTGCCTTCATCAGGTTGAGGTTCGGTCGCATGGCGCGCGGCTCCTTGATTTCCAAACCATCCTACAGGCCAGCCCTATCTTTACCAAACGCTGACCGCCGCACCACTCGCGCCACCGTACTCCGGCGTCACGCGCTTTCTCGACTCATTTCAGATGATCGCCCGCGTCAAGAATTAGGGCTGAGACTGTGTGATTTGGTAATTGTTCCTGTACAAATGCGGGCGTGGACACCCGCACGACAGCCGGTCTGGAGACCGGCGCTACGTTCCGGCCTAACCACAATCACACGGTCTCGATACCAGGCCGGTCAGCCTTCCGCGCGCGGGCCGGCAGGCGTCACCGCCAGAATCCGGCAGCGGTGCTTGTTTGCCGCGCTCCAGGCCAGAGCCATCTCGCTATCCATATAGGCGCAATCGCCGGCCTCGAGCACCTCGTGCAGCCCGCCCGCATCCAACTGCAACTTGCCCTCCAGCACGTACACCAGGCCGCTGGCCACGTAGCAGGCATCCGTGGCGCTGGAGGCGCCGCCGACGGGAAACTCGATCATCTGCGCCACCAGCCGCGTATTAGCCGCCAGTGCATTCAGCGGGGTTGTCTTTACTGACTCCAGTCCGCGGCTGTTGCCCTGCAAATGGGCCTTGCGCGTGATCGAGAGCGTGTGCTTGGCGGGCTCGGAGAAAAAGTAGCTCATGCCCACGCCGTAGACCCGGCTGATGGTGGCCAGTGTGGGCAGCGTGGGAATCATGCGGTCCGTCTCCAGCTTGGAGAGCAGCGCCGTTGATAGCTTGGTCTCCGCCGCCAGACGCGCCAGCGTGAGCCGCTTCTGGGTGCGCAGCGAGCGCAGTTTCATCCCGATGCAGTAAGGTTCCAGAGACCACTGAGCATAAGAAACAGTCTTGGTCATGAGTTACTCCCTTCTATCAGTTTGCCAGCCGCCGGTCTTGTTTTCCCTGACGAATTCATGAAGTTTTTCTGAACTATCTTCGTCGTTGGTAATGCTCCTTGGTTACTTTGCGCATGACAAGAGACAAAAGAACACTGGTACTTTCTTCCCGCAGTCCGTCGAAAAGCAGATAATCTAATGGTTAAAGAAGATACTGGGCTCATCGAAGCACAGAGATTCGCCGGGAGCGTTGCTGTTCTTTCCCCCTGGGTTGTCCCCCACGCAGATTCCCGCGGCCACTGTAGGCAGATGCCTATCTCTTGTCCGAACCGGCAAGAGAGCGGCAAATCTATTGCCAAGGATTCGAGGAAGCGCGTTGGTTGTAACGATCGATCCCCGCTCAGGCTCGCGCGGCACACAGGACGATTCGTCCCCGGCGACCGGTCTGAATCGCCGCCGAGGAGATGCCGGCTCCGCGGAGGCAAGTCTTGGCCGCCGGCGCGGGGATACCAGTTCCGCGGGGACAGCTCTAGGCCGTCGGGGCAGGGTGTCGTCCTGCTCCTTTGCCGGCTTCCGGCTGGACGCGGATGGAACGCTCTGGCGCGGTGAAGCCGTGGCTCACCTGCCTCCCAAGGAGTTGGCGGCGCTGCGGCTGCTGGTGGCCCACGCCGGCCAGATTGTTTCGCCCCTGCAATTGAAGTATGCGCTGTGGGGCGACGTGCACGTGACGGCCGACAGCGTTCCCAAGTGCCTCTCTTCGCTGCGCGCGCGGCTGGAGCCGGAAAACTGTATCCAGACGGTTTACAAGCGCGGCTACCGCTTCACGGCCGAGGTGCTGCGGCAGGGCCTTCCGCCGGCCGGGGAGCTTCCGCGTCTGGCCATCCTGCCCTTCGCCACCCTGCACGCAGTTCCCAAACACCTTGGGCCGGCCATCGCCGAAGAGACCATCGTCCGGCTCTCGAATGCGCGTTCTCCGGCCCTTTCCGTTTTGGCCCGGGATTCCATCTTCACCCTGGTTGGTCGCGGGTATACGGCCCAGCAGATTGGCGAGACGCTCAAAGCCGACCTGGTGTTGACCGGAAGCCTCCGCGCCCTTTCCTCGCAATACCGGCTGCGCGTGGAGATGATCCGCGTCGAGGATGGCACGCAAATCTGGGTGGAAGATATGCTGGTGGACCAGAACCGGATCGCCGGATTGGAGTCGGAGTTGGTGCAGCGGCTGGCCTGGCGTCTGGGCGCCGGGGTATCGGGCGACAGATCCTGGTCGCCGGGGTGGAATGCCGGGGTCTCCGGCGGAAAGTCCTTGCGGCCGAGGTCGAGCAAGGGAGGGCTGTCCATCTCCGCGGCTGCCGCGCCCCCGGTCGAGCACGAGGGCGGCCCGCAGCGCCGGGAGGCCTACGAAAACTTCCTGCGCGGACGCCACGAGTGGCAGTCGCTTCATCGCCATCGCATGCAGGATGGGCTGCAGCACTTGTTGCGGGCCATCGAAGTGGATCCCTCGCTGATCTCCGCCAAGATTGATTTGGCGCATCTCTGCGTGACTCAGAGCTTCTACGGCTTCATGTCTCCAGCGGTTGCGGCGGAGCACGTACACCGCACGGCCGAGTCCATCCCGGATCTGTCCCGCCAGGCGGAAGCCATCTTGCCCGCGCTGGGCTGGGTGAACTTCCACTTTGACCGTAATCTGCCCGCGGCCCTCAACGCCTTCTCCCTCAGCGCCCATCTGCCCCACGGTCCCTGGACCACCCGTATCCGCGCCATGTTCGCGCTCAGCCGGAGCCGTTTTGCCGAAGCCATCGAGTTGCTGCGCGCGGCCATCCAACTGGACCCCTATTCTGCCTGGCTGCACAGCCGTCTGGCCTGGGCGCTCCACCTGGATGGACAAGCCGCCGAAAGCCTTGCGCAAAGCCAGATCGCTCTCAGCCTCTTTCCCGAACATGAATTCACGATCTTCTATGGGGCTCTGATACTCGCCTTCAACGGCGAGGCGGCACGCGCTGCCGAGCTTGCAGAGAACCTTGCGCAGCGCGTGCCCTTCTTCGACCTGGCCACCGCCGTTCACGCCTACGCCCTGGCCTGCGCGGGCCGCAGCGACGAAGCGCGCGCCATCCTCGAGCGTATGCAATGGCTCAGCCGCGAACGCTTCCTCCTCCGTTCATTCACCCCGGCGGTCTATGTGGCGCTCGGCGACCCGGATGCCGCCATTGAGGAGCTTCAAGCTGCCAACGAAACCCGCTGCCCATGGTTCTTCCAGACGCTGGCCGATCCGCGCCTGAAAGCCCTCCACGGCCACCCGGAGTTCGAGCGGATGCGCGCCATTCTCACCATCATGGAGGCCGAGGCGGCGCAAAATGCGGAGTTGGAAGATTGAAAACCCAAAGGGCTTAGGTTAGAATAGGAACAGATGGGTTCGATCAGGCTCAGCGGTGTACGTTTCGCTGCATACACGATGGACCACGCGCCGCGCCACGTGCACGGTTTCTACGCTGACATTGAGGTGATCGTTGATCTTCGCCCAGACGGCAAGGTCTCGCTCGCCAACCGGACAGACGCCATCAGGCCGAGCAACGCAAGCAAATCGGATGTGCGCCATGTGCTCACGGTAGCCGCAGGGCATTTCGATGAACTGGTTTTTCTTTGGGAGAAGCATCATGGCTGACCATGAAGTCATTACAACCGATGCCGAGATTGAAGCCGCCTTGAAGCGGGCAAAGCTCCACGACAGCGACCCGCGCGTGCAGACCGTCGAGCACATCCCCGCGCTAAAACTGCTCATTGTAGGACTCAGCAACAGTCGCCGGTTGGTGCTTCCTATCGAGGACGTGCAGGGGCTGGGCAACGCCACGCACGAGCAAATTCAGAACTACGAATTGCTCGGCCGCGGAACGGGCATCAGTTTTCCAGAGCTTGACGTTGACCTCTACGTTCCCGCCCTGATCGAAGGCATCTACGGAAACCGCCGCTGGATGGCGCAGTTAGGCAAGAAGGGTGGCAGCGCCAAAACCGAGGCCAAACGCCTGGCGGCAAAGGCAAACGGCGCCAAGGGCGGAAGGCCGGCTAGAGCCGCCGCGGCCAGCGCCTGAGTGATGCGTGCCAGAACGTATGAAATCGGCTCGCCAAGCAGTTCGCATTCGTAGAGTTTGCGACGGCGAATTGCCGATGGTCCCGGCCACGTCGTAAACTTTCATATATGTACAAAATCGTAGACGCCCGCGGCGTCGGCCTCAACATCAAGCAGTTCGTGATCGAGGCGCCGCGCATTGCGCGCAAGCATAAGCCAGGCCAGTTCATCATCCTCCGCCTTCATGAGAAGGGCGAGCGCATTCCGCTCACCATCAAATCCTCTGACCCGGTAGCGGGCACGGTCACCATCGTGGTGCAGGCCATCGGCAAGACCACCTCGCTGCTCAACTGCCTGGAGACGGGCGACTCCATTCTGGATGTCGTCGGCCCGCTCGGCAAGCCCTCGGAGATCGAAAACTACGGCACAGTTGTGGTCTTGGCGGGCAGCGTGGGCACGGCGATGGCGCTGCCCACCGCCTACGCGCTCAAGCAGGCCGGCAATCATGTCGTCTTCATTGAAGGCGCGCGCAGCGCGGAAATGGTCGTCTTTGAAGACGAGGTGCGCGCGGCCAGTAGCGAAGCCTTCATCATGACCGACGACGGCAGCTACGGCGAAAAGGGGCTGGTCACCAAAAAGCTCGATGAGCTGCTTGAATCCGGGCGCATGATCGACTTTGTGCTGGCCGTCGGTCCGGTGCCGATGATGAGGGCCGTCGCGCGGATGACCACGCCGCTGGGCATCAAGACAATGGTCAGCCTGAACTCAATCATGGTGGACGGCACGGGAATGTGCGGCGGCTGCCGCGTGCTGCTGGGCAAGCAGAGCAAATTCGCCTGCGTGGACGGCCCGGAGTTCGACGCCTCCATGGTCAACTTTGAAGTTTTGATGCAGCGCAACACCATGTACCGCGAGAAGGAGTGCGCATCGCTCAAGCAATTCCAGGAGAATATGGAAGAGCAGGTAGTCGAGCTTCGTGAAGAATTGGCCGCGGGGGAGAAACATTATGTCTGAGAACAGAGTTCTGCCCCGCTCCGCAATGAATGTTCTTCCCCTCAAGGAACGCATGAAGATCCTACGCAGGCACATGCCGGAGCTGGACCCGCTGGTGCGCAGCCGCAATTTTGCCGAAGTGAATCTGGGCCTGAATGTGCTGGACGCCGTGACCGAGGCCTCGCGCTGCATTGAATGCGCCAAGCCGGGCTGCGTCGTCGATTGCCCGGTGGGCGTGCAGATCAAGACCATCGTGGCCCTGATTCATGCCGGCGACTACCTGGGAGCGGCGGCCAAGCTGCGCGAGGACAACGCGCTGCCGGCCATCACCGGCCGCGTCTGCCCGCAGGAGAATCAGTGCGAGGGCGGCTGCATTCTGGGTAAGAAAGGCGCGCCGGTCGCTATCGGCAACCTGGAGCGCTTTGTCGCCGATTTTGAGCGCGAAAGCGGTCAGCTTGGACTGCCGGCGAATGCTCCTAAAACCGGCAAGAGCGTGGCCATCGTCGGCAGCGGCCCGGCCGGGCTCTCAGCCGCCGGAGACCTCGTCCAGAAGGGCCATCGCGTGCGCGTCTTCGAAGCGCTGCACGAACTGGGCGGCGTGCTCATCTACGGCATTCCGGAGTTTCGCCTGCCCAAGTCGATTGTCAAAGGCGAGGTGGACAACCTGCGTCGCATGGGCGTCGAGTTCGAGACCAATGTGGTCGTCGGCAAGAGCGTCACCCTCGACGAATTGATGAACGAGGAACACTACGACGCGGTCTTTGTTGCCACCGGCGCGGGTCTGCCGGTCTTTCTCAACGTCCCCGGCGAACACTTCAACGGCGTCTACTCGGCCAACGAATTTTTGACGCGCGTCAACCTGATGCGCGCCTATAACTCTGAGTTCGACGAGCCGGTCTACGATTGCCGCGACAAGGACGTGATTGTGGTGGGCGGCGGCAACACCGCGATGGACGCGGTGCGCACCGCAAGGCGTCTGGGCGCGCGGACTGCTACTTTGGTTTACCGCCGCTCCGAGGCCGAGATGCCGGCCCGCAAAGAAGAGGTCAAGCACGCCCGCGAAGAGGGCATCGAATTTTATCTGTTGACCAACCCGGTCGAACTCCTCGGCAACGAAAACGGCTGGCTCACCGGCGCGCGCTGCGTGCGCATGGAGCTCAGTGAGCCGGACGAAAGCGGGCGGCGCAGGCCGGTCGAGATCAAAGGTTCGGAGTTCGTTCTGCCCGCCAATGTGGTCATCATCGGCGTCGGCACCACCGCGAATCCGCTGATCCAAAGCACCACGCCGGATCTCGCGACCAACAAGCACAACTACATCGTCGCGGATGAAAAGACCCTGCGCACCTCCAAGCCGGGCGTCTTTGCCGGCGGCGACATCGTCACCGGCGGAGCAACGGTCATCCTTGCCATGGGCGCGGGGCGCAAGGCCGCAGCGTCGATTCATGAGTATCTGACCCGTGGCGAGTGGTAGAAGGCAGTAAGGGGCGGTTTCCGCATAGAAGTGGTAGCTCCGGAGTATGCTGATGTAAGTTCGTAAATTCCCAGATCCCAGAAACGGAACCTGGGGCACCCATATTTCCTGTGGGACATGAGCCACCCGCCCCCCGTTCCGCGTTTGGTCCGAGCCGGGGCGAGGTGGTCACTCTCTGCTTTAAGTCTGCCGTAGTTAGAAATTGCTGGAGGTTGAATGCAAGACGGACGGGGAACTGCTGATAGTCATCAAACAAGCTACCGCCCAGATATCGACGGTCTGCGAGCCGTAGCGGTGCTATCTGTGATTGCATACCATCTATCAACTGGAGTTCTACCAGGCGGCTTTCTGGGAGTAGATATATTCTTCGTTATATCGGGTTACCTGATTACCAATGTTATCTGGCGCGAGGCGATCAACAGGAACTTTTCAATTGCGCGCTTTTATGAACGCCGCGTGCGACGGATCATGCCGGCTGTTCTTTTCGTCCTGATCGCAGTCTCCGCGGGCTCCATCGCCCTCCTGCTGCCGATCGATCTGAAGGGCTATGCAAAGAGCGTTTTTGCGAGCCTTGGTTTCGTTGCTAATATTTATTTCTGGAGAGACACGAATTACTTCTCGCAGCTTGCTGAAGAAAAGCCCCTGCTGCATGTTTGGTCTTTGGGAGTTGAGGAGCAGTTCTATATTATTTTTCCACTTTTTGTGGTTCTATGTGTGCGGTGGCGCCGTCGGGCTCTATTACCGCTCACCGCTGTGCTTGTCCTGCTTTCTCTGGCAGCCAACATCCTTATGGTCAGAATCGGGGGCGGCCTGCCAGCCTTTTATCTTCTCCCGATGCGCGCATGGGAAATTGGCGCAGGCGCACTTCTTGCTCTGGCCCCGGCAAGCAAGGTTGCCAAACCATGGATGCGGCACGCACTTGCGACCCTGGCTGCGGCGCTTCTCATCGCCGGCCTGTGCTCCCCGGGACACCCGCTTTCGGCCCTGATTCCGCCCGCCCTTTGGGTAGTGTTAGGCGCAGTTACAGCAATATATCTTGGAGATGCCGGCGGCAGCTGGCTTACGCACTTGATCTCCAAGCCCGCGCTGGTATGGGTTGGGCTCATCTCCTATTCTTTATATCTCTGGCATTGGCCGGTTATGGTTTTGACTCGCTATTATCTTGTGCGGTCGGACTTGTCGCTTGTAGAGACGGCAATTGTGGTTGCAGTGATGTTCGCACTTGCGGCTTGTTCCTGGCGTTACATCGAGCGTCCTTTTCGTAATCGCACCATGTCCATTGGTGCTGTACTGACCTGGGTGGGGTTCGGATGCCTGGTGGTTGCGCTAATCTCCGTGGCTTCCCTCGCCTACAATGGATTTCCCTCTCGATTCAATGCGGATGCAACGCGCATCAACTCGGCTGTTGGTACAGAATATCGCTGCAATGTGAACGAGTATATTGCCTTTGGCGGATCGCGCGGCTGTCTCATGTCCATGCCCAGCAGAGATCCGAAAGATGCTACCGTCGCACTGGTAGGCAACTCGCACGCGCAGATGTATGCGCCGCTTGTCACGGATATCCTGCGGGAGAACCATCGTGGAGGCATTCTGGTTCCGTTGAACAGTTGCCTGCCCCTGCCGGATTTTAATGAGTCGTCGACGTGCATGGAGCTTGCGGCCAAAAACCTTGATGCGGTTGAGAATCTGCCACGCATGCGCGTGGTCATTCTTGCAATGACATGGGAGTGGAATAATCCGATGTACACTCCGGCCGGTCTAGTGTCGGACGATAGTAAAACAAAAGTGTTTACCGAGAGCCTCGACCGCGTAATTCAGAACCTGGAATATCACGGCAAGACGGTCGTACTGGTCGGGCCGATATCCTCACCGGGGTGGGAATCGGCCTCGATTGTAGCCCGTCAACTGGGATTCGGCCACAAAGTCACGGAACCGCTGTTTTTGCCTGAAAGCACATTCATGGCAACTCAGGGCGCCACAATTGCGCATTATGCCTCTCGCGACGACATTATTTTCATACGGCCAGACCGTATCCAGTGCCAGCTAAGCAGATGCGACTACTTCCGCGAAGGAGCATCGCTATTTGCGGACTCCAGCCATATTGCCGAGGGGGCGTTACCGTTGTTTCGTCTGGTTTTCGAACCTGCGCTACGGCAAGCCTTTATCCTCAGCACACAAACACAGTTGTAGCAATAATGGGTGGCCCACATCTCGATTCTGAGCATTAAACAGGCTTTGGCCGGTGGAGATGGGAAGGAACACGTCATTTTCCCAGAAATTCTGGCACAAATCCACCTCATGTAAGTTGTTGATTTTATGGAGCCAGAAAAAGTGTTCCTTAGGAGATGTGGGATACGATTAACTCCAATCCGCTGCTGCGGATCTAGGAAGTCTGGATCACCACGAACCTCAACCGGGTTAACTTACCACTGGTTACTGACCACTACAAAAAAACGGCGGCAAGAGGATCGCCTCCTGCCGCCACCGGTCTTTGCTGCAACCGCATTTGCTCTCTGCTTAAAACTTGCTCTGCAAATCCCTTTTACTGCTCGGCTCCCGCTCCTGGAACCGAACCCGGAGCCGGGGGCGCTGGCGGAGCCGCTGGAGCCGGCGCCTGGTGGTGGTACTGACTACCCGGTCCCTGGCCGCCCTGCTTCCAGCCGCCCGGTCTCTGGCCGTCATGTCCCGGCCCGCGCTCTTCCCGGCCCCGGCCCTCGTGCTCATGGTCGGCGCGGAAGGCCTGCACCAGTTTCCACTGCTCAGGCGTCAGCTTGGCGCGAATCGCCAGCAGAAAGCCGGCATTCGCCTTTTCAAGCTCAGCCCGCGCCTGCGCAACCTTGTCGATCTGCGCCAGAATCTTCGCCTCATTCGGCGAATCATCGCTCATCAGCGGCTCCAGCGTCAGTTCGGCCTTCTCCAGGCTGGCGCGCAGGTCAATCAGCTTAGCCCGGTGATCCAGCAGAATGTCGTCAAACGTCTTCCGCTGTTCATCGGTCAGCTTCAACTGCTCCACCACCTTCGGGTTGTTCCACCAGCGCCCATGGCCACCCTGGGCTCCGAAGGCCCGTTCCATGGGAGGCCGATGCTCGCCGAATCCTGCTCCTGGTCCCATTCCCGACCCAGGCCCCATTCCGCCGCCCGGCCCCTGCGCCAGCGCCGTCGCCGCCAGCAAAACTCCCGCTATCGTCAATCCCATCGCCCCAAATGCCTTCATCGCTTCTCCTTTTCCTCGATCTCGCCGTGGTTGTGCTTCTGTTTCCCAATTTCTCTCTTACTTGGTCTCGTACTCGGCCATCATTTGAGCCAGCGGCTCCATGGCGCTCGGAACTCCTCGCGATACATCGCTGTCCACCTTGGCCAGCAAATCCTCATCCTCTTGCCGTGCCTGCTGATTCCGCTCATTGGCGGCCAGCCGCTCGTGCTCGGCCACGCGAGCCGCGGCCATCCTCATCTCCTGCCGATGATGCTCCCAGACTCCTGTCGAGATGCCGCCGGCAACCAGTACGCCGCTCAGCGCCCACCCGGCCGCCAGCCGCCAAACCTGCTTCAGCCGCCCTGCCGCGACCGCCGTCCGCGGCCGGCTATAAGCGGCCTCGCTCCAGGCATGAACGCTCAGTCGGAACTCCCGCAGCGCCAAATCCAGCTCCGGACTCATCTCTTCACCCGCCGCGCTAACCGCATCAGTCTTGTCCTTGAAGCTCATCGTTTTCCCCCAAGTTCCGCGCGCACTCTTGCCAATGCCCGCGAAAGGTGCGCCTTCACCGTGCCCTCATTCAGCCCGGTGGCACGCGCAATCTCGCTCAATTCCAGCTCTTCCACGTAGCGCAGCAGGAACACCGTCCTCTGCCGCTCGCTCAGCCCCTCGACTGCCTTGCCCACCTGCGCAACCCGCTCCCGCGCCAACAATTGCTGTTCCACGGACCGTTCCCCGCTGGGCAGCCAATCGCTGGCCTCGTCCAGCTCCACCGCGTTCGTCTGCGTCTTCCGCCAGAACTGCATCCGCCGGTTCCGCCAGTGGTCCTTCTGCAGGTTGATGGCGATGCGCATCAGCCAGGTCATCGCGCTTGACTCGCCGCGAAAGCTCCCCCAATGCCGGTGCGCCTTCAGGAAACAATCCTGCGTCAGCGTCTCCGCCAGGTCAACGTCACGCGTCGACGAAAGCAGAAACCGGAAGATCTGCGGGCGGTGCTTCGTGACGACAGCCGAAAACTCCTCGGCGGCAATTTCCTGTGCCGTAGCCATGGTCATCGCTTCCAATGCTGTGCCGGCTGCCATCACTCAGGTAGACGCCCGCACCGGCTGCAAGTTTACAGCCTCGGCGTCATTTCTCATCGATATAAATAATTCGAAACTGGCCGCCCCGCCCACACCGCGCTTTCGTTACTGCGGCTAAGGCGGGTTTGGCTTTACTTTTCCGAAGAGGCCGTATCCATCCTTTGTGGCGCGATTTACTTGGGCGCGCTCGCCCCAGTCCCGGCCTCACCAGCAGCAGCCGGCTCTTCGCCCATCAGGCCGTTATGCCTGAAATAGGCGCTATCCTTCATCAAGACCGCCAGATCATATGTATCAAAGGATTCCGGCTTGCCAAACTGCGGCAAGGAGGGTCAATCGGCTCAGAAGTACGGGATATTCCATTACTACAGATTTCGGTAGGTCAATCCCTTTTGCCGTAGGCTGTATGCTAGTTATTGTATTTTCTTGAGCGCCGCCGCTGAATCCGGTTGACCTTTCCCGGAACGAAACGTCCCTATCTTGCGTATTCTCAACCAATTGCCCTTTTGTTTCAGGTCTTCAACAGATTCTTCACCCATGGCAACCGACGTGCTAAAGAGTGGAGAGAGCAGAAGAATGTAAGGTGTTCCCCCGCATGGAGACAAGTCTCATCAACCGTTTGCAGTTGACGCTGCTGGCCTTGGTCACGCTCGGCCTCCTGGCGCTTGCGAGCTTGAATTTCTGGCAGGAGCGGCACTCCCAACTGCCCGACGACGGCGTTTGGTGGCGCGAGGCAGCCAACGGCAGCGGCTTGGTGGCCGACAAGGTCTTGCCCGGCACTCCCGGCGAACGCGCCGGCATCAAAGCCAATGATCTGCTGACCGGCGTGAGTGTTCTGCCTGTCGCTGGGCTGCATAGCAGCATCAAGCCGCAGGTTCCTCTCACAGCAGTCAAGGAACTGCCGGACGAAGCCGTCCAGCAACCCAGTGAAGAGCCGCTTGCCCTGCCGGCGGTCGAGGTCAAATACACCCCTGTCGCACGCGTGGCTGATCTGGAGCGCGCCTTCTATCGCACCGGAAGCTACGGCAACATTAAGTACCGGATCACCCGCGGCGGCATTCCCCTGGACACTCCGGTCGAGGTGATCCCCGAACAGGCCGACAGGAGCCTCGCGCTAGGGATGCGCCTCATCGGGCTGATCTATCTGGCCATCGGCATCTACGTCCTGTTCCGTCGCTGGACAGCGCCGCGCGCCACCCACTTTTACCTCTTCTGCCTGGTCTCCTTCGCCCTCTATGCGCTAAAGTACACCGGTGCTTTGGACGCGACGGGCCATTGGGACAAGCTGGACCAGGCGGTCTTCTGGTTCAATGTGCTGGCGGAATCGCTGCAACCGGCGCTGTTTCTGCACTTTGCCCTCAGCTTCCCCGAGGAGCGCCTGAAGAAATTCAGCCGCCGCATTCTGCTTCCGCTGGTTTACGCGCCTGGCGCCATGCTGCTGGGCCTGTGGCTCTATGCTTACAATTTCTGGCAGGCCACGGGTCTACTCAAACACCGCCTCGAAAAGATAGCCACCGGCTACGATGCGGTCTTCTACGTCTTTGCCGCCTGCCTCTTCGTGCTCAGTTACCGCCGGGCAAGCACCCCTTTGCAGCGCCAGCAACTGAAGTGGCTCTATCGCGGCGCATGGCTGGCGGTAGGGCCATTCACCCTTTATGCGATCTTCTTCCTTTCCGATCTGCGCATACCCAGCTTCTTTGAAGATCTGGCCGGCTTGTCGATGGTGGTTCTGCCACTCACCTTCAGTTGGGCGATCATTCGCTACCGGCTGATGGACACTGACCTGATCTTCAAGCGCGGCGTGGCCTACACGCTGGCCACGAGCCTGATTCTGGGCGGCTATTTCGGCGTCATTGCACTGATCACGCTCGTAGTCCAGACTCGCCTGTCGGAAAACGTGCGGGAGGCGGGCCTGGTAATCGCCATCCTGGCAACGGCCGCCCTCTTCGACCCGCTCAAGCGCAGGATTCAAAGCTGGGTGGACCGCGTCTTCGACCGCCAACGCTACGACTATCGCAAGGCGCTGATCGAGTTCGGTAGCGGACTCAGCTCGGAGACCGATCTCCAGGCTCTGCTGGAATCCATCGTCGAGCAGTTGCCTCACACCCTGTTGGTGGCCCGCGTAGCGGTCTTCCTGGCCCAGGACGCAGAGAATTCCAGCCCTCTGCGGCTGGCAGCCTCCCATGGGCTGACCGCCGAAGCCCTGGCCGCGCAGAACCGGACTGGCTGGGGCGCGCTGGATTTGGGCTTCCTGGACTTCGACAACGCCCAGGACCACAGCCATATCTTCCTCGAAAACGCTCAAGCCGCCCTGCATCTGCCCCGGGACCAGCAGCGTACCGCCGCCCTGCTCGACCTGAACTATTATCTGCCCTGTCGCGTCGCCGTGGGCCAGATTCAAGCCGGTGAAGCCAATCCAAATCGACCCGACACCACGCGCACTATCGCCGTCATAGGCTTGGGGCGCACCATCGGCGGCGACTTCCTCTCCAGCGAAGATGTGGAGTTGCTGGAATCCCTGGCCAGCTATATCGGCATCGCCCTCCAGAACGCCAGCCTCTACGCCCGCCTGGAAACCAAGATCGGCGAATTCGAGCGCCTCAAAGAGTTCAACGAAAACATCGTGGAATCCATCAACGTCGGCATTCTGGCCGTCGATCTCAACGACTGCATCGAGAGCTGGAATGCGCAGATGGAGGCCATGTACGCCCTCAGCCGCGCCGAGGCCCTCGGCCAGGCGCTTTCCGACGTCTTCCCGGTGGAGTTTGTCGAGGCCGTGGACAGCTTCCGCAACGAATCCGGCGTCCACCACCTCTACAAATTCCGCCTTACCACCAGAGCTGGCGAACAGCGCACCGCCAACATCGCCATCGCTCCCCTGCTCTCGCGCGATTTCGTCTCCGTCGGCCGCATTATCCTGGTCGATGACATCACCGAGCGCGTCTCTCTGGAAACCCAACTGGCGCAGGCCGACAAGCTCAGCTCCATCGGTCTGCTGGCCGCCGGCGTGGCCCATGAGATCAACACCCCACTGGCCGTCATCTCCTCGTATGCGCAGATGCTTTCCAAGCAGCTCAAGGGCGACGCCCGCCTCGGCCCGGTCCTCGACAAGATCACCCAGCAGAGCTTCCGCGCCGCCGAGATCGCCAACGGCCTGCTGAATTTTTCCCGCACCTCGACCACCGAGTTCCGCGATACGGACCTGAACCAGGTCATCCGCGACACACTCTCCCTGCTCGACCACCAGTTCAAGACCGCGCAGATCATCGTCGATCTCCAGCTCACCGAGCAATTGCCCCCCATCTTCGGCAACCCCGGCAAGCTGCAGCAGGTCTTTCTCAATCTGCTCTTGAACGCCAAGGAGGCCATGCCCGGCGGCGGCCATCTGCGCGTGGCCACCCAAGTCGCAACGCCCAGCGGCCACGACCACTACGTCGCCGCGCTGGTTGCCGACTCCGGCAGTGGTATCGAACCGGAGAACCTCAAGCGCATCTACGATCCGTTTTTCACCACCAAGACCACCGCCAAACCCGGCGACCGCCGCGGCACCGGCCTGGGACTTTCCGTCTCCTACGGCATCATCCAGGAGCACGCCGGCAAGATTCATGTCGAAAGCGCCATCGGCGCCGGCACAACCTTTCAACTCGAGTTTCCCTTGCTGAGGAATTCCGTTCATGCCTGAGGTCGAACTGCCCTTGAATCCGTCCGCAACCGCCGTCTCCGGCGACTCCGCTCTCGCCAGCGGCTTGGCCCGTATCCTGGTCATCGACGACGAGGCCGCCATCCGCGAGTCGCTCGAGGTGTTGCTCACACTGGAGGGCTACGCGGTCACTATGGCCGTCGACGGCGAAGAGGGGATGAGGATTCTCGATCAGGACAGCTTTGATCTGCTGTTGCTGGATCTGGCCCTGCCCGGCCAGAGCGGCCTTGAGCTGCTCCCGCAGATCAAAGAGCGACATCCCGACCTGCCGGTCATCATGATTACCGCCTACGGCACCGTGGACAATGTCGTAGACGCGGTCCGCGCCGGCGCGGAAAACTTCGTTCAGAAGCCCTGGGACAACGAAAAGCTGCTGGCCGACATTCGCTCCGCCGTCGCCCGCCATCGCGCCGAGGAGGAGAACCTCCAGCTCAAGCGCACTCTCAAGCAGCGCTACAACTTCTCCAACATCGTCGGCAAGAGCGAGATCATGCTGAAGGTCTTCGACCTGGTCGCCCAGGTCGCGCCCAGCCGCTCCACAATTCTGATTCAGGGCGAAAGCGGCACCGGCAAGGAAATGATCGCCAAGGCCATCCACGCCAACTCGCCGCGTAAGGACAAACCCTTTGTCCCCATCAACACCGGCGCCATGCCCTCTGAGTTGCTCGAATCCACGCTCTTCGGCCACGTCAAGGGCGCATTCACCTCGGCTGTTGCCTCCAAAAAAGGCCTCTTCGAAGTCGCCAACGGCGGCACGCTCTTCCTGGACGAAATTGTCACCATGGGCATGGACACCCAGGCCAAAATCCTGCGCGTCCTGCAAGACCGCCGCTTCATGCACCTGGGCGGCGTCTCGGAGATTCAGGTGGACGTGCGCATCATCGCCGCCACCAATATCGATCTCCGCCAGGCCGTTCGCGACGGCAGCTTCCGCGAGGACCTCTTCTACCGGCTTAACGTCATCACCGTGGACCTGCCGCCGCTGCGCGCCCGCCGCGAAGACATTCCCCTGCTGGCGCAGCACTTTCTCGACTTCTACGCCAACGAGAACGGCCTCGCCCCGCGCAAGCTCTCCGCCGACGCGATGCGCGCCCTGGTCGATTACGAGTGGCCCGGCAATGTCCGCGAACTTGAGAACTGCATCGAACGCGGCGTCGTGCTCTCCTCGGGGCCGGTCATCAGCTCCGACCTGCTCCCCGGCCACATCACCGGGCGCAGCTTCCAGGATGCCATGCTCGCCCACAACCCCAACGCCTCGCTCTTCGACATCCTCGAAGACATCGAGCGCCGCATCATCATCGAAAAGCTGGAGCGCTGCAACGGCAACCAGACCGAGGCCGCCGAGCAGTTCCACATCCCGCTCTCCACCCTCAACCAGAAGATCAAGCGCCTCACCATCGAGGTCCGCAAAAAGGGCAGAGAGTAAGGCGAGGGAACAGGGATTAGGGAGCGGAGTTCAGTCCTCAGGGATCATGGTAAGGCGATGGAGCTTAATCCTCCAGCGAATGGCCGCTCACCCACCTTTGCGGAACTATCAGAACCGGCTATTCTTGTATTGTTTTCCGCTCCCCTACCTGCCGAGGTCCCTCATGAAAAAATGGCTTCTCGCTTGGATCGTCGCTTTACTTGTCTCGCTCTGTGCCCATGCCATTGTGACGGTTCCGCCTGAGCAATGCGTTTACAAGGTTGGTGACGATCCGCGCTGGGCGGCGGCCGATCTGGACGAGAGCGGCTGGAAGCCATTCAGCCAGTACGCGCTGACCGGCGACATGACGGTCGTGTGGGCGCGCTGCCACACAAACGCGAATCTGGCAGGGGTGCGGCAGCCAGCGGTTGGATTTGATACAGGTTCATCTGCGCTGCAGGTATTCGTGAACGGCCGGCCCATTGGCGGAATCGTCGATACCTGGGCGGGATATGGCTCCGCTGAAACAATCGAAAAACGGGTTCTCTCGCTGCCTCCGGAACTGGCGCGCCCGGTGCGCAGCATCGCGGTGCGTATTGTGAACGACTGGTTTCCGGCCGGTGAATGGCCAGACCGGGAGCCTGTTCACATCTCCCTCGGCGATCGCGAGGCCCTGGTCGACAGCACAGTTCGGTCCTTCGGCCAAGGCTTAGTGGGATTCATCCCCGCCTACTCCTGCTTTCTGGTGATCGGCGCTGCCGGCCTCTTCCTGCTCGGGCTTTTCCTCTTTGATCGCTCGCAGAGGCCCGCCTTGTGGCTTGGGCTCTACTGCTGTTGCGTGGGTCTCGTCCGGGTTGGTTCGATTTGCGGGTTGTTCGTGCCACAAATTCCGGTTTGGGTGGAAGAGATCGAATGGGCCCTCACCATCTTCGAGGTCTACGCGCTGGTCCTCTTCTCTTTTGCCCTGGTAAATCGCCGCGTGCCGCGCATCTACTGGATCTTGCCGGCAACGATCATCGTTTTGAATATCGGCACTATCGCCGCAATCCTGTTGCCGCCCCATTGGGCGCTGCCGCTTTCGCTGTTTGTGCAGGTGACCTGCTTCAACCCGATGTGGTCGATCTTCGCATTTGCCGGGACGGCTCCGTTCGTGGCCTTCTGGCCCTGGGCCAAAGTACGGGGCCGCATGAGGATTGTGGCCCCGCTGTGCGCGCTCTGGGCGCTGCTCGAAGCCGCCTTCTATTTGGGCCAGGTCATCTTTGGGCGTCAAACCTGGACCGGACCGGTGCAAACCTACTGGTCCATCTCCATCATGATCGTTGTGGTGGCATTGGTCGGCTACATCTTTCGCGATCAGCGCGCCACCGCGGACGAGCGCGCGCAACTTCACGGCGAACTCACCGCCGCCCGCAAGGTGCAGCGCGCGCTCATGCCGGAAGAGCTGGATGTGGCGCCCGGCATGGCGATCAGCGTCGCATTCCTGCCCGCCACCGAGGTGGGAGGAGACTTCTTCCGCTGCCGTACGCTCAAGGACGCCAGCCAGCGGGTGGTGATCGGCGACGTCAGCGGCAAGGGCGTCGCAGCCGCGTTGACCTCCGCTCTGCTCCTCGGGACCGCGGATCGCTGCGACGATCTTCCTCCGGCCTCTGTGCTGAAGGTGCTCAACCTCGCCCTTCGCAATAGCGCCATTGGCGGCTTCACCACCTGCCTGTGCGCCGATGTCTCGCCGGACGGCAGTATGCGCATCGCGAATGCGGGCCACTTGCCGCCGTACCGCAACGGCGAAGAACTGCCGCTCATTAATAGCCTTCCGCTGGGCGTCGTGGACCGCATCGACTACCCGCAGACACCTCTGCAACTGGCGTCCGGAGATACGCTGACGTTTATCTCCGACGGGGTTGTTGAAGCGCGCAATGTGGCGCGGGAGCTGTTTGGCTTCGCACGCACGCGCCAAATCAGCACCCGCCCGGCGCAGCAGATCGCCGAGGCGGCGCGGCTCTTCGGGCAAGAGGACGACATTACGGTATTGACCCTGACTCTAGCGCCTGTGGTGGTTCCTGCGTAGCTCCTCGTCCGATCCCTACTTCACCCGCACCTTCGGCTCCACCGAAAGCCCCGGCCTCAGCTCGTGGCCCGGTCTTTCGCTGTCTCATGTATCGGGCGCACTATGCCCCGACGAAGAGATCAGCTCACAATATCAGCTCATAAAGTTGAGAACTGCGAGGCAGACGCCGAAGATTTAACGGTTAGTTGGCGGGTGGCCCGCATCTGACCAATAAAGTTGGGTGGCCCAGGTCCGGATTTTTGGACCTGGGAGTCCAAATCGCCGGGTGCCCCAGGCCCCGCCTTTGGGACCTGGGATACGACAAAGCTAATGCGAGCGAACAGCGAGCGTCTGCCCCACCGCAGGTGGTTAGTCGTTGTAGTTGAGGCTTTCCAGTCCAAGGAAGACCGCTCCGCCGCCGAGTTCTTCTTCGATGCGCAGCAACTGGTTGTACTTGGCGATGCGGTCGGTGCGGCTTACCGATCCGGTCTTGATCTGGCCCACGCCGGTGGCGACGGCGAGGTCCGCGATGAATGTGTCCTCGGTTTCGCCCGAGCGGTGCGAGATCACCGAGGTGTAGCCGTAGCGGCGGCCCAGGTCGATGGCCTCCAGCGTCTCGGTGATCGTGCCGATCTGGTTGAGCTTGATGAGAATCGAGTTGCCCACGCCTTCCTCGATGCCGCGCTGCAACCGCTTGATGTTGGTGACGAAGATGTCGTCGCCGACTAACTGGATGCGGCTGCCCAGCTTGTCGGTGAGAATCTTCCAGCCCGCCCAGTCGTCCTCTGCCAGGCCGTCTTCCAGCGAGACGATGGGATACTGGCGGGTCCAGTTGTCGTAGAAGGCCACCATCTCTTCGCTGGTCAGCTCGCGCTTGTCGCTCTTCTTGAAGATGTAGCGATTCTTTTCCTTGTCGTAGAACTCGCTGGAGGCCGGATCGAGCGCGATGGCGATCTGCTCGCCGGGCTTGTAGCCGGCCGCCTCGATGGCTTCAAGGATCAGCTCAATCGCCTCGCTGTTGGACTTCAGCGAGGGAGCGAAGCCGCCCTCATCGCCGACGGCGGTGTTGTAGCCCTTCTTCTTGAGCACGCCCCTGAGGGTGTGGAAGGTCTCGGCGGCCCAGCGCAGCGCCTCGCTGAAGCGCTCCGCGCCCACCGGCATGATCATGAACTCCTGGAAGTCCACGTTGCTGTCGGCGTGCGCCCCGCCGTTCAGCACATTCAGCATCGGCGTAGGCAGAACAGAGGCGTTCACGCCGCCCAGATAGCGGTAGAGCGGAATCTCCAGTGTCTGCGCCACGGCGCGCGCCGCTGCCATGGAGACGGCCAGAATCGCATTAGCGCCCAGCTTGGACTTGTTCGCCGTGCCGTCCAGCGCGATCATCGTCTGGTCGAGCAGCCGCTGGTTGGAGGCATCCATGCCCTCCAGCTCAGGCGCAATCACGGATTCCACGTTTTCCACGGCCTGCAGCACACCCTTGCCCAGATAGTGGCTCTTGTCGCCGTCGCGCAGCTCCACGGCCTCATGCTCGCCGGTGGAAGCGCCCGAGGGCACGATGGCGCGGCCCAGCGCGCCGCTTTCCAGGATGACGTCCGCTTCCACAGTAGGATTGCCGCGCGAGTCCAGAACCTCGCGGGCGCGAATGGCAACAATCTCAGTCATATCGGTCCTCGCAATGCGGTGTTGCAGCCGGTCATTCAGTTGCGGACGGCGATCCACGGCAAGAGCTTCTCCGGCGGCGCTTTGAATCGTGCTCAGAAGCTCATGCACTTTCGTGATTCCTCTCCGTCCAAATTCCCAAAGGAATAGATGTCACGCAAGGATTCTAGCAAAGTGGGCTGAGGAGAACGATGAAATGCCGTTCTCTGGGGCAAAACGTTGCCGGCACGGGAACGGCGCCAGAGCAGGTTGCCTTTGTTGATTCGTGCTGTCCAAGGCACGTCCCGGCTGCTCAGCAGGCCATCGGCGCCTGATCCAAGCTAGCCTTGAATTGGGTACGTCTGTGCGCGGCGATCGCGCGGATGAAAGTTGCGTGCAACTCTAACCGCCAGGCAGGGTTTGAATTCACAGCGAGTTTTTGCCCGCGCCTCGTATAGAAGGAGACTTAGATGAAACGGTCAATTCATGTGTGCGCCTTGCTGCTGATGGCTGCTGCCACTCTGGGAGCGCAGGAGGCAAGCCAATCCAGCCCCTACGAAGGAACCTCGACGCCTCCCCCGGATAACACCATCGTGACCGCCAGAACTCCTCATGCCAAGCCACCGGCCGGACGACCAATGCAGCCTGCCGCCACGCCTGTTCAGGAACTGGTGCAGACGCCGGCCACGCCCCCGTCCGCCGATCCCGCCGTGAACGCACCCGCCCAGGACAATGGCGTTGTTGCGGTTGCGCAGGGCGCTCCCGCTCCGTCGCAGCCGGCACTGACGCAGCGCGACTACGACGCCGATCCGGATGGCGACATTGTGCACCCGCATCCGCTGCGCCCCGGCGAACTCCCGGAAGGCGCCACCATTCGCGTGGTGCTGCTCGATCAGCTCTCCACCACCGCCAGCGAGAAGGGCGAAGCCTTCCGCAGCCGCGTGGCCTCGGACGTCTTGCAGGGCGGCCAGGTACTGATTCCCGAGGGAGCGGAGATTGACGGGCGACTTGCCGAGGTCTCCAGCGGCCATCCCGGCGGTCACGGCTCCATGATTCTGCGGCCGGAGACGGTGATTCTCGCCGATGGCACGCGCTACCAACTGCACGCCGAGATCACCGCAACACCCGGCGCCAAATCCAAAGTCGGAAGCGAAGGCAAAATCCTGCCCGGCTCGCGCCTCAAGCGCGACGGCATCGAGTACGGCGGAGCCGTAGGGGCGGGCGCAACGACCGGCGCAATTGTCGGCGGCCCGGTGGGCGCCATGACCGGCGGCCTGATCGGAGCCGGCGTTGTCACGGCTCACCTGCTCATCAGCCATCCTCAGGCTACGCTTGAGCAGGGCACCGTCTTGATCTTCACCCTCACCGAACCGCTGCAAATGGCCCCGGCCAGCGCTACTGGCAACTGACATCTTCCTTACTGGGCGTAACGAAGCGGACTATATTGGTTCCAGAGGAGTCCCCTTGTCTACCGTCGCAGTGACTTCCAAAGGGCAGATAACGATTCCGCTCGAAATTCGCATGAAACAAGGCACAGCGGTCATTATCGGAGCCGGTCCAGCCGGACTTACCGCGGCGCTCGAGTTACAGAGGCATTCGGGCGTCAAGCCCATTCTGCTTGAGGCCAGCCAGGAAATCGGCGGTATCTCGCGGACCATTCGCTACAAGGGCAACCGCATGGATATTGGCGGCCATCGCTTCTTCTCCAAGTCGGACCGCGTCATGCGCTGGTGGCTCGAATTGATGCCGACTGAGGCCACCTGCGGTGGGGCGGAAGGGGAGTTACGTTACCAGGGACAAGAGCGCGAGCTTCCCGCGGTCGCCGCAGCTCCCGATCCGCAAACAGAGGACCTGGTCATGCTGGTCCGCCAGCGCAAGAGCCGCATCTATTTCCTGCGCCGCTTCTTCGACTATCCCATCAGCCTGACCGCGGCGACCTTCAGGAACATGGGCCTTGTCCGCACTGTTCGTTGCGGCGTAAGTTATATGCGTTCGGCATTGCTTCCTCAACGCGAAGAGAAATCACTCGAGGATTTCATCATCAATCGCTTTGGCAAGCAGCTTTATCTCACTTTTTTCAAGTCCTACACCGAAAAGGTTTGGGGCGTGCCTTGCCGCGAGATCAGCGCCGAATGGGGAGCGCAGCGCATCAAGGGGCTTTCGCTGAAGGGTGTGATGACGCATTTTCTCAAGAAGACCTTTGGCCCAAAGAACTCCGGCAGCATTGCTCAGAAGACGACCGAGACGTCGCTGATCGAAAAGTTTCTTTATCCCAAGTTAGGCCCCGGCCAGCTTTGGGAACACGCGGCCGAACTGGTGAAGAAGGGCGGCGGAGAAATTCATTTCGGCATCCATATCGATCGCATCAACGTGGAAGGGAACAAGGTGGTTTCCGTCGAAGGCCTAAACTGTGCTGGAGAACGAGTCACTTATGCGGGCGATTACTTCTTTTCGACGATGCCGGTCCGCGATCTGGTTCGCGCTGTCTCCACGCCGGTTCCCGCCGAGGTGGCGGAAGTGAGCGAAGGCCTCATGTATCGCGACTTCATCACTGTTGGCCTGCTCGCCAGCAAGCTTGCGGTGACTGAGAAGGACGGCTCGCCGCTTAAGGATAACTGGATCTACATTCAGGAGCCCGACGTGGTTGTCGGCCGGCTGCAGATCTTCAATAACTGGAGCCCGTGGCTGGTGAGTGGCAAGGATAAGGTCTGGATTGGCCTGGAATACTTCTGCAACGACACCGATCCGCTGTGGAAGCTGTCCGACGAGGAGATGGCGAAGTTTGCCGTCGCGGAGATCGCGAAAATCGGCATTCTCAAGGCGGAGGATGTCGAGGACTTCCACGTGGTCCATGTGCCGAAGACTTACCCGGCATACTTCGGAAGTTATGGCCGCTTCGATGTGATTCGCAACTATCTAGATGGCTTTGAGAATCTATTTCTGGTGGGCCGCAACGGCATGCATAAGTACAATAACCAGGACCACTCGATGCTGACCGCGATGACCGCTGTCGAGAACATCGTCAACGGCGTTACAACCAAGGACAACATCTGGGCGATTAATACCGAGATGGAGTATCACGAGGCGAAGGCGGAGAAGTAACGCAGGCAGGCTGTACGCAATTTTCTGTGGTCTGGGCCTTTAGGCACGTTATACCTTCCACTTGATGTTGCAGCCGATCGAGGGGCGCTGGTCTGCGGGGATCGGCTTGCCGGCGAGCGCTAAGTCGATAGCGGCGCGCAGATCTTCGCCGGTGACGGAGATTCCGTTGCCGGGGCGGCTGCGGTCGAATTGCCCGCGATAGACCAGGCGGAAGCCGGCGTCGAAGAGAAAGAAGTCCGGCGTGCAGGCGGCTTTGTAGACGCGCGCCGCGGCTTGCGTCTCGTCGTACAGGTAGGGAAAGACGAAGCCTAAGGTTTCAGCCTGGCGCTTGAGTCCGGCGGGCGAGTCGGCGGGATGGGTGACGGCGTCATTACTGCTAATGGCGGCAATGCCGATTGGTTGGCCGGCGTAATCTTTGCCCAGCGCAGCCAGTCCTTTCTCGATGTGCTTGACATAGGGGCAGTGCGCGCAAATGAACAGGACCAGCAGGGCTTTTTGGCCGCGAAAGTCTTCGCGGCGGACGGTCTTGCCGGTCACAACGTCGGTAAGGGTGAAGTCAGGGGCGGTGACGCCCAGTTCCATCATGGTGGATTCGGTAAGTGACATTGGGGTTTCCTCCCTGTTGAATTAGAAGTTAGCAAGTTGTTCTGGTTCTTTGATTCCCACCCTTTCGCACAGAACACGAAAGGATGGGGCACGGAGTTACTTTCTAAAACAGCGGCGTCTGGCGGCCGGGCATGGTCAGGCCAAAGTGCTCATAGGCCAGGCGCGTGGCTACGCGGCCGCGCGGCGTGCGGTCGAGAAACCCGATTTGAATCAAGAAGGGCTCGTAGACCTCTTCCAGCGCGTCTTGCTCCTCGGCCAGGGTGGCGGCCAGGGTGCTCAGGCCAACCGGGCCGCCATCGTATTTCTGAATAATAGCCAGCAGCAGGCGGCGGTCGATTTCGTCGAAGCCGTGGGCGTCCACTTCGAGCATGGTGAGGGCGGCGTTGGCGGTGGGGCGGTCGATGATGCCCGAGCCGCGGACCTGGGCGAAGTCGCGGACGCGGCGCAGCAGGCGGTTGGCGATGCGCGGAGTGCCGCGGGAGCGCAGGGCGATTTCGGCGGCGCCGTCCTGGTCGATGGGAATCTGCATCACTTCGGCGGAGCGCGAGACGATGACGCGCAGTTCCTCTTCGGTGTAGAACTCGAGGCGCAGCAGAATGCCGAAGCGCGAGCGCAGCGGAGAAGAGAGCAGGCCGGGTCGCGTGGTGGCGCCGATGAAGGTGAAGGGTCGGATTTCCATTACGTGAGTGCGCGCGGCGGGACCCTGGCCGATGATGATGTCGAGCTTGTAGTCTTCGAGAGCGGTGTAGAGTTTTTCTTCCAGGACCGGCTGCATGCGGTGGATTTCGTCGAGGAAGAGCACCTGGCGCTCGCGCAGGTTGGTGAGGATGGCGGTCAGGTCGCCCTGGATTTGCAGGGCCGGGCCGGAGGTCTGCTGGAAGCCGACGTCGAGTTCGTTGGCGATTATGGTGGCCAGCGTGGTTTTGCCCAGGCCGGGAGGGCCGAAGAGGAGCACGTGGTCGAGGGCCTCGCCGCGGGATTTGGCGGCTTCCAGGGCGATGGCGAGCTGCTCCTTGGCTTTGGACTGGCCGATGAACTCGCGCAGCCAGCGGGGGCGCAATTTGAGTTCAAAGCCCTGCTCTTCGTCGGCGCGCGAGGCGCTGACCAGCCGTTCGGGAGTGTTGTCGCGCGCGATAGCCATGCTGGAAGAAGTGTAGCCGTTGGCGGTGGAAGGGGGCAAAGCGCAGCCGGCGGCGGGGCGAGAAGCAGGCCGAGACCGCTGGTCTGGCAAGGGCAAAGTGCTTGAGCCGCCGGGGGATCGCTTATTGACTTTCTTGATTCCGTTTGCCGGTGAACTTTTTTGTGGGCCAGGAGTAGAGCGGTAGGTGTAAAATCATCAGGAAAAGCAAGGAGTCTTCTATGCTTGACCGTTTTTCTCTCAGGGCGCTAGTACTCGCCGGCCTTTTGCTTCCGCTCGCCAGTTGCAGCGTATCGCCTTCCCTGTCGCTCATCACTGTGACTCCGACTACGATGACCTTTGGGGGGCCGGGCCTCACCACGCAGTTGACGGCGATTGGGACCTACACCCAAGGGAGCCATCCCGCGACGACCCGGGACATCACAGATTCAGTCACCTGGGCGAGTTCCACTCCCGCATGTGTGACGGTCAACAGCACCGGACTCATCACCTCAGGCAGCAACACCTGCAGCAACATCCTGGTTACCGCCACCGCGCCCGGGTTTACCGGTACCATTACGGGCAGCATGACGGTGAATGTCACCCAGACCACCACCTCTAGCTCCGAGCCGGTGGTCTCTCTGTCCATCACGCCCGCTACGTACAGCGAAACGGTCGGTCAGACCGCTTTCTTCAAAGCTTTCGGCACAAACAGCGCAGGCGCTCAAATTGATCTGACCACACAGGTTGCCTGGAGCGTCACCAACCCCCAGGTTGCCACCATCGTCGCCTCTGGCGCTGCGACCGCCGGCGGCCCCGGCAGCACGCAGGTCAACGCAGTCTGGACAAATCCCGACAAGACTATCGTACCCGCTTCCGCCACCTTAACCGTTACCGGCGCTTCGACCACCTCCAGCGCGATCACCGGATTGTCCATCATCCCAGGCTCGCAAACCATTGCGCTACCTGAAGTTGGACAGCCGAATCCGACCGTCAGCCTGGTCGTCCTAGGTACCAATGCAGCCGGACTGCAAACCAATCAAAGCGGCGCTGTTACTTGGGTCTCCAGCAATCCCGCCGTCCTGCCCACAGCCAATATCGTCGATGGCACGAATGCCGCCACTGCCATGGTCGTTGGCCCCGGCACCACCACCCTCACCGCCACCTTCACCAATGTCTCCACCCAAGCGAATCCAGTTGCCAGCGTGGCGTCCTCGACCGCAACCCTGACCGCGACAGAGCCGGCGGCGGAGCTTTTGCTTTCGCTGGCCGTTATTCCCAACACGCCCACGGTGCCGTTCCCGACTCAGACCACCCAGCTCACCGCGGTCGGAACCTTTTCGCAGGCTCCCGTCACGCAGAATCTGACGAATACGGTCACCTGGAGTTCCAGCAATCCGTTGGTAGCCAAAGTTTGCAACGCAACAGCTACCACTACCGTTCCCGTTTCCTGCGCAACGACTCCCGGGCTGGTTACGGCGGTGGGCCAGGGCACAGCCGCCATCACGGCCACGACAACAAGCGCCAACGACGGCTCATTCGTTTACGCAACTGTGCCTTACACGGTTCAGTCGGGAAGTGTACAACAGGTGAGCGCGCTCACCATTGTTCCGAGTTCGCTGGCGCTCTCCGCAACGGGCCAGCCCGGCAGCCTGATTGCGCTGGGCACTTCCACAAGCACCGGACTTCAGCAGGATGTAACAGCCTCGACGCAGCTTGCGTGGACTTCCAGCAACGTGAACATCGCCACGGTCAGTTCTTTGCTTGCGCCGACGCAAACCTGTACGACCAACAATGCGACGCCACCTGTCCAGACCTGCACCAACGATGCCCCCGGCGTAGTCAAGGGCGTCAGCGCGGGTTCTTCCACCATTACAGCCGAATTCAACGATCCCGCCAGCGGCACGACTCCCGCCAGCGTGGTTACGGCTACAGCATCCGTCGGTGTGACAACGACACCCGCGGCGGAGCCTCTGCTTTCGATCACAGTTCAGCCGACTACGGTTACTACCTGGGATTTGTTGGGGACCGGGCAGTTTCTTGCGTTTGGAACTTTCTCGACCGCACCAACCTCGATGGACGTCACCAACGGCTTCTTCCACCAGGGTTTCCCCACAACCAGTTGCACCGCCGCTTATGCAACGGCCGATGCCGCCCAGGTCGCGATTGATTCCGCTACGAATGTGGCGATGACGAATCTCCCCTACGCCCAATGCTCCTTTGTTCCCACCACCTGGGTTTCCCTCCCCAATCAATTTATCTTCCCGATTAACTCCGCCGGAGCTCCGGGCGCATACGGAGGACTCATTACAGCTGACGGGTCCGGAATTGCGGATGTCTATGCTGTGGCGGCGAACCCCGACGGCACTCTTGTTTATAGCTCAAGCTCAACCTTCAATTGCCCCTATGTGGCGCCGACCTATGCCACGATCACAACCACCCTTGCCAATGGCACGACCACAACGACCTACGACTATAACGACATTCTCAACATTGGCGAGTGCAATTACCTCACGATAGGGAACGGCCTCTTGTCGACGCTGACGGTCTTTGACGCAAACCTGAATAGTACAGGTTTGAATCAGACGAATTGGCTGATTACCGCTCTTTCGGCCACCAGCACACCGGCTGATCAGGTGGAAGTAATCCATTGCGGCCCCGGTTCGCCCGCCGGCGGGTCTGTTTGCGAGGCGTCCTATCCGAACGGTACGCAAGTCGTCTTAACTGCGCCAGCCCAGGCTGGAGTGAACTTCGGCGGATGGTCCGACAACTGTGTTCCTTGCACACTGAACCCAACCACGCTTGCCTGCCCGATCACTCCAGCCCCGACCATCACAGCGACAGGGCCAAACTCCTGCGCAGTGGTGGTTGGAGGAAGTTGCACCCTCAACAATCAAAGCTCTACTTACATATGCGACCAGTCCAACGTATCCGTGGGCGCCGTCTTCAACTAAACCGCATTCAGACCCACGCAAGAAAGCCGCCCTTCGGGGCGGCTTTCCTGCGCTTGGAGGAATACAGGCTCATGCGGGCAGGCATACCACCCCGGCCACCAGCTTGTAGTGGAAGCCCTCGAAGGGTTCGCTGAGACTGATGGTGAGGAAAGTCTTTGCGGGCTTGCCGCCAGATAAAAGTGCGTGAGGGTAGATGCCCGCAGGCAATTGGTTCATCAATTTGAGCCATGCAGGGTCGGTGACGGCCAGGTCGTAGCGGACGCGGCCAACGTGGCCGACGCGAAAGACGGCGCGATTCTTGCGCTTGCCGGTTTCGTCGCGAATCCACCACCAGAGATCGTCAGGGTGGATCAGCTCCAGGGACTTCTCGGCTGAGGCCCCAGCAAACTTGCGACCGTAGACTCTGTCGCAAGATCCCTGCAAGATGGAAGGCCCCTTGTTCACATATGCGGCGAGAAACTGCGCATCGCGCGGCTTATCAAAGCGGCGCACCGGCTGCCATGGGGTTTCTGTAACAAACACATCCTCCGGGTGGCAGTTGGTTCCGCATTTCTCGCCGAGTTCGGCCTCGAAGACATCGAGGAGCGCAACTTCCTTTGCGCCGGGGTAGCTTGCTTCCTTTACGGTGAGACAGCCGGGAACCTGGTGGCCAATGAGCCTGACCCACCGCTTTGTAATAAGGTTGATTCCAGCCACACAACGATGGTCGTGCTTGTACGAGTTGGCGAGGCAGAGGATACGATCCAGGCCCATGAGATCACCTTCAGGACGAGAATTACAGATGATGAATTACTACACCGATCCATTGCTGTTGTAAATACTCCAGCGCCAGCCGCCGATGGCAGTTCTGCGGGGTTGGCTCGCTGCACAGCAGGACGGTCTTCTTCACAAAGCTCGCTTTCGAAAGAACCGATTCCACCTTTCGAGAGCGAATCAGAGCGAGATAGGCTTCGGTGTAATCCTCCCAGCTCCCTTTTTTCTTCTTGAAAGCGTCGAGCATCTCCTGCGTGGGAGCGAGCAAGGGTTCGTGTTCGTAGGCAGCGCCGCAGATTTCGCTGAGAAAGTAAGCCAGGTCGGCCTGCTTGGCAAAGGCAGCAAGCTGGGAGGTGTTATTCAGGCGCACATCAAGCAGGCGCTCGATGCCGTGAGCCTTCAGTGCTCCGAAAAACTCTGCGGCGCTTTTTTGGGTAAAACCGATGCTGTAGATCTCCATTGGTCCTCGTCGAGTTCCGCGAAGAGCGCGGGCTGTGCGCCGATGAGCGGCTTGCCGGCTTCCGCGGCCACCGTCTCGTCGGATTCCAGGCGGCCGTCGCCGCGAATGTGCTGCATGGTGTGGCCGCGCTCAATGAGTACGCGGCCGATGAGCAGGCGGCGATGGCAGTGAGCGGGATCTTCCTCGCCGCAAACCAGGGCCACGCGGTAGCGCTCCATGCCGCTCTCCAGCCGCGCGATCCCCGCCTGGAAGCGGGCATCGTCGCGCAGACGGCTATAGAGGACGCGGCCCTTGGCGTCGTAGTAGCCGGGATTGGCCGGACGGCCACCCAGTTCGGCGCCGAGGAAGAGATAGCGGATTCCCGCCTGCTCCAGCGAGCGCTGCATCAGCTCCTTGTCGAATTGCGGGACGTACTTCGAGTAAGGCGAACTGCGCGTATCGACCACCACCTCGACGGCGTGCCGGCGGAGCAGGGCAAGCCACGCCGGGAACTCGTGGTTGGAGTGGCCGATGGTGAAGAAACTGCTCATGCGAACCCTTGCTGAGGAGAATAGCACTGAAGAGGCTCTCCGGCGGTGAGAAATGGGAAACTTCGCGAGATGAGCGTTTAGACTGGTAAGGTTCCTTTGAACACGATGACCCACCGCTTTGCACGCATTCGCCGCTTTCGCTTCAATCTGCCGCAGCGCATCGCCGCCGGGCTGCTGGCGGTGTTTCTGGCGCAGGGACTGTGGCTCACCGGCCACCAGACGCTGACCGATCGCGACTACCACTACGCCGACTGCGGACGCAGAAGCTGGGAGCAGCCGGCAAACTTTGCCGCCGGATTGACCCCTTGCGGTAGTACCCCCGACGGCATTCTGGCCTACCGTCTGGCCGGGCTGCCGCTGACGCTGAATCTGCTCGCCGAGCGCGGGCTGGACAGCTTCCGCAAGCCCGAAGATCAAGTTGTGCAAACCCAGGGCTGGCTGAGCACGTGGGAGCTACGCCATCAGCTCACACACACTCTGCTGCTGCTGCGTCTG
>PLCS01000010.1 GCA_003134855.1 Acidobacteriaceae bacterium
GCCGTACTGCCGAACGCATTGGTTAGATAGGTTGTCTCTGCGCCTATGAGGTTCTTGAAAGAGTAGCCTCCGAGAATCCAGTTTGGCGTGTCGTAGAACTGCACGAGCGCGATTACAACAAGGACGCCTAACAGTGAGCGCCCAAGGCGCATGAGGTCGATGTGATGGCCTCTATGCGCGTTGAGCGAGACGTTGACACCTTCGTAGACGATGACGCATAAGCCGAGTCCAAGTGCAAGACCATGACCGGATGTTGCAATCGCCGCCGATGCGGGAGATGCTGTTAAGGAATCGCAGGATTGCGATATGGTCGAGAGAATGTCCATTGCCTATGCCTTTCGTGGTTATTGTGGGACGTAAAGCAGCGCAGTGCTGGCTTGGTTGCTGTTGTGTTCGTTGCTGAGTGCCGCGACTCCGTGTTGCCAATTGGACCAAGTGGCCACGTCGCCCTTTTGGGAGTCGAGTGCATCTTTCGACTCCATCAAGTGCTGCATCTGGTTCACAGTTGCCATTGCGTTCTGGTCTTCAAGGGCGCGGGTCATGATGAGCAGCGTTGCATTGATGCGCTGCAAGGTGGCCAACTCCGTTGCCTGGGTGCTGTCCGTGGTTAGCGTGTTGGTTTCGAGTGTGGCCAATGTCTGCTGGTCGGTTATAGTGCTGGCCTGAACATCGGACACGCGCTGCAACGATGTGGCAATCAAAGAATCGTTTGCAGACATATTCGAGGCGTGGGCCTGGATAACCGATAGACCTGGGCCGCTCATGTTACTGAGATTGTGCGGCGTATAGCTGACGGGCTGTGCGCTCATCGCGCCATACGCTGACAAGGCGTTTGCAGAGCCTAGATTGATGATCTGTAACAGTGGTTGGGCTAGTTGGTAAGTGTCAGCGTGTGGTGTGAACGCTGACTTGTACGTGGTTGGGATGGTCTTCATTTTGTTGTAGAGCAGTTGCGGCGCGGACATGGCCGTCTGGGCGAGGTTGTACGCCTGAACGGCTGTCTTGAACGTCGATTGCGCGGTTGTGTATATCTGAGCGGCTTCCAGATAGGTTGCGTTCTCTGTGATGTCCTGTTGGACGTTGTGCGCTTCCTCGGAAATGTTGTGTTGCAACTGGGAAATCCAGTTGACGTTCTGTTCGACGTTCTGCCCTACAACATCGAGTGTTGCCAACTGCTGCTCGGGCAGGTAATAGCCGTCTGCAACGGGGTCGAAAACAGTCCATTGGGCGTGAGCGACGCTGCATGTGGTCAAGAGCACAGCGCCAATGGCGAAAAGGAAAAGCCTCTTACGCATTCATTTCCTCCTGTTCTGTTGGTGAAAAAGTGGACGTTGTGTGACCTCCTGGCTCACCTCCCGCTGGTGAGCCGTGAGGACTCAGAAATTGGGGGAGATGGTGTGGTTGGAATACGCGGGTAGAAGCAAATCCTGGGTGAGAAACACCTTGACCCGGTTTCCTGGCCGAATGGTTATAGTGGGTGGAATTTGCATGAACTGGCTTAAAATGGTGCCGGATGTTTGGGATAGAGACTGAGACATTCCGTTCATGAGCGTTTGGCTTCCACTTGCGCCAATTGAAGAGCCGCCCTCCTCGATCTGGCCGGCTCCAGCGATGATGCCGAGAGCTATGGATGTTCCGAAAATCTCGATGTAGTGGTTGTTTACCTTGTCCTTGACGCCTTGCTCCCCGATCTGGTTTAGGCCCGTGAACTTGTCCAGGTCAACGGTGTAGCCGTCGGGCATGATGAGGCGATGAAAAGTGAGGGTCATCCGGCGCTGCTGGCCGAAACCCTCGCGCCCGATTTTCTTGGTGTCTCCGACGATCTTGGAACCTTCCGGTACAAGGACGTGTTGCCGGTCGTGCGAGTAGAACGGTTGTGTAACCATGACGATCACGGGGCCGGATGAATCGCCGTCAAGCTGATTGAGAAGCACCGTGTCAAGGAAATTGCCCTCGTAGATGACATAGGGTTTGCCTACTGCGCGGTCTATGTTGACTTCAAGGGCGTGTTTCTTTGTGCTCTTCTCCTGGGTATATTCGTCTTCTTCCTTGTCCTTCTCCGTTTGGGTCATCATGGACGCCGATCTTGGAACGGCGCCGGGGCTGGCGTTGGCCGGTACTGCCGGCGAACGCTGGGCGATCGCGCCCTGGCCCTGGTCCTGGCCCTGGCCCTCGCCCTGGCCGTGCTCGTTGGCGACGGGCACAGCGTGGTAAGCGAGATTGGACTGAAAGCGAGATTGGAACTCCATCTCGCGCTCTTTCTTTTCGAGGTCTTCTTGCTGTTCTTGTAGAGGCGTCTTGGCCACTGGCGGGGCTGGTTGGTTGGAATGCAGGGGTGCGCCGTTGCCACCCTCGTAGGGCTGCTTGTAGACCTTAGACCGCTGGGCTGGTGGTATTAGCTGCCCGTGGGCGTCATAGAGCGGCGTGGTGTCCGCGCCTTGTGCGATGCCAAGGGCTTCCTGGGCGGCGTCTTCGTCGCGCTTCTGGCGGGCGCTCTCGTCTCTGGCTCCGTTCCTCATTTGCGCGGCCTTCTGCGTTGGATCGCCGCCGACGATGGGCGCGGCTGGCGTCGTGCCTGTGGTGCTCCTCTTCTTCGGGGATGGCATGAGCAGCAGACCGAGACCAAGGAATACAGCCAATCCGATAGCGATAACCGCCTTGAGGTTGCCGCCGAATGGGCCTTTGGGTTTGACCGTGTTGGTCGTTAACCCTGGCTGGCCGATGGAGCCTGGGGCTTCGTGTGGAGGGAGTGGAGACTCGGGGGGTTCAATCATGGCTGCTTAGAGTCCTTTCCGGTCAAAGTCAAGCTGCTTTTTGCCGATTCTCAGGTAGCCCGCGTCTACGATATGCGTGATGACGTAGACGCCGTTTTCTTGCAGGTCGCAAGTGATGAGGTCGGGTTTGCCGTCTTTTACCTCGTAGACGGCGAACTTCTCTTGGTTGCGGGGATCTACTTTGATGTAGGTGAATTTGTCATCGTGGTAGATTTGCTGCACGTAAAACGGGTTGGTCTCGCTCTTGAAATGAAAGTCGAAAACCATTTTGGCCGGATAAGAGGATTTGAAGGAATCCAAGTATGCGGCGGTTTGGAGTTTGACTTTTTCAGTGTTCTGTTGGGCCGCTTGAAGCTGCTCGGCAGGGACGAAACGGTTCTGGGTAGACATGGGGATGATTGACGAAAGGTCGGTCGTCTGAATAATCACCTTGAGGTCAACCGGCGTAGCGGTGCCGGACACGTCAGACAAGGTGAAGGAATAGACGTTGCCCTTGTTCGTGATGAGGTTAAGGTTTGACTCGATGTGTTCCTTGGCCGGATGGAGAAACACAAAGTTTTGAACTGGTTCAACTATCCAAAACTCCTTGTCGCCGACTGCCGCGTCAATGACCTCCTCGGATGTTGGCAGGACTAACAGAGTGGTGAAATTCAATTTGGCGTGAATCGGTACGATGTCCTGGGCGTGGTACTGGACCGTCCGGGCGGTTTCCGGCTTTGGTGCATCCTGGCCGATGATGTAGCTCGTTGCGAACGCAGCGAACAAAATGAACGATAATGCCCCGCGTACTTTCATGCTTTCTCCTGTGTGTGTGGTAGCTGGTTGGGGTGCCTATCTGGCACGAAATGGAAAGTCTTTCGCCAGTCGTTTGATTCCCTCGGCGATTCCGAATCGGACGAAGTAGTCTTGCTTCTTGACGTTATCTTTGGCGTTGTTGGTGGCCATCCAATAACTCACAGAGTCCACCTCAAGCCGTACCTTCTTCGACGATCTGGCTCTTCTGATAACCATTTCGCCTGGAGGGATTAAACCGGCAATAAGTTCAATCTCCGTGTCATTAAGATGGAATGACTCCGCGTATAGTTCGCGGTCCATATCTGGATTTGCTAGGAATATCTTTGTTGGGCAGGCCGTCGCAACCAGGCCGAGCATTCCTGACTTCTGGAGGTCTTCGACGTTTTGGGTCGCCATTATCATGGCTGCATTGTGTTTGCGCCATGTCTTCTGAGCCTTGGTGACGTAATTGCGGATGGTTTCGTTGCCAAGAAAAAGCCATGCCTCGTCAAGTAGGAACGTCTTGAATGTGCCGATCTTGTCTACATCAACAATCTCGTTGTTAGCTCTGTGGAGCACATAAAACAAGAGTGCGGATAAAACGTCGGTAGCATCGCCCCAGCCTTGGAAGTTGAATGTCTGAAAGGATGCAAAGGTAAGGGAGTCGTCCACGTTGTCGAAAAGCCATCCGTATTGCCCTCCCTGTGTCCAGCGGTCCAAGCGCGGCTTTAGCTGGCCGATGAGGTTCTTGAATGTGGTCATGGTGCGATTCTGAGGCTCGACTCTATAGATGCTGGTGATGGCAAACCAGAGACTCTTTTCGTCCTCTAAGGTAAGTTCGTACTTCTGGTTTGCCTCAATGATTACGCGGAAAAACGAGTAGAGAAACTCTAGGTTTTGCGGCGTCGGCTCAAGACAAAATGGGTTGATATGGAAGTCCTTCGACTCCTGGCCGACATTGACATAGGCGCCGCCGTACATCTCCGTGAGCGACTTGAAAGAGCCGCCAATATCGAAGATGTACGTTTGGGGCTTTAGCTTCTGTGTGTTGTTGAGAAGAAAATTGCACAGAAACGATTTGCCGCTGCCCGTCATTCCGAGAATCAGGGTATGGGCAATTTCGCCGTTATGCAGGTTGAGATAGTAAGGGGTCTTGTTGTCTGTTTCAAGAACAGCAAGATATTCCGAGTTGAGATGGTTGTTTCTCCTGTCGCCGGTATGAATAGTGAAAAAAAAAGAGAGATCGGCGTAGTTTGAAGAACGCATGAGCAAGCGGCGCAAGTTGTGTACTGTGTTCCCTGGAACGATGGCAAGGTAGGCGTTCAATTGGTTGTACGTTTCAGGGAACAGTACGCCGTCCGCGTTGGCGAAGATGGACGCTATTTTCGCTGTCTCGTCTATAAGTTCATCGAGTGCCTTTGAAGACAGAATGACGGTAAGGCTCAACTCGCCCATCGGTTCGCCGTCGCCGATGTGCCGCAGGACGGCTCCAAGTTGCTCCACTACGGCCTGACTGCCTTCATCTACAAGGGTGTCTCTCTCGCTTTGGTTGGCCTTCCCGATTGATAAGCTGCCTTTCGCCACATTGGCGTGGCGGCGTCGGCCCTCCGTCATGCTCTTGGCCTTGCCGGGGGGCAGGACGTGCCATTCTAGGCACACTAGAAAGGCCGCGTTTAGCTTCATGAGGTTGTCAAGAACCATCGGCCTGGTTTCTGAAATGGCCTCCTTCATCGTGAGCGCCCTTACAAAATGGTCGCCCACTCTCAGGTGATCGCGCTCTACCTCGATGTTTGAATTGACTACTTGGTAATCAAGGTACGAGCTCGCCTTCGGCTTTCCGGCGATCCGGTATTGGTCGTAATTGAGCAGGGACCGGAAGAATGTAAACTGCCGGTCGGAATCGAGAACCTCAAGAGCGCAGTCCTGCTCGACGTGGCGGCGGAAACCTGATACACGCTGATGCAGTATCGACGCGTCAAGGTTTAGCTCTTCCTTGAGGAGCATGGTCATTTGCTTGCCGCTCAAGAGTGCGCCGATGTCCTTGAAGGCGCGGCCTGGATCGCTGGACAAGTGGGACAATGCGGGGCGAATGCCGCGCTTGGCTCTCTTCTTCTCGTAGACAATGACATAGTAGATGTCGATTTGGTACAGGGAGTCGGCCTTTGCCTCGAAGTACCGTTTGCGCTGGTCAATGGCAGCGTCTACAAGTGGATCGCCGTATTCCTCGAATGGGATATGCGGGCGGTTGGTCTTGTGTAGGTACTGATACACGCGAAACTCCGTCGTGAAAGTCTTCAAGGCGGCTTCAAGGTGGTTGACGGCTACGACCTGGCTATCCTTGTCGAGTGACTCGTAGTCGATGCCTTCGACTTTCAGGACAGTTCCCATGTCGCCGGATTTCGTCAGAAACGTGTTCTCATTCCAGAATCCATAGAGATTGATTTGCGCGTTCAGAGCGCCGGATTCCTGCCAAGGCTTGATGATTTTCGCAAGGTTTAGCATTATTCGATTGTCATCCTTTGGGGGTCTTGTTTCGCGGCGTCGTAAATGGGACGTGCGCTCAGCGACTTAATTAGTGCTGTAAGGTAGATGGGGTCTTTGACGGTGATGATATAGGCACAGATTGCAGCGAGAAGAAAGGTTATGACGGTGAACGGTAGGCTGCTCGTGACCGTATTCATCATGAGGGCAATAATGATCGCCCCGCCGAATAGCTTACGCTCGATCCCGAACAGTAGCAGAGGTTTGTGGAGAGCCTTGAATACTCGATTACGACGTTGCAAATTGCTTGCCATCTTATACCTCTGCAACCATTCGGGAACGTGTGTGTTTGGTGGAGTGAGTTGCGGGCGGTAGCCTAGAAGCCGCCTCCCAGCCAGGTTAAAAGTGCGCTTGAAGACAGGGCGATAAGTGAGCCGATGCCAGCGGCAACGGCGGCTTTCTTTGCGGTCGGGTCGCCAGTTGCGTACAAGATGCCAGCTAGAACGATGCCGCAAAATGAACCAACCTTGGCAACTGGGCCGGTCATGAATTGAAGTACGTTGTCCATCGCCTGACCGAACGGTGAGCCGTTGTCGCCAGAGGATGTTACGGGGGTGGCATGGGCTGCGACTGAGCAAAGGATGAGGACTCCGCCGATCATGAGAGCGGAGCGAACGAGTGACGGTGAGGGACGCCGTAAGAAGACACGGAGGGTCGAAGCATCCCAGGAAGGGAGCAATGAAGAAATCTTCATATTGCCTTTCTGTAGCTGTGGTTTGTTTTGGCCAAACGGAGGCTTGATTAAAAAACTATTTGATCTTTAGTACCTATGTCAAGTGCCTGATGTGTTAAAAAAGAGCAAACTCGTTACCGCATACGAAAATATGCGGTACATTGGCGCTCGGTATTGTAGAAATGCCGTATTGAGCGGGTGTGCGCGTTTTTTTGGGTAACCGAAAAGTAACCTGAATGTCTGGTAACCAGAAATCAACCTGATTGTGGCAGGAAAAGTTGGAGAGACGGGAGCGGGGTCGCGTTCAATATGATTTTTATATATATTGAAGTTCATGAGAGGTTTCAAGAACGAATAAATCGCGGAGCAATATGCCGAGACTTTCTACAATAAAGGGATCGCGCAAGGGCCATTTGGATGAGTACGAGGCGTTGTGTTTGGAGATCGGAAAGAGGATTAAGGAACTCCGGCTTGAGCGCAACTGGACACAGTTGTACGTGGCACGTAATTTCGACTTCTTTGAATCCCACTGGAGAAAGATCGAAGCCGGAAAGACCTGCTCACTGCAAACGCTGCTAAAGGTTGCGAAGATGTACGATATGAGCCTGTCGGAATTGCTGGATGGGGTTGACCGCAAAAGGCGGCGCAAGTAGGAGCATCAGAAAGAGGACTGTATGGACCTGGCGCAGATGGTAGTGAAAGCTGGGGATTATGCGTTTCGGCGTGGCTCTAGCGCCACGCCGGACGCCCCTATGACCGTTGCGGAGCAGCAGAGACGGCGGGGACTAAACAAGCGCGTCATGCGGGCGGTAATGCTCGGTATGGGGGTGCTGACGCTGGCAATAATGGCTCGGACATTGCAGCACTCCCCTGCGGCTGCGCCGGGGGGCGCCGGACGGGCCGCTGTAGCGGCTGCGGAGTCCTCGGCGGCGGGAAGGACGCCGGAGCATGTCGATTACGCGCCTGGGGCGAATCTTGAGGCTGAGGAAATCGCTGTGCTCGGCAAGGCTCGGCGCAATATAGACGTTGCGATGTACGCCTTCACAGATAAAGAGATTGCGGAGTTGCTTGCAAGCAAGGCGCGGCAAGGGGTGCGGGTCCGCGTGTACCGCGATGCTGAGCAGTATGCACAGGAACAATCGAGGGCATACGGCCATGAGACCACGAGCGCCATTCTCGTAGCCGCTGGGGTTGATGTGAGAGTGAAGGCCAGCCGAGATTTGATGCACTTGAAGAGCTATGCGGTGGACAGTAGCTTTATCCGTACCGGCTCGGCCAATTGGTCGCGGGCAGGGCTGGAAGATCAGGACAACGACGTATTCTACATTCAGTCGCCCGATGCGGTAACGGCGTTCTCCGCCGATTTTGAGGCTCTATGGAATCGGTCGGATAATCTGGTTCTTGCGCGGCCCTAGCGCAGCGTTGGGCCTGGGATTGGATTCTCCACCTCGGCCAGGAGTGTTTCAATCCGCTCGATTTCAAGCCGCCGGAGCTTCGCTGTACTGGCCGACTGCTCCAGCCGACCAAAGGATGAACTCGCGGTGAGGGAGAAATCATAGCTGCTGATAAAAGGCGGCTACATACTCTTTCAGCGTCTGCCCACTACCATCGAAGGTATCCAAGTAGAGGATTGCTCCGCCGTTCTCGTAGGCAAAGCGAAGAGGGCCGTTAACCTTTCGACTTTCACACGTCAACACAATCGAGGAGAAGGATTTCGCCGCGACAGCCGCGTCCCCCTCGTTCCTTGCAAGCTGGCTTCCCATTTCGGGTTGCCCAACGAGGAATCGTTGCCTTATCGCCGAGTAGAATTCGCTTTCGGTCTTACCCTGCCACGTCCCCTGCCCGAAACCCCCCACTCTTTGCGGACCGGAGCCTTTCCCAGAAAACCCAAACACCCACAGTGTTTTGATGTCGCACTCGGCAATCGTCCGGGCAATATATTCCTTTAGCGGCACCTTTGAACCTTTGGGTGGAATCGCCCCTGCCTCAATTTCGACTTCACGTGGAATGGAGATTACGAACTCGGCGGATGGAAGTTCCGAAGCGAGATTGAGTCCTCTATCAAAGAGAAAGTTCCACACATTATTATCGAGAGTGACGGCTATTTTTCCATCAGGTCGCTTCTTGTATTGCCAGCCCATTTTTAGAACCTCAACCTATGTTGGGAAGATGTACCTGCCGCTCAACTTCAACTCCCGTTCGCAGACCTCTGCTTCTTTGCTAGTTGCAAATGCGGCTGGCCGAGCAATCGGCGAAAGCCATCGGTATCGAGCGTTTCGGGGCCTACGATCTGCGTCGCACCTGCGCGAAACTCTGCCGCAAGAACGGCGGAGACCTCGAACAGATCAAGTTCTTGCTCGGCCACGCCTCCATCCAAACCACCGAACGCTACCTTAGCTCCGAGCAGGAGATTGCCGTCGCCATCAACGACAACTTGGGGCTTTGAAAGATGGAAGATGCTCGGCAGGCTGACCATAATACGGGCTATGGCAATCAAATCGGCTTGTGTCTTCATTTGCCCAGTGGGGAGACACGCGAATCGGGCAACAAGCCGAGACTCGGACATTCCTGGGCGCGGCCATAGCCCAAGAGGCTCACAACCCAGTCACGTTGATGTGAAGGCACCCTCATTCGCGCATTATGGAGCGCGAAATAGACAATATCTGCAAACCCCTCCCGTCCACTCTGTTGCAACAATTCCGGCGTAGCGAGCAGATCCAACGAGTTTAAGAGGACGACCTCTGGAAAATGAACCCCTGCGATACGCGTCGCCTTTTTCTCGTCAATGACCGCAACGTAGCCCTTGTGCGCAGCTTGCGCGAGCGTTGCCGCTTCGCCGTCGTCGAGATCGTCTGGAGCCTCTGCTCCTGTTAGCCCGATGAATAGATCGTATGCATCATCGTCCATGCCAATAACTTCAATGAGACTGCTCGTTTGAAGGCTAACAAGCAAATCGGCGGGAGACTTCCCGGTAAAAGGATCGATGGTCACCTCCCGCAAGGCGACTTCATCAACCAAAACGGAGCGATTCATCGCGCGAAGAACGGTATCAGGACTGCCAGTGCCGAGAATGTTAATGAGAACACTGGCATCAAGTATGAGCTTGTTGTGAACGGCGCGTAGTTTAGAGGGAGTCAAGTCTATCGCCCTCCTCTGCGCCGAGAACGTCTAATATTGCCCGCAATTCTATGCGATCAGTTTTGAGCATTCGGGCAATCTGCCCCTCGGACAATAGGCCGCGTCGATATGCTTCGGCTGCAAGATACCAAAGGCGCGGCGGCACGGTGCTCTCTTCCGTCGAGGCTTTATCTCCAAGAACCTGGCGAACCAACGTTCCAGAAAAGCCCCGGTCACGAAGAGAATCCCAAGTACCTGACGGCAGGAGATGCAGTTCCTCAAGACGGCGACACATTGCCTCTTCGGAGACCGAAAGCTGGTGTGCGAGGAGAATTAAGTGGCGGGGTGAAAACGCACCACTCTCTTGTTGAAGTTCGGTAAACCTCCTTCTCACAAATGCCGCCGGCATGAGTAAGGAATACGCGAATGCCGCGGCAAATCGTTCTTCCCGCGATTGAGGCAGGGTATGAAGATCGACAACGTCCGGTTGGGTTCTCGTCGCAATCAGGTGCCCAAGTTCGTGCGCAGCCGTCATAGCACGTCGTTCTCGTGGATGATCCTTGTTCAGGAGAATACAAGCGCCAATCTGGGCGTCGAAAGCAAAAAGACCAGATATTTTTCCCGCGCCGAGAGAACGGATGAATATGCGAACGCCAAATTCCAGTTCGAGTAAACTCACAATATCGGGAATTGCGTTCAGGCCTATACCGAGTCGCTGGCGAATCTCCAGAGCAGCGTCCTCAGCTTGGTCCCGTATATCGCCGGGACCGAGCGTGCGCTCAGGGGGGTAGTGAGGCCGAAAAGTAATGCCCAAGATCGTCTCAAGATCGAATTGAGCCGCAGCAAGATCGTTGAGTAGTAGAGCCGCATTCGCTGCATCCTGTTCATGGGGAGCAATAGCTCGAAAACGCGGCACCAAATTGACGGAGACTGATTGCGGGCGTAACAGTGCGTTGACTGAGATCCCGTACACGCCAGTCATGCTCTTGAGTTCTTCAGGACGAAGCCGACGTTGGCCTTTTTCGAGCGCGACTAGGGTGGTACGGGCCAGCGTTAGTTTGTCCGCAGCTTCCTGCTGGGTGAACCCAGCTCTAGCTCGCGCGATGCGGAGCCGCTCACCGAGTTGAATGGAATCGGTCGTATCGAGAAGATTAGTCATTGCAGCACATCCAACCACTGGTTAATGAACGATTGCGATCCGAGCATTGAACGGAACATTTGCCATTCTGACGCATGAGCGGCAATGAGCCGTATGAGGTTTGCTTCAACTATATTCGAGTCCTGATTTACAAATGGAGATAAATCCTCCGATGCCGTCCTGATTCTGCCAACTTCTGAGACCATATTCCCAAATCCTTGCATTTCGTGTACGGCACAAAGTGCCTGTCGCTCATCATTCGGTGTGGTAATGCGCTCCTGGACCGCCTGACCGAGGCTGGGCGCTTGAAGATCATCCCAAAGATACCTATCGAGCTCGCTGCTCAAGTTCGCGGCGAACAACGACTCGCGCCGCAAGAGGCATCCCGCACAAACGCCGCACTGAATGCGCTTGTTGTTTAGGAATACATATCGTTGGTCCCTCGCACAGGACGACGTGAGCCACCATCCATCTGAAAGGCCACGCTCCGCAAGCGCTTTCAGCGTCTCGCCTTTTGTTTGCCAGAGCTGAGAGTGAATATGGGACAATGTGCTCCCAAAGATGAGATTGAGAAGTGATGACAGGCGCGCCGTAAAAGATGGATGCATACGGACATCGGGGGCCTCGTTGCCGACTGGCGTCAACCACGGTCCAAGCGACCCCTGGCCGCTCTCTGCCACATAGATGCTATTCGCGCCCACGTGATGGGCAGCAACGCCAGCGATCACTCCAAACACAAACGCGCGAGAACGATAGCTAGCCTCACAAAAACGGACCTTCCGATGCTTAGACGAGAGGTTGAATGGAATCGCAACCCGGCTCATCATGGTTCCCAATCCAGCGTTACTCTCGTCCACGGCGCGGTTTTTGTGCTTGCCGGTAGTGACGAGAAAGAGAGGCACATTTGGATGCTGCGCAGTAATGAGCCGAGATACGGCGAACGAATCAAGCCCGTCACTAAACGGCATCACCATCGCGGCTCCATTGGGTATTGGTAGGAGTGCCTGCTGCTTGATGGGCGTCTTATTCCTACGGAGTTTGAACGAAAGCTCCCAATTGTCGCCAGTGACATAATCGAGAGCGCAGATCAACTGTCGATAAAGTGCTGCGTCTTGCCATCGCGCCGGCTCGTGAACAGGAATCGAAACGTGCAGATTACGCCGCCATGCTATTGACGGCCTCCGCGCTACAACCCGGTCCGTAAACGCAATAGCTCCCGCAATCAGGACAAGATCGTCAACGACTGGCTCCACATCCGTCAGACAATAATGGCCGAGCCGTTCGGGATCTATCGTCAAATCCCTCCCAATCTTGCAGGTGTAATCAGCACGACGCGGGCGCGATCCGGATTCGTAGACGTCAACATCTGCCGATGGTATCTGACTTTCCTTCAATAGTTCTGGTCTCATCAGTTGACTTTCGTGAGGTCTTCCTCAAGTTCGATTGGTTTTTTCACTCGCGGCAATTTGAGCCGTTTTCCCTGCGTAATGTCGGTAACAATCGCGGACGTATCGGTCTGCTTAACTGATTCTCGTACCGCCTGGATCATCGGTCTTGCCTCAACGCCGCCCTCATAAAGGCAGTGTTGCTCGATCTGAAGAACCCTGCGATCCTTCAAACGGTCGAGGCTTTCCTTCAGCGCACTGTCTACAATTGCGATTCCTCGCGTTCCTTTGGCTTCCGCTCTCTTCGCACTTGCGAGGACATCATTTTCAAAAGGCGAATTGTTCCCTCCAAGGTCGCGGCATGTGAGATCGGGTTCAAATGCTTTGAATCCTGCCAGCAACGATTCGTTTTGGCGGCCGCGCGCCAGTATTTCATGTATGAACGCGGGCGATACCTCGATGCAGAGTTCCGCTATAATCGCACGCTGCGCCTTGACGCAAGCGGTTTCACCGCGTTCCTTTTCGCGCTCGCAAGACCGCAACAGCGATTTCCAACCACGGCCAAGTGGCAGACTCTTGTAGATTCCGTCACGCATTCCTGCGCCTCCGCGACAGAATTATCGTGCACCATTTCGTATGACATTGTCAACTCTAATAATTGTTTTAATATGACAGTGTCATTTCCTCGCCTGCTTGGATTTCGGTTTGCAGAATGTTGCAACCTATACTATATTCATTCTAAACGGCTTACTATAATTAACGAAGGACTTCCGTTTGGACACAACTCGGCAGAATTAGCGCCGCCACGAGCTGGCACTGCTCTGGGAATCTGTCTGCACCATGTGCGATGCGGACGAGCAGCACTGGATTGAAGCGTCACGCGATGGTGACAACGTCGGGGGTCTGGGGAGCAATGGAAGGTGCTCCTGCACCACTCGCGGGTGGGGTGCCGGGGGCGCAGCGGGCGGCATGAAACGCCGCAAGATGCGGCGTGGGCAGGTGATTATTGGCCAACTCCCGAAAGGTAAATTGGCCGCTTCAACAGTGCTGGACCAGGCAGGATTTTGTCCGCGGTGTGGTGCTCCGGCACCACAAATACACGGGTGGGGTGCCGGGGGCGGAGCGGGAGGCGCCGGCAATGACGCATCCTGCGGAATTGGCGGGAAAGCGGGGGCCGGATCGCTCCGGCCCTTGGATGGCGTCAGTTTTCGATGAGCAAGAGAGCGGTGTTGACGTTGGTTCCCTGACTGGCAAAAGTTCCGGCGGGCAGGTCTTCGTACCATCCTCCTGTGTTCTCTGCCAGTGGCTTCAAGGTGGTTTGCTGCCTGGGGCCGTTTGCGCAAATGGCAACCAAGCGGCCTCCGGGTTTCAGCATCTTCATCGCGTGTTGAATGTGCTTGATGTCCGCGCCATTTTCAAAGGGCGGGTTCATCAGAATCCGGTCAAACTGGCCCAGATTGCCGTTTTGCTCCAGAAAATCTCCGCAAATGGTTTCGTCTGCGACTTGTTCCAATGATGCGGCCAATGTTGCATTGATCTCGACAGCGGTCACGCTGCCGAACGGTCTCACGTTCGGCAGTGCTGCAAGAATTGCGCCGGTTCCCGCGCTCGGCTCAAGAACGCAGTGACCTGGCTGAATGTCGGCCTCCTCGACCATGCGCTCGGCCAGCGCGGACGGTGTCGGGAAAAGTTGCGGGGCGGCGATTACCTGCACTCCGGTTTTCAAGGCGTTCTGCATTTGCTCGATCTTGTCGCGGGTGTTTGTGGGCGTAATGCCTTGCCGGATTCTCTCGGCTCTGCATTCGGAGTCTTCGCAGTCTGAACCATCCGGGCAAACCGTGTCATCCTTCGCGGGGGTCTCATCGCAATCTGCGGCCTCCGGCTCCGGCTTAGGGGCCGGGACCGAAGACGTGGCAGGTGTAGAGTCCAAAAGAGAGAAACCCTGTTTGGATGCGCTCTCGATCAATCGCCCATCGGCGCGGGCCGCGTCTACGGCGGCTTTCGTCATCACACCTTTGAGGTCGGTAAACGGCACGGTGCGGGTGAAGTTCGCTCCACCGTTGCCCCAATTGTCAAGCACGGTAACAGAAACCTTGTTCACCTTTTGGATGTATGACCACCCGCGAAATGTCCAGCATCTCACTGCGCCGCCCTTCTCCGGGCCGGTCTTCTCGGCCACTGTTCCGCCCTGGTCGTCAAGCATTGCCCGCTCGTATGCAACGCGGTTTGTGTAGTGGTCAATCCACCGCTGAGTGTGTTCGATTCTGCCCGGATAGGTCGCAAAAGCGGATGCAAAAACATCCTCCAGTGTGCGCGGCGCGTACAGGCTGGGGAAGCTCCCGGTAAGCGCATCGTATGCGCTGGGCGTGTGTGGATGGCCTTCTTTGTCGCCTTCTTTGCGGGCTAAATTCAGGTGACACATTCCGGCGATTCTGAGAGCTACTTGCGCCTGAAGTTTCTTGTCTTGCTCTTGGCTGCAAGCTGTCCAGAGTTTGAGCCACATCTCGGCCTCTTGCTGGCTCTTTTCCTCTTTGCGCTTGCTGGCCTCCAATCCCTTGATGCGGCGGGCGCGCACGTCCGGGCGCTCTTTGTACTTGGCAAGCCGGATTGCTCCTTTGGCGCGGCTCTGCCAGTATTCCGCTGCTTTCCACATCTCGACGGCGCGGCGCATTCCCTTCTCGATCTTCTCGGCGTCCTTCCGGGCGTGCCGCTCCGAGTGGTGGCCTACAAGAATCGGCTGACCAAACGGGATGCCTTCGGCGATTGCGTGAACGGCGTTTTGTGCGCGGTCTCCGTCCTGGGCGCGTCGGGTGCTGAGGTCTTCCAATCGGTCGGCCTTTGCCTCGGCCCGCTCAACCAAAGTAGTGTCTTCGTCGCCGATCTCACCGGCCAATTCAATGCAAAGGTCTTCGCGGCTCGGTGTCCACATCGGGGCAACAAAAAGGTCTTGTTTGGGTGCCCATTTGAACCCTGCGGCCTTCACGCGCTCATAGGTTGCGGTGTCGAGACGGCTGGAAGCATAGAGGCGGAGTTTGTTGTCTTCGGGGCTGTAAGTGGCGGTAATTGCTATGGTCATTTGATTTTGTCCTTTCGGGTTTGAATGGTTTTGCTGTTGTTGTTCACACAACAACGCCTTGGCCCAGGCCCACGCCTGCGGGGGTAGCAACTGCAAGGGGAGGGGAATCTCCCAGGGCTTGCAACGGAGCGCAGCGAGAGTGGAAAGCTCCTTGGTCTGCACAAACGGAGCGCAGCGCAGTGCGGAAGACTGGGGAAACCCCTTGCGGGCGCGAGCGGGCGGAGCCCCTTAGGAAGGGTTTTTGCTGTTGCTGTTCGGCAAGGGCAGGCGTTGCGGACAGGACACAGGTCCGCTAGAGGGGTAACGCAAGAGGTGCCGTTTTTTACTGCGGCGCGCCTGGAGCGTAGGGCAGGAGCCCTCACTGAAACGCGTAGAAAAGTTATGTGTTTATATCTGTAAGATTTAGTAGCTTTGCCGATAACTTGCCATTTATGAGCCTGGACATACCTCAAAGATCACGATGCTGCCCATGACCTGAGGCAATTCTTGGTGGCGATTTCTCCCCTTCAACGTCTCAGAGTCCCAAGTCGTCCAAGAACTCGGATGCCGGGGCGGTACTGGTCACCAGCAGATGGTCTCGGGCGCGAGTGCAGGCAACGTAAAGTAAATGGCGCTCGGTGTTGTAAACGTCCTCAAGGTCGGCCTCATCGGTGACGGTCTCAATCCGTTCTTGGAGTGGAATGACTTCATCGTCGCAAGCCATCACTGCGACTGCCCGAAATTCCAGACCTTTGGCCAGGTGCATGGTGCTGATTGACAGTCGTCCAATTGGCGTCGTGACGTTCTCATCAAGAACATCGAAACTGAGCGCGGCGGCGTTTGCCGCGGCTTTGGCCCGGTCCAGTTCGGTAGCAGATCGAACGAAGATCGCAATCTCGTGCGGCGGAACTCCTATCTTCGTTAGGTCCGCAATCCATTGGCCTACGATCTTGATTTCACTTGCAGCGGTCGGCAAAACTTGAATGCACGGCGCTGGGCCGTCGAATACAGAAATCGTTCCCTTGCGTTCCTCTGTGTTGCCATCCACATCGGCAACCTCTGCCCCGAGCAGGCGGTCGGCTTTTGAGCGAATCTGATGAGAAGTCCGGTAGTTGATCTTCAATGTTGATGAGCGCCCGCGAACATCCACCCCGAGCGCTTTCCATGAAAATGGCTGCTGGAAGATCCGCTGGCCGAGATCGCCGGCAAAGAAAAGGCCGTTCGGGCGACTAGCGCCAAGCGCGGCCAGGAATCTGAGTTGCGCTATGCTGATGTCCTGGGCTTCATCAACGACGGCGAAGTCGAACGGCGAACTAATGCCGCTGCGGTATCGACTCGCCAGGATGTTGAAGAGTCCCGATTCCGTAATCAATCCCTGCGATTTCAGGGCAGATCGAACCTTCTCAAAGATGGACCAAAGAATGAGCCGCTGCGGTTCCTTGAGGCGTGTCTTGCGGCCCAAACGGGTCACATCGCGATAGTCCTCCCACGTATCCAATTGCCACGCATCGACAACCTGTTCCCATTCTGTCGTCAGGAATTGCAGCGAGAATTTGTTGCCATCGACCGCGCTGGCGGCCGCCTTCAAGCAAGTGATGACAGTCTCTCGCAGGGCAATCTGCGGCTTACCGATGTTCAATTCATAGAGACGGCGGCCAATCGCGTTCATGGAGTGAACTTCAATGCGTTCACCAAGACGCGGCTCGCTGTTAATCAGCAAGCGGAGCTTGGCTCTCAATGCATTCGCAAGAATATCCGAGAAGGTCGTGAGGAGCATCCGCGTCTCCGGGTTGGTTCGCGCAAGATGCACGGCCCGGTGCAACGCGACAATCGTCTTCCCGGTGCCCGCCGATCCCGATACTCTGGCGGGACCATTGAAGTCCTTCTGAACAAATTTGCGCTGCGCCGGATGCAGAAACACGGCCCAGCGCTCCCAAGGATAATCGAGTGCAAGAGCAAGCTCCTCCACGTTCTTCATCACGCGGAAACGGCGTAGCGCGTCTGGATGCTCGAAGGGATTCGCGCCTACTGGCACTTGTTCTGGCAGCGGCGGCTTGATGCCGGTCGCCAGATTCAGCAGTGCCTCGGCGGCCTCGGCTGGCAGGTGTCCGGCAATCTCAAGCAGCGTGTCCTCTGTGGCCTCCCGCACGTCGGCAAGCCATTCGGACGGAACTCCGTAGGCAAGAAACTGTCCATCGGAAATGTACTTGAAGACTGGCGGCTTGGGCGGAGCTGGCTGCTCCACTTCCACGTACTTGGGAATCTCTTGAACGCGCTCGCGGATTTCTACCAACTGCGCGGCGCCAGTCTTCGGATGTGTCTCCAACCGCCGCCGTTCGGCCCACTGGTAGGCTTCGTCGTGGTGGTTCACATAGCAAAGCAACAGGCTGGTTCCAGTGCGGTGGACGATCAGTCGCAGGTCGAGATTGACGCGAATGGACCAGAAGTTCGGGTCTTTCGCTTTATCGAGTTTGTGGAATTGCAGACTTGGTTGCGCCGGATTCAATTGCAGATCGAAGGCCGCTGTCTTCACAGCCTTCTGCTCCTCGCCCGTCAGCTTGGCGAGACTGTCGGTGAACGTGTCTGCAATCCGGAATTCCATCCGCTGTCGTCCTCAATTCACTCGGAATACCTTCATCACTTCGTCGCCAAGGTGGTTGATAACCTTCACCGCGATTCTGCCGGAGTCGGGTTTGTCGAATGGCCGTGAGGTATCGCTGTGCAACGACTCCCATGCCTCTTGATTGATCTCCGCTTTCAGCGTCGTCTTGAGTGCCTTGTACGGATCGTTAGCTCCCAAAAAGTAAGCGTGGCGAACGAAGAAGCTCTCTTCGTTGTAGTCGGTGTCGATGAACCAACAGGCCAGCTCATCGGGACTGCTCTGCTCAACCCGTCCAAGATGGGGCTTGAAGACATCAATGCCCTTCACCTTGACGCGAATCCGTCCGGCATCGGTATCCTGAATCTCAATGTCCGGCTCTCCGAAGATAACAAACAGATTTCCCTTACCGGTGTTCTTCAAGTCGGCGGCCATGTGAAGATCGGCATTCATGCGGGCTTTTAGCACAGGGATGCGGCCCAACTTGTTGAAGTCCGCAGAGTGCGCGTCATAGTTGAAAGCGCAGGTAATCAGCACATCAAAGTCTGCGTCGCCAGCCTCGCGGGCAGCGGAAACCAGATCGGGGCGGGAGACGGTGCCAAACTCTGGACCAATCAGGATAGCCGCTCGCTTTTCAGTCCCGTCCTGGTCGGTGTACCGCCCCTCGGCACAGACGCGATCTCCGGGCCAGGGGGCGATGGACGAGAAGGTAATCTTGTCTTCCCGATGTGCCTGCTGGACGCCGCTGATCTTCAGTGTGTCGAGGATGACCTGGACAAAATCCTGCGCGTTCCGTGCGTCCACATCGGAGGTGGCTGACGGCTCGAAGAGTTCGTCATTTTCATCCACAGCGAGAACGCGATGCGGCGAGAGGCTCTCGACGGTGAAGGGACCGGCGACGCGCACCTTCTTATTGTCCTCGTAAGGCTTGTCGTAGAGGAATTCAAAGTCGGCTTTGGCTGCGATAGAGGCATCGATCTTCTTCTGGCGGGCGATGCGCTGCTCCCACCATTCAGCATGAAGGTCTTTAGCTGCCTGGGGCCATGTCTTCTCAGGCTCGCGCGGAATCTCCCACTCCTGCCAATTCTTCTTGAGCGCGGCGTTCAACTTCTCCCGCAGTAGTTCGAGAACAATCTGGTACTCGTCCCAGATCACGTCGATCTCAGAATTATTGGCTATGGAACTCAGCATAATGTGAGGAATGCGCTCATAGACGAATCCTTGACGAATGTCGCCGCGCGTTGGCGCATCCGATGGCACCCTGCCTGTGATCTGGCCTTCCTTTACCTGGCCGTCTCTGGAGTCTGCAAGCAGATAGTAAGGGTAGCGAGCGCCCATTACACGAACACGTGCCAACGCCAACGCCACGCGAGAAGTATCAATCGTGATCCAACGACGGCCCCATTGTTCCGCAACATAGGCAGAAGTGCCTGAGCCACAAGTCGGATCGAGAACGAGATCACCGGGGTCCGTGGTCATCAAAATGCACCTCTGAACAACAAAAGGGAGGGTTTCGACCACATAATTCTTTTCGAGCGAAGAGCCAGAGATTATGGTATCTGTCCAGATATGGTGACGAGCTACGGCTGTGAAGTCCTTCAACTTCCTTAAATAGTTCAGGCTGTTTTTCGCCGGACTCAGGCGCCCAGCTTTCATAAGCCGCGACATTCCTAACTCATTTGTCTTCCATCTAACTTTGATGTTTGGAGTGATCTCCCGTCCAGATATTCTTACCGGAAACCAAGAGGCTGCGCCTTCACCCTTGTCGCGCCCAACACTTTGCGAGGTTATGTTATCGAACCGGATTATGTCGCCGTCTGCGTGTTCATTCTCTGGCAACGCACTGGCGGCAGAAATGGACCCATCTGGGAGAAGAATCTTGTTGTAAGCCTCAAACGCCCCATTCCCTAGTTCTTTCGAGTAAAACGGTTCTCGGAATTTCAGTGACTCCTTTTTTTTGCAATACCAGAGCAAGTAATCGGCAACATTGCCCAGAAAGTCCGAAGTGCTGCTTGATGTCTTGAGAAAAGTGATTTGGTTTACGCAGGAATCATTGCCAAAGACTTCATCCATCAAAGCACGTACTCGGTGAACGTTCTCATCACCAATCTGCACAAAGATCGAACCGGACTCCGTCAGCAAATCCCGTGCAACCGTCAGGCGATCCCGCAAGTATGTTAGATAGGAGTGAATTCCATCCCGCCACGTATCCCGGAACGCTTTCACCTGTTCCGGCTCGCGTGTGATGTGGTCAATGTTTCCATCCTTCACATCGCGGCTTGTCGTTGACCACTGAAAATTGGAATTGAACTTGATACCGTACGGCGGGTCAATGTAGATGCACTGCACCTTGCCGCGCAATCCTTCACGCTCGGCCAGCGATGCCATGACTTGCAAGCTGTCGCCCAAAATCATCCGGTTCGACCAATGGGCGTCGTGCTGGTAGAACTCCGTCTTGGCATCTTCACTAGGCAGTCCGTTGAAATCGGCGAAGAGATCGAACTGTGTGTCTTTCTTCTTGCCGTTGCTCTTCTCCGTCTGCCTCCGCAGGTCGTCGATCAGTACCTTCGGGTGGACCTTCTCCTGGATGTAGAGCGGCGGCGCAGGCACAACCAGATCGGACCAGTCCAGCTCATCCTTTCCCCGCCAAACCAGTTGCGGGTCAAGATCGCGGTTGCGGCGCTCATACGCAACGCGAATCGGCACCTGCTCGTCCGTGCGCATGACGGACTGGTACTCAGCCGTGGGAATATTCTTGCGCGAGGCCTCGTCGTGCGTCAGCGTCTCAACCGTCTTCGTTGCTTGCTTTGTTTCCTTCTTCGCCATTTGCCCGCCCACATTTTCAAAGAGACTGTTTCAGAGATACCCGGATTCATTCTGCACAATGCGTCAATCGATACCTTCAAACTTGTACATTTCCATCAGCAATCCGCACATTCGGTTTGTCCGGGCTTCGATGAACTCTGGAGTCCACACAGTGGCAGTCGCCAAGCTAATCTGAGACTTTCCTATCTTGAAGGACAACTTGTTGAGTTCCAGTCCATTTCGATAGCCGATATTGATGCTGTGTCCAAGAAACTTACGGTTCTCGGCAAGTGCCTGCTTCTTAGGAAATGGAGCGGCGGCCAGTTGAGAATTGTAGCCGCTAAGCGTCAGATTGCCCAGTCTATCGACGTGTTTCTCATGCAAGTTGGATGCCATTTTCTTATCGCCATCAGCAATCATTTCAACCCAGGCATCAGAAATAGTCTCATTTTGTGGAAGCACATGCTCAACTGTCCAAACGAATTTGTCGCCCTCGTTTCTTGCCCAGAAATCCGGAGCATACTCGCGAGAACGATGGGTCTCATCAATCTTGATGAGCAAGTACCTAGTCATCCCAGCGTTTGAAGAATACATCCCGCCCTTCAAAGCTTCTTCAAATGTCGCCCTGTCAGCGAACTGATCGCGTTTCAATAGTTTGTCGCGAAAGAAATCAAAGCTCAGTGCGCCGCCTTTAGCTATTCGAGATTGACAGGCTTGAATGAGATCCATGTGAGCCTGGTCAAGATCGCGTGTGCTTGGAAAATCTGTCACATTTCGACGAACGTAAAAACGTTGCAAAAGATCGACCGCACGAGGAAGGAAGTCCGGTTCGGCCAACTTCTTTGCGGGAAGTGAAAAGAGGTAGAGAAGAACCTGATATGCAGGAGCCGCATTAATGCGGGCAAGGTCAATTAGCTGCGAGCACATGGCTTTCTTGAAATCAGCATCATCAGGATCGATGAGTCGTCCATATAGCGCCGCCATTTCGCAAAGCCTGTCGAACACAGTTTGCGCATTGTTCTTGATGAGCTTCTCATAGATGGCAATGATCTTCGATTTGACGGCGCGGGGTATTCCATCGACCTTGACGGAGGGGTCCCATCGGAACGCGTTGTAAAAATGCCGCAAGAACCGTTCCTGGTCTGAGGCATCCGGTATAGCGCCAATGATTTGTTGCCATCGTTCATACGATTCATCGATATTTATGCGATGCTGCTTTTCCATTTCTGCAAGCATCTTGTTCTTTATTATGTCTATTGCCGAGAGAGGAACGCCGCGGTTGTTGAGTGTTTCAAACAAAGTAAACGCGTCTGCCTGCGAGGAAACCGAGATGTGGACAAAGTTAAGCTCATTAATCTTGGATACCAGCGCCAGTAAACTCTTGGTATCATCGGGGATTTTGTCAACGAAAAATCGATACGCTTTTGCCATTAATCGATTTCCAAGGTATCTGGGTCTTTCGCGGTTCTTGAGGAGGCCAATTTCACCGAGAAGGTACAGATAGTCTTCCAGGTTTCTGTTTTGGCTGCTCGGCTGAACACGCAAGAAACACATCTTTGAAAGTTCGATCCAACCACCAAGTTCCTCTTTGCGGTATTCGCCTTGCTTCTTTTTCTTAACCAGTTTATTCCGCAGACTTGTGAGAGCATTCTGAAAGTCCTGACGATCTTCTTCGTCGTCGAATGGTTGTGTCTTTTCGAGCAAGGTGAGGCGTTCGTAGATGACCATCATCAACAATGACAGAGTGGTCAGTCTTTGCTGGCCGTCCACAACCTCGTAAATCAACTCATCTCCAGGGACTGGAGAATCTCCATCTTTGACGCAGATGAGCGATCCCATAAAGTATCCTGCGTCGTTCTCGTCAATGTCCTGAAGCAGTCGGTCCCAATTCAACCCTCTCCATGTGTATTCGCGCTGATACTTGGGAACGTGGTAATGTTCCCGCGCACCCTGATCGCTACTGATAATCTTGGCGAACGGCATACTATGAGCATTCATATTGTCCCTGCCTCACATTCGGCCGTTGTAAACGGCAGCAGCATTTTGTGAAACTCTTCCTCGACCTTGGCTGCGAAATTCGCTTCCATGGCATAGACCTCTGTGAACTCGGCAAAGGCCCAACGGCCGAATTTGCCGCTGTTGTTCACGCCGGGAATCCAGTAGGTCCGCATCGTCTCCGCCTTGTCCTTTGCATCCTCACGTCTGTAACCCTTGATCTCGACTACCAGATGGAGCAGGTCCTCGTCTCCATGTCCATCATCGACCAGGACAATGAAGTCTGGCCGGTAGATGCGGCTAACTGAACCATAGCGGTATGGAACCTCAAAGCTGAGCGAGTGATTCTTGACGTATGCCTTGACGCGGGGATGCGACTCGGCCACACGGCAGAATTCGCCCTCCCAATCACTGTCGAGAATGACCCAGTTGATGTGGCAGCGGTCAGCCCTTGTCTGCCAGCGGTCTGTCTTGGACGTGGTGAAATTGACGAAGTTGGTTGATCCGGTCGGGTTATAGGGGTCAAGAAGCGCCTTGATGGGTGCTTTGCCGATGGTGTCCGCCGTGATAGCCGCCGTGATGCGGTTGCAGGCTTCATCGGCAAGCTGGCGAATCATGAGCTGCGCCGGATAGGTGCCGCCAGAGCAAGTAAGGCAGGTTTCTAGCCATTCCTTGGTGATGCGCTTGAGTTGACCGAAGAGGTTGTACTTTGCCTCTTCACCGGGTTCGCGCCACTTGGTAGTCAGCAGGTGCGCGGTCAACGTGTAGAGAACTGTAGAAGAGCGGATGTCGCCAAGATGTTCCACGGTGAGGTTCACATCTTCACCGATGATGCCGGAGTTGTTGGTGATGGTGGGACCAACGTACTCAGGGGTCAGATGGAATTTGTGGTTTTCATTGAATTTGGCAGTGAGCCGGTCTTCGGGCAGTTCCACGCGGTAGCCCAATACTCGCGGGAACCGAATCTCCAGTGCATCCCGCTCAGGCCGCATGGCCTTGACGTGAATTGTCTCGCGGGGCTTTTGCGGCGGGGCCACGACGGGCTTCGCCGCGAAGTCAAAGGGGATGCCGAGTACGTCCGCATACTCGACATTGAAAAGCCCCTCTTCATTGAGGTCATAAGACTGGCGGCGAAGAGCGCGGCCAATGACCTGTTCGCATAGAAGCTGTGTGCCAAAGGCGCGGATGCCGAGTACGTGTGTAACGGTGTTGGCGTCCCACCCCTCGGTGAGCATCGAAACGGAGACTACACAACGGATGGATTCGCCTAGCTTTCCAGGTTTGCCAACCGTATTCATGACCTCGCGGAGCAATTCCTGATCGGAGATGTTATCGCCCGCTTGTTGGTCGCCGGTCCGCTCGATTATATCGCGACGGAATTGCTCGATCTCAGCGGCGGCCATCTCGCGGAACCTGGGATCGAGAGCTTCCCCGGATTCGAGTTCTTCGCTGTCGATCAGTAAGGTGTGCGCTCGATGGACCGGGTTGCCGTGCTCGTCGAAATTCTGGAAGAGATCGAGCCGCCCGTTTTCAGTTTTGGTTGAACCGTCGGCGTTGGTTCGGGTGAAACCGGAGATATAGTCGTAGACCAGCTTCGAGGTAGAGGTGTTGTTGCAAACGACTATGAAGCAAGGAGGAACGCTGATCCCGGCATCTTTCCACGATTCGTATGTCAGCTTGTAATGCCCGTAGAGGGCTTCGAGCGCCGTGACCAACTTGGCCGGCAAGTTGAGCGGATCAAGAGCGTCGCCTTTGCCGCGCCCCTTCTTGGGCATATCCTTGCGGATATGCTCCCAAAGGTTGCGGAATACTGGCGTCTCTTCGCCGGAAATGTTGTCGGCAACCGGAACGCGGGGTAGCTTCACGATGCCGCATTCAATCGCATCCATCAGCGAGAAATCGCTCATCGTCCAATGGAAGAGAGTGCCCTCGTTATAGCCGGAGCCACGGAGAAAGAATGGGGTTGCTGATAGATCAACGATGCGGGCGATGCCTAACTTACGCTGAACAATCTCCAAACCGCTGATCCAAAGTCGAGCGGCCTCGTTGTTCTTTTCAGCCTCCTGCTTTTCTTCGCCCGATAGATCCTCTTCGTCTGGATCGTGAGGCCTTTCCCGGTAGCAGTGATGGGCTTCGTCATTGAGTACCAGTATGTTTTTCAGGCCCATCAGGTCAGGCATGACCCGCTGAACCATCTGCCCTTCAGTTTCCAGCGTCATCAAAGGCTCGCCCCGGCCCTGAAGAAGTGACCGTCCGCCCTTGGAAATGTCCAGCCGCTCCCGCATCTTGAAGGCATGGTAGTTCGTAATAACGATTTTGGCGCGCTGGATGTCGTCGAGCATGTCGGATGGGACCAACTCCCGGCTGGCATAGTAGCTGTCGGGGTCGTTGGGCTGGAGAACGCGGAGTCGATCCTTGATGGTGAGACCGGGCGCAACGATCAGAAAGCCGCGGGTGAAATGCGTACTGCCTGGGCGACGAACGGCATTGACGGTCTGCCAGGCTATCAGCATGGCCATGACCGTGGTCTTGCCCGCGCCGGTCGCCAACTTCAAGGCTAGGCGCATGAGTCCCGGATTGGCGGCGGCATTCGAGTTGGCAAGGTGCTCGATGAAGCCCTTGCCCGTTTTTCCCATCTTTGGAGCAACCTCGGTCAGCCAGATGGCCGTTTCGGCAGCTTCGATCTGGCAAAAGAATGGCCGGATGCCCGCGAACTTGTGGTGTCGCCAATGCTGGAGAAGCCGCACCGTTTCGGGAGTGACAAGCCAATCATTCGGGTTCGGCAACTGCCGCCAACGGTCCACCTGATAGCGCAGATCATTGATGATCGGCGTGGGGTCGTATTGCTGCGCCGCCGTAGAGAGGCCAACTCCCTCATTGAAAACGAGTGTTTCCTGAGTCGCGGACTTCTTCCGCTTGCGAGGCTTGGGAATCGGCGTGATGTACTTCGCCACGCGCCGGGATTCAGTCGTCTGCTGAGTAGGCTGGCCGTCAGCGTCGAGTTCCCAATGCCGGGTCGGGCACTCATAGGGCGAATTGAGAATCGGATGCTGAAAAAAGTGGTCTTCCATGTTTGAGCCGCGCGCTCCAGGTGATGCTCTTTCAGAATTATCCGCAAATGCCCTGGATGCCTGACATTTAGGCACCCATCACGGTGTGCCTTCCAGTTTCGAGTAAACCGGAGGCGCTGTGTGGAGAACGCTTACAAGTGTATCCTCTACGGTCGTGATCGACATTCCCTTTCGTTACATCATATTCGTTCTGAGAGGGAATCGGAGCGATTGGCGGAAGGTGAAGCGCGAGGCAGCAGCGTTGACTCTCAGCGTGTAGAGCCTGTTCGTGGACGTGGGTGGGGTGCCGGGAACGTAGCGGGCGGCCCGTCGCAACGCGGGATGTGTGCTTTCATCTCCCGCGCCCCGTACTCCTTACTGCAACCCTTGGGGCACGGTCGCAGAATCTTCTTGCGTCCGGTGTTTTCCCAATGTCCAGACGAGAACATAGCACGGGCCACAATGGCCGCGTCGATGTGTTTCTGACAGTGGGGGCATGGTGGGCCTCGATGTGGGGAGTGAGGCGGGTGCAATCTCACCGGAGATCTCGCCCGCGTGGGACGTTTATACGGCCGGGGGCGTATCTACAAGTGCAATCATAGAGTGCCATCCGCCCGCCGTTCATTGGGTCACAGAAAAGAGGCATGTTTGAACACAGCAATCAATTCGAGTTCGGAGCCTGAAAGCGGCATCGCCTGACCAAACTGCCGAACGTCGCACTGGCATCTATCGCGTCGTGCTGGATCAGTACATAGTGCCAAGGATTTTCGCGACCGAGGTCGCGTGCTGGCACCAAGGAAAAACTTGTCGGCCAGTTCCTGGCTCCATTGCTTCCGCAGATATGCCGGACAGATTACGAGCAACTTCCGGCTATGTTCCGCTCATCGCTAGGCGGGAAGTGTCATGTCGTATTCCGTGATCGCAACTACAAAGACGTCAGCGAAAGTTTCAGCTTTCCAGAAGAAGTCCGTATGACCTGCAACATTTCGTTATGCGGAAGTCCAGGATCGCCCATCTCCTTCGTAAGCCACACGGCATCCTCTGTCCGGCTGACAAACCATGCGCCACTTGCGCCGAACGGGTCTTCGATCTGAATCCGTCCTTCTGACTCGGTGAAGGTGAGAGGCAAACGTAACGAACGATCAATCGCTGAATAGCGAAAGAAACCGAGATTCTCCTTAACCACGAATAGGCTGCCGTTTATTTCATGTGCAATCTGGCCGTCGTTGCGCTGATACACCGAGACCGTGAGCATCTGAACATCAAGGCCCCTAAAGCAAGCTCTCCATTCGGTGCTGTCGCGGTTTGCGACGACCACGACCGAACGCGGAATGAACTGCAAGAACGAAAGAGCATGGGCATAATCCATTTCTGGAATCGCACCGCAAAGCACCGTTGCTGTTGAAGACAACGGCTCTCCGTATCGAAAACAGCGCACCTGTGGGACAACGTGTCCCATGAGTGAATGCGAAAGAAGCTCAACCTCTACGACAAACCAGTGGGAAAAGGTCTTGTGAACTAGAGCAAGGTCGGAGCGACGAATTTGGTTTTCAAACGAAAAGTCCGCGCGAAACGCGATACAACGATATTCGGGAAAGGCGCAAACGAGGGCCTTGACCGCGTGGGCCTCAAAGTCACCCTCCGTAAACGCGGAGGGATCAAGGAGATTAAACGCAGCTTCGCTGCAACAATTGCCGCCGATAAAAATCTTCATGCTCGGCTCCATCGGATGGAAGCGACACCCTCAAGCAGATGTTCTTCTTCTTTAAGGCGCTCAATCTCAGGGCGCGTTGCGACAAGGGTGTAGACGTTCGCTGTCTCCTTGTCCGGGGCTGGGCGAACTATTCTGCCGAGGCGTTGTATGCGCTGGCGCCGTGTCGCGGTGCTGGCCGCAATGATGCCGAGCTGAGTCTCGGGAACATTAAACCCCTCGTCGAGCGCGCGGCATGTAACCAGAACTTCCGAACGCCCGGAGCGGTAATTGCGTAGCGCCTCGGCCCGTGCTTTTAGAGACATCTTGGAGTGATAAATGCCGTTGGGAACGCCAGCTTTTTCGAGGACCGAAGCGATGATCTCGCAAGCCTGGATATCCTCGTGGAATATCAGGGTTCGCTTGGCACGGTTCATGGAAACCAGCTTGAGCGTAATCCTCACGCGGTTAAGGCTGAGGTTGAGCACACGCGCGCGCTTTAGCATTAGCGCGATGGTTCTCTGGCCCTCCGGGCCGTCCTGCTGCATCGAGCGCGCGATAGCCTTGCTCAGCTTGTCATATTCCAGTTGTCGATCTTCTTCGAGTTCAAAGACCACGTTGTTCAAAGTGAAAGGGACGATGACACGGTCGGCCAATGCCGCGCCGTAATCGTAAGTAAAAATCACGGGGCCAAGCGCCGGAATGAGAACATCTTCAAGCCCGTCGTCGTAGGGACGCTCTGGCGTTGCCGACAGGCCTAGGGAGGCATCCGTCTTGAGAGCGAGGACTTTGCGGAAGCTCTCGCTGGCCGCCTTGTGACATTCATCGACGATCAGAAACAGCCGTCCCCAACGCCCATCTGGAGCTAGCTCCGAAGCCGTATTGATAACGGCGATATTGATGCTGCCGGTCTTGAGTTTGCGAGCGCCCCGCACGATGTGAATCTCTTCCAGAGAAAGCGAGAAATAGGCGGCTACTTCTTCCCACCATTGCTCTAAGAGAGCGGCGGTCGGAACAACGATGAGGGTTGTATCGGGCCGCCGTTCAGCGATGCACGACAATGCAAAGATGGTTTTCCCGCCGCCTGTGACGACGCTTATGATTCCGCGATGACCGGCGGCAATCCATCGCCGCATCGCCTCGATTTGCCACGCTCTTGGCTCATATTTAGGCATCTTGGCTAGCTGTCGGGAGAATCCTCATAAAGGGCTTGCCGGTTGCGAAATTGAACGTCGAAATTCGCGTTCTCGTTTTGGTGAATCGGCACCTTTAGAAGCGCGTCTTTGAGACGGCGCACGGTGTCGGGCACGATCCGCGTTGAGAGCTGGTGTGCGCGGTATTCAGCGACAGCATCATAGATGTACTGGTGGATACATTCTTCGGCGGCGCAAGCTTCCAGCGATTGGTAGTAGGGGTGTAGAGCATTGATGATGACATGCACTTCGCCGGGGACTGCGGCGGGACTCATCGTCAAATAGGGATCGTTTTCGCTGCGGTCTTGAAGCGAAACGATGATCTTCAGGTGATCCGTGACGGGCAGAGTGGCGACATGATCGGCGGGGGTCAGCGATGCAACTCTTTGCTGGTTGGTCGCCACGATGGACTCGATAGGCGGCAGGGAGGCCATGTTCACCGCGTCTTTCATCTCGCTGCTGGTGAACTCGCTTGTTAGGCTCTGGACGATGTCGCGTATCTTTTCCTTGCTTAGTGAGTACGGCCTGGCGGCACGTCGCATGGTCGCGTACTTGCGGTAATCGGCGGTTTCTTTGTCGAGGAACTTGATGAGCTCGTCTTCTTCATCGTTCTCGAAATCCACGGCGTCTTTCGTGTGGGACACGGCGAATTTCGGGTCAAGCAATAGGACTCCGGTGAGGCGCTGCGCGATGAGGTTGTTCGCGCCCTCGTCATCGACGCCGCCGTATATCTCGGATGGCTTCCACGCAGCAGGAAATCCGCGAATTTGACGGCCATTCTGAAATAGCGAGAACCCGCCGAATTTGCGCCCGCCTTTCTTGAGCACTCCGACCCAGCCCTCAACACTCTTGCCGCCGATCTGTGTTGGAGGCAGCTTTTTGTAGTATTGGTTGCCGGATTGATCGATGTCCCATTCGGAGTCGGTCGGAGGAGTTATAAGCGTGCCGTTGAACGTCAGCGCCAGCGGAATCTGCCCAACTCCGGCGGGCTTCAAGTCGAACATATACATCGACCCAAGATACTCCCGGATCGTTTCCTCCGTGCGCTTCTGAACGCGACGGCGCAATTCCACGATGCGAATCCGCGTGTAATGTTCGTCGGTGCTCACGGTTTTCGGCGTCATGAGAACCTTGCCGTCGTGGTTTGCAATCGCGTCTATATCAACTTCGGCGGTCCATTCGATGCCGCTGCCGTATTCGCAGGTGGTGATGCTCCACTTTTTCCCAAGCCAGCAGGCGGCTGTCTTCATGCCCATGCCGTAGCGTGAGCGCCCCTTGCTGTCCTTGGTTGGGTGCGCAATTTTGAGCGCCTCGATGAGCCTGTCGATCGGCATTCCGATTGAGTTGTCGTCGATGCGCATCTCCCGGAAGGTCGGGTCGTGAATAATATTTACTTCCAGCGCCTTTCCTTCGGCGCGGAGAACGTCATCGATGAAGTTCCCGTAATTGAGCCGTGATTGTGTCGAGTTATCGACAAATTCAGCGAGCGCATACCACATGGTATAGGGCAGGCGGCTGTAAGCATCGATAGCGCTGGGGCCAATCGTTAGATCGGTCTCGAAAGACGAAGGCAAGCTGAGTTCATCAGGTGACATTGCGCGTCCTATCCTTGAACTAAGTCTGGAAACCTCCCCATCGAGCCGTTGACGTATTTTTCTTCGGCTTCGATAGAAAGCCAGAATCGATCCAATCTCTCCGCCGCAGCGCCGGTCGTGTTGCTTCCCCCGAAGGGGTCCAGAACAAGGTCGCCGGGGTCGGTCAGAAAATTGATAAAGAAGCCCGCGAGCTCAATCGGCATCCTTGCCGGGTGGAGCTCAATCTCGTTGTCGCGGCAATACACCTGGTAGTCGTCGTTCGCTTGGGTGTTGGCGAAGGTGAGGACGCTGCCCGGTATCGCTCCGCCATTGTCGGTGAGAAAGGATTCTTCGCCGATGTTGTGTTCGGAGGGACGCTTTCCGGCGTTGTACTTGCCGGTTTTGAGCAAGTCCTTCATGGACTTGCTGTACTCCTGGAGAACGCGGCGATTGTCCGCTTTCGGCTTCTGCGACGCGGACATCCACCAGATTTTTGTGAAGCTGTCTTTGACCCGGACTCGGTCCACGTTCACCCATTGCGCGGGGGAGGGGAGTTTGGCCGGGTTTTGCCAGACGAACTCCTGGCACAGAAACAGGTCGTTATCTTCCTGGAATTGCAGCAACGACCGGATGGGCAGTGTGGACATGACCGGCGCTCCCTGTTCCCAGGAATTGCCGACCTCCATCACGATTGAGCCGTCCGGGGTAAGCATCTTCTTGAGCAACGGGCCGTAGGAGCTGAGCCACTCAATGTACTCGTCTCCGGTCTTGTTGCCGTACCGCTTTTTTCTGTTCAGGGGGAAGGGCGGGGAGGTGAATACAAGGTTGACCTTTCCCTCGAACCTCTCCAATGCGCCGGACTTCAAAATGTCGTCCGAGAGACCATGCATCATTCGACCATAAGCCGTTTGATAAGCGACGTTTAGCGGGGGTCTACCCCTGAAGGGACTGGCGATAACGTCTTCGGACTCGTAGGCAAGCGCATTGGGACTCATAGGGCATGAATGGTGACATTTTTAGTGTCGCACATCTCAATCAGTTGTACCGGAAATTGTGCGGAACGAGAATCCAGAAAATCTCGTGGCGTTGTTGATAGTTAGCGGCGGCGGCTAGAGTTCCCGCTCCTGCCATCCTGTGGACCACGCGAAAGAAGCGGGAAGCCGGAGCTATGATCTGTCTGGGCTAGGTGGTGCATATGCCGGCGCAACTGGATTTCATGGCTTCCCTCCGCAAAGAACCTCTGCGTTCTCCGAGCATATAACCTGCCTGCGTGTTACGGTCATTAGGGTTCAACCTCACTCCATTGGAAGCCGGGAGTCCAGCGGCGGGCAGTTGAGCCGGGTACGCCACACAGCGCCGGACTAAGCGAGGGCCGAAGCGGCCCTAGTCCGGCACGGCGGAGAACATGCCAGGATGAGCACACACGAAAACAGCCGCCAGCGGCGGCACGTGCGCGCAGATTTGCCGCTAAGAGCGCCCCGGCGGGGCAGCGGCAAATACGAAACCATTCCGTTCCATCCACCTCCGCCAGCGGCTCCGGTGAAACACGGCTTCGGAGGTTCACGGTCAACGCGGCTTGTTGCGCTGACCTCTTTTCGATTTATCGTGGGTCTCTGCCGCTTTCGACGCCTTAGCCTTGGCGTCGTCCGCTTGCGGGAGTTCCCATCCCGCCATGCCTTGTAACACGCGATCGGCGTGCTTGATCGTGTTCACGTGTCCATAGTGGTTTTCAATCATGTTGACAGAAGTTCCCATCTGCTCGGCGAGGAAATACACGTCCACGCCCTCCTGCAATCTGAGCGTGGCGTAGGTATGCCGGAAGGAATAAGTCGAACGCGAAACGCCCTGCGTGCCTTCGCGCAGATTCGCCTCGTTCAGAAGATCCTCAATCAGCGAGCTGTAAAGAGTTTTTGCGGGCTTGCCTGTGACATTGGTGAATACGCTGTCGTCCGGTTCTGTGGCTTTCGAGATTGTGCGGATGCGTTCTAAATAATCTCCGACGCTCTTGGGCGCGACCAGCTTGCGCGATTTGTCCTTGCCCTGCACGAACAAGACAACGATCTCGCGGCCCTCGCGGTCTTTCGTGGGCATGATGTCGCGCCAGCGGAGATTTTTCATCTCCACTGGCCTCATGCCCGTGTTGCAGGCAATCAGGATCATGTTGTAGGTAACGGTGCGATACCAGATGCTCGAAGGCTTGGCCGTCTCGCCAATCCACTTGCGCCCGACCGTGTGGAGTTTGCGATACTCCTCCAGCGTGAACTCGTCACGCCGCATCGTCTTGAGCTTCGGGCGCTCGTCGAAACGCTGGCTTGCGGGGACATAGCGCTTCTTCACCGCATAGTGCATGATCGCCCCGAAAATCGACATCTCGAAGCGGATGGTGGAATCGCTGATGAAGGGAACCGCGTGAACATCCTTCGGTTTGACCGCAATCGGTTTCAAGACCCGGACGCCTCTCGTGTGCTGGACCTTGGTGCGGCGTGCGGATTCATGGTCCGCGAAAGACTGCGCTTCTTCGGCTGTGACCTCCCGAACGCCGTTACGCTTGTGGCGTCCCGCGCCGTTCTCCCGCCGCCATGCCGGATAGCTGCCCCAGCGTTCATCGCCGATAAGATGTACCTGCGTTGAACCTGCATACCTGTCTAAAGTGCCTTCGATGACGGCACGGAGTTTCTTGGGCCGCGCGGCGCTGATCTCTCCGCGTTTCGCCCGCGCTTCCTGCGTCAACAGATACTCTCGCGCCACCTCGCGGAAGGCGCGATTGAACACGGGAACGTCATGTTTGATGCGAAACCGGATGTCGGCATCCTGGTCAAAGGCGCGTTCACGAGCCGCGCTGATATCGGTCGTCTTGAGCGAAACCGTCTTATAGCGGTCGGCCTTCGGCATCTTCATGCGGCAATACCACATCCGGTGCCCCACGTCGCCGCGCCGGAAGAGAATCAGGCCGGGTTTCAGTTCCTCTTTCTCGGTAAGAAACGCCATATTGCCTCCTGCTGTTTATTCCGTTCTGTGCAGTTTCCGTGCAGATTTTCCGTGCAAGTCGTTGATTCTTCGTAGCTGTGCAGGATTTGTATAGAACATCATAACACAATATGTTGTTTATTTATAATTAGTTATGATATAGTTGTCATCCTGAGCGAAGCGCAGCGGAGTCGAAGGACCTGCTTCTTGTTTTCTGGCGCGAGGGTGGGAAACCTCAAACTGACGTCGGGCCGGATCAATAGGAATGGCATTCCGGATTGGCTCCGGTTGCCCTCCCGCTTCCCGATGTGATAAAACGGTTGGCCATGAAGCCTGTATCCGCGCTGTTTTTCCTCCTCGCCCTTGCCTGTGCCCTGCCCAGCCGCGCGCTTCGCCTTGAACCGGAGACCAACCACTCCGCAGATCCGCAGCCGGTAGTGGATATCGAAGACGAAAGCCACGTGGTTGTCGCCCATCTGTTTGTCCTGCCCGGCGAAACCATGCAACTGGATTCCGACGACCAGAAACCGGCGGCGGGCGCAGGATATTACGAAGCTATGCCGGGACAGGATTATCTGCTGCTGATTCCCGCCAAATTTCAGCTTCCGCGGCTCGGAATGGCAAGCTGCCCTTGCCTGCTGCGCATGGACAAGATCGGGTGGAATCGCCAGGGAGAGGTGACAACCGTTGCCGGCCTCAGGCCGTATCTTGAGACAGCCTCCGGCGAGAAGATCGCCATCGTCTCCGACGTGAAGCACCTCCACATCGCCGGCGGCAAAGTCTATTTCCAGCTCCAGGGCCGCGGATCAAGAGAATACTGGGTGCTCACCCGCTATGGGCAGGTGGTCGATGCCGGCGGCCCGTGGGGGCTGTGGGATGATTTGCGTTTCTTTCTCGTTGACCTGCTGCCGCTGGCGCTGCTCGCCGTTCTCGGTTTTTCGGTGGCGGGCGCGATTCGACTATGGCGCGCGGAAAGTTATCCGGAAAAATCCTTCCTCGAACTGATACAACTGAGCTTCCTGCGCCTGCCGCTGGTGAGAAAGATCAGCGTCTGGAAAGAACCGGAAGAATGAAGTAGAAATTGTGAGTCAAGGAATCAGCGAAGCCCAATCGCAAAGCAGGCCGGAGTTTGCGCCCCGGCCTGCTTCACTTCTTCACTACCTCACTTCTTCACTTCTTCACTGTTTTCACGGCACAAACACCCGCAGCCGCACATGCCACTTGGTGCTTTGGCCCGGCTTCAGCGTCACCATCGCGGTGTCCATCGTGCCCCATTCCTTGCCGAAGGGATCGGCAAAGTTGTACTGGTGCTCGATGGCGGCAAAGTGCGCCATGGGCGGTGCGTACATCTGAATGGTCTTGATCTCCGGTGAGAGGCCCTCGATCTTGACCCCATAGTGGGCGGCCGGGTCGGTGATCACGACGGTCACGGCGCCGCCCTTCCAGTCCAGCGTGCTCCAGTTGTCGTCGAAGAACTCCTTGCCTAGCGCCACGCCGCCGGGGGCGCTGAGGTCATACCGGGTTCCCTTGACGGGCAGCAGCTTGCCCGTGGGGTAGACGTTCTTGTAGTTGTCCAACTCCGCCGTGAAGGCGCCGGGAATCTGCACCCTGGCCTGCGTGCGGTCGCCCGAGGGCAGGTTGAAGTAGGGATGCCATGCCAGCGCGAAAGGTTCCGCCTCGCTGCCCACGTTGTGCGCCACAATCGAGGCATCGACGGCCTCGGATGAGAGCGTGATGGTGACCACCAGGTCGGTCTTCGAGAGCCAGTGGCCGCCGAAGTTGCCGCCGTGAATCACGCCGGTAACCTGCTCGCCGCCCTCGACCTTCTTCACAACTACGTCGTCGGTCTTGGCCTTCAGGATCAACCCGTGCATGGCGTGGATGTCGCCGCCCGGTTGGCGGCCGTTGTTGGCCGGCAGAGTGATGGTGTGCCCCTGCCACTCAGTGGTCAGTGTCTTGGTGTCCGCCGAGAGCTTGCCGCGAATGCGGTTGGGATAAGGCGCCAGAAAGGCCGCGCCCAGCCGGTAGCCCAGATCGCCGAAGTCAGTGTCTTCCACGTCGAGCATCTTTTTGGCGCCGGCCAGATCGGGCGAGGCCAGCACATCGACATTGCCCTTGCCGGGAAAGTTGGCGGTGATCTGCAGAATCTCCATGCCGCGGCCGGGAGCAAGGGTGATGCTGGTGAACTCCGGCTTGGTGGTGCTGACAGCGTCGCGGGTGAGCTTGACGATGGGCTGGCCGCCGATCTCGGTGATGGCCTGGGCGTGGCCGGCGAGGGCTGTACCCGCCAGCAAGGGGAGCGAGGAAAGTGCGTAAACTAAGTGATTCATCTCAAACCATCCTGGAAATGCCTTTGGATTTTCCGAAACCGTCTCCGCGCCAGGGCAACTTTCCCGGCGCCGGAAATCGTTTTCCGGATGCGATGCCATTCTACGCCAGGAGACCCGCCGAAAGCACGTGAGATTTGCACGGCCTTCGGGCAGGCAGATGCAAAAGCGCTCCTGCCGCCCGTGAATTGTGGCCCAGATCACATTTAATCGTCAGGTAGGTTGGTATACACTTTCGTGGAGTTCAATACAAAAACCATGCCTGTCGAAGAAAAACTTTGCACCCAGAGCTATACGTGCGGTCCCAGCCGCCCGCTCCTCGATCTGACCATCGGCGGCCTGCTCGCCCGCACCGCCGGCCGCTATCCCGACCGCCTCGCCGTGGTCTCCTGCCACCAGCAGAAGCGCCTCACCTGGGCCGAGCTCTCCGCCCAGGCCGACCGCGTCGCCCGCGGTCTTTGGTCGCTGGGCATACGCCGCGGCGACCGCATCGGCATCTGGTCCACCAATTGCATTGAGTGGGTCATGATGCACATGGGCTGCGCGCGCGCCGGAGCCGCCCTGGTCAACGTCAATCCGGCTTACCGCTCCCACGAGTTGCAATTCACCCTGCAACGCTCGCGCATGAAGGCTCTCTTCCTCTGGCACAAGGACCGGCACGCCGACTATGAGGAGATCCTCGGCCGCGCCCGCCACGGCTTTGACCATGAACTCCAGCACGTCATCTACTTTGACTCGCCGGAGTGGCCCGCACTGCTCGACGCCCCCGGCTGCCTGCCCGACCGCCTGCCTGACCACGTCGCCAGCGACGACATCGCCAACATTCAATACACCAGCGGCACCACTGGATTGCCGAAGGGCGTCCTGCTCACCCATCACAACGTCGTCAACAACGGCCAGTTCCTCGCCCAGGGCTTTCATTACACCGAGATCGACAAGATCGTCGTCCCGGTGCCGCTCTTCCACTGCTTTGGCTGCGTCATCGGTACCATGTCCGCGGTCAACTCCGGCGCGGCCCTCATCCTGCCCAACTGGACCTTCGACCCGCGCGCCACGCTCAAGGCCGTGCACGACGAGCGCGCCACCAGCGTCTACGGCGTGCCCGCAATGTACGTCGCCGAGTTCGCCCTGCCCGACTTCGCCACCTTCGACCTGACCAGCCTGCGCACCGGTATGATGTCCGGCGCGCCCTGCCCCATCGAGCTGATGAAGCGCGTCCTCACGGAGATGCACATCGGCGAGCTGGTCATAGCTTATGGACAAACCGAGACCTCGCCCGTCACCACCATGTCCGACGCCGGCGACACCATCGAAGTCCGCGTCAACACCGTCGGCCGCGCCATGCCCCAGACCGAGATTCAGATCGTCTCCACGGAGACCGGCGCGCAAGTGCCCATCGGTCAGCAGGGCGAGCTCTGCATTCGCGGCTACGCGCTGATGAAAGGCTACGACGGCGACCCCGAAGGCACCGCGCTGGTCATCAAAGAAGATGGCTGGCTGCGCACCGGCGACCTCGGCGTCATGCGCCCGGACGGCTGTTTGCGCATCACCGGACGGTCGCGCGACGTCATTATTCGCGGCGGCGAAAACATCTATCCCCGCGAGGTCGAGGAATTTCTCTACACCCACTCCAAGGTCGGCGAAGCGCAGGTCGTCGGCATCCCCCACGCCCGCCTCGGCGAAGTCGTCTGCGCCTGGGTCCGCCTGCAACCCGGAGTCGAAGCCACGGAAGAAGAGATCAAGGAGTTCTGCCAGGGCCAGATCGCCTACTACAAGATCCCCGAGCACGTCCGCTTTGTCACTGAGTTCCCCGCCACGCTAAGCGGCAAAATCCAGAAGTACAAAATCCGCGAATTCGAGATCGAAGCGCGGGGATTGCAGTCGGTGGCGAACGCAGCTACCGCGTAGTTTTTCACTCCCAGGTCTCAAAATCGAGACCTGGGGAACCCGGCTGAAGTAGACTATTCTGGTAATGACTAATTGGCACCTTTTGGAGGTTCCATGAGCATCATACCGTCGGCTGTACTGACTACTACTCAGATTATTGGCGGACTTGTTGCGTCAGCAAAGAATGCTCTTGATCTTGCAAAGGCTTCATCAGACCACGCATTGAAAGGCGCTATCAGCGAACTTTACGACTCAATGCTCGACGTAAAGGGGCGTGTACTTGACCTTGACGAAGAGAACCGCGCTCTGCGAGTTGCTCTGGACGAAAAGGGCAAATACGTTGGCCCAGTTACTCCTCATGGTTACTACTTTCAAGCCGGAGACAATGAACACCCGCTATGTCCAAGATGCTTTCAAGAAAAGCCGCAGAGAATTGCATTTATGACTGAACCTGAAAATTGGAATAATGGAGTTCGGCGAAAGTGCAAACTTTGCGGTAATTATATTTACGAGAAGCCGATGGTCTTGAATAGTGTTGGGCGGCATCCGACAAATGGAGGCTCATGGATGGTATAGGGAAGGATGGGCTACCACGAACCTCGACCAGCCGTCTTTTTCTGATCCCTGTAAGACGATAAACCTCGATGGGCTGCTTTTCGTTTTCCTAACGGTCGCCGACAAATTCAATAAAAGTCAAGAAGCGTCAGGGCACGACTTCAGTCGTGCCGCCAGCAGCCCCCAAAAAAGTCAGGGCTTTAGCCCCTGCGTGTTTTTGCTTTTTCAAGAATGCCGTTCCAAACGGCGGGTGGCCCCGATCTCAGGGCTCTATCCCAACCAGAATGAGGGTGGCCCCGGTCCCTCGCTTTTAGGGACCGGGGAGACGATGAATCTCGACCAGCGGGTTTTTGTTCTCTTCAATTCCAGGTGGGTGGCGCACCCATGACTTCCCAAAAATGTGGGTGGCCCATCCTTCGCGTACTTGGCGAAGAGTAGGAGACCACGAACCCGGCCTGTGTGAATTCTGTCGCTTCAAATACCAAAGATTGACAAACCTTGTTATTCGGTCCAGCATCGAAGATGAGGAGGGCCTTCCCATGAATGTTTCGCTGACCCCTGAACTGGACAGTTTCGTTGCCGCCAAAGTCGAGTCGGGCCGCTACAACTCGGCCAGCGAAGTCGTCCGCGAGGCTCTGCGCCTGTTGGAAGATCATGACCGGGCGCGCGCCGCGCAGCTTGCCGGCTTCAATCAGGAGCTTGGCGCAAGATTGGCCTCGCTGGACCGCGGCGAGCGGGTCAGTCCGGAAGCAGCGCGAACACGGCTGGTGCAGAAGTCTAGCGAGCGGCGCAGGCTCATCGCATGAAGGAGTACGTCCTCAGTACCGGCGCTGACCTGGACCTGGACGAGATCTGGGAGTACATCGCACAAGACAACATCGCAGCCGCCGACCGCTGGATCGACAAGCTCTTCGATGCCTTTGACAAACTGGCCCGAAACCCCGGAATGGGTCACAAGCGCCAGGATCTTACCGCTTATCCCATCCTCTTTTGGCCGGTAGGCGCATACCTGATTCTCTACCGCGTTCAAAAAGAGTTCATTGAGATTGTGGCCGTAACCCAAGGCGCGCGGGATATCCCTTCGTTTTTACGCCAGCGCACCCAAGGATAAGCCACCCGGATCTGGCGGGTGGCCCATGTCTGACCACTAAAGTTGGGTGCCCCACCCTCGCCGCGTTCATAAGCCGCAAACCCGTCCACAAGCTGGTTTCTGTTAGAATCACCATGAAAATCAAGGATTTCCGAGGCATACCGACGTGTATCAGGAACTGCAAAAACGATTTGAGCAGCATCTCCGCGAAGTTCTGGCGGCAAAGTACAATCTGGAGCTTGCAACCATCCCGCTGGAGATTCCGCCTGATCTGAAGTTTGGCGAGCTGGCCACGCCCATCGCCTTCGAGCTGGCGCGCAAGCTGCGCAAAGCGCCCAAGATCATCGCGCAGGAGATCGTGGCCGCACTTGCCGGGCTGGAGGGCTTTGCCGGCTTCGAAGTTGCCGGCGCGGGCTACATCAATGCGCGGCTGGACCGGGCTGCGGGCGCGCGCATGACTGCTCTAGGCGAGCAGGAGCACTCGTCCAAAGGGCTGCTCCATGCAATGGTCGAGCACACCAGCATCAATCCCAACAAGGCCGCGCACATCGGCCACCTGCGCAACGCGATTCTCGGAGATACCTTCGTGCGCCTGCTGCGCGCCGCCGGCCAAAAGGTGGACGTGCAGAATTACATTGATAACACCGGCGTGCAGGTGGCCGATGTGGTGGTGGGCTTCCTGCATTTGGAAGGCAAGTCTGTGGCTGAAGTTCGCCAACTCATCGTTGACTGTGAAGCACGCGCCGAAGGCGCAGTTGGCCGCACCGCAGGTGCCATTGATTACTACTGCTGGGATTTGTATGCGCGGACCTCGCAGTGGTACACGAGCGGCACAGACGAGGAGAACGAAGCGCGGAAGAAGCTGCGCTACGAGACGCTGCACGAGTTAGAGCGCGGCGGCAATGAGACGGCGGAGATCGCGGAGTTAGTTTCCACGGCGGTCTTGCGGCGGCATTTGGAAACCATGCTGCGGCTGGACATCGGGTATGATTTTCTGCCCCGCGAGAGCGAAATTCTGCACTTAAAGTTTTGGGAAGCTGCCTTCGCGCAACTGAAAGAAAAGGGCGTGCTCTACTACGAGAACGAAGGCAAGAACAAAGGCTGCTGGGTGATGACGCGGCCCGGCTCGGAGATCGCCGAGGGCGATCTTAACGAAGATGCTAAAGTTATTGTCCGGTCGAACGGAACAGTAACTTATGTCGGCAAGGACATAGCCTATCACTTGTGGAAGTTTGGCCTGTTGGGCAAGGACTTTGGTTATAAGCCGTTCTTTACTTACCCCGATCATGAGTGCTGGATTTCGGCTGAGCAGGGCGATGAGCCTCACCCGCAATTTGGCGGAGCGCAGGCAATTTATAACGTGATCGACGCGCGCCAGAGCGACCCGCAGGCCAATGTGATTCAGGCGCTGCGCGGGATGGGATACACCGATCAGGCGGATCGCTATACGCACTTCAGTTATGAGATGGTGGCGCTGACGCCGCGCTGCGCCGTCGAGTTAGGCTATGAGGTTTCCGAGGAAGACTTGAAGCGCCCTTACATCGAAGTCAGCGGGCGCAAGGGCTTTGGCGTCAAGGCCGACGACCTGATCGACAAACTCATCGCCGCGACCCGCGCCGAGGTGGACGCGCGCCAGACCGGCGGCGCGGAGGCCGAAGCCGCCCGGCCGCGCATCGCGGAGCAGATCGCCATCGGCGCGCTGCGCTACTTCATGCTCAAGTTCACGCGTAACTCGGTCATCGCCTTCGACTTCAAGGACGCACTGAGCTTTGAAGGCGAGACCGGGCCGTATATTCAGTACGCGGTGGTGCGGGCGAGGAATATCTTCCGCAAGGCGGGGACGACGCCGGAAGCAGAATTAGCGGAGTTTGCGAAGTTAGCGGAGTTAGACGGCTACTTTCATGGTGAGGACGCGGAAGACATCTGGGCGCTGTGGCTGCGGTCGGCGCGGCGGACGCTGGTGCTGGAGCAGTGCATTGCAACCTCCGAGCCGGCCCATCTGGCCAAGCACGCCTTCCAGTTAGCGCAGGAGTTCAATAACTTCTATCACAAGCACCACATCCTGACCGAAGAAGACTCGGCGCGGAAAACTTTCTTGCTGGCGACGGCCGCGGTTGCGCTGCGGGAGTTAGTGCTGGCGCTGAGTTGGCTGGGCATCGAAAGCCCGGAGGCAATGTAAGCACCTGCGGTGCGGCCAATCGCTCACTATTCGTTCGCAGAAGGTTCATGGATTCACAGGTCCCAAAATCGGAACCTTGGGCACCCAGATTTGTGGTTCGTTGCAGCTTTCCGAAAAGCTTTGCCTATAGCTAGAAGCTGGCAGCTAATAGCTCCTCACCCACTCCAGGATTGAGCGCACCGCGACGCCGCTGGGGCCTTTGGCGATATAGGGTTTGCTCTCTTCGACCCAGGCCAGGCCGGCGATGTCGAGATGAATCCAGGGGGTGTCTTCAACGAAGACTTTGAGGAACTCGGCTGCTGTAATCGCTCCGCCCCAGCGTCCGCCAGTGTTCTTGATGTCGCCGATATCGGACTTGATCTGCTCGGCGTACTCCTCACCCAGCGGCAGGCGCCAGAAGTTTTCACCGGATGTGGCCAGGGCGGCGTTGAACTTGGCCCAAATCTCTTCGTCGTTGGAGAAAGCGCCGGCGTTGATATAACCGAGAGCGACGACGCACGCGCCGGTCAGCGTGGCGGCGTCGATCAGGTGGGTTGCGCCTAACTGACGGGCATAGGTCAGCCCATCGGCCAGTACGAGCCGGCCTTCGGCGTCGGTGTTAATGATTTCGATGGTTTTTCCCGGCTGGTCAGCCGAAAATGGCATCGCCGTCTGCACGTCGCCGGGCTTTTGCGCGGTGCCGGAGGGCATATTTTCCGCGGCGCAGATGACGGCGATCACGCGCACGCGGGGCTTGAGCAGCGCGATGGCGCGCATGGCGCCGATCATCGCCGCGCCGCCGGCCATGTCGTACTTCATCTGCTCCATCTTATCGGCCGGCTTGATGGAGATGCCGCCGGAGTCGAAGGTGATGCCCTTGCCAACCAGGCCCAGCACCGGGCCTTCGCTTACACCTTCCGGCTCATAGCGCAACACAATCAGCGCGGGCGGCTCGGCGGAGCCTTGCGAGACGCTCCAGAATGCGCCCATCTTCAGCTCGTGCAGCTTTTCGGTGGAGTAGGTATTACAATTCAGGCCGACTTCCTCGGACATCTGCACGGCACGGCGGCTGAGGATGGTGGGGGTCATTTTGTTGCCCGGCTCGTTGACCAGCGTGCGGGTGAAGTTCTGGCTCTCGCCGATAATGATGGCTTCGGCGAAGGCGGCTTCGAGGGCTGCATGATCGGCACTGGCGGGCGCGGCCAGGGTAAAGGACTCGACGCTCTGGTCCTTGCGGTCGCTGCGATAGGTGTCGGGGTCGAAGTCACCGACGAAAGCTCCCTCGACCGCGGCTCTTGTGCAGCTCGCCGCGGGAAGCAGTTCCGATTCAGGCAACGCGAAGACCAGCTCCCGAATGGCGCGCGGCTTGACGAAGCGAACGGCGGTTCCGGCGGCGTTGCGCACCTTATCCGCCGTGGCCTTGGCTTGCTTGCCCAGGCCGACGAGGAGCAGGCGCTTGGCGGCCACTCCGGCCGGGGCGTGCAGCAGCACCGTCTCGTTGGCGCCGGCCTTGTATTCGCCGCTGGCGAGCACGGAGGCGGCAGCGGCCTGGACGGCAGCGTCTGTGGTCAGCAGCAGGGGCTGGGGCTTGGCGTCGGGGGCTTTCGAGGTTTGGGTGTCGGCGGCCAGGACGGCCAGCACTTCGGTTCCGATTCCGGCAAGGGGGGAGAAAGAAAGTTGCGTATTCATCATTTCCTCAGTGTATTCTTCGGGTTATCAGCCAGTCACCGCCCGCCGTGGTGCTTGCTGGCGTTGATGGCGGAGCGGGCCTCCCGGTCGGCTTCGCGGCTGCGCTCTGTCTCGCGCTTGTCCCAGTCCTGCTTGCCCTTGGCCACGGCCAGTTCGCATTTGACCCGTCCGTTGCGGAAGTAAAGCCGGGTAGGGATGAGCGTGTGGCCCTTGATCTGCGTCTTCGATAGTAGCTTGCGAACCTCGGCGCTGTGCAGCAGCAGCTTGCGGGTTCGGGTGGCGTCGTGGTTGGAGATGTTGCCGTGGGAGTACGGGCCGATATGAAGATTGAGCAGGAAAGCCTCGCCGTTCTGGATGAGGCCATAGGAGTCTTTGAGGTTGGCCTTGCCCTCGCGGATCGACTTGACCTCCGTCCCGCGCAGGCTGACGCCGGCCTCGAACTTCTCCAGCAGAAAGTAGTTGTGGCTGGCGGCGCGATTGTGCGCGGCGTCCCGTTCGCCGCTGGCCACCGGGTCGCGGGGCCGGGTCGGCTTCTGGGGGCCGGGAGCGGTTGGCTGAACGATCACGTGGCTGGTTTGGCGCGCCATGGGGAAGCATCCTCGAATCTTCATCGTAGCATCGGCGCGGGTTTTGGCTATGCAGCAGCGGGGATGAGCTAAAATGGAACATTGCAGGATGGGAAGTATCACCCACAGGAATTGCGACAGGAATTGCGTCCGGGGCGGCCAAGGCAGCCCGCAAGGGTCCGAGGAGAAGCGCGGGCCAGAAAAGACGCCTGGGAGTTCGATGAAAAGCCGCGCACAGGCTACCGCTGCCTCCGCATTTTCCAGAGCCGCTCTTTGGATGGCGCTGCTGGCCGTCGTGGCCGTCTTCGTCCTGTCGAGCGCGTCGCTGCGCGCCCAGTCGGCCAGCAGCTTTTACAAGCACGGCCAAAACGCTGAGTCGCGCCAGGACTACGATGCGGCCTTCGACAACTACCAGAAGGCCTCCGCCAAGGCTCCCAAGGATTTGCAGTACCGCACCTCGCTCTACCGGGTGCGGATTACGGCATCGGCGATGCACATAACCAAGGGGCGCAAGCTGCTGGATGCCGGCAACGATCAGGAAGCGCTAGCGGAGTTTCTGCGCGCCGCCGGGATCGATCCCAGCAATGAGGCCGCGCAGCAGGAGATCGCCCGCGTGCGGAAGAAGAACGGCGAGACGGCGCCGCAGACCGAGACCAGCCTTTCGCAGACCGAGGGCAAGCAGGAAGATCTGGAGTCGATGGGCGCTCCGGCCGAGCTGAAACCGGTCTCAAATGAGCCACTGACGCTGCACATGCAGGAAGACGCCAAGGTGGTCTATCAGGCGATCGGCAAGGCCGCCGGCGTGAATGTTCTCTTCGACCCGGATTTCACCGCCAAGCGGATTCAGGTGGACCTGAACAACGTGTCGCTACTGGACGCACTGCGCATTGTGGGCGCCATCTCCAACACATTCTGGCGGCCGGTGACCGACAACACGATCTTTGTGGCCGCCAACACCCGCGCCAAGCGCACCGAGCTGGATGAGCAGGCGGTGCAGACATTCTATCTTTCCAACGCTTGGCAGCAGACCGACCTGACCGACGTTTCTACCGCGATACGCAACGTGCTGCCCAGCGCCAAGGCCTATCCGGTTCCCAGCCAGAACGCCGTCGTGATGCGGGGCACGCCGGACGAGTTGCTGCTGGCGCAAAAGCTGATCAACGACCTGGACAAGGCGCGGCCAGAGGTGGTGGTGGACATCGCCATCCTGGAGGTCAGCAAGAACTGGGAGAAGACGCTGGGCATTGCCTGGCCCAGCAACGTGTCGATAGCGCTCAATCCGCCCACCAGCAGCACATCCAGTACATCCACCACAACCAGCACGACCGGAACGACCGGAAGCACCAGTACCGCTTCGGGCACCACGCTCTACAGCCTGTCGCACTTGAAGGCCTACGATTTCGCGGTAACCGTCGGCTCGGCCACGGCCAACATGCTGCTGTCCGATTCGAATACCAAGATTCTGCAGAATCCCCGCCTCCGCTCCACCGACGGGCAAAAGGCGACGATGAAGATCGGCGAAAAAATCCCCATTGCGACCGGCTCCTATGGGGGTGGCGGCTTGGGCGGCGTGGGCGGCGTGGGCGGAATCGGCATCGGGGTACAGACCCAGTTCTCGTACCAGGACGTCGGTGTGACGATCGAGATGACGCCCACCATCCACTTCAATCGCGACGTGACGTTGAAGATCAAAATCGAAGACACCTCACAGAACGGCTCGGTGACGATCAGCCAGGTGACAGAGCCGATCATCGCGCAGAAGACAATCGAGCAGGTGATTCGCCTGCGCGAGGGCGAAGCCGGCATTCTGGGCGGAATTCAAGACAAGCAGGAGGTCGTGAGCTGGAGCGGAATTCCGGGCCTCAGTTCGATTCCCGGATTGAAGTACCTCTTCGGTTCCAAGGACCACACCATCAACGACGACGAACTTATCTTTCTCGTCGTGCCCCATGTGGTTCGCTCGCAATCCCTGGAGGAGATGAATCTGCGCACCGTCGATACCGGCGTCGGCACGTCGATTGACATTCGCCACGTTCCCAGCGAAGCCCCTGGCGTCGCGAAGCCAGCCTCGAATCCGGACTCAACACCGGCCCCCACAGTGCAACCGCCGGCCCATGGACGGCCCAATGTAGGCACGGTTCCGGGCCAGAGCGCGGCGGCGGCCGCCCCAGCTGCGCTGGCGCAGTTGAACGATGTCGCGCAGACGAATGGAAACTCTCCAGCAAAGCCTTCTCCGCCGATTCCGCAACAACCGGTAAGGGTGAGCTTTATGCTTGCTCCACAATCCGGCCCGGTGGCCGTGGGAGCAACCTTCAAGGTTCCGGTGATGCTGAATGGAGGAGCGGACATCGCTTCCGTTCCGTTGCAGATTTCTTACGATCCTGCCAAACTTTCGCTGGTCAATGTGGATAGCGGTGACTTCCTGAGCCGGGATGGACAGGCCGTGGTGCTCACTCACCGCGACGACGGCCCGGGCTTGATTCTGATCAACGCCTCGCGTCCGCCGGGAGCGGCCGGGGTGAACGGCACGGGCGTGGTCTGCATTCTCAGTTTCCAGGCCAAGACCGCCGGAGCGAGCGACGTTGTCCTCACCCGGCCGGGGGCGGTCAGCAGCAAGCAGCAGCAGTTGCCGGCCCAGGGCGGGCGGGTCAGCATTCAGGTGAAGTGATCCGATGAAGCCAGAATCGATGAGGGAAGCACGGCCAATCCAGACCGGCCACGCAGGGGAGCGCGGGCTTACTCTGGTCGAGTTGATTGTGACCATCACGATTCTTGCGATTCTTGCTTCGGCCGCAGTGCCCATGGCGCGCTTCCAGGCTAAGCGCCTGAACGAGCGCATTCTGCGCTACGACCTGTGGACGATGCGCGACGCCATCGACCACTACAAGGACGCGGCCGACAAGAATGCCTTCCCGATCAAGTTGGACAGCCAGGGCTATCCGCCTGATCTGGAGACGCTGGTCAAGGGCGTGGAAGTGCAGACCAAGAAGGTGAAATTTTTGCGCCATATTCCGGTGGACCCGATGACTGGAAAGGCGGAGTGGGGATTGCGCTCGATGCAGGACGATCCGACATCGGACTCCTTCGGAGGGCAGAGCGTCTTCGATGTGTATTCCAAATCCTCCGGCACGGCGCTGGACGGAACCAAGTATTCTGACTGGTAGGCTTTCATTGAGCAGGATTCGTAAACGAGACGCGGGCTTTACGCTGATGGAGCTGATGATCGTGATGATGATCATCGGCATCCTCATGTTGATCGCCGTGCCTCGCTTTACCGGCGCCATCAAGATGGCACGGGAGGCGGTGCTCAAGGAAGACCTGCACGTGATGCGCACGGCCATCGACTCCTATACAATCGACAAGCAGAAGGCGCCCCAGACGCTCGACGACCTGATAACGGATGGCTACCTGAAGGTTGTTCCGGTGGACCCGTTTACCCAGACCAAGGACAGTTGGGTGATCGAGACGGGCGACGCGCTGCACTCGATGGACCAGAGCGAACCCGGCATCGACGACGTTCACTCCGGCTCGCAGGAGCTGGGTTCCGACGACCAGCCCTACTCCACCTGGTAAGCACAGAGGGATTATGCATCGACTCACGCATCGTGCGTTCACTCTTCTCGTGTGCATGGCCGCATTCGGCGGCTTGTTGTACGCGCAAACCGGGAAGACCATCACCGTCCGTATGCTGGACGGCAAAACGGGGAAGCTGATCACAACCTCGACTTTCCTGGTTCGCGTGGACCACGAACCAGCCGTCCATGCCGATTGGGTGACGCCGAATGAAGACGGTACAGGCAGGCTGAGCGTGCCCAGGAGCGCTTCTCTGCTTTCGATTCGAGGGACGTACGACAGTTCCATGACGATCTATGTCAACTGCGACTCGGCAAGCGAGAAGACGAACCCCATCGACCGCTGGTACTCGATCGCGGAGATTCTCAGCTTGGGCGTTACGGCTCCCAACGGCTGCGTAAAACCCGCGGAAGACGCCAAACTCAAGCCCCTCGCCAAACTCAAGCCCCTCGCCATACCCACACCCGCCGCCAAACCTGGAGAGTTTGTCTTCTTTGTCCGCAAACAAAACTGGCGGGAACAGATGCAGGAAGATGAATTCTCGCACTGAGTCTGAGTGGCAAACGGGATTGCGGAGGAGAGAGTCTCTTGGCGATTGATCCCATCCAGGCGGAAGGCTTTGCCCTTCAGGTTGAGCGGTTCTATGCGGGCCTGATCTCCAACGTGGACTGGGTGCCCCAGGTCTCGCTTTTGAGACCTGGGATTTCCGCGGACGTATGTGCCCCAGCTTTCGCTTCTGAGACTAGGAAATCAGAGCCCAGCTTGGGCGGCAAACTTCTTTACGCCGGAGAACTCGACGAGGAAGCCCGCGCGCTGCTGGTGGCGGCCAACATTGCCGGCGCCGCCTCGCTGGCCGCCTCCGCCGATGCAGCCGCGTGCAAGCAATTCATGCGCGACGGCGTCGTGGATTTTTTGGTGACCTCGCTCGATGAAGCCCTGCGCATCCTGAAAAACGAGATTCGCAAGCGCGAACCGGTCGCGGTCTGCGTGGCGCTGGAGCCGGATACCGTGGAGCAGGAGATGCTTGAGCGCGGCGTTGCGCCCGATCTGGCGAGGCCAGATGCGGCGGATTCGCGGGAGGGTCAGACGTTGCTCTGCTGGCGCGTTGCTTCGTCGCCTTCCATCTGGCTGCCGAAATTGGACGCCATCGCCCTCGATTGTCTGGAAGATAATTTGGGTGCCCCAGAGCCTGCCCTGAGCGTGCCGAAGGGTCTCGATTCTGAGACCTGGGATTCCGCGCGCCGCTGGCTGCGCCTCGCTCCGCGCTATCTGGGCCGAATGGCGCAGGGCATTCGGGTGCTGCGTTGCAACGAAAGTTCCGCCGCAATCTTTCTCGAACGGGTGTGCCAAGAGATGGAACGCGGGGAGATCGGCGTAAGAGTCGAGCTAAGGCGAAGCCGCGAGGGGCGGTCGGAGCAGTACAGTTTCGCGCCGCCAACTTGCTAGAAGCCATATTACGGGTCTGCTCTGGCTGGTCGCCAGCGTCCTCGACACACTCCACGGACTCCGTTGCGAATATCCCCGTTTCCGCCGTTGGGAGCGCAGAACTGCCCTGTTCTGCGCCCCCGGCATGATTAGCTTGCTGTTTTACTGATTAGTTTTCCACGCAGTGTACCCTTCCGTCAGGATCAGTAGAGCGATGCTGTCCGTCGGGGCATGGAGCGGTCTTGCCTCGATCGCCGGTATCGCCCTTTTGTCCCGTATCTCCCGTATAACCCTTGTCACCCGGTCGTCCGGTGTTGCCCTTTTGTCCCGTATCTCCCGTATAACCCTTGTCACCCGGCCGTCCGGTGTCGCCTGTGTGCCCCGGGTTACCAGCTTGGCCTGTATCCCCCGTTTGTCCCTGCACTCCCTGTTGTCCGGGCTGCCCTTGCGCGCCATTTTGTCCGGACGGTCCAGGCTGTCCCTGCGCTGCCGGTGCTGCTTGCTGTGGCGTTGTCTGGCAACCGCCGCATAGCAACATGACCGAGGTTAAACCGATACCAATACACAGTGATGTACCAATACGCAGTGATGTTTTCATTTGATTCTCCTCTTCGTTTCGGTTGAACCTTGAATGCCGCTTCCGCAGCCCATGGCCCTAATTGGGGACATTACCTGCGTGGCGCCACTAAGTGCTGTCCCTTATTGCACAGTGACGCCGCAGAGAACCGGCTCCCCCCACCAAGCCCCTTTAGGGGTAAAAGAAAACAGGCCCACTGGTTTATGAGATAGCTTCTAGAGTTCCTGATACTGCTTACAGTGCTTACTTGCCTGATTCAGCCTTCCCCGCCGTCTGCCGCTTCGATCCGCGCCCACAGTTCCTTCACTCCGTAGCCGGTCTTCGCGGAGACGGGCAGCAGCTCGTCCAGCTCCAGCCCCTTCTTGAGCGCCAGCAGGTTCTTTGTCCGCTCGTTGCCGCTGAGACGGTCGATCTTAGTGGCCACCACGGCGAAGTCGCGGCCGGCGGCGCGCAGCCAATCGATCAACTGCCGGTCGCTCTGCTGCGCGGGCACATTCGAGTCCACCAGGCAAACGCACAACTTAAGCGTCGAGCGGATGGCGAGATATGGCTCGATGAAGGCCGGCCAGCCGGCGCTGATGGACTTGGAAATCTTGGCGTAGCCGTAGCCGGGCAGGTCGGCAAAGACGAATCTGCGCCGCTGGCTGGGGTCCAGCAGCGCAAAGAAATTGATGGCGCGCGTGCGTCCCGGCGTAGAGGAGACTTTGGCCGGCTTCTCGCCGGTAAGCGTGTTCAACAGGCTCGATTTGCCCACATTCGAGCGGCCCAGAAAGGCGATCTCCGGCGCATCCGGCGCGGGAAACTGCTGCGCGGCCATTGCCGAAAGAAGGAATTGTGTTGTATAGCGCATCAACTTTGAGGATATAGGATGGCGCCGCAAGTCTTGCCTTCAGGCCCTGATCTGTCGCGCTGGCAGCGGATGCATCTGTTCACAGTGAGAGAGAATATTGTAGTGTGCGACAGCGAACCTGACGTAGCGGTCACGCAGCCATCGAAGGCATCAACTCAAGTGGGAAGCCTTTCACAAAGACAAGCTCCCCAGTTCGGAGTCCAGCCTATCGAATCAGCCGGCGGCGAAGAGTTCCCGCAAGCCCGGCCAGACCGGTAAGCAACAGCACCAGGCCCGATGGCTCCGGCACTGGGCTTGCCTCGCTTCCAACGGTGATCGTGAAATCCTGGTCAGCCAGCAAATCAGAGGCGCCTGGGCTACTTCCGCCCAGCACCTGGTATTCACCCTCGTAGGTGCCTGCCGCAGTTCCCAGGGGCACCGTCACGTCGAACAACGCACCCGTATAGGAATCGCCCGGATCTCCGGCAGGATTCAAGGGAGCAGAAAAAGCAAGCGTCCAAAACGCGGTGTCGTCGTAGGTCAACGGCGAGTCGAGCCAAGCCATACTGTCGCCGTTCAGGTATAGGCCGTTGGACGAATCAAGATTGATGATGGTTGCATCGAACTCGACTGTATCCCCAACAACGGCGCTCTGATACGGATTGGTAAAAACGAAAGTGTATGAGTCCGCCCTTGCGGCCGGACCGCTCAGCAAGAGACCCGCACTCGCGAGTGAAAGCAATAATAAATATTTCAAGCCCCTCATGAATTTCTCCAAAAAATGTCAGAAAACATAGAGATGATCCCTGTTTAGGGGAGTATAGCACGAACGCTTGCCGAAAAAGTGCCCCCGGTAGCATTTCCTGAGATTTTTTCCACAACCGCCGCTCCGTTAGCGCCCGCGCTGCCCGGGAAGTTCACTATGACGGTGGCAGATCCGCCCCCGGCGGCAAGCGTTCCCAGCGTCCGCGGTAGGGGCGTGCCCGAAACGGACCCCAGTGCGGCTCCGGTCAGTGTCACGTTCGAGGCAGCTCCCGTGCCGTTGTTTGTTACCGTGACGGTCGCTGTATAACCAGCGCTGGCCGACCCGGACAGCGGAGCCGAGGTCATCAGCACGATTGTGGGGGCCGCGACCACGTTAAACGTTCCAGGGACAAACGCGTAGGTGTAGTTCGCATCCGTAATCCCACCCAGCGCGGCCGTGATCGGATACGTTCCGATCGGGCTGGAGGTGGTCGCCGTGGTGGTCAAGGCAGGCACTCCGCCCAGAACAGCCGTTCCTTCGCCATTGACGAAGCCGCTGTAACTGGCCGCGAAAGCCGGATTCGCCGTTCCCACGATCTTGCTGATGTTAATCGCCGTCACTGTCAGCAGCGCGGGGATGACCGTCAGTGTCACTGATCCGTTGGCCGTGGTGTAGTCCGTCTTATCTGTGGGAGTGAAGATGACCGAAAGGGTGTGCGTTCCAGCAGTCAGCACAGTGCCTGCAAGAGGCGAATAGGCGAAGGTTCCGGCTACGGTCGAAGTGGCATTCATCTGCGTTGCGCTCAGCGCCGTGCTGTAGACAATAGGTGCCGGTGTTGTCCATGTGATGGACTGCGTGGCCTGATTCAGCGAAACTGTCAGAGGCGTGCTGGTTGTCCGGCCATACGCGTTGGTGGAGTTCAATGTATAGGTCTGGGTTGCCGTGGGGTTGATGGTCACGCTTCCGCCGCCGGCCTCAACCGGACCGATCTTGTCGATGAAATCGTAGGAGTCTCCGCTGACATTGTAACTGAAAGTAACAGGGGAACCCGGGTCAACGGCCGAAGCCGAGGCCGTGTAGCTATTGATCACCGGCACGTCCCCGGTAGGCGCGGTCGCGGAATCCCAGCCGGGGAATTCGGGAGTCATTTGCACAACTTCGAAGTTGGACGATGCGATTGCATCCAGATGATTCAGGTCTCTGTCGTCCCAGCGCGGGTCGGCCACTCCCTGGAAATAGAAGTAGCCGCCATTGTCCGCCAGGATCATCCCATACTGCTTCATCGCAGTCAGGATGATTTGATTGACCGCGGAGAAGCCGGAGATGCTAAAGCCGGCCTTTAATCGTATGCGCATTCCCATCACGTTGGAGACGCTCCAGATATTGCCCGAGGCGTGTGAGGCCGGATAGACGAAGTACCCGCCGTTGGCATCGTCCTTTGTCTGCTGCATAGTAAAGCGGAGGGCATGCTTGATGGCCCCGGAAGCGATTTCGTCATAGCGCACGAGGCCGGGGAAGATGGCCAATCCGGCAGCATCCGCCGAGGTCCAGCCCCAGGGGCGCGTTTCATAGTTGGTCATGTCCCAGATCGTCTCGCTCGACGCATTGTAAAATCCATTGCATCGATGCGTGTTGTAGGTCTCATAGAGAAAGCAATTGGCGCGGTCCAGCACCAGCACATGAGCATCGCCGACGTAGGTGTCCGGCCAGCCCGAGCAGTCGGCGGGATAGCCTTCGATGGGGGCGGTGGCTGGATAGGGCGCGACCACCACATCGCTCTCACTTGCGTAGTTAATTACATTGATGGGCACGGAGGGAGTGATCGTGGAATCCACTACGACATAAGGCATACCATAGTCAGACCAAAAATCATGATGCAGGTGCAACCCGGCAAAGCCGGACGCGCTGGTGATTGCCGCCGAATTCGGGTCAACGGGAGCCGAGGCTATGTTGGTGTTCCATACATTGGTGGAAGGAAACGGAACGAATCCATTGAGGTTTGCTCCGTCGCCTAAGGCCATGCCAGAGCAGCCTTGGGCGTAAGCGGCGCCCGTTGCGCAGAGCGCCAACAGCGCGATGACCAACTTGAAGAGGACGCGAGAGTTCATCGACGTGAACAGAAACCGTGCGGTTGCCATGATGTTCCTCCAATGCAGTGCGGAAACGGGCGGCTAGCGGGGAACGCGAACCAATGCTGGTTATAGCACACCCCCGCAACTTTCGTCCGAAAGAATCAAACGTATTCCGATTCTTTTGCCTTGAATGTTCGGTTTTGACCAGAAGGTGGGCAGGGGCGGCTTCATTGAGGATAAAGGAGTTGGCCGTCACTCGCCCTTCGGTTGAACGCAAATATCCCATCTAAAGATGGAGACAACCTCCAACCATTGTGTCGATGACCGGACGATCTCACTCCTCTATGGTTCTCATACCACGTAAGAAACTTTGAGGAGGTCATGGTGAAATTTCATAACAAGATTGCACAGGTTGCATTCCCCGTAACTTTGTGCCTGCTTGCGGCCATAGGCTGCGTACAAAAAACTGTGGCGCAAGGATGCGTTGTCGCGCACTCGGTCGGTGCAGTTGGCGGCCCGGAGTCAGATGGCGGCTATCTGGCGCCCAGGCATTGGCAATTCACGCTCGATTACCGGCACTTGTACTCCTTTCGCCATTTTGTTGGATCGGTGGCGCAGGAGTACCGGCAGCAAGGAAACTCAGAGGTCCGCAATCGCATCAACCTGATCGATGCTGGACTCACCTACCAGATCACGCCGCGCTTCAGCGTGATTGGAATCGTGCCGGTGGAGTTTGCCAGCCGGCGCTACCTCATCGCCGCGCACAGCATCAATGGCGCGCCCGCAACCGATCTGATCGGCAATTGGGGCATCTCCGGAATGGGCGACATCAGTCTCATGGGGCAGGGATGGATTTGGGATCCAACAAAGAATCCGAAGCACAACATTCAGATCGGCTTCGGCTTTCAAGCGCCTTCCGGACGCGACAACATTCAGAACGATTTGGTGGAGATTCCAGGGCAGCCCGCGGTCAACGCAACGGCGGATTACTCGATTCAGCCGGGAATCGGAGTGTGGGCGATTCCTGTCAGTGTCGAGTCGTTTCAGGCGATCAACAGCGCGATGCAGGTGTACTTCAACGGCAGCTATCTGATCACGCCTTCAGAGGGCAACGGCGTGGCGAACAGCTCACCGCCGGGATTTCCCCTTCCTGCTTCGCAGAATGCATTTGTCTCGGCGGCTGACGAGTATCTGCTGCAGGCCGGCGTTGGCTATATGTTCGCCAAGGTGCATGGGCTGACGGTGACCGGCGGATTGCGCAAAGAGGGCGTGCCAGCGCACGATCTGATCGGCGGCAACCTGGGCTTTCGGCGGCCGGGCTATGCAATTTCTCTCGAGCCGGGAGTGATCTACTCGATGCACGGCGGGCATGATCTGATTACCGCCAACATCGATCGCGCGGTCTTCCGCAACAGAATTGCCAGCGAACCGGATTTGGAGTTGGGGCAGCATGGCGATGCAGCCTTTGCCGACTGGCTTTGGCTGGCCAGCTTCCAGCACCGCTTCTAAAGTAGTCTCGCTGAGAGTATAAAAAATGGGTGCCCCACCCTCGCCGCGTTTTTGTTTTTGCGGTTAGGGGTCCCCAGCGAGCGATTGTTGCTCGCTGGGGTGATCTAGGGTGGGATACATCCACCTTCCCTATGCAAGCCTGACTTTTTGAACATTGCAAGGAGCAACGATGCGTCGAAGTATCTTCTGTTTGATTACCGTAATGATGCTGAGCATCGCTCTAACAGGAGAGAGCGCGGAGAAGCCTGCCGCGCTCACGCTCAAGGACATGCAGGGTAAGAAGGCAACGCTGCGAGATTTGCGCGGGAAGATTGTGGTGCTCAATTTCTGGGCCACGTGGTGCGGCCCGTGCAACACCGAGATGCCGATTCTGGTGAGCGCCGCAAATTCTTATGACGCGCAGCGCGTTACGTTTGTGGGAGCATCCGTCGATGCGTCCGAGACGCAGAACAAGATTGCGGAGTATGTGCGCAAGCTGCGGATCGCCTATCCGATCTGGGTGGGTGCGACCGACGATGAGATGAAGCGATTGCAGTTGGGCAACTCAGTGCCCTGCACGGCATTCCTCGATGCGAATGGAATTGTGCGCGCGCGCATCCTCGGCCAGATGAGGCCGGGAGAGATTCAGGAGCGTGTCGATTGGCTTTTACACGATCGTCAGGGCAGCGCTCCACCCGCGGTGGTCACGCACCTCGACGAAAAGTAATGGCCTTATTGGGGCGCGGGCAGATTCACCCTGAGTTCACCGGCTGTCACAGCAAACTCTGAGACGTTGCGACCGTGCTTCAAAGGGATCTGGAAACAAAAGGTGACAGACTGATTCTCTCTTTTGTATAGTGACCCCATCGGCTCCCCAATACTCACGCCGAGGAGGTTCCCCCATGCCAGACAAGCAAAGCGGCATCAATGCGATTCTTGCCACAACCCAGAGTCTGTTTACCGTCCTGCGGGATGTGTTTCTCGTGATTTTGTTCGTCTTCCTGCTCTGCTTTCCAACCCAGTTGAACTCCACGCTGAGCAAAGCAGGAATTTCTCAACTCAATGGCGGCATCTTCACATGGCAGAAGCAGGCGCAGCAGGCTTCTACGCAGAGCACCGACGCCGCCCAGTCAAACTCATCGGCCTCCGATGCGCTGGAGGAGATCAAATCCACACTTGATGACATTGCCAGCCAGAGCGCCGATCCAAATATCAAGAAGCAGGCGAGCGACGCCGCCAACCAGGCGACTAGCTCCATTGCTTCTCTCGACAACGCAAACAGCTCCCTGGCCCACTCGGTGCTGACTCTTCAATCAGCAGCCCAGGGCACGCAATCCGGTGAGCAGGCGCCACCCGCGAATGGCTGGGTTCTTCTGGGCAACGCCGATCCCACCCACCGGAGCTGGACGCACTCTACAACGCCGAAGATAGCCAATGCATCGCCTGCCGTGACCGTTGGCCAGACCGTCACCTTTGCCGATAATGTCTTTTTGCGCGCCGATGTGGCACAGAATCAAAAACCCATCCAGGCCTCAATTTTAGGAGCCGCCCGCACCGGCAGCACAGCCGTGATCACGGATGTTCACTATCTTCCCAACAAAAAGGGAAACGCCCGCGTCTGGGTCAAAGTCAAAATGAATAGCAATCAGTAAGAGAGGTCCGAAGTCGCTCACAACGTATTGCGGGCATACAAGTGGCAGACATAGGATGTTAACCATGAAAACACTGGCTGGATTGATTACAATTGCGTCGCTCTTGTTTGTCTGCGCTGCTCTGCCAGCTCGCAGCCAGCAATGTCCTAAAGAGGACCCGAACGGTCCCGGCCAGCCATCAGAGGCAAGAAAGCTTGAGGGCCAGCTCATCTATCACGATGGGATTCGCAAATGGTTTGAGCTGAAGCTGGATCGGCCCGAGTGTGGGCAGGAATCCGTAGAATTGGTGCAGGGAGACGGTGCATTTGCTCCGGGGTATCCAGTGATATTAGAGATATTACGAGGTTGCCGCGTTCGCTCAAAAGGAGTTCTTGACCTGCCTCACACGGGTTATTACTCCCTGGGTCTCTATCAGGCCGTGGATGAGATCGAACCGACGAGCGAACGTAAGAAGAAGCCTCCGATCCCAGACTATTTGAAAGCAAAGCCCGACAAGTCGATCCGCAGCTATCGCGTTGAAATGATGGTTGATTACGAGCCCGGCGATCACCCGATCCAGTTTCGCGTCACGAGTGGTGGAAAGGAATTGCATCCTTGGCAAGCTTATGCAAATTATTCGCTGACCGGGGGATTTGTCCTCTGGGGGGAATGCGCGGATGGCTTTGCCGTGGACAAGGCCTTCGGAACACCGGAGGCAAAGCCACAAGTCATTGATAACGCCCTATTTGATCCAGAAAGCGCGGCAGCCGCAGGCAAGAAGAAGCTACATTTGGGCTATACATGTATAAGCGTCCCGTAGCAGGCGCGGAATCAATTATTGTGCCTGCACGCCTGTTCCTAACTCCGGCGGCGGGACGGCGGTCAGCACTTCGACCCCGGCGGGCAGCGCCGCGGGCAGCGGGCCTTCCAGCGCCAGCTTGAGTACCTCGTCCATCTGATCGACGAAGTGGAGCTTCATCGAATTCTTGATGTTGTCGGGCAACTCGGCGATGTCCTTCTCGTTGGCGCGGGGCAGGATGACCTCGAAAATTCCGGCGCGCAAGGCGGCGAGCAGCTTCTCCTTCAATCCGCCGATGGCCAGCACCTTGCCGCGTAGCGTGATCTCGCCGGTCATCGCGATATCGCGCCGCACCGGAATCTTGGCCAGCGCGCTGGCCAGAGCGGTGGCCATTGTGATGCCGGCCGAGGGTCCGTCCTTGGGAATCGCGCCTTCAGGCACGTGCAGGTGCAGGTCCACGTTGCGATAGAACTCGCGGCTGAGGCCGAGGGCCTGCGCGCGCCCGCGAATGTAGCTGAGCGCGGCCTGCGCCGACTCCTGCATCACATCGCCGAGCTGGCCAGTAATAGTCATTTTTCCCTTGCCGTCGAGCACCTGTACTTCTGTCGTGAGAATGCTGCCGCCGACCTCGGTCCAGGCCAGGCCGGTGACCAGTCCGACTTCGCTCTTCTCATGCACCTCGGAGTCGCGGAACTTGGCCACGCCGAGAAACTCGTGAATGTTCGCCGCGGTGAGTTCTTCCTTGTGCTTGCTGCCGCCCTTGACCACGCGGCGCGCCACCTTGCGGCAGACGTTGCCGATCTCGCGCTCCAGGTTGCGCACGCCGGCCTCGCGCGTATAGTTGCGGATGATCTCGGTAATCGCGTCGTCCTTGAAGATGATGTTCTTCTCGCTCAACCCGGTCTGCGTGCGCTGCTTCTTGACCAAATACTGGCGGGCGATTTCCAGCTTCTCCTGCTCGGTGTAGCCTTGCAGGCGCAGCACCTCCATGCGGTCTTGCAGCGCGGCCGGAACGGTGTGCAGCACGTTGGCCGTGGCGACAAAGAGCACCTGCGAGAGATCGTAATCCACATCGAGATAGTGGTCCTGGAAGGTGGTGTTCTGCTCCGGGTCGAGCACTTCGAGTAGCGCCGAGGCAGGATCTCCGCGAAAGTCGGAAGCCATCTTGTCCACTTCGTCGAGCAGGAAGACGGGGTTCTTGGTTCCGGCCCGCTTCATGTGCTGAATGATCTGTCCGGGCAGCGCGCCAATGTAGGTGCGGCGATGGCCGCGAATCTCCGCCTCGTCGCGGATGCCGCCCAGCGAGAGGCGCACAAACTTGCGGCCGGTGGCCTTGGCGATGGACATTCCCAGCGAAGTTTTGCCCACGCCCGGAGGCCCGGCGAAGCAGAGGATCGAACCCTTGGGATTTTTTACCAACTGACGAACGGCGAGAAATTCAAGAATGCGCTCTTTGATTTTTTCCAGCCCATAGTGGTCTGTATTGAGAACTTTTTCGGCATAGTCGATGGAGCGGGTTTCCTTGGAGCGCTTCTTCCACGGCACGGCCAGCAGCCAGTCAATGTAATTGCGGCTGACGGTGGATTCGGCCGACATGGGCGGCATCGCTTCCAGCTTCTTGAGTTCCTGGATGGCTTTGTCGAGCACTTCCTTGGGCATTCCGGCGGTTTCGATCTTTTTGCGCAGCTCGTCGAACTCGCTCTTCTCGCCGCGGCCCAGCTCCTTTTGAATAGCCTTGATTTTTTCGTTCAGGTAATACTCTTTTTGCGCGCGCTCCATCTGCCGCTTGACGCGCGATTGAATGTTGCGGTCGAGGTCAAGCTTTTCGATCTCGATGTCGAGCACGTCGGCGATGCGCGCCAGGCGGACTGCGGGATCGAAGAGCGCCAGCAGATCCTGCTTCTCTTCAATGCCCAGTTGCAGGTTGGCGGCGATGGTGTCGCTCAGCTTTGCCGGCTCGTCCATGCGCACGCTGGCGATAATGGTCTCGTAGTTGAGCGACTGCTGGAGCTTGACGTACTGCTCGAAGAGCGTAGTGACGCGCTGCATCAACTGCTCGACGGCGGGGGTCATTTCGAATTGCGCTTTGCCCACGCGCACCGTGGCCACGAAGAAGCCGTCGCCGTCGTTGACCTCGACGGACCTGGCGCGCTCAATGCCCTCGACCAGAACTTTGATGTTGCCGTCGGGCATCTTGACGCTCTGCACGATATTGCAGATCGACCCGACCTGATAAATTTCCTTGGCCTTGGGCTCGTCCACCGCGGCGTCGTGCTGGGTGGCGAGGAAGATCTTGCGGTCGCCCAGCAGCGCCTCTTCCAGTGCGCGCACGCTCGATTCGCGGCCCACCACGAAGGGCGTCATCATATAGGGGAAGATCACCATGTCCCGAATGGGCATCATGGGCAGCTTGCGGGACTCGGTTTTTACGGTCATTGGCCCACCATAACAGTTGGATGCGCGCGAACGGCTCCCGATGCACAAACGGCGAAACGGGGCCTGTTGGGATTGTACAGCGGAATGGGTTTTGTACGGAACGTAAAGTGAATCGATCCGGCCTCTTCCCTGCATGAGTTGTTACTAATTTTTACCGCGTCGGCAGGGAAAGCATGACGCGCCCGATTGCTGGCGTTATGATGCATGGAGAGAAAGGGGAGTGCGGAATGAACCTAGCGATGCGAATTGCAATCGTCGGCATGAGCGCCTGGGCGGCGGCGAGCGGGATGGCGCAGTCAGCCGGGCCGGCTCAGCCGGCCGTACAGACAGCGATGCTCCAGAATCTACAGGTCAAGGAAGTCAACCTGGCGGAGATCGACACTTCGCACGTGAAGCTGGCCGTGGACCTCAATCTGACCGCCGCGCAGTCGGTGACCTTGGAGAGCTTCCGGCTTTGCTCGTTGCATCTGAATGGGATGCCGGTCTTCGCCGCGCCTTTGAACCAGGAGATCGTACTCAAGAAGGGCGTGGCGACCGCCCTGCCTCCGCTTTACATCACGGTTCTGTTTCGCGATCTGCGCACCGTCGAACCGCTGCGCCGGATGATCGAAAAGCAGAGCGTGCGGATCGAGGGCGAGATGGTGGCGGACGTGCGCCTCACCATGGTCGAGAAGCTGGCGCTGCACACGCAGCATCCCAGCGTGGAGATATCTCTTGGCCAGGATGTTCCTGTGCAACTTAGCGTCTCGGATTTCCAACGCAGTCTGGCGCTGACCGCCCTCGGGTACATCGATATTGGCTTGCAGGCCTCCTCCGCGGCGGGCCAGTTCATGCCCGGCACGCGGCCGCAGTGGATTCGCGACCTGGAGACCAATGCCCAGGCGAATCTCTTTGCGGTGGAATCGAGTTACGCTCTTGCGCAAAAAGATGCCAGTTTTCCGGTGGTTTCCGTGGCGTTGGGCTTTCGCGCCGGCTCGGGCGCAGTGGTGACCACGGCCGAGGCGGAGGCGCCGTGGAAGTACGATGCGGAGTTTCTGGGCACGGTGCAATCGGGAGCGGCCAAACTGGAGAAGAATAGCCAGGAGATTCTGCTTCGGCCCGTGGGGCTGGGCGACCCGCTGCGGCTCAGCGCAAAGGACTTCACCGTGGATTTGCGCGGCACGCCCGAGGAGGACAAGCTGATCGCGGTGGCGGGCGGCGGGCACGGCAAGATTCAGGTTTTGCGGCGCGCGTCGCCCACCTCGCTGGCGGTTCTGACGCTGCAACCTCAGCCCGCGGCTGCGCCGGGAGTGGTGAGCGCCGCCGCGGGACTGGCCTCGGCTACGGCGGCCGTGGTGGCGCAAGACGCCTGGGATCAGATCGTTGTCTTCCGCCTGCGGGAGGATGCGGTAACCAAAAAGCCTTCGGTGGAGACGCTGCAGATGAAGGCGCGCCGCGAGGGCAAGGGCATCCACCTGAGCGAACCGGTGGATGCGGCGGTCTTCGGTTCGCCGATTGTGACGCCTGATGGGGTGATCGGGCTGGTGCAAGATGAACAAACGGGGGCATTTCTGCCCGATGATCTGCTGGCTCCAGCGGCTGCTCCTGTGCCCTCACCCGCTCATTAGCGTTGGTTTCCCAGGTCTCAAAATCGAGACCTGGGGCACCCGGCGTTATTGTTCGTTCAGGAGCAGCTAGAGCTGGTCGAAGATTTCGCGGAACTCCCATGCGCCTTGTTTGCCGGCCAGCCACTCGGCTGCGCGCACCGCGCCCTCGGCCAGACAGCGGCGGCTCTGGATTTCGTGGCGTAGTTCGAGTGTATCGTTTGCGCCAACCGCAGTCACAATGTGTTCACCCATGGCGTCGCCAACGCGATGAGAGACGATCTCGACCTTCGCTCCGGGCTGCGCGGCCTCGATAATCTGGCGCAGCGTGATGGCCGTGCCGCTCGGAGCGTCGAGCTTGGTGACGTGGTGCGTCTCGGCGATGGAGAAGGTATAGCCGTCCAGCTTCGCAAGGTCGGCGGTGAGGCGAAAGAGCTTTTGCACGCCGATGGAAAAATTGGTTCCGAAAAGCAGCGCGCCGCCGCGCTCATGGGCGAGCGTCTTCATCGCGTCCAGGTGCGCGTACCAGCCGGTGGTGCCGACAACGATGCGCCCGCCGCGGTCCAGCACAGCGATCATGTTTTGAACGGCGGCTTCGGGAGCGGTGAAGTCGATGACCGCGTCGATGCCGGCCAGAGAAGCGGCAGTGAGAGCGGAGGCGCTCTGGTTCTCGTTGATGTCGAGGGCGGTAATGGTGTGGCCACGCTCGCGGGCTATCTCAGCGACCAGGCTGCCGGTTTTTCCCTTGCCTAAAACTAGAAATTGCATGACGGCCTCACGGTTACTTTGACGGATAGATTCATTTTATCTGGTTTGCATTGCCGCGGCGTTATCCTGAAGTTGCCCATGCCTGACTTTGCATCCACCGATCCAACGTTCGCCACTTCTGCTGTGCCTCGCGCTCGCCGTCGCAAACGCGGCTGGCCGCGGATTCTGCTCTGGTCGGCAGGTGGCCTGTTGGCGCTGCTGGTCCTGGCCGCATCAGCGGGCGTGCTGTGGCTGCGCTCGGCGGCGCGCGCCGCGCTGCCGGCGCTGGATGGCGACTTGCATCTTGCCGGGCTCTCTGCGCCGGTGACCGTCCGCCGCGATGCGCACGGCGTGCCTCACATCGACGCGGCGACTCAAGACGATCTCTTTGTGGCGCAGGGCTATGTGACCGCGCAGGACCGGCTCTGGCAGATGGACCTCTATCGCCGCAACGCCAATGGCGAGCTGGCGGAGATCTTCGGCTCCTCGCAACTCAAGCACGACCGCGCGCAGCGGGTGCTGCAAATCCGGGAGACCGCCCGGCGCATCTACGCGAATCTGTCTCCCGCCGACCGCGCCCGCCTCGACGATTACGCGCGCGGCGTGAATCTTTTCATCGCGCAGAATCAGGCCACGCTGCCGCCGGAGTTCCGGCTGCTCGGCTATCGCCCTCAGCCTTGGAGCGGCGCGGACTCGGTCTCCATCGGCTTGATGCTGGTACAGGGATTGGATACGCATTGGGAGACGAAGCTGGAGCGGGAGCGGATCGCCGCCAAGCTGAACAATCTGAACAAGCCCAAGCTGGAGGCCGATCTGTATCCGGTCGGCTCGTGGCGCGACCATCCGCCCACCGGCGTGCAGGTGGACCTGAGCCAGCCGCGGCCCGCGCCGCCTCCGGCTACGGACGACAATGATGAGGATGACCGCAGCACGGCCGGCGCCGCGCCTGAAGAACTGCGCCAAGTGCTGGGCCTGCCCACCTGCGACGGTTGCGCGCCCGGCTCAAACAACTGGGTCATCGCCGGCAAGCATACGGCCAGCGGCAAGCCTCTGCTCTCCAACGATATGCACCTCACACTTCTCGAACCGAACATCTGGTTCATGGCCGATTTGCGTGCGCCGGGCTACCATGTTGCCGGGGTCACACTGCCGGGAATGCCTTTTGTGATGGCCGGCCACAACGAGCACGTCGCCTGGGGCTTTACCGCGCTCTATGCCGACGTGCAGGACCTCTACGTGGAGAAGCTCGACGGCAAGGGCAACTACCAGGACAACGATGCCGTCTGGAAGCCGCTCCAAGTGGACCACGAAATCATCCACGTGCGCGGTGGCAAGGATGTGACGCTCGACGTGCAACTGACCGCGCATGGGCCGCTGCTCAATCTGATCTTGACCAGGGAATCCCGTCCCATCGCCCTCAAGTGGACCCTCTACGATCCGGCGTTCAACGCGCAACCGCTCTACCAAATCAACGTCGCATCGAACTGGACGGAGTTTTCCGCAGCGCTGGGCAACTGGTGCTGGCCGACGCAAAATGTGGTCTACTCCGACGATCAGGGGCACATCGCTTACCAAGCCGTCGGGCGACTTCCGCTGCGTCCCGCGGGGCTTGCGGGTGTACCGATTCAGGACACTTCTCATGAGTGGCAGGGCTTCATCCCCTTCGATGCGATGCCCAGCGCCGTCGATCCGCCCTCCGGTTTATTGGCCACCGCCAACTCCCGCGTCACCACCGCCGCGTCGCCCTACCCGCTCTCGCTCGAATGGGTCGATCCCTACCGCGTCGAGCGCATCTACAAATCCCTCGAAGGCCGCGACGGGCTTACACCCGCCGATATGCTCGCCGTGCAGACCGACGTTTACAGCGAAGTCGATCAGGAGCTGGGCCATCGCTTTGCCTACGCCATCGACCACACCCCCGGCGCGGACGACCAGCTGAAGAAGGCCGCTGACCTGATGCGCTCCTGGGACGGCCGGCTGACCACCGATTCTGCCGCCGCCTCGATAGTCACTCAGGGCCGCCGCGCGCTCTGGCCGCTGATTCTGGAGCCGAAGCTGGGCGCCGACGCCAAAGAATATCACTGGTCCGAATCCAACTTCGCCGAGGAAGAGATCATCATGCATGCCAGCGCCGACTGGCTTCCTCCGGCTTACAAGAACTGGGACGCGCTGCTGACCGACGCCGTGCGCAAAGGCATGAAGGAAGGCAAGGCTCCAGCGGATGTGGCTCGTTGGAGTTATGGAAGCTGGCACGTCGTCGATATCGAGCACCCGTTGGCTGTCTATCTGCCGCTGATTGGGCGCGTGGCCGGAACCGGCGAGCAGCCGCTCAGCGGTGACACGACTACCGTGAAACAGGTAGGCCGCGACTTCGGCCCTTCGCAGCGCTTCACGATGGACTGGAGCAACATCGACGGCTCGACTGAAAATATCGTCCTCGGCGAGAGCGGCAACCCCGATTCGACTTACTACCGCGACCAGTGGAAGGACTGGTACGGGAGAACGACCTTTGCGCTACCCTTCACCCCGGCGGCAGTGGCAGCTGAGACGCGCCACACGCTGCGGTTGCTGCCGTGAGTTTGTTTCTCTACTCCGGCTGGTCATTTCCACAAAGCGGCTTCATCGCAATCGTTGGGGGCATCTCGGCAACTTGTTCGAGCTGGCCGCGCACCAGCATCGTGACGGTTTCCCGTTCGACGGTGACCTCAATGCGCCGGTTCACGCTGCCCTGGGAGGCGCCTTCCTTGCCGGTATCTTTCGATGCCGGAACGCCGCGGCGTAAAATGTTCATACATTCGCTCTCCAAAAGCCGGGGTTCAGGAGCCCGCTCCAGTTTTTACTAGAAATTGAGCGGGGTTTGAATGTCTTGAATTTGGGAATGAATTTTTCTGAAGTTTTATGAAGGCCTCTTATGCCGTTGAGCACGAGGGAATCGTACAGATTTGACGAGTTTGAGCTGGACCCATCCCGGCGCGTCTTGTCGCGGAACGAAACACCGGTTTCGCTCACGCCGAAGGCCTTCGACGTGCTTTCCTACCTGGTTCTGAATCCCGGACGGGTGGTGACTAAGGATGAGCTTCTCAAGTCGATCTGGCCGGACTCCTTTGTGGAAGAAGGCAATCTGGCCCAGTACATCTCCGCTCTGCGCAAGGCATTGGGAGACAAGTCCCGCCTGATTGCGACCGTCCCCGGCCGCGGCTATCAGTTTGTGGTTCAGGTCTTCGCGGTCGAGGTCGAAACCGGGATCTCCGCCGAGGCTCTTCCCGAGGCGCGGGCGGGGGACATCTATGTGCAGCGCGTGCGGGAGCGCACCCGGATCGTCTATGACGATGCGCTGCCCGCACAGCTTGCGCAGCATGAGCCCCCCTTGCTGCTCACGGGTGGGAGTTCGCGCCGGGCGCGAGTGTGGCTGTGGGTTACGGCTTCGGCGCTATGTGGCGCGCTGATTGCGCTGGTCGCACTGGCGGCCTATTTTGTGGAGCGGCTGAATGGCGCGGCTCAGTTGCGCATCTCGAGTTACACACAGATCACGCATGACGGCCATACCAAGTTCATCGGCGGAACGGACGGAAGCAGAATCTATTTCACCCAGGACCAGCCATTCGGCATGGTAGAGGTTTCGGTCTCCGGTGGAGTGGTTGCGCCCATCCTTACAACGCTTCCGAATCCCTGGGTGGGGGACGTTTCGCCGGATGGATCGACCCTGCTGCTCATCTCCCAGGTCGGCGGCATGGGCCCCGCCGATTCGCTGTGGAGCTTACGGCTGCTGGGAGGACCTCATCACTACCTTGCCAATGCTGTCTCCGCAACTTGGTCTCCTGACGGAGAGAGCATTGCTTACGCCACGGCGAGCGGTGACATTTGCGTGATGCATAGCGATGGAACCGAAGCGCATCGCATCGCCTCACCCGGAATCTATGTAAAGTCCATGGCCTGGTCACCGGACGGGAGTACAATCCGGTTTTCCAAAGAGGGCATCCTGTGGGAGATGACCTCGAATGGATCCAATCTTCACCAGCTTTTGCCGGGATGGGGGAAATCGTCCTCGCAGTGGAACGGACAATGGGCTCAGGATGGGAGATTCTACTTCGTGGCCGACGGCCAACTATGGGTTATCGAGGTGCGTCCCGGATCCGGTAAAAGCCTGCCCGCTGCGCCGGTACAACTGACCTTTGGCCCCATGGTCTGGAATCGGCCGATTCCCAGTCAGGACGGGAAAAAAATCTACGCATCGGGCCGCACGAACCGGGGTGAACTCGTCCGCTATGACAAGAAATCCGGGCGGTTTCAGCCCTTCCTTGCCGGCATCTCAACCGAGTTCGTTACCTTTTCCAGCAACGGCAAATCAGTGGCCTATGTTTCCTACCCCGAGGGAGTTCTCTGGAGAGCCAACCCGGATGGAAGCAATCCCACGCAACTGACAGATCCTCCGGTCTATCCGAAATCGCCGCGCTGGTCGCCGGACGGAAGTGAAATCCTGTTCGTGGACCGCACTCCGCAAGGACTCGATGCGATCTACATCGTCCCCGCGGATGGAAGCGGAAAGCCCCGCCGCCTGCTCCCGCAAGACCGCGAAGCGGAGACGGATCCAGGCTGGTCGCCGGATGGGCGAAAGATCGTTTTTTCCACCTCCCCGAATGTGGGCGCAAGTTCCAAGTCCGACTTGCGCATCCTCGACATCGCAACCGGAAACGTCGCTGTCCTTCCCGCATCGGATGGCTTGCTGGTGCCCCGCTGGTCGCCGGACGGCCTGTCGATTGCCGCCATGACCCTGGACACTATGGCCATGAAAGTTTTCGACATCGCGCGCGAACGATGGACCAAGCTGGACTCGGGGGCTGTCGCTTTTCCTGAATGGTCGCATGACGGCCGGTTCATCTACTACGTAAAGTGGACCGGCAATCCCGCCGTGATTCGTATTCGCGCCGCGGACGGAAAACGAGAAACTGTGGCTGATATGAAAGGAGCGCGGTATACAGGTGTCTATACATTATGGATGGGGCTCGACCCAACCGACACACCCTTGACGCTTCGCGACATCGGCACCGACGACATTTATGCCCTGACGCTGGAAAGAAAATGAGAGATTTCAGCGAGCCCTTACCAGAGGGCTGCGCCTGAAGAATATCAATCGCAAAGTGCTTTAGCAGGCAGCCAGGAGCGAGTACGCCCGGCTGAAACAACCTCTGCGGGCGCTGATGGCTTTCATCACTGCATCGGTGACCTCACATCGTAGCGTGAAGACGTTAAGTCTCCTTGGCTCTCACATTTCCAGCCGCTTCATCCATGCGGCCAGGGCCTGCTGATCATCGGTTCCGGCGGCGTGTGTGGCGTAGACGTTGCTGCGCTCGGCTTCGTCGCGGTTCTGGCTGAGCTTGAATTTGCCTTCGATGCGCTCGATGGCGATGCGGAAGCCGACGATCCCGGCGAGCATTGAGCGGCGGAAGTCGCCGGGCATCGCGCGCCATTTTTCCGCGAAGGCCGGCTCATGGGCGCGGATCAGGCCGGCGAGCAGGGCCTCCTTGCCCGCCTCGTCCTCCACCAACTCCAGAGTTCCGTAGGCGTGGACGGCGATGTAGTTCCATGTGGGAACCGAGAGCGGATCGGCGTAGAGCGCGGGCGAGACGTAGCTGTGCGGGCCAGAGAAGACAGCCAGCGTCTCGCGTCCGGCGAGGGCCTGCCAGTGGCGATTGGCGCGGGCGAAGTGGCCTTCGAGCAGGCCATGCGGGCCTTCATCTTTCACCACCAGCGGCAGGTGCGTGGCGGCCAGCGGCGCCGCGGCCTCTGGAGTCGATTGCGGGCCGAAGAGAATGGCGAAGGAGTACGCCTGCATGGCCTCAATGAGGACGGCGCGGTCGGCGATCTGATTGAATCCGGGCGTGTACATGAGGACTCCTACTGTATGCGCTCGAAGCTGAAGCCGGCTTCGCGCAGGGCGTGGCTGATGGCGGTGATGTGGGATGCGCCGCGGGTTTCAAGGGTTACGTCGATCACAGTTTCGCCCAGGCTGACGCCGTAGTAGGCGCGGTTATGGATGACCTCGACGATGTTGGCGCGTTCGCGGGCCAGAATCTGAATCAGGCCAAGCAGAGCGCCGGGACGGTCCTGGAGGTGAACGCGGATGCGCAGCAGGCGGCCGTCCTTGACCAGGCCGCGCTCGATAATCTTGGCCAGCAGGGTGACGTCGATATTGCCGCCCGAGACCAGAACCACGGTGCGGCGCTGGCGGAGATTCGTCTTGGACTGAAGCAGAGCGGCCAGGGCAGCCGCGCCCGCGCCCTCGGCCAGAGTCTTTTCGTGCTCCAGCAGCATGAGAATGGCGCTGGCGATCTCCTCGTCGTCTACGGCGACAATCTCATCGACGTAGCGGGAGACCAGGGGGAGGGTCAGGTCGCCGGCGCGGCGGACGGCGATGCCGTCGGCGACGGTGGCTTCGGCGTTGAGGGTGACCGGAGCGCCAGCCTCGCGGGCGCGCAGCATCGAGGGCAGCTTCTCCGGCTCGACGCCGATCACGCGAATCCGGGGGTTGGTCTCCTTGAGGGCGCAGGCGATGCCGCTGATCAGCCCGCCGCCGCCGATGGGGATGACCACGGCTTCCAGGTCGGGCACCTGCTCCAGCAGTTCCAGGCCGATGGTGCCCTGGCCGTTGATGATCTCCGCGTCGTCGAAGGGATGGATGAAGGTGCGGCCCTCTTCGAGGCGGCGGCGCAGGGCCTCCTCGCAGGCCTCGTCGTAATTAGAGCCATGCAGGACAACATCCGCGCCGAAGCCCCGCGTAGCCGCGACTTTGATCTGCGGCGTGGCCAGCGGCATCACGATCTGCGCGCGAATGCCGCGCGCCGCGGCATGGAAGGCGACGCCCTGTGCGTGGTTGCCGGCGCTGGCGGTGATCACGCCGCGCTCCCGCTCTGCCTGGCTGAGGGTGAGCAGCTTGTTCAGAGCGCCGCGCTCCTTGAAGGACCCGGTGCGTTGCAAATTTTCCAGCTTCAGGTGCAGCGGCAGGCCGGTCAACTCGGAGAGGTCGCTGGAGAGCTGGCAGGGTGAGAGGTAGATGGCTTCGCCGATGCGCGCGCGCGCCGTCTGGATGCTGGTCAGGGTGACGGATTCCAAAATGTGCCTCCTTGGTTGAGACAAATGCGGGATGAATAGCAACTTAAAGCGGGGCTGGAGATGAAAAAACCACCAGCCGCGCTCGCGGGTGGTGGCCTGGGTGCTGCATTCCAGCTTTCCGGTTCGTCAGGCTTCCTTTCCCGCGCGCGCATTGGAGCCGATAATTCGCATGGAAGGCTTCGGCGCGGCGGTGCGCTGGACCAAAGTGACGTTCGCGTTGGCGCCGGAAGATGGCATGACGTTGATTGAAGTAAAGCAGAGAGGCAAGGGGCGCGTCAAGACTGAATGCAGTATGGCTGAGGTCTCCGACGTCCTTGCGGACTGCCCATCGATGCCGGAACCACATCCGAGGCCATTGAGCAGCGAATATTTTTTCCAAGATCATTTTTGGATGTTGGATGTAGTATTGTTAGCTGTACGCTATTGAATTACCTGCCGGAGTGAATACAAATGATTTGTGCGAGATGCCAAAGCCATCGAATGCGCCGAATGACGAGGAAAGGATTCCTGCGCAAGTGGCTGGCTCCATTGTTCGGCTACTATCCCTGGCTATGTTCCAACTGCCAGTCAGAATCCTTGCTTCGGACACGGGGCAAGAAGAGGAGTTCGCCTGACGAGGGCCAATCGCACGGGGAAGCCCCCGGCCCTCCCGCAGGCCTGCCACGCTGAAAGCCTGGTGATTGTTCGCAAAAGGCAAGCGGCTGAGGCGGAATCATCTACCGGAAACCTGGCGCTGGAAACGGCTCCCTAAGCTTGACACGGTTAACTTCCTATTTCTAATTAGTCTCCCACCGGCGTTGCCGACTCACGAGGGATGAAACATCTGATTGCCAATGCCGCCGCCAACTCGCCAACTTGCTATGTCCGCAAAGCGGACGCTAACTTGCTGAATTGATTCCAATAATCCTCACTGTGCATTCCCGCGAATCGTTCCAACTTGGCCCAATAGCATCCCTGTTTCTTATCAGAAAATATTTCCAAATGCACATTGCGACCTTCCTCCCTGACTGAAAACCCGGCACCGTGCCCCGCTGGAGCACCCTCGCGCTGAGCAGATTCCACCTATGGGTTGAGTTCGACAAGCCGCCACATCCTGTATAGTCAGAACGTTCCAACTCGTGGAGGCCCGATGATCTTGCTGATTCCCCAGCAACTCTCGACTTCTCCGTCCCAGCATCGCAGAGCGCTTGTCTTAAGGGATGGAGAATTTCAACGCACAGTCAGCCGGACTTCTTTTTGTAAACTAGCCGCGATGGTGATCTGCATCGCACTGACCGCGGCTTCGCGCGGTTTGGCTGCGCAGTCCACCACGCCGGACTCTCATTCCGCCGATACGCAGTCCGACAAGCCCCGTGAGGGTGGACAGCCTTCAGCCGTCGGCGGTGTCAACACCGGAGGCGCGCATGCCGCGGTCCTCGACAGCGAACATCGCCTAATCACCGCTGGCGGCTTCGTCAAAGACGGCCCAGTCCTCTTCAAAGATATCGCCCGCCAGGCCGGTTTGACTGCGTGGAAGCACGTGATGGGCACGCCGGAGAAGAAATTCATCATCGAGGCCAACGGTTCAGGCGTGTGCCTTTTGGATTACGACAACGATGGCTGGCTCGACATTTATCTTGTGAACGGTTCCACTTATGATGCCGAGAGTGGCAAAGCGGCTCCTCCCAAGGCCGCGCTCTTCCATAACAATCATGACGGCACATTCACTGATGTGACGGATAAGGCCGGTGTGGCCAACGGCCGCTGGGGATTCGGGTGTGCGGTTGCCGACTATGACAACGACAGCTGGCCGGATATCTATGTCTCTAACTTCGGGAAGAACAGGCTCTATCACAATAATCATGACGGAACATTTACAGACGTGGCCGAAAAAGCCGGCGTTGCCCTGGGTAACTGGTCAACCGGGGCTACCTGGGGAGACTATGACGGCGATGGCAGGCTGGACCTGTTTGTTCCCGGCTACGTTCACTATGACCTGGCGAATCCGCCTGCGTCGGGTGACAAGGGCGTTGCGTACAGCTTCTGCCAGTTCCGCGGCGAAAACGTGATGTGCGGGCCGCGAGGCTTGCAAGGCGAGCCGGATCATCTCTTTCATAACAACGGCGACGGAACATTTACGGATATCAGCGAAAAGGCGGGCGTCGCCGACAAGAATGGTTACTATGGCCTGACTTCGCTCTTCGTTGATGTCAATAACGATGGCCGGCCCGACCTGCTGGTAGGCAATGACTCGACCCCGAATTATCTCTATCTCAACAAGGGCGATGGAACCTTTGAGGATATAAGCTACGCCTCCGGCTATGCTCTCAACGAAAACGGACGGGAAACTGCCACGATGGGCATCGCAGCCGGCGACTACCAGAACAATGGCCTGGTCGATCTGTTCAACACCACCTTCAGCGACGATTACGATCCGCTGTACCGCAACGATGGAGACGCTAACTTCACCGACATCAGTTATCAGCTGGGTATTGCCGAACCGACGGTTCCCTTCCTCGGCTGGGGCGACGCCTTTATTGACTACGACAACGACGGCTGGAAGGATCTGATTGTCGCCAACGGGCACGTCTACCCAATCGTGGACAAGGAGCCTTGGGGAACAAGCCACGCCCAGCGCCCGCTGCTCTTTCATAACATTGATGGCAAGAAGTTCGAATTGATGCCGGCGGTTGAGGGAACAGCTCTGGCTCAGACTTATGTGGGCCGCGGCCTGGCAGTGGGCGACCTCTTCAACGACGGCAAGCTCGACGTGGTGATCAATGTGATGGATGGCGAGCCGGCGCTGCTGCGCAACGTCTCGCCCGACAAGCACCACTGGATCGAGTTCAAGCTGATTGGAGGGGCGAAGAGTCCAAGGGACGCCGTCGGCGCGACCGTTTATCTTACCGCCAACAAGATGCGCCAGCGCGGCGACGTGCTCTCCGGAGGAAGTTATGCTTCCACGAGCGATCCGCGGTTGCACTTTGGGCTTGGCGACGCGGCGGTCATTGATGAGATTGAAGTGCATTGGCCTAGCGGAACTTCGGAGCACTTTCCGCCTTCGCAGGTTGATCGCATCGTGACCCTCAAAGAAGGTCAGGGAACGAAGCCCTAGAACGCATCGGCAATGATTCGATCTCCATCTCCCCGTGGAGAGTTATCCCATTGAATGCCGGAGGTCAGAACCCATGAGAATCGATCCCATTTCAATTGCTTTGAAATCAGCGTTCCGAAGCCATCGAACTCTTCACATGGTCAGCGGGCTTATGCTTGCAGCCGCCGTGGCCAGCGGCTTTATGGCATCGCGGGCTGATCGAGCCTTTGCGGCCGGCGACGACATACCCGCCGCACAAAGTGCGGTTTACTCGCAGGCGACCAGCGAGCATTATAGCTATCGCTTTGGGGCAGATAAGCCGTTTCTTCCCTCTAACGCGACCACGGACATGGGCGAGTTTATCAATGCAAAAAGCTTTCCCACGGCAAAGTATTGCGGCCATTGCCATCAGGAGACGCACGCGGAGTGGCGACAGAGCGCGCATGCGAATGCTTTCCGCGCTCCCTGGTACGTCAAGAACGTTAATGTGCTGATGAAGGAGAAAGGGATCGAGTACGCACGCCACTGCGAAGGGTGCCACAACCCCACCGCGCTGGTTTCCGGTGCGATGACCCAGCATTCTCCCGTGAATCGTAACTTCGACGGCGATGGCGTGACATGCTCGGTATGCCATTCGATTCAGAAGGTCAGTACCTTAGGCACCGGCAGTTATGTTCTTGGACAGCCCGCGGTGATGGTGGATGATAACGGCAAGCCGATCTACGGGGAAGTATCCGACAAGGAGATACTGGCCCATCTCGACCGACATTCCAAGGCGGTAATGAAGGACTTTTATCGTTCGAGCGAGTTCTGCGGAGTCTGTCACAAGGCGGCCCTGCCCAGAATGCTGAACGATTATAAGTGGCAGCGCGCCATCTTTTTGTACGATGAGTGGCAGTTATCTTCCTTCGCAAAACAATCCCCTCTTCCGTTCTACGTTAAGGACAAAGTTTCCACCTGCCAAAGCTGCCACATGACGCCCGAGGAGATCAAGTTGCCGGACTACGGCTCCACGGAAGGAAAACTCGCCTCGCATCGCTGGCTCGGTGCCAACACCGTCCTGCCCAAGTACTACGGCTACGATGAGCAGTTGCGGAAGACCTTCGACTTTCTACGCAATGGCGTCTTCAATGTGGACATTTTTGGAATCGAGCGTTACGGAGGAAAAATCATCGCGCCGCTTGGCAGTCAGCCCTTTGAAATCGCCGCCGGCGACGAACTGACTGCCACCGTCGTAATTCAAAACAAGGGCATCGGCCATAGTTATGTCCCGGAGCAGCGCGACTTTTATGAAAGCTGGGTGGATTTCGAGGTGAAAGACGCCGCAGGCCGTACGCTGATGCATTCGGGCGCGTTGCAGCCTGATGGCTCGCTTGATCCTCGCGCGCATAGCTTTACCAATCGATTGGTCAACAAGAATGGCGGATTGAATGATCTCCACCAGGTCTGGGACACGCGGGTCGTTGCGTATAACAACACCATTCAATCGGGCCGCTCGCAGATTGTCCGCTATGAATTCAATGTTCCAGCCAATGCCGTTGGACCAATTACTGTCACCGCCAAAGTCAACTATCGCCACTTTAATCAGCATTTTATCGACTATGCCGTTGGCAAGCACGATCAAATGCCTGTGGCAGAAGTGGCCTCGCGGACGCGCACTATAGTGCTGGGCGCTAATCCGGCTGCAGCGCCTGATCCGCAGGATAACAAGGATTGGATGCGCTGGAATAACTATGGCATCGGATTGCTGGACGCGCAGCAGTATGCCGATAGCGCGCGCGCCTTTGCGCGAGTTACCGAACTGCGTCCCGATTATGCGGACGCATTTACCAATGTCGCCATTGCCGACTTCCAATGGGAACGCTTCGACGACGCGCGCGGCAGCCTGGAAAAGGCGCTCCAACTTGCACCGCACAATGCTCGTGCGCTCTATTACCTCGCGCTTGTGGAGCGCACCCAGGGGCATCTTGACGCCGCGATCCAGGATCTCCGCGAGGTCACGGCACAGTTTCCCCGGTCGCGCGACGCGCACCGCGAGCTCGGGTTCTCACTCTATCAGCAGCATAAGTACGACGAGGCGCGAAGCGAGTATGAGACGCTTCAGTCCATAGATCCAGATGACCTGGCGGCGCATTATGTTCTCTCCATCATATACCGGCGGCTGGGCATGAAGGAGCAAGCCGCGCGCGAGGCGAGCGCCTTTGCGGATCAGAAGGACGATCCCACCGCCAGTACCTACGCTCTGGAATTTCTGCGCAAACATCCGGAGATCACTTCTGAGAGTGTTCCATGGCATACGCACAGCGACTTGACGGCACATACGGCCGCGGGCGGAGAGGCGGTTTCTCCATGAGGTTCGGCTTGTTAGTCCTTGCTATTCTCATGGTTTCCTCTCCCGAGTGCTTTTCCTCTTCACGCAGCCGGCGGGCGCATGGCGCGTCTGTTTTCGCCGCGAGCGGATGTTCACATTGCCATAGCATCCGCAATGCGGGCGGCCACAAAGGGCCTGACCTATCGGGAGTGGGTCGAAGGTTAAAAAAAGATCAGATGCGCCGGCAGATCACCGGAGGCAGCAGGCTGATGCCGCCCTTCGGAGAGACATTGCAGGAGACGGAGCTTGCAGATCTGATCTCTTACCTGCGCTCCTGCCGTGATAAGCAGAAGAAATAGGGACGCTCACCGGAAGATGCGCCGGTTGCGATATACTTTAGGCGATGGAGGACTCTCATTTGTCTTACAGGCCTGAATTGTTAGCCGCTCTCGTCGCATGTACGCTTCTTTTTTCTTGTTCGGGTTCGCTGACACAAACTTCACCGCAAGGGCAGCAGCACGAGACGCAACAGCCCGTGAGCGGAATGCCCCAGATGGGTATGGCGAATGCCGGTCCGCAAAAGGCGGAGTTCGATAGCCAGCATCGTCCAATCACCGCCGGCGGCTTTGTTAAAACCGGCCCCATTATCTTTCAGGATGTTGCCAAGGCCGCTGGGCTTACGATATGGCATCACAAGGCGGGCACTCCTGAAAAGCGCCTCATCCTGGAGGCCAAGGGCCCGGGCGTTTGCCTGCTGGACTATGACAATGACGGCTGGCTGGACATCTATTTGGTGAACGGCTCGACTTATGATGCACTAGCGGGAAAAGCAACTCCGCCGCACGCGGCGCTTTTTCATAACAATCACGATGGAACCTTCACCGACGTGACGGAAAAGGCCGGTGTCACCAACGACCGCTGGGGATACGGGTGCGCGGTTGGCGATTACAACAACGATGGCTGGCCGGACCTATACGTGACTAATTTCGGAAAGAACCGCCTCTACCGTAATAACCACGATGGAACCTTTATGGATGTCGGGGAGACGGCTGGAGTTACTGTGGGCACATGGTCTACCGGCGCGACTTTCGGCGACTACGATGGGGACGGGCGGCTGGACCTTTTTGTGGCGGGCTACGCGAAAATTGATCTGAACGATCCTCCGCTTTCCGGGTCGAAGGCGGTCGGTTATGCTTTCTGCCAGTACCGCGGGGTGCAGACGATGTGTGGCCCGCGCGGCCTGAAGGGAGAACAGGACCATCTTTTTCATAACAATGGCGACGGAACCTTTACAGATGTCAGCAAGAAGCTGGGGGTGGACGATCCCAATGGATACTACGGACTCGGCGCTTTGTTTGTGGACGTGAATGGGGATGGCAAGCCGGACCTGCTGGTGGCGAATGATTCCACGCCTAATTATCTGTATATGAACAAGGGCGATGGAACCTTCGAGGATCAGAGTTACGAAAGCGGATATGCGCTCAACGGCGACGGGCGCGAGATCTCCAATATGGGCATTGCGGCGGGAGATTACGAGAACAACGGCCATCTTGCTTTGGTGAATACCAGTTTTGCCGACGACTATAATGTGCTTTTCCAGAATGACGGGAGTGGTTTTTTCACGGATGTGAGTTATCAAGCGGGCATAGCCGAGTCCTCGATTCCATTTGTCGGTTTTGCCGATGGATTCCTCGACTACGACAATGACGGGTGGAAGGATTTGCTCGTTATCAATGGCCACGTCTATCCGGAAGTGGACAAGCACCCGGATTGGGGGAGCAGTTATGCCCAGCGCCCGCTACTCTATCACAACCTGAAGAATGGCAAGTTTGAACTGGTTCCGGCGGTAGAAGGCACAGGGCTTGCCGTGGTCAGCGTGGGCCGCGGAGCCGCATTCGGCGATATCTTCAACGACGGCAAGATCGACGTGGTCATCAATAACATGGACGGGGTTCCGGTGCTGCTGCGCAACGTGAATCCGGACCACCACCAGTGGGTTGAACTGAAGCTCATTGGAGGGCCGAAGAGCCCTAGCGACGCGGTTGGAGCAACTGTTTATCTGGCGGCGAACGGGATGCGCCAGCGTGGAGATGTGCTGAGCGGCGGAAGCTATCTCTCCTCCAACGATCTGCGCGTTCACTTCGGGCTGAGTGACGCGACCGATGCGGGAACGGCGGAGATTCACTGGCCCTCGGGCGCAAAGGAGATGGTGAAACTGCCCGCGGTGGACCGCATCTATACGATTACCGAGGGCCAGGGGATTACCGGCGCGCTGTGCGGCGGCAAGCCGTGCGCGGTGGCGGGTACGGCTCCGGCGCCGGTGAAGCCGGGCAAGCCTTGAAACTGCGGCCAAAAAAATAGTGGCTGCCATGCGAGTAGGCAGCCACTGTAAGTCACACTTTGAGAGACCAATACAGGAGACAACCACAGAGTACCGGCAGGCCGAGACCGTGTCTTGAGTCAAATGAATGAGCCTGGAGTCCATCGATAGGTGGAGAGACACCGGCATTTGTGCGATAGTCTGCTTATGTCCTGTGCATTCCCGCTTCGACCAATTACTGTGGAAGTGCGCAGCTCTTGCGCAGATTGAAGACTGTTTGAGGGGAGTCACCCCCGATCCCGTGGCCCATCATCACGTCAATTCGATGGATACAGCGGAGGAAGCCGCCCGGCGCTTGCCGCTGGCCGGCGGAGATCTTCGCACGACTACTCTGCGCGGCCTTTTGGCAACCGCACTGCTGCTGGGCTGCGGACTTCCCGGCCTGGCGCTGGAGCCTGCCACTTCGCTGGCCAACTATGGCCGCCAGTCGTGGGGGATGGAGAACGGCCTGCCGCAGAATACCGTCCAGGCGTTGGTTCAGACGCGCGACGGCTTTGTGTGGCTGGGAACTGAAGTGGGACTGGTCCGCTTTGACGGCAACGGGTTTGCGGTCTTCGACAAGAATTCGACGCCGGCCTTGCCGGGCAACGATGTGCGCTGTTTGCTGGAGACCCGCGACGGGGCGTTGTGGATTGGGACCAGCGAGGGGCTGGCGCGGTGGAAGGACGGAGCGGTTACGGTCTTCACCGCGCGGGATGGCCTGACCGGGAGCGGGATTAAGGCGCTGGTGGAATCCGCGAATGGCTATCTGTGGGTGTGGACGGATCAGGGGCTGGCACGGCTGAGCGAAGAAGGACGGTTTGTTGACGCCATTGCCAAGACTGGACTTCAGGCCAGCGCTATCACTGCTGTCACAACGGACGGACAGGGCGAAGTTTGGGTGATGACGCACGAAAGTGTGGTCAGCTATTTTGGTGGGCACTGGGGGTCGCCCGTGCTACAGCAACAGCAGGAACCAGTATTTCCCAAGGATAGCGCCGAGTTCATCCAAGAGGTCACGGGTGAAGTTGCGGTGGCGACTAAAGCGACGACACGGGTGTTGCATGGGGATTTCGTTGTGGCGCGGCTAACAACGGGCCATGAGCTTCCCGGTAGCCGCATCCAGGCTCTGTTTAGAGACCGCGAAGGCAGTCTGTGGATCGGCACAAACGGAGGATTGGCGCGGTGGGTTGCGGGCAAGTTGCAATTGATGCCGGTCACCGATCCGCTGGCCACGGCGTCGGTGCTGGCGCTGATGGAAGACCGCGAGGGTAATCTGTGGGTCGGGACCGAGACCGGCGGGCTACACATCCTGCGCGATCAGAGGTTCCGCACCCTGGGCGCGCGGGAGGGGCTAAGTTCCGACGCCGCAACCGCCGTGGTTGAGGACGGCGCGGGAACGCTGTGGGTGGGAACGAGCGGCGGCGGCCTGAACGCGCTGCGAGAGAGTACAGATAGGAAGAATTTCGTCAAGAGTTACACTGTAAGCGACGGCCTGCTGAGCGACGTGATTCTCTCGCTGGCCGCCGCGCCGAATGGCGACCTTTGGGTGGGGACGCCGGACGGCCTCAACCGGATTCGCGCGGGCAAGATTGATGCATTTACCTCAGCGGAAGGTTTGCCGGATGACTTTATCCGTTCGCTGCTGGTTGAGGCCGATGGATCGCTGTGGATTGGCACGCGGCGCGGACTGACGCACTGGACGGGATTGAAGGCCGGAGCGGCATTCGGCGGCCGAATGGAGACGTTTACGCAGGCCAACGGGCTGGGCAGCGATCTGGTGGGCGCGATGGCGCGGGACTCCAGCGGCGACCTGTGGGTGGCCACTTTGGCCGGACTCTCGCGGCTGAGCAGTAGCAAGGTTGCCAATTTCACGACCGTGAACGGGCTCTCCAGCAACGTGATTACGGCGCTGCTGCCGCGCACGAATGGAACGCTGCTGATCGGTACGCAGGAGCACGGCTGGAACGTGTGGGATGGGCAGCATTTTTCCTCAGAGAACAGCGGCGGCCTGAATCAGAGCACCATCCATGCGATTCTCGACGATGGTGGCAGCCATCTGTGGTTCGCCACAGGCAACGGAATCGCGCGCTGTGATTGCGATGGGATGCATGCGGCCGCATGCTCGCATTGGATCGAGTTCGGCGTCGCCGATGGGCTGCGCAGCCGGGAGACGGCCACCAACAGCCATCCATCGGCGTGGCGCTCGCGCGATGGCCACTTGTGGTTTGCCACGCCCAAGGGGCTGGTGGAGGTGGACCCGGCGCATTTCCCGGTGAACGCTGTTCCGCCTCCAGTGGCGCTGGAGCGCTTTGCCGTGGACGATGGGCCGCTTCGTGCGACTGGCACTTTGTTGCGCGTCGAAGCTGGCCACGTGCACTTCCAATTCGACTACGCGGGATTGAGTTTTACCGCGCCGCAGAAGGTGCGCTACCGCTATATGCTGGAGGGCTTCGACCACGGCTGGACCGAGGCCGGCGCGCGCCGCTCCGCTTACTACACGAATATTCCGCCGGGGCGCTACACCTTCCGCGTGCAGGCGGCCAACAACGACGGCCTCTGGAATACCGAAGGCGCGGCGCTCGCCTTTGAACTGCGTCCTCACTTCTATCAGACCATCTGGTTCTATGCGCTGCTGCTGGCGGCCGCGGTGGGAGTCGTGGTGCTATTGTTGCGGCTACGACTGCGCCGGGCTGAAAGCGAGTTCCGCGCCGTGCTGGGCGAGCGCAACCGCATCGCGCGCGAGATTCACGATACGCTGGCCCAGGGCTATGTGGGAATTTCGGTGCAGTTGGAAGTGCTCAGCGAGCTGCTGCGCCAACACAAGCCGGAGACTGCGGCAAGGCATCTGGACCTGACGCGCGGCTACGTGCGCGATGGCCTCGCCGAGGCGCGGCAATCGATCTGGGCGTTGCGCTCGCAGGACACGAGCGAGACGACGCTGCCGGTCCGTCTACGCCGTTTGGTGGAGGCGGAAGCCGGTCACGAGTTGGAAACTAACTTCAGCCTCTTTGGCGCATATAGGCCGATGCTTCCTGAGACCGAGCGAGAGTTCCTGCGCGTGGCCCAGGAAGCCATTCATAATGTGAAGAAGCACGCCGGGGCGCGGCATTTGTTTGTCCAGTTGGAGTACGGGCCAGAGCAGATCGCACTGGAAGTGCGCGACGATGGACGAGGGTTTACGGCGAGCGAAGAGATGGAATCCACGCCGGGCCACTATGGTTTGACCGGAATGAGAGAGCGCGCAACGGCGATTGGCGGAACGCTTGAGGTGACCAGCGAGCCGGGGATTGGGACCACGGTCCGGCTGCGGGTTGCGGCGCCGAGAGAGGCGCAAGAGTCAGCAAAGGAGCAACAGTGACGAAGGAATCGATTCGCGTACTGGTTGTGGAAGACCACCACGTGGTGCGCCAGGGTTTGGTTGCGCTGCTGAATGTAGTGGACGGCCTGGAAGTGGTGGGCGAGGCTGCCGACGGCGTGGAGGCCATCGCGCAGTATCGCAAGCATCAGCCGGATATTGCGTTGATCGACCTGCGGCTGCCGCGGCTGAGCGGCGTCGAGGTCATCGAGCGCATTCGCATGGAGACGCCGCATGCGCGCTTCATCGTGCTTACCACCTACGACGGCGACGAGGACATCTATCGCGCACTGCAGGCCGGCGCACGCGCCTATCTGCTGAAGGGCATGACCTCGGAAGAGTTGATCGCGGCCATCCGGGCTGTTCATGCGGGCAAATCGCATATTCCGCCGGCGATTGCGCAGCGGCTGGCCGAGCGCATGGGCACCGAGGAGCTGACGCCGCGCGAGTTCGACGTGCTGGAGCAGATTGTGCGCGGGCTCAGCAACAAGGATATCGCCACCGAGTTGGAGATTTCAGAGGCCACCGTGAAGACGCACATCAATAATCTGCTGAGCAAGCTGGGCGTGACCGACCGGACGCAAGCCGCAACAGCCGCCCTCCAGCGCGGCATTGTGACCCTCGAATCGCTGAGAAAGCCGAAGCCATGAAAAAAAATATTCTGTTTGTAATCTTTTTACTGCTGATTTGCCCGCATTCACAGGCGCAAAAAACGGCCTGGCGGCAAGCCACCGATGCGGAGCTTGCGTCGCTTTTGCCGGCGCGCGCGCAGGTTGAAAAGGAACACATCGAGACGGAGATGCGCACCGCCTCCGGCATTGTGAATGGCCGGGGCCACACCATCGCCGGTGTGGTGCTGCTGACGGCCGGGTACTCCGCGGAAGGCAAGTATTCGCACTATCTGATTGTGCAGACGCCGATCCGCATCGGCGGTGTCGCGCTCAAGCCCGGAGAGTATGTTTTTGGATGGACGCGCGCACACACCGGGGATGAGCTCAGCGTGCACTTCTATGTGGCTGCGACGGGCGCGCTGGTTGGCACTGCGGCAGCGCACCGCATCGTCGGGTCAAGCCGCGTGGAAAGTCTCCACATCTGGCCTCCCGCCGACAAGGCATTGATTCAGATTGGCCGCTTCGGCATTCCCTACGAGTTGGGCGAGGAGTAGAAGTTCATCGTCTCAGCGCGGGTGCCCCACCCTTGCGACTTTTTTCTATCGCAAGGGTGGGATACCACGAACTCCGCAATACAGAAACCATGAAAATGCCGCGAAAAATCAATCTTCTCCGCGCGGTTCGCCGGTTTGCCGAAAGGCAACTCCGGAGATCAGCTCCCCCGAAGCCAGTACGTTCCTGAGCCGCTCCGGATTGGCGCCGCTCCGGCTCTCGGCCGCCACCAGCATCCGCAGCGCAGCAACCGGCGTCGTATCCGGCCGCAGCCGGAAGATCCACGGAATGTTTGTCGAAGTCAGCTTCTTGTCGCCGCTCAGCGCAACCACCGGGACGAATGCCTTAAGCGCCAGTTGCTCGGCCAAGTGAGCGGCGTCGCGGTCCAGCGCCACGATTGCGAGAGCGTGCTCGTCCATCAGCGCGTGAACCAGTTGCGTTGAGGCCGCGCCCCAGTTCTGATCGCTCGCGACGGGCATTAGAGTCCACGCACGCCCATTCGTTGCGCTCGAGGCAAGCTCCGCCTGCACCTCCGGCGAATGCGCGACTTCCACCGCGTGCGGTCCAAAGAGCACCACGCGAATTGGCCCAGCCAGGTCCGTCTGATGCGGCCCGGCATAATCCACGCCATCCTCGCCGACGTGCGCGTAGGGCACCTGCGGTGCGGCAGACGCCGCTGGCGCGGCAGGGACTTGTGGGACCAGAGGAGTCTTATCCATCGTGGCAACGCGGTAAGTGATTGCGCCGTGATGTACCGTGCCCAGGTACATGGGGGCGACATTCTTCTGATTGGGATCGAAGACCATGTGCCCGGTTACGCCGTCGTATTCTTCAATGTTGGCCAGCGCATCGTGAATGCGCGCGCGATTCAAGCCCGCCTTGCAGATCGAATCCAGCAGCGCGTTCATCGCGTCATAGGCGAGTGAAGCAAACTGCTCCGGCTTCTCGTGGAAGCGCGCTTCAAAACGCTTATTGAAGTCAAGCCAGCGCGGGTTGTTACGCGTGGGATCGTAGGGGAAGACGGCCTCGAAGCCCTCGGCCGCGTCTCCCGCTTCGGCCAGCAGCGTTGGCCCCAGCGTGCGATAGGCGCCAAAGACGCGCTGCTTCATCCCCGCGGCGCGCATCTGCTTCAGGATTCCCGCCGCCTGTGTCTCATCGGCCCACAGCACAATGGCGTCGGCGCGCGAGGAGCGAATCACCTGCAACTGTTTGGTAAAGTCCGTATCGCCGGGAAGATATTTTTGCTCGATGACGATCGGGTGGCCCAGCCTGCGCGACGCATCGCGGAGTTTGATCACGCCAAAGCGCCCGTAGCGGCTGTTCACCCTGAGTATCGCCACGCGCTTCAGCCCCAGCTCGGTGAAGATGCGCCGGGCCAGCGTGAGGCACTGCACGCGATCATCCTGCAGGTCGGTAAAGTACCACGGGATGTAGGTCTCGGGAATCGTGGGATCGGTGGAGGCTGAGTTGACGATGGGAATCTCGGCGCGCAGCGCCACACGCAAAGCAATGTGCGTGGATTCGGAACTGATCGATCCGAAGATCGCCCAGTCCTGATCGTCGTAGACCATCTTCACCGTTTCATTCGAGGCTGATCCCCAGATGGCAGGGTCGGTGGGCCGGTCCTCGCCATAGACCGCCTTCGCCTGCCAGTTGTCATAATCGTTGTGCGGCATCAGCTTGAAGGGCTTGCCCCCGAAGCCGCCGTGCGCGTTCGCCTCTTCAACGGCCAACTGCGCGCCGTGCATCATGCGCAATCCGAATACAGACTCCGGATTCGGTGCGACAGGCCCAAAGAAACCGATGCGAACTTCCTTCACATCTTTCGGTTCTGGAATCTCGCGTCCCGCGCCGGAGTAAATATTTGGATGAATGTAGTTGAGGTCGTAAGGCGCCGCGAACTTGGCGTAAGGGCTCAGATCGGCAGGCTCGCCGGCATAAGGCGTCACCACGCGATCCTTCGCCGGACCCGGTGGATGCGCGCCGCAGGCGCACGTTCCTTTGCCCGTCACCGCAACCGGACTCGCGTTCTGCTCCGCGGCCTGCGCCGCATCCGGCTTGGTGTACGAGCTCGCATCCTGAGCGCCGAGCTGCGCCGCGCCGCTGGCTGCCAACAAGCAGGCCACGGCCAACAACCATCTCTTGCGCATTGCTACTCCTCTATTGCCGCGCAAGCGGCGTCTGCCCCACCGCAGGTGGTGCGGAAGATGGCCAGCGCCTCGATCTCCACCAGCAGCTCGGGGCGGCAGAGATGCGCCTGAATGCCAATGGAAGCAGGCACCGGATCAAGCCCTTGCTCCTTGTAGAAGGCTGTGCGAATCCGATTGAAGACATCGTAATCGCGGTCGATGTCGCGCAGATAGCAACTGGTCTTCACGATGTCCTTCCACGTCGCGCCTTCGCTCTCCAGCAGGCCGGTAATGTTGGCGAAGGTTCGCTGCAATTGAGCGGGAAAATCGCCGACGTGAACGGTGACACCGTTCTCGTCAATCGAGGCAGTGCCGGAAATGATCAGAACGGCAATGCCGTTCAGGTCAAGCCGGATGCCGCGCGAGAACGAACTCGGCTTGGAGTAGTGGAAGGCTTCGTTCAGAACGCCGTGGTTGGTGATGGCGCGCCGTTCAATCGGTGTGTGCGCGGGCGTCTGCGCAATGGTCTCCAAAATTTCCGCAAATACATTCATGATGATGGCTCCTTTTACTCTTATTGTTTTTCGCGTATTCCGTGGCTCAACCCCTTGGCCGTGGCGACCCAGATGTCGCTGCCTTGAAAGTCGATGCCGAGAACATAGTTGTGAGCCGGCGCAGTAGTGACAGCCACCTGCTTTACGTTGCCTTGCGCGTCGCGCACCGTCATCTCCGGCTTGCCGTCCTTCAACGACGGACGATAGACGGCCCAGTTCACGCCGTCATAGTATGCCAGCCCCTTGTCGGTTCCGAACCAGCAGTGAGTTGCATCCACGCCCTTTAGAGTGTTGATGAAGTTCGAGGGAAGTCCGCTGTCCTTGGTGAGAAAGTTGTGCCAGTAGCGGCCATCGTAGCGGCTGCCACCGAAGTAGGTTGCAGCCCAGACGATATTGTCGACATAACTGACCGCGGTGACAATCTCGTGGATCAATCCCTGATCCTTGAAGAGCACCATCTCGGTTTCGCCGTCGGGATCGTCGTACTTGTCCCAGCGCTCGGTCTTCTGCGTGTATTCGAGAAGCCCGCTGCCCCACACCGCGTAGTAAACCTTTTCCGGCGCGGCGGAGACGCCATAGACCCAAATTTCTGTCATGGGCGTGTTGCGCTCGTTGTAGAGCGTCCACTGGCCAGTGCGCGTATTCAGGCGGCAGCCGCCGGCGGCCGTGGCCACCCACACGTTCTCGTCCTCGATGCTGACGCCGTAGACCACATCATTGCTCAGCCCTGATGTCAACTGCGTGTAACTGTCGATCCGCCCGCCGGAGATGCGGCTCAGGCCGCCCATCGTCCCGGCCCACACATCGCCGGAGCGCTTGTCCAGTGCCAGCGAAAGCACTGCGCGATGCGCCAGGCCGTCCTTCGTTGTGTAGGTCTTCCACTTGCCGTTTTCGTAGAGCCCCAGCCCATTGTCCGTGCCCGCCCAGATGCGCTCTCCATCCACCAACACCGAATAGACGTGATTGTCGGGCAGGCCGTTAGCAGTAGTGAAGTTCTCAAAGCGAAAGCGCGGCAGCACCTGCGGTGCGGCAGACGTCGGCACCTGCGGTGCGGCAGACGCCGCCTGCGCGGCATGAGATGGATGCGCTCCAGACGCTGGTGGTTGCGCCGAAAATGCAAATGGCGTGACCGCCGCGATCATTGCGCAAATCAAGAGCGTCTTCAATGCCAGCTTATTCATCGCGTCCTCAAGTACTCGATCAGGTCGTTGAGTTCATCCTTGGTCAGGTCGTTGGTGCGCCCGTGCTTGTCTTCGGGGTTGTAGACTGTCCAAATCTCTTCCAGCGTGCGCGCCGATCCGTCATGCAGATAGGGCGAGGTGAGCGCGATTTCGGTCAGCGGCGGCGACTTCAATATGCCGGAGTTATCGGTAGGCTTGCGCGTCCCCACGTCGAACAATTTCTGGTTCGTTCCCTTGGGCCCGCTGTGGCAATAGGAGCAGCGGTTGTATTCGATAATCGGCTTGCCGAACTTATCCACTGACCGAGTGAAGAGCGCCCTGCCGCGCTCCTGGGCCGGGGTCATCTCGTGGCCGGGCAGCTTCCAGCGGTTGGGCCGCGTCGGCATATTGCGGATGTAGACCACCAGGTCGGCAAGCGTAAGGTTGTCGTAATTCTCCGAACGCCAAAAATATTTTTCAGTTCGCGGGCCACACTCGGTCGGTATGTTGGGATTGCCGCCGTTCCACTTGTAAGGCTCGGTACCCTTCACGCCCTCCAGCATTTTGTTGTCCACAATGTCGCGCCCAAAACCGTCGGGCTCCAGATCCCATGTCAGCCCATCGAAGGTGGAATCAATATGGCAACTGGCGCAGCCGATCTGCCCCTGAAAAGACTGGCGCGCCGTATAAAACGTCTGTTCGCCGTGGCGCTGCTCGGAGATAGTCTTCGGTCCGGCCAGCGTGATCGTCGCGGCCACGCGATTGCTGCGCGTGTCGATCACGCTGATCGTATCTTCCAGGCGATTGGCGACGAACAACTTTCTACCGTCGCGGGTCAACGCCAGGCCGCGCGGGTTGTGTCCAACCGGGATGCGGGCAACCACGTAGTTGGCGCTGGCGGAGAGATCGTAAGCAAAGGAACCCGACTGCGGGCGCGGGCGCGTGTGGATGAAGCGCATCAGGCGTGGCACATCGATGACGATCACGCACTCCGAGCCGCCGATGGTGACGTAGATGCGCGACTTGTCCGGCGCAATGGCCACGCCGAAGGGCTGCGAAGCGTAGCGCTCCAATTCGTCAAGTGGAACCTCGATGGAAGTCTTGCCCACATCCGCGCCAAAGATCGTCAGCGTGTAAGCAAAGGCGCCGCCGTGTTCCAGGTGAGCCAATGGCACAAGGTTTTTGGGATGATATTCGGCCACCGCGCCCAGGCGGCCATCGGAAGAGAAGGCGAGATGAAAGACGCCTGCAATGCGGTAGAGCGGCATGCGATCAACCACCACCGCGCGCGCCGTGTCGATCACGGTAATCTCCGACTCAGGCGCGGTGCGATTATCAAACTCGGTGCGCACATGAGGCGGATTCGGATAGACGTGCGTCGCGTAGATGCGGCTACCATCCGGAGAAATCGTGAGATAACTTGAGCCGCGCCCAGCCAGCAGACGCTTTTCTTCTTTGCCGCTCTGAGCATCGAGTACAGCAACATCGTTCGAGATGCGATTGGCCACAAAGAGCCGTTTGCCCGCGCGATCCTCGACTATGCTCGACGGCTCGGCGCCCACAGGCCATGTCGCCGTCACGGCCAGCGTACGCGTGTCGATCACCGAAAGCGTGTCATCCCACGAGTTGGTCACAAACAGCCGCGCACCGTCACGCGATAAAGAAAAGCCGCGCGGCACGCGTCCCACGGCGATGGTCTTCATCACCGCATACGTTGCCGCATCCAGCACTCTCACCTCTTCGCTCTGCTGGCAGAGCACATAGAGGCGCGCGCCATCGGGCGAGAGCAAGACCTCCAGCGGCGAAGCATAGTTTACGTCATCGGCCTCGGCGGCGCGCACCAGATGATCGGTCCGCAACGCAACGGCCAGCAGCGCTAGTGCGAGCGTCGCTAGCGCAGTGCCTGCCGCAATTTGGAAGCGCACGCTCACTTCGGCTTCCTTTCTCCTGGCTCCTGCACGGTGAGAACACGGTCAACCTGCTGCGCACCCAGCGTCTGTTCGATCCCGCTGGGCCAGTGAATGAGCAGCTTGTCGACGGTGGTTGCCGCGCCCAGCCCGAAGTGCAAGCGGCCGTCGTCCTGCGAGAGATAGCCGGAGCCGGCCACGCGCTCCGCGGTCTGCCGCTTGCCGGCGGCGAAGACTTCAACGCGCGCGCCGATGCCGTCGCGATTGCTCTTTGTGCCCACGAGCTTGATGCCGATCCAGTGGCCGGTGTTGGTGGAGACGTTGTGCAGCAGCGTTCCCCGTGCGCCGAGATTGACGACGAACGCATCGACCTTGCCGTCGTTGTCGTAGTCCGCAAAGCAGGCTCCGCGAGAGGTGGTGCGCTCGCTCATCACCGGACCAGCCTGCTGCGAAACGTCGGCGAACTTGCCGTTGCCCAGTCCGCGAAAGAGCGTGTGCTCCTGCGGGATCAAATGAATGAGTCCGCCGTGGAAGATAAGAATGTCGAGCAGGCCATCGTTATCGAAGTCGTAGACGCCGGAGCCCCAGCTCACGTATTGCGCGTTGGTTTGCGAGACGCCGTTGGACGCACCCATATCCTCAAAGCCCTGCTTGCCGGTGTTATGCAACAGTCGGTTATAGTGGCCGTCCGTCACCCAAAGGTCGAGAACGCCACGGCCCTCGAAATCGGCAAAGACCGGGCCCATCGACGAAGTCGATTCTCCATTTTGTCCGAAGGCCGTGCCTGTATCGTTCGCAATTTCTTCAAAAGTTCCATCGTGTTTATTGTGAAAGAGAAAATTTTCCGTGCGGTCATTGGCAACGTAAATGTCATCCCATCCGTCGTTGTCGAAATCCGCCGCGGTCACGCCCATGGTGCGGCCCACGTAAGCGCCGACGCCCGACTTGTCAGTCACGTCCGTAAAGGTTCCGTCGCAGTTGTTGTGATAGAGCTTATTGGTTTCGCCCTCGTAATCCAGCGGCCCAGGGTAGTTGTCCGCCGCATAAAAGGCGCGGTACTTGGGATCGAACTTCACATAGCGGCCCACGAATAGATCGACGCATCCGTCCTTGTCGTAATCGAGCCATGTGGAACTGATCGCCCAGCCGTCCACATTGATTCCCGCCTTCTTGGTTACGTCGGTAAAGTGGCCGTTGCCGTCATTGTGGTAGAGAATCGTCTTGCCGTAGCCGGTGACCAGCAGATCGACAAAGCCGTCGTTGTCATAGTCGGCCGCCGTCACGGCCATTCCATACATATCCGGATTGAGGCCGGCCTGCTCCGTCACATCGGTAAAGTGGCCATTGCCGTCGTTGCGATAAAGATGATTGTGCGGCGGCGTATCGGGCTTGACTGCGAGCGGATAGGGATGCATTGAGTCGTCCAGCGGACGCCCGTTGACCACATAGAGAGATTCCAGGCCGGAGTTGTTGTAGTCGAACCAGATGCAGCCTGCGCCGGTGCCCTCGAGCAGCGATCCCAACTGCCGCGACCCGAAGCTGTGCGTAAAGTTGATGCCCGTTTTATTGCTGGCGTCTTCAAAGCGAATCACCTGCGGTGAGGCCAACTGCGCCTTCGGCGCAACTGTAGCAGGAGATGGTGCAACAGTCTGAGCAGCAGCCACAGAAACAGCGCCGAATAAAAGAAGAAAGCGATAATTCATCTCAGTTACCTCCCGGCGATTTCTGCTGCGCGGTACTCGTAACAATCGCGCCAGAAAGATCAACCGGCGTTGTCGTGCGCAGCAACACGGCGGGCATGCGATTCTCCGCCGCGCGCTCCGGTCCCGTGTGGCAGCCCACGCAGATGCGCTGTTCGCCGCGGCGAATCCAGAACCATCCGTGTTCCTGGCGCATCACCGTGCCCTTTGTATCCAACAGCGCAAAACGAATCGGCTTGTCGGCAGGGGTCTTCACAAAAAAAGAACCATCGCTCTCGACCGGCGCCGCGCCCATAACGACTGCGTGGCCTTGAGCGTCCTGCGTCTCCAGGCGCACTGAAGCCGGCGCAGCTTTGAGGTCGCCCATGCGCGATTGGCGCGCATTGAGCGCAAGCATATTGGCGTAGTCCCAATCGTGCAGCCCTGAGGGATGACGCTTGGGCGTGTTGCGCGGTGCAATCAAAACCGGCTCGACAAGATTCTCGCCGTTCACAGTCAACACCGCTTGCAACGCAACTGAACCAGGCTTCCACAACTTCAACGCATAGTGAGTGCCGGACGCAGTCCGAGCGCTCACCAGCCATGCGCCCGAGGCTGTCTCTGCAATCGCGCCCGCGTACTCTGCCTGGGGAGCCGCGATCAACTCCTCGCGCGCCAGCGGTGAAGTGAAGCGCGCCAGTGAAGCTCCGTGCGTGAAGATCACGTCGCCCGAGTTCATCTGCCTTCCACCCCAACGCGCCCTGCCATGATCGCAGCGGTACGACTCGACGCCCGAGCCGTCGGCGTAGACCAGAAACAGTTCAGGCGTCGCGCCTGTGCCGAGAGGGAAGCCGGCTTCAAAGAGAATGCGCCCGTCCGCGAGCACATCATCGGGAAAGACGCTGGCCTGCGTATAAGTGAGCGGCAACACTCCCGGACCCGCGGCAGGATTCAAGAACGCGTGTGCCGCCGTGTGGCCGTCCTCCGCGGACTCCATTTGAAATCCCCACAGCTCGCGTTGCGCCCAGACCATCCGCCTGCCGGGAAGATAGAGCGGGCGCACGGCATCGGTTGCGGTGGCAATCACCTTGCGCACCGAGCGATCGGCCAGCGTCAATTCCCAAATCTGCCACGGGTCGCTCGCTGCCTGCTTGCCCGCGAAGAGCACCGTCTTGCCATCAAAGGAAACGTTGGCGTCCGCGGAAGCCGCAAAGCCCATCATCAGCGGCTCGGTCTTGCCCTCATGCACGATCAGCAGTTGCGCGCCCTTGGGGAATCGCTCTGCTCCGCGCAGCGCCGCAAGCGGCTCGTAAGCGGGCGCGGCAGTCACGATCAGATCCGCGCCGATCTCCGCATCGGAACTCCGCGCCGTGTTGGGCGCAAACCCGCAGACCGGAATAAGCAGTGCGGCCGACGCGGCAATCGCCAGCGCTCTGGAAGCGGAACTCATCGCACCGCCTCCATGAACCGCACCTGAGCCGCCTCGCGCCGCGCAACTCCCCGGCGGCACGGCGAAAGTCCGCGATCGCGCAGCGTAAGCCATGGCTCAAGATCGGCCATCATCATGTCGAATCCGGCAAAGTCCAGCGACTGCTGACCATCGCTCCACGCTTTGGCCGGGTTGGGATGCACTTCCACGATCATGCCATCTGCGCCCGCGGCCACCGCGATGCGCGCCAGCGCGGGGACTAGAGCGCTATCTCCTGACGCGTGGCTGGGATCGGCGATTACCGGAAGATGCGAGACCTGCTTCAGCAGGGCAATCGCGGCCACGTCGAAGGTGTTGCGCATCGCTGTTTCAAAGGTGCGGATGCCGCGCTCGCAAAGGATCACGTTGGGGTTGCCATGGTCGAGAATCAACTGCGCGGAACGCAGCCAGTCGGCAATCGTGGCGGCCATGCCGCGCTTCAGCAGCACCGGCCGGCCGGTGTGCGCCGCCGCTTCCAGCAGCGCATAGTTTTCCATGTTGCGCGTGCCGATCTGCAAAATGTCGGCGTACTCGGCTACCATCGGCGCGTCCTCTTCCGAGAGGACTTCCGTCACGATGGCCAAGCCACTCTCTTCGCGTGCACGAGAGAGCATCTTCAGCCCTTCCAGGCCCAGCCCTTGAAATGCATAAGGAGAACTGCGCGGCTTGAATGCGCCGCCGCGAAGGATGCGCGCTCCGGCGCGACGCACATGATTGGCCGTCGCCATCAACTGGAACTCCGTCTCCACCGAGCAGGGCCCAGCCATGGTGATGAAATCCCCGCCACCGATCTCCAAATCCAGCACCGGCACAATCGTCTGCACGCGTCGCGTGCTCTTCAGGCAATCGGGGCTTTCGGCAAATCGCTCGCGCCAATCTTCACGCACCTTGCGCGCTCCGTTCTGGGGAAACTTAAGGCTACTGGAATCGTTCAGGCCGTGCCTCCATCGAAAGGTGGAGACATGCAGTGCAGGGAATAGGGAATAGGGAAAGGGGAACAGCTCAGCTACTGAATAGCAAACTATAGTAATGATGGCAAAGCGATGAGAGGCGGTCGATAACCAAAGGCCGCATCCACGATGGCCGCTATACCCAGCGCCGTTTCATCCTGAAAGGGCCGCGCAATAATCTGCACGCCGATCGGCAGCCCCTCCGGCGAGCGGCCCACGGGAACCACCGCAGCCGGGCTGGCGAGCGCGTTGAACCACTGCGTGTGGCGCACGGCGTCGAGATAATCCACCATGCGCCCCTCGATGATCCATTCGCGCTCGCCGTGACGGAATGCGGGAATGCTGGCCACGGGGCACAGCAGCACCGGATGCTCGCTCATCTCTTCTAGAGTCTTTGCGCGAATCAGATCCAGCTCCGCCCACGCGTCCAGCAACTGCGTCGCGGTCAACGGCGGCAAAGCCTCGGAGAAGCTGAGAAACTCACTGAAAATGGGACTCAATTGATGCTCCCGTCCGCGAATCACCGGCGCATAAAACATCGCGCCGCACTGCACAAAAAACTTCCACCACAATTGGCGCAGCTGCTCCAGCGTGCGCGGACGGAAGGGCTCGACGCGAAAGCCGGCATCGCGCAGCGCAGCCACGGCAGCTTGCACAGCGGCCCGCGTCTCCGGCGTCACCGGAACCAGGCCATCATCATCGAAGAAGCCAATGGTGTTCGCGCGCAGTTCGTCGAGACTCGGCTCGCGCAATGCAATCGGCGGGCTCACCGGATCGTGCGGGTCCTGGCCGCTGAGATTGCGAAACATCAGCGCAACATCGGCCATGGTGCGCGCCATTGGCCCAATCGCGCCTAGCGTCGAGAAGGGTCCGACGCACGGAGGCAGATGTCCGCGGCCGGGAATGCGGCCCGGCGTGGGTTTGAGCGAGCAGATGCCGGTGAAGTGCGCGGGCACGCGCACCGAGCCGCCGCTATCGCTGCCGAGGCCGGCCGCGGAAAGCCCCGCCGCGATGGCCGCTGATTCGCCGCCGCTCGATCCGCCCGGCGTGCGCTCGAAATCCCACGGGTTCAGCGTGCGCGCATGCAGCAGATTCGCGGTCTCGTAAGCCATCAGGAACTCCGGGCAGTTGGTGGTGCCCAGAATCAACGCGCCCGCCGCGCGCAGCCGCGCGACGACGACTGCATCCTCGCGCGGCACGTCATTCTGATGCAGCAGGCTGCCGATCTCACACTTAAATCCTCGCGTTGCGATCGATGACTTTACGGTTACCGGCAATCCGAACAACGGCCTGCGGGACCGCGTGCCACGCCACGCATCGTGTTTCCGCGCCCGCTCGCGCACCCGATCCGCATCGAAATCGGCAAAAACATTCAACTGCGGATTCAGACGCTCGATCTGCCGGATGTGCGCCTCGGCCAGCTCGGTGACTGAAACCTCACCTGTGTGCAATAGCTCCAACTGCCTCGTGGCTGACTGCAACACAAGCGAATTCATGGCCGCGCCGCCATATCTTCTGCTGGAGTCGATGGCAATTGCTTGTAGTCGAAGCGATACGACCGCACCGGCTCGCCCGAGTCGAAGCGATCATTCCAATTCAATTGGTACTCCAGGGACTGCGCGTCCTGCGGATATTCCTCCGAGTCAGGATAAGGATAGGCGCTCATCGCATGGAAGGGCAGTTGCGCCACCGTGAACGGCGACGCATCCCACCAGTCCATGTCCTTGACGAATCCGTTGGCGTAGAAGAAGTAGTCGCGCTTCCAATTCGGAGCGAGCGCGGGCAGTTTCGTCGCATCGAACTCCGCCGCAATCTCCTCGCCGCTTCCGAAGATCACATAGCGGTCGTCGATGCTTGTGAGTAGCGCGGTCACGTCGCCCATGCGCGTGTAGTTGCCGCGCTGATGCTGGAAAGGCCCAGTCAAACTCACGCGGTCATAATCGTAGTCGAGGTCGCCGGGGCTTGTGCCTTCGATCTGCGTCGGGTAGCCGCGGAAGTGCAGCGTGGCCAGCGCGAGCGGCAGCTCCGCTGTTCTTGCCTCCGCGCCGGTGCTTTGATCGATGAGCGCCTGGTCCCAATAGATTTCCAGGTTGGTGACGAGCCGAATACGCCGCGCCCCCGCGGGCAACTTGCCGCTGAGGTCCACAATAATGGTGCGCTCCAGGCCCGCGGGGAAACCCACATCGTCGGCGATGCGCTGCCATTCGCCATTCGGCAACTGTGCTTCAGCATAGGGCGAAATCGGTTTCACTCCTGCCTGCCACGCGGCGTACAACGAAGTCGCGCTGAAGTAATTCACATAGCCGGTTATCAAGAGTCGCAGCGGAGCGCCTTGCTTCACCTCGCCCAAATCGAGGGTAAGCGTGTGCAGATTCGCAAAGCCATCGTAAGGCAGCGGCGTGAAGCCACTGGCGAATTTGTGATCGCGTCGGCTCAACTGATCGAGCACATCGCGACCCTCCCCATCCCACGCGCCCACGGGCAGCCGCGCGCTCTCTGAAGCCACCACACGCCCCGAAGCGAATGGCGGATCGTCGAGGAAGCGTTCGTCGGGATTGACCTCGACATTCTCCGGATGATCGACCGCAACCAGCCGCAACTGATCGATGTAATTGACCTCCTCCATCGGCTCGATGAAGCGCAGGCTCATCTTGCCATTGACCGGCGCAAGCTGCGCGCCATTCACCTTGATCCATTCGCCGGGGTTGGGAATATTGCGCCGCGTGGGCGTGAACCAGTGGCCCACTACCGCCGCGCCAATCACATCCGTCACCAGCTTGTACTTGTGCCCATTCCACGCAAAGAGAACCGGGCACGAACTCCCCCGCCGGTCAACCTCTTTCATCGCAATCACCGGCTGGCGCGGCAGATCGATCTCGTCTTGCAGCACGCCCGTGGGCCACAGAATGCGCAGCAGGTCAATGCCCTCCGCATCGCCCAGGCCAATGAGAATCTGCGGCGGCCCTTGCGTCTGATAGCCCGAAGCTCCGGCCAGCTCCCACTTCTGCCAGTGGCCGCTGGCAAAGACTTCAACCTTCACGCCGATGGCCGTCTTGTTGTCGGCAAAGCCGGTCAGGTCGAGGCGCACAGAGTGATTCTTGTTGCCGCCTACGTTGCGCAGCAGCACCGGCGGCGCGTTCACTTGCGTCACAATCAAATCCGCCGCGCCGTTGTCATCGACAGCAATCAATCCGCGCGGCGCAACAAGCTTCACATCGTCCAGCCCCAGCGCATGGCTCACATCTTCAAAGCTTCCGTCGCCGCGATTGCGAAAGACCTTCACGCACGGACCAGCTTTGGTCTCGACAATCGCCGCGAGATCGATCCAGCCGTCGTTGTCGATGTCAATCGGCGTGAGGCCCCATCCGCGCAGCGCGCCCTGCAGCGGGAGTTCCACACGTTCAAAGCGCCGCCCAACATTATCCGGTCCCACTACATTGTGCCACAGCGTAAGCCCCGGTACGCCCGCGTGCGTGACAGCAATGTCCATCCAGCCGTCCTTGTTGTAGTCCAGCACCGTTATGCCCACCGTGGGTGGCAGCTTCGCATTCTCGTAGAGCGGCTGCGTCGGATACTTTCCCTCGCGCGGATTCACAAAAATCAACGGCGCAGGGCCATCGCCGGTCACAGCCAAATCCACGGCGCGGTCGTTATTGAAGTCGGTGAGAATGACCGCCTCTGTCTTCCCGCTCCCGTCCAATCCCGTCGGCTCCGTCCATTCGGTGAAGGTTTTGTTGCCGTTGTTGCGCCACAGCACATTCGACGTATCGCCGGACTTGATTGGCGATCCGCTCAACAGCAGATCCAAATCCCCATCGTGATCGTAATCGACAAACGTAATGCCGGTTGGCCGGTTCATCGGCTTCAGCCCAGCCTCCGCTGTCACATCCTGATACGTTCCGTGACCTAGATTGCGGAAGAGCAGCACTGCATCATCCATCGCAACAGCCAGATCATTCAAGCCATCGCTGTCATAATCGCCCACGGCACAGGCAACCGCATGGCCCGAAGCCTTCAACCCCGCCGCCGCCGCGTCAAACTCTTCATAGCTGCCGCCCTTGTTGTGCAGCACGCGAATCGCCTGCACGCCGGTCTGCATCAGCACCAGGTCCATGTTGCCGGAGCCGGTCACGTCCAAGCTGCAAGCTCCGCCGGTGGTGGTCCACTTCACACTGGGTGGCCCAGGTCTCGCTTTTGAGACCTTGGAATCCAGAACCTGCGCCACCATCTTCACTGGAATCATCGCCTTGCTCACCGCTTCATGTTCCTCGACCGGCGTGACGGTGGAGTAGTGTCCTTGTTCGCCATACGAAAGCCCGATGGGCGCTCCGGTCTTGGTGCTGTTCAAATGCTGGAAGCTCTTAAAGTGCTCCTTGGCCTCGGCTGTCTTGCCGGAGCGCTGCAAGGCGCGCGCCAGGGCAAACTCCGACGAGGCGTGCAGCGGATTGATCTCCAGCGCCTTGCGCAGAATGTCGATGGCCTTGTCGAACTGCTTCAGCTCCTGGTAGCAAACGCCCTCGAAGTAAGTGGAGTCCGCGTCCCTGGGATCAATCTTCGCCGCCTGCTGAAAGCTGGCCAGCGACGGCTCCAGTTCGTTGCCCGCGTGCTCGGCAAGGCCCAGGTTGTACCACGCCTGCGCGTTGCCTGGCTGCAAAGCGAGCGCCGCCTGCAAGGCCTTCTTTGCCTCGTCCAGCTTTTGCTGCGCCATCAGCGCAATGCCCTCGTTGATGGCCGCCTGCGCCAGCCTGGGATCCTTCTTGAAGGCCTCGGCAAACGAGGCGGCTGCGCGCTCGGTCGCCTGCTGGCTCATCTGCGCCACGCCGCGATTATTCAGCCGCACCGCCTCGGCGTCAAAGCGTGTCTGCGCTCCAGCCGCGCTCGCAACAAAAAGTGCAAGGGCCAAAGGCTTGGTCATTCTCATGAATCTCATCCTCAAAGCGGCTGGAAAGCTGCCAACCCAAATGCCGCGGAACCCTACAGTGTAAGCGAATGCCCGACTGAGCCGCATCCACAGGAAGATTGACTTTTTGATCGCGTACGGAAAGGAGAGCGCAGCCAATTATACTTTTGTTGTGCTTTCGACTTTTCAAAACTTCGTCTGGCGCAGCTTTCCGGCTCGTTCTCCTCTGCCGCCACCGGCGCGGCTGGCACTGAAAGCGGCGAGGGTCTGCTGATGAGTGAACCCACAAACAAGCGCCGCATCGCCGTCATCACCACCTCGCGCGCCGACTATAGCCACCTCTACTGGCCGCTGCGCGAACTGGCCGCGCATCCTGGCGTGGAGCTGGGCGTCTTTGCGATGGGCGCGCATCTCGCGCCGGAGTTCGGCAACACAATCACGGAAATAGAGCGCGACGGATTTCCGATTCTCGCACGCATCGAGTGCCTGCTCTGCTCTGACAACGACACCGGCATGGCCAAGACCATCGGCATCGCCATCCTCGGCCTGGCCGACGCGCTCACCAGTTGGCGTCCCGACCTGCTGCTGCTGATCGCCGACCGCTACGAAATGCTCGCGCCCGCGTCGGTTGCGGTTGCGCTCAGGATTCCCATCGCCCACATCGAAGGCGGAGAAATCTCGCAGGGTGCGATTGACGATCAGGTGCGCAATGCTCTCACCAAGCTGGCGCACATCCACTTTACTTCGACCCCAACCGCGCGCCGCCGCGTCATCGCGATGGGCGAGGAGCCCTGGCGCGTTCATTATGCCGGAGCGCCCTCGCTCGACCACCTGCGGCGCTCCGTGCTTTTGAGCCGTCAAGAGCTCGAAGCAAAGCTCGGTCTCTCGCTCACGCAGCCTGCGCTGCTGGCCGCATGGCACCCGGTCACCATCCTGCGCGACACCAACGCCGAGGCCGGCGCTCTTTTTTCCACCCTCGCACAAGCCCCCGGCCAGCTTCTCTTCGTCTATCCCAACGCCGACGCCGGGAGCCTCGCGCTCATCGAGCGCACTCGTGCTCTGGCAGCCACGCGCCCGCGAACGCACATCTTCGTCAATCTCGACGCCATCACTTATTGGAGCCTGCTGGGTAATGTGGACGCAATGGTGGGCAACTCATCGAGCGGCATCATGGAAGCGGCCTCCTTCGCTTTGCCCACCGTCAACGTCGGAATGCGTCAGCAGGGCCGCGAGCGCGCACGCAATGTGATTGACGTGCCTGCTGAAACCGCCACAATCCTCAGCGCCATCACGCAAGCCCTTTCTTCAGAATTCCGGGAATCGTTGCGCGGCATGGTCAACCCCTACGGCGATGGAAGCGCGGCCACCACCATCGCCCGCGTCCTGACAACAGTCACGTTGGACGGACTGCTCATCAAGCAGCCGCAGCCGCTGCCCACTGAATCCACAAACGACTATGAATTCTGATTTGAATCTCCGGCAAAACTCCCTTCCGCGCCTTTTTATTGGCGCGGACCAGCCGAAGGTGGCTGCCCCACCGCAGGTGGCTGCCGCACCGCAGGTGCCGCTCTCCTCGCCCGACATCACCGAGGCCGAGATCGATGCCGTCACTGCTGTGCTGCGCACGCCGCACCTGAGCTTCGGCCCTGAGCTTCGCGACTTTGAAGCCGCCCTCGCCGCCTACCACTCCGTGCCCGACGCCGTTGCGGTCAGCTCCGGCACTGCCGGCCTGCACCTCGCTCTGCTCACTCTGGGCATCGGCGAGGGCGACGAGGTCATCGTGCCTTCCTTTGCTTTCGTCGCCGTCGCCAATGCGATCCTCCAGGTGTGCGCCATGCCGGTCTTTGCGGAGATCGACCCGGTCACCCTCAACCTTGACCCGGCGGCCGTCGAGCGGGCCGTCTCGCCGCGCACCCGCGCTCTTCTGGTGGTTCACACCTTCGGCGTCCCAGCAGAAATGGACACGCTTCAGGCCATCGCCCGCCGTCACAGTCTTTTCATCATCGAGGACGCCTGCGAGGCCATCGGCGCCGAGTACCAAGGCAAGCGCGCCGGCAGCTTCGGCGACCTGGCCGTCTTCGGCTTTTATCCCAACAAGCAAATCACCACCGGCGAAGGCGGCGCCGTGCTGGCGCGCGATCCAGTCTACGCCAAGCACTTGCGCAGTCTGCGCAATCAGGGCCGATCCGAGATCGGTGAATGGCTCGATCTGGTCGAAACCGGCTATAACTACCGTCTCTCTGAACTGGCCTGCGCACTGGGCCGCGTGCAACTCAGCCGCATCGGCGAGATCCTCGCCCTGCGCCGTGCCTCTGCCGAACGCTACGACGCGCTGCTCAAGGGAATCGCGGGATTGGAGCTCCCGCCGCTCATCCTTCCCCATCGCATCATCAGTTGGTTCGTCTATGTCGTCCGCCTGCCGGAAGAGGTTGACCGCGACCAGGTGCAAGCCGCCCTCGCCCGGCGCGGCATCGCCAGCGGACGCTACTTTGACCCCATCCGTCTGCAGCCGGCCTGGCGCACGTATTCCGGCGCGGGCGCGGCCACGCTGCACCTCACCGAGTCCATCGCGCGGTGCACACTCGCCCTGCCCTTCTTCAACCGCATCACGATGAGCCAGCAGGAAGAAGTCACCGCCGCGCTTGGCGAAGCAATTGACACTGGCCGCGCTTTCTAGTAATTGAAGCTGGCTGTGCAATCGCCCAGCGTCTCATTGGCCTCTGTGGTGAACTGAATGCGCAGCATATCTCCGGCAGCGTAAGCAAAGGTGTGCTGTGTGTCGAGGATGGTCTTATTAGCATTCGCGGCTGTGTTTCCTATCGTGATGGCAAGCCCTGTGTTGGTTCCTGACGATGCATTCAACATCGCGGTTCCAGAGGGCAAATCCCACACCGTGAATCTCCCGCTGGCGGGCTGCGATCCCAGATGACCGCAACGCACCGCAAGGTTGCTCATGACGCCATCAGTGGCCACGATGACCTGCTGCAGAGTCTTCGGCCCAGGCGTTTGCGTGCAGGCGGTCTGCGAGCTTCCCGCGCCGAAGAGAAGAATCGTGTTGGATGAGCTTGCCGTTCCCGCGCAGAAGGCTTGTGCTGTGCGGACGCTGGCTCCCGTGCATCCGATGCACCGCCCCTTGATCGTCAGATCGGTCAATGTCGTGGCGCCGGTGCCGGTCAATCCGTTAACGGTGGGCTGATTTGCCAGCACAACGCTTCCCGATCCCACGGTGCTTGAGCTGGCCAGTTGCGAAGCGGCAATCTTGCCGCTGCTGTCGCCCAGGGGAATTCCGGCCCACGATCCCGGCGCGCCGGGCGCCACGTTGACCCAGGCCGCGACTCCGTTGGCAGCCGCAGTGGAGTTCTGCTCCGTGTCTCCCTGCAACCACGCGAGAGTCGAGGGAGCCGCTGGAGATTTAGTAGGCATCTGCATTTCCAGCCCTAACAACGGCGCGGAATAAGAAAGAGTCTGAGCGGTGTATTGGCTACTCAGATAGGACGTGAAACGCAGGTTGGGAGCCGAGGCGTTCGATGCATCAACATCCTGCAATGTCTTATTCGTGTCTGTGCCAATACTGAGCCTTTGCCCGGTAGACAGCCCCGAGGCGCTCGTGCACTGCAAAGAATTTTTCATGATGCCGGAGCCCGCGTCTGACTTGGCATTCATAGCAGTGTGAGTGTACGCGACGCTGAATGAAGTGCTTGTCGCTCCCACGTTCACAGCTAAGGTTGTGCTGGACAGGCCCAGCGCCGAATCCGTCACCACGATCTGACCGGGAATTACTGGCAGACTCACATTCCAGCTTCCCGTGAAAGTAGCCATGTTAGCTGGCGAAGAAGATACACTTACGCCTGAGATTGTGAAAACTGGCGTCGTGCAGGTGGTAGTGCCGCTGTTGAGGGTGCCCGTTGTTCCCGTCAGGAATACCACATCCACTGCATACCGTTTGCCGTTGGCTCCGCTCCAATATGCGGGCGGAGCAAGTATCTGGCCAGCGTACAGTGTAGTGCCGCTCGGCAATGCCGCAAACGCCGTATCTGAGTAGAGGAAATCCGATGCCTTTGTGCCGTATTGCCATAGCTGGCCTATGTTCAAGTCACCGATGAATTGAATGGGAGATCGGAGACCCGTTGGACCTACGCCGGAACTGTTCCGGGAAGGCGCATAAGCTAACTGCGATATATAGCCAACTGACCCAAGCATATTCGAATTAGATAGCGCTGGAATTCCAATGAAGGGAACTGTTGTGTTTGGACTTGTTCCCGCCGGCAACATACTATTTGTAACCGTAAGGTTCAATGCAAGATCGTTTACTGGAGAGACAACGATTGACGGAAAGTTGAAATTCGCCTTTGTTGTATTGTTCGGTGAGTTCCATGTGTTGATGAGGTTAAGATATAACTGCGTGTAGTTAAAGAAATTCGGGTTATTCAGAAGCGTAATCATTCCAAGACCGCCAGCGGGGACCGTGCTTCCGCCGTGTAGCGTACCGGAACTTGCCAGCGATGTGTTCGACTCAAACTTCACGTTGTCCAATGTCACAATCGCAAAGCCATTACGCCCCGTGTTGTCGAGCATCAGTACGCCGCCGCTGTTGCAGCCGGGTGACGGCTGGCCAAAGCAGGCGGAATACTGATTATCAACCGTGCCTGTGCCGAGTTCCAGATTGTCTCCACCGGCCAGTCTCCAGTAGATAGCCGCCACCTGCGCTCCGTCGCTTCTCCAACCGCCTCCGAAATCAATATTGATTCCGCCTTGAGCAAAGTAATAGCTGTACTCGCTTGAACCTCCAACCCATGTGTTGTAGATGCGCGTTCCGGTGTCAACACGTGATCCGAAGTAAAGCCCAACATTGTAGGGATTTGTGGCATAGCCCGTTTTACTCCCAATCTGAATATTTGAGACTTCTTGCTCATAACGGGCGTTGCCATTGAAAGCAAACACCACACTCTCTGTAGTGGCTATCCCGCTGTCAGCAGTGCTGCCAAATACAGGGCTTGCACTCAAAAAGCAAGGTATCTCCACAACAAATGAATTTCTGGTCGCCGATGCAACCTGACCGATGCAGCGATTCAACTGCGAGCCGATCTGACTTGTCAGGCCGTTGATCTCAACCCAAGCTCCAGCAGCTAAGCTGTTTGCGGCAGTTACCGTCGCGTAGTAGGTTGCAAGCCGGTTTTGAATCGTACCGGAAATCTGCGGGAATGCTGGTGAATAGATACAGGTGCCTGCCGTAGTCGTGCAGTTTAACTCCACATCAATGTTTGTGATGGTCAGCGTGGTTCCAACCGCCGACGGTGATCCATTCCACGCTATTCTGACAGGCGAGTATCCTCCACTTGAACTTCCGATAGTGCCTTCGATCCGGCAACCGTCATAGGCATTGATCGTGGAAGAGACCACGTAGGTATGATTTCCCGGAAACTCGATGATTCCGCCATAGGGAGCAGTTGCATTATTATTCCAGCACGCATTGAATGCGGCTTGGATTGCGGCGGTATCATCCGTCGATCTGTCTCCTTTCGCGCCAAAGGCGGAGGATGTCACATCGTAATGCGGTCCCATTTTGCCGCTGCTCGATGTGGTGGGCGGTGAGTCCGCGCGCTGTGGGCTTATCGGTGGCATACCTACAAGCTGCGCTACTTCAACCCATGGGGCAGGCGCGTGGTTCAGGATCGGCGGCCCGCTACGATCATACATTGGGGAGCAAACAGTCTTAGAGTTGCAAGCCTTCTGGCCGCTGACAACCTTGACGTCCATCACCGGGGCTGATAACGGCTTCGCAGTGAACGTCTTCCCCGTCTCAGTGCCGCCAGCGGTCACAGAGAGAAACAACAATACCAGCGTAATCTTATTCATGACTCCTCCAGCAAATGAATTCTACTACCATTTGACTCAAATCAAATGGGGCCGGTCGCTGCAAGCCGTATTTCTTGAGACTTCCGCCCCAGCTCGCGGCCGCTGGAATTGGGAGCGGCAAGCCCATCTTTGAGATGATGATTGGTGATGAAGGAAGCTGGTAGCATGAACGATGATGAGGCGAACAGCATGTTATCGCGCCCGCAACGGTTTCCCTTCGCGATGAACTTGTAGGCACTTCTCCCTCTTGACAGCGGGGAATAGCGGATAGCCGGAGATGCTGCTGTTCTTGACAAAGATTATCCGCCAGTGGAGTCAACCGGCAAGCATGAAGTCAACCACGCGCTCAGAAACTTCAACGCGGAATCCATGGGGAAAATAGACCTGTTCAAAGCGGCACAAAAGGCTGCGGAATAAATCGGTCCGGAGGGAGAAAGAATAAGCCTTCAATTCCCGGCCGGCGCGGGGACTCGATAACTCTCTGGCGGTCCTAGATAGCTCTCCGGCAAACGGCCCTGACTGACCACCAGCTTCTCCAGAACCACGCCGGAGTCAACCATCCGGAATTTCAGCGTGTGATAGCCCGGTCCGTCCACGTTGAGTGTGGAGGTAATCTTCCGGACGCCGTCGCTGACCGCCTGCTCCCAGTCCTTTTCTGAGTTATGCGCCAAAGCATCGACCATTTGCGGCTGTTGATCGTCGAAGGAGATTGCAAACCTCAGTCCGCGGCCGGGCACAAAATTCAGCGTTGGCGCCAGGATGGCTTCCACATTGAACGCGCCTCCCTCAAACAAGTACATCTTGTATTCGAGAACCGGCGCGGGCTGCGGAGGTTCCGTGCTCGGCGCTGTTACCGGGAAAACAGTCATCCCGGAGAGCGTCTCGCCAAAGCCGGGGATTTTATCCCAATGAACTTCGCCTGCGCTCGTTTGCGCGGTAAAGTGCTCCGCCTCAACCGAAACGTAGTGGTTGCTTTCTATAAATCCTTGCAAGGAATCTCTCGCGGGCACCGCCGGATTCACCGCCCTCACACGGACACGAATCGCCGAGCCGTCCTTCTGAGTGAGCGTAATTGTGCCGTCATTCTTGCCCTCGGAGACTCCGGCCCAGTCGATGCTGACAAGCAGCCTTTCTTCCTTTATGACTGATCCATGAGTTTCACTGATCTTGATCCATGGCCGATCCGCTCTCGCCGAAAAATCAAAAGACGTAGTTCCGCGATTGAACGCCTCGATGAACTGAGTTTGCCGGTTAAAAACATCGAAGGCAGGCAGAGCCAGGAATCCTAGGTCGCGCGAGGTGGCAAATGGCGATCCTTCGACAGCCACTCCCATCGTTGATCGGGAGGTAGGTTGCACTTCCGTGACGGCTGGCATGGCATTGAGCGGCGGCTCGTTCCAGAAGGTGTACCCGATGTGCGTCTGGTCCATCATGTGGTCCCATTTGCCGCGCGCGAGCTTGTGGTTGTATTCATCGGAAAGCGCGGCGTCCGCCGCAAAAAGGGCCCACGCCTCCTGGGCCAGATCGTTTGCGCCAGTCCTGCCTTGCGCGGCATATAAGTGGTTCTTGCCGGCTGTAATATATAACTCATTCACAATGGCAGAGGCTTTCGTTGGATGTAACACTAATTCGAAAAAGGCATCGCGCTTGTCCTCTGGAAGCTGCTGATAGACCCGCTCGGCCCGCTCGGTGAGCGACTTCCACTCGGAGAAAACCCTGTCCGCTTCCCGGTAATTCACCTGGCTGAAGGTATCCGGCTCCAGCAGCTCAGGCTTGCGCCGCCCATTGTATTGCGTGTACTTCGTGACAATATCCGCAATTTCCGCCGCATACTCCGGACCAAATTCGCGCCCAGCCCAGAGTTCGGTAAATTCCTGAAGGTGGTCCTTGCCCCATCGGTTCGGATCCCGAGCCAGATTGAGAAAGAACTCAATCGGAAACTCCATTGGCTTCAGATCGCCCACATTCACGATCCAGATGCGGTTGGCCCCGTAGACGGAGGCAAGATTCATCTGTTCCCAAACCTTGGCAATGGGGTTAGTATTAAGCCACTTATAGGAGCGCGGATCGCCCACATAGTCGAAATGATAGTAGATTCCCGCGCCGCCGCTGCGCTTTCTTTCATCCGCAGTGGGCAGCCTGCGTATATTTCCCCAGTTATCATCGCACCACAGCAGAGTTATATCGTCGGGTACGCGCATACCTTTTTCGTAGTAACCCTGTACCTCCTTGTACAGGGCCCATACCTGGGGATCGGATGCAAGCGTGGGAGTCTGGTGGCGGTCAATAATAACCCGCTGATCGGCGACAATCTTTTCCAGCAGAGTGATGTCGTCTTTCTCCGCCATCGGCATATCTCCGTCGCCGCGCATGCCAAGCGTTATCACGCTTTCATAATTCTTATTACGTTCGATACCTTCGTCCCAGAATGCATCGAGGGTTTTGGCATTGGCCGTGTAATCCCAAGGCCCCGTGCCATGCCGCTTCCATTCCTGCTGCGCGCGCAGCATCGGCTCATGGTGCGACGTGCCCATCACAATGCCATATTCATCGGCGAGTTCAGGGTTCAAAGGATCGTCTTCGTTGAAGGCATTGTCCCACATCGCCGGCCAAAGGAAGTTAGCCTTCAGGCGGAGCAATAACTCAAAGACCTTTTCGTAAAATTGGTGGTTGAGTCCGCCGAATTTCTCATGGGCCCAACCGCTCAGCGCGGGAGCCTCGTCATTGAGAAAGATGCCGCGATACTTGACCGCCGGTTCGCCCTGCACCCAGCGCCCCGCCTTCACATACAACGCATCCTTATGTTCCACGGGAACATCCGCCCACCAGTACCAGGGCGAAACTCCGATCTGCTCGGAGAGATCGTAAATCCCATAAATTGTCCCGCGTTTATCGCTGCCCGCGATCACCAGGCCGCGGACCATGCCCGGCAAGGGATGTGAAACCACCTGAATCAGCGTCGATTCCCACTTGCCATCAATCTGGCTTACATCGATCTTCCGCTCGCGAATGAGCCGGTCGATGATTTTGCTTTTGCCAATCGTGCCGATAAGGACCACGTCTCCGGAGAGAGACTTCCCGTCCTCGTTAAGCAGCGCTTTGCAGCCACTCACACGCAAGATGTCCACCTGCAGATCACGGGCCGCGCGCACCACGCCGGGATAGTCGCCGCCATCCACGTAGAGCTTTGCCGCGGCTTTCTGATGCACCAGCCGGAAGCTGTTCGAGTCAGGGGTGGTCTCCACATAGCGGGGCTGTCCAAGTGCCAGGCTATGCAACGGGAAGATGACTGGCGCCAGCAGCATAAGCCAGAGAGCGATCAACAGAAAGCGAGTGTGCCCGATGCGCATCAGGCGCTGGAGGTTGCAGCGAAATCGAGGACAAATGAACATGGATGTGATGGAGGTAAAGTTATCAATACGAACGGTATCGCCTGTAAGTGGGTGATGTCAAGCTGGCTATCTCTTGCCGGTGTGTGTGGTTGTCGAACACCTGCGTCAAAAATGCTTTTAAGTTAAGTAATTCTTCTCTCAACGCGTCCGGAAAGAATTATAATGAGGCACCGGATCTCAATCCTGGAGAGATTGACACCCCCCGGGTGCTTCCGGGGGATGTCAACCAGCAAACGATTAAACGCTTGCACCGAATTGTAATCAGAGAAAGTTTCCAGTTGCTGCGTTTACGAGCGCCGGCTGGATCTTCTCAGCTCAGCAGTATTTTGCGAACTTCGCCCTCAGGGTCATCGACCATGCGGCATTCATTGTCCCACACCATCGTCTGGCAGCGATCCGGATCCGACGGCGTCCAGGTCAGACCCGGCTGACTGGGATTTCCGGTCCGGGCGAAGTTGGCCCACGCCGTGGCCATTTTCTTTGCCAGAGCCTGCGCCTCGGGCGTGTTGCCCGTGCCTTGTTCGCAACGCTTGGTGTTATCAAAGCAGAACGCGAGTTCGGCGGTATGCCATGCGCCCGCATCCTCCAGCATCGGCGACTGCCAGGTGAAGTAATACGTGAAGACAGGTGCCGCTTTCTGGTCAGACTTCAATTTGGCCATGCGCACGACATTGTTGCGTATGGATATGCTGTTCAGCATAGAGCCGCCGCACATATAGGAGAGCGTGCGGATGCTCTTCTTTGGATGAGCCTTTTTCAACGCGGCCGCAACGGCAGCTGCCTTGGCTTCGCCGTAGAGGCGGGTGAGCGAGGCCATCCACTCGGCCTCGGTGGGGCGGGAGCGCATACTGTTGCCCTCCTCGCTGACCGAACCGAGCAGCATGGGGATGTTCTTCGATATCTCCGGCGCGGCTTCATTAAAGGAGCGCACGGTGATGGTGCGGCCGTCCACGGTCGGTCCAAAGCCGGCGCGCGGAGGCATGCCCGGAGCTGAGAATGGACCCATCCCCGGCTTCATCGGCGGGTTGACCTTCCTGACGGCAGCATCGCCAGCGGCATTCAGTTTGGCCCAGTCCATCTTCTGCAGGCTGGCGAGGTCGTTGGGCTGGAGGCCGAGTTCGATCATCACCTGCCTGGCGAGCGCCTTGGATTGCTCCGCGCTGGGAGGATTTCCTCCGCCGCCCGACTGCACCGAGGCGCGATGGAAGAGCCCAGCGGCCGAGGGCATGCCCATCAGCGTGGTGACCTTGGAGCCGCCGCCGGACTGGCCGTAAATCATCACGCGATCCGGATCGCCGCCGAAGTTGGCGATGTTGTCGTGAACCCATTGCAGCGATGCGACCAGATCGGTCATGCCGACGTTGACCGAATCGGCATAGGCCGCGCCGCCGATCTCGGAGAGGTCGAAGAAGCCGAGAATGTTGAGGCGGTGATTGACCGAGACCTGCACGATGTCATGATGCCGGGCCATCTGCGCGCCTTCATGCGAGGGCAGTTCATAAGACGAGCCGAAGCTGAAGCCGCCGCCGTGGAAGTAGACCATCACTGCGCGCTTGCCGGTGAGGCTGGGCGTCCAGACATTCAGCTTGAGCATGTCCTCGCCCATGTAGCCGTCGTCCCAATCCTGAATGAAGGACTGCTCGATCCCCGAGAAGTCGTGCAGATGCTGGGGGCAGTTGGGGCCATAGATCAGAGCCGGGTACTCGTCCTTCCAGGGCTTGGGAGGCTTGGCCGGCAGCCAGCGGTTCTCGCCGCCTGTGTCCTGGCCGTAGGGCACGCCCTTGAAGGTGAGGACGCTGCCATCCACAAAACCCCGAACCTTGCCGTATTGGGTGTTCGCCACGGCCGTTTTTGGCGTGGCGCAGTTGCCAGGCTCCTGCTGATGGGCTGCGGTTTTGGTGTTATCCATCGCAAGAGCAGCCGGTCCCAGAGCGGCACTCATACTTGCCGTTGCCCCAAAGAGCAAAGCCTCACGACGATTCATGAGATGATGATTACCGGATTGCGTCATAGAGATTCGATCTCCTCTTTCTGTTGATGAAGCTGTTTTACACAGCCGTTTGCGACTAAGAGGGCGACTCTGGCGTCTTCTCATAAAGATGCGCCAGGTATCGCTCGATGAGAAAACGTATACCAGTGCAGCACAGTAGAACCCTTGACCATTCGCTGTCAAGTTGATGAAGTGTGAAGGAGAAAAAGTCATGGCCATTCCATTATTGCGCAAAGCGATTCTTGCAAGGAGTTCTGGCGCGTTGCTGGCCGTTTGGGTATTGATCGGCTTCTTTGCCTGCGGCGGCAAGGCGCAGGAGGCAGTTCCCGGCGGCACCGGAGCGGCAATTACGGCCAGCATCGACACCAGTCAAATCGGAGCGCCGATTTCGAAGTACTTGTACGGTCAGTTCATCGAGCACATCGGCGGCACCATGTACGGCAGTCTTTGGGCCGAGATGCTCGATGACCGCAAATTTTACTTTCCCGTCACTGCCAAAAAGCCCGATGCTTCTGCCCAGCCGCAAGGCGGTCCATTCAGCATGAAGGTTCGCGAATGGCATCCTGTCGGTCCCGAAGATGCGGTTGTGATGGACAAGGAGCATCCGTTTGTGGGCGATCAGAGTCCGCGCATCAAGCTCGACTCTGCCACGCCGCGCGGCATCCACCAAGCGGGCCTTGCGCTGGTCAAGGACAAGAAATACACCGGGCGGATTTATCTGCGCGGAACTCCAGGCAGCAAGATCAAGGTCTCGCTGATCTGGGGCGCGGGCGAAAACGGCCGCCAGACCCTCACCATTCCGGCGCTCACCAATGAGTACAAAAAGTTCCCGCTGGCTTTCACGGCGAAGGCCGATAGCAGTGATGCATCCATCGAAATCACCGGCACGGGCGCGGGCAGCTTCCACATCGGCACGCTGTCACTGATGCCCGCCGACAACGTGCAGGGATTCCGGCCCGACACAACATCCCTCCTGCGTCAGATCAAGATGGGCTTCTGGCGGTACGGCGGCAACTACACCTCCGGCCTGATCTGGTACCACATCGTTGGCGACATCGACAGGCGTCCGCCGGACTTCGACAATGCGTGGGGCGCAATGCAGACCAACGATCTGGGCCTGGACGAGTTCATGACGCTCTGCAAGCTCATCGAAGTGGAGCCATACATCAGCGTCAACGCCGGCTTCGGCGACTCGCATTCGGCGGCGGAAGAAGTCGAGTACATGAACGGGGCCGTCAATACCTACATGGGAGCAAAGCGCGCGAAGAACGGCCATCCCGCGCCATACCACGTCAAATTCTGGAACATCGGCAACGAACCCTGGGGCGCATGGCAGCTTGGCCGCACCGACACGAAGTATTTCATGATGAAGCACAATGAATTTGCCAAGGCGATGCGTGCCGTGGATCCCTCGATCACTCTGATTGCCTCGGGCCTGATGCTGCAGAACGATAATGTGCCGCCCGAATCGCGCGCCAAGTATGTCGGGAACCTGGGACCTCTGTACGGAACGGATTCCGACTGGGACGGCAGCTTCCTGAAGAGCTGCATGGGCAACTTCGACATCATCGCCGAGCACTGGTACTCGGGTGCAGGCCACCACTGGGATATTGAAAAGGCAAAGACTATTGCACCGGATAAGAACACGGACGATGCCAATGTAAAAGCTGACCAAACGCTGCTCGAGGCCTCCCGTTTTCCAGCCGATATCGTGCGCCTGAAGGTAGAAGAATGGCAGGGATACCAGCAGCGCTTCCCGTGGATGGTCGAGAAGAAGATCCCTCTCTCCATTGACGAGTACGCCTACTTCAACTTCGGCGGCGGCGACGGCCCGTTTGGAGGCGAGAATCTCAAACAGGCCCTTGCCTACGCGATGATCCTCAACGAGATGGCCCGCTACACCGACATCATTACGATGGGGGCGCAAACCTCCGGCGTCTCATTGATCGACTTCAACCGCACGGCCTCGACCATGAACGGGCTGGGACTCGTCTACAAGATGTTCGGCGATCACTTTGCCGGCGCCATTCCGGTCGCCCTCACGGGGAATTCGCCTCAACCGGCGCCCAGGTATCCCGTCGGCAGTCCAGATCAGCCGGAGAAAAGCTCCGGCAGCCCGACCTATCCTCTTGATATGTTTGCGGCGCTCAGTCCCGATCACAAGTACCTGATCCTCTCCGTCGTGAACGCGACCGAGTCCGAGCAGAAGGTCGATCTCAGCGTGACCGGCGCGCATCTGGCCGGGCCATCGACACATTGGCAGTTGACAGCCAATAAAGTCGACGCCCTCAACCGCGTTGGACAGGCGCCGCAGCTCGCGATCAAGGAGTCTTCCATCGGCAACGCTCCGGCGGCGATCACCGTTGCGCCCATCAGCGTAAGCATTTATCAGTTCCCGGTCGCTCAACCCGCGCAGTGAATTTGGCGGTCGTTAACAATTTAACCTGGAGAAACAACATGAAAAGCCGTAGGCCGCGAGTGGTTGCTCGCATTGCCGCATGTACAGGGATTCTCTTCTTTGGATCAATACTGCAATTAGCAGTTGCTCAGGATTCAGCGAAACTTCCCTACATGAATCCAAGTCTGGCCCCGGAGCAGCGGGCTGCCGACCTGGTGCATCGCATGACCCTTGCGGAGAAGGCTTCGCAGATGTACAACAATTCCGCGGCGGTTCCGCGGCTGAATGTTCCCGCATACCAATGGTGGAGCGAGGCGCTGCACGGAGTGATCAACCAGGGCGTGACGGAGTATCCGGAGCCGATCGGCCTGGCCGCGACCTTCGATGAGCCCGGAATTCATTTGATGGCGAAGCAGATCGGCATCGAGGGACGCATCAAGCATGTGCAAAACGCGCGCGAAGGACACACGGGCATCGGGGGAGGCCTGGATTTCTGGGCTCCGAATTTGAACATCTTCCGCGACCCGCGCTGGGGCCGCGGACAGGAGACTTACGGTGAAGATCCGTTTCTTACCGGCCGCATGGGCGTTGCCTATGTGACTGGAATGCAGGGCGACGACCCCCGGTACTACCTGACGATTGCAACGCCCAAGCACTACGCCGTGCACAGCGGACCCGAGCCGACGCGGCACTTTGCGGATGTGGACGTGAGCAAGCATGACGAGGTGGATACCTACGAGCCTGGATTCCGCGCCGCCGTGGTGGAAGGCAAGGCCGGTTCAGTGATGTGCGCTTACAACGCCATCAATGGCGCGCCGGCATGCGCAAGCCCGTTCCTGCTGCAAGATCAACTGCGCGGGAAGTGGGGCTTCCAGGGCTATGTGGTATCGGACTGCGACGCAGTTCGAGACATTGCCGCCAACCATCGCTACCGTCCGACGCAGCCGCAAGGCGTGGCCATCGCCGTGATCCGGGGCATGGATAACGAGTGCGTCGATTCCGTTTCAAGGTTAGGCGAACCGGCTGAAAAGGCCTATATCGACGCCGTACAGCAAGGCTACCTGCCTGAAAGCACGCTGGACACGGCGCTGATTCGCCTCTTCACCGCGCGCATGAAGCTCGGTATGTTCGACCCGCCGGAGATGGTTCCTTACACAAAGATCGACGAGAAGGAACTAGACAGCGCCGAGCATCGCGCGCTGGCTCGCAAGCTGGCGAATGAGGCCATGGTCCTGCTGAAGAACGACGGCCTGCTTCCGCTCAAACCGGGGATCAAGAAGATTGCCGTCATAGGCCCGCTCGCCGACCAGACCCGGCCGCTGATCGGAAACTATGCCGGTCAGCCAACGCATATCGTCTCCGTGCTCGAAGGACTGAAGGCGGAGTTCCCGAACGCAACGATCACCTATGTTGCGGGAACCCAGTTCCTGCATGCCGATGGAAACCCCGTACCGGACAATCTGCTGACAACTCCCGACGGCAAGCCGGGCCTGAAGGCGGAGTACAGCGAGTCCATGGGACGACCGGGCAGGACAGCGAATCCAACCGTGCTTGCCAGCCGGACTGAAACCAATGTCAAACTCACTGACAGCAATCTGCCCGCGGAGGTTGCAGGAAAGAAATCCATCGGCGTGCATTGGACAGGCTTCATCACCTCGCCGGAAACCGGCGACTTCCTGGTCGGCGTGCGTGGCGTGGGCTTTGCAATGCTCACGGTCGACGACAAGCGGGTGGCGATGATGTTCAGTGGCGCGGAAGCCGGCGCCGGTGTCGGCCGCGTCCATCTGGAGAAGGGCCAGAAAGCCGCGCTCAGCATCCTCTACGGCAGCATGAGCGGCAAGCCGCGCACAGAATTGATCTGGGCCAAGGTCAACAACGCGCCTTCGCCGGAGGCGATTGCGGCGGCAAAGAATGCCGATGCCATGATTGCCGTTGTAGGCATTACCAGCGCGCTTGAAGGGGAACAAATGCCGGTCACTGAGCCCGGATTCCTCGGTGGCGATCGCACCAGCATCGATCTTCCCGAGCCGGAAGAAGCACTGGTTGAAGCCGTGGCCGCTACCGGCAAGCCGCTCGCTGTTGTTCTGATCAATGGCAGCGCGCTGGCCGTCAACTGGATCAACGCGCACGCCAACGCGGTTCTCGAAGCATGGTACCCCGGCGAGGAAGGCGGCGCGGCTATCGCTGAGACTCTGAGCGGCAAAAACAATCCCGCGGGAAGGCTGCCGCTGACGTTCTACACGGGCGTCAGCCAGTTGCCAAACTTTGAAGACTATTCGATGGAGACCAGAACCTACAGGTACTTCAAGGGTAAGCCGCTCTATCCGTTTGGCTACGGGCTCAGCTATACCACCTTCCAATACAGCGGCCTCACTCTTCCGGCGCAGGCTGTGGCTGCGGGACAACCTGTTGTCGCTGATGTCACTGTAACCAACACAGGCAAGGTCGCGGGAGATGAGGCCGTCGAGCTCTATCTCAAGTTCCCCGATGTGAAAGGCGCGCCTCAAATCGCTCTGCGCGGCTTCCAGCGCATTCATCTCGAATCGGGCGCGAGCCAGAAGCTTTACTTCGAGTTGAAGGACCGCGATCTGGGCATGGTCACCGAGGATGGCAACCCAATCGTCGCTGCTGGCGATTACACGCTCGTCATCGGCGGAGGCCAGCCTGATACTGGTGCGCCCGGCGTGAGCGGGCGCTTCCACATCGATGGCCAACTCGCCTTGCCCGAATAAGTTGTTTGCGCCTTAGAACCCTCCGTGCCCCATCCATTTCACGTTCTTTATGAAATGGATGGGAAACCACGAAATCAACCCTGCGGAACAGTGAAAATGCGTTAGGTGGGATGCCGGGATGCCTGCATTACAAAAATTAGGAAAATGATCTGATCGCACAGAAAGGGTGCAGAATGAAACGGCGAGATTTCTTGAAGACGAGCACCGCGGCTGCTCTTGCTTTGGCCGGTTCTCAACAGGTGCTCCAGGCCTCCACGACTGGCGAAGGTACTCCAACAGCGGGAGCCATTCCCGGCCAGGACCTGCCGGTTGTTCCGGTCGGCGCCACTCCGGAGAGCAACTTCCCGCCCAAGCCGCCGATCTTCGCGGCATCCCACCTGACGCCCGAAGTAAAAGTCTCGCCCATGCCCTTCAAAGAACGGCTGCGGCGCGGCATTGTCCCGCGGCGGGGCTTCTGCAGCACACTTCCCGGCACGACGGTCAGCGAGGGGCTCACCTCCGGCAATGGACACATGAACATCGAGCTGACGTGCGATCCCTACTCGGAGCAAATCCTTTTCCACCACGAAAGTCTTCTTGTGCCGTGGAAGAGGCCCCTTGAGGCTCCCAATGCCGCGAACGTATTTCCGCAGGTGCGGCAAATGGTATTGGACGGCAAATACCAGGAAGCGATTGAACTCGCCTTCAAGGAGATGAACAAGGGTCCCATCAAGCAGAACACTGGGCCGCACCCCGTTGTCCCGGCATTCATGATGCGTCTCGATCTTCCGAAAACCGCGTCGGTCACGAATTATCTGCGCACCGTCAATTTCGACAGCAGCGAAGTGAAAGTGCATTGGAGCGATGAGCGCGGCGACTGGGTTCGTCAGGTCTTCACCTCCCGGCCCGATGATGTCGTGGTCCAATTGCTGACCGCCCCGCATGGGCAACAGGTGAACGCCCGTATCGCGGTGCAGAAATACTCGCGGGGAAGGCGCGCCCCGGGAGGATTGTTCGGCGGAAATATGGGGGAGAGCGAAGTTCGCACGGACTTCAACGAAGAGCGGCTCATTTACAAATGCCGCTTGGATCCCTCGGCAGATAACAGCGGATACGCCGGGGTGGTGCGCGTGGTGCGCAACGGCGGATCGGCACGGATGGATGGAGACACTCTGGTCGTCGAGAACGCGTCGTCGGTGATGCTACTTACTCGCATCGAATGGTTCGCGGACTATAGCGAAGACAAGGTAGAAGCGCTGCGGCAGGATGTCGAGCAGTTGAACCCGGACTATGACGCGCTACTGGAGCGCCACCGCAAAGTCCAGTCGGAAGCGATGAACCGCGTCACGGTGGACTTCGGCGGCGCCTCTCAATTTGGATTGTCTTCGGAAGAACTGCTGGCCGATCAGCGTTCGCGGCGCGACTACTCGCCCGCATTGCTGGAAAAGATCTTCGAGATGGGGCGCTACTGGTTCATGTACACCAGCGGCAAGTATCCCACCATGATGGCCGAAACCAACGCCAACATTAACCTGCAGATTGCGCCCGGCGTGCAGGCCGATCTGCGCGAAGGCATGGATGCCTACTTCAATTGGATGGAGAGCCTGACCCCGGACTTCCGCGTGAACGCAAAGAATATCTTCGGCATGCGCGGCACGCATTATTCCCTCTGCCCGCAACAAAATGTCGGTGTCTCCTTCCATTACTCCTGGGCCGAATCGACTGGAGAGATCTGGCCTCATCCCTATTGGCTTTCCGCCGGAGGCTGGTGCGTCCGTCCCTTCTGGGATCACTATCTGGTCACCGGCGATATGGAATTTCTCCGCGAGCGCATCGTGCCGGCCTATAAAGAGCTGGCGCTCTTCTACGAGGATTTCCTGACGGCCACCGACAAAGATGGAAATTATATCTTCGCTCCATCCTTTTCGCCGGAGAATAATCCCGCCAACACCGGCCCTGGAGCCATGATGTCGATCAATGCCACCATGGACATCACGGTTTGCCGGGAGGTGCTGGCCAATCTGATCGAGGCCTGCGAAATGCTGGGCATCGACGCAGACAGTGTGCCGAAGTGGAAGGCTATGCTGGTCAAACTGCCGCCCTACCTGTTGGAGCCCGACGGCACGCTGAAGGAATGGTCCTGGCCCACACTGCAAGAGCGTTACAGCCATCGGCATATCTCGCATCTGTATGGAGTCTGGCCCGGCGACGAGATTGATCCCGATCGCACGCCGAAACTGGCAAAGTCAGCGATGATGGCCGACCGGAGGCGCGTGCCGGAGAGGCTGGCCGCTCACGGCCGTTGCCATCGCGCACTGGTTGGGGCGCGGCTAAAAGACTGCTACATGGTGGACACCGAACTGCGCCAACTGATCGAGCAGGGCTACGTTGCCACCACGCTCCGCTGTTCTCACGACCCCTGGGCCTGGCCCATGCCCGATGCGCAGGGCGGAATTCCCACCATCATGATGGAGATGCTGCTCTACTCGCGTCCCGGCGTGATCGAAGTGCTTCCCGCTCTTCCAGAGACGCTCGTCAAGGGTTCGATCAACGGAATGTTGGCGCGCACCTTCGCCAGGGTCGGCGCGCTCGCATGGAATATGCAGGCAAGGACTGCGGACCTAACCATCACGTCGCTCAAAGACCAGGAGATCACGTTGATTGTCCGTCACGGAATCGAAAAGATTTCTGCGCCGGCCGGAGTCTTGAAGAAGATGCCCTTGCCGGATGCGACCTCGTGCGGCCTGCGCCTGCGGAAAGGCGAGCCGGTTCGGCTGCACCTGACGCTTGGCAGGCACAAGCCGCTGGATTGGGTTGTGCAGGCGACCTGAAATAATTTGGATTACCCCTGACACAAAAACATTTCCGAAAGGTGGTACTGTGGCGATGAATCGCAGGTCAGTTCTCACTGGCGGGATTTCAATGCTCGCCTTCTCTCGCCTGGCTCACGCATTGGGAAACTCGCAGTTCTTTCAGGGAGAAGTCCCGCAGGATCCCTTTCTGCCATTTTGGGAGTCGTTGAAGGCCTATCGCTGCCCGGATTGGTTTCGTGACGCGAAGTTCGGCATCTGGGCGCACTGGAGCCCGCAATGCGTCCCCGAGCAAGGCGACTGGTACGCCAGGAATATGTACATACAGGGTTCGCCTCAATATGAGTATCACGTCAAGCATTACGGCTACCCGTCGCAGTTCGGATACAAGGACATCTGCCATTTGTGGAAGGCGGAGCGATGGGATCCCGAGGCCCTTGTCAAGCTGTACAAGCGGGCCGGCGCTGAATATCTCGTCTCCCTGGCCACTCATCACGACAACTTCGATTGCTGGAATTCGAAGCAGCAGGTTTGGAATGCGGTGAATGTCGGCCCGAAGCGCGACATCGTTGGGACTTGGGCGAAGACCGCCCGCGCGCACGGGCTGCGGTTTGGCGTCAGTTATCATGGAACCCCGCATCGCACCTGGGATGAGTTCCTCCCCGTCCGCTACAAGAGCGACGCCACGGGGCCGCTGGCTGGAGTTCCCTACGACGGAATGCAGACGATCGCCGACGGCAAAGGCAAGTGGTGGGAGGGAATGGATCCGCAGTTGCTCAACGGCAAGCCCCACCTGAAGAACACACCCTGCCCGGAGTTTGTGCAGCAGTTCATGCTTCGCGTGCAGGATGTAATCGACAGTTACAGTCCTGACATCCTCAACTTCGACGACGGAGCGCGATTCGGCTTTGACGATGGCGGCCCCTGGGCTCCGGATCTGAAGGTCTGGTTGGGCATCCCGGACCTGGCGCCCCAGATCATGGCTTACTACTACAATAAAAACATCCTGACTCACGCCGGCAAGCTGGAAGGTGTGGTGGATCTCAAAGAGGTCGATGAGCCGGTGTGGGGCACGCTGACCCGCGACTTCGAGATGAACCTGGCGGACAGTTTGCAGGAGAAGCCGTGGCAGACGGAGGCCTGCATCGGGCAGTGGCACTATAGCCGCGCGCTTTTCGAGAACCATACCTACCAGAAAGCCTCGCTGATGATTCCTCTCCTCGTTGATATTGTCAGCAAGAACGGAAACCTGCTCTTGAGTATTCCCTTGCCGGGCCACGGAGAGCCCGACAGCGACGAGCTTGCTTTCCTGGATGAGCTTGCCCAATGGCAGCAGGTGAACAGCGAGGCGATCAAAGGCTCACGCCCCTGGAAGATTTACGGAGAAGGGCCGTCGACAGAGACCAAGGGCGTCGCGGTATACCAGCTATCCAAGCACACATTCGACTCCAGGGATATACGCTTCACGACCAAAGGCGATCTTCTCTACGCGATTGCTCTCGGCTGGCCGATGGACGGCCAGTTGCTCATCAAGTCGCTTGCGAGCACCTCGCCGCACTACGAGGGCCGGATTGGCAAGGTGGAATTGCTGGGAACCAAGAGTGAGGTGAAATGGACAAGAGACGCTGATGGACTCAGAATCCGAGTTCCGCAAGAGCCGCCCTGCCATTATGCCTATGCATTCAAGATACTGCCGGCATGACGACTGCGGCTTCGGCTCGTGAGCGCGGGTTCGCTCAGCTCTCCCGCGCGCGTGCTTGTTTTGACACAAGGCTGTTTGGCTGGCCCAGGAACACCTCTGAGGGCATGTACCTTCGCAGCTCTCCGCAGAGTGGGCAAGCCACCACGATGGACTCCCTCACACCTGCCGGGAGATCCCGCCGGCACCGTTTGCAGGCGACAACGAACTGTTTACGCTCCAGGATTGGGAACCCAAAACTCATTGACTGAGTATAGGCGAACAAATGGCGAATTGTTATCCACAGGGTCAAGCGGCGTAGCAATGGGCGGCTACGGTTCCCGCAGGTACTGGATGCCTCCGCATTCGCTGATCCAGTTGGCGAACACGATGCGTGAGGCAGTCCAGAGCATGCGCGCGGCTTCCATGCGGACAGGACGCCGCCGCAACGGCCATCCCGTCCTCCCGTTCATCGCAAAAGTCCGATTTTCTTGTTCTTCCTGAGTCCGGATTGCCTCACTCCGCCGGGTCGTCGGCGGTAAACGGTGAGCAGCAGGGTTTTTCGCTGGCGTGGAAGTTCATCAGTTCCAGACGAATGCCGTCGGGGTCGTAGAGGTTGAACTGGCCCTTGCCGTCTCTGCCGATCTGGGTATGCGCGTCGTGGACGCCGGTGAGGCGGTTGCCCGCTTCGAGCGTCTTGTAAGCCGTCAACACCGAGTCCTCGCCGATGGAGAGATGATCGAGCACGCCCAGGTCATGAAGCGAGATGGTGGCCGGAATGCCTGAAGTTGCGGTGTCGTGGACCAGCATATATTCCATCCAGTCGTGGCTGTCGGGGGTTTGCTGGCTTACCCAGTCGAGTCTGTCCTCCTTCATGCCGCCAAACCAGTAGGGGCGAAAGCCGAGCAGGTCGCGATAAAAGGTGTCCTCGACGGCCCGGCTGTGCACCATGATTCCGATGTGCATGAGGTGGCGGCCGATGACGCTGGGGGCGGCGATCTCCTGGGGCAGGCGCGGAGGCTCGACAAACTCCACCTTGTTGCCTTCCGGGTCGAGCACGGTGAACCAGCGGCTGCCGTCGGCGCCTTTCTCCACCTTGGCCGGGGTCTTCCATGCCTTGGCGGAAAGATACTTGCGCATGCCTTCCGCGTCGCTGGTGTTATAAGCGGTGTGGTCCAGCCGGTTGATGCCCGCGCCGGGGGGCAGCGGCAGCACTTCCACAAACTGCGTGGCGTTGAAGGCATAACGAACGCCCCTGGGATTCTCCGGGTCGGGCAATTTGGCCGCGCCGATGATCTCGCGATAGTAGTGATCGGTGGCCGCCGGGTCCGAAGTGTAGACGGCTAGGTGGGAGATGCCGGTGATTTTAGGCCGGGCTGGCGTGGTTTGGGCGGTGGCGGCGGCGGTGAAGGCAACGAGAAAAGCGGCGGCAAGTAACCTGGAATGCATTCTGCACCTCGAAAGTAGTGGCAAACCTACCTTAAATCGATTTTGCGGGGTGTGCAAACACGAAGATCGCGAATGTTGAAAGAAATCGCAGGGCGCGGAAAGGCGCCTCGCCGGGGTCGGCCCGTGGATCGTTAGCTCGACAACCTCCAAAGAATCAACGCCGAACGAAGAAATATTCCTGGTGAGCCTGAGAAAACCTGCCCCGAATCGGGGTAAGCCTCTTCAAGTGGCGGGACGCTCCATGGTCCAAGCGCCGTATAATGAAGATAGGTCGTGTTTTAAGAAAATAATTCCCTGGAGGAATAATGGCAACTGCCTTGCAACACCCGGAGGTCGGTTCCGGCAGCGGTTTCGTCAGCGAAGAAGCTCGGCGTCAGATCGAACAGGCGCGCGCAGTACGCGAACGCCAGAAACAGGCGCTGCATTTGCAAAGAGGAAATATTCTCTCGCAGAATACCTCGAATCCGGCACGGCGCGCGGCCCTGGTGGCGGCGCTGGCGCAGATCGACGGCGAGATCCAGGCCATCAACTAGGTTGGCCCGCATCAAGCGGGCTTTTTTCTTCTCCGCTTACGGGCTTTTCCCCGCCCGTCGCTAGGACTCCCGGTGAACCAGCAGGGAGTTTGCCTGTTGCACCGGGGTCAGCATCACCCGCGCTATGTTCACGTGCGCAGGCCGGTTCACGGCCCAGACGATGACCTCGGCCACATCTTCCGGCGTGAGTGCCTTGATGCCCTTGTAAAAATTGGCGGCGCGTTCGCTGTCGCCATGAAAGCGCACAATGCTGAACTCCGTCTCCACCATGCCGGGGTCCACCGTGGTCACCCGGATCGGCGTGCCCAGCACGTCCTGCCTCAGGCCGTCGTTGATGGCCCGCTCCGCTGCCTTGCTGGCGCAGTAGACAGCGCCGCCGGGATAAGTCATCTCGCCTGCTGTTGAGCCGAGGTTGATGACGTGCCCGCGCCCCCGCTCCACCATGCCCGGAACAACGGCGCGAGTCACGTAGAGCAGCCCCTTGACGTTAGTGTCGAGCATCTCTTCCCAGTCTTCGACCTTGCCCAGGTAGAGCTTCTCCAGGCCGCGGCTGAGACCTGCGTTGTTGACCAGAACGTCAATCTCCGCCCACTCCGCGGGCAGCGCGCCGATGGTCTCTTCCACGGCCTTGCGGTCGCGCACATCGAGGCTGATGGTGTGGACGGCGGCCGCGCCCCTCGCCAATGCCTCAGCGGCTACAGTGGCTAGTTTGTCCGCCCGTCGAGCGGCGAGCAGCAGCCGCGCTCCCTCGGCGGCGAAGGCCAGCGCCGTGGCAGCGCCAATTCCCGACGAGGCTCCGGTAACGAAGACGATCTTTCCCTTGAGTGTCATGCTTCTATCCTAACCACCTGCGGTGGGGCAGACGGCCCTTCGGGCCACGGGGTGTAAAAATGCCGGTTGAGATTGTCGTCTCTCACACTTGAATCAAATGCTATTCAAGGACGGGGTACCTGGTATCGCTGAAGCTTGCACGCCCACCCGGCCAGCCTGCGCCCGCCTGCTCCGCCGCGGCTACCGGAACGCTCCGCCGGGAGTCAAACGCTTTGGTGCTATACTTTAGCACTAAGACTGCCATTTCAGGCCATTTTCATTGATGAGCCGCGCCGCAGTCTGGAGGTCGTTTCTGCCTATGACTCCACGCGCCCGCCGCGCCTTGTTCACCGTGGTTCTCTTTTTTGCCGTCTGCGCCATTGCGGGCAGCGTTTTACAGCGCAAGGTGGGAGCGCAGTCCGCGGCCAGCGAAGGCCAGGTCCGCGACAACCTCAAGGCGTTCTACGATGTGTACGCGCAGGTGGAGCAGAACTACGCCGAGCCGATTGAGGGCGACAAGGCGGACACGGCCATCTACGACGGGGCGATTCCGGGGATGCTGAGGGTCCTGGACCCGCACTCCAACTTCTACGATCCCAAGGCCTATGCCAAGATGCGCGAGGAGCAGCATGGCCGCTACTACGGCGTGGGCATGACTATCCAGCAGCAGAACGGCAAAGTCTATGTCGTCTATCCTTTCGAGGGCACGCCGTCGTTCCGGGCCGGCATTCACCCCGGCGACGTCATTTACTCCGTGGACGGCAAGATCGTCAGCGTGGACGGTAAGATTCCCGACGGGCTGACCTCGTCGGACATGGTGGCTAAGGCGCTCAAAGGCCCCAAGGGCACACATGTGCAGGCGTCTTTTCTGCGCGAGGGCCAAGCCAATCCGCTGGTCTTCGATCTGATTCGCGATTCGATTCCCCACCCCTCGGTGGACCTGGCTTACGAGATTCGCCCGGGCGTGGGCTACATCCATCTGACGCAGTTCCAGGAGACAACGGCCGCCGAGGTGGGCGAGGCCATCGAGGGCTTTGGCGACCTGAAGGGTCTGATCTTCGACCTGCGCGGCAATCCCGGCGGGCTGCTCGACCAGGCGGTCGAGGTCTGCAACCATCTGCTCAGCAAGGGGCAGAGCATCGTCAGCCAGCGCGGGCGCGCCTTTCCGGACAGGAATTATGCGGCGACGCACGGCAACGGCGGCAAGAGCTTTCCCATCGTGGTGCTGGTCAACCGAGGAACGGCTTCGGCAGCGGAGATCGTCAGCGGCGCCTTGCAGGACCACGACCGCGCCCTTATCGTCGGCGAGACTACCTTTGGCAAAGGCCTGGTGCAGACGGTCTACAACCTGAGCGAGAACACCGGCCTGGCGCTGACCACCTATCACTACTACACACCCTCGGGGCGGCTGATCCAGCGCAACTACTCCGGCATTTCGCTTTACGACTACTACAGCCACGGCGGCACGGCGCCGTCCGATACTGCCAGCCGCGAGGTCAAGCTGACCGACGCCGGGCGGACGGTCTACGGCGGAGGCGGCATCACGCCGGACGAGAAGATCGAAAGCCCCAAGAACAGCCACTTCCAGGAGACGCTGCTCTACAAGGATGCCTTCTTTCACTTCGCCCCGGTTTATCTGGCCAACCGCACCGTGGACATGAACTTCCAGGTGGACGCGGCGGTGCTGGCGGAGTTCAAGAAGTACCTCACCAGCCAGAACATTGCCTGGACAGATGCCGATCTGAATGGGGTGATGGACTGGGTGAAGATCGGCATCAAGGACAAGATACTCACGGTACAGTTTGGCCAGTTGCAAGGGCTGCGCGCCCGCGCCGACTGGGATCCGGAGATCCAGAAGGCGCTCACCTTCCTGCCCGAAGCGCAAGCCCTGGAAGATCACGCCCACAAGGTGCTGACCGAAAAGGCCATGGCGCGCAGCGAAGCGCGGTAGGCTGATCTCTGTTTTTTATGGACAAAGCCATCCCTCCTGGGATGGCTTTGTAGACTGTGTGCAGAGGGATTGTTGGATGGCACGCGATAAATGCTGTTCAGGATAAGTACTTACTTAAAAGAGTACTTCATGATTCTTGTGGGAGTGCCGGGAGGGCGCGAAGGATGAAAGGCAAATCTTCAAGGCTAGCGCTGTTCTTCGTCTTCATGCTCGCAGTGTCAAAACTGTGGGCGCAGGGTCCTCCCTATCAAACCGACGATCCGGTGCCGGTCGATCTGCATCATTACGAGTTTTATATCTTCGGCGTTGTCGATGGCACACCGGCGGAAGTCGACGCGGCAGGGTCGGCCTTCGAGTTCAACTGGGGCGCCATGCCCAGGGTCCAACTGCACGCCATACTTCCCTTGGGAGGGATCTTCCCATCGAACAATCCCGTTTACTTGCCCGGCGGAACGGGTCCCAGCGCGTATGGTCTTAATGACATGGAACTGGGAGTGAAACTCGCCATCATCAAAGAGACCAGGCATATTCCGCAAATCGGCACTTTTACTATGTTTGAAATGCCGACCGGGAATTACGACAAAGGACTCGGTGTGGGAAAAGTCTGGTACAAACTGCCCGTGTGGCTGCAAAAGAATTATGGTAAGTGGCTCTTTGATGGAGGAGGCGGCTATCAGGTGGTGCCGCAGACGAGCTATCGTAATTTTCCTTATACCGGATGGCTGGTGAAACGAGAACTCAACGAGAGGCTTGAGTTAGGCGCGGAACTCTTTGCGCATGGGCGCGAAGGCTTTGCCGCGGCGCAAACCGAGCGCTCGGCGATGATCGATATCGGTGGCTATTACCACTTCAAGCATCATCCCGGCGAGCAGTTCTTGTTCTGCTACGGTCATTCGGTTGCCGGCCAGACAGAGAATTACGCATATGCAGGAATGTACTGGACCTGGGGAAAAGACGACAAAAAGACCACCTCAAGAAACGACTGGATGCAGGGGCCGATGACCGGGAACGGATTTGAATAATCTCAGGAATGTGGCAGTAGTTACGGCCGATCCCCAGAAAGGGGACACAACAAATGGAAATTACGGTACGTGGTCTTTGGACTTTGATACACGGCATAGGATTTGGCGCTCTCTATCTGCTGGCCTGTTCGGGTGCGCTGGTGGAGCTTTATTTCTTCACCCATGCGCCGCAGCCGTCTGAAACTGAACCGAACCGTGAGCGATTCCTGAAGGTCTACCTGATCGCAATGGTTGTACTCGCATGGTTCGCTGTGCTCACAGGAGCTTACGTCATCTATCCGTGGTATCGTGCCATTCCCCCAACGGGGAGCATTGATCTCTCTCTGTTTCCGCAGCGATTGCTCATGTCCAGATCCACAACCATCAACTGGCATTCTTTCGGCATGGAGTGGAAGGAATACGCCGCATGGTTCGCACCCATCTCAATCACCATGGTCGCGTTCGTCTTCATCCGGTACGGTCGTGACCTTAGAAATCACAGGCAGCTTCGCTCTGCCGTGCTTTGCTTTACCTTGGTGTCGTTTCTTGCTGCTGGAGTCGCCGGGTTGTTCGGCGCGCTCATCAACAAACAAGCGCCAGTCCAGGGCGGCCACACCATTCAACTAAGCGGAGGAGAAGAAAAATGAACACATCTCGTCCTGTGATTTCACCGAACACTCCTGCAATACCGAACGGCTCCGGCGCAGCTGCTATCCTTTCGGCTGGTATCGGCTCCTTTGCTCTGGCGGTTCTGGCGCTCGCCGGCGATAAGTCAGCTTCGGCTAAGAACTTGCTCGTTTTCTATAAACCAACGGGCCCTCTCTCCGGCGTAACCACAGCTGCGATTCTTATCTGGCTCTTCACCTGGGGGATTTTGGAATGGCGTTGGCGAAACCGGACGGTTGCCGTGGGGCGAACCAATGCCATTGCACTCATCCTGCTGGGCCTGAGCCTATTGCTAACATTCCCACCTGTCGTTGACCTTTTCTGAAATACGGTCATTTCCAAAGTAACACTTCAAACTCTAAGAAGAGCCGATGTCTTTGCCGTTATTCTTGTATGCGTTGAGAAGTGGTGGGGATTCCTGGCTTAGGGCCTGTTTACACTACCCTGGTGGGCGGCGACGGGAGCCAATTTTTCTCAGATCGAGGAATGAGGAGTGACGGATACCGGGTGTATCCGAGCGACGATGGACGAAGAGCTGGGGAAAATTGGCCCCGTCCCTTCGGGCTGCGGCGAAAATCCGTCCATACTTCATTCTCGCCCTCGACGGTGGACCCGCCACAGCCTTCGGGCTCGGCTTCGTCTGGCCTCATTTTCACTAGCAGCGCCACCCGCCGGGGTAGTGTGAACAGGCCCTAGAATCCCATGATGTTATAGCCGCAATCGACATACATGATCTCGCCGGTGATGGCGCTGGATAAGTCGCTGGCCAGGAAGAGCGCCGCTCCGCCGACCTCCGATTGGTCGATGTTGCGGCCTAGCGGGGCGCGATTGGCATGGGAACGCATCATCTCGCTGAGGTCGCCGACGCCGCGGGCGGCAAGAGTTTTAACAGGGCCGGCGGAGATCGCATTGACGCGAATGTTTTTTGAGCCGAGGTTATAGGCGAGATAGCGGACTGTAGATTCCAGGCCGGCCTTGGCCACAGCCATTACGTTGTAGTTAGGAACAACCTTTTCGGCGGCGTAGTAACTCAAAGTCATAATGCTGCCGCCCTCGGTCATCAAGGGGGCCGCGCCGCGCGTGACGGCGATCAGCGAGTAGACGCTGACGTCGTTGGCGATGCGGAAGCCTTCGCGCGTGGTGTCAATGAACTGGCCGCGCAACTCCTCGGCGGGCGCATAGGCGACGGCGTGGACGAGAATATCGAGCTTGCCGAGTTTCTCTTTGAAGGTGGCGAAAACGGCTTCAATTTCGGCGTCGTTGGAGACATCGCACTGGTAGCCGCCGGCCCCCGGCAGCTCGTCGATGAGGCTCTGCGCTTCGAGCTTCATGCGCTCGTTTTGGTAGCAGATGGCCAGGGTTGCACCGGCCTCGTGCAATTTTTGGGCGATGCCCCAGGCGATGGAACGCTTGTTGGCCAGCCCGAAAACGACGGCTGTCTTACCCGCCAGATTAATCATTCTTGCTTCTTTCCTCCAAGGTCCGTGTCTTGGGGAAGCGGACCTACTTTAATAGAGTATCAGCCACCGAGGTCAATCAGCTCGACCTTTCCAGTGGGCTGGTTGAGAAAGCGGGAGCCGAGTCGCTCAAATTTCTCGACGGAATCGGTAGCAAAGCAGCGGATCTGCGCGGTCGGGACCTGCACGGTCGGCGAATGTTTTTTTGTGTCTTGCAAGATGAAGAGGAGCGCGGCAGCCTCGGCGGCGGCCTCGGCGGAGTCGATGACCCTGATTCCGGCGGGCACGACGCAGGCAAGGACGCGTTCTAGCAGCGGGCGCAGCAGCGGGTAGTGCGTGCAGCCGAGGACCAGCGTGTCGGGATTCATGCCCTGGGCGGCGGCTTCGGAGATCAGCTCCGCAAGATAGATGCGAATCACCTCGGCGGTAACCGCCACCTGCGGTGGGGCAGACGCGGCTTGCGCCGCAGAAGCTTCAGTGTCGGCTCCGGCAGCGACCAGAGGCCCCGTCCATCCCTCCTCGACCAGCGGAACGAGCAGGGGGCAGGCCATTTCCAGCGCGCGCAGGCCCCGCGCGCGGCAGGCGGCGGCGTAGGCGTGGCTCTCGACGGTGGCGCCGGTGGCGATGACCAGCACGTCGCCGGTGCGCGAGGCGGCGCGGGCGGCCTCCGCGCCCGGCTCGATCACGCCCAGCACGGGAACCGGAACCGCGTCCTGAATGGCGTCCAGAGCCAGCGCGCTGGCCGTATTGCAGGCGATCACCAGGAACTCAGCGCCTTGTTCACGGACCAGGAACTGCGCGCTCTGGACGGCATAGCGGGCGATGGTGCGGCGAGACTTGGAGCCATAGGGAAGGCGGGCCGTATCGCCCAGGAAGGCGAAGCGCGCGCCGGGCAACCGGGCTACCAGCGCCCGCAGCACGGTGAGCCCGCCAAAGCCGGAATCGAAGACTCCGATGGTGGGGGTGGTCATTCCTGTTTTCCATTCAGGGTAGCTCATGGCTGCGTCCCTTCGGCCGGCACGGCGTCGCCGGCCAGGTAGGTGCGGGTCAGGTCGGCGTGGCCGGCGAGAGTGGCGCGGGTCTGGCCGTCCACCAGAAAACGCACCTGCGTAATGCGGGGCTGGTTGGCGTGCAGGGTTCCGCAGATGGAGAGCACGGTGAGGGTTTCGGTCTCGATCCCCGAAGGATGGCTGGCGGCAAAGCTGCCGGTCAGGTTGACGACGGCCAGTTGCGGGCCGGTTTGAGGCTGCTCCCGCGGCGCTGCGCCGGATTTATTGGCCCTGAACTCAGCGGAGCTTGATTCAGCGGATTTCGGCTTGACGGATGCGGCTGCGCCGGCTCCGATCTCCGGAACGGGCAGCAGAAAGACCTGGAGCACAGAGCTTCCGCCGCCGGGGACGGGGTGGGCGGCATCGGGAGCGGCATACAGGTCGAGCAGCTTGCCCAGCACGGCGCGGGCGCGAGAGCCGGGATCGGCGGGCAGCGGCAGGGAGTGAATCTGCGTCCGCATGGAACTGTCGCTGTCGTTGGCCACCAGCAGGGTTGCCTGCTCGGCGGGCGCCACTTCAGGAGCGCGGGTGGGCGCCGAGTCCTGGCCGGCAATCAGCCGCTTGTGGGCGCGCTCGCGCAACTGCCACAGCGTGACACCCATGACCAGCGAGGCCAGGAGCAAAATGCCGAAGAGCAGTTTTTGATGGCGAGGAATCATGGCTGACGAGCCTCCGAACGCCACTCCACGAGCGCCGCGGCCAGCGCCGCGGCCACGCGGGCCTGGTAGTCGGGATCGTCCAGCCCGGCGGCGACTTTCTTGTCCGGCCCCATCTCCGGCGCAATCTCGACGGCCACGGCCGGGCAACTCATGCTATCCACGACTGGTAGAGACGTGCGGCCCAGAGTCACGCTCATGCCCGCGTGCTGCAGCGCGGAGTTGAGCACCCCTTCCAGAGCCAGCGAGCGTGTCACCCAAGCGGCCTGCGCGGTCTTCCAGGGGACAAAACGCGTGGGCTGCGCGGGTGAAAGCGAAGAGGCAAAGAGATGAACGCCGAGGCCGCTCCCGGAGCCGTTATCGGAGGCGTGCAGGCTCAGGCAGGCCTGGGCTTGAGCATGGTTGGCGATCTCCACACGCTTATCCGGTTCGACCGCTGCGTCGGATTCGCGGGTGGTCACCACCTGGATGCCGCGCGCCGCCAGCAGCGACCGCAGCCGCACGCTGAGCGCCAGAGTGAAGGACTTTTCCAGCTGGCTGTTCGAGAGGCTCCCGCCCGCGTCTTCGCCGCCGTGGGCCGCGTCGATTACGACGACAAAACGGGCCTGGGGAGCGGCTAGGACGGGCGGGGCCGGCTGTGCGGCGGCCGCGCAAGAGAGAAACGCCAATAAAAGAAGATGGACAAGGGATACCCGGTCAAAGGCATGGAGAAAAGTCCGAATTACCAGCCTTGCCGACAAAAAGCTACCTCCGGGGCTAAAGCCCGCGTCGATTTTGCTGCCTTTGCGGCACGGCTAAAGCCGTGCCCTTTCAAAATACCGGCTTCATCAGAGCTTTCTTAGTTTAGTCCAGCGCATAAATCGTCAGGCCGCTGAGCAGCTTGGGATAGAAGTCGGTGGATTTTTGCGGCATCACGTCGCCGGCAAAGGCCACTTCCTTGAGTTGCTCCATGGAAACTGGATTCGTCAGGAAGGCGACATCGGCCTCGCCGCGGCGCACCTGCTCGACGGCCTCGGCGGCGTCGCGCAGATAGCGCAGATTGGTCTGCTCGCGCACTTTTTCCGCGTCCAGGCCCAGCAGCCGGTCGAGGACGATGGAGTGCAGGCAGCTCAGGTCAAGCTGGCGCTGGCGCTCGGGAAGATGGACCAGCGCGGCGGCTACCGGCTCCGGCTTCGCGCGCAGCAAGAACGCCCCGGCGCGCGTGACGGCGACAAACGCCGTTCCCTGCTGACTTGCCAGAGCGCCAATGTAGTCCGAAGCCTCCGCCGTACGTATTGCCGCGACGGTGAAAAACTCTTCGGCGGCGCGCGCAAAGGTGGCCGGGTCGAAGTTCGCCAGGCTATGAACCACGCGGTGGGTGGGCAGAATCACCAAGCCGTCGGAGTCCATGTTCACGAAGGTCATCATCACCGCAGCCTCAGGGTAAGCCGGCTGTGGCACCTGGCTGGTGCTGGACTCTGTTTTGGCGGGCGTTGCGGGTGAGTGTTCTTTGGAATAGTTCAGCGCGGTTTCGTAGCGATGATGGCCGTCGGCGATGATCAGCTTCTTGTCGGCCATGGCCGTGGTCAGCAGGTTGATGATGTTCGGCTCGCTGACCTTCCACAGCCGGTGCAGCACGCCATAGTCGTCGGTAGTCTCGGCGTCGGCGGGACCGGCGCCATCGTACAAAATCTTTTCGATGCTGCCGGCCGGGTCGGAATAGAGCATGAAAATCTGGCCAAAATGCGCGTGCGTGGCCTTGAGCAGCTTCAGCCGGTCGCCCTTGGGCTTGCTGAGCGTCTGCTCATGGCGGAAGACGACCTTTTCGGAGTACTCGTGCAGCTTGCCGAGGGCGATAAATCCGCGCCGTTCCTTGACGATTTCGGTTCCGGGAACCTTGAATCGCTGCGAATAAGCGAAGATGCAGGGGTCTTTTTCCTGCGCCAGAACGCCCTGCTCGCGCCAGGCGCTGAAGTCGCGCGCCGCGCGGGTATACACGCTCTCTCCGCGCTCGGAGTCGAAGAGTTCCGGCAGCCCCAGGATGATGCGCACCAGGTTGTAGGGGCTGCGCTGGTAGTAGGCCTGCTGCATCGCCGGAGAGATTTTGTCGTAGGGCTGGGTAACCACGTTATCCAGGCGGACTACGGTAGGATTGTAGCGCCATGCGCGAAAAGGATAAATGCGTGCCATGGGGAAGCTCTTGCTCCACGTTCAAAGGGTTGAATTTGCGCTCTATGGCCTCCTGTCGCTCACTCCGGGGCCGCGATGCGCTTAGCGTCGATTGTACTCCTGTGGCTGTGAAAACCGCGCCCGGCGCGTGGAATCTGACCAGGCACCGACAAGTGGCGTAAAGTGAAGGTGAAGGCCGATCCTCCAGCGGGATGGCCTGCACTCACTGTCTATGCTTGAACCCGTTTCCATGCGCCTTTGCCGTCCCGCGCTTCTCGCGCTGCTTCTTGCCGGAACGGCTACACTGGCGCCCGCGCAGCAAACCACGCCGCCGGCCCAGCTCCCGGCTCCATCGCTCATCGTGGACCGCGACCCGGTGCGCTCGCCGGATGGCGAACCGCCCGCGCCGCCGGTTCTGCGCAAAGAGGGCGAGGGCTACGTTCTGCACACCGACGTCGAAGAGGTGGCCCTCAACTGCACCGTGCTCGACGACCACAACCGGCTGGTTCCCGGCCTGAAAAAGGAAGAGTTCCAGGTCCTCGAAGACGGCGTCAGGCAGACACTGATCAGCTTCCAGCACACCGATCTCCCCGTTTCGATTGCGCTGGTGGTGGACAACTCCGGCTCAATGAGCCGCAAGCGCCCCTCGGTGAACAAGAGCGCTCTCGACCTGATCGAGGCCTCCAACCCCCAGGATGAAGCCTTCGTGGTCAACTTCAGTGACGAGGCCTTCATCGACCAGGATTTCACCTCTGACGTGAGCAAGCTGCGCGAAGGCCTTGGGCACATCGAGGCCCGCGGCGGGACGGCGCTTTACGATGCGGTAGTGGCCTCGGCCGACAAGCTGGTTGCCGACGGCAAGCGCCCCAAGCAGGTGCTCATTCTGATCACCGACGGCGAAGACAACGCTTCGACCCTCAGCCTGGAGCAGACCATCCGCCGCGTTCAGCAGCTCTCCGGGCCGGTCATCTACACGATTGGATTGCTCTTCGGCGACGAAATGAGCCGCTCCGAGGTGAAGCACGCGCGCCAGGCGCTGGAGATGCTCTCCACCGAGACCGGCGGCATGGCCTTTTTTCCCAAGAGCATCGAACAGGTCGATCAGATCGCCGCCGAAGTGGCGCGCGACATCCGCAGCCAGTACACGCTGGGTTACCACTCCACCAAGCCGACCACCGAGCCGGGCTTCCGCCGCGTCGAGGTCACCGCCAAGGGCCAGGGCAAACTCACCGTCCGCACACGCACCGGGTACTTTCCCGTGGCGCGGGTGGCGAAGAAGCCTGTGGCGGCGGAGAAGTAGTAGCGAGAAACTACAAATTGCAATCGAAGTTGGAATATTCGCTAATTAAAAAGACTGTTATCCTGAGCGAAGCGCAGCGCAGTCGAAGGACCTGCGGTTGTTTTTCACTCTCTTTTCCATCCTCAAATGCTGGGTGGCCCAGGTCTGGATTTTCAGACCTGGGAAACCACGAGCCAATGGCGCGCAGCGCGGCTGCCGCACCGCAGGTGCCGCGCAGCGCGGCTGCCCCACCGCAGGTGGCGCGATACACTTGAGTTGACCATGTTTGAAAACCTTACCGACAAACTCCAGCGCGCCTTCAAGAGCCTTCGCGGCCAGGGCACGCTCACCGAAGAGAACATCAGCGACGCCCTGCGCGAGATTCGCGTGGCGCTGCTGGAAGCCGACGTCAACCTCAACGTGGTCCGCGACCTGATCGAACAGATTCGCGTCAAGGCCGTCGGCACCGAAGTGCTCATCGCGCTCTCGCCCTCCGAGCAGGTCATCAAAATCGTCCGCGACGAGCTGATCACGCTACTGGGCAAGGACACGGCGCGCTTCAAATTCGCCTCGCAGCCGCCGTCGGTGATCCTGATGGCCGGACTGCAAGGCTCCGGCAAGACGACCACCAGCGGCAAGCTGGCCGCATGGCTCAAAAAGGGCGGCCATCGGCCCATGCTGGTCTCGGTGGACGTCTATCGCCCGGCGGCTCGCGAGCAGCTCAAGGTCGTCGCCAAGTCCATCGAAGCCAAACTCTACGAAGGCGACCAGAAGAATGAACCGGCCGGCCCGGCGCTGGTGGCCCGGCTCGCTGCTGAGGCCCGCCGCGAGGCCCGCAACATGGGCTGCGACACACTGATCGTGGACACCGCCGGCCGCCTGCACATCGACGAAGAGCTGATGGGAGAGATGGAGCAGTTGAAGAAGCTGCTCAACCCCAGCGAAATTTTGTTTATCGCCGATGCCATGACCGGCCAGGATGCGGTCAATTCCGCCGCCGACTTCCACACCCGGCTCGGCCTCACCGGCGTCATCCTCACCAAAATGGACGGCGACGCCCGCGGCGGCGCGGCGCTCTCGATTCGCCACGTCACCGGCCAGCCCATCAAGTTCATCGGCACCGGCGAAAAGCCCGACGCCTTCGAGCCCTTTCATCCCGACCGCATCGTCGGCCGCATCCTCGGCATGGGCGACATGATGTCGCTGATCGAGAAGGCCGAATCTACGATGGACCGCAAGAAGGGCGAGGAGTTCGCCAAGAAGGCCTTGCTCGGCGACGGCTTCTCTCTCGAAGACTTCCGCGATCAGTTGCGCCAGATCTCCAAGCTCGGCTCGATGGAGAGCATTTTGAAGATGCTGCCGTCGGTGGGGCCTTTTGCCGGATTGCAGCAAGCGTCAAAGAACGTGGACCAAAAGCAGTTCGTGCGGCTGGAGGCGATCATCAACTCGATGACCCCCAGGGAGCGCCGCAACCATGAGATTATTTCGGGCACGCGCCGCAAGCGCATCGCGGCGGGCAGCGGAACGCAGGTGCAAGACGTAAACAATCTCCTCCGCCAATACGCGCAAATGGCTAAAATGTTCAAGCAGATGGGCAAAAGCGGCATGGCCGGAAAAATGATGCGCGGCGGCCTCGGCGCCATGGGCATGGGCGGGAAACAGCGGTTCGGGCGGTAAGGAAGACGGCTGTAGTTATGACCACCCTCCAGGACCAACTCGACGAGATCACCGCCAACACGCGGAACCTTGTGCAGGCTGAGCGGCTGGCTGTCAGCGAGCGCTCCGTTGAGGAGTTATTCGCTACCGGGATCGAGGAGCGGATTCTGCCGGTGGGCGCGCTGGCGCCGGAGTTTGAGTTACACGATGCCGCGGGGCGGCTGGTGCGCTCTCAGGATATGCTCGCGCTGGGCCCTTTGGTCATCAAGTTTCTGCGCGGGCGGTGGTGCCCTTATTGCGTCACCGAGTTAGAAGCCTGGCGCGACTTATACGGTACAATCCGCGAGCGCGGGGCGCTGATGGTGGCCATCGGCCCGCAGACCGAGCGGCAGAACGACTTTATGGCCGACCAGCATGGGCTTCCCTTTCCGGTGCTCAGTGACCCCGGCTGCGAACTCGCCGATAAATTCGGCCTGGCTTATCCCGTGCCCGAATATATGCGCGAGTACTATATGTCCATTCTTATCAATATTCCCTTTGTGAACGGCGAATCGAGCTGGAAGCTGCCGCTGCCGGCGACTTATGTCCTCGACCGCGCTGGGCGCGTTCTCTTCGCTGAGGCTCATGCGGATTTCCGTGTACGGCCTGAGCCGGAAGAGGCACTGGCGGCGCTTCGCTTATAACATCAGTTTGTGCGAATCCAAACAGCGAGCTTTGTTTCAGCCTGCGCCAGAGTAACTCCACGCAGAATTATTACCTTGCTGCGCGATAACTCTCCGCTAACTAACTCAACAGCATTCTTAGGCAAACCAAAAGTCTCAGCGAGAAAGGCGATCAGCGTCAGGTTGGCGCGGCCTTCAAGCGGGGGCGCGTGGACGGCGATCTTCAACTGCGCCGCAGAGCCTTCGCCGTAGACGCCGGTGATGGCGGTCTTCTTTGCGCCGGGCTGGGCGCGGACGGCGAGGGTAACTCCGGATGCGGCCGCGCGGAGCATCAGTTGATCCCCGGAACTGTGCGCGCGCCAAAGAGCGCCGTCCCCACGCGGACGCGGGTTGCGCCCTCTTCGATAGCCAAATCAAAGTCTCCGCTCATGCCCATCGAGAGCACGTCGAACGTGAGCTTCGAATAACTCGCGGCCCAGCGCTCGTGCCACTGGCGCAGGCTGCGAAAACAGGCGCGAGTCTCAGCCTCGGAGACGCCAAAGGGAGCAATCGTCATCAGCCCGCGCATCTGCAAATGCACCAACTCCGGCAGCCGCTCCAATAACTGCGCCGCCTCAACTGAGTTAGGATCAATTCCGGCCTTGGTTTCTTCTGAACTTAGCTTAACCTCGATCAACACCGGCAGACGCTTGCCTAACTTGCCCGCCGCTTCGTTCAATCGCTCGGCCAGCCGCAGTGAATCCAGCGAGTCGATAGCATCGAATAACTCCACGGCGCGCTGAGCTTTATTCGATTGCAGATGGCCTATAAGATGGACGCGAACGAGGTTCGCTGCGCGTATGCGCAACGAGGCGAGTTCCGCAGCTTTGGCGGCAAACTCCTGCACGCGGTTTTCGCCGAAGAGCGTGAGGCCCAGCGCGGCTGCTTCGGCAATCGTCGCCGCCGGATAGGTCTTCGAGACGGCCATCAGCTCGACCTCGGCGCGCGTGCGTCCGGCGCGGCGGCAGGCGGCTGCTATCGCCTCTTCCAGCCGTTCGAGATTATCGGCAAGCGTCGTCATAGCGTGAAAGAAACCCTTTGCGAGCGCTCAGCGAGCGTCTGCCCCACCGCAGGTGGTTATTGCCCCTGCTCATCGAGAAACTTCTCCGCTTCCAGCGCGGCCATGCAGCCGGAACCGGCGGCGGTGATAGCCTGGCGATAGCGGCGGTCCTGCACGTCGCCGCAGGCAAAGACGCCCGCCAGCGGCACGCCGTCTTTTGTGACCAGGACGTTGCCGCTGGTGCGGATATAGCCGTCGCCGTCAAGATCGATCTGGCCGGCGAAGACCTTCGTATTGGGTTCATGGCCGATGCCGAGAAAGAGGCCGCTGATGTCGAGCTTCGTGACCTCGCCGGTGGCCACATCGCGCAGGCGCAGGCCGCAGACTTCCTTCTCTTCGACGCCCAGCACCTCTTCGATAATGGTGTTGGGGCGGAGAAAGATCTGCGGATGAGCCTGCACGCGGTCGAGCATGATCTTCGAGGCGCGGAAGCCTTCGCGGCGATGGAGCAGCGTGACCTTGGAGGCAAAGCGGGTGAGGAAGAGCGCCTCTTCCATCGCCGAGTCGCCGCCGCCCACCACGGCAATCTCTTTGCCCCGGAAGAAGAAGCCGTCGCAGGTGGCGCAACTGGAGACGCCGTGGCCGATCAGCGCCTGCTCGCTGGGCAGCCCCAGCCAGCGCGCGCTGGCCCCCGAGGCGACGATCAGCGTGCGCGTCAGAATCTCGCCGGCCGAGGTTTGCAGCCGGAAGGGATTCTCCTTGAGATCCACCGCAGCCAGAGGCGCAAGCTGGAAGGTCGCGCCGAAGCGGGCGGCCTGCTTCTTCATGTTGTCAATAAGTTCCGGCCCTTGGATGCCCTCCGGCCAGCCGGGAAAGTTTTCCACCAGTGTGGTCATCGAAAGCTGTCCGCCGGGCTCGTGGCCCTCCAGAACGAGCGGATTGAGGCCGGCGCGTGCGGTATAGATGGCGGCGGTGAGTCCGGCGCAGCCGGAGCCGAGAATAACGGTGGAGCGAATCTCTGTCATAGGGTTCCCCGTGTTGATTTTAGCTCTTGCCGAGGGAAGTTGCGGAAGGCAACCCTCCTCCTGTCTTAGATGAGTTTCCTTAGAGATTTGACTCTGACTTGCGCCGCAACACAACAAAAACGAACGAGATTTTCTTGTTACTTATTGGCTAATTGTCTAATCGCTAGCGCCGATGAAAGAACTGTGGGCGCCTTTAAGTCCGTACATCGATTGCAGCAGAGGATTTCAAGGCGAGACGGCAGTTTCAGCCTGGAGCGCACCCCATGTTCGACTCACGACTCGACCTCTCGCAACGCACGGCGGCTTGGCTTCTCGTCATCCTGCTGACGCCGGCGGCGGCGCTGGCCGGAGGGCCGAAGCACGTGGCCGGGGTGAGTTTCTTTAATCCGGCGGCGGTGGGCCAGCCGATTCACTGGGCGAACGGGCAGGTGAACTACTACGTCGATCAGGGGCCGTTGAACAGCGCGGTCACCAACCAGCAGGCGAAGGCGATGGTGGACGCGGCAGCGGCTCTGTGGAGCGCGATTCCGACCGCCGGGGTGACGCTGACCGACAAGGGCGCGTTGAATGAGAACGTGAGCGGCGCGAATATCGTGGTGAGCGGCACAGGCTTTACCGTAACCAACGAGCAGACCAGCCAACAGGGCCAGATGACCCAGCCGGCCGACGTGACTCCCGGAGCCACCGGCACTCCGCTGGGCGTGATCTTCGACGCCGACGGCTCGGTGATCGACGCTCTGTTTGGCGCGGGCGTGAGCGAGCAGAACAGTTGTGAGAACAACGGTGTTTATGTGTGGCTGGACAACGTGAACCCGGATGCGACGGTCGCCCACGGCATCATCGTGCTCAACGGCCTGTGCGCCACCAGCGCCAGCCTGCTGAATATGATGAGCTTTGAACTGGAGCGGGCCTTTGGGCGGATTCTTGGCCTCGACTCCGCGCAGGTGAACCCCGGCGCGCAGACGAACGGCGAGGCGGGCGGCACTCTGGGCTGGCCGGTGATGCAGCCCATCAGCGGCTTGTGCGGCTACTCCGGCGGAGACTGCATTCCTAACCCCACGGTTCTGCGCTGGGACGATATCGCCGCGCTGAACCGCATCTACCCCATCACCGCCGGCAACCTGGCCAGCTTCCTCGGCAAGCAGATTACCGCAGCCCACACGGTTTCCATCCAGGGAACGATCAGTTTTAGAAACGGCTTGGGGATGCAGGGCGTGAATGTGGTGGCGCGGCCGCTGGACACGAACGGCAACCCGCTCTATCAATACACGGTCAGCTTTGTCTCCGGCTCCTCCTTCAACGGCAATCACGGCGACCCGGTGACCGGCTTCGCCGATGCGAACGGCAACCTGCTGACGATGTGGGGATCGAATGTTTCGTCTTTGCAGGGTTTTTTCGACCTGAGCGGTATACCGCTGCCGCCCGGGGTAACGACGGCCAACTATCAAGTGACCTTCGAGACAGTGAATCCGTTGTACATTCTGACCAACTCGGTCGGCCCATACCTGGACGGATCGCCGGCGCCTTCGGGCACGCTGGCGGCGATCTCGGTTCCGTCGATGGCCGCGGGCAGCGCGCAGACGCTCACCGTGAACGTTGCCAACTCAGCTGTAGGCGGCTCGGACGACGCCATCGGAACAGAAGCCACTCCGCGCAGCCTGGCGGCCAGTGGAATGTGGAGCGGCCGGCTCAGCCAGGTGGGCCAGACTGAATGGTTCAGCTTCCCGGTGCGCGGCGGGCGCTCCTTCACCGTGGTGACCGTGGCCTTAAACGAGAGCGGCGCGCCCACCAACGCGAAGGCGATGCCGGCGCTGGGCGTCTGGGACGCATTCGACGCGGTGGGCACGGCGGCCATCGGCTACGGCGCTGGTCTGAACGGCCTGGCTACCGGCGAGAGCTGGCTGCAGGTAAGCGCGTCGGCGGACGACGTGGTGCGCCTGGGCATTGCCGATGAGCGCGGCGACGGGCGGCCGGACTACGCCTATCAGGGATGGGTGCTCTACGCCGACACGGTCTCCCCGCAGCGGCTGACGGCCGCGGGCGGCCCGATTGTGATTCACGGAATGGGCTTCCGCCCTACGGACACGGTGCAGGTGAATGGCCTGCAGGCCACGGTCACCAGCATCTCGCCCAACGAAATCACGGCCATCGCGCCCGCGGCCGGAAGCGGCATTACCGGCTCGGTGAACGTGGAGGTGGACGACCTGCCCATCTTCGATGCGTCTACCGTCATCGCCGGCGGCATCAGCTACGACGCGGGTACGAGTGACGCGCTGACGCTGGTGACCGCGCCGATGGGCACGGTGCCGATCGGCGTGCCGGAGCCGTTCTCGGTAATCGCGCTGGGTTCTGATCTGACTCCGGCGGGCGGAGTTTCAGTGATCTACACCGTGACCAGCGGAACGGCGACGCTGAGCTGCGGCCAGAACACTTGTACCGTAACAGCCACCGGCGACGGCCGCGCCACCATGAATGTGACGGCAATTGGCGCAACCTGGTCGACGGTTACCGCTGCGCTGCTCAACGGCTCCAGCCTGAAAACCGAATTCGTGGGCGGAACGCCGCCTACGCTGACCTCGCTCTCGTCGATGCTCTCGCTGGCCGCGGGAGCCACCGTCACCTGGACGGCGCAGGCGCTGGCGCTGAAGAGCGGCGTTGCCTCGAGCGGCCAATCGGTGGCCTGGCAGACGAGCGGCAGCGGCATCACCTTCCAGAGCGGCGCTGTCATCACCAACTCGAGCGGCGTGGCCGCCAAGGCGCTCACCGTGGGCCCGCTGACTGCGGGGCAAACGGCGACTGCGACGGCCTGCCTGAACGGAACCAGCCAATGCATCACCTACACCGCCTTCGGCGCGCGTCCGGAGTACGCGACCCTCGAAGCCGTCTCCGGGAGTTCGCAGAGCCTGGCGGTCAGCGGCACGGCCAGCCAGTTGATCCTGCGCGTGCTGGACATGGACGGCAACCCGATGGCCGGCGGCGCGGTCACGCTCTATCAGGCAATTTATGCCTGGACGCCGCCCTGCGGCCTGCACGGCCCTTGCGTCATGGGCACGCTGCTGGCCACGCAGGCCGCCACGGCCACTTCGGCTCTCGACGGCACTGTCACCTTCACTCCGGCGTCGCTGCCCGGCGTGGCCACGAATATGCTCGCCCTGGTCGTTACCGGCAACGCCGGCAGCGTGAACCTGGCTGTTGAGCAGCATCCATAATCAGCCGCACCATTACCCGGCAGCCTGTCACTTATCGTTCCCTCACGCATCTGATAAGGAGAGGCGCACACCGTGGGCGAATTGACCAGACCGCTCGAACCATCGCTGGCTCGCCGTCCTCGCGTGGTGATCGTCGGCGGAGGCTTTGCCGGCCTTCACGCGGCCAAAGGGCTGGCCCGTTTGCCAGTGGACGTAACCGTGGTGGATCGGCGCAACCATCACACCTTCCAGCCGCTGCTCTACCAGGTGGCGCTGGCGGTGCTCTCGCCGGCCGACATTGCCCAGCCCATCCGCACCATCCTGCGCCGCCAACAGAATACCCAGGTGCTGATGGACGAAGTGGTGAGCATCGACGCGGCGGCGCGGCGGGTGGCGCTGGCCAGCGGCGCCGAGCTCCCTTATGACTACCTGGTGCTGGCCACCGGGGCCACTCACTCCTACTTTGGCCGCAACGACTGGGCGCCGTTTGCGCCGGGACTCAAGACGATCGAGGACGCCACCGAGATTCGCCGCCGGGTGCTGCTGGCCTTCGAGCTGGCCGAACGCCAGATGGTCGAGCACGGCTGGCACCCGCCGCTCAATTTCGTCGTCATCGGAGCCGGACCCACGGGCGTTGAGCTTGCCGGCGCCATCTCCGACATTGCTCAGCTTTACATGCGCCACGACTTCCGGCACATCGATCCCGCCAAGGCGAGGGTTCTGTTGCTAGAGGGCTCGCCCCGCGTGCTGGGAGCCTACCCGGAAGACCTCTCCGCTAAAGCCGAAGCCGCGCTGGGCAGGCTGGGCGTCGAGGTCCATACCCTCACCCACGTCACAGGGATCGGGCCGGGCTGGGTGGAGATGGCCGGCAAACGAATGGACGCCGTTGTGACACTCTGGGCCGCCGGCGTCGAGGCTTCGCCGCTGGGCAGCCTGCTGGGCGCGCCACTCGACCGGCGCGGCTCGGTCCTGGTGGATGACCGGCTCAATCCGCTAGGGCTGCCCGAAGTCTTCGTGCTGGGTGACCTGGCCCACTTCGAGCTGGGCGGCAATCAAGTTCCTGGCGTGGCCCAGCCTGCGATGCAAATGGGCGACCACGTCGCCAGGATGCTGGCCGCCGATCTGGCTGGCCGGCCACGACCCGCATTCCGCTACTTCGACAAAGGCGACATGGCCACCATCGGGCGCATGGATGCGGTGGCCAAGGTCGAATGGCCATTCAAGGCCCACATGAGCGGCTTTCCCGCCTGGGCTGCCTGGCTCGTCGTACACATCTTCTTCCTCATAGGCTTCCGCAACCGGCTCTCGGTCTTTGCCGCCTGGATCTGGACCTATTTCACCTTCACCCGCGGCGCGCGCCTCATCACCGGCGATCAGCGGCTGCCCGGCTGGCAAGATCAGATAGACACCGGACCGGGCGAAGCAGCGAAGAAGCTCAGATCCAAAACTGTCTAGTAAACTGGAAGAGCGATGCTCGATTCAAATTTCTTAGCCAAGAATTGGCCAGATGTCAGACCGAAGTTGCTTGCGCGAGGGGCTTCAGAAGAAGCCCTCGACAAATTCACGACCCTCCTCTTGATGCGGCGTCAAGCCATCACGTTTGCCGAGACGAAGCTTTCTGAAATCAACGATCTGAATCAAATAATCGCTCAACGGAAGCGCAGCGGCCTCAACGCTGACGACCTGCTCGCGAAAGCGGCAGATCTAAAGGCAAATGTTGATGAATTCCGTAGACTTGCCACCTCAGCTGACAAACAATTCTTTGACGCGAGGGCAGTTCTCCCAAACCTCACGCGGCCCGAGGTTCCAGATGGCACATCAGAGGCCGACAACCTCACGGTCAAAACCTGGGGTGAGAAGACGGCTTTTGATTTTGAGGCGAAACCGCACTGGGAGCTGGGCGAGGCGCTGGGGATTCTCGATCTGGAACGGGCGGCCAAGCTGAGCGGCGCACGCTTTGCTGTCTACATGGGCGCGGGAGCGCGCCTCGAACGCGCTCTGGTCAGCTTCATGCTCGATCTGCACACGCAAAAGCACGGCTACACCGAAGTCCTCCCGCCGTTCATGGTTAATAGCAAGTCCCTCTTCGGGACCGGCAATTTGCCCAAGTTTGGCGAAGATCTCTTCCGCTGTGCGGAGATTCTGCCGGAAGGTGACATTGTCTTGAAGATGATTTCTGACGCCTTCGAAGGAAGTTCTGAGAAGGTTGAGGACTATGGTCGCTTTTCGGACCACTGGCTGATTCCCACCGCCGAGGTCCCGGTTACGAATTTGTATCGGGACGAGATTCTCGACGAGGCGCGGCTGCCGATCTGCCTGACGGCTTACACGCCCTGCTTCCGCGCCGAGGCGGGCGCGGCGGGCAAGGACACGCGCGGCATCATCCGCCAGCATCAATTCCAAAAGGTCGAGATGGTCAAGTTCACCCGGCCTGAAGACTCCGACGCCGAGCACGAAAAATTGACTCGCAACGCGGAGGAGATTCTGGAGACGCTCGGCCTGCCCTATCGCCGCGTACTGCTCTGCACAGGCGACACCGGCTTCTCCTCGGCAAAAACATTTGATCTGGAGGTCTGGCTGCCGGGCCAGCAGCTTTATCGCGAAATCTCTTCCTGCTCGAACTTCGAGAGCTTTCAGGCGCGACGGGCCAACATCCGTTACCGGACGGCGGGCGCGAAGGGCAAGCCGGAGTTTGTCCACACATTGAATGGCAGCGGACTGGCCGTGGGACGGACGTGGCTGGCGATTGTCGAAAACTATCAGCAGGCCGACGGCTCTGTGCTGATTCCAGAGGCGCTGCGGCCTTACATGGGCGGGTTGGAGCGCATCACACGGCAAGGGGCACAATGAAGAAACTTCTGAAGAGCTACTTTTACTGGACTTACCCGCGCGGCTGCTTCCACTACGACGTGATGGTAACGCTGATTCTATTGTTCATCTTCGTCACGCCGCATCGGTGGAACTACGGCGACAGGCATTCGAACGCCGCCGGACCGCCGCATCCCATCCAGGTGATCGGCGACGGCGGCCGCGGGCTGATCATCACCGTGCAAGCCGCGGATGTTGACCTTGACTTGAATTCCACGGCCTCGCCCCAGGCGGTGAAGAAGGCCCTGCACAGGGCCATTGAGCCGGTCACAGGCGACGCCGTCTTTGTCACGCGCTGGGAGACCGTGCAAGACGCCCAGGGCAATCTCTCCTGGAAGGTTTGGGCGCGGCGGTAATGACAGCTTCTAGCCACTAGCTCCTAGCTAGAAGCTAGAGGCTAGCAGCTAGCAAACAAAATAAGGAAACCCATGCATCAAGGAAGAAGACTTGTTATTACCGCGTTGATAGCCACGCTTCTGCTTGCGGCGCGCATGGCCATTGCCGCCCCGGCCGATGAAATGGCAAAGGACGCAGTGCTGCGCCGCCTGGATGTTGCCGCGGCCAACTTCCACTCCACCTCCGCCGACTTCGAGTTCGACGCCGTTGAAACCGATCCAATCCCCGACAAGGACGTACAGAAGGGCACGGTCTACTACGAGCGCAAGGGCAACTCCTTCCAGATGGCCGCGCATATCCACGAGCTGAACGGAAAAATTGCGTCGAAGGTGTACTCCTACACGCGAGGAGTCTTCAATTTGTATGAAAAGCTGACTAATCAGGTAACCAGATTCAGCAAAGTAAGCCAATATGAGAGCTACCTGATGCTGGGCTTTGGCGCCAGCGGCAAGGATCTCGAGCAGAAATGGGATATCAAGTACCTGGGTCCCGAAGTGATTGACGGCGTGAAGACCGATAAGCTCGAAATGGTGGCCAAGGATCCTGCGGTGAGGAAAAACATTCCGAAGGTCACAATCTGGCTGGACACCGAGCGGGCGGTAAGCCTGAAACAGGTTTTCGAAGAGGGTCCCGGGCAATACCGAGTCTGCTTCTACTTCAATTTCAAGACCAATCAACCGCTTCCCGCTGACGCCTTCACCTTCAAGACCGACAAGCAGACGGTGGTCGTGAACCGGTAGAGAGCCGGGAGCCTGCAAACGCACGATGCGATAAGCTGAAAATCAGGAGATCAAGCAGAACGATGTCCACTTCCCCCTGCAAATACTCAACTCTTGCCGTTCATGCCGGGCAGTACCCGGACCCGCTGACGGGCGCCGTGAATGTGCCTGTTTACCTTTCTTCGACCTTTGAGCTGACCGGCATCGGCACCGACCGCGGCTGGGACTACTCGCGCGCCGGCAACCCGACGCGGGACCGGCTGGAAGAGGCGCTGGCGGCGCTGGAAGGCGGCACGAGCGCCCATGCGTTTACCACCGGGATGGCGGCAATCTCGGCGCTGGTGGCGATGCTGCGCGCCGGCGACCACCTGATCTGCTCCAAGGACGTGTATGCCGGCACGGTGCGGCTCTTCGACCGCATCGTGTCGGGCTATGGCATCGAGATTGAGTACGTGGACACCAGCAACCTCGAAGCGGTTGCCGCGGCGATCCGGCCCTCGACCAAGCTGATTCACATCGAGACGCCCAGCAATCCGCTGATGGTGCTGACCGACATCGCCGGTGTCAGCCAGATCGCCCACGCGCGCGGCATCGAGGTCAGCGTGGACAATACCTTTCTGTCGCCGGTGCTGCAAAGCCCGCTGGCGCTGGGCGCGGACATTGTGATGCACTCGACGACGAAGTACCTGAACGGCCACTCGGACGGGCTGGGCGGGGCGCTGATCGGCTCCACGCCCGAGCACAAGGAGCGGTTTCTGCTGGTGCAGAAGGCGGCCGGCGGCGTGATGTCGCCCTTTGAGTGCTTCCTGGTGCTGCGCGGCATCAAGACGCTGCCGCTGCGGATCAAGCAGCACGAGGAAAATGGCCGCGCCGTGGCGGAGTTTCTCTCCACGCATCCCAAGGTGAATAAGCTGGCTTATCCGGGTCTGAAGAGCAATCCGCAGTACGATCTGGCCGTGAAGCAGCAAAAGGGATTTGGTTCGATGATGAGCTTCGAGGTGGAGTCGCGCGAGGCCGCGGGACGGTTCCTGGCGGCGATCAAAATCTTCCTCAGCGCAGAGTCGCTGGGCGGGGTCGAATCGTTGGCCTCGCACTCGGCCACGACCACGCACGGCTCGGTGAGCGAAGAGGTGCGCGCATCGATGGGAATCACGCAGGGACGCATCCGGCTCTCGATCGGCATCGAGGACAAGGAAGACCTGATCGCCGATTTGGAGCAGGCGCTGGCGGCGGTGTAGGAGGCTCATGCCAGAATCGACGCTTCTCATCGGCATCGACACCTGCGGCCCCTCGGGTTCGGTGGCGCTAGGGCGCTGGGACGGCCAGGCCGTTGAGATTCTTGGACAAATTGAGCTGGAAGGGCGCAGCTACTCCTCTACTTTGGTTGCGGCTGTCGGCGAGTTGCTCGGACGAACCAGTATGCAACTTGGTCTGCTCGATGCAATCGTGGCCGTCAACGGTCCCGGCAGCTTCACCGGCGTGCGCGTGGGCTTGAGCGCCGTGAAGGGTCTCGCCGAGGCGGCGCGGATTCCGGTAATCGCCGTTTCGCGGCTGGAGGTGCTGGCGGCGAAGGTCGGGGCCCCCAGCGGCAGGTCTTCGTCGCTGGGGTGGCAAGCTGGCGTGGAATCGGCGGCTCTCGATGCGCATCGCCACGAGGTCTACTTGCGGCTGGGTGTGCGTGGTGAGCAGGGAAGGGAACTGCTGGCCGGTGCGCATGAGCTTGCGGCCATTGAAGCTATGCCCCCCCGGATCGCCATCTGCGACGAGGCGGCCGCCCTGCTGCTGGCTTCGGCTTGGCCGCAGGCAGAACTGATCCGCACCGCCGCGCCCACCGCCGCCGACGCGCTTCAGCTCTGCGCGCCGCGCGTCGCCGCCGGCGTGTTCGTCGATCTCGCGCTGCTGGACGGCCATTACCTGCGCCGCTCGGATGCGGAGATATTTGGCGAGCCGGCTGCGGCGGAGCCGCAACGCCCATGACTCCCCTTTTCCCCTCCGCTCTTATCCGCCGCATGACCCCTGCGGACCTCGACCGGGTGATGGAGATCGCCGAGAGCCTGAAGGAGGCGCCCCAATGGCCCCGCTCCGCCTACCTGACCGCGCTGCATCCCGAAGCCGCGCCGCGCCGCATTGCGCTGCTGGCCGATGATTCCATCACCGGCGTTGTTGCCGGATTTGCCGTGGCCAGTCTGCTGCCGCCGGAGGCGGAGCTGGAGATGATCGCGGTGGCTCCCACGGCCCAGCGGCGGGGACTGGCCCGGCAGCTATTTTTTTCTCTGGCCGCGGAGCTCCGCACGGCAGAGGTTTTTGGGGTTATTCTGGAGGTGCGCGCCACCAACCAGCCGGCGCTTGAGCTTTACCGGCGGTTGGGTTTTGTGGAAACCGGCCGCAGATTGCGCTACTACCATGATCCAGTTGAAGATGCGATCCTGATGCGCCTCCGGCTTTGAGAGCCCCGCGCCTCAGGCTGACCGAAGACTGATTCCGCGCGTCTAACGGAACAGGTGGTGATTGCCGTCACGCAAGACGCCTTTCCGCGCTGAATTCCACAGCCGGAGGTTACTTCCGGTTCTTTTTGGCTTGCGAAGTACGCTGTGAAGGCGATATATGTAAGTGTTCCTTAACAAACGGAGGTGCCGGATGGATGAAGTACAGGATTCCACGCTGAGCGCAGAAATAGATCGCCTGCAAGTCGAACATCGTCATTACGCTCAGCGGCTGGAAGAGTTGCTGCAAAAGCCGTATCTCTCCACAGAGGAGCAGATCGAGGAAATCAAGCTCAAGAAGCTAAAGCTGCACGCCAAGGACCTGATCTTCTCCCTGGAGCGCAGATTGCCGGTCACTGCTTAGGTTTTTTACGGCAACGTTGAACGCAGGCGATTTGTCCGAGCGCCAGTCCTGCGCGGCCTCCGAGTGGGGAGTGTGCCACACGCGCCGCGCATTGCTGTGTCTGCAAGCGAACCGAATGGCCGTCCCAGATACACGCACCAGTAAACAAGGAGGTTCGATATAAGAGCGTCGCATCGAAGCATCTTCGCCAACGTAGCGGTTTGTGCCTTGCTCATGACCGCAACCGCACCGGCAAACGCCCAGTCGAGCACCCCCATCGGTGGTGTTACCAATTCCGACGTGGTATGGATCGGCGTTGCAGTAGCCGTCATAGGCGCGGGGGTCGGCATCGGCCTCTTTTACGCCGTTCATCATGGCCAGTCTCTTAGCGGCTGCGCTGTTTCAGGTTCCAGTGGCCTCGAACTTCAGAACCGTGGCAATCAGCAGACCTATGCCCTTGTCGGAGAAGTAGCCGGCATCAAGCCTGGAGATCGCGTCCGCGTCTCAGGCAAAAAGGCAAAGAAGAGCGACGGCAGCGCCCAGCAGTTCGTGGTGGAGAAGCTGACCAGGGACTACGGTGCTTGCAAAGTTCAGCCGGCGGCGCCGTAGACCGGAACGTTGTTCTGTGTGGTCCCGATTCAGCTTGGTGAGTGTGCCTCGAAATTTGTGCCAAGCCAGCCCGCTCTGCCGGGTAGTGGAACCAAGTGGCCGTATAATCGTCTGGGACTATGGTTCGTGACGGGTACATCTACGGTGTGAGCTTGCTGGCAGTGGCGGTTGTGCTGGCGTGGGCCACGGGCAACTGGGCGTGGAGCATCGCGCCGGTGCTCCTGGCGGCGTTTTTTCTCTGGTTCTTCCGCGATCCCGAGCGGACGATTCCATCGGAGCCGGGGCTGATTGTCTCACCCGGAGATGGCCTGGTGACCGAAACGGCCGTTATTGACACCCCCCAGGGGCAGCGGCAGCGGATCAGCATCTTCCTCAGCGTCTTCGATGTGCATGTGAACCGCTCGCCGATCGCCGGTGTCCTGGCCAGCGTGCGCTATCAGAAGGGCCAGTACCTGAACGCGATGAACCAGGCCTCGGCCGACCAGAATGAGCAGAACATCGTGACCGTGCAGGGCGGTGGATACGAGGTCACCTTCAAGCAGATCGCCGGCCTGCTGGCCCGGCGCATCGTCTTCAACCTCAAGGAGGGCGGCTGGGTGGATCGCGGCCAGCGGGTGGGCCTCATCAAGTTCGGTTCCCGTGTGAACGTGATTTTGCCGGCAGAAGCGGAACTGTGCGTGAAGGTGGGCCAGCGCGTCAAAGGCGGCTCCAGCGTGCTGGCCGCCATGGCGGACGCGGAGATGGCGTCGTTTGTGTCAAGCGTGAAGAAGACCATTAGCGCCAGCGTGCAGCCCGGTGAGCCCCAAGGAGACCGCCCGTGAACCAAACCGATGCCTCACTCGCCAAGGCCAGAGCACAGGCGCGGCTGCGTCGCGGAATGTTCCTGCTGCCTTCGCTGTTCACCGTGGGCAACATCGCCGCCGGCTACGTTTCCATCACCCAGACCATGGCGGCCCTCACCGGCATCGGCGACGTGCATCAGCACTTGGATTGGGCGGCCATCGCCATTCTGATCGCCATCCCCCTGGACTCGCTGGACGGCCGCATCGCCCGCATGACCAACACGTGCAGCGACTTTGGCAAGGAACTGGACTCACTGGCCGACGCGATTACCTTCGGCGTGGCGCCCAGCCTGCTGGCGCTGATCTGGGGCTTTCACTTTTTATCTGATGCGATCAATCCGCAGATGCATGAGAATTTGCTTCACGCCGGAGCCTTCATTTGCTTTCTCTTTCTCATCGGCGGGGTCTCGCGGCTGGCACGCTTCAATATCAGCCACGACGCGCAGCCGCGCAATCCTGGGCGGCCGGACCGGAAGTACTTTGTGGGCATGCCCATACCAGCGGCGGCGGGTTTGCTGGCCGCCAGCGTTCATTTCTGCGGCGGCTATCCGGTGATGGAGTGGTGGGTGGCGCTGATCTGGCTGGCTCTGGTAGGCACAAGCGGCTTCCTGATGGTCAGCACCTGGAGGTTCTGGTCCGGCAAGGAACTCAGCTTCTCCCGCCGTCATCCATACCAGATCCTGATTTTCATCTCGATTGTGCTCTTCCTGATCCTCAAGTTTTCCCAGGGGGTGCTCTTCACGCTGGCTCTGGTTTATATGTTCAGCGGCATCTGGGCGCGGGCGGCATATTCGTGGTCGTGGCGGCGGCGCTGGCGGTCGACCGGCGCGATCGCCTCTCTGCCCGAGGCAGCCACAATCGAATCGGAGCCGCTGAAGCGGCCGTAGTCTTCGCTATTGGACCATCCAAACCAAAGGAACGCCTGTGTACAAGATCGCCATTGCCGGAGCCTCAACCCTGGTGGGCCGGGAGTTGAAGGAAGCCCTGTCGGAGTCGCCACTGGCGGCGGACCACTTCGTGCTACTGGACGAGGAGGAGACTGAGGGCCAGTTGGACCAGGTGGGCGACGAGATCACCTTCGTCCAGGCCATCGCACCCGACGCCTTTAACCGCGTGGACTTCACCTTCTTCTGCGGCACGGAGGATCTGACCCGCAAGCACTGGCGCTCGGCGCTGCGCGCGGGTTCCACGGTCCTCGACCTCAGCGGCGCTCTCGACCAGGAGCCGGGTGTAATCGTCCGCGCCCCTTGGCTCAGCTCCGAGGCGGCTGCCGTTGACCTGTTTACCCCCGCCGTGGTCCCGGCAAACCCCGCGGCGCTGGCGCTGGCGCTGCTGCTGGAAAGGCTGCAACAGGCCGCCCCAGTGCGCAGCGCCTTCGCCACGCTGCTGCTGCCGGCCAGCGAGTTTGGCCGCGCCGCGCTGGACGAGCTTCATCAGCAGACCGTGAGCCTGCTCAGCTTCCAGGGGATTCCGCGCGAGCTCTACGACACGCAGGCGGCCTATAACCTGCTGGCCGGCCTGGGAGAAGCCGCCAAGGTCAGCCTGGGCGCGGTCGATGCGCGGATTCGCCGCCAGTACGCCGCACTCTCCCAAGGCCGCTGGCCCGCGCTGGCTCTGCAAGTCATCTCCTCGCCGGTCTTTCACGGCCACACCTTCTCGATTGCCATCGAGCTGGAGCGGCCAGTGGAGATTGCCGCACTGGAAGAGGCTATGAGCGGCGGCCATGTGGACCTGGTCCTCGAAGAGACCGATTCTCCCTCGAACCTGGCCGCCACCGGCCAGAACGACGTACTGGTGCGCCTGCGGCCCGAACTGGACGCGCGCAATTCCAGCCTGGTCTCCCGCCTGTGGCTGTGGGCCGCATCGGACAACCTGCGCATACAGGCACAGAATGCCGTCGAGTGCGCCCTGGATCTGCGTCGCCTCAGGCCGCAAGGGACGGTGCAGTAAGATCTCCTGCTTCGCTTTCGGTGTGCCCTACGGCTTCGCGGCCAGCTTGGGCGGGTCGGTGATGTACTCGTCGCCAATGCGCGCGAGCAGCAGGGCGCGGCGGTCGGTGAGCAGCTTCAGCCGGTTGGTCGCGTCGATGAACTCCTGCTTTTGCGCGGCGGTCAGCGGCGTTGCCGGAGTGCTCATTTTGGTCAGCTCATCCAGGCGCGCCTGCAGGCGTGGCAACTCGCGGTCGATCAGGATGGGATGAATCACCGGCGTTTTGGCGCGGCCCCGTGCCAGCTCATTGCGGTTGTTCTCGCCCCATACGGGCAGAACGCCCACGTGGCCCAGCTCGACGCGCACCCCGGCCGGCCCGTAATCCTTGCGGACGGCGGAAAACAGCCCGATCATCTCGTCGCGCGGATCGCCATTTTTGTCCGGCATCAGTCCGTCCACATAGGTGCGCGACTGGTTGGAGAGGAAATTGCCCAGCGAATAGAAGATGACCGCATCGCGTCCGTCGGCGGTGCGGTACGTCTCCACCGGCTGCAAAACGTGCGGATGGTGGCCGACGATCACCGCGGCCCCGGCCTCCAGCATCTTGTGCGCGGTCTCTACGTCCTCGGGCCGAGGCGCGGGCGCATACTCCGTGCCCCAGTGAATCGAAACCACCAGCAGATCGCACTTGAGCCGCGCCTGCCTGATCGCTTCCAGAGCACCGGCTTCGTCCATTCCCGGCGCGCCGCCCGACTCGCCCGGATAGGGAAAGAAGTTCACATGCGGCAGCTCGTCCTTGTCGGGATTGCGGCCGCCGTTGAGCCAGCGCGTCATCCCCAGCCAGCCGACTTTGATGCCATTGGCCTCAACGATCACCGGCTGCCAGGCCTGCTGCGCCGTGTCGCCTGAGCCGACAAAGAGCAGCCCCTGCTCGCGCAGATGCTCGCGCGTCTCGGCAAAGCCGGCCCAGCCCTGGTCCATCACATGGTTGTTGGCGAAGGAAACCATCTTGATGCCGTTGGCCTTGAGCGCGTCAATCAAAGCGATGGGCGCATCGAAGAGGAAGGGCTTCGACCCGCGCGAGTGCGCCGGCGCCACCGGAGTTTCCAGATTCACGAAGCCGAAGTCGGCGTGCTGGAAGACGTCGGCGACATCGGAGAAGAGCGCGCCCCATCCCGCTGAGCCGTCCCCGGCAGCGGCGGCTGCGGCGCGAACCGGCTCGTGCGGAATCACATCGCCGGCGACGGCAAAGTTCACCTGGGCCAGCTCGTGCGGATAAGGCACTTGAGCCGCCGCCGAACGGCTTGTACGATAGCCGAGCAGCAGCGCCGCGCCGATGGCCACGACGGCCAGAAGCAATGCGCCGGCTCCGGCCAGCCATCCGTGCCTGCGACTCGTCCAGTTCATTGCCTGCGCCAATTCAGACCTCGTCCTTGCAGCAAATGGAATGCAATCAGCATACAGGTTCACCGGGGAGCGTAGTCAGGAAAAGCAGGTCATGGAACCAGCCAAATCCCGAAGGCTGTGAGCCGCATGGAGCGAACTGCGAAGATCCGGTTTGCCGGAGCGCTCTGAAATCCGCTCCGGGAACGCATTACAATCAATCCAATGACTATCCACGCCCAGCAATTGCTTTCGATTCTCGCCCGCTTGAGCTTCCGCCTCGGCCAGTTCAAGCTCTCCTCCGGCGGCACCAGCGACTACTATGTTGACTGCCGCACCACCACCCTCCATGCCGAGGGCGGACGCCTCACCGGCCACGCCATCCTTGAACTGCTGGAAGAGCACGGCATTGAGGCCGAGGCCGTCGGCGGACTCACGCTTGGCGCGGACCCCATCGTCTCCAACGTGGCCACCGCCAGCGCCTGGCGCGCGCAATCGAAGCCGGGAGCGCCGCTGCTGCACGGATTTCTGGTCCGCAAGGCGGAGAAGGCGCACGGCACCGGCCGCCGCATTGAAGGCTTCAACAGTCCCGGTGCGCGCGTGGTCATCGTGGACGACGTCTGCACCACCGGCGCCTCTACCATCAACGCCATCGAAGCCGCACGCGAGGCCGGCATGACGGTCGCCGCCGTGGTCTGCATCGTGGAGCGCGAGGAAGCCAACGGCCGCCCTGCCGTCGAAGCTGCCGCTGCCGGTGTGCCCTTTCTCTGCCTTTTCACAGCCGAACAGGTCCGCGCCGAGCACGTCAGTCAGATCGCGAAGACGATATAGTTCGCGGGAAAACGCGAAGCAGTAATCCGGTAATAGCAGAAGGCCCGGCGGAGCAGGTCAAAGAACCTGCTCCGCCGGGCCTTCCGTGGCTAGTTGACCGTGCAGGCCGTTCTGTTGAGCAGGAACGCCGCGGGTATTGAGTTGGTGGCGCCGTTCCAGGTAAGGTTGAAGTACACGCCGGACTTACTGCAGCCGCTGCTGCTGGACGCAGCTACGTCACGGTGATGACGAAGGTCTTCGTGCTCTTTACCCCGCTGGTGTTGGTGTAAGTCGCCACAAAGGTGTTGGTACCGGTGCTCAGCGGAATATTGTCGATCTCGCGCGAGGTGGAAGTGAAGCCGTTGGGGCCGGTCCAGCTCCACGATCCGCCGCTGAGTGGCTGCGGTCCAAGGTCCACCGCAGTGCCGCGGGCTACCGAGATACTGGATTCTTGCACCCAGCCGGTGCTGGCGGTGTAAATGTAAGGCACGATCGCGGTGCCCGCGCCGGGTGCGGTAACGGTGAACGCCTGAGTGCTCTTGGCCCCGCAGCTGTTGGTGTAAGTGGCCGTATAGACGTTAGCGCCCGCGCTCAGCGCGATGTTGTCGATCTCGCGCGAGGTCGAGGTGAAACCGTTGGGGCCGGTCCAGCTCCATGATCCGCCGCTGGTCGGCTGCGGGCCCAGGTCCACCGCCGTGGAGGTGGAACTCACGGTTGCAGAGGATTCCTGCGTCCAGGTTCCGCTCACGGAGATATACGGAGTGATCGCGGTGGGCGTGCAGCTGCCGCCGCCGGTTCCCACGAACGTTGTGATGCTCTGCCCCGGCAACGAGTACGTGAATGCGTCGTTCGAAACGCCAACCGCGCCCAGCTGAGCCAACTGGTTGGAAGCCGAGGTCTGGTAAGGTGTAACCGAGGTCACGGTCGCGCCCGATATGTCAAAGGTAATGTTTGAGGAGCCGCCATTCGAATTGATGGCTACGATCACATAGTTGTTGTTTCCCTTGTAAGACGTGACGTAGACGCCGCTGGTGGGGTTGTAGTTGGCTCCAGTCATCACGTAACCCGGTCTCACAAACTTCGAGTACTGGCCCAGGGCATAGGCATCCAAATTCGGGCTGTTTCCGTTCAGCAACAGGGGTGTCCACCAATAGACATAGGCGTTGTACTGCGCCACCGCCATCGATTGGTGATACAGCTCGGCTGCCGCGATGGCATCGCTGATGGAAGGCTGGGCAGCTCCATTCGCAGGCGTATAGGTGACCTCGGTCATCCACACATCCTTGCCCTTGTTCTTGGCATTGGTGTAGTAGAACGGATTGACTCCGTAGTTGTGGCCGGCGACGATCGATACGTGGCCCACCGCATTGGAATCATTCAGCGTCGGATCGGACTCGTTGAGATTGTAGCTGTCCGACTCCGGCATCATCAGCTTGGTGTTGATCTTGCCGCCTTCCTGCGCGATCCAGGCATCCATCTGCGCGCCGGAATACCCGCAGGACTCGTAGCTGGGAAGAAAGTCCGGCTCGTTCTGCACGGAGATGGCGTAGAGATTCACGCCGCCGGCCTTCTCGTAAGCGATGAACGCGTTCAGATAGTTGGCAAAGTTGTCGTAGTCGGCGGTGTTCAGCGTACCGTCGTCGACGCTGCCATTGCTCTTCCAGACCGCCGGCGGGGTCCACGGCGTGGCGAAGACGATGACCTGTGAATTGATGGACTGCGCTTGTTGCGCATTGGACCGTTCGGTCGCCCAGTTGGAGCCGCCGGTGGTGGAGCTGGGATCGATGCGGGAGCGCAGGATGGTGAGGCCGACTTGGCCCGCGCCGACGCCAAACAGGTTGTTGGCCTGAGTCGAGTTCAGCACCGGCTGCCAAGCCGTCGAAGTGCCGAATCCGCGGATCGTCTGGTAGGTGGTGCCAAAGTTAATGGCATCGGTCTGCGCGCTGGCCACGGCTGAAGCCAGCAGGATAGTGGATGCAACAATACTTGCTAGTCGAATATTCATGATCAACCTACTCCTTGTTGAGCTGTCAAGTGGAGGGATGAAGCCAAAAGGTGCGCACGACTCCCTGTAGACGCACATCAAGCGCCTCAAGCGTCATCCTGTGATCGAACTGGTCTTCCTTCTTTCCTGTGGGCGGCCTGAGCTTGGCGCTACCTCGGGAGGGTGAGGCTGGCCGCAGTGCAGTCCATTTGCTGACTGCGCGGTGATAGTACATCAATGAAGCAACGGCGCACAACACTTTTTCCACAGGATAATTTGGTTGTATCTCCCCCCTTTTGTCCCAGCCAGTTACCCTTTCTTCCTGTCCGCATTCGCAGTCGCGCATCTCCCTTTTTATTTAATCCGCTCCCGCCAAACAAAAGACTCCGGCAGTATTGCCGGAGTCTTTTGTTCGCTTAGCGCAGATTTGAACCGAAGGTTCCCCTATCGCATAGCCGCCGTCTGTGTCGGCACATCGCCCGCATTTGCATTCGACAGCAGCCGCACTTCTACGCGCCGGTTTTGCTTGCGTCCTTCGGCGGTGGTGTTCGGAGCCACTTCCTTATCCTTGCCGATGCCGATCAGGTAGAACCGGTGTGCGGGAATCTCGTACTTTGCCGCAAGGTACTGCACCACCGCATCAGCGCGCCGCTGGCTCAGTTCATAGTTGTACTGCGCCGGCCCGGTCGCATCGGTCCCGCCCGTGACTTCCAGGATGAAGCCCTTCGCCGAGGCGATCTGCTCGGCAAAGCCGTCCAGTTCCGCGCGATCATCGTTGGTCAGTACCGCCTTGTCGAAGCCGAAGGTCACCGCAACATTGCCGATCGGCTTGTAATCGTCCAGCCCCTTCACCACGCTCTCCAGCGAGTCGGCGCGATGCACCGCCAAGCCGGCCGTTGTGTTGGCGTCGCCGGCGGCCTTGGCCGCGCCCTGCGCATTCTGATTGGCCGAGTCGGCCGCGCCCTGCGCCTGAGTGATCCCCGCCTGCGCCCGGTCGTCCACATCGTGCATCTGCCGGTTGTTGGCTGCCGTCTTGCTGTCCAATTGATTGGCCTGATCCACCAGCGGCGCCGTCTGGTTGCGCACATAGTTCTTAGTTGCGCATCCCGTCGCGCCCACTACAGCCAACCCCGCCGCCAAACTCAACACACCAAACCGATATGCGTTCATATTGTTCCTTTCTCCGCTTCGCTGCTTGCCGTACAGCCAATCCGCCGGCCAAGCTGGCTTTTCCCTGTCGCCTTGTGGAGTGCATTCGCGGGGCCAAACGCCCATACCCCTTCAATGCTCTGAAAACAAGCGCCTTGCGGCCCAACCTCCGGCGGCTTTCGCGCGCGCCGACCGTGTACTTTTTACGCGAACCGGTAAGGAATGCTTGACGCAAGAGAGCTTCTAGCCTTTAGCTTCTAGCCATTAGCTTTCTCAAGCGGAAGGCTAGAGGCTAGAAGCTAGGAGCTGGAAGCTGTTCCCGCTATCCTAGAAGCTGGCCACGCGCCCGCCCATGGACCTCTACGAGAAAATCCGTATCCTGCCAACGCAGCCCGGCGTCTACCTCTACAAGAACGCCGAGGGTACGGTGATCTATGTGGGCAAGGCCAAAAACCTGCGCGCGCGCGTTCGCTCTTACCTGCTGGAGTCCTCGCAGGCCGACGCCAAGACCGGCTCGCTGATGCGCGAGGCCGTTGATCTGGAATACATTCTGGTCGGCAACGAGTCCGAGGCGCTGGCCCTAGAAACCAACCTCATCAAGGAGCGCAAGCCGCGCTTCAACATTCTGCTTAAGGACGACAAGAGCTATCCCTACGTCAAGCTGACCATGCGCGATCGCTTTCCCAAGGTCTTCGTCACGCGGCGGCTGTTGAAGGACGGCGCGGCCTACTACGGCCCTTACTTTCCCAGCAACCTGGCCTGGCGGGTCGTCGAGTTGATCCATCGCAGCTTTCTGATTCCCAGTTGCAAGGTCGATCTCTCCCGCTACCACCAGCGCGCCTGCCTGCAGTACTACATTCATCGCTGCCTCGGCCCCTGCGTCGAAGCCCTCACCACGCCGGAGACGTACGCCAGCGCGGTGCGCGACGCGCAACTGCTGCTCGAAGGCCGCCACGCCGAGCTGGAGCGCGCCCTCACCGCGCGCATGATGGAGGCGGCCCAGGCCGAGCGCTTCGAGGCCGCCGCCAAGCTACGCGACCAACTCTCCACCGTTCACCAGCTCCAGGAAAAGCAGCGCGCCGCCACCGCCGGGCAGGACGACGACGCCGATGTTTTCGGCTACCACTTCGAGGACGGTTCGCTGGCCGTGAATCTTTTCCACGTGCGCGCCGGCAAGATCGTCGACCGCCGCGAGTTCTTCTGGGAGGATTTGCCGGAGCTGCTGGAAGCCGCCGCGCCGGAAGAATCCAACCCGCCCCAAACGATGGGTGCACAAACGATGGGTGGCCCAGGTCCCGATTCTTGGACCTGGGAAACGACAAAGCCAGAGCCGCCGTTCCACGCCGGTCAGGTCTTCTCCGCCCTCCTCAAGCAGCTCTACATCGACCAGCGGTACGTCCCGCGCTCGATCCTCGTCCCCACGGACTTCGACGACCGCGAGGCACTGGCCGCGCTGCTCAGCGAGCGCACCGGCCATCGCATCGAGATCGCCGTTCCCCAGCGCGGAGAAAAACGCTCGCTCGTCGATCTCGCCGGCCAGAACGCCAAGCAGTCATACATTCAGCGCTTCCGCGTGCTGGAGCCTTCGCGCAAGGCCATTCAGGAGGCGCTGGCCGAGGCGCTCATGCTCGCCGAGTTGCCCCGCCGCATCGAGTGCTTCGACATCTCCCACATCCAAGGCGCGGAGACCGTGGCCTCGCTGGTCGTCTGGGAAGACGGCCAGATGAACAAGCAGGCCTATCGCAAATTCAAGGTGAAGACCGTCGCCGGCGTGGACGACTTCGCCTCCATGCGCGAGGTGGTCCAGCGCCGCTATCGCCGCCTGCTCGAGAACACCAAGGGCAATGCCGCTTTGAAAGGGCACGACTTCAGTCGTGCCGAAAATGCCCCAATAACGCCGCAGGCTCTAGCCCCTGAGGGACGAACCTCTAGGAGCAAAGAACCTTCAACAATGCCTTCCCTGATCCTGGTCGATGGCGGTCTGGGCCAGCTTCACGCCGCCGCCGAAGCCCTCGAATCTCTCGGCCTCACCACACAACCGCTGGCGTCGATTGCGAAAAAGGAGGAAGTCATCTACCTCTACGGCAACGAAGAGGAGCCTATCGTCCTCGACCGCCATTCGCCGGTGCTGCATCTGGTCCAGCTTATCCGCGACGAGAGCCACCGCTTCGCCGTCGGCTACCATCGCCAGCGCCGCGCCATGCGCGACCGCGACTCGGAGCTATTGAACATTCCCGGCGTCGGCCCGCAAACAAGACAGCGCCTTCTCACTCACTTCGGCAGCCTCCGCGACGTACAGCAAGCTACCGCCGAGTCGCTCGCTGCCGTAGTCCCCCCAAAAACAGCCGAATCCATCTGGCGGTATTTTCATGCCGTCCGACTCACAAACTGACCTGCCGCACTGCCGGTTCATTCGAATGGACTGGCAGGTTTCCAGAACGGTTTCGGCCAAGAAGCCTCCGACCGCTTCACCCGACGCCGAGCTTCCATTCGTAGGGCCACGGGTGCAAAATGGAGAGCAGAGGTTAATGATCGGTGAATTTCAATTCGCTTTCCCCAGGCGAGCAGGTGGAGATTTCACTCCAACCGGAGTGGCTTCGGCGGCTTGATGCATGGCGCGGCCTTCTTGCCCGATGCACACTCAAGCCAAGCCGGAAGAACGTCCATGCTTTGCGCAGCCAAACGCTGCGCCTGCGTGTGGCGCTCCAGCAAAGGTTGCAGGAGCAGGGCGCGGATTGCGCCGCCGCGGATGCGTTCCTGCGTTGGAATAAGGAGGGAAAGAGGCTGCGGAGAGTGCTCGAACCGGTTCGCGACGCGGACGTTTACATGGTCCGGCTCAGCAGCCTTCGCAGTCGCCTGCAAGGGACAGAGGACGGTGCAACGCAACCGAATCCACGCTGCCTGCGCGAAATCAGCCAACTGGAAGGCCGGCTGAAGCGGCAACGCCAGCGTGGAATCGGCGAGTTGGTGGCCGTCATTGAGGATCGCGGCAAGCGGTTGAACCGGTCAAGCAAAGAGCTGGAAACGGCATTGACGCCTCACATGCCCATATGGGTGCATTCGACTGCCCCAGAGGCTTTGCGGATATTTGCAGAACTGACCGGCGAACTTCCCAACCTCAACGCCGGCAACTTGCATGAATATCGCAAGCGCCTCAAGCAAGCGCGATATCTGGCAGAGAGCTCTGCCACGGCAGATCCTCTGGCCAAGCGGTTGGCCGCCGCATTCAGGAGGATTCACTACGCCGCCGGCGAGTGGCACGACTGGCAGGAGCTCGCCAGGAAGACTAACCGCATTCTTCCCGGCCATGGCAAACAAGACGGCCTGCTTCGCGTGCTGGAGGCTCTGGCGGAGAAGGCTCTGCATCGGGCACTCGGCCAATGCCGGCGCTGCACAGCACGCCTCCTGAAGAATGGCGGAGAGACTCGGCCGCTCCCGCCGCGAAAACCCGTAGTTTCCGAGACTGGTTTACAATTTGACAGCGAATCCCACAAAGTGAGAATCAGCCGCTGACCGGGATTCCTCTCTTGCCGGCGATGGCCGAATCGCTGGCCGCTGTTGTGCCCCGCAAAACCGCGGAGATGATCTGGCGGCATTTTCATACAAGCAAAGTGACGCATTCTGTTGCTCAACCAGCCGCTTCATCAAACCTTCACGTGCAAAAAGCGGTCTCTTGGAAGAAAATAGAGTCACATGGCTTTTCGAGGATTTTCGAGAAGAATCATTCGAACACGATTGAGGAACGGTTGAGCGGCAGGCAAATAGAAATCAAACAGTGGACCGCCGAGGAGTTTGAGCGGCTGGTTCTCGACGGCAACCCCAGGGTCGCGGTCTTCGATTGCGATGGAACGCTGTGGGGCGGCGACGCCGGTTATGGCTTCATGGCCTGGTCCATCGAGCAGGGCCTGGTTTCGCGCTCCGCCAGCGTTTGGATGGATACGCGCTACCGCGGCTACCTGGCCGGGCGTGTAAGCGAAGTGGAGATTTGCGGCGAGATGGTGCAGCTCTACGCGGGGCTGCGCGATGCAGAGTTGCGTTCGGCCGCCGCCCGCTATGTGAGCGAGTTTGTGCGGCCGCGCATCTTCGCGGAGATGGCTCAACTGCTGGCCAGGCTCGGCCAGGCCGGCGTCGCGTTGTGGGCCGTCAGCTCCACCAACAAGTGGGTGGTCGCCGAGGGCGGACGCGACTTTGGCATTCCCGAAGAGCGCGTGCTGGCCGCCGAGGCGCGCGTCGTGGACGGCCTCATCACCTCCGAGCTGGTGGACGTACCTACCGGCGCGGCCAAGGCTGTCTCGCTGAAGCGCGTGGGCATCGAGCGCCCAGATGCGGTCTTCGGCAACTCCGTCCATGATCTGGCGATGCTGGAAATAGCGCGCTGCGCCTATCCGGTCAACCCCTCGCCGGCGCTGATCGAAGCGGCGGCCCGGAACGGCTGGGGCTACTTCCGGCCTGAGACGGCAGAAGGCGCCGAAGCGACCGTGGCGGGCGAATCATCCCTTTACGAAACCAACCTCTAGCCGCGGCAACAGAACGGTTATTAACCCCAGCCGGCCGGGAAATCCCTGGCACATACTCTGCATCTCTTTTGGTGCGTCTAAACTAATAAAGTGGAAGAACTCCAGACGCAACCCAATCCGCGCCCTACCGGTCCCGCGCTGCGCTTCGTGGCGGCGGCGCTGATCGTGCGCGGCGGCGAAGTCCTGATCGGCCAGCGCCGTCCCGATCAGCCGATGGCGCTGCTGTGGGAGTTTCCCGGCGGCAAGATCGAGGCCGGCGAAAGCCCCGAGCAGGCGCTGGCCCGCGAACTGGACGAAGAACTCGGCATTCGCGCCACCATCGGCCCCCGCGTCACCCGCGTACGCCACAACTACCGCCATGGCGGCGCCGTCGATCTGCAATTCTTTGCCGTGCATGAGTTCGCCGGCGAAATCGAGAGCCGTATCTATCAACAGGTGCGCTGGGTCCGCCTCGAAGACCTTTCCGATTACGAGTTCCTGGCCGCCGACCGCGGGCTGATCCGCGACCTGGCGGCGGGCAAGCTGCTGTAACCCCCAACGGTGGGGCAGCCGCCTTAGGCTCATGCGTCGATTCAAACTCAGCGAGAATTACCTCGAATCTTTCATCTTTCCACTTCCTGTAAAGTTGGAAGGAGGCGCTTCGCGCTTCTTGCGCTATTATTCTTCGCGCTTCGACCATTTTCCATTGATGACTCCAACCAATTCGGATGCGGTGGCTGAGCCGGTTAAGCTCGCCGAGTTGCTGCGCTCGGTCTTCGGCTTTGCGCGCTTCCGCGCCAATCAGGAGGCGGTCTGCCGCGCGGCCATTGCGGGGCGCGATCTGCTGCTGGTGATGCCGACCGGCTTCGGCAAGTCGCTCTGCTATCAGTTGCCGGCGATTGCGCTGGGGGGAACGGCTCTGGTCATCTCTCCACTCATTGCTCTGATGGAGGATCAGGCGGCCAAGCTCTTGTCTCTCGGCCTGCGGGTGGGGCGGATTCACTCCGGCCTCGACCGGGCTCAAGCGCGGCAGGCCTGCGTGGATTACCTGAATGGCAGCTTGCAGTTCCTCTTCATTGCGCCGGAGCGGCTGCGCGTGCCGGGCTTCGGCGAGATGCTGGCCAAGCGCAAGCCGGCGCTGATCGCCATTGATGAAGCCCATTGCATCTCGCAGTGGGGACATGACTTCCGCCCCGACTACCGGATGCTGGGCCAGTACCTGCCCGCGCTCCGTCCGGCACCGATCCTGGCGCTGACGGCCACGGCCACGCCGAGGGTCCAGACCGATATTGTGGAGCAACTGGGGATGGTCAAGCCGGCGAAATTCATTCACGGCTTCCGGCGCGACAACCTGGCCATTGAGGTGGTCGAGCTATCAATGCCGGAGCGTCCGGGAGCGATCTGTGGCTTGCTGGCCGACCCGGCGCGGCGGCCGGCCATCGTTTACGCCACCTCGCGCAAAGGGGCCGAGCAGTACGCCGAGGAGCTCTCGCGCCTGGTTCCCGCGGCGGCCTACCATGCGGGCCTCGACTCGGCGACGCGCGAGCGGGTGCAGACCGCCTTCCAGGCCGGCGAATTGGAGGTCGTCGTCGCCACCATCGCCTTCGGCATGGGCATCGACAAGGCCGACATTCGCACGGTGATTCACGCCGGGCTGCCCGCGAACCTCGAAGGCTATTACCAGGAGATTGGCCGCGCCGGGCGCGATGGCGCGCTGAGTCGGACCTACCTGATGCACAGCTATGCCGACCAGCGCACGCACGACTTTTTTCTCAACCGCGATTATCCGCCGTTAGAGCAGTTGCAGCAGGTTTTTCGGACGCTTGGGGAAGATCCGCAGCCGGTGGAAGAGCTGCGCGCGGCCTCGAAGCTGGGCGAGGAGGAGTTCGACAAGGCGCTGGAAAAGCTGGAGATTCACGGTGGGGCGCGGGTGGATTTTGGCGGCAACGTGACGGCGGGCGGCATGGCCTGGAAGAAAACCTACAGGATTCAGGCGCAGTTCCGCGCCGAGCAGATGGAGAAGGTGCTGCGCTTTACCACCTCGTCCGAGTGCCGCATGGCGGCGCTGGTGAGGCACTTTGGCGACGTGGAGGACGCCAGCCGGCCGTGCGGAATCTGCGACGTCTGCGACCCGGGGGGAGCCGTGCTGAGGCTCTTCCGGCGGCCAACGGCGGCCGAGCGGGAGCTGGTGCAGGCGATTGCCGATGAGTTGCGGGCGGTAGACTACAAGGCCGCCGGGACGCTGCAACGGAGCGTGGATTCTGCGAGCCGAATGAGCCGCAACGACTTTGACGGGCTGCTGGAGGCGATGGTGCGGGTCGGGCTGATTGCGATTGAAGAGGCCGAATACGAGAAGGACGGCGTGGTCAAGCGCTTCCGCAAGGTTCGGCTGACCGAGGCTGGGTTGGAGTTGCGGGCTGCCACGCCGGTCGAGCTGCTGATTAGCGATGGTGTGGTGGAGGAGTTTGGCGGACAGTCAACAGCGCTGGCGAAGTCGAAGAAGGCAAAGACTACCGCGAAACTTGGTCCAACCAAGGCTGGCCGCGCGCCAACGGCTTTGGCAGACGTACCGGCGCCGCTGTCGGCCAAAGGCGAGGCGCTGGCGGCGCGGCTGAAGGAGTGGCGCGCGGCGGAGGCCAAGCGGCTGGGGGTTCCGGCCTTCGTGGTGCTGCACGACCGGACGCTGGCCGCCCTGGCGCAGGCGCGTCCGGCCAATCCGCGGCAGTTGCTGGAGGTCAATGGGATGGGCCCGGCCAAGGTGGAGCGCTTTGGCAAGGCGATTCTGGAGTTATGCGGCGCGACGGAGTAAGTTGATTCTGCGTATAAGTTATCTCTGATTAAAACTAAATTTTGAAAGGGTATGGCTATAGCCGTGCCGCAAAGGCTGAAAAATCGGTGTGGGCTTTAGCCTCTGAGGGAATGTTGGTTAGCAAAATAGACTTGTCTTGGGCTTTCGAAGAGTTACTTACTGAGCGCTGGGCAGACGCACGCCTTGAATGCTTGTGCGGTATGATTCGACAGCGTGCAAACGTACTCCGGCCAAAACATTGTGAGTACCGGCGAAAGATAGCCTACGGAGAAATCCTGGATGTAGTTTTGGCTGGCCTGGGTCTTCGCGCCGGGGTCCGCTGCGAAGCCGGCAATGAGCTGACTTACAGAAGTCGAAGTAAACTCCGCCTCGTGGTAGCTGCGCGCAAAGTCATATTCTTCGCTCCAGGCAGCATCGACGCCGGTTTGGCTCGACGCAGCGAAGACTTTGTAGTCCTTGAGCGCAGCCGACGATGGATCGATTTGGGCGACGGTAAAGGACGGATGATTCCCGTTGATTGGCGAGATAGAAGAGACCACTTTGACCGCGACACTCTTTGCTGATCCCGGAGTCTGGCCGTCCTCCTTCAAAATGTGCAGCGCATCCATGTGGGTGTGCCCGAAGATCGCTAACTTAACAATATCGGCAGAGTCAGCCAGCACGTCCGCCAGCTTCTCCGAAGAGAGATACATGACCGGGCTCCGGCCGCCGCAAACGTCGATCATCTTCGTTGCTGTTGTATACAGATCGACTCCCGGTGGGATGTGGCCCATGACCCAGATTATTTCTTTGCTGGCGCGGGCCACAGCAAGCTGCTGACGAAGCCACGCTATCTGCGCATCGGCGGCTGCTGGATCGGTTTTACCCGCGCAGGTGGTGTAATTCTTCGACATGAAAATATCATTCAGAACCAGCAGGCGCGTGTTTTCGATGGGCGCGGGCAGAGCAACGCTGTAATAGCCTCCAGCGGCAAAGATCTGTTCAGCGTCCTGGCGTTCTGCGGCGGGAAAGTCTTTGGCGACTTCCTTGCCAATAACTTTGAGAAAGTCGCTGCCGGCATCGAGCCGGTAATCGCCGCAGTCGGAGTCATTGTTTCCCAAAGCTACAAAGACAGGCACGCCAGGAAAGGCTCCATATAACTCATCGATTACATAATCCAGCGTCTTTTCAACGAATGTTCTATAAGCTTCTGACTCGGAGTTAGGAAAGAGCGTGTTGTATTTGCATGGAAAGGCATGGGAGATCAAATCGCCGCTCACGGCGACAAACCCTGCGCCGGCGGCAGGTTTGCGCATGGCCTTCAAACTGGAGTCGAAGAGCGCAAAGGAGGTGTCGGCGCCACGGGCATGGCACGTCTGCTGCAAGGCGGCAAAACGCTGTTGCTGGTCGGGCGACGGCGCCGCGGCGAGAATAGCCTTCCACTCACTGACTGGCGCGGCAACCAGTTGCGGAACTTTGGCCGGATCCCAGAACGGTTCGAAGTGAATGTCGCTGAGCAGGAGCGCGAGAACGGTTGCTTTGGCTACCTGGCCGCTTTGGAGTGGCGATTTGAGCAGAGCTGGATTCGTTGCGGCGGGCGGGCCACTCTGCGCAAGAGCCGCGCCAGCGCACAGAAACAAGCAAGTCATCGCGATATGCCGTCCGGCAACTGCGCGGAGGACGCGGGCTGCGAGATTGCGTTTCATCGAAACTCCTTGACTCACGCTCACTCTAACATGAGCCTGTTTGAGGAGGATGAATGGATGTTGGGGTTTTTGGTATCCCACCCTAGCCGCAACAACAAAGACGCGGCGAGGGTGGGGCACCCACTTTCTTGAAACCATTCACATTCTTGTAACGGTGAAAGAGTTTTAGCCGACGCGGTCGATGACGACGGATTGGAGGACGACAGGGGTCTTGGGCTTGTCCTGGCCCCCGCGGGGGACTAATGAAATCTTGTTGACAATCTCCATGCCCTCGACAACTTCGCCGAAGATGGTGTGTTTGCCGGTGAGCCAGGGCGTGGCGGCTACGGTGATGAAGAACTGGCAGCCGTTGGTGCCGGGGCCGGAGTTAGCCATGGCCAGCTTGCCGGACTGATCGAACTTATGCGGCCCTTTGGTTTCGTCCTGGAAGCGATAGCCGGGTCCGCCCATGCCGGTGCCGGTGGGATCGCCGCCCTGGATCATGAAGTCGGGAATAACGCGATGGAAGATGGTGCCGTCGAAGAGCTTGTCGGTGGACTTGACGTGCGTGCTGGGGTGGGTCCATTCCTTGCCGCCTTCGGCCAGCTCGATGAAGTTCTTGACAGTGATGGGCGCGTCCTGCTCGAAGAGCTTGACGGTGATCTTGCCTTCGCTGGTAGAGAAGACGGCGTAGGTTCCTGCTGCGTGGGTCATATGTTGCTCCTTGTTCCTTGAATTCCAGCTTTCAGCCGTCAGCTATCAGCCATCAGCTATCAGCTTTTCGTACTTGCATATTTCATGGATCGATTACCAAAACCGGCTCCAGCATCATAAAAAACTAAAAACTGAAAGCTGAGAGCTGAGAGCTAGTTACGGTTTGGGAGTGGCGACCGGCGCGGGCGGCAGCGGCTGTCCTTCGCGCACAATCGTGACCTTCTTCAGCACTACTGGCGTCAGCGGCTTGTCGTTGCCGTCGCGCGGGACGCGGGCAATGGCCTTGACGACATCGACGCTGGCATCGTCGCACTGGCCGAAGAGGGTGTAATGCTGGTTGAGCGAGTCGTAGCCCTGCTCGGTGATAAAGAACTGGCTGCCGTTGGTGTTGGGGCCGGAGTTGGCCATGGCCAGGCGGCCGGGCTTGTCAAAATTGAGATTGGGATCGAACTCATCCCTGAAGGCGTAGCCGGGATCGCCCGTGCCGGTGCCGGTGGGGTCGCCTCCCTGAATCATGAACCCGGGGATCACGCGATGGAAGATGGTGCCGTTGTAGAACGGCTTGTGGTGTTTCTGATGGGTGGTGGGGTCGGTCCACTCCTGCGTGCCCTCGGCCAGGCCGATGAAGTTGGCCACCGCCTTGGGCGCCTGCTTCTGGTAGAACTGGCAGGTGATGCGGCCCATGGAGGTGTCCATCACGACAGTGGGGCCGTTGGGGCGGGTCAGGGCGGCGGCGGTGGCAGCGGGCGCGTCGGGAAGATCGTTCGAGGAGGTTTGGGCGTAGGCCGCAACGGCAAAGGCTGCGGCCAGGGCGGGAAGGAGGAGTGTGTGCTGAAGTTTCATAGCAACTCTGAGGGTAAATCATTCGGCGGGGGTAGGGCCACCACCTGCGGTGGGGCAGCCGCGCTTCGCGCCGGGAGTTCGTGGATTCCCACTCTTCGTCTGGTGCGCAAAGGATAGGGCATCCATATCTGTAAGCCTCATGCGAGCGAAGAGCGAGCGGCTGCCCCACCGCAGGTGGTCAGCAGCCCTTCTTGCAGCGGGCCATGATGGCGGCGTGGAGGCGGTCGCGCAGGCTGGCGGGCAGCTCGTAGATCTCGTGAGAGCGATAGATTTCGATGGTCTTGCGGGTAGTGTTGAAAATGACCTCGCAATGCGGACAGCGGCCCAGGTGGGCTTCGAGTTCGGCGCGCGCTTCGGCGGTAACCGTACCGTCAATCATGTCGTCGAGAAGGGCGAGAAACTCTTTGCAGGTCACTTTCCAACCCCCGTTTTCTTGACCGCTTTTTTTCTGTGGAAGTAGCGGCTGAGGCGTTCGCGCAGTTGCAGGCGGGCGCGCAGCAGGCGCGATTTCACGGCGGGAATGCTCAGCCCCAGCGTCTCCGCCGTCTCCTCGGTCGAAAGCCCTTCCACATCCCGCAGCACAAACACGATACGAAACCCCTGAGGCAGCCCCTGAATGGTTTTCCGGAGAATCTCGCCCAACTCGGCCTGGTTGTAATTCTGCTCCGGGTCGGGCGCCCAGTCGGCCAGATCGCGGGGCACGCTGCCCTCTTCGGTCTCGATGTCCTCGTCAATCGAAACCATCTTGCCGGTGCGCCGCTTGCGCAGGCGCATCAGGCTTTCGTTGACCGCAATCCGCACCAGCCAAGTGTAAAACTTCGAATTTCCCTGAAACTGCTCTAGCTTTTCATACGCCTTCAGGAAGGCGTCCTGCATCACATCCTCGGCATCCTCGCGATTCTGGGTGATGTGCTGGGCGATACGAAAGAGCTGGCGCTCGTACTTGCGGACCAGCGTATCGTAGGCCGAGAGATCACCGCCGCGCACCCTTTCTATCAGGGCTACATCTGGATGCGGTTCGAGTTCTCCTGCTATCGATTGGATGGTCGGCATGGCGGTTGGTTGCGGAAATCCTTTGCGCTTGTGGGCGTTTGCGTTTGGGTCGCTAAAGACGAGTGTAACGGACGGCGGGCTTGGGGGCCAAACAGTAAGATTGCAGCTCTCGTGATTTTCGAAAGGGAAAATCTGTCCCGCTTTGCGGCATTTGCGGTAACGTCAGTGGTTCCCGTTGGCCGCGCCCAGCGCGAAAGCAGCTTAAAGTGAAGAGATGAGGGTCGCATCTTCCCCCACTTTCGTTCCGCGGCTGGCTACCCGCCGCCTTGCCGTTCTGTTTTCGATGCTGCTGATAGTGCTGCCGTTTGCGGGGCAATCCTCTGGCGGCTCGGCAACCACGCCGGCCGGCTCGGCTTCTACCCCGGCGAAGAAGCCTGCGCAGACGGCGAAGAAGCCAGTCCATAAAGCAGCCCAGAAGCCGCCGCCGACGGTGAAGAAGCCGGTTGGAAATACGCCCGCCAAGTCCGCCAGCTCTACGGCGAAGAAGTCCACGAAGCCAGTGAGCAAAGCTGGCAAGGCTGCCCAAAAGCCCGTCAGCCCCAAGGTCCGGGCGGCGCGGCGCGCGCACACGGCGCGGATCAAGTTGGCCTTTGTAGCTTCCACCGAGCTGCGCCCCATGGCCCAGCAATTGGCGACCTTGCGCACACCGGCGGCGTACGCGGGCGTGACCAAGTACGCGCAGCACCACACCGGCGAGGCAGCGGCGGCGGCTTATCTGGCGCTGGGCCACGCCTACCTGCTGGACAAGCGCTACGGGGAGGCGATCGAAGATTTTCGCCTGGCTCGGAAGGCGGGCGCGGAGCTGGCCGACTACGCCGACTTTCTGGACGCGCGCGCCAACCACGAGGTGGGCAATGAGGAGACAGCCGAGGGGTTGCTGAAGGGCTTTGCGGAACGCTATCCGGAGAGCATCTTCGTTGCTCAGGCGCCGGAGCTGGAAGCCAACACGCTGCTGGCGATGAAGGACGCGGCCGGCGCCGAGCGCGTGCTCGCCGCCGGAACCGAGGCCGCCAACCGTCCCGGCTATCAGCTTGCGCAGGCCCAGGTGGCATTCACACTGGGGCGAGAGCAGCAGGCCGTGAGCCTCTTCAAGCAGTTGTTGCTGGCTCATCCGCTCGCCTCCGAGGCGGAGATTGCGCGGGCAAAACTCACCGCCATGGGCGCGGAGAGCAGCCTGACCACGGCGGAGTTGCGCAGCCTGGGCGACGCCTATTACAACGCCGGCCATTACCTGGAGGCAGGCGAGCAGTACCGCGCGCTGGCGCGCCATGCGAGCCTAGACGCAGCCAGCCGCGCGGGCTTTGCCGTGGCCGCGGCGGCCTGCGACCTGAAGCTGAAGCTGCTGTCGACTGCCGTAGCCGAAGCGCTGCCCGACACGCCGGACGATAACGGCGCGCGGCGGCTTTATTTGTTGATGGAAATGGCCCGCAACCGCGGCGATCTGGACGAGCAGCGGCGCATCGTGGTCGAAATGCAGTCGCGCTTCCCGCAGAGTTCATGGCTGGCCGAGGCGCTCTACGACAGCGGCAATACGTACCTGCTGCGGCGCGAGTATCCGGCTGCGGTTGAGTATTACAGCGATCTGGCCACGCACTTTCCTGACAGCAAACATGCTTCCGCCGCGCACTGGAAGGCCGGCTGGCTGAGTTACCGGCAAGGGCTTTACACCGAGGCGGCGCGCCTCTTCGACGAGCAGATTCAGCTTTATCCCACTACCCCGGAAGCAGTGAACGCCCTGTATTGGCGCGGACGCCTGTATGAGACGCAGGAGCACAAGCCGGCCCAGGCCGCGGCCAACTATCGCGCCATCATCCGCGCTTACCAGCACTTCTTTTATGCCCAGATGGCGCGGCAACGGCTGGCCGCTCTGGGCAATGCGGCGGCGCAGACCGACCCGCAGCCGCAACTGGATAGCTTCCAGCCTCCGCCCGTGCCTCCGCTCATGGAGAGTTTTCCCGCCGACAGCCCGCACCTGGCCAAGGCGCGTCTGCTGGCCAACGCGGGCTTGAACGACTATATCCCCCAGGAGATTGCCGCCGACCCTGATTCCGCCTCCTGGAGCGCGCTGGCCGAGGCGCAGATCTACGCCTCTTATGGCGAGAATTTTCGCGCCCTGCGCGCGGTCAAGCGGGCGCTGCCTTACGCCGCCTCCGCCTCCATCAAATCCATTCCGCTGGTTTACTGGCGCATCCTCTTCCCCGAGCCGTACTGGGAGACCATCAAGGCGGAGTCGGCCAAAAACAATCTGGACCCGTATCTGGTGGCCGCGCAGATTCGCCAGGAGTCGGAGTTCAACCCCTCGGCCGTCTCCAAGGCCAATGCCTGCGGGCTGATGCAGTTGCTGCCTCCGGTTGGCAAAACGCTGGCGCGCCAGGAGGGCATGAGCAATTTTCAGAGCTTTCAACTCTTTGACCCAGCCACCAATATCCGTCTTGGAACCCGGTACCTTCGTCAAACGCTGAATAAATTCGGCGGTGTAACAGAGTACGCGCTGGCCGCATACGATGCCGGCGACAGCCGCGTGGAAGACTGGCAGGCCGCCGGGCCCTATCAGGGCATCGACGAGTTTGTCGAATCCATCCCCTTCACCGAGACGCGCGGGTACGTCGAGAGCATCCTGCGCAACATGGAAACCTACAGGGCCATCGACGCGGTGGCCGGCGCGCAGGTCAAGGCAACGGCGGGAGCGGGTAAATAACGGACGGCTTTTCCACACCGCGGGAACCCGCTTCGATACTTCCCGCGCATGTTTCCGGTTGACTTGCCGGCTGCGGCCAGCGACACTGTTTTGAATCGGAGGCATCCTCAGAGCAAAACCAGGGATACTGTTGCCCGATTAGCTTCGTCGAAGGTCGCCGCTCTCTGTTGGTCGCGTCGACTTGAATGCCTTGGTTCCGTGATACGTCTTCCCTGGTTTTGCTATAGCCTCCGCGATGCCATTCGCAGCCTGCTGTTGTTGCACAACAGGGCCAGCCGGGACGATTCGGCGCAGCCCTGGTTCCTCAACCGACCGGAGGGCGCTATGTCAGCCGATTTGCAGTTTCTGGAAGAATGGATTCCCGAAAGAATGGACCCCGGAACGGTTTTCATGCTGGAAAACCATGCGCAGTTGGGCCATGTGCGAAGTTCGTTCGTAGCCGTCCTCTCCTGCCCGCGTTGCGGAACCATCGGACTGATTACGCGCCGCCAACTGTGCGGCGGCGATGCGATGATCTGCGGCGGCGACTTCTGCTCGGCCGAGTACCGGCTGGAGGGCGAGACCATCCAATACCGCAGGGCGCAGTAGGCGATGGCCGGATTCGTCCGCGTCCGGCGGGGACGGATCGGCCGGCCCCCTCAAGGGTGGAGGAGAAGCGCCTTCAACTGCTCTTCCATTGCGTTCAGATCCGTCTCGCCCTGAAACTGCGCGCGGACTTCGCCTCGGCTGTCGATGAGAAACGTGACCGGGAGCCCGAGAACTCCGCCGTATAACTCTCCGACCTTCTCATTGCCCATCATGACCGGGTAATTCAAGCGCAACTTCTTATACAGTTTGCGCGCCAGCTCCGGATCATCGTCCATGGAGATGCCGATAACCCGCAGGCCGCGCGGGCCATACTGTTTCTGCCACGCAACAAAGCGCGGCATCTCCAGTTGGCAGGGGGCGCACCAGGTAGCCCAGAAGTCCAGCAGCACAACCTTGCCGCGGTAGGCATGAAGGTCCACTCTCTTGCCGTTCAAATCCATGAGATCGATCTCCGGCGCCTGTTTGTGGAGGAGCGATTCAGCCGCGGGCGCGGTGTTCGCAGCTAGGCAAACGCCCACAAGCAGGCAGGCCAGCCTCAAACGGCGCGGCACTGCCGCCCTCATTCTCATGGCAGTCGTTTGGTGGATGTCAGCGTCCCTTTTCAACCGGATAGCCCTTTTCCACCCAATTCGTTCCAAAGTTATCGGCGAGATAGAGCACCTTCACGTTGCTAAAGCCCATCTCCCGCATCTTGGAGAATGCCGGCCCCACGTTCGGGCAGCGATTCCACGGGCAGCATCCGCAATAGAGCACAATGAGCTTTGTCCGTGAAAGAGCGTTCACGCGGTTTTGCAGCAGTTGAATTCCCGCCGGCTGCGAGCCCTGCCCCGCGTACTCAGCTCCGGGTGGATGAGCCTCCGCGAAAAGAACATGGGAGCCGACTTGCAGCACCAGGGGTTTTTCAGCCCCGCCCGCCTGCAACAAACGGTTGAGAGCTTCGGGCTGGATCAGTTGAGCCTGAGGAATCGAAAAAGCACTCTCCGGCGTGACGCCGGCATTGGGCGGCGCAAACTGCGGCAAAACTACGGGAGATGCGAGCGTGACCAGCATAGCGATCATTCCAGAGCCAAGCGTCAGCCTTTTCATGGAATCCCTCCGTGGTAAGTCTAATCCCGCTGGCTTTTCCCGCGCACCGGGCATTGGATGGAAGCTCGGAGTTAATATCCCCGCCAGAGTCGTGGATTCTCCCGGTCGCAATCACCGGCAAGTGCCGCGCCTCCGAAGGGCAACAGGCGGAGAATGTCTTCTCTCTGCCTCCTCCAGAGTTTTTACAGTTAGAATTCAAGGAGGTGGAGTAAGAACGGTACGATGCAACGGGGCGGATCTCGCAAAGCGCCCTAGGTTCGTCCGTTCTTTTGCCCGGATGGCGAAATTGGCAGACGCAGCGGACTTAAAATCCGCAGACCGCAAGGTCGTGGGGGTTCAAGTCCCCCTCCGGGCACCAATATAATCAATAGTTTATAAGGAATATCCCTCTGCAATAAAACATCAAAAATAGTGCTGGCGCCACTTCTGGTACCACGTTGTACCGAAACTGCTAGTGGTGTCCGCCACACAGATGGTCGTTTATGTTTTGAAAGGGCACGACTTCAGTCGTGCCGTAAACGGCCATAAATGAGCTGGGCTTTAGCCCCTGAGGGAAGACTCTTCTATGAATTCATCCCATTTGCGGTCACGGTAAATGACCCTATTTGCGGCGGACACCACTAGTGGTATCCGCCATACAGATGGTCGTTTATCAATTTGAATGGCGTGACTTTCGGGCTGCTGAAAAACAGGTTTTGTAATAGGGCACGACTTTTAGCCTGCCCTGAGCTTGTCGAAGGGTACTGCAAATGCGGCGTTTTTCGGGAGTGATCCCGTCGCAACTTCCGGTTTGGTGACAATTCGAGCATTCGCAGGAACACGCTGTGCCGGGGAGTCATGGGACTCGAAACCGTGGTCCGGTCTGTTGCTGCGTAGAGATGAACCGCAGGCCGCCAGAACCGGCTGAAATGTGTTCTCAAGGCGCGGGAGAATCATCCGTCAGAATCCGATGCTGGGAGCCAAAGAGGTGGTAGTTCGAAAAAGTCACATCGTTCAGGATGCTTTCGAACGGACCATAGATGCCGAAGGCCATATTCAAATAGTGCAAGAGGATGACCCTGCGAGACCGGGAAATTGAAACGCTTCGCATGGAGCAGACGAGGGTTTGACCTCCGATATCAGTGGGGCTGAATTCCACCATCACCTCCGAGCGGTCGATAGGGAGCCTGGGAAGAAGATCGGCTTCGGCCGTGACCCGGTAGATTGCTCCGGTTACCGGATCGATGGTAATCTCGCCGTGATAGGCGGACGTGGAGTTGAAGGGCACGGTTCCGTCCGGGTCCGCCAGGCAACAGAAACTTACATTAAAATGGGCGAACTTACTGGGAACTGCGTAATGAAACACCGCGCGTTGACCATGCGCGTCACGCTCCCAGCGGCTCCATTTCAACTGGCTGTGCGGATCGGCTACGTCGACCAGAAACGTTGCAAGCATCGGGCCAAAGGTTCCTTCGGCGATCAGACTGCTTTCTCGCTGAGGCTGATGCTTTGCCGCCCGCGCATCTCCCTCGGTTGTCTCCCTGGAATTGCGCACGAGCACGGTAACCGACTCCGTCGCCGCCGCGTGCAACGATTGATCAGCCGCGGCGATCTTCCAGGTCTGATCCTGTTTCCGCTCCGGCTCTTCGTAGCGCACCGTCGTTCGCGTCGCGAAAAGGTCCGGCAGCCTGAGAAACGTCTCCTGCAGATAGTGAATCGTCCGGTCCAGCATCCGACGCTGCTCTTGCACCTCGGGCGCAGGAGCGTCGGAAATCTCCGCGACCGGCGGAGGCAGAAACGCCGAGCGGTCGGTCAGGGCTATAAACGCTTCGTTTGCCTTCTTGCCATGCACAAGCGATCGCAGTTCCGCGGCATTCGCACTGCTGAGCCGTGCAGTCAGTTCCATGCTGGAGAGACGTTTGGCCGCTTCGGAGTCGGAAAGCCTCCGGAGCGTCTCCAGCACCTGCTGTAATTGGCCGACGGCAATCTTGTCGCGCGCTTCCGGCTCATCGTAAAACGAGGGCTGATCATAGTACTCGCTGTTGGTGCGAGCGGCCGCATCCGTCTTGTCGACCGTGACCTTCAATTCGTGATACTCGTCGGGCCGTTCGGACCTTGGCGGATCGAAGGTGAGCGTGTAGTAATCGCCTGCTTCTTCCACGGATTTGTCGATCACCTCTTTGATAGTCGAGGTTTTAGTCGACGCGCCGCCTCCACTTTTTGAGGCGAGTACATTGAGCGCCAGATCGCCCGGCGCAGTTTCCGCCGCACTGAGGACGGTCTTCACGTGAACCTCGATGGTGGGACCGAGTTCCGGATACGACTGCAAATTTAAGCAAAAAAGACTGATCCGCGCCTCGCGAAGACGCGTCGAGAACTCGACAATTTCATCGAATCGCGATGGCCGGGACTTCATGGCTAAACCACTATACGGTTGATTAGTATCAGCTTCTACGGGCGCTACGTCGTCCAGATCTTCCGGATTCACTGACCAACCCGGGCCAATCCAAAACAAGAGCTTTCGCCCCGGCCTTCTCCTGGCTTCAATTGCAATCGCTCCGAGCGCTTGGCGCGAATGGAGGTTGCGAGTGTCCAACTGGTTCCCAAGCATAAGATAGGCGTCGGAGCGAGCGGGCGTTTCCCAGACTGTTCGCGGTTCCGATCCGCTCGCGATCTCTCCAGCCAGAGCGTTTCCGTCGGTCGAAGGCTGCTCCGAAGCCCACAGGCCTTTGTCGGTGAGCCGATAGACCATCGCCGGGCACTTGAGCCAGCCCTGATCTTCCCGCAGAAACCACTCAACTTCCTGTTTGGCGGCGGCCGCTCGTTTCGAGCTCAGGTTCAGCTCATCGATAAGCAGGATGATTTCAACGGGCTCATTCGCCTTGTTGGTGGCCGCATCGTTGGCTCGAAATGAAACAAGCTTTTGCGGCTGCCCGTTGTCGAGCAGAGTGAAGTCTTCGGCCTTGAGCCCTGGTACCGGGCTCCCGGAGTGATCGGTAACCGTGACGTCCAGCCGCACCAGACCGTCGCTGGAATCGGGTACTGTGCTGACGGCGCTGGGCGCGGAAGCAGCAGCGGAAAGATGGCCGGGGCAGGCTGCAATAAGGACGAGGGAGAGAAATGAATACGCCAGAATCCGAAATGAATGAACCATGCTTAACCTTTCCGCGAAACTTCGCGCACCGAACACACGCACCAGCTGCCTGCTTCCCCGATACGTCAATACACAAACTTAGACCCCAAGATGGATTGGGTGGTTAGGGGAAATTGTACGGCAAACGGACTTGGCGTGTGCCTTCTGGGCGGATGGCGCAGGTTCCCATAAGTAAAAATGGGCGCCCCATGTCCAGGGGTCCCCACGGACAGGTCTTCGTCCACGGGGTGGAGGTCCGGATTTTCGGACCTGGGAGACCAGGAACCCAAACTCACCGCTTTGTATCAAGGCACGACTTCGCCGGGGTCCCCATCGACAGGTCTTCGTCGATGGGGTGGGAGTTCAGTCGTGCCGAAAAGGCAGCCGAAGATTGCCTGAGCTTTAGCACCTGAGGGAATGTTGGTACGCATATTCACAGCTTCTTCAGGTGAACACTCTCCAAAACTCAAACTGCCCCCGTTTGTTCTACACTGAGGGGTTCCATCTGGAGCCTGCATTGATGTCTTCTGCCACTGTTACCGTTACCGTGCAACGCCTGCCTTCGCCCGCCCTGCGCCGCTTTGCCTGGGGCGTGCTCTGCTACTTCATCGCCGTGATTCTGTGGGGCACGTTGGTCCGCGCCACCGGCTCTGGGGCCGGCTGCGGCAACCATTGGCCGCTGTGCAACGGCACCGTGATCCAGCACTCGGCCAGCGTGAATACGATGATCGAGTTCACCCATCGGCTCACCAGCGGCCTCTCGTTCTTCGCGGTCGTGGGCCTGCTGGCGTGGACCTTCGCCGGCACGGTGCGCGGCCACCTGGCGCGCTGGGCGGCTGTGGCTTCGGTGGCCTTTACGCTGATTGAGGCGCTGCTGGGAGCGCTGCTGGTCAAGCTGGGATACACGGCGCAGAGCCAGTCGCCGCAGCGGCCCGCCTTCCTGGCGCTGCACCTGACCAACACGCTGCTGCTCGTGGCCGCGCTCACGCTGACCGCGCACCTGCTCAGCCGGAAGCAAGGCTATCTACGCGGCAGCGTGCGCCTGAGTGCGCCCTTCGCAGCCGTTGCCAGCGTCGTCGTGGTGATGGTCGTGGGCGTCACCGGCTCGCTGGCCGCGCTCGGCGATACGCTCTTCCCGGCCAGTTCGCTGGGCCTGGCGCTGGCGCAGGATTTTTCGTCGGCCAGCGGCTGGCTGGTGCGCTGGCGCTGGACGCATCCGGGGATCGCCTTCGCCGCCAGCTTCCTGCTCATCTGGCTGCTGGTGCGCTCGGCGCAGCGCCGGACGCACTGGGACAATCGCGGCCTCTCAGCATTGATTCTTCTGCTGCTGGCCGCGGTCTACACGCTGGGCCTGCTGGACGTGATTCTGCTGGCTCCGCTCTGGGTGCAGGTGGCGCATCTGCTGGCCGCCGATACGCTGTGGGCCGCACTGGTGGTGCTGACGGCGCGGCTGACGCTCGAACCGATAGAAGCAGGGAGCGGGTTTGATTGAGCAAGCAGGGTAGTTGCGCGAAATTTCTTTTTCAGCTTGCATTGGACAATAGCCGCTCCGTGACAGGCCCGCCTCCAGCGCGATACTCTCAATGGGTACGCGTTCGCAGCGTCGAAGGAGTATTTTAACCCTCATGCCTATCCAAGCCACATCGAAAATCTGGCACAACGGCAATCTGATTCCCTGGGAGCAGGCCAACATCCACGTGATGAGCCATGTGATCCACTACGGCTCCAGCGTTTTTGAAGGCATCCGCGCCTATGGCCAGCCGCACGGCTCGGCTGTCTTCCGTCTCCCGGAGCACATGCAGCGGCTGCTGGACTCGGCCAAAATCTACCGCATGGAGCTGCCCTTCGACATCGAGGAGCTGTGCGCCGGCGTGGTCGAGCTGATTGAAGCCAACGGCGTTGCTCCCTGCTATATCCGCCCCATCGCGCTGCGCGGCTACGGCGAGATCGGCGTCAGCCCCAAGGGTTCGCCGGTCGAGGTCTACATCGCCAACTTCCCCTGGGGCAAGTACATCGCCGGCCATGGCGGCGCGGACGTCTGCGTCTCCAGTTGGAATCGCCTGGCGCCTAACACCATGCCGTCGCTGGCCAAGGCCGGCGCCAACTACATGAACTCCCAGCTCATCCACATGGAGGCTGAGATCAACGGCTACGCCGAGGGCATCGGGCTGGACGTGAACGGCCTGGTCAGCGAGGGCTCCGGCGAGAACATCTTCGTCGTCCGCAACGGCGTGATCTATACGCCGCCGCTCTCCAACTCGGCGCTCTCCGGCATCACCCGCGACTCGGTGCTGACCATCTCCCGGCACCTCGGGCTGACAGTGAAGGAGCGCTCCCTTCCTCGCGAACTGCTTTACATCGCCGACGAGGTATTCTTCACCGGCACGGCCGCCGAGGTCCAGCCCATCCGCTCCATCGACCGCATCCTCATCGGCGACGGCAAGTCCGGGGTCCCCTGCGACGAGTCTTCGTTGCAGGGGTGGAAGCCGGGCGAGATCACCAAGAAGATCGCCGACGAATTCTTCGGCATCGCCAACGGCCTCAAGCCCGACCGCTTCGGCTGGCTGACGCCGGTCAAGGTGAACGCCACGGAGCCAGTCGGCGCATAGCTTTTCCGCGGAAATAAATGAGGGCCGCAAGGGCAAACTCGACTACTCGGCACCGAACGAAGCCAGCGAGAGCAAGGCGGTCAAGCCCGCCAAGAAGGCCAAGTAGCACCCGCGCAACCTGAAGGCGGCTCTTCGGAGCCGCCTTTTCTATGCCCACTGAGCGACCATCCGGCACCGGGTCAACGCCTTCGCCACCCTTAGCTTCCTTGTAACATGGCACCGACCCGGAGCCAACGAGATTGGCGTCATTTCCTCGGCAGTTCTATGGAAGGTTCACTGAGTGACTCGGATTTTGCGTAAACCGACATAGGAGGTCAATTCAGGAGGGTTCAGATCTGTGCTATCCCACCCTTCCCGCGCCGAGACTGCGGGAAGGATGGGGCACCCGGCGCCTGCGCGGGCGGATCAGCAAGAGCGAGCTGGTGTGGAGTTCCAGATCTCGAAATCGAGACCTGGAACTTGACACACTGGCCACCAATCTAGCGGTTTTTGTCGCTTCAGGCCGGCGGTTTGAATACCTCGCATTCACAACCGCCAGGGAGTTAGTCCACCGTAACTGTGGTGAAGGTCACGTAGCTTCCCAGCACATTACCGTCAGAGAATGAAACTACGAACTGATTGTAGCCCCAGAAAAGTGAAAAGGTGTCGCTGCAGGTGAATCCGGGGTCTGGAACCTGTGGGGGATAAGTAACGGTCACTTTCACCGTTCCCGGCCCGTTTCCGGAAGCCGGGCTCAAGCTGCCGTTGGGAGGGGGGGGATAAGGAAAGTTCTGAAGGGATGCCGTCCATGTGACTCCGGTTGCGGGCTGGACGGAGAAAGTGGCCGTCCCACTGCCTCCGGCGCAGCCGCCAATAACTGGCGGGTTGAGTGCGAGGGTTGCTGGAGTAATCGAGTCAACTCCCGACGAAACCACACTGCCATTCCCGGAAAGGCTGATCACTATGGGGGATGCCGGGAAGTTACCGGTAATGCCAAGCGCCGCATACTCACTCTGAGCCACCGAGGGAGTGAAGAGATCCGTGATGGTGCATGTGCCGCCGACTGGGAGTGTCATCCCGGAACAACCGTCGCTGACCAGAGTGAAGTCCGGAGACTGAGCGGGGTTCGGCCCACCGACCACCGCACCGGAGATGGTTACAGGAGCGGTACCGCTGCTGGTCACCGTCACCGATTGGGATGAGCTGGCAACCCCAAGCGCCTCGGTTCCAAAATTCTGAGAAAGGACTGAAACGCACACCGCGGCCTGAGGGTTCGGAGGAGTGCCTTGGGGAAGGTTTTGTAGGTCTCTTTGCAGATCACTTACCCCCACAGCGAATGTGGTAATGTCGCCCGCCAGGCCGAGGCTGAGGTTGCCGATTATTGTAGTGAGGAGTTCGACGTTATCCTTTCCCGTGGGGGCAGGGTTCTGAATATAGCTGGAAGCCACAACCAAGGTGTGAATTCCCTCGTAAATCTCAGCAGCTACAACCAAGGGCGAAGCCACAACAACAGCACCTGTTTTGGTAACAATCAAAATCGCAGACGGTGCTAACTTCAAGGTGTTGATAATCAGGTCGTATGCGGCGGGAGAGGTACTGATCGTCTGATTGAAGTACAGAAGGTTAGATGCGACACCCGAGGCAGTTGCTCCCCCGCTATTGGCCACCTCAAAATTGGATTCGAGCACAGCCTGAGCAGAGAGGCAACCCGTGCCCGTCGCGGCCTGGGCGGTTATAGCGGCTCTTCCAGAAACGAGATTCCTTAAGCCCGCGGGCACCGCGCTCGCGCCAACCCCAGCCGAGTTGGTCAAAGACTGCAGAAGAGCCAAAGACACTTGGTCGATCTGGCCAAGTTCGGTTGGTCCTATTATCACGGGCTGTCCATTTGTTGTCCCGAGATTTGCTGACGACGCCGTACCGTCGACGACGGCTTGTATCTGGGGAATGATTGCATTCAATGTGCCGATAAGGGCGGTGAGGTCGGAAGATACAGGGCCCGAGGTGATTTCGGAGCTGAGCTGATTGGCGACGGCAAGTTCGCCCTCCAACAGGCCTAATGTAACGGTTCCTGGAACACTTGGAGGCGCTACAGGCACGGCGGCGATTTGGAGTTGTACACTGCTGGACTGAGCGGAAGACTGGACCACTACGACATTGACCGCACCACTGAAAAAAGTAGTACCGCTTCTGATCACGGGAACAGGCACGATAAGAGACGTCGGGCTGACAAATATTGGCTGAATGTCAACAGAGAATCCGCCAGATGAGGAAGAGAAGTTGACCGTTGCGGTGGAATCGAATCCGGAGCCGGTGATGGTGAGTGAATCGAATGGGTTGCCCGTGGTCTCGCTGAGCGAGCTGATTTGAACTGTCGACGGCGCGGATGTAATGGTTACCGTCGCCGACCCGGACTTTGTTGTGTCCTCGGTGCTGGTGGCCGTGACGGTGACGGGGTTGGTGGCAGGGACAGCGCTGGGCGCGGTGTAGAGGCCGGCCGTCGAAATGGTACCGACAGTGGAGTTGCCGCCTTGAACGCCGCTCACGCTCCAGGCGACCGTCGAGCTGTAGGCTCCGGTTCCTGTGACAGTGGCTGCGCATTGTGAAGTTTGCCCTGTCTGCACTGACGCGGGAGTGCAGGAGGCCGCAACCGAAGTGATCGTCGGCGGGTTGGTGGCAGCAGACAGAGTAATGGATGCAGAACCGGACTTTGTTGCGTCCTCGGTGCTTGTGGCTGTGACGGTGACGGGGTTCGTGCTGGGGACAGCGCTGGGTGCAGTGTAGAGGCCCGCCGCCGAGATGGTTCCGACAGTGGAGTTGCCGCCTTGAACGCCGCTCACGCTCCAGGCGACCGTCGAGCTATAGGCTCCGGTTCCTGTGACGGCGGCTGTACATTGTGATGTTTGGCCGGTTTGGACCGAGGCCGGAACGCATGACGCCGCAACGGAAGTGATGGTTGGCGGAGCAGCGGGCGGATTCAGCGTGATGGCGGCCGAGGCGGACTTCGTTGTGTCGGTCACGCTGGTCGCCGTCAAGGTCACGGTGGTGGTCGCGCTGACCGTGGCTGGCGCAGTATAAGTAACGCCTGTCACGGTGGAAGCGCTGAGTGCGCCTGCGCCGGAGCCGATGCTCCAGGTGACACCTGCATTGGAAGAGTCGTTAGAAACAGCCGCAGTGAAGGACTGCACCCCGTTGCCGCTGAGCGATGCGGTGGTGGGGCTCACGCTGACACTGATGGAAGGTGGTGGGTTTGAATTCGATCCACTGTTGTTTCCTCCACAGCCGGAGAGGAAAACGAGCGCCGCAAAGCCAGAGAAACTGATCCTGAGTAGGATTGCCGAACCGGCGAAGTTTTTGCGAACGAACGTCTTCATACAACCTCCTGTGTGCGCTCCCGGCGCGGTTGAGAATACCCCCGGTTCGGACCTGCGATGGTGAACGGCCTTGGTTCGGGGCGATTTTGGCCGAAGGTAGAAGACTGACTGTGATTTGCATCAGAGGCGAGGCGGCGTTTGCATCACAGGTGAGGCGGCGAATGTGCAGCCTGACTGTGATTTGCATCGCATGAGACAGCGAGGGGAAGAACCTACCAGTGATTCTTGTCACAGAACGCGGCAATGTCAACAAGTATTTTTAGTTGTTTTTGCCCCGTCTCAACCCTGGCTGTGCTCCTGCTTCCTGCTGTGCAGGTGCGGCGCGTCGTTCGTGCAGAGCGGCTATCATAACGGAAAGTGTAGAATTCGATGGTAAAGGAAGACAGCCGCGCGTGAAACCCGACATGAAAGTGACGCTGGCCGGCTTGGAGCTGGCCAACCCGATCATTGCCGCCAGCGGCACCTTCGGCTATGGCATCGAGTTTGAAGAGATCGTGCATTTGGAGCGGATCGGCGGCCTGGTCACTAAGGGCATCTCGATGGAGCCGATGGCCGGCCACGCCGCGCCGCGTATCATCCAGACCGCGGCCGGTATGCTCAACGCCATCGGACTCCAGAATGTCGGCGTGGAAGAGTTCATCAGCCGCAAGCTGCCGCCGCTCCGCCGCTATCCCCGCTGCAACGTCATCGTCAATGTCTTCGGCTACACGGTGGGCGAATACATCGCGGTCATCGAGCGGCTCAATCAGGCTATGGGCATCTCGGCCTATGAGCTGAACGTCTCCTGCCCCAACGTCCACGCCGGCGGCATGGCCTTCGGTTCCGATCCAGGATCGCTGGAGTACCTTGTGGCCCGCGCCAAAACCGCCAGCGCCCGGCCGCTGATCGTCAAGCTCTCGCCCAACGTCACCTCCATCGCGCACATGGCCAGGATCGCCGCCGAGGCCGGGGCCGACGCGGTCAGCCTGACCAATACCTTTCTGGCAATTTCCATTGACGCCGAGACCCGCCGCCCGCGCCTCAGCAATATTACCGGCGGCCTCTCCGGCCCGGCCATCAAGCCCATCGCCCTGCGCATGGTCTACGAGACCGCCCGCGCCGTCAGCATTCCGATCATCGGCATGGGCGGCATCACGACTCCGGAAGATGTGGTCGAATATCTGCTGGCCGGCGCCACAGCCGTCGAGGTGGGCACGGCCAGCTACGCCGACCCGCGCGCCGTCGAGCGGCTGGCCAGGGGCCTCGAATCCTGGTGCCGCGGCCACGGGGTCGAGCACGTGGCCAGCCTGACCGGAGCGCTGGAGATCGCGCGGGATTGATGGGACAGCGGTAGCGCTTCGCCCAAAACGCCGTTTTTCCCGGAAAGCTGCATTTTGTGTCAAATACACGATTAAAAATTAAAATACTGTGGAAAAAGCTTGCATAAGGCGTACATACAAGGTATTTTTTTGAGTGGCTGTACTTTCCTGTAGGCCGATTCGGCCATGATTCATGGCGGGCGCAAATAGGAGAAGCTTGGACCATGCATCTTGCTGGTTTCAGCGACGGCAGCCGATAGGCTAGGTATGCGCTTCCGCCCTCGGGCAGCGCGTTCTCGATGTATGAAGCGGAAGATCGCGGTGTAAGAAGGCTACGAAATGCGCATACAAGCAGAAGCCAATCTCTCGGCCTTGATCGAGAGCACCGAAGACTTGATTTGGTCGGTGGACCCGCGCTTACGCTTGATTACCTTCAACCACGCCTTCAAAGAGTATTTCGAGCGAAATTATGGCGGCCCGGTCGCTCCGGGGATGAGCGTTCGGGAGCTGCTTCCGCCGGATCGCGCGGTGTTTTGGCTTCCGCTCTATGAACGGGCGCTATCGGGGAAAACGTTTTCCGTCGAGCACACCATCGCCGATGGCCGAACGCTCGAGATTTCCTTCAGCCCGATTGTGGTGGATGGGGAGACGATCGGCGTCTCCGTCTTCGGCAAGGACATCACCGAGCGGAAGAAAGCGGAGAGCGAGCTCCGCACAGCGGAAGCGGACCTCTCGGCCCTGATCGAAAGCACGCGGGACCTGGTCTGGTCAGTCGACCTCGATTACCGGCTGACGACATTCAACGGGGCGCTGCGGCAGAACATCGAAGAGACCTTTGGCGTCCGGCTTGAGATAGGGATGCGCCATTACGAGTTGCTCCCGCCGGAGAGGGCGGCGCTTTGGCCGCCGTTCTATGCGCGCGCCATCTCCGAAGGCCCCTTCCGGGTCGAGTATACCCTGATCCTTCCCCGCATCCTTGAACTGGCCTTCAACCCCATCGTGGTTGATGGGAAAATTACCGGCGTCTCCGTATTCGGCAAGGACATCACCGAGCGCAAGCGGGCCGAGGAGGAACTGCGCGAGAGCAGCGACTTCCTGAAAGAAGCTCAGCGGATTGGAGACCTTGGCTGCTATGTCCTGGATATCTCCGCCGGAGTCTGGACAAGCTCCAGCCGGCTGGATGAGATCTTCGGCATCGACGAAAACTATGAGCGCTCCATAGCCGGATGGGAAGCCTTGGTGCATCCCGGCGACCAGGCGATGATGGCTGCCTATTTCGCCGGCGAGATCATTGGCGATGGAAAGCCCTTCGACAAGGAATACCGCATTATTCGCCAGACAGACCAAGCCGAGCGGTGGGTGCGTGGATTGGGCAGGCTCGACTTCGATGCCCGGGGCAAACCACTCAAGATGCGCGGCATCATCAGTGACATCACCGCGCATAGACAATGGGAGATGCAGCTGCAAAACAGCGAAGAACGCTATCGCACCGTATTCGAGACCTGTCCCGATGCTGTCATGATTTCCCAGCGGAGCGATGGGGTGATCCTCGACGCCAATCAGACATTCCTCGATATGGCGGGGTACGAGCGCAACGAGATCGTTGGGCACACGACGACGGAACTTGGCATTTGGGTAAATGCCGGCGACAGGCAGAAATTAGTCGACGAGTTGCTCCGCAACACCGAGTTCCGGGATTTTGAAGTCCAGTCCAGGAGAAAGAACGGGGAGACATATTGGGTACGGTTGAACGCATCCTTGATTGAGATTGGGGGGATTCGATGCCTGCTGGCGTTCGCACAAGACATCTCTGCGGCCAAGGAGGCCAAGGATCTCCTAACCGCGGCCGCCGAGGCACTGCGGCTGAGTGAGGAGCGCTACCGCACCGCCTTCCAGACCAGCATCGACGCCATCAATATCAACCGCCTGGACGACGGCAAATATGTTGACTGCAATCAGGCGTTTCTTGACGTTTTTGGATATGAGCGCGAAGAAGTCATCGGGAAAACTTCGCTGCAACTGGGGGTATGGGCGGATATACACGACCGGATCACGATGGCGAATCAGGTGCAGGAGAACGGCAGTTGCCGGGGCCTGGAGGTTCAGTTCAGGAAGAAGAGCGGGGAGCTCTTCTGGGGGGTGATGTCGGCCTCGGCGATGGAGGTGGACGGTGTGCCCACCATCCTTTCGATCACCAGGGATTTGTCCGAGGTCAAGGCCGCGCAGAACGAGATCAGGAGTCTGGCTTACTATGATCCGCTGACCGGCTTGCCCAACCGCCGCCTGTTATTGGAGAGGTTGCGCCAGACTCTGGCCGCCGGCGGCCGAGGCGGCCGTTTGCGCGCGCTGCTCTTTGTGGAGCTGGATAACTTCAAGATGTTGAATGAGACCATCGGCCATCTCAACGGCGACCTTCTGCTTATGGAAGTGGCGCGGCGCATCGTCACCTGCGCCCGCGAAGCCGACATCGTGAGCCGGTTCGGCGGTGATGAGTTTGCCTTGATGCTCGAAGATCTGAGCGAGATCGCCGAGGAAGCGGCGGCTCAGGCCAAGACCGTCGCCGAAAAGATCCAGGATTCGATTGGCCAGCCCTTCATGCTGGAGGGGCGCGAGTGCATCACTACCGCCAGCATCGGGATTACCGTCTTTGGGACAGACCGGGAAGGCGCCAGCGAACTGATCCAGGAGGCCGACATCGCCCTCTATCAAGCCACGTCGGCGGGCCGCAACACCATTCGCTTTTTCTCTCCCGCCTTGCAGACCGCCGTGAACGCTCGCGCCACGCTGGAGGAGGATCTCCGCCAAGCGATCAAGGCCAGGCAGTTCCTGCTTTACTATCAGCCGCAAGTGGCGCGGGGCCGCTTGGTGGGCGCCGAGGCCCTGATCCGCTGGCAGCATCCAAAACGCGGCCTGGTGTGGCCCGACGAGTTCATTCCGCTGGCCGAGGAGACGGGCTTGATTCTGCCGCTGGGAGATTGGGTTCTGGAGGCCGCCTGCGAGCAGCTTGCCGCCTGGGCAGGCCACCAGCAGTCCGCCCATCTCATGCTTGCAGTGAACATCAGCGCCCTGCAGTTCCGCCAGCCGGGCTTCGTCTCAACGGTACTGTCGGCCCTGGAGCGCTCCGGAGCCAACCCGAAGAATCTCAAGCTGGAACTCACCGAGAGCATGCTGGTCGAGAATATCGAGGAGGTCATCGCCAAGATGAGCGAACTCAAGGCGCATGGCCTGAGCTTCGCGCTGGACGACTTTGGCACCGGATATTCGTCGCTGGCCTACCTGAAGCGCCTGCCTCTCGATCAACTGAAGATCGACCGGGCCTTTGTGCGCGACATGCTGGTGGATGTGGCCAGCGGCGCCATTGCGCAAACCATCATTTCGCTGGGCCGCGCGATGGGATTGTCGGTGATGGCCGAGGGCGTGGAGAACGAAGAGCAGCGCGGCTTCCTCGCCGGTCTGGGCTGCCATACCTTCCAGGGCTTCCTGTTCAATCCCCCCTTGACGCTGGAGCAGTTCGAGGTGCTGCTTCTGCTATAGGCCTTCGCCGAATTCGTTCCCTATTCCCTATTCCCTGCTCCCTGTACTTCTCACTCCTCCGCCATGCTCATCTGGTGGCGCACGTCGGCGCCGCGAATCCAGAAGATGACGTCGGTAGCAATGTTCGCGGCGTGGTCTGCGATGCGCTCCAGATTCTTCGCCACCAGAATGGCGCGCATCGCCTGCTGCGTGCAGCCCGGCTGTTCCGCGATGAACTTCAGCAGGTCGTCGAGGGCGCGGCGGTTCATGTGGTCGATCTCATCGTCCATCTCGCGCACTGAATTGGCCAGCTGCGCGTCACCCTCCAGAAAAGATTGCAAGGCCGTGCGGATCATGCGCCCGGCAAACTCCCCCATCGACGCAATATCCACCGGCAGATCGACCGCGTCGAGCTTCAGCATCTCCCGGGTGCGGCGCACAATGCCCATCGACTGGTCGCCGATCCGCTCCAGGTCGCTGTTGATCTTGATGACCGCCAGGATGAAGCGCAGATCGATGGCCATGGGCTGCTCCTTGGCCAGCAGATCATAGGCCATCTCATCCAGTTCGCGCTGCGCTGTGTCGATAGCCCTCTCATTCTGCTTGACATACTTGCACAGGCCCTTGTCGCGCTGCAGGTAGGCGTCCACTGCGGAATCGACCGCCGTCAGCGAGAGGGCCGCCATGGCCAGCAGCTTGTCCTTGAGTTCGGCGAGCTGGATCTGAAAGTGTATGCGCGGCAAGGCAGTTTCTCCCTTATCCATGATTGTGCATCATGGAATGTTAACAACAGACGAATATTCGGCGGCGCACCAGAACGGTCACGCCCGGCGCGGCAATGTTCTAACCTAGCAGCATGGCAACTTCCATGCTCAGTTTCAACCCGGCCGAGTGCCAGCAACGGCAGATCTACAAGCTGATGACCGGCATCATCGTACCGCGGCCGGTGGCGCTGGTCTCCACCGTAAGCCGCGGCGGCGTGGCCAACCTCGCGCCCTTCAGCTTCTTCTGCGGCGTAGGCTCCGCGCCGCCCACGGTGCTCTTTTGCCCGGCGCTGCGCCCCTCAGATTCAGATACGCCTGAGGCCGGTCAGCGAAAAGATACACTGCGCAACGTCGAGGAGACCGGCGAGTTCGTCATCAACGTGGTCAGCGAAGAGATCGCCGCGGCCGCCAACGCCTCCTCCGCCGAGGTGCCTTTCGAGGTGGACGAGTTCGTGCTCTCCGGGCTGACGCCGATCGTGAGCGAAGCCGTCCGCCCGCCGCGCGTCGCCCAGTCGCCCGCGCAGATGGAGTGCAGGCTCCTCCAGGTCATCTACACCGGCCACGCGCCGGCCAGCGGCGTCATCGTGCTGGGCGAGGTCGTCCGCTTTCACCTGCGCGAGGATCTCTTCGAGGATTTTCGCGTCGATCCTGCGGCCCTCGACGCCGTAGGCCGCATGGCCGGCAACACCTGGGTCCGCACCCGCGACCGTATCGAGCTGATCCGGCCCAAGTGAAGGGCAGGGAAGAGGGAACAGGGAACAGGTATGGTCCAAAAGGCAAGACTGCCGGCAAATCCGCTAACTTGCGAACTTGCTATCACTGCGAAGCGGTGGCTGACTTGCTGTCTTTTTACAAAATAAAGATTCGATGCCGCATTCCAGGAACAATGAAAACGCGATAAAATTCCTTCTCGTTGGCAAGATTGCAAGAAGAGGGCTACGAATGAGCACGAAGACAAGTCAGAACCGGAAGAGCTTCGGCGGTGGATCGCGTCCTGTGGCGTGGGGTGTTGCGGCAGTGCTTCTGCTCGCGGCCGCGGCGCTGACCGGTTGCCGTGGTTCCTTGGCGAGGGGGCAGACGATGAATCTAACCAGTACAAGTTTCCCGGAAGGAAGCCGGATCCCGGCAAAGTACACCTGTAACGGAGCGGGTATATCGCCGCAACTGGCCTGGAGCGCGCCCCCGGCGGGGACGGTGAGCTTTGCACTGATCGTCACCGATCCGGACGCACCCGGCCGGACTTTCGTGCATTGGGTGCTTTATGACCTGCCCGCGGCGGCGCAAGCGCTTCCCGAGGGAGTGCCGACCCAAGGCCAGCTTCCGGACGGCTCCCGCCAGGGCCGCAACGACTTCGGCGATATTGGCTATGGAGGCCCCTGCCCTCCGCCCGGTTCGCCGCACCACTACGTTTTCACAATCTATGCGCTGGACGCAAAGTTGAATCTGCCGATAGGCGCGACGCGCGCGCAGGTGGAAGCCGCGATGCAGGGACACATCCTGGCGCGCGGCGAACTGATTGGGTTGTTTCAACGGTAAGCGACAATCCCATCTGTGGGTGCCCCACCTTCGGCGCGTCTTTGTTTTTGCGCCTAAGGTGGGATATCTCCATCTATAGATAGCTTTTTACAGATTCGTCGGGCCTTTTATCACTTTTCCGAACCGCTTACATCATAAGCCTCAAAAGCGGGATCTGAGTCACACTGGTTTGAGATTTGGTCTCCCGTATCCATAAGTTTGTTAAAAGGGATAGAATACAGAGCAGTCATACATGCTGAAAGGGGATTGGCGCGATGCATCCAAGAGGCGTGGTTCACTTAAAACGACAGTCTTTCTTTACGAGACATAGTCGAGCAATTTCTATTCTCGGATTCCTGATCGTTCTTCTCAGTTTTGTTGTTAAAGAAATCTTTCAAAGTAAGTTGAAAGATCTTCGTGACACAATTACTGAAGCTCAAGATATAGAGAAAATGAATGGTTTGTATGATGCATCAACTTTGCATAAAGTGGATCTTGATATGCGGCTACGTACGATTCGGAATCAAATAGCAGGGCAACGAATTGGAGGTACAACATCTCGAAGTGACATACAGGATGAGGTAACTGATGTTTTTCAGGTCTATGCGATCGAAAAGCAGCGTTTTGATCGAGTATCAAACATGATCGATAAGCTTCCCGGTCACACTGAAACACTGAAAGCTGTTCGCGACCAACTGGGGAAGAAGTTAGAGAATTTGAATAGTGATATACAGGATACTAGCACAAAGAATCTAGTTACTAAAGACCCAAATGTCGCCAATGAAATTCTGGAGATTATACAATTGATCAAGGTCTTGACTTTTGACATAGAGTTCATCCCGTTGCAGGATGCAGTTGCTAAATCAGCAACAAATGTAAAGGAAGCCGCTCAAAGACGCTACGACGAATGCTCCTATACCTGGTGGCTTTTATTTATTCTCGGATGGGTTCTCGGCTTTGGCGGATCGATTTATGGGAAGAGAACAGATGTTAATCCAGGTGATTAGTGGAAGTCGATCTTAATCATGTTGAATATAATTGGGAGACATTCCTGGTCTCGATTATGTTTCTCGGGATAATCTCGGAACGATCATTACTCTTCCCTCACGCCGCCGTCATCTCCCGCCCCTTGGCTTCGCGCCCCATCAGCGTCAGTCCGGCCAGCGTCAGCGCCACGACGATCACCGTAACCGCCAGCACAGCCGGGTAGTTGCCGGTGCGCTCGGCGATCAGCGCCTGCGCCTTGCCGTTCCAGGAGGTGATGAGGCCGCCCAACTGGTAGGCCAGCCCCGGCGCCGTGGCCCGGACCGGCGCGGGCGCGAGCTCGGTGAGATAGGCCGGAACCACCCCCCATGCTCCCTGCACCATGAACTGCATCAGCACCGCGCCGATGCCCAGCGAAACGGCCGAGTGGCCATAGGCGTAAAGCGGAATCACCGGAATCGCCAGCAAGGCTGCTGTGACGATGGCCCGCTTACGCCCCCACTTTTCCGAGAGCGCCCCGAAAACAAAGCCGCCGGCGATGGAGCCGAAGCCGTAGAGCACACCGATTAGCCCCACAGTCCCCGGCGTGAGGTGGGCCTGGGTGGCCAGGAAGGTCGGATACACGTCCTGCGTGCCGTGCGAGAAGCTCATGAAGGCGGTCATCAGCAAGACCAGGAAGAGAAACGTCGGCAGGAAGGCTAGCAGCCGGGCCAGATCGTGGATCTTAGCGGATTGGGCGTCAGCGGCGGAGCGCGCCAGCCGCCGCTTCTTCCCTTCCAGCCAGACCGGCGATTCCGCCACCCGCGCCTGCACATAGAAGACCAGCAGCGCCGGCATCGCGCCCAGGATGAAGAGCCCCCGCCAGCCAATCGAATGAAAGAAGAGAGCGAAGGCGCCTGCTGCCAGGATCGAGCCCAGCGCGTAGCCCTCCTGCAAGATGCCGCTGAAGACGCCGCGGCCCTCGGTGGGAAGCGTCTCGAAGGCCAGCGCCGCGCCCACGCCCCACTCGCCGCCCATCGCCAGGCCAAAGAGCGCGCGCAGCACGAGCAGAGCGCCCAGCGAGGGCGCAAAGGCGCAGGCCAACTCGATCACCGTGAAGCTCAGGATGTTCGCCATCAGCACCGGGCGGCGGCCATAGCGGTCGGCCAGCATCCCAAAAACCAGCGCGCCCAGCGGACGGAAGAACTGAGTCATAAATACCGCTCCCAGAACGGCCGAGGGCTGGGCATGGAAATCCGCGGCGATGGCTTTGACGCAGAAGATGAGCAGGAAAAAATCCAGCGAATCCATCGTCCAGCCCAGAAAGGCGGCCATAAAGGTGTGCCGCTGGGGGCCGGTCAGGCGCCGGAAGTCGTTCAAAATGGACATCAAAGCGAGAATAGCAGGAAACAGAGATCAGAGATCAGGGATCAGAGATCAGAGACTCGAACTTCCATTCCAATACTGGTCTATAGGAAACAGACAATAATTGTTGCAACAAATAACAATCGTCCAGCATCGATATTATGCAAGCGGATTTCGCGTGGCAGATCTCCCGTTTCCGCGCGCATTCGGTAAGAGCCTCTCCTCTCCACAACCCCCGCAGCGGCCCAACGGCCCTAAAACGAAAGGATTATGCAATGAAGCGTTTGGCAATTCTGACTGGCATACTGGCGCTGGCGGCTCCCATGGCCGTGGCGCAAACCTCCGCCTGGGCCACCGATCCGGCCCACAGCGAAGTCGATTTCACGATCCGCCACGGCGGCGTCTCCAACATACATGGTCGCATAGGCGGAGTCAAAGGCACCCTTGTTTACAATGAGGCGGACGTTACCAAGTCCACCGTGACGGTCACCATCGACACCACCACCGTGGACACCGGCGAGGCGGCCCGCGATACGCACCTCAAAACAGACGCATTTTTCGACGTGGTCAAGTTTCCCACGGCAACTTTCACCAGCTCCAGCGTGGTGAAGAATGGCAGCAAGCTGACGGTGAACGGCAACCTGACCCTGCACGGCGTCACCCTGCCCGTGGTGCTCGATGTGGAAGGCCCCAGCACGCCCGTCGAAGGAATGATGGACCATAAGACGCACTCCGGCTTCTCCGCCACCACCACCATCAGCCGCACCGCCTTCGGGATTGGGACCAACTTCCCGGCGGTCATGGTGGGCGACATGGTCAAGCTGACCATCGATGTGGAGATCGTCAAGCAGTAACCCGGGCCGGTTCCGGTCCGGAAACAGATCGTTGGCATCTCCTGCCGGGAATCGACTCATCTCCTCCGCGGTTCCGGTCGCTGCCGGTCTTCCCTCCGGCGGCGACCGGAACTTGCGAACCGGCGATGCGCATCGCCACTCACCCGGAGATGGTCTTGCTGTACTTCGAGTAAAAGTGATCTCATGGGGTATCAGAATCTTGAGATCGCTTTTCATTCGGAAAGAGGACGGACATTGCGCTGCCAGAGTCAACGATTTCTACTTCCTGCCGCTGCTGTTTTCCTGTTTGCCTGCGTCACCGCCGGCGCCCAGCAAACCAATCCCGCCGCCGCTTCCACGCTGGAGTTCCCGACCGTGCTCTATGGCGTGGCCTACTACAACGAGTACATGCCGCAAAATGCGCCTGACCGCCTCGACAAGGATGTCGCCCTGATGAAGGCTGCCGGCCTCAACGTCGTGCGCATGGGCGAGTCCACCTGGAGCCTTTGGGAGCCGGAGGACGGACGCTTCGAGTATGCCTGGATGGATCGCGTTGTCGACGCCATGGGCAAAGCCGGCATCAAGGTGATTCTGGGCACGCCCACCTACTCGGTTCCCGCCTGGATGGCCCACCAGCACCCGGAGATCCTCGCCCGGCGCACCCCCGGCGGCATGTTTGGCGGCGCGCCGGTGGACGGTACCTACGGCTACCGGCAGAACATGGACACCGACTCGCCCGCCTATCGCTTTTACACCGAGCGGCTGATCCGCCACATCGTTGCCCATTACAAGGACAACCCGGTCGTCATCGGCTGGCAACTGGACAACGAAACCTCCAGCTACGACGCGGCTAATCCCGACGATTTCATCGGCTTCCAGCATTATCTGGAGAAGAAGTTCGGCACGCCCGAAGCCCTCAGCAATGCCTGGTTCCTCAACTACTGGGGCCAGAACCTGCACACCTGGGAAGACCTTCCCGCCCGCGACGGCGCGCAGAGCACCGGCTACAAGCTGGAGTGGACCCGCTGGAGCCAGATGCGCGTTACCGACTTCCTCCACTGGCAGTCGGTCCTCGTCCGCGAATGCGCCTCGCCCCGCCAGTTCGTCACCACCGACTACGGTGGCATGATGAAGGCCGACGTCAACGAAGAAGCCATCGCCGGCTCCCTCGACATTGTCGCCGACAACATCTATCACGGCACTCAGGACCACTACGACGGATCGTTTCAGGCCCTGCAGAGCGACTTCTCCCGCTCCCTGAAGCACGCCAACTTCCTGGTGACCGAGACCAACGCTCAGACCATAGGTTGGTCCTCCGGCAGCCAATTCCCGCCCTACGACGGCCAAATCCGCGAAGATGTTTATACCTATCTGAGCCACGGCGCGAATATGGTCGAGTACTGGCATTGGGCCTCGATCCACGCCAACCAGGAGACCTACTGGAAGGGCGTGCTCTCGCACGATCTGGAGCCCAATCGCGCTTATGCAGAGGTCAGCCGCACCGCGCATGAACTGGAGAAGATCGGCCCGCATCTGGTGGGACTCAAGCAGCACAGCGATGTGGCGATTCTCTGGAGCCGCGATTCGCTGAATGCGATCAAGGCGATGCCCTATGGCGGGGGTGTTCCGGCTCGCAGTTGGACGGGCGAGCCCGACGGTTACCTCTCACTGGTGCAGCAGATGCACAAGTCGCTCTACGACCTGAATATCGGCGCGGACTTTGTGCTGCCGACGACGCAGGATTTCTCGGCCTACAAGCTGCTGATTGTTCCGGCGCTCTACATCGCCGACGACGCCCTGTTGCAGCGGATCTCGGATTACGTGAAGAACGGCGGCCACGTGGTGATGACCTTCAAGAGCGGCTTCGCCAACGAAAACACGGCCGTGCGCTGGGTTCGCGCTCCCGGCCCCCTGCGCGAGGCCGCCGGCATCAGCTACCAGGAGTTCTCGAACCTGGAGGCTCCGTTGGCTCTCAAGGGCGATCCCTTCCACGTTGGCTCCGGCAACAAGGCCTCCTACTGGGCCGAGTTTCTCCAGCTCGAACACGCCAAGCCACTGGCCTATTACGACCATCCCTTCTTCGGAAAGTGGCCGGCGATTACCGAGAATGACTTTGGCTCGGGCACGCTGCTTTACGAAGGGACCTACCTCTCCGACAAGCTGCAAACCGCCATTCTCCGCAACACTCTGGAGAAGCTCGGCCTCAGCGGAGCGGATCAGCAACTTCCCCCCTCGATTCACGTCCGGCACGGCGTCAATCGCATGGGAAAACGGCTGCATTACTACTTCAACTACTCCAGCGCGGAGGTGAAGGCGCCCTACGCCTACGCCGCCGGAACCAACCTGCTCGACGGCAAGCCGGTCGCCAACTCCGCCGAACTGACGCTCGGGCCCTGGGACCTGGCGATTATCGAGGAGTAGAGATAGACAAAGAACGATTCGCAACGAATTCACGCGTCTGGGGATCAACCGCCGATGGCAGGACTCAAGCAGGAAATCGCGCAGCAGCGCCCCTTCGCCAGCCTGGAGGAAGAGGCGCTGCTGAATCTGCTGCGCACCTCGGACTGCCTCGACCGCGCCGTTCACCGGAAGACCCGCGAGTGGGGCGTGAGTTCGACGCAGTACAACGTGCTGAGGATTCTGCGCGGGGCGCAACCGGACGGGCTGACCTGTTCGGCCATCGGCCGCCGGATGATTACCGCCGAGCCGGACATTACGCGCCTGCTCAAGCGGCTGAAGGCGATCAAGCTGATTCGCCAGCAGCGCGACTCTCAGGACCGGCGCGTGGTCCGGACACGGATCTCCGAGGCTGGGCTCAAGCTGCTCAGCGCGATGGACCCGGTGATTCTTGCGGTTCCGGGGGAGTTGCTGGGAGGGCTGAGCCAAGTGGAGTTGGCAGAGCTGATTCGCTTGCTGGAGCTGGCGCGCGGGCGTTGCGAAGCGTCTCAATAGCTCAAGAGGTGATCGCGGCCCTCGGCGCTCCGCCTATTTGCCCACAACCTTTTGCGCCACCGCTTCTTCATCCGTATCGGACTTGATGATCTTGTTGTGCAGGCAATAGAGGGCCAGCTCCAGCCGGTCGCTGACGCCCAGCTTGTCGTAGATCTTGCGCAGATAATTCTTGATCACCTGCTCGGTGGTTCCCAGCTGGTAGGCAATCTCCTTGTTGCGCTTGCCCTGGGTAATGCAGGTGATGATGGCCATCTCCTTGGGCGAGAGCTTGGGCTGGGTGCGCGGGTTCACCAGGGCGGAGGCCTGGGCACGATAGGCCTCGATGACCCAACTGACCGATTGATTGTCGATCCAGGTTTCGCCGGCCGCGATGCGGCGCACACAGCGCACCAGCAGGTCAGGCGAGATGGAGCGGCTGACGATGCCGCGCACGCCCCGCCGGTACAGCTCGACGGTCTGACTTTCGTCGGCGGCCACGGCCTGCACAATCAGCTTCACATCGGGGGCGGCGCGCAGCAGCTCGGGGATCACGTTGGCCGTGCCGGTCAGCAGGCTGCCCTCCAGCAGAACAATGTCGGAGGGATAGCGCTCGATGGCCAGGCGCAGATTTTCCAGCGTGTCGGCCTGGGCCACAACGCGGAGATCGTCTTCCAGCGCGAAGACCTTGCGAATGCCGACGCGATAGATCGCTTGGGAATCCGCAAGAATCACGCGGATGGTTCCCGGCTTGACCGAAGCGTCGAGGGTCTCAATGTCAGCAGAATCGTCGTAAAAGTCCATAGCAGGTATTTGCCACGCCTACTCCGGCTGTCACTGCTCGGCGAACTGATACTCGTCAATCGTGGCGGCAGCCCGATAGTTACTTTGGTTCTTTGAGCAGCGTACCACACGTCCCTGACAATGGACCAGAACATCGTGAGGCGTACCCAAAATAGCACCGGGCATGCGCAGGGAAAAACGGACTTCCAGCCCGGATGGCACCGGGCTATCAAGCTCAAAAACCACGCCGCTGGCCGAGACATTCCGGGTAACAGCGGCAATCTCATCACTGCCGGAGGTCAAGACAACGGGCAGCGCAAGCGGAAAACGCACCGCGCAACGCACTTCCTGCTGGGGAGAGGCCGGGCGGGAACGTGCGGATGTGAGCGGCAACGCTGACTTCAATGTATCCATAGTCGGTATCCAGGACCCATAGAGGGTCATCACCACTTTACCTGAGTTTTTCCTCCCTTCACAGGACACCAAAGTTTCCCATAAAGTAATGTGCGGATTAGTCATACTGACTTCACCGTAAACGCCCCTGTGCGTCTGAAAATAATTCGCATCAAATTAGCGTTTTGATGCGTATCTTAGGAATTCGCATCATATACTGAATTTGATGACGATCGCTTGGGCGGTAGCGCGGCAAAGGATCGGCGTCGCCGTGAGGAGGAACCGATGAGAACCACGCTCGATATTCGGGATGATGTACTGGAACAGGTGAGGGAGTATGCGGCAGCACGGTCGATCAGCAAGGGCGCTGCGGCTTCGGAGATTCTTGAGCGCGGCCTCAACGCCGAGGTGCCGACGAAGTGGGAGAACGGCATTCTGATCTTCTCGCCCGGACCGGATTCGGAGATGATCACGCTGGAAAAGGCGCTGGCGCTGAAGGATGCAATGGAGAGTGAACTGCCGTGAGTATCGCTTTGCTGGACGTGAATGCTCTGCTCGCTCTCCTGTGGGAAAATCACTCGTTTCATGCGCGCATGGCCCGGTGGTTTACGAGTAATGAGAATCGGGGATGGGCCACCTGCCCGATCACCGAGCAGGGTTTTGTGCGCATGGTCAGCAATGCCGCATATATGAATCCGGCGCCGGGAGTTGGTTCGGCGCTTAATTTGCTTGAGAAAACAAACGAAGCGAGCAGAAACCACCAATTCTGGGCCGACGACCTTCCTCTCTCCGCGCTCAGTTCATCTATACGGCGTCGCCTGCAAGGCCCCAAGCAGATCACCGACGCCTACCTGCTCGCCCTGGCCATGCACCATAAAGCGAAGCTGGTCACCTTCGATCGCAGGATTGAGGTCCTCGCACCGGAGGGAAGCGCGGAACGGGAAGTGCTGGTGATTCTGCGTCCATGAGGAGGGCGGATTTTGCGGCATCAATCTGGAGTGAGGCTGGCCCCCTGATGATCTTATACCTGGTGCATACAAGCGCCGCACAACTTGGCTCTTGGAGTACGCAATGGCTTATGGCAGTTCTTGCAGGGCGGGCCATAGAGCGAAATTCGGTGGTGCATGATTGCGTTCTCGTTCGATTCTTTAATGCCGGTAATACTCTCGTAGTGAGCGCGCACAGGCGCGAATAGCTCATGCAAAGGCGTATCTTTCAGCGAGGTTTCATGAGTACGCCTGTACTCCTTGACGGCCAATGTTGCCTGGCTGTACAAACGCGCAATCGCAGCGTACTCGTCCTCATCCAGCATCGGCATTTCTTGCTTGCACCGCCAACACCATATTCGTTTCATGCAGACTTACGCCTCAATGGTAATGCTATTCCGACATTGGTTTGACCGCTATGGTCTTCTTTTTCTTCTTCGCAACCGGCTTCTTCTTCGTCACTTTGGCGGCAGCCTCAGCGCCCAAAAACCTCGCCCAGCGCAGCTCCGGCACGTGCGGCGTCTTCTTCGCCTTGACAATCGCCAGATCGGCCACCTCTTTCACGATCCAGTCGAAGTTGGCCTGGCCAATCGAATGTATGTCTGCATCGGGCACAGGGTTCATGAAGTCGATAGCGTAGGGGATGCCGTTCTCGACGGCAAACTCGACTGTGTTGAAGTCGTAGCCCAGCGCCTGGCAGAGCTTGACGGCGTCTTGCCGGATGCGCCGCAGCAGCCCTCTGGCGGCCGGCGGCGGATTCTCGATGTAGCGCTCGGCGTGCGGCCGGCGCGGGTCGTAAGCCATGATACGCACCTTCTTCCGGCCCACCACGTAGCAGCGGAAATACTCTGCGAAATTGACTGCCTTCTGGTAGACCATGCACAGGTCGCGGGTCTGGTCATAGGCGCGGAAGAACTCCTCGCGATTGTGAACGTGATGCACGTCGCGCCAGCCGCCGCCATCGATGGGCTTGAGGAAGCCTTCTTCGCCGACATAGGCAAAGACCGCCTCCCAGTCGAGCGGGTATTCCAGGTTGCGCATCGTGCGGTCGTTCGCGCCCGCGGGAAGCTGCTTGTGGGGCAGTATGACGGTCGGGGGCACGGCGACGCCCAGCTTCAAGGCCAGCGAGTAGTTGAAGAACTTGTCGTCGGCCGAGGCCCAGAAGGGATTGTTGATCACCACCGTTCCGTGCAGCGCGGCGTGCTTCAAAAAGGCGCGGTAGAAGGGGACGGCGTGGGAGATGCGGTCGATGATGACCGCGTAGCGCAGCGGCTGATCGATCTGCACGGCGCCGGTCAGGACGAACTCGGCCTGGATGCCGTCGATGTTGCGGGCGTTGATCTGTTCGACCAGCGCGCCGGGGAAGCTGTTTTCTCCGCCGAAAAGAATGCCAATTCGCTTCATGGGCCCCTCCTGGAAGGCGCGCCGCGCGCAGTGTGTGCAGGCGCGCCGGCGCACGCATCCAGTGTACGGCAGGCGCGTGCCGGCTGTGCGCGCCACACTGGAAAGAACGCCCCGGGGGGTGTAACGTAAACTGTTGAAGGATTGCGGGAGGGTAAGGTGGATTACCGCGTATTGACAGTCAATCGGGAGTTTGGCAGCGGCGGCGGGCGCATTGCGCAAACCATTGCCGAGTGGCTCGGCTGGAAGTTGCTGGACCGCGACATCATCGACGCCATCGCCTACGCGGCGCACGTGGATCCAAAGGTGGTGCGGCCCTACGATGAGCACGTGGATTCCTGGCTCAGCCGCATCAATCAGCAGGCCATGCGCTCGGCCGCCCTGGCCGCTGGCCTGGAACTCCGCGAGAACTCCGTCTTCGATGCCGAGGAGATGGTGAAAATCTCGCGCAAGATCATCGAAGAGGCCTACAGCGAGGGCAGCTGCGTGATCGTGGGCCGCGGCTCGCAGTGCATTCTGCAGCACAAGCCAGACGTATACCACGTCTTCGTCTATGCTCCCTATCTGGATCGCCTGGTGCGCTTGCGCGACCGCCTCGACAAGGGCGTCCACGCCGAGCAGCGCATCCGCATCGTGGATGAAGAGCGCGTCAAGTACTTGCAACAGTACTACGGCAAGGCCTGGAACAATCCCCACCTCTACGACCTGATGATCTCCTCGCGCACCGACGAGGAATGGACCGCGCGCGCGATTCTCTACGCGATGAACGGGAAGGTATAGGGAAGCTATCAATACGCCGCTGTCTTGAAGGGCACGGGCTTTACAGGCTGCGGAAAAACGCATTCAGAGTCGCAAGAAGTGTCAGGGCACGACTTCAGTCGTGCCGTAAATGCAACAAAAGAACGTTGGGCTTTAGCCCCTGACGGAGTGCAGGTCCGCATAACCTGCTGGTTCAGAGCTTCCTTTTGACAAATCCACGAAATTCATCAGGCATTTGCCCCGCGAGGAAGATTCTTCTTGACGAAATCTTCCTCCGGCGTTATAAATGACTGATGGTCAGACTTGTCCAGCGTTCGAATGTGAGCCGCGGTCAGAGAGAACGCCCCGCCGAGCTCTCCTCTTCTCTGACCGTCGGCAATCCGCCGGGTGCCGGCCGCCGCCAGCGTCGCGCCGCCGAAACACGCCTGCGCCTCTTCCGCTGCGCATTGCAGTTGATTGCCGAGCGCGGCTTCCCCAACGTCACGGTGGAAGACATTACCGAAGCGGCGGATGTGGGCAAAGGAACCTTCTTCAACTATTTCGCGACCAAGGATCACGTGCTGGGCGTGATGCCCGAAATTCAACTGGGCAAGGTGAGAGAGGCCGTATCGGCAGCCGGGCAAGGCAGGATGACGATTCACACTGTGCTGCACCGGCTGATGCTGCGGCTTGCCGAGGAGCCTGGGCGCAGCCCCGACCTTGCGCGCGCGCTGATCTCCTCATTTCTGGCCAGCGAGGGTGTTCGCAAGATCATTGTGGGCAATATGATGGAGGGCCACAGGATGATCGCCGAAGTTGTGGCCGCCGGGCAAAAGCACGGAGAGATTGATCCCCGCCTGCAAAAGGAAAAGGTCGCGACACAGCTTATGCAGGCAACGATGGGCACGATCCTGCTGTGGTCGGCTCACGGAGAGTCCGCGCTCAAAGAATGGATTGATGACAGCTTTCAACACTTCTGGAGAGCGGTCGCCCTCTCCGGTCGAGGGCAGAAATCATGAGATCAGAGTTGCGCATCGCCGCTCTTCTTTCGCTGGCTGGCTGGTTTGCGTGCGCTTCCATCGCCGCGCAGCAGCCGGCGCCCTATCGTCTCACGCTGCACGACGCAATTCAAAAGGCGCTTCAGGCCAACTTGAATGTACTCGTTGCCGGCACAAAGGTTGACGAGGCGGAAGGCACGCGCCAGCGACGCTTGGCGGCCGCGCTGTTGCCGCGCGTGAATGCGCAGGCCTATGCCAATGTGCAGAACCGCAATCTGCGCGCCTTTGGGATTTCCTCGCCGGGAATACCGGATGTGGTCGGGCCCTTTTCCAACTACGATTTCCGCGTCTATGCGCAGCAGAACGTTGTCGATCTCCAAAGCCGTCGCGCCTTGAAGGCCAGCGAACTTGCCGTCGATGCCGGCAAGATGGATGAGCGCGACGCGCGCGACCTGATCGTGCGCGCCGTTGCCGCGCTCTATCTGAATGCGCAATCCGCATGGGCGCGCGCCGAATCCGCGCAGGCGCGTGTCACCGATTCAACCGCGCTCAACAAGCTGGCCAAAGACAAGCACGACGCTGGAACGGCGACGGGCGTGGACGTGCTCCGCGCGCAAGTCCAGCTTGCCAACGACAAGCAGGCGCTGCTGATCGCCGTGAACCAGCACAAGCAAGCGCTGCTCGCACTGGCGCGCAACCTGGGCATGAGTCCAGCCACACCGCTGGAGCTTGCCGAACCGCTCGACTATCGGCCCTTGAATCAGCCGAAGATGGAAACTCTTGCGCCCGCTGCGTTGCTCGAGCGCGCCGACTATCTCTCGCTCTCGAGCCAGCGCGCGGGGCTGATGGAGCAGCAGAGCGCCAACCACGCACGTGCTCTTCCCAAACTGAGCATCAACGGAAACTTCGGCGAAATTGGACGCAGCATCGGCGGCATGAAGAGCACGGGCATGATTCAAGGCCAGATCGATTTCACGCTCTTCGACCGCGATCGCAATGGAGAGGCGCAGGAGCTGGCGAGCCGCCTGAGGCGCATCGACGATCAGATTGCCGATATGCACCGTGGCATAGATGAGGAGCTGCGCGAGGCGCTGTTGAACCTGGACTCCGCCGCCGAGCAGGTGGCCGTGGCGCGCGATGGACAGGACCTGGCGCGGCGTGAACTGCAAATGGCGCAGGACAGATTCGAGCAGGGTACAGCCAACAATGTTGAAGTGATTACCGCGCAGGACGAGTTGGCCCGCGCCGAAGAGAATTATATTGTAGCTGTTGTCAGCCACGTGGACGCGAAGTTCGCGCTAGCGCGCGCCATGGGCGATACGGAGAAAAATATCGTTGAGTTCATGGGGAATCATTGAAGTCAAGGCGGATTTCGGAAGCAGCGAAGAGGTTTGAAGCGATGAAGAAAATAATTCCCATTGTGATTTTGTTAGCCGCGGCAATTGCCGCGGGCGTGTACTTTTATCCGCGCCTGACGCAAAAGGCCGCGCCGGTCAATCAGCTCACGCTCTCCGGCAACATCGAAGCGCACGAGAGCCTGGTGGGCTTCAAGGTGCCAGGGCGCATCGTCGAACTGCCCGTCGAAGAGGGTCAGCAGGTGGCGCAGGGCGCGCTGCTGGCGCGGCTCGACGACGCCGACCTGAAGCAGCGCATCCGCATCGACGAGGCTACGGTGGGCGTGCGCGAATCGAACCTCGCGCTCACCTTGGCCGGTACACGCCAGCAGGAAGTGAAGGCTGCGCAGCAGACCATGATCGATGCCGAGGCTGATCTGGCGCAGAAGAAGCTCGACAACGAGCGCGAGCAAAAACTCTTTGCGAAGGATGAGGTATCCGCGCAGGAGCGCGACCTGGCGGCGACCGCACTGCAGCGCGCCGAAGCGATCTTCAAGGCCGCGCAGCAGCGCTACAGCGAGGCCGTCGAAGGCAGCCGCAAGGAAGACATTGCCATCGCGCGCGCCAATCTCAATCAGGCCGGCGCTAGTCTCGGCCTCTCGCAGGTGAATCTGAGTTACTCTGTGTTGCGCGCTCCATCGGCGGGCGTAGTCACCGTGCGCCAGGCGGAACTTGGCGAAGTCGTTGCGCCCGGCTCTCCGGTCGTGACGATTGCGGACCTCGACCACATCTGGCTGCGCGCGTATATAGCAGAGACCGATTTGGGCAGCATTCATTGGGGTCAGGACGCGGTCATCACCACCGACACCTATCCCGGCAAGCAGTACCATGGGCGCATTTCGTTCATCGCATCGACCGCGGAGTTTACGCCCAAGAGCGTGCAGACCTTCAAGGAGCGAGTGACGCTCGTCTATCGCATCAAGATCGACATCGACAATCCCAATCACGAATTGAAACCGGGAATGCCCGCCGACGCGCGCATCGATCTGCCCGCGAACAAGCAGAATGCGAACTCCCCAGCGAATCCGAAATGACAGACCCGCTCCAATCCGCGATTGTCTGCGAGGGATTGACGAAGAGCTTTCCCGGCGTGCGCGCGGTCGATGCGCTGAGCTTTGACGTGCGCGCCGGAGAAATCTTTGGACTGGTCGGTCCCGACGGCGCGGGTAAGACGACCACGTTGCGCATGCTGGCGGGCATCATGCCGCCGGATGCGGGCAAGGCCACTGTCGCCGGCTTCGATGTGGCGCGCAACCCGGAGGGCGCCAAGCACACGCTCAGTTATATGCCGCAGCGCTTCGGGCTTTATGAAGACCTGAACGTGGAAGACAACATTCGCTTCTATGCAGATCTCTTCGGCGTCAGTAAAACCGAGCGCAACACACGCTCAACGCAATTGCTTGAAGCCGCGGGCATGAGCGAGTTTCGCACGCGGCTGGCGGGCAAGCTCTCCGGCGGCATGAAGCAGAAGCTCGGCCTGGTCTGCGCACTCATTCATCGGCCCAAAGTGATTCTGCTCGATGAACCGACCACCGGCGTCGATCCGGTTTCGCGGCGCGACTTCTGGCGCATCCTTTACGAACTGGTCGCGGAGGGTGTGGCGATTCTTACTTCGACCGCGTACCTCGACGAGGCCGAGCGCTGCCATCGCGTCGCGCTGATGCATCAGGGCAAGCTGCTCTTCTGCGACACGCCGGTCAATCTGAAAGCGAAGATGGGCAAAGACGTTTTGTCGATCCCGGCGCCGGAGCCGCGGCGAGTACGCGACGAACTGAAAGACGCGCAAGGAATCTCCAGCCTCATGCTGACCGGCGACGGAGTGCATATTGTGGTGGACGATGCGGCGCGACGCATTCCTGAGTTCGAGGCACGGCTCAGGCGCGCCGGCATTCCCTTCGATGCGATTCTCAAAGTCGAGCCGTCCATTGAGGATTTGTTTGTCGATGCGGTCAGCGCGGGAGCGGAGCCTCATGCCTGAGATCGCCAACTCGGTCGAACCGAACTCGGTCGTGGTCGCCAGCCTCGTCAAGAGGTTCGGGGACTTTGTCGCCGTGGACCGGATCAATCTTGAAGTACGCAAGGGCGAGGTCTTCGGGTTTATTGGGCCGAACGGCGCGGGCAAGTCCACCACGATTCGCATGCTCTGCGGGCTGCTCAAACCCACCTCAGGCCGCGCGATGGTTGCCGGGTTCGATGTGAGCAAGAATCCCGAAGCGGTGCGCCAGAACATCGGCTATATGTCGCAGAAGTTTTCTCTCTATAACGATTTAACAGTCATTGAAAACATCCGGTTGTTTGCCGGACTTTATAGCGTGCCGCAAAAATTTCTTCAGGCTCGAATCGAATGGGCGCTCTCGATGGCCAACCTCAAGGGTCAGGAAAATCTCATCACCGGCACGCTGCCCGGCGGCTGGAAGCAGCGCCTGGCGCTGGGTTGCGCGGTCTTGCACAAGCCGCCTGTAATTTTTCTCGATGAGCCGACCTCCGGCGTCGATCCGATTACGCGACGTCAGTTCTGGGATCTGATTCATCAGATGGCCGAGGAGGGCGTAACCGTATTTGTGACCACGCACTACATGGAGGAGGCCGAGTACTGCAACCGCCTTGCATTGATTTTTCGCGGCAGGATTGTCGCATTGGGCACGCCTACGGAGTTGAAGCGCGACTCGATGAAGGGCGAACTGCTTCTCGTCGAGTGCGCGCAGCTGGGCGATGCGGTGGAAGCGCTGCAATCGGCGTCTGGCGTGATGGATGCGGCGGTCTTCGGAAACGCGCTGCACCTGGTGGTCGAGGATGCGGCGCTGGCCGTGCCGCTGCTGGAAAAGTTTTTAGCAGATCGCAAGATCGCCGTCAGCCGCATGGAAAAGATTCGCCCCAGCCTCGAAGATGTTTTTGTTTCGCTCACCACGGGCCGTGAAGCCGAGGAGCGCAAGCCATGAGACTGACTCGCCTGCTGGCCGTGGCCCGCAAAGAGGTTTTGCAGATTGTGCGCGATTCGCGCAGCCTGATTATTGTGGTCCTCATGCCCGCGGTGCTGGTGCTGCTCTTCGGCTACGGCGTCAATCTTGATCTGAAGGGGCTGCCGGTTTATGTGCTGGACCAGGACGGCAGCCAGCAGAGCCAGGATCTGCTCAAGCACTTTCAGGCGAGCGAATATTTTCATATTGCCCGCGTAGTCAGCGGCTACCCGGAGTTGACGCGCGCGCTCGACGACGGCCACACCAAGATGGGCATTGTGATTCCGTGGGACTTCTCGCAGCGTCTCAGCGACGGCCGGCCCGTCGAGGTGCAGGCGCTCGTCGATGGCTCGGACGACAACACGGCCAATGTGCTCATCGGCTATGCGCAGGCGGTAGTGCAAGGCTACTCGGCGCAGATTCAGATTGATTGGCTGCGCGCTCGCGGCCTCTCCATCCAGCCGGCAGCGATGAGCGTGGAAACGCGCACCTGGTACAACGAGGATCTGGAGAGCAGCGCGTTTATTATTCCCGGCGTGCTGGCGCTGGTGATGTCGGTGATCGGCGCGTTTCTCACCTCGCTGACCATCGCGCGCGAGTGGGAGCGGGGCACGATGGAGCAGTTGATCTCCACTCCGGTGACGGCGATGGAGATCATGCTCGGCAAGCTGGCGCCTTATTTTGTGCTGGGAATGCTGGACACCGTCATCAGCGCGACCATCGCGATCTACTGGTTTCACGTGCCTTTTCGCGGCTCGTGGTTCACGCTGATGGGCGCGTCGGCGTTGTTCATGGTGGTGGTGCTCGCACTGGGATTTTTCATCTCCGTGCTTGCCAAGAGCCAGTTCGCGGCCAGCCAGATTGCGCTGCTGATTACCTTTCTTCCGGCGTTTCTGCTCTCCGGTTTTTTGTTTTCGATTGAACAAATGCCGATTGCGCTGCAATGGATCACGCGCATCTTGCCGGTGCGCTATTACGTTTCTGCGCTTAAGGAAATCTTTCTGAAAGGAACACCTGCGCGTAGGCTTTCCGCGGAGCTGATTCCCTTGGCTGTCTTTGCGTTGGTGCTGACGGTAGTGGCCACGCGCAGCTTCCACAAGAGGCTGGACTAAGCACCTGCGGTGCGGCCAAATGCTCGCTGTTCGCTCACAAGGGCTTTTGTATTCGGGTGAGAGATAAGGAGAAGCAATGTTCGGGCGGCTGAAGCAAATGCTGATCAAGGAGTTCATCCAGGTCTTCCGCGACAAGCGGACGCGCTTCATTCTGATTGGCCCGCCGATCATTCAGATGATGGTCTTCGGCTACGCGGCCAACTACGAAATCCGCCACGTTCCAACCGTCGTGCTTGATCTGGATCACTCGCAGGAGAGCCGCGAGCTGGTTTCGCGCTTTACTTCGAGCCCCTACTTCGATGTGCAGCGGCAACTGACGGACTCACGCCAGCTCGGCGATTTGATTGAGCGCGGCGATGCCACGGTCGGCCTGGAGATCGATGCCGGCTTCGCGCAGAAGTTGCGCAGCGGCCAGACCGCGCCGTTGCAGGTGATTGTGGACGCGACCAATTCGAACACAGCGCTGATTGCTTCGGGCTACATTGCGCAGATCGCTCAGGGCTTTGCCGCGCAGTACCAGCGGGACCGCATCGATCGCATCGCGCCGCAGTTGATCGAGGTGATGCCGTCGGTCGAGCTTGCGCCGCGCCCCTGGTACAACCCGGATCTTAGTAGCCGCTGGTTTTTTGTGCCGGGAATCATCGGCAGCCTGACACTGGTTCTGGTGATTACGCTGACGGCCTTCGCGGTGGTGCGCGAGCGCGAGATCGGAACGCTAGAGCAGATGATGGTCACGCCCATTCGCCCAGCCGAGTTCATCCTGGGCAAGACGCTGCCGTTTTTTCTGATCGGCATCTTCGATGTGGCGCTGATTTCCGTGGTCGGATCGCTGTGGTTTCAGGTGCCCTTTCGCGGCCATGTCTCCGTGCTGGCGCTCGGAGCCGTTCTGTTTATCTTGTGCATGCTGGGCGTGGGTTTGCTGATCTCCACAATCTCCGCGACGCAGCAGCAGGCGATGGTGACTTCCTTTTTCTTCATCATGCCGGCCATCACCTTTTCCGGCTTCGGATTTCCCATCAGCACCATGCCGCACTGGATGCAGCTTTTCAGTTATGTGATCCCGCTACGCTACTTTCTGATCGTGATTCGCGGCACCTATTTGAAGGGCGTGGGAATGGATATTCTGTGGCCGCAGATGGCGGCGATGGCCGGCCTGGGCGTGGCGCTGCTGACGGTCTCCATTCTCCGCTTCCACAAGGCGCTGGATTGAGGGGCGCAACTCCTTATTGCCCGGCGTTCTTAGTCACAAATGAAGTGATACTAAAGAGTTTTAACGACCTTGACCTGATTGATGTACCTTTATCTTTTGGGGTTCGATTATTATGATGGAGTTCCATATAGCCCGGAAGGCGCGTGAACGCTACCAGTTCGCGGATTCGCTGTTCTCCTACTCGGGGAACGTGGTTTTTGCCAATGTGGCCGCTTGCCGCGAATTTGCCTACCGCATCAACAAGGTACGCGAGGTGGAGAAGCATCCCGAGCAGGCGGTTCATGCCGGCCAGCTCTACGCGATGGGCCTGATCGACGAGGCCAGCCACGTGCTGATGGCGCGTTACCGCGAGCGGTTCGACCCGGCGGTCATGAGCCAAGCGCTGGAGTGGTTTTCCGGCATTGTGGGCACCGAGCCGCTGAGCCGGATGCTGCTGACCTTTGTCGAGGAGTTTCCCGGCGCTTCGGTGATCTGCGGCCAGATGACGCCGCGCCAGTGGCTTTCCAGAGAGACGAATGGCGCATCGCACTGGGCCGTCGCGCTGGAGGAGCTGCTGCTGCTGTGGACCGCCAACCGCAATGAAGCCTTTCAGCCCTTCGAGGAGCTTTTCCAGGAAAAGACGCTGGCCGAGCGGACGGTGTATCGCCAGGTGACGCGGCAGTTTCCCGATTATTTTGCAACCCGCCCGTTGATTCCGCTCCCCGGCGCCAAGCCGATGAACCTGCTGGAGCTGCTGCGGGCGCCGGCGGTGGGCGCGCCGCGCTCTCTCAGCGAGCAACTGGCGCTGATTCGCAAGCTGTGGAAGCCGATGCTGGGCGACAGCCTGGATCATTACCTGCTGATCGCCGGCGAGATTCTGCATGAGGAAGAGCTGGCTATCTGGATGCAGTTCAACCCGCCCGCCGTGCAGGCCCGCGAAGCCGCCCGGCGCCATCGCGAGAGCGGCCAAAAGCAGTGGCCGGACGTGGTCAGCACCGCCGAGGTTCCCGTCTTCGGCGATCCGGCGCACGAATATGAGAAGTTCTCGGCCGACACCGCCTGGATGCCGACCGTCGTGCTGATCGCCAAGAGCACCTACGTGTGGCTGGCGCAGATGAGCCGGCAGTATGGGCGCGCGATTACCCGCCTCGATGAGATTCCAGACGAGGAGCTCGCCACGCTCGCCGCGCGCGGGCTGAATTCGCTGTGGCTGATCGGCGTCTGGGAGCGCAGCCGAGCCTCCAAGACAATCAAGCTGCTCTGCGGCAATGCGGACGCGGTGGCTTCGGCCTATTCGCTCTTCGACTACGCAATTGCCGAAGATCTGGGCGGCGAGGCGGCTTACACGAATCTGCGCGACCGCGCTTACCTGCACGGTATTCGGCTGGCCAGCGACATGGTTCCCAACCACATGGGCATCGATTCGCCGTGGGTGATCGAGCAGCCGGAATGGTTCATCTCGCGGCCAGATCCGCCCTATCCGGTTTACAGCTTTAACGGCCCCGACCTCTCGCGTGACGCGCGCGTGGAGATCAAGATCGAGGACCACTACTATGAGGAGTCGGACGCCGCGGTGGTCTTCCGCCGCCGCGACCTGCAAAGCGGCGAAACCCGCTACATCTACCACGGCAACGACGGCACCAGCTTTCCCTGGAACGACACGGCGCAGCTCGACTACCTGAATCCAGCCGTCCGCGAGCAGGTGATCCAGACGATTCTGCACGTGGCGCGCCTCTTTCCCGTGATCCGCTTTGACGCGGCGATGACGCTGGCCAAGCGGCACTTTCACCGGCTGTGGTTTCCTGGGCCGGGAACGAGCGGCGCAATTCCTTCGCGCGCCGAGTACGGCATGAGCCAGGCCGAGTTCAATCAGGCCATGCCGCATGAGTTCTGGCGCGAGGTGGTGGATCGCGTGGCCGCCGAAGTGCCGGGCACGCTGCTGCTGGCCGAGGCCTTCTGGCTGATGGAGGGCTACTTCGTTCGCACGCTGGGCATGCATCGCGTTTACAACAGCGCCTTCATGGTGATGCTGCGCGACGAGGACAACGCCAAGTACCGCTCGGTCATCAAGAACACGCTGGAGTTCGACCCCGACATCATGAAGCGCTACGTGAACTTCATGAGCAATCCCGACGAGCGCACGGCCATCGATCAATTCGGCAAGGGCGATAAATGCTTCGGAGTTGCGACGATGATGGCCACGCTGCCCGGCCTGCCCATGTTCGGCCACGGCCAGATCGAGGGCTTCACCGAAAAGTACGGCATGGAGTACCAGCGCCCGCGCTACGACGAGAACGCCGATCCCTGGATGATCGAGCGCCATGAACGCGAGATTGCCCCGCTGCTCAAGCGCCGCCGGCTCTTTGCCGAGAGCAGCAACTTCCTGCTCTACGACTTCTTCACGGATTCGGGCAAGGTGGACGAGAACGTCTTCGCTTACTCCAACCGTAGAGGCGATGAGCGCGCCCTGGTGGTTTATAACAATCGCTACGGCCACACCCACGGGACGATTGATTATTCCGCGGCCTACGCCGACAAGGGCGCCAACCAACTGCGCCAGCAAAGAATCCGGGAAGGACTGGGCCTGAGCGACAACTCAGGTGCTGTTTTCGCCTGGCGCGACTCGCTGACCGGCCTCGAATACCTGCGCAGGACAAATGATTTGTCAGATCGCGGATTGACCCTCGATCTCGGCGCATACCAATGCCACGTCTTTCTCGATTGGCGCGAGCTATACTCGACCGCCGAGCAGCCATGGGACCGGCTCAGCGACCAGCTCAACGGCCGCGGCGTAGCCAGCCTGGAAGATGCGCTGGTGCATCTGGAGCTCGAACCGGCGCACGACGCGCTGCGCCAACTGCTGGAACCGGCGCTGGTGCGTCTCTTCGCCGATCTGGCCGAGCATCCGCGCACACTGGCCGGGGGAGTCAATCCCGCGCTCGAGTCTGAGCGCACGGAATTCTTCGAAACCGCCTGGACGCGCTGCGAGAACTTCCTGCGTCAGGCGCAGAAGTCTTATCTTGCGCTGGCCGGCGGCAGCGTCGCCGCGCCCGCCAACCCCAGCCTGCTACGCGCAGCCTTCCGCGAGCGGCTGCGCGCGGCCATGCGCATTCCCGCCCTCGAAGCGCTCTTCCCGGCGCCGTGGACCGTGGCCGCCCGCCGCATGCTACCCAGCCCCAGCCCGCAGTTGACCGCGACGGCGATGTGGGGTCCGGTGCTCGGCTGGTGCGTGCTGGAGCTACTGGCTGAATCCATCGACGCGCAGAATCCCGAGCGCATGGCGCTGGAGCTCTTTGACCGCCTCCGCTTGCGCGAGCCCTTCGCTCAGCTCTTCGCCTCACTGGGATTCGAGGGCGAGGAAGCGTGGCGCGTCGCCGCTCGCGTCAAGGTTGGCTTGCTCATCGGAGCCGGCGTCGGCAAGCCTGAACAATCGGTCCTTGAGGGCAAGCCTGAAATATCTGCCCCTGAGAAGGATACGGACGATTCGAACCGCGAAGAAACACTCGCGGGTCAGCCAGAAGTGTCAGGGCACGGCTTGAGTCGTGCCATAAGCCCAAAGGAGAAGGATACGGGCGATACGAACCGCGAAGAAACACTTGCGGGTCAGCCAGAAGTGTCAGGGCACGACTTGAGTCGTGCCATAAGCGCCTCATCATCAACGCGGGCTTTAGCCCCTGAGGGAAAGGCTCTAGCGCCTTCGCCGGTTCTGTGGTCCGCCCTGTGGCTGGATGCGGATGTGCGCTGGCTCTGCGGCGTACATGAGGCGGAGGGGCACGACTACCTGGTGCGCGAGCGTTACGAGGAGCTGCTCTGGTGGCTGCTGATGCCGTCGCTGCTGCGCCTGGCGGGCGAGAGCGCTCCCGGCCGCGTGGCGTCCAACCGCGCGGAGGTTCGTGCGATGACCAAGAGCCTCGAAGAAGCCCTGGCGACCGCCGAGGCAGCCGGCTATCGAGTGGACCTGCTACTGGCTCCGGCTGCCATTGAGGCTGCCGCCGAAGAGCCTGCCGCAGACGCTGAAACCACTCCTAAAGCCGCTGTTGAACTCGTTCCCGAATCTGAGGCTGAATCCATTTCTGAGCCTGAGCCGATAGCGGAAGCGACCCCTGTGCCCACTGAGCAGCTTGATTCTACCGAAGAGCCGGAGCCAGACGAACCGGAGATTGAAGCGGCTGTTGAATCTGCTGTTGAACTCGTTCCCGAATCTGAGGCTGAATCGATTCCTGAGCCTGAGCCGATAGCAGAAGCGACGCCTGTGCCCACTGAGCAGCTTGAGTCAACCGAAGAACCATCACCAGCCGAGCCGGAGATTGAAGCAGTTGCTGACCCAGTGATTGAACTTGTTCCCGAGTCTGAATCTGAGACTGAATCGACTCCTGAGCCTGAGCAGCTTGAGTCCACCGAGGAGCCGGAGCCAGCCGAGCCGGAAATCGAAGCGGCCGTTGAACCTGTTGTTGAACTCGTTCCCGAGTCTGAGTCTGATGCTGAATCGATTCTTGAGCCGATAGCGGAAGCGACGTTTGAGCCGGGTGAGCTGCTTGAGTCAACCGAAGAACACGAACCAGCAGAGCCGGAGATTGAAGCGACGGTTGGACCAGCTATAGAACCTGAGCCAGCTGTGGAGCCGCTGCCTTTACCAACCGAAGCGTCGGAGCCGATAGAGCCGGAGATCGAAGCCGCCGCTGTTGAATCCGCTGCCGAAACAGAGGCTGCATCCATCCCCGAGCCTGAGCCGATAGAGGAAGCGACGCCTGTACCCGAAGAGCAGCTTGAGTCAACCGAGGAGCCAGAGCCAGCCGAGCCGGAGGTCGAAGTGGCTCTTGAACCCGCTGCTGAACTCGTTCCCGAGTCTGAATCTGAGTCTGAGGCTGTATCCATCCCCGAGCCTGAGCCGATAGAGGAAGCGACGCCTGTACCCGAAGAGCAGATTGATTCAACCGAGGAGCCAGAGCCGATAGAGCCGGAGATTGAAGCAACCGCTATTGAATCCGCTGCCGAAACAGAGGCTGTATCCATCCCCGAGCCTGAGCCGATAGAGGAAGCGACGCCTGTACCCGAAGAGCAGCTTGAGTCAACCGAGGAGCCAGAGCCAGCCGAGCCGGAGGTCGAAGTGGCTCTTGAACCCGCTGCTGAACTCGTTCCCGAGTCTGAATCTGAGTCTGAGGCTGCATCCATCCCCGAGCCTGAGCCGATAGCAGAAGCAACGCCTGTGCCCGAAGAGCAGATTGATTCCACCGAGGAGCCAGAGTCAGCCGAGCCGGAAATCGAAGCCGCTTTTGAACCCACCGTTGAAACTGAAGCTGCCGCAGAGCCGCAGCCTTTGCCTTCCGAGGAGCCTGAGCCGATAGAGCTGGAGATCGAAGCAGCCGCCGTTGAACCCGCTGCCTATGAATTCGTCCCCGAAACCGAGGATGAACCCGAATGGTCGGCGGACGAACCAGAAGCCGCCATTGAACAAGTTACGGAACAAGCGGAACAAATAGAAGCAACGGAACAAGCGGAAGCAGAAAGCGAACCCCCAGAGAATCCTCACTCCGGAGCGAAAACCCTGGTGGATTCCATCGCATCAATCTTCGCGCGCAGGCCCGCGCCCTTCGCCAAGACGAGCATTCTCGGTCTCAGTGACATGCAGCCTTCCTCAGATGAGCCATGGGAACCGGCAACGCCGGAGGCCGGATTTGCAGCCAAATCCGCCGCCGAATCAAAGGCTGAATCCGTGCCGTCAGTGGAAGTGGTTCCAGCCCTCCCTGAGCCGTGGGAGCCGCCGCCGCTGAAGATCGAATTCACAGCCAAATCCGCTACTGAATTAGAGGCTGAATCCGAGACGGAAGCAGCAGAGCAGCCTTTGCCCACGCCTGAGCCGGAGCCTGCGCAGCCGGAGCCGTCCGAGCCGGAGAACGAACCGCCGTTTGAACCCAAGGGCGGTCCAGACGATCCGCTCTGGCCGCTTCGCAGATAAGCGCCTCATGCGCACAGCGCGCATCTTAATCGATGTGACGCAAGGCACATCCAATGATGCCCTCGGATTGTCATTATCCCTAGCGGACAGTCTTCGGGGTGAAAGTCGCTGCGGATTGCGCCGGCAAGCGTATTGTCCGCGTTTCCGGGCAACAGGACTTCATAGGCGAACGCTCTTTTACTTTCTCCTTCCACGCCCCCGGAAGATGGTCCAGAAGTGAGCAGGGTCTGGCCCATGTCGCCCTCTCCATCTCGCCCCCTCACAATGTGTGCGCGGCAAGTGTGTGCTGTTTTTCCGACGGCGCCGGGCGCGTTGCGTCCCGCCATCATCGTCTTCAAATTTATGAATAAGCGGAGGCATTATGCAGAGTGTCGCCCATGAAGTGCTGAATGCTCACGAGAGGCTGCTGATCGACCAGGCGATTCATGAGCAGGACGGCCGCCCCGGAGCGCTGCTGGGAATCCTGGCGGCGGTTCAGGCCGCCAACGCCCATAAATTCCTTTCGATGGACTCCCTGCGCTACATCGCCGAGGAGACCGGCATTCCTCCCTCCACGGTCTACAGCGCCGTAACCTTCTTTGCGCTCTTCAACCTCGACCCGCAGGGCGACAACGTGATCTGCGTCTGCCGCGGCACGGCCTGCCACACCCGCGGCTCGCGCGATCTCCTGGAGAAGCTCTGCCTCGATCTGGGGCTGAGCGGGCAGGAAGCCAGCGACACCAACGAGGCCGACAAAATGGCGCTCACCACCCCCGACCAGCGCTTTACGGTGCGCACCGTCGCCTGCTTTGGCCAGTGCGCGCTGGCCCCGGTCGTCGAGGTGAACCACCACATCCTCAGCCACGTGAATGAGCGTACGCTGCAAAGGGAAGTGAAGGCTCTTGAACACAATGGACATGGGAGGAAATGATGCCGCGAATTCAGGATATAGGCGCCTTCAACGCGGTGCGCGAAGCCGGGCTTGCCAAGCTGATGCCGGCCACGCCGCGCCTCACGGTGGGCATGGGAACCTGTGGCCGCGGCAATGGCGCGGAAGAGGTCTATCACGCCCTGAATGAGGCCATCGATCGCAGCGGCCTGGAGGTGATGCTGGCCGGCGTGGGCTGCTTCGGCTCCTGCTTCCAGGAGCCCATGGTCAGCATCCGTCTGCCGGGGAACCCGCTGGTGATGCTGCATCGCGTGCAGGCCAACGACGCCGCCCGCATCCTGGAAGCGGTCTCCACCGGCATCATGCCCGCCGATCTGGTCTATTGCAAGATCGAGGAGTGGGATCACATCACCGCTCACCTGCGCTACGGCCAGGGTTACCCGCTGATTCCCTCCTGGAGCACGATCCCCTTCTTCAAGGGGCAAAAGAAGATTGTGCTGCGCAACTGCGGGCTCATCAGTTCCTCCGACATCGAAGAGTACATCGCGGTGGGCGGCTATCAGGCCCTCTACAAAGTGCTGATCGACGGGCGCGCCGACAACGTCATCGAGCAGATCAAGGCCGCTCGGCTGCGCGGCCGCGGCGGCGCGGGCTTCCTCACCGGCAACAAATGGGATTTTCTCGCCAAGGCCAAGGCCGACACCAAGTACATCATCTGCAACGCCGACGAGGGCGACCCCGGCGCTTACATGAACCGCAACGAGATCGAGGGCGACCCTCATTCGCTGCTCGAGGGCATGATCATCGGTGCCTACGCCATGGGCGCAACCGAGGGCATCGTCTACGTCCGCGCCGAGTATCCGCTGGCGGTGAGCCGGTTGAATCGGGCCATCGAACAGGCGCGCGAATACGGCCTGCTGGGCGCGAATATCCTCAACCGCGGCTTCAACTTCAACATCGAGCTGGTGCAGGGCGCGGGCGCTTTCGTCTGCGGCGAAGAGACGGCGCTGATCGCTTCGCTCGAAGGCCACGCCGGCCGCCCGCATCCCCGCCCGCCCTTCCCCGCGCAGAAGGGCCTGTATGGCAAGCCCACCAACATCAACAACGTCGAAACCTGGTACAACGTTGCGCCCATCATCACCCGCGGCCCCGCATGGTTCGCCGAAACCGGCAGCGTGAAAAGCCCTGGGACCAAGGTCATCTCCCTGGTCGGCAAGATCCAGAACACCGGCCTGGTGGAGATGCCCCTGGGCACTCCCCTCAAGACCTACATCTACGACATCGGCGAGGGTGCCGTGAATGGCCGTCACATCAAGGCCGTGCAGACCGGCGGACCCAGCGGCGGCTGCATCCCCGTCGATATGTTCGACACTCCCGTGGACTACGAAAGCCTGGCGCAGCTCGGCTCCATCATGGGCTCCGGCGGAATGGTCGTCCTCGATGAAGACAACTGCATGGTCGATGTCGCCCGCTACTTTGTCGAGTTCACTCACTCCGAGTCCTGCGGCAAATGCGTGCCGTGCCGGGTCGGCCTCAACAAGGCGCTGCGCATCCTCAATTCCATCACCGACGGCAGCGGCACGCGCCAGCAGATGATCCTGCTCGACGAGTTGGGCCGCATGATCCGCGAGACTTCGCTCTGCGGTCTCGGCCAGTCCGCGCCCAATCCCGTGCTCACCACCATCCGCCACTTCCGCGATGAGTACGAGGACCACATCGTCGCGCATCGCTGCCGCGCCGGCGTCTGCCAGGAGCTCGCCCTCTCGCCCTGCGAGAACTCCTGCCCGCTGCGCATGAACATTCCCCGCTTCCTTGAGCTTTATCAGGAGGGCCGCCTCGAAGACGCCTTCGAGTCTGTGATTCTCGACAATCCGCTGCCCGCTTCCACGGGTAGAGTTTGTCAGCATCCTTGTGACAATCGCTGCCGCCGTCAGTCCTTCGACGAGGTGGTGAATATGCGCGAGGTGCATCGCTTCCTGGCCGACGCTATCTATCAATCCGACCTCTTTGAGCCGATGCTCCAGCGCATTCGCGCGCGCCAGCTTCCTTATTCCGGCCGCAAGGTGGCCGTCGCCGGCTCCGGGCCGACCGGCCTGACCGCCGCGTTTTATCTGGCCATGCTCGGCCACGATGTGACCATCTTCGAAGAGCGCGGCGAAGCAGGCGGAATGTTGCGCTTCGCCATTCCCGAGTACCGGCTGCCCAAGTCCGTCTTGCGCCGCGAACTGGACATGATCGAAGGCGTCGGCGTGAAGATGGTCTTCAATACGCGCATCGGCTTCGACGTGCCGCTGAACGAGTTGGCCAGCCAGTTCGACGCCGTCTTCCTCTCCATCGGAACTTGGAAGGAATCCTGGCTCTATCTGCCCGGAACGGAGTTGCAGAATGTGCATCCCGCGCTGCCTTTCCTCGAATCCGTCGCGCGTCAGGAAAAAGTTACAATGGGTGCCAGGGTAGCGATCATCGGCGGCGGCAACGCGGCCATCGATTCGGCGCGCACGGTGATGCGCATGGGCGCGCAAGCCACCATCCTCTATCGCCGCGAGCGCAAGGACATGCCAGCCATCGACGAAGAGATTCAGGCCGCCGAGGACGAGGGCGTGCGCTTTGTCTTTCTCGCCGCGCCGCATCGCATCATGGGCGATGCCGAGGGTCACGTGAAGGCCATCGAGATCGTGAAAACCCGCCTCGGCGAGTACGACAAATCCGGGCGCAGAAGGCCGATGCCCACCAACGAGGTGCAGCGCTATGAGTGCGACAGCGTGATCCTGGCCGTGGGCGAGACCTTCGATCAGGACTTCTGCAAGGCCTCTGGACTGGCCCTCACGGAGGAGGGAATGATCGTTGTGGATCGCTTCACCTACGAGACCAGCCGGGCGAATTTTTATGCGGGCGGCGACGTGATCACCGGCGCATCCAACGTCTCGAATGCGATGAGCTGCGGCAAGCAGGCGGCGCAGAAGATAGACGAGCGGCTCATGGGCCCAAGCCTTTCGGATAAAGCCCGCTGGGACCAGCTCTTCCCCGACTTTGAGTACAGCCGCACGGCGCCCGGAGAGCCGAGCCTCAGCCGCCGCCACGTTGGGCACGATGTGCCTGCGGTGCTCCGGGTTCGATCGCAGCAGGAAGTGGTGGACGGCCTCACCGCCCAGGAGGCGCTGGAAGAAGCTCGCCGCTGCCTGCGTTGCGATCTGCGCGCCACTGTGGGGGCCAACTAACGGAGAGATTTCCGTGCCCCATCCTTGCGCTTTTTTTTTGGCGCAAGGGTGGGAGGCCAAACACTTAGGATGGGCCGAACCAATAAGACCCAGGGAATTAGAAAGGGAATCCGCGATGCCGGCTAAAACGATTTCCGTCCGAATTGATGGCGAACTGGTGACCGCCCGCGAGGGTCAGACCATTCTGGAGGCGGCCAACGCCAACGGAAAGAAGATTCCGACGCTCTGCTACCTGAAGGGCCTCTCCGCGGTGGGTGCATGCCGTGTCTGCATGGTCGAGCTGGCGGGCACCGACCGCCTGCTGCCCGCCTGCACCACGCCCATGCAGGAGGGCATGTCGATCAAGACCGCCTCGGCCAAGCTGACGCAGTACCGCAAAATGGCCGTCGAGCTGCTGCTGGTCGAGCGCAATCACATCTGCGCCGCCTGCGTCTCCAACGGCCACTGCGAACTGCAGGCAATGGCGCGCGAGCTGGGCATCACCCACGTGCGCTACTCCTACAACAATCCGCGCCTGCCCGTGGACATGACCCACCCCCGCTACGTTCTCGATCAGAACCGCTGCATCCTCTGCACGCGCTGTGTGCGGGTCTGCGCCGAGGTGGAGGGCGCGCACGTCTGGGAGGTGGCCTCGCGCGGCATTTACTCGCGCATCGTCAGCGATCTCAAGGACGACTGGGGCAAGGCGTTGAGCTGTACCAGTTGCGGCAAGTGCGTGCAGGCCTGCCCCACCGGAGCCATCGCGGAAAAGGGCTTCTCGGTGATGGAAATGGTCAAGCAAAGCGACAGCATTAGCCGCCTTGCCCGGCAAAAGGCGCACGTAGGCTAGCCTCTCGCCGCAGGCGCTGTGACAACTGCCAGCGGTCTCGCGCCGTAGGCGCTGTGACAACAGCCAGTGGACTTGCGCCGTAGGCGCTATGTTGATTAGCCCCGCGCTTCAGCGTGGGGTTGGCGTAACCAACAATTCATCCGGAGTCCCGTAGGGACGGCGCTCATTCTCCTGCCACTCCGGCAAAGCCAGGGGATATCCCAAACTGACCAGGCCTTTTCCGCCCCGCTGCGTTATGCGTAGATGCCGCGCTGCCGGATCGTGATGGCCACGCGATCGATGGCCAGCATATAGGCAGCGATGCGGTTGTTCACGTTGTGAGCCTCGGCGTAGCGGATCACATCTTCAAAGCTGTCGCGCAGGATGGTTTCCATCTGCTCGTTGACGACGGCTTCCTTCCAGAAGTAGCCCTGCCGGTCCTGCACCCACTCAAAGTAACTCGCCGTCACGCCGCCGGCGTTGGCCAGAATGTCGGGCATGATGAAGATGCGCTTCTCGGCCAGAATATCGTCGGCCACGGCGGTCGTCGGTCCGTTGGCGCCCTCAACGATGATGCGCGCCTTGATCTGATCGGCGTTGCGGCTGGTGATCACATTCTCGGTGGCCGCGGGGATCAGAATCTCGCATTCAGAGACCAGCAGCTCGTCGCTGGGCACGGCCTCGGCGTTGCGAAAGCCCAGGATGGTGTTGTTGCGCCGCTTGTACTCCAGCAGTTGGTGAATCTCGATGCCGTTGGGGTTCAGCAGGCCGCCATCCTTCTCGGCGATGCCGATAATCTTGTAGCCGCGCTCCATCAGCAGGAGGGCGGCATTCGAGCCCACGTTGCCGAAGCCCTGGATGATCACCCGGCAGCCGTCGATGGGCATTTCCAGGTAGCGCATGCTCTCGTCGCAGATCACCTGCACGCCGCGCCCGGTGGCTTCCATTCGCCCGCGCGAGCCGCCGATATTCAACGGCTTGCCGGTCACCACGCTGGTCACCGTGTGCCCCATGTGCATCGAGTAAGTGTCCATGATCCAGGCCATGGTCTGGTCGTTGGTGTTCATGTCGGGCGCCAGAACGTCCTTCTCCGGCCCGATGAAGTCGATGATCTCCGAGGTATAGCGGCGGGTCACGCGCTCCAGTTCGCTCTGGCTCATCTTCTTGGGATCGCAGATCACCCCGCCCTTGGCGCCGCCGAAGGGAATGTTGACCACCGCGCACTTCCACGTCATCCAGCTGGCCAGCGCGCGCACCTCGTCCAGCGTCACCTCCGGCGAGTAGCGCACGCCGCCCTTGCCGGGTCCGCGGGCAATCGAGTGCTGCACCCGGAAGCCAGTGAAGATCTCAATCCGCCCGTCATCCATGGCCACCGGGAAATGCACGATGATCTCGCGCGCCGGCATGCGCAGCAGCTTCCACAAACCTTCTTCCAGGTTCAGTTTGCGCGCCGCAAAGTCAAATCGTGCCTCCTGCGCCTCCCAGGGATTGATCTCCTGCTCCAGCGATATCGTTGTCATACATCTCTCCAATTCTGCGGGCTTGCCCTCTCGGCGATGGTTCCGGGGAGCGCGCCCATGCACCTAATGATAGACGCGGCCAGGCGCTCCGCGCTTCCAGCGATTACACTGAGTTTGTGAAATCCTCCGCCCATTCCGTCCAGCCTAGCCGCAAAGAGTTCCTCGCGCTCGCTAAAGAGCACACGCTTGTTCCCGTCTGCCGCACCCTGGCCGCCGACCTGGAGACGCCCGTCTCGGCCTTCCTGCGCGCCGCCTGGCCGGAGCGCGAGTGCTTCCTGCTCGAATCCGTCGAGAATGGCGAGCGGGTGGGCCGCTACACCTTCATTGGCCTCCAGCCCTTCAAGCGCATTGTGGCGCGGGGGCGCGAGATCACCATCACCGAAGGCAAGAAAGTCGTCCAGATGGACGGCGACATCTTCGCCGTGCTGCGCCGCGCGCTCAGCGGCCACAAGCCGGCGCGCCTCGAGGGGCTGCCGCCCTTTACCGCCGGCGCGGTGGGCTTCTTTTCTTACGACGCCGTCCGCCAGATCGAGCGTCTGCCCGTGCTGGCCGCCGACGAACTCGGCGTTCCCGACGCCTGCCTGCTCTTCTTCGACGAGGTGCTGGCCTTCGACCATGTGCGCAAGGAGATCCGGCTGGTGGTCACCGCCGACGTAACGCGCGGCAAACCGGCGCAGGCCTTCGACAAGGCCGTGGCGCGCCTCGACCGCTTCGAAAAACGGCTTGCCCAGCCGCTGCCCAAGCTGGCCGTAAGCAAAAGCAAAGGCAAGCTCAAGGTACACCATCGCACCGCCAAGAAGGATTACCTTGCCGCCGTCAACCACACCAAGGAGTACATCGTCGCAGGCGACGTCTTCCAAACAGTCATCTCGCAGCGCTTCGATGTCGTGCCGGAGGCCGACAGCTTCCAGGTTTATCGCGCCCTGCGCACCGTCAATCCCAGCCCCTATATGTTTTTCCTGCGCTTTGCGCCGGAGGGTCCGCTGGGCGGCGTGTTGGAGAAGCAAAAGCACTCGTCCAAAAAGGGAAAAGCGCCCACGGCGCAAACCCTTGAGCTGGCGGGCTCGTCGCCGGAGCTGCTGGTGCGCGTGCATCAGGGCAAGGTCGAGTACCGGCCCATCGCCGGAACCCGGCCGCGCGGCGCAACCGAGGCCGAGGATCAGGCGCTCGCCGACGAGATGCTGGCCGACGAGAAGGAGCGCGCCGAGCACGTGATGCTGGTGGACCTGGGCCGCAACGACGTGGGCCGGGTGAGCGAGTTCGGCAGCGTCAAGGTCGACCGGCTGATGTTCGTCGAGCGCTACTCGCACGTGATGCACATCGTCAGCACCATCGAAGGCCGCCTCAAGCCGGAACTCACAGCCGTCGACGCGCTGCGCGCCTGCTTCCCCGCCGGCACGCTCAGTGGTGCGCCCAAGGTGCGGGCGATGGAGATCATCGAAGAGCTGGAGCCGGCGCGGCGCGGAACCTACGGCGGCGCGGTACTCTACGCCGATTTCTCCGGCAATCTCGACTCCTGCATCTCCATTCGCTCCATGCTGGCCATCGGCGGCAAAGGCTACGTGCAGGCCGGCGCGGGCATCGTCGCAGATTCCGTGCCGGAGCTGGAGTACGCCGAGTCGATCAACAAGGCTTCGGCGGTGATTCGTGCGATTGAGCGGGCCAGAGAAATGTAGGACGAGAGATCTGGGACCAGGGAACAGCCGAGCGATTGAGCGCACGATGGAGCCTCAGGAAGAGGAGGAGGAAAATGGCGATGTTTGTGAAAGTTCTAGCCTTCGCGTTTCTGGCATCTGTTCCGTTTAACATCTTGATCTCCGCTCAGACAAATCCGGAGAAACCAAGGTTCTTGGTTACTATCACGCAGAAAGCAGCCGTGGGTTCGGACATCGTTATTGGGATCAATATAACGAATATTTCCGGGGAATCTATTATCACCACATATGGGTACTCAGGTGATCTTCCACAGGATTATGAGTACGATGTGCGGGATGAGCGGGGCATCGCACTGGCGGAACAGCCAGATGCTCGGCGCATTTACGAGTCTACGAAACCGGAACAAATTGAGATGAAGCCCGGACAGAGTATGGATACTACAGTAGAGATAAGTGACTACTTTCTGTTCGATCACTCTGGTAAGTACAAGATCCAGATTTCGCGCAAGGAACCAGGAATGCCGAAAGTAGACTCCAACATACTTGCGGTTAACTTGGTTGACGCGCCTCAAGGCCCACAATTCACACTCAACGTCAACGCTGTGAATCCGGTGATAGCCCTAGGATCGGATGTTGTCGTCGATGTCTTTGCGACGAACACCTCAGAGAAGCCCGTTTGGATCCCAATTCTTGGGTGGCGCGGGTCGCTTATCGACTCCATACGGTACGATGTGCGGGACGAGAAGGGCGTGCCGGTGGCCAGCTACGTACAGCGATATGCAAAGCTTTCAAATGGAAAGACTATTCCTGTCCCCACGCGTCTGCCCGGAAGCCACAACGGCGGATCAACCAAAATTATGCCCGGGAAAAGTGACGAAATACAATACGAAGGAAGAATCAGCGAAGTCTATTCATTCGACCATCTCGGCAAATACACGGTACGAGCCTCAATAAAGGCACCCGGAATGCCGGTGGTTCATTCCAACACCATCACAATCACTGTCATTGCACCATTGCGGAAGAGACACGCTCGGCAATAGCTCGCTTTGCCATTTTCCTCCAGTGAAACTTACTCCGCGCCGAAGACACGGCGAAAGAACCTTCCGACTTTCGTAAAGAAGCCGGGCTTTTTCTTCGCTGCGGGCGGAGGCTGGGGCGCGGCTGGCGTTGCCTCCGCGGGCTGCGCGGCGTGGTCGGCGGCCTTATAGACGAACAGTTCTACAGGCTGCGATGAGCCGGAGTTTGGGCTGGCAACGATGGGAGCGGGCTTGGGCAGCGGCGCGAGGCCCTCGCTCTGCGCCAGCGGGAACTCATTCGTGCCCGGATGCGGCGGAGGCGGGCAGCCGCAAGGCTCCTTCTCGTTGTCCACCACCTCATGCAGGCTGCCATGCTGGAACATCACGCGCTGACCGGGCTGCACGCGGTAATCGCCACCCTCGAAGATGCTGGTCACCAGCACATAAGGCGCGTTCACCCCGGCATTATCCACGCAGGTGTCGCCGTGCTGGCCGAGGCGAACCTTGACCTCCGCTGCGCCGGGTGCGCCGATGAGGATGCGGAAGTCCGGCGTAAGCAGAATGTCGGCGTTGCGCCCCCCGCCGGAATTCGTCGCGAAGCTCATCTCGACCGCGCCGTGATCCATCGCCATCATCAGGCCGGGCGTCTCGCCGGCGGGTACGCTCGCGTCGGCGGCCAGCTTGATGGTGGTGGAGGCGCAGACGCGCAGCACGCCGCGATGGGGCAGGACGACCTCGGTGGTCTCAGCGCCGGAGGTGATGGTGCCGCTGGCGGCGATGATGGCCTTGCCCTGCGAGACTTCCAGCGCGCCGGTCACCGAGGCCGCGGCGTCGGGATTTTTGCTGTCCAGCGAAACGATGGCAATAGGGGCGGCGTCGGTCGCGGGAGGCGGAGGCGCGGTTGGTGCCTGGGCATGGAGCAATGGCGGGATGAGAAGCATGGTTGAGAGCAAGAGGCAGATTCGCATCGCGGCTACATCTCCAAAAAGTTGCGGATCATCTGGTGGCCGCCCTCGGTCAGAACGCTCTCGGGATGGAACTGCACGCCCTCAATGGGCAGCGTGCGATGGCGCAGGCCCATGATGACCGAAGATGTTCCGTCGGCGCTGGGCGTGCGGGCAGTGACGATGAGTTCCTCCGGCAACGACTCCTCGGCGACGATCAGCGAGTGGTAGCGGGTGCAGGTGAGCGGCGATTGAAGTCCACTGAAGACGCCCTTGCCGTCGTGCGCGATCGGGCTGGTCTTGCCGTGCATCAGTTGGCTGGCGCGGACGACTTGGCCGCCGAAGGCCTCCCCGATGGCCTGATGGCCCAGGCAAACGCCGAGAATGGGCGCTTTGCCCGCCATCTGGCGGATCAGCGGGACCAGGATGCCGGCCTCGCTCGGCGTGCATGGACCCGGCGAGAGCAGGATGCGCTCAGGACGCATCGCCTCGACCTCATCGACGGTCAGTTCGTCGTTGCGGTAGACCTCGACCTTCGCGCCTAGTTCTCCCAGGTACTGGACAAGGTTGTAGGTAAAAGAATCGTAGTTGTCGAGAACAAAGACCATCTTGACTTTCAGCGTACCACCTGCGGTGGGGCAGCCGCTCTATGCTCGCTCGCAAGGGCTTCTGGTCTCTTAATGATGCATCCTGATTCAATTGCAACCCCGTGCCCCATCCTTTTCGCGTTCTTTGCGAAAAGGGTGGGAAACCATAAACCCCAATCCGCATTTTTCGAGGTTCCGGCTTGCTCATCGGTTGCACACTCGCGGCGCATCTGTAAAACTCACTAACGATGGTTCTTCATTTTCTGATTCAGGGCCGTGTGCAGGGCGTCGGCTTCCGCTGGTATGTGCAGCGCGAGGCCGGTCTGCGCGACCTGCGCGGCTGGGTGCGCAACACCGAAGAAGGCGAGGTGGAGGTGATGGCCTCGGGCTCTCCGGAAACACTGGCCGAGTTGCGGGCCAGCCTGCGCCGCGGGCCGCGCGGCAGCCGCGTGGACCGGCTGGTCGAGCATCAACTCGCCGAATCCGAAGCCGATGAACTCGATTCCTTCCGCATCGATGGCGCATGGTAGCTCCGCTAACACCGCTAACACCGCCAACACCGCTGGCCCCGCTATAATTGAAGCGAAGCCAATCACCAATCCAGATCAAGGAGTCTCCCTTCCCATGCCCAACGAGATCAAGCCCGCCGACGTGGAAGCCCTGAAGGCGCTGGTGCGCACCGTGCCCGATTTTCCCAAGCCGGGGATTCTGTTTTACGACATCACCACGCTGCTCAAGGACAGGACCGGCTTTGCCAAGATGATCGATGCCATGGCGGCGCACTATCTGGAGCAGAAGATCGACCTGGTGCTGGGCATCGAGGCGCGGGGATTCATCTTCGGGCCGGCGCTGGCTTACCGGCTCAACGCTGGCTTTGTGCCGGTGCGCAAGCCGCGCAAGCTGCCCGCGCCTGTCGCGCGCGTGACCTACGACCTGGAGTACGGCTCGGACACTCTGGAGATTCACATGGATGCAATCCAGCCCGGCCAGCGCGTGGTGCTCGTCGATGACCTGCTGGCTACCGGCGGCACGATGGAGGCGACCATCAAGCTGGTCAAGGAGTTGGGCGGCGAGATTGCCGGGCTGGCTTTTGCCGTCGAGTTGGACTTTCTCAAGGGCCGCGCGCGCTTCCCGGAGTACGACGTCTTCAGTTTGCTGCATTACGACGAGTAGAGGATTATGGCGCCTTCTCCGGCGCATTCTCTTCCGCCGCGCTGTCCGCATCCTCCCCAAGAAACGCCTGCGCGTCGGCGAAGCGGTAGCCCACGTACACATCCGTCAGCAGATAGACCGGATTGGCGGGGTCGTCTTCGATCTTCTTGCGCAACTGGCGGACGAAGGTGCGCAGGTACTCGACCTCCTCGCGAGCGTCGGCGCCCCAGACGGCGGTGAGCAGCCGGGCGTAGGTAATCACGCGGCCGGCGCGGCTCATCAGGCAGTGCAGAATGTCGAACTCCTTGCGTGTCAAATGCACCAGCTCGCCGCGCTTGGCGACCTTGCGCTTGACCGGATCGAGGCGCAACTCGCCGATCTCGATGGGAGCGTCCTCGGCGCGGGCGGGGGCGCGGACGCGGCGAACCGCCGAGCGAATGCGGGCGATCAGCTCGCGCGTGCTGAAGGGCTTGGTGACATAATCATCCGCGCCCAGTTCAAGCGCCTCGACCTTATCCTCTTCCTGGTCGCGCACAGTCAGCATCAGAATCGGCAGCCGGGGGGCAAAGGCGCGAATGCGGCGCAGCGTCTCGATGCCGCCGATGCCGGGCATATTCACGTCGAGCAGAACCGCGTCGAAGACCCCGCCGCGCAGGGTTTGCAAGGCCTCTTCGCCGCGCGAGGCCTCCATCACCTGAAAGCCGAGTTCCATAAGCGGCGGGCGCAGCGCCCTGCGGATGGCCGATTCATCATCGACGACAAGAATGCGAATGGGGGGCTGATTCATCATGAACACTCCTTCCGCGCCGAGGCTGGGATCGCCGCAAAAAATGTGGTTCCCTTGACCTCGTCGCTGGTAACCCAAACATAACCGCCATGAATCTGCGCAACCCGCTTGGCCACCGAAAGGCCGATTCCCGTGCCGCTGGCCCGGTTGGCGCGCGTCGAAGAACGATAGTAGCGGTTGAAGATCCTCTCCCGGTCATTGATGGGAATCACCGGGCCAAAGCTGTGCACCGAGAAGATCACCTCGGCGTTGACCTGCGCAACGCGAATGGTGATGGCGGTGCCGTAGAGCGAATACTTGCAGGCGTTGTCGATGTACTGCGTCAGCAGCATCACCATCAACTGCCGGTCGCAGCAGACCACCTGGCTGTCGTCCTCGAGTTCGATGGCCACCTTCATGCTGGCCAGCCGGTCGCGCAGGCTGGCAACGACCTCTTCAATCAGCGACGCGACGGCGACCGGCGTGGCGTGGATCTTGACCTCGCCGGCATCCAGGCGCGCGGTGGTCAGCAGCCGCGTCGTCAGGTTGCCCAGCAGGCCGGTCTGTTCGTCGATCAGCGCCACCAGCTCCGCCTGTCCGGGCGAGAGATGGCCCATCTCGCCCAGGCCCGTCGAGGCGGCGCGAATGGCGGTCAGGGGCGTCTTGTAGGCGTGGGCGAGCGAATCCAGAACCGTCGAGCGCAACTGCTCGGTGCGCCGTTCGGTCTCGATGCGGCTCTCGTTGGCGAAGGCCCGGTAACGGTCGAAGGTGATGGCAATCAGCGAGGCAATGGCGTTGTTGGTCAGCGGGCTGGTCTCGCCGCGCACCACCAGAGAGCCCACCGGCACCGTTCCCAGGCGGACGACACGCCGCCCCAGACCGGAGACCGGATCGTCGTCCGAGCTGCCGAAGTAGTAGATGTTCTGCGCCAGCTCGCGCGGGTCCACATTCCAATTGCCGGCCTGATAGACCTCGTGCAGGTCGGCGTCGAAGACCGCGACCGCCTCCAGCGAGAAGATTTCATGCACAAGCTCGGCCAACTGCGGCCCCGGTTCGACGTGCAGATTCAACTCCAGCGTGCGCCGGGTGAACTCATAGAGGTCGCGCATCTGCCCGCCCCAGGACTCGGCCTCCTGTGCGTGGTCCTTGACGCGCGAAGAGAGGCGGCTGACCACCAGCGCGACGATCACAAAGGCCAGCAAGGCAACCGAGTTGGCCGGATCGGCGGCCAGATTGGCCTGCGCCTGGCGCGTGATGAAGATGCTGTGCAGGAAGACGGCCGAGAGTGAGACGATGACCGCCTGCCAGAAACCGCAGAGCAGGGCGATGGGCACTACAATCAGCAGGTAAAGCAGCGCGGCCACGGGCAGCAGCCATCCGGCCCAATGCGCCAGAGCCGAAACCAGTATCACGGCCACCACTCCCAGCGCGCACTCCAAAATGAAGAGCAGCACCCGCAATCCGGAGCCGCGTCCGCGCAGAGCGCCGAATGGGGAAGTGATCGGGATGGAGAGCAAAGACAACGGAGGCCTCAACTTTTCGCCAGACTGGCCGTGAATGCAATGAAACTTGAGAGGATTCTAGCAGGTTCCGCAGCAACTCCCGGCGCTCAGATGGCGCATCAGAGGGTGAGTTGATCCGGAACTGCCTCAGCTTCCACCCCTGACTTCAGCGGCGGCGAATGCACCAGCGAATCTGGACGGCGCAAAGAGGTAAACGCCTGATTTTTCCACCGTTCCAGAGAGAAATCTTCACGGATTCCTTATGCGGAGACTCTATAATTTAAACGAATGCCCCACACCTTTATCTGCGTCCAAAAAGGAGACCCATGTCCACTGACTACCGCAATTTTCTAGCTCTCTCCTACGAGCAGCTGGAAGAACTCAACCTGGAAGCCAAGGCCGACCGCTCCAATCGCGTGGCGGCCCATGAGATTCGCGAGAAGCGGCTGAAGTACCTGACCGACGAGAAGCGGATCAAGGCCGTAACCGTGCTCTTCACCGACCTCGAAGGCCGCCTCCACCTGCTCGACTACGACAAGAAGTTCATTCTTGGCGCGCACGAGAACCTGACCTTCGACGGCTCCTCCATCCGCGGCTTTACCGCCCAGAAGGAGAGCGATCTGCGCCTGGGCATCGACTGGAGCGCCTTCTACTGGGTGCCCTCCGACGTCTTCGGCACCGGCAAGGTGCTGGTCTTCGGCAACGTCATAGACAAGGACGGCACCCCCTACTCCGGAGACCTGCGCGGCGTGCTCAAGGGCTACGCCGACGAGCAGCACAAGCTCCACGGCTATACCCTCAACTCGGCCAGCGAGATCGAGGGCTTTGTCTTCGCGGGCAAGGACGCCGAGCGCAACTACCACCTGACCGGCAAGTTCGACTTCATCTCCACCGGCGGCTACTATCATTCGCTGCCGCTCGATCCGCTGCGCCAGTTCATCGACACCTCCGCCGAGGTGCAGCGCGCCATGGGCTTCCAGAACGAGAAGGATCACCCGGAAGTCGCCCCCAGCCAATTCGAGATCAACTACAGTTACGCTGAAGCGGTGGGCGCGGCCGACCAGATTCAGCTCTACAAGCTGCTCACCCGCCAGATCGCCAACAACATGGGCTTCACGGCCTGCTACCTGCCCAAGCCTGTCGTCGGCATCAACGGCAGCGGCATGCACACCAACGTCTCCGTCTCCAAGGGCAAGACCAATCTGTTCTGGAATGAGAAGGGCGAAGAGCAGTTGGACGCCTTCGGCTGGAACTTCCTGGACCGCATCCTGACCAGCGCGCTGGATCTGTGCCTGATCTTCAACTCCAGCGTAAACGCCTACCGGCGTCTGGACCCGCACTTCGAGGCTCCCAACCAGATTCGCGCCTCGGCCGTCGATCGCGGCGCCATGATCCGCGTTCCCATCGGCAACCACCGCTCCATGCGCACGGAAGTTCGCGCCGTGGCCCCGGACGCCAACCCCTACCTCTCGCTCTACGGCATCTTCAAGACCGGCCTCGACGGCGAGATCTCCAAGGCGGAGAACCTGCGCGCCGGCGGACGCTATCTGCCCGACAACATCCAGAAGGCGATAGCGGACTTCGAGTCTTCTGCCTGGATCAAAACGATTCTGGGCGAAGACGTGCAGGGCCGCTATGCCGAGCTGAAGCTGGCCTCGGCCAACCGCTGCCCGCGCGAGCTGGGCACCGTCGTCAAGGGCTGCGAAGTGCAGTTCCACCACGAGGTCTACAACCAGTCGCTCTGGAATATGTTCTAGCAGGAACAACTGGGTGCCACAGATCCCGATTTTGGGACCTGGGATACCACGACCCACGGCCAGGACAACAAGGGCGGCAGACCGGCAGCGGTTTGCCGCCCTTGTACTTTTGAGCAAAGAGAAGACAAGGCGATTGAAGCCCATAATAACTGAGTTGTTCCGCACGAGCCTCACCGGTCGTTCCTCTCCAGAATCCTCACATTCGCCACCGTGTGAACGGCGCTGTGCAAGACAAGCCCCGCGATTGCACGGAGCATTGGGTGGTACGATTCGGTATTAAACTCCGGTTCCTGACTCGGCTGCGGTTCGCGACCTGGCCGGCTGGATTATCCTGAGGAAGGACTTCATGAGCAACATTCTCCGTTCACTTCTGTTCTTCCTCGTCGCTTCGGCTCCGCTCTTTGCCGCCGACCCTGTGCTCTGGTATCGGCACCCGGCCCAACAGTGGGGCGACGCGCTGCCCGTCGGTAACGGCAGACTGGGCGCCATGGTTTTTGGCGGCATCGCAAAAGAGCGCATCCAACTGAACGAAGACACGGTATGGAACGGTAAAAAACGCGACCGCGTTAATCCTGAGGCGCTCAAGGCATTGCCGGAGGTCCGCCGTCTGCTTTTCGCGGGCAAACCCCGCGAGGCGGAGGCGCTCGAGGACAAAGCGCTCCTGGGCATCCCGAACCGCCAGCCGCCCTATCAGCCGGTGGGGGATCTGAACATCGAGTTCTCAGGCCAGGACAATGCCGTCGACTACCGCCGCGAGTTGAACCTCGCAACAGGCATTGCGCGCGTCACCTATCGCGTCGGCGATGCTACTTACACGCGCGAAGTGTTTTCCTCGGCGCCGGACCAGGCATTGATCGTGCGCATCGTCTGCGACAAGCCCGGCCAGTTGTCGTTTCACGCAACGCTGACGCGCTCGCAGGACAGCCAGACCACCGTTGCCGCGCCTGACCGTGTCATCTTGCAGGGTGAAGCGATTGCCCACACCAGCTTCTGGATCGCTCCACGCCTGACTCCAGAAAAGCGGAAGGCCGAACTGGACCAGCTCGAACCGGCTGGCGTGAAATTCCGTGCGGTCCTGCGCGCTGTCAGCGAAGGCGGGCAGGTGGAGGTCTCCGGCAGCGAAGTGATCGTCTCCAAAGCCAACGCGGTGACCCTGTTCATTGTTGTCGCAACGGATTATCGCGGCGGCGATCCAGCCTCCGCTTGCGCCCGCTACCTGGCCCGCGCCGCCAAGCCGTACGCCACTCTCAAATCCGCGCAGATCGCTGACCACGAGAAGCTCTTCCGCCGCGTCGAGTTGGAACTGGCGCCGCCGGTCGGCGATCCGTTGATCGAGACGCTGCCTATCGACGAGCGTTTGGCCCGGATCAAGAAAGGCCAGGAGGATCCCGGCCTGGCCGCGCTCTACTTCCAGTTCGGGCGGTATCTGTTGATGGGCAGCAGCCGTCCCGGCTCCATGGCGGCCAATCTGCAAGGCATCTGGAACGAAAGCATGGCGCCGCCGTGGGACAGTAAATACACCACCAACATCAACATCCAAATGAACTATTGGCCGGCCGAGGTCGGCAACCTACCGGAAACCACCGGACCTCTCTTCGACCTGGTCAAAGCAAATCTCGACAGCGGCCGCCGCACAGCCAAAGAGATGTATGGCGCTGGCGGCTTCGCCTTTCACCACAACCTCGATGCCTGGGCCGATACAGCGCCCGTTGATTACGCTTATTGTGGCGTCTGGCCGATGGGCGGCGCGTGGCTCGCGCTCCATTACTGGGAACACTACCAATACGGCATGGATCGCGCTTTTTTGAGACGCGAAGCCTACCCCATCCTGAAGGAAGCCTCGCAGTTTCTTCTCGACTACCTTATCGAGGACGGCAAAGGACACCTGGTCACCAACCCTTCTTATTCGCCGGAGAACAGCTATCGCATGGCAGATGGGACCGTGGGTCGTCAGACGGTCGGGGCGACGATGGATTACGAGATCATTTACACCCTCTTCCATGCCACCATGGACGCCTCGCGGATCCTGGGAGTAGACGCCGATTACCGCGCCAGGCTTGATGCCGCACTCAAGCGCATTCCCGATCTGAAGATCGGCAAGCACGGTCAGCTACAGGAGTGGAGCGAAGACTACGACGAAAACGAGCCGGGAGTCGGCCATGTCTCGCATTTGTTCGCGCTGTATCCCGCCGATGAAATTACTCTGCGAGGCACGCCGGAGTTGGCACAAGCGGCCCGCATCTCACTGGAGCGAAGAGTGCAGAATGGCGCGGGCAGAAACGGCTGGCCGGCGGCGTGGTACGTGAACCTCTGGGCGAGGCTCGATGACGGCGATCGCGCAGACCAGCACATCCAATACATCCTCTCAACTTCGTCCGAGAGTCTGCTGAACGCCAACCGGCGATTCTTCCAGATCGACGCCAACTTCGGCGCGGCTTCCGGGATCGCTGAAATGCTCTTGCAAAGCCACTCTGGAGAGATCGAATTTCTGCCGGCGTTGCCGTCGGCCTGGCCGGAGGGTCGCTTTCGCGGACTCCGCGCTCGCGGGAACGTCGAGGTAGACGCATCCTGGAAAAACGGCCGGGCGATCTCCGGCACGCTGCGGCCGGGCGTCGCAGGCGAGTTCAAACTGCGGCCGCCGCATGGCCAGCGCATTTCCGGAATTCAATCGGATGGACGAACCGTGCCGGCGATTGAATCCGGCGGCGTCTGGCAGCTTCTCCTTGAACCACGCCGGGAATACGCAATCGCGTTTGAATAAAGTTCTCCCGGCCGTGGGACGCCAGACCCATGAAAGGCGATTAACACTGTGGTCGAGATCTCGTAGATTGATACTTTCGCGAAACAAATCGTTCTTGTCTTACGTATAACAACCGGGAGTCCCGCGAATCGGAAATCCTGCAAAGGCCTACTATGAAAAAGCTGCGAATGATTTTAATGCTGGGAACGGGCGTTCTGGCTTTAAGTGCTGTTAGCGCCGTTTCGGTCGCGCAATCCGCTGCGCCCGCTGCACAAGCTCCTGCCGCCGCCGTTGCGCCCTCCCCAGGGCCTGGAGATGCCTGGCCGCCGGCCGGCGGGCCCAACTTTGCCGCGCCGAAGAAGGATGGTCCGCGCACCATCGCGCCTTATTTCACGCCGGCTACCGCGGCTCCCAAAGCGCCGGATGCCGACGGCTTCCTGCAGCGCTGGCTGCTGCTTGAGCCGATCGTGAAGCCCAACCGCAGCAACACCGTTTTTACCGGCACCTACGTCCGGAGCACATTCAATACCGAGTACTTTCCCAACCAGTTCACCGTCCTTCCGCACAACGGCGACAAGGTGACGGTTGCCGGTAAGGAACTTGCCTGGCACGCTCTGGATACGGCCAACTTCGACGTCAAGCTCTATCGCTTCGCCTATGGCCTGAACAAACCGACCTACGGCGTCATCTTCTGGGCCGTTACCGTCATCGACAGCCCGCGTGAAATGAAGAACGTCCGCCTGGCCGCCGGCTCCAACTCGGCGTCGATGTGGTGGCTCAACGGCAAAGAAGCCGCGGGCCTCTTCGACGACCGGCGTATGAAGATGGATGACGTCGTCTCTCCGCGCCTCACGCTCAACAAGGGCAAGAACATCCTGCGCGGCGCCGTCATCAACGGCCCCGGCTTGAGCGATTTCTGCGTCCGCCTGATCGATGAGAACGGCGATCCGGTCAAGGGCATCACCACAAGCCTTGAATAACGCCAGCATGAGCCGTCCCATTTTTCTCTCTACCGTTTTGATTCTGGAGCTACCATGAAATTCAAATCTCAAGCCGCGACGATTCTCGCCCTGCTCCTGCTTTGCGCCACCGGCAGCGCGCTGGCTCAGCTTGCCGGCGAACCCTACATCCACGATCCCTCGACGGTCACTTTCTCCGACGGCAAGTACTACACCTTCGGCACCGGCGGCGGCGGATTGATCTCTGACGACGGCTACACCTGGCACACGGGAGCCGTGCGCACCGGCGGCGGAGTAGCCCCTGACGTGATCAAACTCGGCGACCGTTACTACGTGTCCTATGCCGTGGGAGGCGGCGGAATGTCCGGAGGGCATGCCAGCAATGTCAAGATCATGTGGACCAAGACCCTCGACCCCAAATCCCCCGACTTTGGCTATCATGACGTCGGCATCGTCGCCTCCAGCGACGGCGTCGAGGATTGCGACGCCATCGATCCGGCGTTCCTGTACGCGAAGGGGCATCTGTGGCTCAGCTACGGCACCTACTTCGGTAATATCCGCATCGTAGAACTCGATCCCAAAACCGGCAATCGTATGCCGGGCAACAAGGCGGTCGATGTGGCCATCGACATGGAAGCCACCGACATGATGTATCGCGATGGATGGTACTACCTGCTGGGCACGCACGGCACCTGCTGCGACGGCCCCAACTCCAGCTACAACTTCCGCGTGGGCCGCTCCAGAAGCGTACTGGGCCCCTACATCGACAACGTGGGCATTCCGCTGCTCAAGGGCGGCGGCAAGCTGGTGGCGGCGGGCCACGGCCGCGTCTTCGGGATCGGCCACTTCGGTCTGCTCGACCTGGGCGATGGCGTGCAGAAATTCTCCATGCACTACGAGGCCGACATGGACCGCAGCGCCCGCAGCGTGCTCGACATTCGCCCGCTGCTGTGGAAAGACGGATGGCCCGTGGGCGGCGACAACTTCCAGGCCGGAACCTACGAGATCGAGTCGGAACGCAGCGGCTTTGCGCTGGAGCTGGCGGTGGACTTTGTGCGCATCAACACGCCAAGGCGCGGCTTCGGTCCCCCTCCCGGTGGCCCTCCTCCGGCCCAGCCGCAAGCTGGGAATCCATCTCAACCGGCAGCCACGCGTCCAGCTCCACCACCGGCAGGCGGTGGCTTTTGGGGTCCCCCGACCGGCCCCGTGACCCCGATTCCCGATCAGACGCTTGAACAGGATTCGGCGGTCTGGCCGGCCGGTAACATCGGCGTTGACCTCCTCGACTACATGATCCGTCCCCATCAGAAGTGGACGATCACGCCGGTCCCCGATGCGGGCGGCTATCCCGGCTCGCCTTACTTCAAGATCCAGATCGCCGGCACAGAACGCACGCTGGCTGCTACCGCCGACGGTGAAGTGATCGCGCAGGCCGCCTTTACCGGCGCGCCCGAGCAGCTCTGGCGCATCGACCAGTTGACCGATGGAACCTACCGCATCATGCCCAAGACTGTACCCGGTTCCACAGAATCTGTAGCACTGACTGCGGTTGGCGCCAGCACACCGACGCTGGCCAAATTCGATCCCAAAAGCGACAAGGCGCGCTGGAACTTCAGAAAGCCGTAACACCGGCGGATTGAGAATCGGAAATTCGAAGGGGGAAAACGGGGCCGTTCTCGTTTTCCCCCATTCTTTTTACGGCGCAGGCCCAGGAACTACGGCTTCATGTAGCCCTTTTCTTTGTAGTAACGAGCCGCGCCTGGATGCAGAGGAACATCGTACCCGTTCCAAACCGTGTGGACGTTATACGAGAAGTTCAGATGCCTCCATTGCAGAAGTTGCTGCTGTTCGTCCATCGCTTTGGCAACGAGATAGGCAAAGTCCTCCGGCATATCGGCCCGGCCATAGATCGCCGTACCCGTACGCACCACCGTCGGGATCGGCCGCTCGATTCCGCGATAGAGCCCCGCGGGGATGATCCCACGCTCCGCGTCTCCATCCTTCGCCAGTTTCGCCAGCAGATCATCCGGCAGTTCGATGAAGTTGAGGTCGAATTTCTGACTGATCTCCGTCCAGATTCGCCATTCCGGAGCCGTCGTCATGGGCCCGCCTCCGCCGATGACAACATCGAAGTTCTCCCGGTCCTCGGGCGAATTGCCGATGTGCCCACCCGCGGCCTCAATCACTTCTTTCGAGAGGCCGTAGCGAGCCAGGATGGCCGTGGGATCGCCGCCGATCCCCGCGACCAGGATACGGACCGGCCAGCGTTTCTGCCGTATCTCCGCGAGATCCGTAATGCCGGTCTCCGCTTTGGCCGCCACCAGAAGATAACTGGGATCCTGGATATTGGCAATCAAACGCAGATTCGTCCTCGGCTTGTCGTGCGCGTATACGCCCGTTCCCCGGTAGACGTTGCGCAGGAATTGGATGGCGACCGCGCCGAAGTCAACCGCTCCCAGGCCCGGCGCATTCCGCGGCGCAAGGATCGCGGGCACAGCGGGATCAGGTTTATATGGAGGCGGCATTCTCGCCTCACTGACGATTCGCGGAGCGTCGGCGGCATTGCAGTTATAGCAAATCTGCACATCGTAGCCGTAGGGCTTCATCGCGGTTTGCACCACTTCGGCCATCGCCCCCCACGGACACAACCGGCACGCGCCTCCGAAGACCGGCCTTTTCTCTTGAATACCGGTCTGCCCGCCGGAGATGGACGCGACGGCAAGCAGAACCGCAATCAGGCATGAAATCGTATGGCGGAAATTCGACACGATGCGACCTCCTCTGAAGAACCGCGCGCACAAAAAATCCTGATCCTGCTCCGCGTGTGGATGCGGCTCCAGGTCGCCGTCGTTGCCGGCCTGGTTCACGCCAGAGAAGAGCGGTGAGCGCGCGATCCCTGACAGTGTACACCCAGGCGACTTTATGCCGTGTGCGCTGACGTTGCGTGCGGCTCGGACCTTGCGCGAGATAACGCAGCGTAAACTGACAATGTCGCTCGTACAAAAGATCGAGCATTCCAATTTCAGATTGTGTCTGCCTCAACAAAAGGTGCTCAATGCAATCGAGACGTGAGTTTCTTGGAGCCTTGCCCGTCAGTCTTCTTGGCGCTGGTTACGCAACAACTCTGTCGGCTGCGGCCATTGACAAGGAAGACAAGCCGTCTCTCACGCTCTTTCCGGCGCAGCCCGTGTATGGCCCTCTGGATGAAATGACGGTACAGGGAACTGGTCAACACCGCCTTCTGGTTCTTGATGGGGAAGGCCGGCCCTATGTTGACCGTAGCGTCTCGCTGCCCGCTACCTTTCTCGTCGGAGGCGCGTTGGGCGCGCACACCGTTCTGCTTCTGAATGAGAACGGCGCATTGCAGAACCGTGCCAGCTTTCAGACCGATGCGCAGACAGAGATTCAGGAGGCCAGCGGCGAGTATCAGCATTTGCTGGATACGCTCTTCTGGACCATGGCTTCCGATGGCCCGGTGGGCGCGCGCCGCCACGATGGCCGCGTGTATACCTACTGGGTCGATTGGCTGCTCGACAACACCAACACGCTGAAAGGTATGCGCTACTTCTGGCCGGAGGTTCGCCAGAGCACAGAGATCTTCTCCATGACGCAGCGCGAAGACGGCATGATCTGGGAGAACCATCTGGACCGCACGCCTCCGGTCAACGACTGGGACCGGCGATTCAGCTTTGGCGATTTCTCGCGTTCCGCCGATGGAGGGTATGTTGGACTGCGCCGCGCGCCGGTGGAAAACCACGTGGAGATGTATTTCCTGGAAGCGCTGTACCTGGTGTGGAAGACCACCGGCGACGATGCCTGGATGCGCCGGCATCTGGACCGCGCGCTCCATGCGGTGCGGTACAGCACCAACGATCCCTATCGCTGGTCGAAGAAGTATGGGCTGCTCAAACGCGGGTTGACCATCGATACCTGGGATTTCCTTTGCGACAGCGAGGCCGCGCTGGTGGGTGGCGACATTATGGTCGTCGATCTGGAAAAGACCCATTTCGGCGTCTTCTTCGGCGACAACACAGGAATGATCGCGGGATGCCGCTCGCTGGCCGAGATGCTCGACCATGCGGAGCGCGGAGAAGATGCGCGCCGCATGCGCCAACTCGCAGGCGAGATGGAAGAGCGCCTGAATCGTCTCAGTTGGAATGGACGCTTTTTTACTCACTGGGTGGCGGAAGACCCTGCCTTCAAGCCCGATCTGGGCGTGGATATGAACAGCCAGATCTCCTTATCCAATGCCTACTCGCTGAACCGCGGCATCGCGCGCCAACAGGCCCGCGCCATTATCCAGAGCTATCAGGCGATACGAGCCGAAATGCCGGCTTCCTCGCCGGGCGAGTTCTACTCCATCTATCCGCCCTTCCTCAAGGGCTTCGGCAGCGAGCAAGGAATTTGGGATTATGTGAACGGCGGAGTGCTGGCCTGCACAGCGGGCGAATTGGCGCGCGGCTGCTTCCAGCATGGATTCGAGCGCTATGGCGTGGATATTCTTCGGCGCGTGCATGAAATCACGAAGCGTCATCGCGATTTTTTACCCGGCATTCTGCGCGGCAAGCAGGCGGAGCGCCCGCCTACAGATTTTGTACCGCTCGATTTAAGCGCCCTGGCCAACTGCGACACCGGCAAGGGCGACGGAGCCGTGCCCGGATGGGTCAACGAGGCGAAGAACTATCTCATCGATTTTCCCAGCGGAAAGCAGGAGTTTCGCGGCGTTACCTTTCAGATAGCCTCGGCAGCCGGGAACGGTCATCGCGTCTGCATTGGCGTCTCCTCCGCATCCCCCTACACGGCGAACGCACAGCTTCCCGTTCACCGCGCATGCCGCGGCTTCTACATGCTTCACGCCTGTTCCGGAGCCGAAGCGACAGTGGGCAAACTGACCATCCGCTACGAGGACGGCAGCAAGCAAATCGAATACATCGAGCGGGGAATGAATGTGGGATCATTCTGGGCTCCGGAAGACAGGGAGTTCAACAACCGCTATGGGGCCATCGGGCCGGAGCGAATGCAAGTCGCCTGGCGCGGTAAAAGCGAGTTGATTGCCAATGTTGGAGTGTGGATCACCAGCTTCGTTCCGCAACACACCGATCAGGCGATTGCCGCCCTGGAGTTGGAGTCTCTGGAGAATGGAGCCAAATGGTTCGTCCTTGGAGTTACACTCTCCAACCAGCCTCCTTTCCTGCCTCCGTGGAACGATGTTTCGGGAGGAATGCCGAATAACTGGGGCGCGGGATGCGTCACGGCGGCGCTGCTGGAAGGTCTTGCCGGCATTGAAGACACTGGCGCAGGCTTCCGCTCCGCGCGCGTCTCGCCGCGATGGTCTGCCGCCGATGTGGATGAGGCGCAGGCCACAGTGCGCTATCCCGCGGGGCGGGGATATGTTGCTTATCGCTACCGCCGGCAGGGATCGAGAATCAGTCTTCATTGCGCCAGTTGCGCGGAGAAAACCACCCTACGCATTCCGCTGCCGCCGGGTATGAGTTCCGCTAAGGCGCTTCTCAACGAACGTCCTGTCGATCTCCGCATGGAAACCGTGGAAGAGACGATGTACGCAGTTGCGGAAGTTGAAGGGCGTGGCGCGCACCATCTGCAAATTGATCTCGCGTAACGACAGGAGCCGGCGCCCTTGAGGGTGGCTGCACTTGCATTGCTGAGCACGGAGCGCAAGCAGAGTGCGAATCTAGCTAAGTTATTGATTCTATGGTGGACGCAGTAGGAATCGAACCTGCAACCTGTCGGTTAAGAGCTAGGAATGTGCTCTTTTCAGCGATGCTCGTTAATGCTATATGTTGCTTATATTCAACGTCTTGCAACAGCTTTCAACCCCGAAGCAATTGTGGGTACTACCCACAATTGCCCACGTTTGTGAAGCAGTCTATCCACGACAGAGTTACTCAGAGCACATGGTAACCTGGCGGCCGGGGCAGCTTCCAATCGGTCAAACTGCAAAGGCCCGATCGGGCTACCGTGTGCAGTCACTCTGTCAAAGACGCGACCGCCAGTATGAGGTCCATACTATTGCATATTACGTTCTCTTAAACGGTCAAAATCGACCGTCTCTTGAGGGCAGCGTGCTCGTAATCCTATTGATCGCTGCCTGCACTGTTCGGCTGCGTGCCGCTGTCTGCTTGCGATCTACTCCCGAAGGGATGCCAGCAGGTCCGTAGGTTTGAGCGATCGACAGAGAGGAGGCCCGATTGACCTTTGGGACTCAGGGGCCGATCAGTTTGGCGACATGCGGCGGTTAGGAGAGGCAGAGAGGCGCAGCACCTATGCTTATGGAGCAGCCAGGCGCATTGAAGCCGGGATCAAAGGCCAGCTCACTCATCGATGGCTGTTTGCCTGCCAGGTCATTTGGCTTTCCCAGGAAGGCCTCTGAGGGCAAGTATCTGCGCTGCTCATCGCAAAGGGGGCAGGTTACCACGAGGGATGGAGATGACCAGATCCCAACCCAGTGCGCAGCGAATCGAGACCGTAACTGGCCGCGGCTTCGAGTTCGTAGATGCTCCGTTAGGTTTTATGCCCGATTCCCGTATCCTGTGAAGGCTCTTCCTGCGGGTCGGATCGCTCTGAATATACCGGAATTCCGCTGATAAGGCCCTGATAGTTTGAAAGGCGTTCGCCGAGAATCACCACACCCTTGTCCGTGATTTCATACTCGCGAATATCCTTGGCATGATTTCCACCCCGCATCTTGATCACCACCATGATCTTGCGAAGCTGGCCATCGATGGAGACGTACCGCAGCCGAATGATGTCGTCGGTGAGGAAAGAAATTGAGTAGGTACTGAACGGGAATTCGGTGAAAGACTCATCCACCTCAACCGTGCTTAGAATCGTCACCCCGATTCCCGTCAAAGCGAAGATCATCCGGTAGAGCGATTCGCGAAAGTCTGCGCGGAAGCCGGGCGACAGAGCCATCTCAAAGCCTGCCAGGGAATCGATCACCAGGCGCTTGGCGCCAATCTTCTGCACTGCGTCGAGAATCGAGTGCATGGTTTCATCCACCGAGAGATCGAGGGGACGGAGATAGAGGATTGTAAGTTTCCCGTCTTTCTGCGGCGTTTCCAGATCCAAACCTAAAGTGGAGGCCCGCTCCGCATACGCTTGCGGGCGCTCTTCAAAGACCGCCACGATTCCCGGCTCCCCCTGGCGTATGCCTTCGGCAATGAATTGGGTTGCCAGCACCGATTTCCCGGTTCCTGAAGATCCTGCCACCAGAACACTATCGCCTTCGCGAACACCCCCACCCAGCATCTTGTCCAACTCCGGAATACCGAAGCAAAGGCGCCTATGGCTGGGCGGATCTTTCAGGTGTCCGGACAACCCAAATGTGCGCGAAAAGGCTTGCACTCCGGCGTCGGTGATGCGGAAGGTGTGAAGCCCGGGCACTGACGCCTGACCGCGCAGTTTAATGATCTGCAACTTGCGCACTATGGAGTTACGCTCGTTCGTCTGGCGCAGCCAGAACAGCCCATCGGCGACGGTAAAGATGGGATTATCGCGCAACTCGTCCTCTGCATATTCGCCAATCAAGAAAGTTGTAGCTTGCCAGCTAGCCAGAAACAGGGCTAACCGTTGAATGAAGAATTGCAGGTCCAGGTCACTTTGCGGCTTCCGCACCATGGTGCGGAAGGAGTCCACAACCACGACGGCGGGGTTGGCTTTTTCAACTTCTTTGGTAATCTCCCCCAAAACCACGCCCAGGTCCTTCTTCAGAACAACCTGGCTCAGGTTGATAAAGCGGACGGAATCCGGCAGCTTGGCCGGATCGAAGAATGTGTACTGTTGCTGGTAGCGCAGCATTTTTATGGCGGATTCGCCGAGGACGGTGAAATAGAGAGCAGGACGCTCCGGGGTCGCATTGGCAAAGACGAACTGGTGTGCCAGCGTTGTCTTCCCGCTTCCGGGAGCGCCCGCGATGATGTTGAACGAAAATTCGGGGAGACCGCCGCCCACAATTTCGTCGAGGCCCGGAACTCCGGTCGGTAGTTTGTTGATCGCCACTCTATCTTCTGTGTTCACGCTTTTCTCCTGATTTCCGAATTGCAATCGTCGAAGGCTGCACCCGGCCACGCATTCCGCACCAGGCGTAATGTTAAAGCTTCGCCAAGGAAGATAAGAAGCAGGGCGAGTAACCGCGCAATGAGGATCACGCCTCCCTCGTTAGTCTGATCCTTGCCGGAGCCAAGTTGAGGCTCAAACTCCACCAGTTGAGGTTCAAATTCCCCCAGCCCCTGTAAAGATCCATCTGCTGCTACTTGCACCGCCCAAAGACCGGGAGCTTCCGACTTGGCTTGCGTCAAAGCGCGGAAAGCGAGGGACTCAAAAGCCGCTACCCCCGCAAATACGCTAAGACTCTGGCGTAGCTTCTCATAGGCGCGAAGCGTCGCAGACTCCACTGGCTCGGAAGTCTTGCTTGCTCCGGCTTCGTAAGCAAGAAGATACCGCGCCAAATCTCGCATTTCTCGAGGAGTCGTCATATTCAACCCTGCATCGTTCAAGGTAGCGGATTCCGATAACCGTTGTACGTCTCGTGAAGGATCAGGACGGAGATTCCGTCTTTCCGCAAGCCACCCAGCGGTTGAGGTGTTACCCATCCAAGGCCGCTCTGGATGGAGCGCCGGCGTAACTCAATTCATGTAGCCATTTGTCTGAGGCAGCGGTGCGTCTTCTTGCGGGCCGCCCGCCTTGCTCCGGATGAGTGTGAAAACGTCCAAAACTGTAGCAATACCGCGAATGTTTCCAGCGGCACTGTAAAGGCCTTGTTCCATTCCGGGGTGATGATCCGCCAGGTCTTCAATACGATCGCTCACACCTCTCAGCCGGTCAATTTCCAGCAGAAGATCCCCGAAAGCCGCAGCTATGACCAGTCTATCGACCTCTGGGTCTGTCGTGTCCGCTGTGGTCGTGGCCGGCTCTGTTCTGTCGTCAACCTGAAGGCGTAAATCTTCTATCAAACGCAGCGTAGTTGCCTCGCCAAGGAAGGAAAGAAACAGCCCGAGTAGCTTCGCAATCAGAATGACCCCGGCCTCGCCGTCCTCATCCGCGCCCGTCTGGGATTCGACTTCGTCAAGACCGCGCAAGCACCCATTTGCCGCTATCTGCACCGCGCTGAGCTGGGGAGATTCCGACTTGGCGAGAGCCAAAGCGCGAGAAGCGAGCGCATGAAAACCGTCAACTCCCACGGGTGCGCCGAGTTGCCGGCGCAGCCTCTCATAGACGCGCACAGTTGCAGGCGGGGTTTGCCGGGGGGTTGTACTGGCATCGGACTCGCAAGCAACGAGGTTGCGGGCTATATCACGCGTCTTTTGTCGAACAGTCATCGGTTCCGCTCCTTCTTTGCACACTACAACGCGCCTCGAGCGCGAGGCGTATGCTGGCAAAATACTCTCGTGCCGGTTGCTATGTGGCGAGATTCCCGGCGCTTTATCAGAACTCCATTTGGAGCCATGCGATTCAAAATAATTGAAACATCTCAGGAAAGCTGAGCAAATTTGAACGGATTGTTCCGCTGCCGGAGGAATCCCAGAGTGAAGTTTGATCGAAGTTTGGAACCGCCCAGGGCGCAACGGGTGCTCAGTCGAAGGGAGAAGATCCGGCATCCCTGAGCCCTGCCTGCAGCAGATGATTCTTTAATCTTCGCTCAGCTGCTTCGTTAAACTGATGGCAATGCGGTCGCGCACCCCTCCAGCGGTTGTCCTGCAAAGGCCGCAATCGTAAGGAGGCCCCTCAATGGTCAAATTTGGAAAGCCCGGATTCGATGCCGCCGCCTTTCTGGCAAACGCAGGCTTGGGGCGAAGAATCATCCAATTCGCGCCAAAGGATGCCTTCTTTTCGCAGGGAGACCCCGCGGACTCCATTTTTTATCTTCAGAAAGGCCGCGCAAAGGTCACGGTCGTATCCGCAGCCGGGAAAGAAGCTACCATCAGGCTGGCCTCCTCTGGTGAGTTTGTGGGAGAGGGGGGCGCTTTCGGCGGTGGCGGGACTGCGTTTGTCCACAGCCACTGCCATGACCGCCTGCACCGCTCTCAGAATCAGTCGCGGAGAGATGATCCGTGTAATGCATGAGGAGCATAGTCTCTCAGACCTCTTTTTGAAGGTCATACTGGAGCGCAGCAGTTATCGTTTTTCAATAGCCACTACGATAACTCATGTTATCTGCCGATGATGGGCTTTGTTACCTTCGACGACGAGACTGATCAGTATTTGTGCGCTGCTGTGTTGTGTCCCGGGAATGTGATGGCGGCGGCGGGCGCGGTGGGAATTCTGCGCCGCTTGATGGCCTTGATCCGCGGCTCGATTCCCAAGGCGCGCATCCGCGTTCGTCTCGACGGCGGCTTTGCAAATCCCGAGCTGCTGGCGTTTTTGGACGGCGAATCCGGCGTTGAATATGTGGTGGCAATGGCCGGCAATGCGGTGTTGGATCGCAAGGCCGAGGAAGCCATGCAGGTTGCTCGCCTGCTGGCCGGGTTGACCAATCAGACCGAGCACGTCTACGGCGAAGCGAGTTATGCGGCAGGAACATGGGACCGGGAGCGCCGCGTCATTATCAAAGCCGAAGTGGTGCGCGCCGAAGATAAAACGCCGAAGGATAACCCGCGCTTCGTCCTAACCAACATGAAGCAGACGCCGCAATGGCTCTACGAGGAAGTCTACTGTCAGCGCGGCGAAGCTGCCTCCTGTAAAGAAAAATCGCGCCGTTGTCAGCGTTTTCAGCAATCTCGCACCACCAAAACCGCTTTCGTCATGCGTTCATGAATCATGCAGGCTAGTGGTGCGTCCGGTAGTGCGGCTATAGTTCACTACCCCGACCACATGGGATGTGAAGACGAGTAAATCGTAGATTTCGGCTGTTCTGAGAGCACCAAAAATACGTCAGTTCCGGATTGTTATCCTGATAAGACTTTGCTGCTGGGGTTATGCCAGCCGCCATCCGCGGCGATGATCGCATCAGCCGCTTTCGGACCCCAGGTGTGTCGCTTGTAAGGGCGAACCCGGTGGTGGGTTTTGAGGACCGGATCGACCACCGCCCAGGCCGCTTCAATCGCGTCCTCGCGCGTGAAGAGCGCGCCGTCGCCGGCCATGGCGTCGCCCAAAAGCCTTTCGTATGGAGTTTCCTCATTTGGCCGTTCTTCTGACAAGTAGAGCTCTCGCTGCTCTCCAACGAAGTCCTTTCCCGCGAGCTTGACGCGAGCCGCGAGGGCTACGGCCGAGTTGGGCGAGAGCCGGAAGCGAACGTAGTTGGACCGGCCGGTCACCGATTCTGCGTCGGCGAAAAGCTTCTGAGGCGGCGGCTTCAGCTCCACCAGAATCTCGGTCGCGGTCTCCGGCAGGAATTTGCCGGAGCGCAGATACCACGGCACTCCATCCCAGCGCCACGAATCGATGAAGAGCCGAAGTGCGCAGAAGGTCTCGACATCGGAGCGCTTCGCCACATCCGGCTCCATGCGGTAGCCGGCATACTGACCGCGCAACAAGTCATCGGGCTTTAGTGGGCGCATGGCCTTGAAGACCTTGGCCTTCTCGTTGTGTACGGCCCCGAAGTCCCGGCCCGCGGGTGGCTCCATGGCAAGAAGTGCAACGATCTGGAAGAGGTGGTTTTGTACCACGTCGCGCAGGCAGCCGGCGGTTTCGTAAAACGCGCCGCGCTTCCCCACACCAAAATTCTCGGATAGGGTTATCTGGACGCTGGCCACATAATTGCGGTTCCAGATCGGCTCCAGAAACGAATTCGCAAAGCGGAAGTAAAGGATATTCATGATCGCTTCCTTTCCGAGGAAGTGATCGATGCGGAAGATTGAATCTTCAGGGAAGACAGTATGCGCGACCTGGTTGAGTTCCCGTGCGGAGGCCAGGTCGCGTCCGAATGGCTTTTCGACAATGACGCGCGCATGTTCGGCCAAGTTCGCGGCGCCAAGCCCTTTAATTACCGTTTCGAAGAGCGAAGGCGGAATAGCAAGGTAATGTGCCGGACGCCGTGCCTTGCCCAGCGCTTCTTTGATCGCGGTGAACGTGGCTGGATCTTTATAGTCTCCGCTCACATACTTGAGCAGGGAGAGAAGATGTTGAAGAGCGCGTTTGTTATCGACTCCGCCCGCTCGCTCGATGCTGTCCATCGCGCGCCTGTGCAGCCGCTCAAGGCTCCACTTGGGGAAGGCGACGCCGATCACCGGAACTTTGAGTGCGCCTCGCTTTACCATTGCATAAAGCGCCGGAAAGATCATCTTGTGGGCCAGATCCCCCGTTACTCCGAAGATCACCAGCGCATCTGACTGAGATTTGGCCATCACGCGCCTGCCTTGCCGGCAGCGGCCTTTTCATCATGACCGCCGAACTGATAACGAAGCGCCGACAACACCTTTTCGGCGAAGTCATCTTCGCCGCGCGAACTGAAGCGTTCGTAGAGCGCGGCGCTGAGGACGGGAGCAGGAACCGACTCGTCGATGGCGGCGGCGATTGTCCAGCGCCCTTCCCCCGAATCCGAGACGCGGCCGGCAAACTTCGCCAGGTCAGGGCTATCAAGGAGAGAGATAGCAGCCAGGTCCAGCAGCCACGAAGAGATGACGCTGCCACGACGCCAGACCTCGGCAATGTCTGCAATATTCAGGTCGTACAGGTAGTGCTCGGGGTTGCGCAACGGCGTTGTCTCGGCATCCGCGGTGCGCTGCTGCTTGCCGGCGTTGGCATGGCGCAGGATATTCAGCCCCTCCGCATAAGCGGCCATCATGCCATACTCGATGCCGTTGTGGACCATCTTGACGAAGTGGCCCGCGCCACTGGGTCCGCAGTGCAGATAGCCGTGTTCGGCTGTGCCGCCAACCTTCTCCCGGCCGGGCGTGCGCGGCGCGGAATCGATGCTAGGGGCAAGAGCGGAAAAGATGGGGTCAATGCGCTGGACAACGGCATCATCGCCGCCGATCATCAGGCAGTATCCACGCTCAGCCCCCCAGACCCCGCCACTGGTGCCGGCATCCACATAGTGAATGCCTTTCGGCTTTAGCTCGGTCGCGCGGCGAATGTCATCGTGGTAGTACGAGTTCCCGCCGTCGATAATCACGTCGCCGGCTTCAAGAAACGGAATGATGGCCGTCAGCGTCGGATCAACAACGGCGGCCGGAACCATCAACCAGACGGCGCGGGGCACTTTCAGCTTACTCGCAAAATCTTCAAGGGAACTCGCCCCAAGCGCGCCCTCTTTGACGAGTACCTGCACGGCGTCTGAATGGAGGTCATAGACGACGCATTGGTGGCCAGCCCGCAGAAGGCGCCGCACCATGTTGGTTCCCATTCGGCCAAGTCCGATCATGCCCAATTCCATGTGGCCTTCCTTTCGCTTGAAAGCGGAAGCGTCCGTTCTACACAAATGTCAGATGCAACTGCCGAGCCGCAGGATTTCCAAAATTTATACTTTGCCTGCTCGGCGTTTCCGCGCGTCGCCGATGAAGCGAGCAGCCAGAACACTCGCGATCAATTCCCAGGCTTTGCCAAGTACTTTATTCATAATGAGGAACCTGCATCAGTACTGTTCTGAATTGACCGGACTCCCCAGCGCTTTGTCTCCGATAGTACCCTTGAATTCGTTGCAAAAAACGTGGAATAGAATTCATTTGTGACCGTCATACCCCTTTGATGCGGTTTCCCAGGACCGGACATCTGACGACATTGAAGGCGCCACGATCCGATCTATCGCTGAACGATGGGCGGCCCGCAATGGACGCAAAAGCGGTCTCCGCGTAACCGTCAAGGCGTATACTGGCGCCGGGCTGGGAAAGCAAGCTTGGGAATCTTGTTCAATGTCAGATAGAGCGCCGGGACGAGAATATTAGTGGTTTCTGTCCGCGCAAATCAACACTCGTCGTGCAGCGTTCCGGCAACATAGGATTGGTACGGCCTTCCCCATTCAGGCGCAACAGACCGCAACAGGAGAACATCCATGACCGCCGAATTGATTCACCGGCTGCACTTTGCCTTCACCATCACCTTTCACTATCTGTTTCCGCAGCTCACCATGGGCCTGGCGCTTCTGATCGTGGTGCTCAAATCAGTCGCGCTCAAAACCGGAAGCGAACAGTGGGACCGCGCGGCGCGCTTCTGGGGGCGGATCTTCGCCATCAACTTCGTCTTCGGCGTGGTCACCGGCATTCCTATGGAGTTTGAGTTCGGCACCAACTGGGCGCGTTTCGCGCGTCTCTCCGGCGGCGTCATCGGCCAACCTCTGGCCATGGAAGGCGTCTTCAGCTTCTTTCTGGAATCGGCTTTTCTCGGCCTGTTTCTATACGGCGAAAAACGCATCTCAAAACTCATGCATTGGTTTTCGGCGGTGATGGTCTTTGTTGGTTCGTGGGTCTCAGGATTCTTCATCATTGTCACCGATGCCTGGATGCAGCACCCCGTGGCCTATGATCGCCTGCCCAATGGGCAATTCGAGGTGCTCAGCTTCTGGCAACTGCTGCTCAACCCCTGGGGGCTGCTCCAGTACGCGCACAATATGACCGGCGCCGTCATCACCGGCTCCTTCGTCATGGCCGCCGTGGGCGCCTTCTATCTCCTGGAAGGGCAGCGTGAGCAGTACGCCCGCATCTTCCTCAAGGTCGGCGTCATCGCTGGCCTCGTAGCCTCAATCCTCATCATCTTTCCCACCGGCGACTTGCACGGAAAGTTCGTCGCGCGCAACCAGCCGGCCGCCATCGCCGGCATGGAGGGTCTCTTCCACAGCGAGGCCGGCGCGGGGCTCGTACTTATGGGCCAGCCCAATGAGGAGACCGGCCAGATCGACAACCCCATCGTCGTCAACGACGCGCTCAGCTTCCTCATCTACGGCACCACCAAGGCCGAAGTAAAAGGCCTCGACCAGATTCCGCGCGACCAGTGGCCCACCGCCCTGCCGCTGCTCTTCTACGCCTACCACATCATGGCCGGCCTCGGAACCTGGTTTGTGCTGCTGATGATCGTCTCCGCATTCTTGCTCTGGCGCAAACAGCTCTTCACCGCGCGCTGGGCTCTATGGGCGCTGCTGCTCAGCTTTCCGCTGCCTTACATCGCCAACACCGCCGGCTGGATGACAGCCGAACTGGGTCGCCAGCCGTGGCTCATCTATGGGCTGATGCGCACCAGCGAAGGCTACTCGAACACCGTCTCCGCCAGCAACGGACTGTTCACACTGCTGGGATTCATGGGGCTGTACGCCCTGCTGGGCCTCCTGTTTACAGTCCTTATCTACCGCGAGATCAGCAGCGGCCCGGAGCCAAAAAACACTCCCGTCGAGCCTATGCGCGTCGCAGGGCAATAAGCGTCAGGGCATGACTTCAGTCGTGCCGTAAATGCAACAAATGAATGCAGGGCTTTAGCCCCTGAGGTATGTTTTTCAGGCATCGCAAGGAGTTTCGCCATGATGGGTTTTATTTGGTTCTGGTTGGTTGCCGTAATGATCGTCGGATACGTCGTGCTCGACGGCTTTGACCTCGGCGTAGGCGTACTCCACCTCTTCCTCGTTCGCACTGAAGCGGAGCGCCGCGCCACCCTCGCCAGCATCGGCCCGGTTTGGGACGGCAATGAAGTCTGGCTGCTGGCTGGCGGAGGCACGCTCTACTTCGCCTTTCCGCTGCTCTACGCCTCGGCCTTCAGTGGCTTCTATCTGCCGCTCATGATCGTGCTCTGGCTGCTGATCCTCCGCGGCATAAGCATCGAGTTGCGCAATCACATCGACGTTGGCGTCTGGCGCGCCCTGCTGGACGGCGTCTTCGGCCTCGCGAGCGCCCTGCTCACCATCTTCTTTGGGGCCGCTTTGGCTAACGTGCTGCGTGGCGTTCCACTCAATGCCGACGGCTACTTCTTCCTGCCCTTGTGGACCAACTGGCAACCCGGTCTCCATCCTGGCATTCTCGATTGGTATACGGTGATCGGCGGCCTGGTGGCCCTCGTTGCTCTCACGCTGCATGGCGCTCTCTGGCTCACCATCAAGACCTCGGGCGACCTGGCCCAGCGCGCCCGCCGCATGGTCACCCCACTCTGGCTCGCACTGGCGGCCCTCACCGTCGTCAGCCTCGCCGCCACCATCGCCGTGCGCCCGGTCAGCCTGAACAACTACTTCAATTACCCCTTCACCTTCGTCGTTCCCCTCGGAGTCATCGCTTCCATGGCCGGCATCTGGCTCCTCAATCGAAACGCCCAGCCCGTCAAGGCGTTCCTCTCTTCGTGCCTCTATCTATTCTTCATGCTGGCCGGAGCGTGCTGGGGCCTCTATCCCACGCTACTGCCGGCTACCACCGGGGCGGACCGCGACATCACCTTAACCCGCGCCATCTCCGGCCCACACACGTTGGCAGTAGGTTTGGTCTGGTGGGGTTTCGGCATGGTGCTAGCCATCGGCTACATTGTCTTCGTGTACGCCAAGTTTCGCGGCAAGGTCGATCTGCGTGCGGACGGGCACTGAGCGCTTCCAGAAAGTCTTCGGCAAACAGCCGAAGGCTTTCTACAATGCCAGAGGCATATTCTGCTTGACCGCTCTGTACGAGTCGTGAATAGGTCAATGGCCTGCATCGTGGATATCGTTTATATCACGGTGGATACAGCTATATGTTACACATTGCGTTTCCGATCAACCGGAAATCAACATCCACGAAAAACTGTGCGCTGGGAAGAGAAACCTAAGAAACGATGGGCACAAAAATAGTCACAGTGGGCACAATCTGGAGTGGAAGAAAGTCTGTAAGTAGTTGATTCTATGGTGGACGCGGTAGGAATCGAACCTACAACCTGTCGGTTAAGAGAACATTTAACAATGTAATTTCAATGACTTACGCGGAACGGCTGGCAGCCTAAGGTATTGATCGGAAACGGTGAGGAATCCATATTGTGGGGTCAATGTGGGGTTAGAATACGCACAAATCGTTCTCCATTTTGCAACGAATGGATGCCGAATGGTCACCGAATGATTGCTCCTTCCGATGGATGACGAACTTTCGCCAATCAACTTCTAAAGCGAACGGCATTTCGGACTGGATTGGATGGGAGGCAGTAGGAACGAGACGGGTGAGCAATTATCAACCAGCTTGAAGCACTACACTTGAGTGATTATGTCCGCGAAGTCAAGGGAAGACGGTGATCTCAGACGCTCGAAGGAGCCAGGCAAGCCTTTGCTCTGGGTGAGCGGGGCATGGGTTCTGCCTCTTTTGGTCCTCTGGTATCAAGTTCTTCCCGGCTCGATATTAGTCAAGACGGTGGCTTTGATCGTTGCCGTTCTTCTGGCGCCGCTGCCCGCACTGCTGTTTTTGCGGGGGCAGCGCAGACGTCTGCTGGCACTGGCGGCAAAAGCTGAGGAGGAGGCGGCGCAACTGAAGCTGCAATTGGAGACGGTTCGCTTCCGCACCAACCGTCTGCGCGAGGAGTTGAAGGCCGCCGACCGGCAGGCGCGGCTCTCGCACCAACTGACGCTGCTGGGCCAGTTCACCGCCGGATTCATGCACGAGTTCAACAATCCGCTGGCGATTGTGGCGGGCCGTATTGAGGTTTTACTGGAGGAGCGTAAGGAAGACGCGGCCCTGTGCGCCGATCTGGAACAAATGCTCAAAGAGACGCGCTACATGAGCCAGATCGCCACCACCCTCTTGCAGGCGCTGCGGCGGGAGCGGGGCAGCGAGATCTTCGAGGCTTCGATTCCGCAGAAGTCGCTGGAAGAGGCTCTGGGGGCCTTACGGCCTTCGGCCCAAAACCAGGGAGTGGAGCTGATGGAGGAGATCGCCGAAGCGCCGCGGGTAGATGTGCCGGAACACGTGGTCGGCGAAGTGGTGCGCGGCCTGTTAAGCAACGCTCTAGAGGCGCTGAAGGGGCGCGCGGAGGGCCGGATCTGGGTGCGCCTGGAGCCCTATCGGACGGCGGGCGCAAAGGTTGTGGCACGGATCGAGGACAACGGGCCGGGCGTGCCGGAGAGCATTCGCGAACACCTCTTCGAGCCGTTTGTCTCGCAGAGCAGCGGGCGGGAGCGGCTGGGACTGGGGTTGTTTTTGGCGGCCAGCCTGCTGGATATGTATGATGGCCGCATCCGCTATGAGCCCAGGGAGGGTGGCGGGGCCGGCTTTGTGATCGAGCTACCGCCGGCGCGATTTACGCGCGGCCAGCCCTACCACTGGTTTGCAGGAGGGACGACCGATTGAGCCGCATTCTGGTGATCGACGATGAAGCCGCACTGGGAGAGAACATTCAGCGGATGCTGCGCCTGCCTGGGATGACGGTTGCGGTTTGCACCGACCCGGTGAAGGGTCTGGCCGATTGCCTGGCCGATCCGCCCGATCTGGTGCTGCTCGATATCCGCATGCCGGGAATCAGTGGCGAAGAGGTCTTTGCGCGGCTGCATGAGGCGCATCCGGGACTTCCCATCGTCTTTCTGACTGCCTTTGGCTCGGTGGAAGGCGCGGTGGTGGCGATGCGCAACGGGGCCTTCGATTACCTGCAAAAGCCCTTCAAGCGCGAGGATCTACTGCTGGTGGTCAAGCGGGCGCTCTCGCACTCGAAGCTGGAGCGAGAGGTGGAGACGCTCAAAGGGCGGCTAGAGGCGCTGGGCGAAGCGGATGCGGCCCAGTCGCGCAGCCCGGCGATGTTAGACCAGATGGACAAATGCCGCCGGGCGGCCGCGACCGACGCCACGGTGATGATTCTGGGCGAGAGCGGCACCGGCAAGGAGGTGACTGCACGCTTCCTGCACGAGCAGAGCCGGCGCAAGGATGGGCCCTTTGTGCCGGTTGAGTGCAGCGCCATGCCGGGATCGCTGATCGAGAGTGAGCTTTTTGGCTATGAGCGGGGCGCATTCACCGGAGCGGAGCGCACAAAAAAGGGGCTGATCGAATCGGCCGACGGCGGTACGCTCTTTTTGGATGAGATCGGCGACCTGGGCGTGGAGCTGCAATCCCGGCTCTTCCGCTTTGTCGAGGAGCGCGCCCTGCGGCGGCTGGGCGGCCTGGCGACGGTGAAGGTGGATTGCCGGATTTTGTGCGCGACCAATCAGGATTTGCAGGCGAAGATCAAGGCGGGCAGCTTTCGCGAGGAGCTCTTCTACCGGCTGAGCGTGGTGACGGTGAAGCTGCCGCCGCTGCGCGAGCGTCCGGAAGACATTCCCCATCTGGCGCGCTTCTTTTTGGAAAGATTCTCTCGCCGCTATGGGAAGAGTTTGTCCGGATCGCCGCAGTTCTACGAGGCGCTTATGCAGGAGCGTTGGCCGGGCAATGTCCGCCAATTGAAGAACGCAATGGAGAGGCTGGCGGCGCTGCATCCGGGCGGAGTGCTGGAGGCAGCGGACCTGGAGGAAGATTCTCCTGCCGTCAAGGTCTCCGGAAGCCTTTCCCTCCTTCCCTGGAAGGATGCGCGGGAGCAGTACCTGGCCGGCTTTGAACTCTCTTTTGCGCAGGCGGTGCTGGCGCGATGCGGAGGAAACGTCAGCGCTGCGGCGCGCGAGGCCGGGGTCGACCGGAAGACGTTTTATGCCCTGTTAAAAAAAGATAAAAATGATCGGACTGAGGAATCAAATCCCCAATTGGAACCGGAATGCGAGGAATAATCTCCCCAGGTTGCGAGGATCGTTGCTGCAAGTCATAGATTCAAGGTAATCCGCACTTTGGCGTGCCAGGTGCTACGTGAAGGATCAGGGAGCTCCCGCAATGAAATTCTGGACAGTGAGTGTAAAAGCAATTTTGCTGGTCTTCGGCCTGATTCTGCTGATGCCCCAGCCAGGCAACGCCATTCCGGCATTTGCTCGCAAATACGGCGTCAAGTGCTACACCTGCCACACCGTTCCGCCGGCGCTGAACAAGAACGGTTATATGTTCAAGCGCCTGGGCTATCGCATGCCGCCGGATGAGATGGACGGGACCAAGCCCGCTCCCAAGATCACCGAGCTGGACAAGAACATCAAGTTCAGCATCACCAACTCATTTGCGGTTCTCTTCCAGGCCAGCGTCACCGACGACAAGAACATTGCGGAAACCGGAGCAACGCCTGCGACGGCCACCACGACCACCTCCAGCTTCAACCTGGACGAAGCCGCGTTTTTTGTTGCCGGCGCCGTGCCCGAAACCGGCTTCTCCTATTTCGGCCATTATGAGATGTACCAGGACGGAAGCAACGGCTTGGAGCAGGGCTTCGGCGTTTGGACGGGCGGCAAGGCCAACAGCAGCTATTTCGTCAAAGGCGGCGAGATGCATATGCAGGAGGGCGAGGGAACGCGCGCGGCGATGTTCTACAACCTCTTCGCCGACCCCGCCTTCACGCTCACCAACACCGATCCCATCGGCTTTGCGCTCGATCAGCATCCGGTCGGCATCGATGTTGGCTACACGCACGCCTCGAATTATTTCAAGAACATTTTTGCCGTCTCCGCCAAGGTCACCAACGGATTGGACGCCAATGGCGACGCGATCCTGAATGCCTCGACCAAGAACTCCAAGGATGTGTGGGCCGACGCGGACTACTGGTTTGGCCCCGATGGCGGCGTTACGGTGTTGATGTACCGCGGGTCGAAGGATCAGAACCAGAACGATGCGGCGGGCAACCCGTTCACCTATCGGCCAACCTTCTACCGCGCGGGCGTCTTCGGTAACTACCTGTTCTTCGACAAACTGGACCTTCTGGGGGGCTACATCCGCAGCCACGACGACTACCGCTTTGACCTGGTTTCGCCGATGACAAACTACACCGCGAATACCTATCGCGGCGAAGCGGACTATTATCTCAAGACGGGCACGGTGATCATGGCGCGCGTTGATCGCGGAACCGCTGGCATTGCGCCGCAGCCAACCATGCACACGCGCGCCTTTGGCATCGGCGCCGAACACGCACTGACGCAGACAGGCAACATCGTTGTCCGCGCCGCCTATAACCAGGAGCACGACGCCGATCCGGTCGCCCAGATGGGATCGACCGACAAGCTGTTCAAACTCGATTTCCGGTTCATGTGGTAAGGAGAGAGAAAATGCACAAGGCAATTCGCACCATAGCCATCGCCTGTCTCGGCGCGCCTTTGTTTCTGTGGGCGCAGAGCAGCAATGTAACGCTCCCGCAGGACAAGGGGCCGGACAAGATCAACATCTCCAGCTACCCGCCGGAGCAGCAGAAGGGGTACAAGGTTTTTACGGACAAGTGCTCCAAGTGCCACACCATCGCGCGGCCCATCAACACATTGATGACGCAGTCGGAGTGGAGCCGCTATGTGAAGCGCATGATGCACAAGCCGAACTCGGGCATCAGCGATACGCAGGGCAAGACGATCTATGAGTTTCTCGCCTATGACCAGGAGAATCGCAAGGACAAGAATCCGTCAGCCTTCTCCAAGGCGCTGAGCGACGAAGAGATCGAGAAGCTGAAGTCGGAACAGCACTAATGAAGTGAAGAAGTGAAATAGTGAAGAAGTGAATGAGTGAATGAGTGACGCAGGAATAGCGCATATTATTCCCTTGTTCACTTCTTCACTCATTCACTCTCAACAGAGGAATCGGCAAAACGGGGAATCCATGAGCTATTCCATCACCGTCCCGGACCAGGAATATTTCGACAAGAATATTCCCTGCCGCTCGGCATGTCCGATTCATACGGAATGCGGGCGCTACGTCCAGGCGATTGGAATCTCCCAGGATGAGGAAGCCTATCTTCTGGCCCGCGCGCCCAATCCCTTTGCTTATGTGCTGGGGCGCATCTGCGCCCACCCCTGTGAGGACAACTGCCGGCGCGGCAAGATCGACGAACCCATCGCCATCTGCGCGCTGAAGCGCTACGCCACCGATCGCCACAACCTGGGCATGGGGCACGATCCGGCGCGCAAGAAGCTGGCCGCCCCGGTAAAGCGCGGCAAGCGCATCGCCATTGTGGGCGCGGGCGTCTGCGGCCTCACCTGCGCGCACGACCTGGCCTTACTCGGCTATGAAGTGGAAGTCTTTGAGTCCGCTCCGGTCCCCGGCGGAATGTTGTATCTGGGCATCCCGCAGTTCCGCCTGCCGCGCGAGATCATCAAGATGGAGGTCGATAACATCCTGGCCCTGGGCGTCACGCTGCACACCCGCGTAACGCTGGGCCGTGATCTTTCCTTCGCCGAGCTGCGCGCGAAGTTCGACTCGGTTCTGCTGGCCACCGGCCTCAACAAGGGCCGTGAGTTGAATATTCCCGGCGCGCATCTGGCCGGCGTCTATAACGGCATCGATTTTCTCATCAACGTCAATCTGGGCTTCGAGATCGATCTGGGCAAACGCGTCGTCGTGGTCGGCGGCGGCAATGTGGCCATCGACGTGGCCCGCGCGGCGGTGCGGCTGGTACAGGAGTCGGCGATCTTTCCAGAAGCAGATCAGGAGGATGACGCCAAGGGACTGCAGCCGGCCTTCGACGCTGCACGCATGGCCCTGCGCTCCGGCGCGGAAGAGGTGGAGTTGGTCAGCCTGGAATCGCGGGCGCAGATGCCGGCGTGGAAGGGCGAGGTGGACGAGGCCGAGCACGAAGGCATCGCGGTGGAAAATGGCTGGGGCCCCAGGGAGATTGTCGGCGAGAACGGCAAAGTCACCGGCTTGAAGGTGCGCCGCTGCCTGACGGTCTTCGACGAAAACGGCCGCTTTAATCCCGCCTTCAGCGACGAAGAGAAGATCATCCCCTGCGACAGTGTGATCCTGGCCATCGGCCAGCAGGCCGACCTTTCGTTCTTGAGTGGCGAAGAGGGCGTGCAGGTGACGCCGCGCGGGATTCTCAAGATCGACGAAAACCTGATGACCACGGCTCCGGGCGTCTTTGCCGGCGGCGACGTAGCCTTTGGTCCGCGCATTCTGGTCGAGGCCGTCGCCAACGGGCACAAGGCGGCGCGCTCCATTCACGTCTTCCTCAGCGGCAAGACGAAGAAGACGGTGCTGAGCCGCTTCCGCATTCTGCCCAACTGGGAGATGCCGCGCGGCTTTCTCACCACGCCGCGGCAGAAGATGCCAGTGCTGGCCGCCAACCGGCGCATCGGAATTGCCGAAGTGGAGCTGGGCTTCGACGAAGAGCAGGGGCGCGCCGAAGGGCTGCGCTGCCTCAACTGCCAGGTCAACACCATCTTCGACGGATCGAAGTGCATCCTCTGCGCCGGCTGCGTCGATGTCTGCCCGGAGAGCTGCCTGCGCCTGGTGGATCTGGTGCAGGTGAGCGGCGACGCGCGATATGACGCACTGATTCAGAATCGCTATGGAGTGCCGGCCGCTGAACTGCAAGCCGGACAGGCGGGAGCGATTATCAAAAACGAGGAAAAGTGCATTCGCTGCGGCCTCTGCGCCGCGCGGTGCCCGACCGGGGCCATCACCATGGAGGCCCTGGAGCAGCAGGAACGGGAAGTCTTTGAGTGAGGGTGCAAGGGATATGAATCGACGAGAATTTTTCAAGATCAGTTGGGGAACTGTCGGCTTGGCCGCTCTGGTTTCGGGGGTAGGAGTCAGCCTGGCCGCCGTGGTCAGGTTCCTGATGCCGAGCGTCTTTTATGAGCCGCCGCAGAGTTTCAAGATCGGCGAGCCGGGAGACTTTCCCTTCGGCCCTCCCACCTTCCTCGTCGCCGAGAAGATATTTGTCTTTCGCGACCGCGAGAAGGGCTTTGCTGTAGCCAGCGCGGTCTGCACGCATCTGGGCTGCACGGTGGCGCACTTTTCCAGCGACCAGCGCTTCCATTGCCCCTGCCACGGCAGCGTCTTTGCCGCCGACGGCTCGGTGCAGCACGGCCCCGCGCCGCGCGCCCTGGATTGGTTTGAAGTGACGATGGCGCGCGATGGCAAGTTGCTCGTCAACAAAGACAAGGTCGTACCGCCCAACTACCGGCTGATGGTGTAACGATGAATCTGATCCGCGAAATCTGGCAATCGATTGTGCGGCGCGACCCGCTCTCCACCGACAAGGGAAAGTCCGAACTGGTCTTTCTCAACGTGTGGCTGCACATCCATCCCGCCAAGGTGAAGAAAGAGAATATGAAGTTCAGGCACACCTTTTACCTGGGCTTTATCACCTTCTTTCTCTTTCTCATCCTGCTGACCACGGGAATCGCGCTGATGGTCTACTACCGGCCCTATCCACCGCAGGCCTATCAGGATATGAAGGACCTGCAATTTGCCGTCTTCATGGGAACATTTCTGCGCAATATGCATCGCTGGGCGGCGCATGGCATGGTGATCTGCGTCTTTCTGCATATGTGCCGGGTCTTCTACACCGGCTCGTACAAGAAGCCGCGCCAATTCAACTGGGTGATCGGCGTACTGCTGCTGCTACTCACGCTCAGCCTCTCTTTCACCGGCTATCTGCTGCCCTGGGATCAGCTGGCCTACTGGGCAATCACTGTCGGGACCAACATTGGCAGCTATGCGCCGCTGATCGGCGGCCAGTTGCGTGAATTGCTTCTCGGCGGCCACAGCGTCGGCGAGGGCGCATTGATTCGCTTCTATGTTCTGCACGTCGCAGTGCTGCCCGCCGCGATGATCCTGCTCACCATCGTCCACTTCTGGCGCGTGCGCAAAGATGGAGGTCTCTCGCGTCCGGTCTGGAAGCTCAAAGGGAAAAAGGAAGAGCTGGTCACCATCGGCGCGCCGGCAGTGGCCGTACCGATGCAGGCATCAGCCGCCTCCAAAGATAAAACCTACGGGCTGATGGAGGTGGTCAGTGGGAAACCCATCTTCGAGACCGTGACTCCCGAAGAGGAAGAGGATACGGTCTTCTCGTATCCCTATGCCTTTGTGCGCGAGGCCGTGGTGCTGATGGCCACAGTCACCACCGTCATGACGATGTCGCTGTTTCTGAACGCGCCGCTTGAGGAGCTGGCCAACCCGGCCAAGACGCCCAATCCGGCCAAGGCGCCGTGGTACTTTCTGGGGCTTCAGGAGCTGGTCAGCCACTCCGCTTTTCTTGGCGGCGTTGTTGCCCCGGCACTGATGGTCCTGGCGCTGCTGGCTATCCCGTACCTTGATCGCAATCCCAGCCGCCGGCCCCGCGACCGCAAGTTGATTCTCTGGCTCTTCACCATCTTTGTCGTCGCCAACCTGGCCTTGATCGTCATCGGAACCTTCTTCCGCGGGCCGGGCTGGGCGATGGTTCCACCATGGGTTCATGTTGTCGGAGGTGCTGAGTGATGGAACGCAGACTACAGCAACTCTTCTTCGCGCTCAGTCTTCTGGCGCTGGCTCTGATTCTGGCCGCCGCGTGGCAGGCCAACACGCCATCGTGGAAGACTTATCAACGCAGCTTCCTACAGCTTGAGGCGCAGGAAGAGCCGAACGCCATCACCAAGGCCGCCGTTTTGGCCACGCCGCCGGAGATTCACCAGGTTCTGCTGCCCGGTTTGCAGCGCGTGGATCGCTGCACCACCTGCCACCTGGGCGTCGAAGACCCCACGATGAAGAATGCGCCTGAGCCCTTCCGCTATCACGAGAATCTGGGGCCGCACGTTCCCGCGAAATTCGGCTGCACTATCTGCCATGGCGGCCAGGGCCTGGCCACCGACAAGGATAGCGCGCACGGCAAGGTCGATTTCTGGCCCAATCCGCTGCTCACCAAGGACTACATCCGCGCCTCCTGTGGCCGCTGCCACAAGGAAGGCGATGTACCCGGAGTGCCTGAGTTGACCGCGGGCCACCGCCTCTTTGAAACCCAGGGCTGCCGCGGCTGCCACAAGCTGAATGGCGTGGGCGGAAGCATCGGGCCAGATTTGACAGGGGAAGGCGCCAACCGCCGCGCGCCGGAGTGGCTGGAAGCCCACTTCCTAGCGCCCAATGCGGTCTCCGCCGGATCGGCCATGCCCAACTTCCACTTCACCAAAGATCAGGCGCGCGATCTCACGTATTACATGCTTTCGCTTACCAACGAAGAGATGGGAAGCTATTTTTCCAGCCTTCGTCTGATTCCCAGCCCGGAGTATGGCCGGCAATTGTTTGTCGAAAAGAACTGCATCGCCTGCCATTCCATCGGCGGTGTGGGCGCAAAGACCGCGCCCGACCTGCTCGGCGTCACCAAGCGCCACTCAATCGAATGGCTCGACGAGCAGTTGGTGAATCCCGAACTGGTTTATCCGGGCAGCGCGATGCCGGAATACGATCTGGAGACCAATGCCCGCAAGGCGCTGGTGGCGTATATGGCTTCCGCAACGGCGGAGGACGCACAGGCGATTCTCTCGCGCAGGGCACGGGCGATGACCACCGAGGAGATCGCCATCGAAGCGGGCAAACAGAACTTCTCCCGCTTTGGATGCGTCGGCTGCCACGGGACGGAACTGCAAGGAGGCGTGGCCAATCCTAACGCTCAGGGCGGCGAGGTGCCTTCTTTGCTGCACGTCTCCGACGACTACACCAAGGACGAGGTCATCGCGATCATCCGCAATGGCCGTGTGCCTCCGCTGGACAATACCGCCGGACCCACTCCGCCGCTCTATATGCCATCATGGAAGAACGTCCTGAGCGACGAAGACATCAATCGGATTGCGGACTACCTCTGGTCGAAGCAGCAGAAGGCAAAAGATGCTTGGTAGCGCAGCCACCTTGGAGCATTTTCACTGATGGTTCAACGAAGCTCCGTGCCCCATCCATTTCACGTTCTTTGTGAAATGGGTGGGAAACCATTCAATCAACCTTGTATGAAGTGTGAAAAAGCTCTATAGGTGAATGCTGAAAGCTCGAAAAATGATCCCGTTCGCAACGAGGTTTTTGTGAAGTTGTCATATTTCTATCTGCCTTCGGTCGCTACTCTTCTTGCGGTGGCCATTCTTGCGGCTGCCCAACCCCCCGCAACTCCACCGAGCGCTACTACTCCGCAGCCCACTGAACCCCGCGTCTATCCAGCTCCCACCAATCTCAAAGTCTTGCCCAAAGATCTGACCGGTCAGCAGGTTCACGAGATCATGGAGAGGTGGTCAGCCTCACTGGGCACTCACTGCGACTCCTGCCACACGGCGGATCCTCAGAATATCGGCCCCAACGGCCGCCCGCGCCTCAACTTTGCCGACGACACCAAACCCATGAAGAATGCCGCACGCCTCATGTTCAAGATGACCGAGGATATCAACACGAATTACGTATCCATGATCGACAGCTCCGGCGCTCCGGTCACCTGCGGCACCTGCCATCGCGGCCACATCGGCCCGGAGCCGTTTAAGATCCAGCCGTCTGACGGCCCGCCAACCGCACAGCTTCCGCTGAGTGGGGAAGAGAGGCCACCGGCGCAATGAAAGTATGCCAAAGCGGCGAGTCGGTATTGCAGAAGCTCAAGGCTGCGTCGGTGGGCAAAAGGCTCAGTCCGCAAGCCCGCTTCATGCTGTTGTTCGGTGTGGCGATGCTTTGCGTCACAGCAATCGCGGCTCAGACAGGCGAAGCCAATCCCGACGGCCAACAGGCCATGCAACAGGCCTCGACCGACTCCGCGGACGCAGCCGCCTGCGCATCCTGTCACAAAGAGGTAGTGAAGAACTTTGACAGCAATCCGCATAGCGGGGCGCGAATGCCCGGCGGCAAAGGCGTGACCTGCGAGAGCTGCCACGGCCCCGGCAAAGCGCACGAAGAGGGCGGCGACGTTGCATCGATCTTCGATCCTGCTACAGCCACGGCCAAAGATGTGGATGAAAAATGTCAGGTGTGCCATGGCGGCAGGCACGTAAACTTTGAGCGCTCATCCCACGGCAACGGTAATGTGAGCTGCGCCGGCTGTCATAGCGTCCATGCCGCCGTAGCGCCGAAGCATCTGCTCAAGCTGGCGCAGCCTAAACTGTGCTACCAATGCCACAATGACATCAAGCCGCAATTCTCCATGCCCTTCCGCCACAAGGTTGCAGAGGGGTTGATCCAGTGCACAGACTGCCACGATGCACACGGCGATGATCGAGAGAGTCAACGCCACACTTCCGCTTGGCAGTTCGCTGTATGCACAAAATGCCACGCTGCGATGGCCGGACCCTTTGTCTATGAGCACGCCGCGGTCAAGGCTGAAGGTTGCACTGCCTGTCACTTCCCGCACGGGGGAGCGAATCCAAAACTGCTGACTCAAGCCAATGTGAACACGATCTGCCTGCAATGCCATTCGCCGTCGTTGAACTCGATGACAGGCCAGCCTGCCGTGCCCGCGCACAGCCATTCGGTGCAGGGCCAGTCGTGTACAAGCTGTCACTCCAACATTCACGGCTCCAATGAGAGCAATGTGTTCCTGAACTCCACGCAGGAAAATGGTGATCGTTGACGAGTCTGACTCTGGAGCGCGCTCGTGTCGGAGGCGGTTGGACCGATTACGGACAGGCTCATAGATCACCTCTCCTTTCGGTATAGGCCCCTCAATCATACTGTTCCGCGTTTCAGAGATGAAGTTTACGTCATCCATCCGCATGAAAGTATAAGCATCTTGCTTATCTGGAAATGCGCGGCAGAGTCACAGTCAATCGAGCTCCGCTCTGCTCGCGGTTGCCTGCTGAAACGGCTCCGCCGTGGGCGCGCACCACCGCATCGATGAAGGCTAGGCCAAGCCCGTGGCCATTCGACTTTCTTCCCTTCACTCTGCGCTCGAAGAGATGAGGCAGTACCTCCAGATCAAAGCCCGGCCCGTCATCTTCCAGAATCAAAGAAGCGCCGCTTTCATCGGCCCTAAGTAGCAGGTTGATTGTGCTGGCAGCGGGAAGGTGCTTCAGCTCATTGTCGAAGAGATTGGCGATCATGCGATGGATCAACGCCGCATCGGCCTCGATTTTGAGCGGCCCTCCGCTTTGCAGCCTGATCTGCAAACCCCTTTCCGACATCGATGGCTCGTAGAGATCGATCATGATTCGGAGCAACTCGTCGAGGTCAACCTCACAGCGCGTAAGCCGGAGCGCGTCCGCCTTAGCTTCGGCCACGTCCAGCGATTTGTTCAAAAATTCCGTCAACCGGTCCAGCTCCTCGATCACCGCGACGATCGGTTCAGCCTGATCGGCGGAGGAACCGGCAGACAAGGACACTTCCAGCTTTCCGCGGATTGCCGTCAATGGGCTGCGCAGATCGTGCGCCAGAGAATCTGTAATGGTATGCAACTGATGCATCGAATTCTCGATGCGGTCGAGCATATGGTTCAAAGTCAGGGCCAGGCTGCCAACCTCGTCCTGGCGCGCGCTGGTCGGCACACGTGCGCTTAAATCGGAATGTCCGATTCTGGATGCCGCTTCGGTAATCCGCCGGACAAGACTCAGCATGCGATGAGTGGTAAAGAAGACAATGCCGAATCCGAGAAGCACGAGCAGCAGCCACAACAGAATGAATCTCGCGCGCAGGTTTCTCAGTACCCGCAACTCATCCCGCTCCGACAAGCCGAGATAGATATAACTTCCGTCGGCGATACGCGTTGCAGCGACGCGAAAGGGAACTCCGAAGCCCGGAACGCGCAAGTCCATCGGAGTGCCGGGAAGAATCCTGTTTGCCTGAATCGCCTTCAGATTCGCCAGGCCGCTTCCCGCTCCAACCCATAGCATGAGTGCTCCATCGCCGCCGGTCTGGAGGAAGAAGACCGAGTCGTTAGAAGCGCCGGCCGATGAGTCTCTGTTCGGCACTTCCTTGCTTGCCAGCTCGGCCACCTCTCCCACCACGCGGTCGTAAAGAGCGTTCTTGGGCGTTTGCTCGGCCACATCGCCCAGCACCTCCACCTCGCCAGAGAGCCATGCATCGCTGCGCCGCTGAATGTCGTTGGCAACAAACTGATGCAGAACGACAAAGACCAGGAATGCCCCGCAGGCAAATGCCAGGGTAGCCCACAGCGAGATGCGCCAGGCTGCGCTGTGCAGAACGGGCTTAGCGGTCTTTGAGGACATACCCCACTCCTCGCAATGTGCGGATCAGCGGCTTCTGCCCGGGGCCATCGACCTTGCCGCGCAGCCGGTAAATGTGAACATCCACGACATTCGTATCCGGCTGAATGCGCATTCCCCAGACCTTGTCGAGAATCATCGAGCGAGTCACGACACGGCCGGCGTTGCGGCAGAGGTATTCGAGCAACACAAACTCCTGCTGCGTAAGCTGCAAAATCTGCCCGGATCGAGTAGCCTCGCGGCGCAGCAGGTCCAGCTCAAGATCGAGAACGCGCAGCCGGGTCGCCTCGCTCGCCGGCGGGCTGTTGCGCCTGAGCAGATTGCGCAGCCGGGCCAGCAACTCGGCGAGCGCAAACGGCTTGGTCAAGTAATCGTCGCCGCCCTGCTCCAGTCCGCGCACCCGGTCATCGACGCTGCGGCGCGCCGAGAGAATCAGCACCGGCGCAGTGACCCCAAGTTGACGCAACTTGAGAATCAAGCTGATTCCGTCTATATCGGGCAGACCGAGGTCAACGATCAGTATGTCGAACGAGCCGTCAACCGCCAGAAGCTCGGCCGTCTTGCCGTCCGCTGCCGTTTCCACCTCATAACCCGCTTCTTCCAGCGAAGTGCGCAGGAAGCTTTGTATATCGATTTCGTCTTCAACAAGCAATAGCCGCATGATGAGATATTAGTGCATTTCGCAATGATTTTTATTGAATCGACCCAAAATTGAAATCAAAACAGGGAAAGACTGAAGGAATACGTGGATGAACATATTGTCATGATGGCGTCGGCTCACTGTCATGCATGTCTACTAGTCTTATCTACAGGCGACAATTCAGTTCCCCAACGATGAACAAATCTTCATGAAGCCAGGCGGCATTTTCGCTCTCCAATCAAGAAGAGAATCCGTCTCAATCATGAATTGCAGTTGAGTCAGCCGCGCGGGAGAATCATCCTATTGATTCTCCCGCGCATCCAAAAGGCCGGCCAAAGGAAAACGAAGAGAACCAGGAGATGGACGCGCAAAGCGCCTGTATGAACAACTTGAGCAATACGCCCATTGCCGATGCCTTCAGCGCGGGCCTTCCGCTGCCCTCCACGCTCGATCCGCGTTTTGAAGAGGCACTGCGCCATGTGCTTGACCATCCCGGCAGCCTCATCCGCCCGCGCATGATTCTGCTGGTGGCGTCGGCCTACGGGCTGGATGCCGGGGCTGCGCGCGATCTGGCCATTGCGCTCGAATACTTTCACACCGCCTCGCTCATCTTCGACGACCTTCCCTGCATGGACAATGCCATGGAGCGGCGCGGAGTGGCGTGTGTGCATTTTGAATTTGGTGAGGCGGAGGCGATTCTCACCGCGCTGGCGCTCATCAATCGCGCTTACGCGTTGATCTGGCGAGCAGTTTCCTCCGCCTCCCGGGATTCTCAGCGGCACGCAATGGCCTACATTGAGCAGCTTCTCGGTGTGAATGGGTTGCTCAATGGTCAGAGCCTCGATCTGCATTACGCAACCTTGCCCCACACTCGCGAGACGACGGAAACCATTGCGCGTGGCAAGACGGTTTCATTGATCCGGCTCACGCTGGTTCTGCCGGCGATGCTGGGTGGCGCTTCCGAGCGGGAGCTTCAACTGTTGGAGCGCATTGCTCTTTACTGGGGCTTCGCGTATCAGATGGTTGACGACCTGAAGGATTTGCTGGACAGCCAAGCAAAATCTGGAAAGACTGTGGCCCGCGACCTGCTTCTCGACCGGCCTAACTCCGCCTCCGCGCTGGGCATTCCCGCCGCTGTCCAGCGTCTCACCCGCTTCATTGAATTGGGAGACAGATCTCTTGCAAATCTCTTGCAATTAAGGATTGGGTTTTCGTTCCTGGGAAAACTTCGCAGCAGCCTGGAAGAAGAGCTGGCTCGGGTGACAGACAATCTCTGCGAAATGCCAGCGGGAGTCCGGCCGTGATCTTCCTCAAGTTGATCGTGACCAATCTGCTCCGGCATCGCATCCGCTCGATCATCAGCGTTGCCGGCATCGCCTTCAGCGTCGCTGCCATGCTCACCGTGGTCACAATACTGCAAGGCGCCATCGGAATGTTCTCCGGCATTTTGTCGAGCGACAGCGAGATCATCGTCTTCGAGCGCAATGTCTCCGATCTCTTCTTCAGCAATGTTCCAGCCGCGGCGTTGGAGGAGATCTCCAGCTGGCCATCGGTGGTTCATGCCGATCCGGTGCTCTTCGGCGTAGTATCAAGCTCCGATCACCCGATCATTACCTGCTTTGGCGTAACCGCTGCCGATGCCCGCATTCGTAAGGCTGTCTGGATTGCCGGCGATAAACTCGACTTCGGTCAACACTCCGACGATGTGGTTCTCGGTGAACGGGCCGCTGAGTTCCTCGGCGCGAAACTCGACGATCATGTCCCCATCGGTCACGGAATCTTCCACGTCATCGGAATTTTGAAAACCGCCAACGGCTTTGAAGACGGCGGCGTCTTTATGCCGCTCAGTGCAGCGCAGAGCTTCTTTCACAAGGAGGGAACTTCTTCGGTGATCACCATCAAGCTGCGCAACAAGGACGATGCTGCATTGTTCAAGACGATGGTCCGAGAAAAATTCACCAATCTGATCGCTCTCGAAGACGCGGAGTTCACACGCTCCTATTCGCAGTTCAGGATTCTCAAAGCCACGGCCTGGGCGGTGGGCGGATGCGGTCTTTTGCTTGGTGGATTCGGCGTCGCGAACACCATGATCATGTCGGTCTTCACACGCATTCGCGAAATCGCCATTCTGCGCGTCAACGGCTTCTCCGGCCTGCAGATTGCGGTCATGATCTTTGGCGAGTCGGCTGCCGTTTCTCTGGTGGGTGCTGTGTTCGGGTTGCTAACCGGAAGCTGTCTGCTTTATGCGCTCAAGCTGGTTCCCGCGCTGCACGGCTATGTGGACGTAACGCTGCAACCTGTCGTCATGCTCATCGTAATTCTGCTGGCATTGATCACCGGCATTGCAGGCGCGCTCTATCCGGCAGCCTATGCCATGCGCATCCGAGCGGTGGAGGCGCTGCGCTTCGAATGAATTCATCGGCACATACGAAAATCGACCCACGCATCGTTCTTCGCGCTGAAGACGTATGGAAGAGCTATGACGATGGAGCGATTTCCGTTCTGAAGGGCGTGGCCTTCGAGGTCATCGAGGGCCAGACAGTAGCGCTCTGCGGACCATCGGGCTGCGGCAAGAGCACACTGCTGCATCTGTTCGGCGGCCTGGATTTTCCTGAGCAAGGACGGGTTTCGGTCAACGGCGCGGAGGTCAATCGCCGCCGCAATCTATTGCACCTTCTGCGCCATGAGGTGGGCTTCGTCTTTCAGCTTCACAATCTCATCCCCGACCTGACGCTGGAGGAGAATTGCCTCATTCCTACGGTGGCTGCGGGCATTGATCGCCGCACTGCGCAAACAAGAATTCATCTGCTTGCCAAGCGCACCGGCCTCACGCATCGCCTCGGCCATCGCATTCAGAAGCTCTCCGGAGGCGAACGCCAGCGCACCGCGCTCTGCCGCGCGCTGATGAACCGGCCAAAGATTCTGCTGGCCGACGAGCCGACCGGTTCACTCGATGAACAATCGAGCGGCGCGGTATTCGATCTGCTGCTGGAGATTGTCGCCACCGAGGGCGTAACGCTGGTGATGGCCACGCATGATCGCGGCCTGGCCGCGCGCTGCGACCGCCTGCTGGAGATGCACGACGGGAGGATTCATGAGCCAGTATCCGCCTGATGCTTCAATCTCATCCGGCAGCGCTCCACAGCCCGTTGCCTGCGCCGCATGGCACAGCCTCTTCTGGCTGGTCTTTGCCAACTGCGTCGGAGTTCTGCTCTCGATTCTGCTACTCTTTCCTGCCATCAATCGTTTGCTGGGCGAGTGGACCTATGGCCGCTGGATCATGGTGCACATGAACCTGGAACTCTACGGCTGGACAAGCCTTCCTCTGGTTGGTTTTCTCTTCAAAGTCTACGGCGCCGAGAGAGGAACCCTGGCGCGATGGTGCAGACCGGTGCTCTGGGTTTGGTCCGCGGCGCTCGGTGTGGGAGCGTTTTCATGGCTCTCCGGCCATTCCAGCGGCAAGCTCTTTCTCGATTGGTCCGGCTACGCGCGTGTTATTTTTCCGCTCGCGATGCTTGCCCTCTGGCTGCTGCTCGCCATTGCATTGATCCGTGGGTGGAAGACCGGGAGCATTGCCGCTCGCAGCACAAAAATCTTTGGTCTTATTTTGTTGCTGCTTGTTCCATTCGTAATGTTCTTTGCATCCAGCCCAAATTATTATCCCGCCATCAATCCCGACACCGGCGGCCCCACCGGCGCGAGCCAACTCGAATCCTCGCTGATGATCGTTGCGATACTGCTTATGCTTCCCTTTGGACTCACACAGCGCAAAGCGGGCCGTGCGCGGATCATTGCAACGGCCTGGGCAATCATGGCAGCTGAGTTTGTTCTTTGTTTTGCACTCGGCCGCGGCGACATCAGCCATCATCTCTCCGCGCAATTCCTCTCGCTGGGCAGCCTTCTGCTTTGGATTCCTCTCACGCCTGCCTACTATGCAGCCTTTAAGTGGAATGCGAATACACGCCGTTGGCGCATCGCTTTCTTGTGGTGGTGGTCGGCGCTGGTCCTCACCGGTTGGATCTTCTTTCTTCCCGGCATCCTCGACCACTTCAAATTCACCGACGGCCTGGTCGGTCACTCGCTACTGGCCATGGCCGGCTTCACATCGAGCCTGCTAATCTTCGTTCTGGTTCAACTGCTCGGTGAGGATGGCTGGATCTTCAATCGCGCGCGCTCCTTCTATGGATGGAACATCGCCGTTGCGGGTTACGTTGTGTTGATGACAGCGGCCGGTTGGCGTGAGGGCTTCGATCCCACATTTACCATGATCCCCGGAGCAGTGCGCAACGCAGTCTATATTCTTCGTTTGGTCGTTGGAGTCGTAATGCTTGCTTCGTCTCTTGACTGGCTCATCGACGCGACAACACTGCTTCGCACACCCGTTCGAACTCACACGAGACTGGAGGTGACTGCATGAACCGCCGCATCCTCATCGGCTATCAACTAGCGATCGGCCTTTCCGACACCATGACCGGCGCGCTGCTGATGACCGCGCCGGAGTTTACGCTCGCGCTCATGCATCTACGCGCGCCCGCCAATGCGTTGGTGTACCTCTCCTTCATCGGCTCATTCGTTCTCTCTGTCGGCTTGTCGTGCCTCTATGGCGCCTATGTGATGATACGCAGGGGAAGCCCATGCAAACTGGAGATTGTATGGTTGCTGACTGCCATCACCCGCGCTGGAGTGGCGATTTTTGTCCTCGCGCAGATTCTGGCGCACACGCTTGAAGCGGGCTGGCTCACTGTAGCCATCACCGACGGAGCCTGCGTTCTGTTTCAAGCGATCGGTCTTCGCAAAGGCTGGCTGGCTTATGTCGCGCGGTGAGAGAAGCATTGCCGGATGGCAGGGCGCATGCCTTGTCGCGATCACCTATGTTTACTTTCTGATCTTCGCGCAGTTCGCGTTCCTCAAGCGGTTGGCAACTCTGGGCGTGGCGGGTTCGCACTTGACTGCCGTGATGGCTTCTATGGCTGCCGGCGGAATCCTTTTCAGCTTGATTGCACCGCGACTGAACCTCTGGCCTTCGCCCAATTTGCGGCTTCGCACGGGACTCATCGCCTCCTCCGCCGCAGCCTTTCTCGCGCTTCTTCCGCTCACGCTCGCATCAAGCATTGCTCTCTCGTTCTTGATTGGCGCGGCTCTGGGCCTGCTCACCGTCACACTCGTCACGCATCTGCGCCAATGGACGGGCAACCGCAATCCGCTTCTGCTTGTTGGCCTGGGCACTGGCGCTGGCTATTTCATCTGTAACCTTCCCTATTTTTTTGAGGCCTCGGCTGAAGCGCAGTCCGCAACAGCGGGGGTGCTGTGCCTTTTTGGAATCGGTATCACTTTGTTGCCCAAGCCGGCGACGACGGAAGAGACAATAATTCCGTCATTATCAAAGATTCCGTTTTTTCGTGTGCTTGCCTGCTTCACAGCTCTCGTATGGCTGGACTCAGCCGCCTTCTTCATCATTCAAAACAATCCGACGCTGAAGGCCGGCACTTGGGAGGGATCGACTCACCTCTGGGCTAACGGAACACTTCATCTTTTGGCCGCGCTGGCAAGTGTGTGGCTTCTTCGCCGCCGAGGTCTCTTGATTGTTCTCTCCGCTTCATTCCTTGCGCTGGCCATCGCCTGCCTGCTTCTGCTCGATCCGCATCGAGTCGCGCTGGCTTCCATCTTTTATCCCATCGGAGTCTCGCTCTACTCGGTCGCGCTGGTGGCTTATCCTGCGCTGCTCAGCCCGGTCACTTCTACAGCAGAACGCGGAAGGCAGGCTGGATGGCTCTACGCCATCGCCGGCTGGTCAGGCTCAGCCATGGGTATCGGCATGGGCCAGAACCTCGGCCATATTCCTCTGCTCTTTGTGCTGGCGGCGGGAGTTGTTCTCCTGCTGGCCTGGCCACTCAGCTTGATTCGGCAGCGCCAGCGCGAATTGGCGCTTACTCTGGCGATGCTCTTGGCAGCCTTTGTGATGAATCGAATTATCAACGCCTACGACGCGCCTTCGCTGCTTTCGCAGATAGAGAGAGGCAGGCAAGTCTACATCTCCGAAGGTTGCATCAACTGCCACTCCCAGTATGTCCGTCCGAATTCTCCAGACGTTTTAATGTGGGGCCCGGCCGAACCTCTTCAGGAACTCCGCCGAGAACGCCCGCCGCTGATCGGCAATCGCCGCCAGGGGCCCGATCTCTCCCAGGTCGGCGGACGCCGTTCGCCGCTGTGGCTTAAGCTGCACTTCTTCAATCCGCCCGAGGTCAGCGGTGCCTCCATCATGCCTTCCTATGCCTTTCTCTTCCGCGATCGGCGCGGAGATGATCTTGTGAGTTACCTTGTAAGCCTGCAAGGAAGCGCGTTGCCACAGCATCGAATCGAAGAGGAAAACTGGCTTCCATCCTCAGCCGCGATGAAGGCGGCCAGTGCGAAGGATGGCGCGCAAGGCTTCCGGCGCTACTGCGCCACCTGCCACGACGCCGGCGGGCAGACGCGCTGGGCGGACGGCTTCAGGAGGCGTCCCCCCGATCTTACGGTTGGACCATACCTGCATCTATCGTTTTCAGGCGATCTTGCTCAGCGACGGGATCGCCTTGCAAGAATCGTCAAATTCGGAATTCAAGGAACCGATATGCCCGGACATGAATATCTCTCCGACAGCGAAATCGCTTCCATCTCTCTTTGGTTGTCGCAGCAGATCAAACAGCCGAGTCAAAACCAATAACCACCTTTTACTCAGGAGACGAACCATGAAAAACATCGCCAAATCACTCTTCCTCGCACTCCCGTTCATCCTCGCTCCAATTGCATTCGCCCAGCATCAGAACTTCACTGTGAATCCGGATGCCGGCAAAGTCGCCTTCTCCCTGGGCGGAAGCGGGCACCATGTGGATGGAAGCTTCCATGTGCAGAGCGGCTCGATCGATTTTGACCGTAGCGCGCAGGCCATCTCAGGATTGGTAGTTGTCGCGGCGGGCAGTGGCAACAGCGGCGATCAGGGCCGCGACAAGAAGATGAATTCCGACGTCCTCGATGTGGCTCACTTTGCCGAAATCGCTTTTGCGCCCAAGAGCTTTCAGGGAACTATCGCGGCATCTGGAGATTCGACGATTCAGGTTTCCGGCGTCTTCACCCTCCACGGCACTGCGCATGAGCTGACCGTGCCCATGCAAATTCACATTGAAGGATCGACTCTCACGGCCAAGGCTCACTTCACTGTTCCTTACGTCCAGTGGGGACTGAAAGACCCGAGCATCTTCGTCCTCAAGGTCGCCAAAGTGGTCGATATCGACCTTACGCTGGAAGGGCGCCTGTCATCTTCGAAGTAAAGTAACAGATTGCTTCATCGCATAGATGGCAGCATCCAGCGCACCCAGGCTTTCCATATCTTGTCCGGTTAGCCTGGTTCCGCTGGAAAGCCGAGTGCCGTGCAACAGAAGATAATGCGGCACACGGACATCCGCACGACCATGAACATTTACGGGGATGTGGTCACGGATGAAATGAGCAAGGCGGGCTTGAGGGTTGCTGAACTTGCATTCCAGACAAACGGAGTGCAAGCAGAGCGCGAATCTAGCTAAGTTATTGAATCTATGGTGGACGCGGTAGGAATCGAACCTACAACCTGTCGGTTAAGAGCGGACCAACGAGACTTGGAGTACGTGAGTTTTCAATGGAGTACAGAGAAGCAAATGGAGCTTTTGGAGCCTCTGTGGCGCGCAATTCGGCGAAGAATTCGGCGAAGAACGCGACAGGCCGAATGATTGTAAATCCTTTTTTGGACCCAATTTCGGTGAGCTTCTGGACCCAATTTCGGTGAGAAATTCGACGCCGCTATACAAGCATTCGGGCACTTACCGAATGCTTATATGGCCCAACCGCTTCTGAAAAACCTGGTCGTGGACAGAACAGTTGAGCGTCAGCATATGGCTTTGGGTCAATAAGCATTTAGTATCAGTCATTTATGTTGCCTCATTTTCGCCAAATTATTCGCCAAATTTGACGAAAATATGGAATTCCATGTAAAGCATTCGGCCTGACCATTTTTGGAGGACTGGTGATCGATTTCCGGCAATCGACTACCGAACAAAGCCCTGACTTCCCAGTTGCCGCAACGTGCCGATTCCTGATATAACACTTGAATTGCACGATCATATCTTATATGTTAGAGTGCGTACAGTGTGATGAGGACGCAAGTGCAACCCGTACTCCATGAACTCGAGCGCTACCTTCACGACGCCTTGGGCGTTTCCGTGAAAACCACGCCTTGGAGCGGGGCCAACCAACTGCCCCCCGTCCTCAGGGAAAGGTACAGATTCGCGAAAGCGGAGTTGCTCGGAGTGCGCGCTCTTCTCGTCATCGATGCCAATCCCGAGGAGCAGTCGCCGGCGACGGTGCGCAAGCACCTGGACATGCTCCAGACCAAGCAGCACGCGGACCTGATCTATGTCCGCGCGCAGGTGACGGCGTACAACAGGAAGCGGTTGATCGAACAGAAGGTTCCGTTTATTGTTCCAGGCAACCAGATGTACCTGCCCATGCTGGCAATTGATTTGCGCGAACACTTCCGCAGAATCCGCGAGGAGGCTCCCACCTTCAGCCCGTCCACTCAGGTGGTCGTCCTCCACGCGATGCTCCGCGATGCGGAGCAGGTGCTGATCCCATCTGAAGTGGCCCCGCTGTTGGGATACTCGGCTATGACAATGACCCGCGCTTTCGATGAGTTGGAAACGGCGAAACTCGCTGAGGTGACGGTCCGGGGCCGGAAGCGTTGTCTGCGATTCATCGGGGACCGAAGAGAAATCTGGGAAAATGCTCAGCCCTTCCTTCGCAACCCGGTAAGCAAACGACTCTTTATCCGCCGCATTGATGGCGCGGAAAGCGCTGACCGTGCGGGACTCACAGCCTTGGCTCACTACAGTATGCTGGCGCCGCCGGCATGCACGACCTACGCGCTGAGCCGGGAGGAATGGAAAACGCTGCGGCAACAACACAAGATCATCGAAGTGCCTGCTCAGGATCCAGATGCCAGCGAGATGGAGGTCTGGTGGTATTCTCCGGCGCGCTTCGCCGAACACGGCATGGTTGATCGGTTGTCGCTTTACCTTTCTCTGAAGGCAGACCACGACGAGCGCACCGAAACTGCGGTGGAAGAGATGATGGAGAAATTCAAATGGTGAAGGGTTTGGAAGTCTTCCGTGAGCACTTCCGGAATTATGCTGACCGCTACGTGCTCATTGGCGGCGCCGCGTGCGATATCGCCATGACCGAAGCCGGACTCGCATTCAGGGCCACAAAGGACTTGGACATCGTTCTCTACGTCGAGGCTTTGGATGCCGCATTTGTTCAGGCTTTCTGGGAATTCGTGCGCGCGGGCGGCTACGAGGTTCAAGAGAAGTCAACCGGCGAAAAGCAATTTTACCGCTTCCAGAAGCCCACGAACGCCGACTTTCCTTTCATGCTGGAGTTGTTCTCGCGGCAACCCGATGTATTGCAGCATACCGAAGGCAGCCACCTCACGCCGCTTCCGGTTGACGAGGATGCATCCAGCCTTTCGGTGATTCTCCTGGATGACGACTACTACGATTTCATCCAAGCCGGCAGACAGGAGATCGACGGACTCCCTTGGGTGGGTGTTGCGCAACTGATCGCTTTGAAGGCGCGAGCATGGCTTGATCTGACAGAGCGCGTGGAGCGCGGTGAACAGATCGACAGCAAGACGATCAAGAAACATAAAAATGATGTCTTCCGGCTTTACCAGATTCTTGATCCAGCTACTGATCCAGCGGCTCCGCAGACCGTAAAGAAGGATATTGGAGAATTTATCTCCCGCATGCGCGTCGAGGAAGTTGACCTTAAATCCCTCGGCCTGCGCACTGGCACACGTGACGGCATTCTGGAAGAAATCGCCAGAGTATACCGTCTCTCAGAGGGTGAATAATTTCTGGCTTGTCGCTTGCACCGACCTATTTTCAAGAGGTTTCTGCATCACAATTACGGATCGGCATTGCGATATATTGAAGACGTTGGCGGAGGATCGATTGCCGCCGCTGGAGAGCAGATTTTTAGATGGCCCAGAACTGGCAAACCAAACTCATTCATAGCAGCGCCAAAGTGCCTAGAGGCTTCCGGGCGCTGAGTGTTCCCGTGGAGCGCGCCTCGACAGTTGTCTTCCCTGATTGCGCGTCCGCCGTGGGCGTTTGGGATGTTGAGACGAATGGCCGTAACCTATAACCTGAATCACTCCCGCGGCGCCTCGCCTTACGCTGATCGCCTGGTGCGGCTCAGCATCGGCATGGAAGAGACCAACGATCTGATCGCTGATCTCAAGCAAGCACTGCCTCGAATGCAGGATGGCCACTGACTCAGTTCTATATCAACTGAGCCAACACATCCCGCTGGTAGGGCAGCAGCTCGTTGATCGCTCCGCGTTGAATGATTTGCGGCCAGGCGGGATTCACGATCAGCGAGCGCCCGATAGCCACCAAATCAAACTCCTCGCGTTCCATCCGTTCCAGCAGCTCATCGATTCCCGTCACGGCAGCAGTCTCCGAACTGCGAAAAGTACTCGTGAACTCCGCGTTCAGCGTGATCGACCCCACTGTCACGGTTGGCTTGCCGGTCAGCTTCTTGGTCCACCCCGCAAGATTCAGCGAACTGCCCTCAAACTCAGGCTCCCAGAAGCGGCGCTGCGAGCAGTGGTACAAATCCACTCCCGCTGCGGTCAAAGGTGCGAGGAAACGCTCCAGCTCTTCAGGGCTCTGCGCTAATTTGGCGTTGTAATCCTGCTGCTTCCATTGCGAATAACGCAGGCAGACGGGGAACTCCGGACCCACCTGCGAGCGGACCTCGCGGATCACTTCCACTGCGAAACGAGTGCGCGCTACCAGATCGCCTCCATACGCGTCGGTCCGCTGGTTCGTCCCATCCCAAAAGAACTGATCCAGAAGATAGCCGTGCGCGCCATGAATCTCCACGCCGTCAAATCCCAGCCGCTGTGCCGAGAGTGCGGCTTCACCAAAGGCGCGGACCACGTCGTCGATATCCTGCTGCGTCATCGGCTCGGCAATCTTCTCGCCTCGGTTAGCAAGCCCAGAAGGGCCTATCGCACCAGATGGGATCTTTCCGCCCGATGTCGGCGTCAAGCCAACGTGCCAGAGCTGGGGAAAGATCTTGCCGCCCGCCTGATGAACCTCCTCCACCACACGCTTCCATCCAGCAAGGGATTGCACGCCATAGAAGTGCGGCACACCGGGATAGAAACCTGCGGTTGGAACCGGAACGTAAGTCCCCTCAGTCACAATCAGGCCCACGCCTCCCTCAGCGCGGCGGCGATAATAAGCTGCTACATCCGGGCCGGGAATGCCTTCCGGCGATTTTGAGCGAGTCATGGGAGCCATCACGATGCGGTTCGGCAAAACCAGATTTTTAAGGACAAAGGGCTTGAAGAGAAGCGCTGTACAACCTTCTGTAAGATTGCTCATGTTGGTTGGATGCGCGATCCTCGGTTATGGACGCAACTCCAAACCCAGTAAGGAATTGGTCAGTCCGACATCGATAGACCAAAGACCCCATCTCAGTCACCCCATGACTTTCTGCAGCCTCTTTCTCTGCAATAGTGACCGTAATGCATCTGAGACTGTCTCACACGGATGCAGTTTCTGCTGGTGCCGGGATCGCTTGAATCTTCCTGCCGTTCTATTCATCTTCTCAACCAAGGAGATAGGATGAACGCGACTCTGCCTGCAACCCATGTTGAACCTTGGCTGCGTGCGACCCGCACGGAGACACCAGCCGTAGTACGTGCGGTACTGCATGCCATCGACCTGGCGCTTGAGAATATCGAGGAAGCCACCGAGGGGCTGACCGTTGCGCAGATCGATGTGCGCCCATTTGGTGTGGCCTCGATTGGATTTCACCTGCGCCACCTAACCGGGGCACTGGACCGCTCCTTGACCTATGCCTCTGGATCGGCATTGAGTGAAGAGCAGTTCAGTGCGCTGGCCCAAGAGAAGACGGGCCAGGGCGAGAGCCGCGATCTGCTACTGAACCGTTTGCGGGCCTCGGCGAAGCGGGCCGAAGAGATACTTCTGACGCTGGTCGGAGCGGACTTTGAGGCGCAGCGAGCGATTGGCCGCAAAAAGTTGCCCACAACCCTCGGCGGCATCATAGTGCACATCGCCGACCATACGCAAAGACATGTCGGGCAGTTGGTTACGACGGCTAAAATCCTGCGTGGATTGAAGGCCTGATCGTGCCTGTTCAGGCAGCAGTTGATAATCCGCAGGCTTGAGATTCAAGGGTGAATTCTGCGTGCATTCATCAAGGCGCGGCAGAGACCACGTAAATGAATTGTGGTCGCATCACCGGCAACTCGGACCCGACGTAAGGCAAATCAGGTCGGAGGAAATTGTCGACTAGGCCCAAGCAGAATGGATGAGGAGCTTGGGATTGGACGGTCGGCACATTCCCGGCCCCTGCGGCGTCTCTCGGGACTTATTCCAGACGGTCCGAATGCAAGCATGCGCATTTCTCATTTAGTTTGGCAATGTCATCAGGTCTGCTTATATTCATGATGTGAGCTTATCGACTGAGAATGCCTTTTCTTCAACAGCGGCCCTTTATGATCTGAACCGCTCCCGACTCATTCCGGGATTTGAGGGTCTTTATCGCTGGGCCGTGGATTTAGTGCCCAACGACGCAACTCAGATTCTTGATCTGGGCGCTGGGACTGGGCTGCTTGCGGCTCTGATAAGGGCACGGTTTCCGGATGCAAGTCTCCACTTGATTGACCTCTCAGCAGCCATGCTCGACAAAGCCAGGGAACGCTTTGAAGGGGATACCCGAACCACATTCGAGGTTGCGGACTACTCCGTTGCCGCTCTTCAAGGCAGATATAACGCCGTGGTCTCAGCACTCTCCATCCATCATCTGGAGGATGATGCGAAGCGCGCACTCTTCGATTCGATCATGAACGTTCTTCTGCCAGGAGGAGTGTTCGTGAACGCTGAACAGGTTATGGGCTCTACTCCTGCCCGGGAAGAGCGCTACAAGAGAGAATGGCTCCACAAAGTGAGGGCGCTTGGGGCTACAGAGCAGCAAATCAGCGACTCGCTTTTTCGGCAGCAGGAAGATCGCTGTGCTTCTGTCGAGGACCAGATGGCCTGGATGCGTTCTGCAGGTTTTAGCGACGTTGACTGCTGGTTCAAGGACGGTCGGTTCGCGACTCTTGCCGGTACAAAGCCTCGTTAGAGGCGGCTCGGATCAGTAACGTAAAGTCGGCAAGTGTCGTGGAATCTGCCAGATGCGCTCAAAGCGACGGAATAGCCTGGCACTAGGGCGTATACGAGGACTAATCGACAGACACTAGCCATGAACGTCAAATGCCGCCTGCTCGGCTCTTTCAGCCACGGCTCTATGGCGAACGCGTTGCCTCAGGCTGGCATCAGAGGTGGCACTTTGCATCGGGAGGAAGATAGACGCTCGTGACACTGGACTCTATTTGACAACAATGTCAAGGAAGTCAGGTTTTCGATGCGTGAAACGTTATTGTTATACGGCGACGAACAGGTTCTCAGCGAATTGCCACTCAACGTCCACCCATTGCGCATTGCACTCGAAGCCCGTGCGTCTGGCGATTTCCGGTGGTTCGTTCTTCCCGTACTTGTGACAACTCTCCGTCCAAATGGTCTCATCGCAGAGGAATGTGAAGTTTGCCTCTTCGATGTTGACAGTTTGGGTTTCCATGGAGCGGAGATGCATCTCGACTCGACGCTCGCGGGCGTTGTAGAGGGCAACATGCTCAAATCGGGATAATTCGAAGTCCCCTCCCAGTTCACGGTTAATACGGGCCAGCAGGTTGCGATTGAAGGCCCCGGTTACACCGAGAGCGTCATCGTAGGCGGGAATGAGTTGAGTCAATGGCTTCTCAAGATCCGTGCCGAGCAACAGCATGTCGCCAGGCTCAATCGCGTGGCGAATCTTGTGCAGGAGCTCCTCGGCCGACCCACGATCGAAGTTGCCGATCGAACTGCCCAGAAACAGCACCACAACGGCATCGCCGGGTTTGCGGCGAGCCACCGCCTTGCTCAAGCCATCAAGATACTCTGTCTCAAATCCAAGAATGCTGACGTGCGCCAAATCATCGAGTTCACGCTCGCAACGCACAAGTGCCGCGGATGATATTTCAATCGGGCAGTAAGTCATCGACTTATGGTGCGCCAGTGCTTCCAGGATCTGGCGCGTCTTTCGGCCGCTGCCGCTTCCAAGTTCAACCACCATGCCATGCGCCACGAGATGTTCAGCGATGTCGTCTGAATGCTCGCGCAGAATTCTCTCCTCAGCGCGCGTCAGCCCGTACTCAGGAAGCCGAGTGATCGCTTCAAACAATGCGGAACCGACGTCATCATAAAGATACTTTGACGGCAACTCCTTCTGCCCCGTCTGCCCCAGCCCATTGCGCACGTCCATGGCGAAAGAGTTGACGGTCTGTGTCTCCTCACTAAGAATCAGCATTCCGGCTCCATTCAGCATTCCACGCAACGGAAAGAGGCGTAAACAAACGGATAATGCGGCTGGAACCAGTTACGGAACGAACGCCGCAACATCGACGCAGCAGTCCGCGGCGAAGCGCCTTTGACCACGAAATGTTTTCCATCAAAAAAGTCCGCCGAGTAGCCGCGGTAAAAGGGAAAGGGCTCAAAGCCTGGGTGGGGCGCAAAGGGCGAAGAGGTCCATTCCCAGCCGTTGCCGAGGGCGTCCTCCAATCCGAAAGCGCTCCGCCCATCGGGATAGCTGCCCACCGCGACCGGATCCCAACGCTCGAAGTCAAAGTTGCCGAGGCCGGCATCGGGAGGCGCATCGCCCCACGGATACGCGTGCTCGGTGCCTTGCTCGGTCCCGTAAGCGGCGCGATGAAATTGAGCTTCAGTGGGCAACGCCATGCCGGCAAAACGCGCATAGGCCGCGGCTTCCGCGTGGCTGACGTAGACCGGCCAGTCGAGCGGCAATGGCAGCTCTTCAAACATCGCCCGATAGAACCACTGCTCCTGGCGCTTGAACCACAGACGCGGATGGGCGATCTTCTGTTCCTTGATCCACGACCAATCCGCGGCGCTCCAGAGTTGCCGGTCGTCGTATCCGCCTTCGCGCACAAAGCGGAGGAACTCTCCGTTCGTGACCTTGTGCGCGCCAATCGCGAAGTCCGGCACTGCGACAGTATGCTCCTCAAACTCGTTGTCCCAGCCAAAGAGATCTCCGCCGCGCGGAATTCCCAGCGTGGCAACTCCTGCCGGGATCTCGATCATCCGGGAGGCGATGGGCGGCATGGGTCGATGAAAATCCACGGTGCGATAACCTCTCGGCACAATCTTTCGATCCGGAGTCAGTTGGTGCAGCATATACGCCAGGGTCTCCGCGTGCATCAATCGATGTTCGATAGCGATGTTGAGAATCACTTCTTCGGGATATTGCCAAGGGCTCGCCGAAGGCTGCGAAGGTCTCGCGAAAATGTCGTCGAGTCCTTCCCGGAGACGCAGGTTATAAGCGTTGATTTCTGAGAGCCGAGGCCAGTCGGATGGACTGTCCTGTGGCAGGCCACCATTCACTGGATCGATGCCGAAAGCGAAGAGGCGGTCAAGTTCCTTGTGAGCTGCGCCGAGGCCGAGTGCGTGACCCGCGATCAGATTCCAGTCGAATGCTTCGAGGTGGCCGATGTAAAAAATAATTCGGTGTCTTTCGGGAATGGGCCTGTCGTAGAGCGCGTCCGCACGTACAATTCGAAACAACTCGTCCGTGACCGACCGCGATTCGATCAGGCGCAGCAAGAGCTGGTTCCGAATTTCTGGCTGGCTCACCGTCGCATTCATTGCGCACACCGTCCTTTTCGATTTCAACCGACTACGGCTTTTACGAAAACGGTTCAATCATGACTTCGTCGATGAAACACCATCCCCAATCCTCGCCCGGTTCAAGCGATCGCATGATGGGGTGTTTTGTCTTTCTGAAGTGCTTGGTGGCGTGCTTGTTCTTCGAGGAATCGCAGCAGCCGACGTGGCCGCAGATCTCGCAAAGGCGCAGATGAACCCACGAATCGCCCATCTGCAAGCACTCCTCGCACCCATCGCTCTTAGGGGATGGGTTTTTTATCTGGTTCAAGTGTGAGCAAGTTTCCTGCATCGTCTCCCTCCATTGTTCCGGCAGTTGGATTTTTCGGCTGAGTTAAAGGCAAGTAAACCTGGAAGCGAGTGTCGCCCGGGTGCGAGGAAACTCTGATCTCGCCATGATGATTTCGGATGATCCGGCCCACCGTATCGAGTCCGAGCCCCGTTCCTTCGCCAACTCCTTTGGTGGTGAAAAATGGCTCGAAGATATGGGGCAGAACAGCGGGCGGAATTCCGGGTCCGTTGTCGCCAATCTCGACCAGTACGCGGTCGAGTTCCCGCGCGGTACGCACCCGCAATTCGCCCTTCCCATGCATGGCCTCGATGGCGTTGGCCATCAGGTTGGTCCAAATCTGATTGAGCTCGCCGCCGAAGGCGCAGATGCGCGGCAAGCTTTCGTCATATTCGCGAAGCACGGTGATACCGGACTTGAATTTATGGTTCAGAATCGTAAGTGTATTTTCGAGTCCCTGATGAAGGTCGACTTCCTTCATCGCAGCCTGATCCATATACGAGTACTCTTTGATTGCCTGGACTAGGTAGGATATCCGTCTGGTACTAATATCAATCTCGTCGATCAGCTTGGCGATAGTGAGCAGCGAAGCAATGCGGATCAGGGCATCGGACAATACCTCGTCGCCAACATCACCCGCAAGGCATTCCAGCTTGGGAATCTCGACGCTGGCGTCGGCGATGGCCGGAGCAATCTTCCACGCATCCGGCACACGGCGCGCTTCAAGCCATGCGGTGATGCGCTCTTCGCTGTCGCTCTGGGCCAGGGGATCAGCGGAAGTGCTGGGCGCGTGCTGAGCCTCCCGCTCGAAGCGGGTAATCTTCTCTCGCTGCTCAATGGATAGGGCGTGGCGCGCCAGCCGGATACTTGCCTCGCGCACGGTCTCAAGCGCCTCGCGAAGGTTTGCTGTTGCGCGCTGGGCGGCGGCGGCGGGGTTGTTCAGTTCATGCGCCAAACCCGCAGAGAGCTTGCCAAGCGCCACCAACTTGTCGCGCTGCGTTTCAATCCGCGTGGTCTCACGAATGCGATCAGCCATGAGGGAAACCAGCCGCTGGCCAAGCAAGGGCATACGCTGGAGCATCTCAGGGAAAAGGCTTCTGTGCAGGGTTGCGACGTCTGTGGAAAGCACGGCGCGAGCGGTTCCGGTGTAATGTGTCAGCCGCGAGTATGGCAGCAGGCCGGTAACTTGCCCTGCAAGCCCTCTGAAGATGATCTCATTCGTTCCTCCCCGTTGTATCTGAACCTCTCCCTCAAGAATCACGATGAGATTGTCCAGAGGTTCGCCTTCCCGGCCCATGATCTCTCCCGGCTGGAAATGCACTTCCTGTAAATGTTCCGCCAGCCAGTCGAGCTGGTCGAGAGGCAAATCCGCGAAGATCTCGATCTTGCGCAGATCGTTGACCAGGTCTCTGCTTTTAGCGCTCGTAAGCTTCTGCGCCACGTTACACCTCGCTGAGATATTGATGAGTGAACTGCACGGCAATCGAGCCTTCGCCCACTCCCGAAGCAACCCGTTTCACAGAACCGTGGCGAACGTCTCCCGCCGCAAAGACGCCGGTGACGTTGGTTTCCACCCAATACGGATTACGTTCCAACTGCCATCCTTTAGGCATTTTTCCATCGCGCAGCAAGTCGGCTCCAGTCAAAATGAATCCGCGTTCATCCCGCTCCACCACGCCGGAGAGCCAATCTGTGTTGGGTTCCGCGCCGATGAAAATCGACAGCAGGTTTGTGGGTACGGTCGAGGTATCGCCGGTCTCCGCGCAGTGAATGGAAACAGCTTCGAGGTGCGTATCTCCGTGGACTTCCGTGACCTGGCAGTGGGTTTCTACCTTGATGTTGGGAGTCTTCTTGATCTGGTCGATCAAGTACTGCGACATGGTTGCGGAGAGGGATGGGCCACGGACCAGCATCACCACTTGCCGGGCGTATTTTGAAAAGTACATCGCGGCCTGACCGGCAGAGTTAGCGCCTCCGACGATATAAACATCCTCGCCTTTGCACTCCTGCGCCTCAGTCATCGCCGATCCATAATAGACGCCGCACCCTTGCAGCCGATCTGCTCCAGGCACATTCAGCTTGCGGTAGGCCACTCCCGTCGCGATCAGCAGCGCTTTGCAGCCAATATCGGATCCCGTCGCAAGCTTGACGGTCTTCGATGGACCTTCCACAACCAGACCGGTGATTTGCTGAGGACTCAAAATCTCCACACCGAAGCGCCGCGCCTGAGCCACGGCGCGACGGGCCAGATCGCCACCGCTCAAGCCGGAGGGAAAGCCGAGATAATTTTCAATGCGGGAACTCATCCCCGCCTGACCGCCCGGCGCTTCCATCTCGATCAGCACCGTGCTGAGGCCCTCCGACGCGCCATACACGGCCGCCGCCAGGCCCGCAGGTCCGCCGCCGGCGATCACCAAATCGTAAAACGCTACCTCCGGCCGAATGCGCAGCCCCAGCCTTTCGGCCAGTTCACCCACGCTCGGGTCGGCCAACGATGTGCCGTCGGGAAAGAGAACCTTGGGCAGGCTGGCGGCTTCGGCTCCAGCCGCTTCAATCAGGCGGCGCACCTCGGCAACTTGTCCCGCCGTCTCCACGTCGATCCACTGGTAAGGCGTCTGGTTGCGAGTGAGAAAATCTCGAATCGTATACGAATGAGGAGACCAGCGCGTCCCAAGAACGCGAACCCCCTCGAAGGGAGGCCGATACGAACCCATCCAATCATCCAAAAGATCATCCAGCACCGGGTAGAGGTGTTCCTCTGGAGGGTCCCACGGTTTCAGCAGGTAATGATGGATGCTGGCGTCGTTGATGGCGCGAATGGCCGCATCGGTGTCGGCGTAGGCGGTGAGCAAGACACGTTTGGCGTTGGGGAAAATCTCCATCGCCTGACCAAGGAATTCCACGCCAGTCATTTGAGGCATGCGCTGATCGACCAGAAGCAACGCCACGGAATCACCGCGCCGCTTGAGTCCGCGCAGCGCCTCCAGCGCCGTTGCACCGGAGTCCGCACGCAGCACGCGATAGTGCTCCGCATAGCGGCGTCGCAGGTCACGCTCGACAGCGCGCAAGACTTCAGGGTCGTCATCCACCGTCAGCAGAACGGGTTTCGCCATTTATTTTCCTTTGTTCGGGGTTACAAAGGCGTAGTACGGGAACCGATCTTTTACTCCCTTGACTTTGACAATTACTTGGATGAATCTCCGGCCTGATCGGTTTCAGACCAATTGTTCTGACCAACCCATGGCTGGCCCAGACGGCTGCGACAATTGCTGGAGTTGCAATGGAAGTGTATGTACAGATTGAGAATAGTGGACATTGGCAATACTTTGCATTGACCTTTCGGCTAGGATACAGTGATTGGACAGAGCGCAAGACGGCTGTCAATTGTTCCAGGAGAGGGAGGACCAATGCGTGCTTTTACTTTTGCTGCTGGCGTTGTCTGCCTGTTTGCCGTATTGCTCGATGCCTTCCAGACCATCATTTTGCCGCGCCGCGCGACCGGCCGTTTTCGGCTCACGCGCATCTTCTATGTGCTTACATGGAGACCCTGGGTCTTCTTTGGCAAGCGGCTTCGCAATCCACGCCGGCGCGAGTCCTTCTTCAGCTACTACGGACCAATGTCACTGATTTTTCTTTTGGCGGTGTGGGCGGGCTCGATGGTCTTTGGCTTTGCGCTTATCTTTTACGCCTTGGGCAGCCCATTCAACGACGCGGCGCAAGGATCGGGCCTTCGATCCGACCTCTACGTCAGCGGAACCACCATTTTTACACTTGGGCTGGGAGACGTGACGCCGCGCAGCGCCTGGGCGCGCGAACTGGTGATCCTGGAAGCTGGAACCGGGCTGGGTTTTCTGGCTGTCGTGATGGGATATTTTCCGGTCCTCTACAGTGCGTTTTCGCGCCGCGAGGTGAGCATTTCACTGCTTGACGCGCGAGCTGGCTCTCCGCCGACCGCTGCCGAATTGATGCGCCGCCATTCTTATGAAGGCGGTGAGAGCGCCCTCGCGCTGCTGCTGGTCGAGTGGGAGCGCTGGTCGGCAGAATTGCTCGAAAGCCATATCTCTTATCCACTGCTCTGTTACTTCCGCTCGCAGCATAACAACCAGAGCTGGCTCAGCGCCTTGACGGCCGTGCTGGACACCTCAGCACTGCTGATTGCCGATGTGCAGGGAAACGAGGCGCGTCAGGCTCAGTTGACCTTTGCCATGGCCCGCCATGCGATGGTCGACCTGGCGCAGATCTTCTCGCTGCCCCCAATCAAAGATGCTCCCGACCGGCTCTCTCGCGAGCGCTATGAACAGCTTTACGATCTTCTCTGCAAGAGCGGCGTAAGCGTCTGCCGCGATGGTCGCTCGTACGAAAGGCTTCGCGATATACGTGTGCTTTATGAGGGCTATGCCGAAGCGTTGGCCGGTTATCTTCGCATGCCGCTGCCGCCCTGGATCGCCGATCAGCCCCACAAGGACAACTGGCAAACCGTGGCCAAACTGCGCGCCCAGACCGAGACTGCCAACTCGCATGGGGATCATGGATCGTTGGCTGAGGATATATCGCCGGCTATTATCGTATTGAAAGACGATCATCACGATTTTTGAAAGTACCAAACTTCCAACCACCGAATGATGCGGGTCACAGATAATTACTTTGGTGAACGCGTAAGCATTCAGCCGTTGCCATATACCGGCACGGCCGCCCCGTGAATTGTTTTTGCGGCGTCACTAGGGAACCTCTGCACAAGTCTGCAATCCGCGTCCTATTTGAATAAACTATAAGTATGAAGCGAATGACGCGTTTTCAGCAGACACTGGCATCGCAGGCGAGTTTTGAGAAGCATGGCCGCAAGAGCAAACGTGAGCTGTTTCTTGACCAGATGAACCAGGTGGTTCCGTGGTCTGAGTTGCTGGCGCTGGTTGAGCCTTTTTATCCCAAGGCGGGCAATGGCCGGCAGCCAGTGGGCCTTGCGATTATGCTGCGCACCTACTTTTTGCAGCAGTGGTTCAGCCTGTCGGACCCGGGCATGGAAGAAGCCTTCTATGAGTCGCCCGTGCTGCGCCGCTTTGCCGGAGTGGACCTTGGCGTGGCCGCCGCGCCGGACGAGACGACGACCCTCGCGCAGATTTGGTCGGCTGGATACCCAAAGGGGCGTTCGCGATCACTTCGCGAGAGAAGGGTACCGGTTGGACGCTGGGCCGGTGCAAATCTCCACAAGTTCAGAAATATTTTTGCGGAACAGCCATCAGAACAGCCATTCGCGCACGAAAAAGAAAACAGCCTTTGGCGGCTGCTTGTAAGGTACTTATTTTATTGGAGTTATGGTGGACGCGGTAGGAATCGAACCTACAACCTGTCGGTTAAGAGCCGAATGCTCTGCCAGTTGAGCTACGCGTCCAGGCTACCGGAAAAACCGCGCGGTAAAAGGGCTTTCACACGGTTTGAGCAGACAGGGATCACCTGCCTGCTCAAGAAGAATATAGCACAGGAAGGGGGCGGTTTCAAAACGCGGAGGCGGCGCGGGGCTATAGCAAAACCAGGGATGGCGTATCCCGAAACCATCACACTCAAGTCGACGCGACCAACAGCCCGGGGTCCCCGGCGACAGGTCTTCGTCGCAGGGGTGGAGAGAGCGGCGACCTTCGACGAGGCTAATCAGGCTACGGTATCCCTGGTTTTGCTCTGGCGCCTAGAAGTTGAAGGCCAGGCCGGCGCGGAGGCTGCGCTGCTGTTGGGCGAAGATCACCAACGAGCCGTCGCTCAACAGATAGGGGCGGTAGCCCTCCGCCAGCAGGTTGTGCAGATCGAGAATCGCCTCGAAGCTGCCGCGGCGCAAACGGATGGGCTGGCGCAGGTGCAGGTTGAGCCAAGGCGCGGCGGCGGCGTCCGCAAAGGGGGCAACCTGCGTGACGGAATCTTCCGGTTGCCAGCGATAGCTGGCCCGCCAGCGGGTTCCGCTGCCGTCAAGAGTGCCGGAGAGCGAGAGCGAGTAGGCCTGGGCGCGGCGGGGATGGACGCCGCTAAGCGCCTGCGCCAGCGATAGGGACTGCGGCAAGGCAGGCAGGATCAGAGCGGCGCCGTTTGCGTAACTGAGGCGGGCATGATTGCCTCCCGGCAAGCAGCGCTCGAAGCTGGCCTCGATTCCGGCGGTGGTGAAGCGTGGTCCGGCAGCGTGGAACAGGCCGCTGGATGGGTCCAATAGCACCGGAGTGGCAGCGGAATCGCCCGCCGCAAAGCGGCTCGTGGCCTCGAGGACCGGATTGTCGATGCGGTCGTCGAAGACCAGCACGGCGATGCCGCTGCGGTCCGTGCGCCGCTCCCAGCCGAGTTCCTGATGCATTCCGTGCTCGATGGCCAGAACGCCGTTGCGGGCGGAAAGCGCGGGCAGCCAGGAGCGGGCCTCGGTCTCCTCGGAATCTGGAGCGCCCGGCAGCAGCGTGGCCATGTGATAGCGAATCGTCGAGTTGCCGCCGCGCCAGCCCACGGAGGCAAATGGCTGCAGTTTGGCGACGGTCTCAGGGGAAGGCCCGGAGAGCCGGGCCAGCACCTCATCGGAGCCCGCTTCGGCCTCGATTTCGTCCCCCATATGGATCGTCTCCCAACTGCGGAGGGCGGCCTCGTCCAGTCCTTCGCCGCTGCCGGCTTCCATCTCCGGGTGCAGGGCGACGGTGACTACCGACTGCACGGAGCCGGCAAAGCCCATATCCTGGCGGAAGCCGAGCATAGACTCCATGCCGGCAACCGTGCCAGGAGCAAAATCAACGCTGGCCAGCAGTTCGCGGCTATAGGACGGTGTTTCTTCGACCGCGGCGGTGATGCGCTCGCCGTTTTCGCCGAAGGCGCCCTCCTGGCCGGTGGCCACCAGCCGGGCCTTCAGCCGGGGATGAGCGCCGCCGTCCTCGGAGACGACCACCAGAGGACCATCCTCCAGCCAGCGCAAAAGAGGCCGGTTGGCGGCCGAGCGCAGCGTCCACGCCCAGTCGTCCTTCTGGACGCTGCCCGAGCGCGGCTCAGCCGGCAGCCACTGCATCGCCTCGTACAGGCTGTTCAGTGTGAGGTTGACTACGGTGTTCGAGCGCACACGGACATTCTCGCGCAGGGAGGGAAGAAACCAGGCGCCCATGGCCTTGACCGCATAGCGGCCGGGCAAAATCGAGGCGATGCGGTAGCGGCCGCTCGCGTCGGTATAGACGCTGGCGATGACGCTAAGATCGGGACGCAGCAACTGCACCTGGGCGCCGATCTGCGGAATGCCGGACGAGTCGCGCACTTGGCCACTAACTACGCCCGAAGACGGCCCGGACGCAGCCCCGCTGACCGAGTTGCCGCCCATGGCAATCAGCACCGCAAAAACACCGAGATGGAGCCTGCGCGTCGTCACTGTCGATAAGGACCTGGCGGCGTCCCTGGCAAAATTACCGCGAAACCTCCCGCGCAGCTCCGAATCTGGCGTCCGGTCGGCTTGCTGCGGGAGATAACACTATTCAACGACAAAAGGCGCCGACTGCGCAATCTGTTGTTTCGAAATTGCGTCATTTATTTTGACCGTCACCTTGTACTTACCTGGTTCAAGCCCTGAGATCGGCAGCGTTTTCTCCACCGTCATCTGGTCGCTGTGAGCGCCCAGATCCTTGGAATCCATTTGTTTTTCAAAGACCACGGTGTCTACGGCCGATGTGCTGGCGGTTGCGGGGGTGGTTTTGACGATCTGGTAAGTCACCGCGGCCTGATTGCTCTTGGTGGCCTCGTCAATGCCCAGGTTGTAGACCTGCATCCAGAAGCTGAGCTGCTGGTTGCGCTTGAATCGGACCGGGGGGTTCGGGTTGTTCGGGGTGGGGCTGCTCACGCGAGGCCGGATGAAAGTGTTGCCGATAATGAAGTTGCCACTGCCGATCTCGCGCGAAGAAACGGTGTTCATCTGGTCGGCCAGGATCAGCGAAGATGTCCCCAGCTTCTCGTCACGATAGGTGGGCACATCGAGACTGCGGCCGAAGTAACCCATATGGTCCGGGTTGTTCACGTCCTTGATGGCGATATCCAGCCGGTAGAGGCCAGGCAGCAGAGGCAGGGCCTTCCAGTAGACCGACTCGTGGTCGAGGCTTTTTTCCAGCAACTCCGACGGCTGCTCGACCTGCACGGTGTCCTCGAAGGTCTGCACCGTCTTGTGCGTGAGAGTGGTCACTTTGCCCAGGATGTTGACCACGCCCCTGGAGACGCCGTCCTTGGTCACAAAGGTCATGTCGCGGTTTTTCATCTGGATGGTGATCGGAACCAGTATCGTGCTTTCAGTTACCTTGACAAAGTCGGTGCGCACGTCGAAGGGAAAGACGGGGCCGGAGAGCAGCTTGTGCTCGGTTATGAAGGCGTCCAGATCGTGGAACTGCACCGGCGGCGGAGCAAAGAGCTTGGACATCAGCTCGATGCGGTCGAATTGCTTGGACCGGTTCTGGCTCGAATTCGAGCCGAGGCCCAGGGTCTCGAGGTCGCCCGCGAAGCGGTCGCTCTTCTTGGTGTGGCCCATCGATTCCGCCAGGGTGAGCCCCATGTTGGGTACGCGCGCCAGCGCATCCTTCTCGCCGCGGTCGATGGTGAAGTGGTAGTCGCCGCACTGGCAGGTATCGACAAACTCCAATTCGACGTTCTCTCCGATCCCCTCCAGATACCGGTAGCGCCAGACCTCGAAGGGGAAGGTGTCGGTTTCGCCGCCCCCCTCATCATAGGGCCGGTTATACATGCCGCCGGAGGGGTGGGAATCGATCTCGTCCGGCTTGCCGAATGAGATATAGATGTGGCCGCGGTCGGTCTTCCACCCCGGCTTGCCGGCGGCAAAGTGCTCGTTGGCGTAGGCGATGCGCCGGTAGTGCTCTTCGCGGAATTCGTTCTCCGGCGAATCCGGATTGGCGTTGCGCCGCAGCCAGAATTGCTCGATGAACGCTTCTCGCTCCTCGTCGTTGCCAAGAGCCTTGAAGGCCTTGCGCTCCTCGTCGGTGATGATGTAGGGCACATCCTGTTCCAGCCAGGTCTTGTAAGCGCCCTTGATCTCCTGGCGGACGGCCTTATGCGCGGCTATCTTCTCCTTGTCGGAGCGCTCGCGTTTGAGCGGGTCTACATCTTGATCCTGGCCCGCTCCCTGATCAGGGGCAGGGGGCTGTACCTGGGCCGGCGGCGATGCGGGCGGGTTGCCCGTCTGCAGAGCACGGAGGCCGGCGGTGGGAAGAAAAACCAGGCCGCAAACCAGCGCGACGATGAAAAGATGAGAACGATTAAGCGTCATTTGCCTTGATGACTCCTGCAATCCTCCATTCTACGGGTTCCAAAAGGGCTGGGCAAGAATCCGCGGGAAGTTGGTTGACGGTTGGACGCCGAAGCACGGCCGGGGTAAGCAGGAAAACGGGCTGTAAGACGGCAATTACGCCTGGCGGACAACAGGTTTTTGAGACCAGCCGGACCGCTCTCGCGTCAAAGAAACAAGCGCTTTTGCTCGACCGCACTGTTTTTCGGCGCTGGCAGTGTTTCCGTTCCTCTCGCACTCGGAGTGCGAACGGAAGGTTGCCCGAGATAGCCCCAGTCGGCCTCAACAGGCCGGCAGAGGAAAATCGCGCAGGCGCAAGCCGGATGGGGCAGCCTTGGGGAACTGTGCGGGCTGCATTTGCGTACACTGAAATCGGAGAGACCTGGAGCACCCGCATCACATGAAGAAAATCATTTTGACTATTCTCGCCGCCGTAGTTGTTGTCGTACTCGTCATCGTCTTTATTTGGAGGCAGCAGTCCGGCTACACCAAGGTTCTGACCGCCAAGATCGCGCGCCAGGATCTGACCACGGTGGTCAGCGGCACCGGCCAGATCAAGCCAACGACCTATGTCAACGTTGGCGCCAACGTAATGGGCCGCGTCACCCACTTCTACGTGAAAGAGGGTGACAGTGTGAAGAAGGGCGAAACACTGGCTCAGATCGAGAATGTGCAACAGACAGCCAATGTCGCCGGCCAGGAAGCGGCCATAGCCGCCGCCAAGACCGACATTTCCTCCTACATTGCCGCGGAAAAGACCGCCGAGGCCAATGTGGAACACGCCAAGGCCGATCTGGAGCAGAAGAGGCTCGACTGGGATCGCGAACAGGCCCTCTATAAGGATGGCATTGAGTCAAAGGCAAACTACGACGCCAAGAAAGCCTTGTACGACACCGACGTCGCCTCGCTCGATCAGGCCGTGGCAGGTATCAACCAGGCCAAAGCCCAGACTGACTCAGCGCGCGGACACCTCGGCACGCAGGTCGCCACTCTTCGCGCCAATCAGGACATGCTCGACAAGACCATCGCTGTCGCGCCGTTTGACGGCATTGTTACAAATATGCCCATTAAGGAAGGCGAAACGGTTGTGACCGGCATCCAGAACACGGCTGGCTCCACGCTCATGACCCTGGCCGACATGAGCGTCATCACCGCTGAGATCAAGGTAGACGAGACGGATATCGTCAGCGTCCAACTGGGCCAGCTGGCGGATGTGACCGTCGACGCCCTGCCCGGAAAGATCTTCAAGGGCCACGTCACGCTGGTGGGCGATCAGGCCCTCCTGCGCTCCACCGGACAGGCCACCTCCACCTCCACCTCCGGCACCGAGGAGGCCAAGGACTTCAAGGTTGTTGTCACGCTCGACGCGCCCAGCAGCGAACTCCGGCCCGGACTCTCCACCACCGCCAAGATCACCACGGCGCATAAAGCCAGCGTCCTCGCGCTGCCCATTCAGGCGCTCACCATGCACAACCCCGACGACGACAAAGCCAAGGGCAGCGTGCAGGCTGCTTCGACCTCCTCCACCGTCAAGACGGCGCCGCAGCAGGGCGTCTTTGTCCTGGACAGCAAATCAGGCAAGCTGCGCGCCCGATTCATTCCCGTCACCACCGGCATCACCGGAACCACCGACATCGAGGCGCTCACCGGCCTGAAAGAGGGCGACGAGATCGTCATTGGCCCCTACAAGACGCTGCGTACGCTCAAAAACAGCGCGCTGGTCAAGCGGGACAAGGAGAAACCGGCTGTTTCAACGTCGGGCGGAAGCTAGGATAGGGTATAAAGCAGATGAGCGTTTCAGTAATATCTGCTTCAGCCAATGTTTTGAAAGGGCACGACTGGTAGGCCGGGGTTTTAACCCCGGCGCCGCAAAGACCGAAAATGTACTTGGGCTGGTAGGGATGGGTTTTAACCCATCCATTTATCCCCTGAGGGAATGTTGATCAACCTAATAATACTCATCTCGGGGAGTTGAAGAACAGGCCCTTACAAAGGATGACACGCGAATGGCTTTATTCGAAACCGTTACCGATGTAGTTGCACAGCCCGAGGCTCCGCCCAACGGCGAGATGATTGTCGTCGAGGATCTGTGGCGCACCTACGATATGGGCTCCGAACAGCAGGTGCAGGCCCTCCGCGGCGTCAATCTGCGCATCCGCCAAAACGAGTATGTCGCCATTATGGGCCCCTCCGGCTCCGGCAAGTCCACGCTGATGAACCTGATCGGCTGCCTGGATACGCCCTCCAAGGGAAACTACTGGCTCAACGGCCAGTTGGTCAGCGAACTGGACGACGACCAGTTGGCTCGCATCCGCAACAAGGAGATCGGCTTCGTCTTCCAGACCTTCAACCTGCTGGCCCGCGCCACAGCCCTGCACAACGTCGAGCTGCCGCTAATCTACAACGGCACCCCGGCCGCTGAGCGCATTGCCCGGGCCAAGGAATCGCTCGCCGACGTCGGCCTCGAGTCCCGTATGTACCACAAGCCCAATGAACTCTCCGGCGGCCAGCGGCAGCGCGTCGCCGTCGCCCGCGCCCTGGTCAACCGCCCCTCCATCATCCTCGCCGACGAGCCCACAGGCAACCTCGACTCTAAGACCGGCCTGGAAATCATGGCCCTCTTTGACACTCTGCACGCCAACGGCAACACCATTGTCCTGGTCACCCACGAGCCCGACATCGCCGAATATGCCCATCGCGTCGTCCATATCCGCGACGGCCAAATCTACTCCGACGAGCCCTCCAAGCGCTTCCGCTAGCGCATTTTCATTGAGAGTGTGTAAGGTCTCCGTGCCCCATCCTTCGCGTTCTTTGCGAAGGGTGGGATACCAGAATGCCCGCATTGCAGGAACGGTGAAAATGTTCTGAGCCGAGTAAATCGAAACACCAATCCCGCCCCCGCCCGAATCGGAAAGATTCCAAGTCTTTACGGTTCATGTTTTTTCGCCGCGTGCCGATAAAACCAATGGTGGCCTAGGATTTGTCGTTTGGGCCATGGAGACGAGGCACGTAGAGCCATGTACAGCGCCGTTCAGTACCAGCCCCTGCCCCAGACCTCGGCCTCCCGCCTGACCCTGGTGGAAGTGGAATCACCTTCGGAAGCCCGGCCGGTGGGAGTCAGCGCGGCCTGGCGCAAGTTGCTCATGCAGGCCGAGATGGCTGCGCCCCACGTGCAAGTGGCGGCCATCGAGGGCGAACACGGCGCCGGCAAGAATACCTTGGCCCGCTATCTCTTCAGCCGCTCTCCGCTGGCCGCCACCACCTTCCAGCGCCGCGACGCCCGCGAATGGCTGGTCTCCGACGCCGATCCCGCCACCCTCGCCGGCTGCACCTATCTCGATCGTGTGGACCTGCTCGCCCCTCCCGGCCAGGGGCTGCTGCTCAGCGTGCTCAAATCGCTGCAAGACCGTCCGCGGGGCAGCTTCGTGCTGCTCGCCTCCTCGCAGACCTCGCTGCGCCAGATGGCCGCGCAAGGCCTCTTGCTGCCCGATCTGGCCTTCCGCCTCACCGCCGTCCGCTTTGCCATTCCCCCGCTCCGCCTGCGCCGCGAAGACATCTCCGTCCTCGCCCAGTCGCTTCTGGACCGTATCTGCCAGCTCTATCAGCAGCGCCCCGTGATTCTCGCCCCCGGTTCGCTCGCCCGCCTCTTGCAGCACAACTGGCCGGGCAACGTCCGCGAACTGGCCGCCGTCCTCGAAACCGCGCTGCTCGAAGCCGTCAACGGCATCATCCGCCCCGACGACCTGGCCCTGCCCAGCGGCCTGGAAAACTCTCAGGATATGCAGCAGCCCATGATGCGCCCCGACAGCCTCAATCTCGACGCCGTCGTCCAGCATCATGTGCAATATGTCCTCGACCTGAACCGCGGCAACAAGCTCCGCGCCGCCCGCCAGCTCTGCATCAGCCGCTCCACCCTCTACCGCATCCTCGGCAACGAGACCATCCTCGCGCATTGATCCGCACAGAGCTGGCAAGGCCGCGGCTATCCTGCCGGAAAACCGCCGTTCACCACGCCATGGCCCGCTACGGCTTGATCAATCCATTCATTCATGGGATACGATTTGCCGCAGTCTCCGCACGCCGTCGTGGCATATTGCGCCCCACAGTGCGGACAAACGGCTCCGGTCAGGAATGTGTCGAATTTCTGCCCGCATTGCCCGCACTTCCATTTTTCTCCTAGCAGCGGCTCTGTCCGGCAGTTCGGGCAGGCAAAGCCCTTCCGGCGCGGCAATCTTGCCAGTTTCAGCAGCGCCTGCGCGTGCCGCAGCCCGCCCCAGCAATTCATCAGCATGAAGACGGCAATCGCCCCAAACCAGAAGGAATGGGAAAAGACGGCCAGGCCGATGAATCCGGCGACGCCCGCAAAACCGAGAACCGTCGCTACCATCAGGCTGCGGGCGCGTCCCAGCGGAAACCACAGCAGGGAGCGAAGAATCTGCCCGCCATCCAGGGGGTAGATGGGCAGGATGTTGAAGACCAGCAGACCGATGTTAATCGCCATCACCGACCGCACAAAGACATAGGCGTCGTGCATGGTCTGCGGCCATCCCAGCAACCGGCAGATCATGAACGCCACGATCAGCGGAGGCAGGAGCGCCACGTTCACCAGCGGCCCCGCCGCAATGCTCCACAGCGTAGCGCCCGGCCGTTGTGGCGGATCCACATACGCTACCCCGCCCAGGGGCCATAGCATGATCCGGTTGGCCGTCCCACCCACTTGCCGGCAGGCCATGGCGTGCCCAAACTCATGCATCAGCACAATCAGGAACAGCGCCAGATACTCCAGTACATTCCAGGCAATCGAGGAGTACCGGCCTTTTCGGTTCTCGATTTCAATGGCCGCCACGACAAACCAGGACCAATGCAGGAATAAATCAACGCCCGCAATGCGGCAGAGATGGATGGAACCTTGATTCAGGGATGGCATGGCTGTAGCTTACTCCATCCGGAGTGCTCCGGGCGATCAGCAGGACCAGAAACGCTGGGTGCCCCATCCTTCGCGCTCTCTGCGAAGGGTGGGATTCCACGAACCATTGGGCGTCCCGCCCTCGCTGTCATCCTGAGCGGGTGAAAATGATTCTGGAAAATACTGATTCAAATGAGCATAACCTCATAGATTTTTGCTGTGTAGGAATTGTGCAGGGCAATTGTTCCAGTTTTGTCAATTTGGCTGCTACAGGTTCCTTGGGCACGAGGAGCCGGGGTGCGTCGCCCCTTCTTCCGAAGGTGAATCTGGGCCAATACGCGATGTCGGTTCCTGCTGTTCATACTGCTAACGATAAATGATCGCAGCGATGGCCGCATCTCCGCCGCATGTTCAGAGAACAGAAACGATGAAACCGAATGTTGATGCCGCAATCAATCGAAGTCTCAGCCATGGGCTTCAGGCAACGGATATCTCCCTCTGAGGTTGTCCTGGGAACGCCTCATCATTTGGTGGCGAAGCAGGCACGAGCGGGGCAAAGTTGAGTTGGCCCCTTCCTCGTTTGCTCGATGGTCCTGGGCTGGTTGACTCTCAGCGTCTAATGCCTGTTCGCGGGTGGGGTGCCGGGGGCGCAGCGGGCGGCCCGTCGCAACGCGGGATGTGTGCTTTCATCTCCCGCGCCCCGTACTCCTTACCGCAACCCTTGGGGCACGGTCGCAGAATTTTCTTGCGTCCGGCGTTTTCCCAATGTCCAGACGAGAACATGGCACGGGCCACAATGGCCGCGTCGATGTGTTTCTGGCAGTGGGGGCAATCAAGCCCACCTTGGCGTTTCTTCTCCGTCACGCTTTTGCCCTTCGCCCACACATTTTAGCACAAATAGAGTTTGTGCAGACGGGATATGATGGTCCTCCGCAGTTATCCGGGAGAGTTGTTCCTTGCGCGCGCCAGGGGCAGCGCCCCTCAGCCAAGGTTTCTAAAACAGCGGTGCGGGCAGGAACAGGCCCGCAGGGCGGAGTGCCGTGAGCGGAGCGGCCGGCTACTGTTTTCTGCCGGCACTGCCGTTCTCCAGAGCCTCTAGTTTGTCATTGGGTGGCGCCTGGGGAGTGTTTAATTGAAGGAAACGCGGACCCTGCGGCGTTTTTCGTTAAGAATCCACCACAATCCCAAAGACCAAACCATTCGGCTAACGCGCATTCTTCCTTTGACTCGGGACAGAAGCGGAGTAGAATCAATTCGATTCAATGCAACGAATAGTCTCCGTTGATTACTGGGAGAGAGAACATGTGCCTTCCGGACATTGACCACAACTGGCCCCGATACGTGATCCCCTCGGGGATTTCTCCATTTATGGATGGCGATTTCCTTTTCGACCCAACATCGGAGCAGGGAAGGTCTGTCAACGCTCCGGCAGCGGAATTCAACTCGCTCTGTGAAAGACACTGTATTGTTCTTCTGGGCGATTCTGGGTTGGGGAAATCGGACATATTCCTTAAGGCATACAAAGCTGTCTTGTCGGCCAACGATCCCAACCAGCGCGCCGAATTCTGTGATGTAGCTGACTTCGCGAACGATACTCTAATAGACCAGTTCCTGTCATCGACGCCATTTGCAGAATGGCTCCTTTCAGACGCCACGCTTTCTCTCTTCATTGACGGGCTCGACGAAGGACTGATGCGCGGAAATGGTTGGGGTGGAATCCTCAAGCGCAAGTTGGCAAGCTGGTCGCAGGAAGTGCGCACGACCGATCCAACGAAGATTGTCCCTGCCGCGAGACTCAGGCTTCGCATTTCTTGTAGGCCAGGTCTCTGGCCAGAATCACTGGAGGGTGACCTTAGATCCTTCTTCGATAAAGGAAGGCTTGACGATGCGCCATCTGCCATTTCCTTGTGGGATCTGTTGCCACTGCGCAGGTGCGACGTAGAGTTAGCCGCTGCGGACCACGGAATTGACGCAAATCAATTCATGAAAGAGGTAATTCGAGCGGGTGCTACCTCATTTGCGGCACGCCCATTGTCCCTGAAACTCCTCATTCGGACCGTGGAACAAGACAGAAGGCTTCCGAACACGCAGGTTGAAATGTTTCGGCGCGGCTGCCTGCACCTAGTGGAAGAGCATAATGTCGCCCACAGAGAGTCCTCTATAAGGCCGAAAGTTACACCTACAAGGAGGATTCAGATCGCAAGTAGAATCGCTGCAATGACGATTTTTTGCGGCAAGCCGTGGGTCGAGCGGACAGCTTCAGGCGAGGTCACCTCATATTCCTCCATCTTGAGTGCCGACGAGATTAGAGGATCATTGAGCCAGGAAGACATTTCAGCAGTGGAATTGAGTGAAACTCTTGACTCAGGACTATTTTCATACCAGGACGCAAAATGTTTTCGTTGGGCGCACCAGTCCTTCGCCGCGTTTCTAGCCGCCGAGTGGTGCGGGAAATCAGGACTATCAACTCGCGACCTTCGCAGCCTAATTTTAGTGAATGGTGCCGGCGGGTCCGGGGTTCCACAGCAGGTTCTTTGGGCGGCCACTTGGCTATGCGAAATCAAACCGGCTTTGCAGTCCCTATTCGCCAAGACCAACCCAGCCTTGCTCTTCACCCTCGACGAGGCTGCTATTGATGTTCGTCTTAGACCGGCCTTAGTCCGTAAGGTCTTGGAAAGACGCTTGTCACACGAGCAAACGCGTATGTTGATGCAGTTGGGAGCGCGCCTCAATCACCCGAGGCTAGTCGAACAGCTGCGACCGTATGTACGCAAGAAGAACCGAAATCTCGATCAGCGGCATCGAGCTCTTGATCTAGCTGTAGCATGTGAGCCAGTCGGACTTTCCGGAGATCTTGCTCGCGTAGCACTGGATCCGGCTGAGAATGAATCCATACGCCACACAGCTGCATTCGCCGTGTCACGCTTCGGAACCAATGAGGCAAGGAGATCACTACTTCCATTGACCTCAGGAGACAGTGGGGACGAGAACCAGGAACTGAAAGGCTGGTCGTTGGCTGCGAACTGGCCAGCCAATATTTCTTCCATAGAACTTCTTGAGCTTCTTGAGCGGCCGCGCCACCCGAATCATTATGGTGGCTACTTCACACACCTGCACCGTCTTTCGGTTGAGATCGGAGCCGAAGTCAAGGATGAGGAAGTCCCGACCGCGCTCCGCTGGTGTGCAACCCAGCGCAATATAGGTGAAATCTCTATATTGAACGACGTCGTTTCGGCCATTCTAATTCGCGCGTTCGCCAGTGTGAACAATGACGAGGTCTGTACTCTTCTCGCTGAGGAGTTGATTTCAAGGATGCGGGTTCACATCGAACCCATTCCTGGAGGCACGCGACAGCACAGACTCAAGGAGTGGATTGATCTTCTCAGATCGAGGCCCCAGGAGCGTTCTCTTCTCCTTCGGCGAGGGCTTGAGATCATTCAACCAATTGACAGATACTACTTGTTCGAATTCATACAAATGCTTCATTTTGAGAGTAGCGATATTCAGCTGTTGACCAACCTTGCAAGGGAGTCACCCGAACGGTATTCTCAGCCCGTCAGCGCGCTGTTCACCGGCATGGGCGGTGTTCCAGGGATATTCGACGCCATATATCAGGGCGTTACGGGAGGGTATCTGGACCAGAACCTATCGGGTGTTTTGATCGACGACCTCGATGGCGCAAAGGCCCAATCCGAACGCGCGCAATCTCTTCGGAAGGAACGCGCTGCGGCTGAGTCCGACGAACGCCAAATGCAGCTATGGGAGTGGTTCAACAACGCGCTCAACGCATCGGAGGCCGGTAACTACTCAAATTGGGTAGGGCTCTGGCAAATACTCTGGGAAATGAATTCGGGAAGATGGGAGGGCACCCCTCGAATCGACGATAGCACGGGGTGGAAGATTCTCGATTCCGCGCAAAGAGATCGTGTATTCGAGGCGGCGGTCCGATTTCTCCTGGCTCCCGGCGACTTGATTTTCGATTTTCTCGGAGGGACAACCCGTCCAATTTGGGCCACAGCGCTATACTCCGCACTGTTACTCGTCTGGCGTAGCCACCGCAATCTTCTTGAGGGTGCGACGGACCGCGAATGGTGGGTGTGGACCACTGTTGCTCTTTGGTTCCCGTACGGACAGGATCAAAAAGACTGGGAAGGGCTGATGACCTTTCTCTCCCAGGGTAACCCAAAGGCCTTCATTGAGAGCGTTGAATTCGTCATCGGGCAAGAGATAAAGGGTGAGCAGAGCCTCCAGATCTACTCACGGCAGCAATTTCGATGGCCAATTGCATTAATAGAAATTCTGCTCCGCGTTGTTGGTTCATCTGAAACACCGTTTTCCGCCTGGTCTTCCTGCTTGGAATGGGGATTGGTGAGCTTTCCCAATACATTCGAACAGCTAATTGTGGACGAGGTATTTGAATTGGCATCGGAGTTCCCGTTCGAGCACAAGGAGAAGCTCATCACGACCTGCTGTATACTCTTCAGTCACGGTAGAGGTGATCCATGGAAACAGCTTTCCGAAATCTTCTATATGCGTCCGAGCCTTAACCGTGACTTCTTTGAACAAGTCGGGGGCGTGCCGCCGGAGAACGCTTTCTTGGAAAGGATGTCCGACGGCTCGCTTGGTGAATTTTATGTTTGGATCGCCAGAGAATACCCGGAGGATCGGGAGGATCTGCCGAGTGGGTTCGGCGCGATGGGACCTGGCTTTACAACACGAATGCTCAGGGACAGCGCATTCTTTGCGATGCGCGACCGCGGAAATCTCTCCGTTTTCGACTTTGTCACACAATCATTTCCGGAGCGGAAATGGATTGAGGGACATCGACCAGCCGCTATCGAGGCAGCACTTCGCCGGAAATGGACCGCGACCACCCCGGAGGCAATGCTTCGTCTGGTAGCTGAACGCTCCATCCCGTGGCACCAGAGTAAGAATGCGTTTGTGGGCGCGATAGTTTTGCCATTCACCGTTTCGATCCCGTTGAGCGTGGCTCTCAGTGACATAGGGCCACTTTGGCTGCGCTGTTTCCTAGCCACTGTTGTGGCCGCGATCGTTTCAGGAGGGCTACTTACTTGGTTCCGCTTTATGCGGCCCATACGATCCTCGCCTAGAAACGCATAGGTTCGTTCATAAGTCCCGATATGTCGGCTTGTGGCAAGATTTTCCGAGGGATTGGCACTGGGCCGGGGGATTGGCAAACCGGAAGTTGAGTTTCAGTGGGCGAAAAACAGGGCTTAGCTTGAAATGAACAACCCCGCCGCAAGCGGCGGGGAATCAGACCCGGAAGAGATTGAAGCCTTGGAACCCCCTTGTGCACGCCAGGGGCAGACCTCAGCGAAGGTTTCAAAGGGACGGTGCGGGCAGGAACAGGCCCGTGCGGGCGGGGTGCCGGGGGCGTAGCGGGCGGCGCCTGTTTCAGCCGGGGCGCTGCCGCCGTCGAGAGCCTCTAGTACGGCATTGGGTGGTGTTGCAGCGGATGCGGTCGCGAGTGGTTCGCGCCTGGACGATCTGCACAGCGCGGCGGTCGCCGGGGTGGGTGCGGTTCTGCATGGTGAGCCTCAATGTGGGGAGTGAGGCGGGCGGAATCTCGCCGGAGATGTCGCCCGCGTGGGCCGTTTATACGGCCGGGTGGGACAGGTCGCCGCATCTGTGGCGGCGGGGCTTCGTTGGGGTAGACCACGGCGCGGCGCGGCGCTGGAAATCGTGGATGGCGCTGTCGAGTTTGACTCGCGCTTGGTCGAGGTCGTAAAGCTGCCAGCAGGTTGTACAACCTCCGTTGATGCCATCTCGACCGTCGCGCTCCGGGTTGTAGCGTGGATGGCGTCCACATTTGGCGTGGACGCGCTCCCGGATGGTCTTCTTGTAGGTGAACTGGAGCATGGGTCCTCCTGGGCTGGTTGAGGTGCGAGACCGGGCAAGCCCGGCCTCGCACTTGTTTAGCCTTTGGAGGTGCGCTTCTTGGCGGCTTTGGCCGGTGGGGTAATAGCAGCCCGTTTCGTGCGGGCGCTTCTCTTACCTGCCTTGCTGCGCGGCTTCGGTGGTTTGGGTGTTCCCTGTGCCTCGACTGGCTCCTCGCCGGAGTTCTGGGCGGCTTCCGCGCTTACCGTTGGCTGTTCTTCGGCCTCGGCTGCTGTGCTGGCCACTTCCTCTTGCTGCTGTGCTTCCTCGGCTTCGGCCTGCTCCTCTTCGCCGTCCTGAGCAGCTTCCGCGTTCACTGTTGGCTGCTCTTCGGACTCGGCTACTGTGCTGGCCTCTTCCTCTTGCTGTTGGGCCTCCTCGGTCTCGGCTTGCTGTGCTTCGGCTTCGTCTGCGGCGGCGGTTGCGTCTTCCGCGTCTTGAAGCTCTGGCATTTCGGATTCGTCTAGCTGGTCTTCCGGCGATGGTGTTGCATCGTTCCCCGGTTCGGCTGCGGTCTCGCTGTCGGCAGATTCGCCGCGCTTGTCCTGCGGGATTTGCGGGGCCTCTTGGGCCATGATGCCGCGCCGGACTCGCGTTTCGACTTCTTCGATGTTGACGCCGTAGAGTTGAGCGGCCTTGGCAACGGAGGGGCTTACGCGGTAGTTGTACGCATCGCATCCGCCAGCGGAGAAAAGCAGCATATCGAAGATGGCCGTGGTTTGCTCTTTCCCGGAGAGACCGGCGAGATGGGCGAGTAGTTGATCGAACGGCTCACCGCTGGCCTCGTTGCTCTCTTCGTCCTGCGGTGCGACTTTCCAAAGGGTAAGGAAATCCTCGGCGTAGTCTTCCACCGCGTAGGCAACCATGAACGCCAAAAGCTCCATGCTGTCTGCGGAGGGAACGGTGAAGATTTTCTCGCCAAACTCCTTGCGAAGCTGCGCGGCGGTCTGTTCCTTCACTTTCTCCTCGATGCGCCGGAAGTCGCGGGGCGGCGGCTGATCGGCGCGGCCCTCTTGCCGGAGTCCCTGGATTGGGTTTGGTTCCGGTTCGTCTTCGGCGTCCGGGTTAGCGCCGGGGGTGAACGAACTAGCGCCAAAGGCGGCGGGCATCGGGCGAGGTTGGACAGTTGAGTGCTTCTCGCATTCGATGGACGTGCATACAGTGAGGATTGCGCCGGTGTTGTTGCCGATGGCCACAATGCCCTGTGTGGCGTGGCCGCAACGGTCGCCGGACTTCAAGATGGTGTATTTCGACCGGGGCACGATTGCGGAACCTTGGGGAACGGAGCGGTAATCGCCCGCAAGTTGGACAAGGTTTGAAGCGGCGATAAAGCGGGTAACTTTTTCGCCATAGCAAGCCGCATCGAAGCATGAATCCTTCTTCACGTCGGGAAACAGGAGCGTATTGAAGCCGCTGCGCTTGGGGCAGTTGAGGCAAGCGCCCGCTTCGGGGTAGAGGGTGTCATCCTCGCGGCTGAACGGGGCTTCGGAAAGCTCCAAGATGATGTTGCTGTCGATGTAATGGCTGAATTCCGCCACATTGACAAGGCGCTTTTTCTGTTTTCCCTCAAGCCAAACATCGGCGAAGCAATGGGGGAACGCCTCCACTTGTTGCGCCGGGGAAAGCCGCGCCAGTAAAAGGGCGTGGCCAGTGGCGATTTCGTCTTTGTGGAAGCTCTTGGCTGCTGCCGGGATGAGGTCGGCCAGCTTGAGGCGCTGGAGCACAAACGTAACGCTCTTGCCAGTCTTCGCGGCCAACTCTTGAGCCGTGTAGCGGACCGGGTCAAGGCGCATCAACGCAAGAAAGCCCTGTGTTTCCTCGTAGGGGTGAACGTCGGCGCGGATGAGGTTTTCGATTACCTGAGCCTCTAGCGCCTGAGCGTCGGTGAGTTGGCAGACTCGAACGGACACGGATTCGATCTCGGCAAGCCGCGCGGCTCGGAAGCGGCGGGCACCGGCAACGATCTCAAAGCGGCCCTCGGTGGCCGTGGGTCGTACAAGGATGGGCTGCAAAAGGCCCACGGCGCGGATGCTTTCGGCCATCTCATCGAGGGCTTTATGGTCAAACGTCTTGCGCGGGTTGGTAAGGGACTCGGTGAGTTGTGAGAGGTTGACGGTTTGGTATTCTTGATTGACGGCTTCGGTGTTCATATCTGAATGTCCTTTCGGTTGACATCGTGGCTGTCGCGGGGCAGGTGTGGCTCATCTGCCCCATTTAGCGCGGCTCCCGCGCTATTGATCGTGGCTGCGGTTCTATGCGTTGTTCTTGGCGGGAATACTCGCGGGCATTTGCGCCCACCGTACCCATGCGCCGCCGTGCATGAAAAGCACCACTGCGCCGTCGTCGGTTTCGGCGGGCTTTGTGGCGCGGCTGACTGCTACAAGGTCGGCAATTGCTTGGGGAGAATACGACTTGCGCGGGGCGGGTTCGTCGGCGCTGAACGGGGTAAGGCTAACGGGTAGGAATGCGCTGCATGTCATTTCAAAGTGTCCTTTCTGGTTAGGTGTTAGTGTTATGGGCGGTGTGGCTCATCGCCCCGTCTGGCGCGGCTTTCGCCGCTAACTCATTACACATATAGTATAGCACATATAGCTATTTGTGCGTATATTAAATGTGCATTCTCTCTGTGCGTCTGCTCCCTCAAAGAACGGTTTTTCTTGCCCGCATAACGCGGCGTACTTAGGCTGCAATGGTCATTTCTTCGTCGGCGTGTGCCTGGGCGGGAGTGCCGGTTGTCCCGGCACTCCCCTTTCCTTCTTCGCTGTTGTCGGCCTGGGTCAACAGGCCGATGATTTGCTTGGCGGTAGCGTTGATCGTATGCAAAGACGCGGTGAGCATTTCGGCAGTAACTTCGTAGGTGGCTAGATAGAACTGGCTTTGCGGCTTCATGCCAAAGTAGGAAAGGACCGCATAGGAAACTGACTCGGCCTCAAGTTCGCGCTGTTGCTTGGTGGTCTCTGCGCGGCGGGCCGCGTGGCCTAGCAGTTCGTGGCTCAGTTCATGGGCAATCACTCCGCATCTGGCCGGGGTGTCCAGTGCCTCTTCGATCTCGATTGCGCCTCCCTTGCTGAGTCCTTCCGGCCCGGACAGGGCTTTGTAGGTCAGAGAGATATTCAGGCCGGACACTGCCTTTTCGAGCAAGGGCAAGAGTTCTTCGCCTCCTTCGGTGGCGTTGCATTCCAAGTCGGCAAGCTCTTCGCCTTCGGTCTGCGCGTAGTCGAACACCGAAACAACACGGAAAGAAACGGGTCTAATCACTTCCTCGGTCTTGCCGTTGCGCTCCTGTTCCACCTTGCGAATGATCGGTGCAAGGATGCGGATTCCGTGCTCGCCTTTCTTGACTGAACGGTTGAGGCTCTTCCACGTGTGAAAACCGGCTACGCGGGTAGCTTCGGGTGACTGGCACCAAATTAGAATCTGATTGCCAAAGCTGTAGCGATAAAACCGGCTAACAGTGTTGAGCCATGCTTTGTACGTCTGCGATTGTTTGGCTGCGTCGGTCTCGGCGCAAAGGGTGGTGATTGAGTCGTTGATGGTTTTGGTCAACTCCTGCGCTTTCTCATTGCTCATCGGTGTAGCTCCTTTTCCAGCGTAAAAAAATCAAATACAAATGCCCCGCATAATTGAGCGTGTTTCTTGCAGTCGGTTTTGGCAGTCAAGGACGGCAAAGCCGCCCCGTGAGGGGGCGCGGAAGCGAAGCGCGGAAGGAGCTTGCGACTGAGCACTAGAGCTGCACAAGCTCCTTTACCGACAAAACAGACTGCGGTACAAGAATCGCGAGCGGGGCATTTTTTTCAGATCGCGGGAACGCCGCGCCAGGGCGCGGCCTCGATTGCCGTGGCTTTTGGAAGGCCCTTTGGTGGCAACCGGCGAGCAGAGGCTTGGCCTTTGCGAAGTGGGTGGCGAGAGCCGCCAGTAGGGGGCCGCAGGCCCGATGGCCGGGGCGTTACGGGGTATCCCCGTCCACAAAGAAATGGGGCCTTTGCTGCGTTAGATTACGGTGATTACGGTTGCAATTCAGTCAGAGAACTTTGGGAGAGATAGAAAGGCTGATTATGGATGCAGGCATAGTGACCTAGGGCCGGACGGTTCTGATCTTGGGTCGGGCTTGCGAGTGGGTCTTGCGCATCGGGCTTTGTCATGGTTGCAGTGAGAGTATTTCAGCGTAGCGAATAGAAAAGGCGGCTCCGTAGAGCCGCCTCCGGGTTGCGCGGGTGCTACTTGCGCTTCTTCGCGGACTTGGCCGCGGCGCCGTCTTCTTCCGACTTCGAGTAGTTGATCCGGCGGATGTAGTCGGCCTTGATCGAGAAAGTCTTGTGTTCCACGCCGTCTGCCGTGTAGGTCTCAGGCTTGATCTTGCCTTCAACGATGACAGGCGTTCCGGCCTTGAGGTGTTCAGCGATCTTCGTCAACGGCCACCAAACCTGAATTTGGAACCAATCGGTGTTCTTGTGCTCGTTGCCGTCCTTGTCTTCCCACTGCTCGTTGACTGCAATCGAGAAGTTGACGACATCGCCGTTCTGGGTGGTCTTCTTTTCGGCGTCTTTGCCGAGGTTGCCTTCGAGACGGACGTTGTTTTTGTAGCTGGACATGATGTTTCTCCTTATTGAATTTGGTCGCGAGTGAATCGGGACATACTGCCGGAACGGACATGGGGCGCAGTGAACTCCCAAGTGCCAAGCAAATTCTTTTGCGGAGAGGGACCACAGCTTGCCTGGGGAGAGGAATCCGCAAAGCGCAGCGGAAGAGTTTGCGCCGCGCCGCAGGGCGAGAACGTTCTTGACGCCTCCATGATGGCCGAGTTGATTGTGACCGAAAAGGAGATCGCGCCCCAGCTCAAAAAGTCCGCCGGAACCTCGCGGCCAGGCCGAAAAGCCCCGGCGCAGGTGGTCAACGATTGCCGTCGGTGGAAAGACTTGGGGCCGAGCGTTGGATTCTTTGGTTCCTTGGTTCGGGGGCGCTCTTGACTGCGGGGTTCGCCGTCTCGGTTCGGACGCCGGCTGAAGGGAAGATCGGGGGACATGGCGGCGTGGACACGAGTCATGCAAGGCCATTCACAAGATCGGCGGCACGGGGAATCACCAGCGGAGCGGTCACGCTGGCCTCGATATGGTTCGCCGGGTAAACTGCTGATGCAGCTTTGGCCCTCTCGGCAGGTAACGCGGTTTACAGACTCAGGCCGAGGTCGGTGGCGTCTTTGCTGCCTGACTGTACTTGGGCGTTGTCGCCCATTGAGTGAGCCGAGGATTGGCCGGCTTGCTCAAGAGCCGTCTCTCGCGTTACCGGCTGTACTTGCCGGTCGTAGAACTGGCCTTGCGGGTCAATGTGCAGCCAGCTTCCTGCGTGGGTACGGCCACCGCAATAGCCGGGAACACCGATGCCCAGGACCGCGCATTTTTACCGGCGCTGTGACTCCTGAGCTAGCTCCAACGCTGCCGGGGCCTTGCGCTTCTTCGCCTCCGCAACGATGCCGTCGAAGGTCTTCTCTGTCATCGGCTGACCCATCGCCACAGGCTTCAACAGGTTGATGAGTAGCAGCCGGACGCCAGTGATCTCCGTCAGCTCCGCGCTCGGCTGAACGCCTCCGGCTTCCCGCGCTTGAGTAGCCTGGATTGCGGCCAGAATCAGCCCGCGAATCCGCTCGCCTTGCGTCTGGTTGCGCTTCGCAGCCTGTGCCTCGAAGGCCCGCAGCTCGCTCCACACCAAGACTTGCCCAGCTTCGTGCCAACGTGATGCACGCGGTACGTCGCCCGCTTCGCCGCCTCTGCCGCAAGGTTCGCTTCGTCAAGGATCGCCACGCTTCACACCTCTTTGGCGCATGATTTCCGTGGGGTTCCCTGGGTTTCCCCTCGGAACCCCACGCGCCCTAACTCATAAACGTAGCTCACGCAGATTCAGGGTGGCCCCAGGGTTCCTTGCATGACCCTCCGGGGGATGGAGTGTCATAAATTACACCCATGCAAAGCATGGACCCCATTCGGCCAATCAATGCGCCTACGCTCACGCGCCGATTCGCTATTGATTGCGATGGCTATTGCGCTTTGATTCGCGCAGTGATGGACGCGGAGAAGGTGACGTGTCCCTATACAACCGATGTCGTAGGCAGCGCGGTTCCGGTCTTTTTGTTCGGCCAGGCCATTACCGGCACCTGGAGGACCGCCATGCACCCAAGTATCAACCACAGACTAACGCTGGGCCTAGAATACAGGACCAAAGCTGGGCTCATACCTACGCAGCACAGCGGTAGTGCCCAACGCCGTTGCCACCCGATATCGATGAGCCGATGTATCGTCAGAATTAACAGAACAAGCGCAATCACCCCGATAAAGAGCCATTCATGATACCTGACTGCCAATTCGAGCGGAAAATCCACGAAGACAATAGTCGAGACGACATACCGATAGCGTGAATAGACACGGTGCTCCATGGTCATTTCTCCAAGACGCATCATCGGACCAAGAGCGTTGGTCTCAATGAAACTCGCCTTCCGGAACCCCGACCCCGTCGGTCTCAGTGAAATTGCCCCATGCGGCCCGCCCATCCGTACGCCACCCGCCCGCTAAGGGATATGCAGTCTGAGGACAAGGTCATGTTGCGTAAGTATGGCTACCAAAAGAGCGCCATTGATAATGCCCCATAAAAACCAAAACGATCGACTTCGATAACCACAAAAACAGGTGCATACGAATGCCGCTATTGCTAGCAGGGCGACGCTTCGATCAAGTGCTGTCGTGATATGAACAGTTTTATAACACGTCAAGCCCACTATGCAGACAACTGTGACGGCATATGAAAGCCGTTCCCTATACGGAAAGGCTTTCATGGCGCTAGATAGCTTAGCAACCATCCTCATCGAATCATCTCTTCCTTCTGCGAATTGTCGCCATTCGCAAGGTTGACAAATTCACAATTATTATTGATTCGGCCCAGCAGGCCATCCCGGTGCTGGGTAGAAAATACCGCACGCAGCGGTATAATCACCCATCACAAGTACCTTGTCCCAGCCGCTTATATGCTTTTCATCCAAATATTGAGACAGCATGAGGCCACCAGCAGTACAAACGAGAAATTTCTCAATGCCAGATGCGTGTACAAACGCCGCAACCAATTCCAACATATACTGCGTAGTCAGAAATACTTGTCCTGCGCCAGCTTGAAGTAACGCGATAGCCTCTAAAGCCTGTCCCGCCAAAGTTGAGAGTGCTACCTCTGTTGGTGTGCTAATAACTGAGACGGTAAAGATGGTTTCTATCGTGGCTGCTCGTCCGCGTGGATCAAGCATATTCACTGGATCACCATTTGCATAGAGGTACTTATGCAAAGAGGCGGGGTTGATCGGATCGCCGTCCTCTGGATCGCGGCTGAGAAAACGTCCGGTGGCGGGATTGTAGTATCTGGCGCGGAGGTAGTAGAGGCCGAGGTCGGAGTCGTACTGTTCGCCGCGATACAAGTAGTTGTTGGGCGTCGTGCCTTGCTTGGTGAACGAGTTGCCGTAGGCATCGTATTCGTACTCGTCGGTCACATTTCCCGTAGAGTCGGTCAACTGGCGGACGCTGCCCGCGCCGTCGTAGACGTAGAAGCTCGCGGTACCTTGGTTGTCAAAGATCTGATTTTCGCTGATGCGCTGCAACCCATAAGTGTACACCCGCTGCACCGCTCCGCCAACCTTTTCTTCCAAGACCTGCGGCAGGCCGGTGGGGTTGACGTCGTCCTCGACCAGATACCAGGTCGTGACGTTATTCACCGTCTTGGCGACGCGGTTGCCGAAGGCGTCATAGACCATCGTGATCGTCTTGCCGTTGCCGGTTGCGGAGGTCATGTGGTTTTCGGAGTCGTAGGTGTAGTTCATGTTGCCGGTGGCAAGAACGTTGCCGTTGGCGTCGTAACTCTCCGACGAAAGCTGGTCGTCGGCGTTGTAGCTGCCCGAAATGGGATTGATCCCGTTCAGCGTCGAGGTTGCTGCCGTCCGGTTGCCCACTTGGTCCAGCGTATACGTCGCGCTGCCGTTGTTGCCGCTGTTATTCGCCGGGTCGCCGTTGATGGTCTCATTGGTCAACCGGTAGATGCCGTCGTAATTCCAGGCGAGCGCGCGGCCGCTCTGCTCGGTCGCATTCGTGCGATTGCCGGTCAAGCCCAGCGTGTACCGGTAATCGTCGGCGGGCGTCGTTGACGTGGACAGCTCGGTGAGCCGGTTCAGCGGATCGTAGGTGAAGGTCAGTCCAGCCATGCTGCATCCATGATCCCAGGTGCCCAAAAGCGAGGGTGTCAAGTGCCGGGACATGGTTTACAGAGGCACCTGGGCCACCCACCCGCCGATAGTCTCCCTTCTACTACGGATGCACCGGTGATGTATTCGGTGCTGGCGAGGCACCGAGCACACGTTGGCTCCATTCTGCGGGTGTGTGTGTGAAATACTGATAATCATTACCAGAGGAAATAACTAGATCATAGCTACGGCCAATTCTAATCTGAATCGAGTCCTCTTTCTGCGCGCGTGGATCACTTTTTAGAATAATCCCTGCTACTTGATCTGCAAATGTCTCGCGGCTTGCTGTTGCTTTATCCCACTGAACTGTGACAATGGCGTTTCGCTTCTTCGGAACAAGATTCCCAAGCGCACTACCGTCCAACGGAATCGGCATAAAGATCCTAACTCTGTCCGTCTGAACTCCACCCAGATTCGCAATCAGTTGTTCCTCCTGTAAGTATTGGCTGATGTAGGCCGATTTATGCTGCCAGTCGGTAGTGATTCCCTTGGACAAGTAAGCGAAGGCAATCAATAACCAAAAACTGCCGATAACTGACCAATGTAATCCCCAGATCGGTTTTGTTTGTAATGGACCGGACACACTGGATTCGACAACGTACGTTCCCACTGCAACATCGTGAAGACCTTGCCTTGTGCGGCGGTTGAAAACCAGGAGATATAGCGAAGCGCCACCAACGCCAAGTTCGATGAATGTAATCAAAGCGCTAACACCCAATGTTATATAGCTCATCGTATATCTCGGCTCAATAAGAAAAAAGGGGATCGCACAAATCATGTAGCGAATTGTTGCCCTCTTCCATGTAATCATGTCACCTTGAGCGTTGACAACCCTCAACCTAAATAATCGTTTGCCTAGAGTTTGTCCTCCTCCGACGCGGCTTTCCAAGGACACGAAATATACAAGGGCTATGCAGAATCCAAACGCGCGTCCCCACAGGCCTAACATCGAAAGTGTGTCGAAAAAGGCAGCGCCTACTATGCGTCCAACGATATAGAGAATAAAACTGTCTACTATGAAGGCGAGAATCCGGCTCCATAACGAGCCAATTGGGCGAACTGACGATGAATCGAACAAGATGAACGAGACCTTTGTACTCATGAATACTCTCCTTTTCATTGTCATCACTGAAATGGGTTACTTGCTATTGCCGAATTCGACACTGATTGAAGCACCAGACATCAATTACAAGGACCAGGTAGTGGTAGTGGTGGTTCGACTTGTTCGCCCTGCTCCCCGTGTGTATACGCGTACATAAGATTCAATATTAGATCTATTCCTCCCTTAACTCCATCGGCTAAACAGTACAAAGCGAAGACTACGTTCGCGTTAGATGCAATCGTATTTCCTACTTGAACGGCTACCAATGAAGCAATTAGAAATGCACGTTCTATCAGTACTCCACGTCCCATTGGATCGATTCCATTCACCGGATCGCCATTGGCGTAAAGGTACTTATGCAGCGACGCAGGATCGATTGCATTTCCATCAAGTGGATCGCGGCTGAGGAACCTTCCGGTATCGGGATTGTAGTATCTGGCGCGGAGGTAGTAGAGTGCGAGGTCAGAGTCGTATTGTTCGCCGCGATAGAGGTAGTTGTTGGGTGTTGCGCCCACCTTAGTGAACGAGTTGCCATAGGCGTCGTACTCATATTCGTCGGTTACTGTTCCGGTGGAGTCGGTCAACTGGCGAACGCTGCCCGCGCCGTCGTAGACGTAGAAGCTCGCGGTCCATTGGTTGTCAAAGAACTGGAATTGGCTGATGCGCTGCAACCCATAAGTGTACACCCGCTGCACGGCCCCGCCAACCTTTTCTTCCATCACCTGCGGCAGGCCGGTGGGGTTCACGTCGTCCTCGACCAGATACCAGGTCGTGACATTATTCACCGTCTTGCCGACGCGGTTGCCGAAGGCGTCGTAGACCATCGTGATCGTCTTGCCGTTGCCAGTCGCCGAGGTCATGTGGTTTTCGGAGTCGTAGGTGTAGCTGTTGCCGTTGGCAGCCAGGGTGGTGTTGCCGTTGCTGTCGTAAGTCTCCGACGAAAGCTGGTCGTCGGCGTTGTAGCTGCCCGCGATGGGGCTGAAGCCGTTGAAGGAGGAGCTGGCCGCCGTCCGGTTGCCCACTTGGTCCAGCGTATACGTCGCGCTGCCGTTGTTGCCGTTGTTATTCGCCGGGTCGCCGCTGATGGTCTCATTGGTCAGCCGGTAGATGCCGTCGTAGTTCCAGGCAAGCGCGCGGCCGCTCTGCTCGGTCGCATTCGTGCGATTGCCCGTCAAGCCCAGCGTGTACTTGTAATCGGCGATAGGCGGCATGGACAGCTCGGTGAGCCGGTTCAGCGGATCGTAGGTGAATGTCGAGGTCAATCCATTGGGATAGACGACCGTGGCCACGTTGCTGGCTGGGTCGTAGGTGTAATTGGTCGTCTGGTTCCCTTGCAGATTGTTATCCACGACCGTGCTAAGCCGATTGAGATCGTCGTAGGTGTAGCTGACCCACGCGCCGCCCGCATTGGAGGATTTGATGCTTTCCACTTTGCCGTTCGGGTAGTAAGTATAGTTCAGCGTGCCCTGCGGTGTCGCCTTGGCCGTCAACTGGTCGAGGGCGTTGTAGGAGTAGTCTGTGATGTGGATGCCGACCGCCGAGGTGTGGTACTTGCCGGTCTCCGTGTAGGTGAAGCTGACCGTCGGCTCACCGGGAGTGGCGCGCGTGAGCAGGCGGTTGAGGGCGTCGTAGGTGTAGGTGGTGGTCACGCCGTTGAAGTGGGTGAGCTGGGAGAGATTGCCGGCTGCATCGTAAGTGCGCGTCTCGGTGTGCGTCTGATCGGGGAGGGTTTTCTGTTTCAGTTCATTGAGCACGTCGAAGAGTTTACTGGTTGTATCGCCGCGCTCATCCGTCAATCCGGTCAGGTTGCCGAGCGAATCGTAGCCGTAGGAGTTCGTGTTTTGCGGTGAAGCATAGGGAGAGTTGTGCTGGATGACAGAGGCCAACTGATTGGCAGCGTCATAGGTGTACTGGACCAGGTGGTCTGCCTGATCGGTGACGGAGGCGAGATTGCCGGGGCCGTCGTAAGTATTTTTGACTGAAGTTTCGTCGGGATAATCCGTCTCAATCAGCCGCTTGCGGGCATCGTATTGATAGCCGGTTTTATTGCCCTTGCCATCGGTCTGGGAGATGCGATTGCCGGCGTCGTCGTAGGCGTACTGGAAGTTGCCCGCAACGCCGGAGATAGCCGTGAGGTGGCTGTCGGCGTCGTAGAAGTAGTTCGTAGTGTTGCCGAGAGCGTCGGTCTCGCTGATCTTACGGTTGGCGTTGTCGTAGGCGTAGCTGGTGGTGGAGGCGTTCGAGCTGCCGTAGCCGCGCGTGACGGAGGTGAGGCGTCCGGCGAGATCGTAGCCGTTGAGCGTGATGTTGCCGGCCTGATCGGTCGCGGAGAGAACGTTGTTGCGGAAGTCATAGGTCTTGGTGGAGTGCGTGCCGTCGGAATAATCGGTTTCGATGAGGCGGTTGAGAGCGTCGTAGACGTAGTTGGTGGTGTAGCCGCGCGCATCGGTGTCAGAGATTTTGTTGCTGTTGGCGTCGTAGGTGGAGTTGGTGATGCGGTTGAGCGGCGCGGCGGTCTGCGTAAGATTGCCCAAGGCATCGTATGTGTAGCTGGTGGTTGAGGCAGAGTTGCCGGTGGGCGACGCGGGCGTGGGCGTGACCATGGAAGTCTTCTGGCCGAGAGAGTTATAGACGTAAGAAGTTGTCCGCCCGAGCGCGTCGGTGCGGCTGGTCATGTTGCCGTTGGCATCGTAGGTGAACTGCGAGGCCATGGCCGGGTTGGCGCCGATGTCGTAGCCGATGGCGCCGGCCTGGAGGGTCTGGTTGGAGTTGAAGATGAAGCTGGCCAGAGTGCCGTTGGAGTCGGTGACGCTTTGCGGGTTGTAGTTGGCGTCGTAGTTGAAGGCGCGCACATTGCCCAGCTCGTCGGTGGTCGATGTCGGCTCGCTGTATTGGTTGTATTGCGTGGTGCTGGTGGTGTTGTGGCTGGTCGGCGTCGCCGGGTAGGTGGAGGAGGTTTTGTTGCCGCTGGCGTCATAAGTTTCGGTGGTGGTGTGGCCCAGCGGGTCAGTGGTCGAGATCAGGTTGTGGTTGGCGTCGTAGACGTTGGTGGTGGTGTGGTTGAGCGGATCAGTGGAGCTGAGCAACATTCCATAGCTGTCGTAGACCATGGTCGCCGTGCCTTGATCCGGATAGGTGATGGTTGTCGTATTGGTTGCCAGGTTGTAGGCGTAGCTGGTGGTATTGTTGAAGGCGTCGGTCACGCTCTTCAAGCGGCCATTCAGCGGGAGTCCGCTGGGATCGGTGTCGGCGGAGGTGAAGTAACTCGAAGTGGGCAGCGGATTACTGCGAGCATCTGTGCCGCTGAGGTATAGGTGATTCGCGTCGTAGGTGTAGGTGCTGGGTTGTGGCGTGTTGGGGTAGGTGACGGTTACGAGATTGCCGTTTGTATCGTAGCCATACCGATAGACATTGCCTTGCGGATCGGTAATCTGCGTAATGCGATTGTTGGCGTCGCGCACAAAGGGCACGGAGAGGCCGGTGGTGCTGGTGATGCCATTCGCGGTGATGGTCAGACCGTTGCCGCTGCGATCCTGAATGGATTGCAAGTTACCGGCCGCACTGATGGTGTACGAGGTTCCGTTGGGATCGGTGTAGATATAGGATGTCGGGTTATACTGGCTGCCGCCCTCACAATACCACAGGGATCCGTCGGGAATCAGTATGTCCAATGCACAGCCCGAGCCGCCATCCGAAAGCGTTCCGTGGAGACCCGGCTCGGGAGTGTAGGCCACAAAGTAATACGGGAAGAGCCAATTTCCGAATTGCGGCGTGAGATTGAAGGTTTTACGCTGACCATTGAGCGTGAAGGTGACATTGCCGAGGTTGTCCACCACAAGATTGACATTGATGCCGAGATTCCACCCATAGCCGAAGTCGCCGCTTGTGCCGGCATTCAGGCTGTCGTAGGTGCGCTGGATGTTGATGGCAAGCCCGGTGGCGGGAACGACCAGATCCGTCACGGTTGCCGTGACGCGGCCTGGCTTGTTGTTGCCGACAACCGTGACCTGCACGAGACTGTATTCGAGGTTGCCGCTCGAATCGGTGGCTTCTAGGTGAATCCAATACGAACCGTTCGGCAGCGTTGTGGTGTCGAGTATGCCGATCTGACCAGAGTCGGTTGTGTTCGCATTCAAGACTGTGGCGTTGTTGGGATTGTTGGCTGGATAGTAAGTCAGCACGCCGTTTTGAAGCGAAACGCCAGAAGCAAGCGTGATCGGAACTATACCAGAAACAGTTGAACCATTCAGTGGACTCCCAACCCATCCCTGCGGAGTGTCAGCAACGGGATTTACGGTGACTGAAAACGTCCCCGATGTGCTATTTCCCGCGGAATCGCTGGCGCTTAGTTGTAGAATGTAAACGCCGGCTTGGCTGAATGTAGCCGTTGCCACCAGTTGCTGTGGCGAAGTGGTTGTCACGGTTTGCTGCGGCGAGAAGGTTACTGTGCCTGGACCATTTGCCATGCTCCAGCTGCTGGTGAGAGTATCTCCGGGATTCAATCCGGTATCAGTTAGACTGCCAGTGAGTTGCAACGAATTCGGCAGGGTCACCGTCGGTAAAGCCGTGATGGTACCGCTGATCACGTTTCCTGGGATGGGCGTTGACGTGGTGGCACCAGGCAGCGTCCAGGGCACACTCACCTGATTTGAGTAAGCAACCATCCCATCGATCATCGCGACCGCCTGAACTTGATCGGTGCCCGGGGCAGAATTCACGTAAGTAAATGTTGCCGTGCCAGTATTATCCGTGGTTGCACTAATATCTGCGGTATCGTTCAGCGATACAACAAGACCGACATTGAGACTAGGTACGGGATTGCCAGCGGCATCAGTCGCAACCACCGTGAATGACTGCCGCCCACCGACCGGTTGAGCCGGAACGGAACTTGGCGAAAGCATCAGTGTCCCTGCGGACGGAACACCTGACGCGAGGCCGTTACTACCCGGCGTCCCAGCCGTCATTATGAGGGACAGCGACGCTAAGCCATCCTCCACATAATCCAATTCGAAAGGGTATGTACCTGGACCGGGAAAGTCTACTATGATCGAGGTACCGGAAATAGTGGTAGATAAAGACCCCATCACTGGATACTGCTCAAACGGTGTGGTCCGTGACTGGGTTCCGAGTGGCCCACTGACCCGAGTTGCTCCACCTCCGATGCCAAGGATGAACGAATTATCGACATAGATGGGAATCTCCACATCCCCAGCGCCTGCGACGATGAAAGAGCCTGTGAACACGACTTCAAAGCCGGAAAGCTGGCCAACTCCAGCTTGATATCCGTTACCCTGCGCGATAATTGATCCCGAAAAGTTCCCGTTTTTGTCCACGGTGACATCGGTAAACGGTTGGTTATTGACGCCAACGGTCGTATTTCCGGGAATCGACCCGGATGGAGGATTGAAGTCGATTGTGGGAAAGGCCTGCGAAAAGACTGGTTGCGTCCCCGGCGGAATATCAAACCAGCAACATTGTCCGGGCGTGAGGGGGAAAAACTGGCTCAATACCGTTGTGGTTGAAACAGGATTCGACGGAACAATCCAACTAGCAGTCAGCTTATTGGAGGTTGCTTGTGCGCTCCCCGCGGAGCCTGTCGCCTGAATGGTATCGATACCACTCGACATACCGGTATATTTGAACAACGCAACGCCGTTGGCGTCCGTCATCACTGTCCCCGACGAGGAATTCGCGCCGGTAACTATAAAAGTTACAGGGATACCGTATAAAGGGGTGCTGTCCAGATTCGTGAATGTGCTCACGAAAGTCTGTGAGGCTCCAACGACATATGGAGGCTGCACTACAGGGGCTAGGGAGAGTTTTGGATTCACCGTTGGTGGCATGAGCGTCACGACAGCCAACAAAGTATCATTGCTGACGGTGTTCGTGGCGGTGATGGTTAGCGTTTGCTGCGTATTGATTTCGGCTGGCGCCGTGTATAATGCGCTGGACGTCCCGTTTTGTGTTAGGGTTCCCACTCCCGAGGGATTTATCGACCAGACGAAGGACGCAGGGCAAGACGCGATAGCCGTCACCGTATACTGCTGCGACTGCTGAGCAAAGAGCATCACCGCGCTGGGAACTATGGCCTGGTTTTCCGGGGACAACGAATAGAAGGTTCCAGGAGAACTCTGGTTGGCGTACTCGGTTGTAATCCAGTCGGAGGAACGCGCACTGTTCGAGACGCGCGCTTCATCGAGGTTGCCCGAGAAATACTCGCCGCCGGAGCCAGTCCAGCCAAAACTCAATTTATGCGAATTATCTGAAAGAACGGCTATACCACTGAGAGATCCGCTCCCAACTTGTTCGCCATCCGCGTAAATCGCGTAGTCGCTCGCTCCGACAACATATGCGACATGGTGCCAAGTATTTAAAGTCTCGGAAAATGCTCCATTGGCAGATGTAGTTAACCAGCTTGCTCCATTTCCAATGTCTCCGTGGACTCCAGAGCCGTTTAGTTTTGCGTCAAAGCTACCGTCGCTCGGCGAACGTGATCCGAAAAGTCCGAGAGTACCTCCCGCCGAATTCGGGAAAGCCCACTCCTCTATCGTGAAAGGTGCTGATACTGTCATTCCGGATTCGACCGACAGGGAAGAACCTCCACTGAAACCCGCCGCACCATCTATGATGCCGGTTGTAGGTGTGGCGTTATTAACTGTCAAGCTATTTCCATTTGCGGTTGAATCGCTTCCTGATAAGTTAGTTCCATTCGGCAGGTGCCACACTCCGACGAAGTTGCTGTCCCAGACGCCGGTTGGGTTCTGCTGAGAGGCAGTAATGGCGGGATTTCTGTAGAACACGTAGATAACTGTATCTGTGGTGTGCGAGAGGGTCGGGATGCGGACCCATGCAATGACCTGGCCGGTTGCAGGATTGTATTTCTCCATCTCGTAATTCAGGATGTTCTGACCGGCAGGATCCGATGTAAAAATAATGTCGTAACCGTTGGAGTTATTGACATGGCCGCCGTTGGCTGTCGTGGCAAGGAGGGGATCTGTGGTATTAAACAGGAACGGGAAGTTTGTCTGATCTGTGTTCGGAACTTGCGTGTGGTCAATAGTGATTGCGCGCTGATAGCTGTATCCGTTCGATGTGCATTGCGTTTGATTGACCGTGAGAGGGACGGAGTCCGTAGCTGTCGTGTAATCGACCGTGTCGGTTGGTGTGAAGATCACGGAGAGCGTCTGTGTCCCGGCTGCAAGCACCGTCCCGGCGGCGGGCGTGTAAGCAAACGTCCCGGCAACCGTGGAAGTGGCGTCAAGCTGCGCAGCACTCAATGCCGTCCCGGAGTTGATGGCCGCAGGCGCCGTCCATGTGATGACGGGCACGGCTTGGCTCACCGTCAACTGCACCGTATCTGCCGCCGGAGTCGCATAGTCGGCCGTATCCGTCGGTGTGCAGGTCACGGAAAGCGTCTGTGTTCCGGCACTCAAGACCGTTCCAGCGGCGGGCGTGTAGACGCATGAGCCGGCCACGCTCAGGCTTGCGTTCAACTGCGTCCCGTTCAGCGCCGTGCCGTAGGTGATGGGCGCTGGCGTTGCCCAGGTGATCATCGGCGTCGTTGTATTTACGATGATGCTCTGCGTAACCTGCGCCGCCGCCGCGTAGTCGGCGTTGCCAGGTTGGTTGGCGGCCACCACCACCGTGCCCGCGCCGGTGATCGTCAGCGTGCTGCCCGAGATCGTTCCCGGACCCGATAAGACGCTGAAGGTCACCGTCAGCCCGGAGGTTGAAGTGGCGGAAAGCGTGATGGGAGAGACTCCATAGGTCACCGGCGACGCGGGCGGCGTGAATGTGATCGTCTGCGTCGCCGTGGTCACGGTCAGCGTTCCGGCCACGAAGGTGAAGCTGTAGTTGGCCGCCGACAGCGTGCCCGCCGCAGCCGTGATGGGATAGGTTCCCGGCGCGGAGGAGGTAGTAGCCGTCGTCGTCAGGCTCGACGCTCCGCTGAGCACGCTGGAGGTGTCGCCGTTCACAAAGCCTGTGGGAACGTAGGCGAAGGCCGGGTTGGGCACACCGTAGGCTCGGCTGGCGTTACTTGCCGTAATCGTCAGCGTCGCCTGGTTCACTACCACGCTCTGCGTCCCCTGCGCCGCCGCCGCGTAGTCGGTGTTGCCAGGCTGGTTGGCGGCCATCACCACTGTGCCTGCCCCGGTGATGGTCAGCGTGCTGCCGGAGATCGTTCCCGGACCCGATAAGACGCTGAAGGTCACCGTCAACCCGGAGGTTGAAGTGGCGGAAAGCGTGATGGGAGAGACTCCATAGGTCACCGGCGACGTGGGCGGCGTGAACGTGATCGTCTGCGACGCCGTGGTCACGGTCAGAGTTCCGGCAGCGAAGGTGAAGCTGTAGTTGGCGGCCGTCAGGGTGCCCGCCGCCGCCGTGATGGGATAACTTCCCGGCGCGGAGGTGGTATTAGCCGTCGTCGTCAGGCTCGGCGCGCCGCTGAGTACGCTGGAGGTGTCGCCGTTCACAAAGCCGGTGGGAAGATAGGTGAAGGCCGGGTTGGATGCACCGTAGGCTCGGCTGGCGTTGGCCGCCGTGATCGTCAGCGTCGCCTTGTTCACCGTCACGCTCTGCGTCACCTGCGCCGCCGCCGCGTAGTCGGCGTTGCCCGCCTGGTTGGCGGCCACCACCACTGTGCCTGCCCCGCTGATGGTCAGCGTGCTGCCGGAGATCGTGCCCGGACCCGACATGACGCTGAAGCTCACCGCCAGCCCGGAGGTTGAAGTGGCGGAAAGCGTGATGGGAGAGACTCCATAGGTCACCGGTGACGCGGGCGGCGTGAATGTGATCGTCTGCGCCGCCGTGGTCACGGTCAGAGTTCCGGCAGCGAAGGTGAAGCTGTAGTTGGCGGCTGTCAGGGTGCCCGCCGCAGCGGTGATCGGATATGTCCCCGGCGCGGAGGAGGTAGTGGCCGTCGTCGTCAGGCTCGGCGTGCCGCTGAGCACGCTGGAGGTGTCGCCGTTCACAAAGCCTGTGGGAACGTAGGCGAAGGCAGGATTGGGCACACCGTAGGCTCGGCTGGCGTTGGCCGCCGTAATCGTCAGCGTCGCCTTGTTCACCGTCAGAGTTACGGAGGCCGTAGCGGAGTTATAGAGTGTCGTATTGGTGGGCGTGAAGGTTACCGATAGCGTCCGCGATCCGGCCGCAAGAACCGTGCCAGTGGCGGGCGTGTAAGCGAATGTTCCCGGCACGCTTGCCGTTGCATTGAGCTGCGTCGCGCTGAGCGCCGTACCGTAGGATATCGCCGCAGGTGTCGCCCATGTGATCGTTGGCGTCGTCTTGGCCACTGCAAGGGTTACAGCGGACGTGCCAGATTTGCTCGTGTCCGCCTGACTGGTTGCAGTAATCGTCACGATCTGCTGCGCGGTTACGCTGGAAGGCGCTGTGTAAAGCCCTGTCGAACTGATGCTTCCCACACCTGCCGGACTGATCGTCCACGTTACGGCGGAATTGGCGCTGTTGTTGACGGTAGCCGTGAACTGCTGCGTTTGACCTGAAAAAAGGGTGGCTGTCTGCGGAGCGACGCTCACCGAGATTGGGTTAATGGCGCAACCGGTGCTTCCAAAAGTTGATCCGCCATTGATTGTGATGATGTCGGCGACCGCTACTATGCATCCGCCACTCGATGTGTTCCCACTGAAGAGGAGTTTGTCGCTCTTCAGATACAAGGCTCCGTTGAATGTTGTGGTGGATCCACCGTTGATTTGGTTCACGCACGAACCGTTTGTCGAGCAGCCGGTACGGTTGCCGAAAAACAGAATCCCACTCAATGAGCCGGTCGTAGGCGCGGACAAGGTTGCACTGGCCTGTCCGCTAATGGTGATGGGCGTGTAGCTGTAACTGCTGGAGCAACCCCACCCTGCGCTCGATGTGTTGTAAACAGTAACACCGGCGCCATTCACTATAGCTTGCGAGTTGAATACCAACCCGCCGCCGGCCATGATATAGGTGCCTGGGCTCATCGTGAAAGAAACGCCGTTGGTATTTCCGATCGTCAGGCCGCCACAATACACGCCGGGAGAGAGCGTGTTATTAGCCGGTTTCGCATTCATGTCGTAATTGACATGGCTTTTGCTTACGATGGTTCCAGTTGTGGGTGCCGCGATCGAGGCCAGTGGATCTCCAGGGCTCGAAGTCTGCACGGGCTGCACCTGCTTGTTACTGATCGTGTCCCAGAGTTTCGTCTGTCCGTTGAGTTGGGCGCCGCCCACGACACTCACCTGCGCATGGTTCTGCAGGTACAGCGTCTCTGCCCCTTCCATTTCAAAACCGTCGCTCGCGCTCGATTCAACCACGACTCCACAAGCGGAATATACCGATTGTGCGCCCGCAATCTGAAATGCGCGGTCGGCTTTCGTGTCCAAAGCATAAAGACACGCTTCCTGTGGCGCAGTCGCCGCAAAGGCCATGAACTTGTCTGCTTGAAAAAGGAGTGCGGCTAGAGACAAAAATGCTATGCGGATGGAGCGGTGGAATTTCATTTGATCCTCGCAGCCTAGGTTTCGGAAAAGTACATCATCTGAAGAACAATGCGCCGCACAGGCAAAACTATCCGCCAGCGGCTCTGAACTTCACTTTGCATGGACAACGCCACATCAATACCGGCGTCGAACGCAGTACAGTACATCGAAAAACGAATGCGATAGACCTTGCACCAACATCGGTGCATTTCAGGAGCACAACTCAAGAGGAGATGCAGACGCGGCCTGACAGCGCATAAACTCCAACTTGAAACATATTCCTGAAATTGGGAATCGCCATAAGTAATTACACGGTCAACTCATCAGTGTCAATAAAAAATATGGAAAGTGACTTGCGTCACACGCAGGTAACCTAAATGTTATCTCTAAAGTAAACACGAGGCTTGCGAAATGAACAACATACTATCTGTATATTATTCAGTCGGTTGCGCGAATTCAGAGGTGCGTATCCTCCCAATCCGATCTTTCTTCGGCATCACTGGCCAATCATCGAGAGGAATCAACCTTGGTTGGGCGATTGGAGTTCGTGATGCGTTTGTTCCGCGCTCGATAGGGAGATGAAGAACCTCTGTTACCCAAAAGAACGTATGCATTCACATCAAAGAAAATTGTATCGAGTATGTTGTAAAGTTTTCAGTTGAGCGACAAATAAGGCGGCTCCGAAGAGCCGCCTCCAGGTTGCGCGGGTGCTACTTGACCTTCTTCTTGGCGGGCTTGGCCGCCTTGCTCTCGCTGGCTTCGCTCGGTGCCGAGTAGTCGATCTTGCGGATGTAGTCAGCCTTGATCGAATAGGTCTTGTGCTCCACACCGTCAGCCGTGTACGTATCGGGCTTGATCTTGCCTTCAACGATGACCGGCGTCCCGGCCTTAAGGGTGGCGGCGAACTTCGCCAACGGCCCCCAAACCTGAATCTGGAACCAATCGGTGTTCTTATGCTCGGCGCCGTCCTTGTCTTCCCACTGCTCGTTGACGGCAATGCTGAAGTTGACTACATCGCCGTTCGGGGTTGACTTCTTTTCGGCGTCTTTGCCGAGGTTGCCTTCGAGGTGGACGTTGTTTTTGTAGCTGGACATAATGTTCTCCTTTTGAATTTGGTCGCGAGTGAATCGGGACATACTGCCGGAACGGACATGGGGCGCAGTGAACTCCCAAGTGCCAAGCCAAGTCTTTTGCGGAGAGGGACCACAGCTTGCCTGGGGAGAGGAATCCGCAAAGCGCAGCGGAAGGTTTGCGCCGTGCCGCAGGGCGAGAGCGTTCTTGACGCCTCCATGATGGCCGATTTGATTGTGTCCAAAAAAGGAGATCGTGTCCCAGCTCAAACAAGCCCGCCGCAACTTCGCGCACCGGGCCGAAAAGCCCCGGCGTGGTGGTCAGCGGGCATCTATGGGGTTGAGAATCACGTCTCCGCGCTCCGGGTTGTAAAACCTCTCAACAAATTCTCCGGCTGGATCGTAGATCACTGCGCTGTCGTTGCGGTCCCTGATCTGCAAAAGCATATGCACTATGAGGGCTGTTTTTCCGGCTCCTGTGTCGGCGATAATCTCGAAGTGCGGGGCTTCCGCGCTTCGTGGAATCAGGGCGCTCGTACCTTCTTCGGTGGGAAAAACGATCCCGTCTCCTTTGATCGCCTCGTTGAATTTCGCCGGGGTACAGACAATCGGTCCGCGTAACAGCCGCCCGTACTTCATCAACTTTGTGCGCTTGATGTCCAAGTAAATGCAGTAGGGAAACAAAGCAACAAATATGCAGAGAGCCGTCAAGATCGGCGGCAGGAAAAGCGCTTTTAGGCCGAGTCCACTGTAGACAGAAAGGCGCAAGTATTGGTGTAGAGCGGCCTCTACATAGTCGGCTTCTGGTCCGCGCAGCACGGTCCTGTAACCGCGCGCCTGCGCTTCCTCGGACGGCGCAAGATTGAACTTCTTCCCGTTGGGGAGAATCGTTTTCCCGCGCACTACCTCGGCGGGTTTAGCAATATATGTGTGTACGCCGTCCGAGATGCAGACTAGGCTAAATGTGGCTGTGGTTGTCGGGGAGAAGTACGCGGCTACTCCGGTTCTCACATAGATTCCGATGTCCGTTTGTCCGAGTGGAGAAACGGAGATGTCCATGCGAAGAATCAGAAAAAGGATGGTTAGCATGATCCATAAAAGCAAGTTGCCGATGGAGTAAATGGGCTGGTGAGGGGGAAGTAGAACGTCTCGCGTCTGCCCCATTGTGTCGGTGTCATGGCCGGTCCTTTCGATCTGTGAATGCCCTGAGTACCTTCTTTGCGGCGTCCGTCTTGGCGGCGTCACAGTCGCGCATCAGCGCGGCGGATTGATCCTTTTGCATCCGTGTACCTGCCAGAATCGGGGGAACGGTGGAGGCAAATATGAGCTTTAGCGCCTCGATTTCCTCTAGGAGTAGGGTCGGCGTCGGCTCGTCTTTCGGGGCCAGAGAATCGAGGATTGTGCGACGAAACCAATCGGCAGGTGCGAGATTCGCGTCGGTCGCGGCGGCGGAAACGAGCGCATATTCTTTCTCGGATAACCGGCAACCGACGTGCATAGGGCGGCGGAGTTTCGATTCGTAGCTGGGGGGTTTATCGCTCATTAAGCCTTCGTTGGGATTCTTGATAGGCGTTCTCCTCTGAGAACGCCCATTCTGTAAGTTGTTGATTTGGTTTGTTCACACACGAGAACGAATTGTTCTCCTACGCGACCATGAAATGAGTGAAGTGTTCAAAATCAAACTTGTGCGAAGCACAACCCCTGTTCATCATGAAACCTTGGGGGTAGAATCACTCTGCCTAACCTTGCGCCGCTTCTGTGGGGTCTTTGCTTCTTTCACGCGCAACAAAGCCGGATGATCTTTGTGCTTGTCAAAGAACGCTATGAATTCCTTGTCTGTACTAAACACGTATTCGAGTGCTGCAACGATTACTGCATCTGGTGTTGATGACGTAAATGCAGCATACGCATTCAACTTCGCAACGATCTCGGTATTGACGGTCACTGTTGCTGTTGTCATCTGAATGTTTTTGACTGTGAGAAGTGCTGCCATGTGTTTCCTCCTAGTGGTGTTGTGCTTCGTCTTTGCGCAACCTAAACACGTCATCGAATTGGAAACTGTTCTCTGTTCTGTCGTATCCGGTGACGTGAATCATTTCAGTTACGCGGCGTCCTGCACTTGTACGCTTCGCCTGGATCACGTAATGTACACTTGCAGCGATTTCCTTAGAGATGTCGTTCTTGTTGCTCTGTTGGTGTCCGCGCATCGCAAGCTCGGCAAGCCTACTCAACGCGAGTACGGCGGATGTGGCGTGAATTGTTGCAATGCTGCCGCCGTGTCCGGTGTTGAAACTGTCGAGGAGTGTACGCGCTTCCTTGCTGCGAACCTCTCCAAGTACGATTCGATCTGGCCGCATTCTCAGAGCGTGTTTGAGAAGATCGTCGAACGTGACACGCGATTCCTCGGTGTACGTGTCGTTCTGGCACTCCATGTTGACAATGTTCGGTTTGTCAATCTGGAGTTCGCGCGTGTCTTCGATAATCAGGATGCGTTCGGTGTCGGGGATAAAGTCGGTCATTGCGTTTAATTGACTAGAACGGAAGCAAC
>PLCS01000017.1 GCA_003134855.1 Acidobacteriaceae bacterium
GCCGGTGCGCGCCTCAAGAAATTAGCTCGGGCGGATACTTCTGCGCCGCAAATCACTCGCAACCGGCTCGCTCAAGCCCCTCAAGTTCCAGAACGAACGTCCGGCTCCACGACGACAGGCAGGAATCGCCAAACTAGAGTAGTGTACCGGTTTTTGGGGCAGCAGGTCAACGTGGCCATTCTCCGGGGGTGGGCCGCACGGAACTCACCGGCCAAATCGGATCCGGGCGATGCGAGGGTGCAATTCGTTTTCCCTTGACATTCGACAGGAGCGAGTGGCAATCTATTGTCGAATGTCAAGGGGAAGAAAATGCCACCATCGACAGATCTTTTGCAGGGAACACTGGATTTACTGATTTTGCAAACGCTGGCTCTGGAGCCGATGCACGGCTGGGGTGTGGCCCAGCGCATTCAGCAGGTCTCCAAAGAGGTATTGCAGATCGGGCAGGGATCGCTCTACCCGGCGCTGCACCGGCTGGAATACAAGGGATGGATTCAGGCCGACTGGGGGAGTTCGGAGAATAACCGGCGGGCGAAGTTCTACGCGCTGACGGCAGCCGGCAGGAAGCAATTGGAGACGGAGCTGGAGAGTTGGGAGCGGCTGTCGGCGGCGATCGCTTTGGTGCTGGGGCAGAGTGCGGAGGCGACGGCATGATGAAACAATGGTGGACCCGATTGCGCTTTCTGGTGCTGCGCCGGCCCCACGCTGAAGTGGACGAGGAACTCCGGTTTCATGTGGAGCAATCAATAGAGGCCAACATTGCCGCGGGGATGACAGCGGCAGAGGCGCGGCGGCAGGCGCTGATCGAATTTGGCGGTGTCGAGCAGGCGCGGGAGCAATGCCACGAGCAGCGACCGGGCTGGTGGCTGGGCACGGTGGCGCAGGATGTGCGCTATGCGCTGCGCGGCTTCCGGCGCAATCCCGCTTTCACAATCACCGTCATTGCCACGCTGGCGCTGGGCATCGGAGCGACCACGGCGGTCTTCAGCGTGGTGGACCGGATTCTTTTTCGCAGCCTGCCCTATGCGCACGATGACCGGATCGTTTCGTTTGGGCTGGTGCAATCGCTGGAGAAGCAGGAGTTCACGCTGGGCGCTTTCTTTTACGAGTGGCGCGACAGTCAGAGGCCATTTGCGGCGGTCACCTTCGAGCGCGGCGTGAGCACTTGCAACCTGACGGAAACCAATCCCGTGCATCTCAGTTGCGCGCAAGTGGCACAGAACTTTCTGCCCACGCTGGGCATCTCGCCGGTTTTGGGGCGCAATTTCCTGCCGGAAGAAGACCTGCCGAATGGACCAAAAGTTGCGTTGATTTCCGATGGGCTGTGGCTCAGCCGTTTCAATCGCGATGCGGGCGTGCTGGACATGAGCATCGAAATCGATGGGCATCCGGTGCGCATCGTTGGCGTGCTGCCCAAAGACTTTGAGATGCCCCGGCTTCAGCCAACCGACGTTATTTTTCCGGCGGCCTTGGACGTAGCCGCGCAGCCCACCATCAATAGCGGCCTCGGCTATCCGCTGTGGGCCTTTGCCCGGCTCAAGCCCGGCGTCAGCGTTGCCCAAGCGAAGGCCGAGCTGGAGCCGCTCTTCCTGCATACGCAACAGTGGATTCCACCGCAGATCCGCCAGGATTTTCATCTCCAGGTTCGTTCCATCCGCGACCGGCAGATGCAGGATGCCTATCTGGTTGCGTGGATGCTGCTGGGGGCGGTGCTGGCCGTGCTGCTGATTGCCTGCGCCAACGTCGCCAGCCTGTTTTCGGCGCGCGGGGCGGCGCGAGAGCGGGAGTTGGCGGTGCGCTCCGCACTCGGGGCGAGCCGCGGACGGCTGATCCGCCAGACCCTGACAGAGGCGATTCTGCTGGCTATTGCCGGAGCTGCCGCCGGATGCGCGCTGGCGGAGATTTTGCTGCGCATCTTTGTTGCCATCGCTCCCACGAGCGTTCCTTTTCTGGCCCAGGCGCGGCTCGATCTGCGCATCGTCTTGTTCACCGTGCTTGTCTCGCTGCTGTGCGCCGCTTTGTTTGGAATCCTGCCCGCGCTCGAAAAGCCCAACGCGATGGCCTTGGTTGCGCGGTCCACGCGATCCGGCGCGCAGGCCCGGTTGCGACGCGTCCTGGTGGCGGCGCAGATCGCCGTCAGCGTGGTGCTGCTCTCCGGCGCGGGCCTGCTGGTGAAGAGCTTCTGGAATCTTGAACAACAGAGCCTGGGAATCGAGACGCGGCACGTTCTCACGGTTCGTGTTCCCTTGAATTGGGAGCGTTACACAACGGATCAGTCCCACCTCGATTTCTTTACACGCGCCGAAGCGGCTCTGCGCCGCCTGCCCGGCGTCACCGCCGTTGGCATGAGCGACTCGCTGCCTCCGGACGGGAACAGTTGGCACAACGGCGGGCGTTTCGACGAGCTATTTGTCGCTGGCCGCCCGCGCACCCCGGCCGGAACCGGGGGAACCGTGGTTGAGCGCTCGGTCACGCCGGACTACTTTAGAGTTCTGCAAATTCCCATCCAGGAAGGAAGAGGCTTTACGGAAGAGGAACGCGGTTCCAGCGGTGATTTCATGATTCTCAGCAAGCTGCTGGCCGCGCGGCTTTTTCCTCAGGGCGACGCCGTCGGGCAGCACATACAGCTTCCCACGTACCAGCCCTATTTTGCCTTGAACGGGCCGGTCTACACCGTCGTAGGAGTGGCCGGCAATGTGAAAAACGCCGGGCTCACCGGCCAGGACGATCCCGAGTACTATACACTGCGCCATAATCGCGGCGAGGAGTGGAGGGGACACTGCGTTCTGCTGCTCGAAACCGCGCTCCCGGCCGCGGTGGTTGCGCCGTGGGTGCGGTCGCAGATCGCGCAACTCGACGCGACCGCGCCAGTGGAGATCGAAACGCTGCACGAGCAGGTAAGCCAACTGGCCGACCGGCCGCGCTTCGAAACGGCGCTGCTGGGCTTCTTCGCCTTTTGCGGGCTGCTGATGGCGGTGATCGGGTTGTACGGCGTGATCGCTTTTATGGCCGCACAGCGAACGCAGGAGATTGGCGTGCGCATGGCGCTGGGCGCGACACGGGTGGATATTCTGCGGCTGATCGCCGGGGAAGGCATACGGCTGATTGTGTTGGGCGGGGTTATGGGCCTGGGAGCGGCGCTGGCTGCGGCGCAGCTGCTCAAGAGCCTGCTCTACAACGTGGGCACGCACGATCCGCTGGTGTATGCGGCGGTTGCGCTGCTGCTGGCCGTGGTGGCTCTCATGGCTACGCTGATTCCCGCGCGGGCGGCGATGTGGGTTGAGCCGGTTGAGGCGCTGCGCTTTGAATAAAGACTTGCGCTCCAGGGTAGAGGTCCCATCTTCGCTCAGGGCCGCGCCGGGAGGACGTAGAAAAGAATGCCGAAGTAGTGACTGATGCTGCCGGCGAGCACAAAAAGATGCCACAGGGCGTGAAAGTAGCGTAGGCGGTCCAGCGCGAAAAAGATGATGCCCAGTGTGTACGCCACGCCGCCCGCGCCCAGCCACATCAACCCGTGCCAGCCGAGGGTGTGAATGAGCGGTACCACCGCGACGACTATGAACCAGCCCTGCCCCAGGTAGACCAGCGCCGAGGCCAACTCGAAGCGGTCCACGGCAAAGCTCTTGACGACAACCCCGGCGATGGCCAGCGCCCACTCGACGCCGAAGAGCGTCCAGCCCACCGGCCCGCGCAGCGTAACCAGGCAGAAGGGCGTGTAGGTTCCGGCGATGAGCAGGTAGATGGATGAGTGGTCGAGGATATGAAAGACGTGACGCGCGCGCGTCCGAACCAGCGAGTGGTAGAGCGTGGAGCAGAAGTAGACCAGCACCAGCGTTGCGCAAAAGACCGAGCAACTGACCACCTGCCACGCCGAACCGCGCGTGGATGCGGAAATCAGATAGACAGAGCCGAGAATGGCCAGCAGCGCGCCGATGCCGTGCGTGATGGCGTTGGCCAGAATGTCGCCGAGAAGGTAGGTTGCTTGCTCCGCTTGCACAGATTGATGATAGCGCCGGGGGCGCACCCTCGCTCGTTAAGAATCGCTGGATGTTATGGACGGAATTTGCGCAAGGCTCCCTCAAGCGCGCTCTCATAAGTGTCGATGAGCTTATCCCAGGAGGCATTCGCCTCTTCGTCGATTTGCTTGCGCCGCGGGTCTGCCTCGAACCATGCAATCGTTCTCTGAATCCCCTCAGCAAACGGCACTTTGGCGCAGTAGCCGGGGACAAAGCGCTTGATCTTGCTGTTATCGAAGACAACGCTGACGGCTTTATCCCCGGTGAGGCTGCCCAGTTCATCCGGCAGGCAAGCGCTGATAAAATCCGACGCAATGTGAACGAGCTGCGGCTCGACGCCCGCGGCTTGTGCAGTGATGCGATAGAACTGATCCCAGGTCATTGCCTCGTCGCTGGTGATGTGGAAGGCGTGGCCGATGGCTTGTTGATGGCCCAGCAAGCCCACCAGCCCCTGCGCAAAGTCGCTGTTATGCGTGATGACCCAGAGCGAGGAACCGTCGCCGGGCACGATGAGCTTCTTGCCGCGGCGCATGCGATCGACCGCCGTCCAGGGCTTCAGCCAGCTATTGACCGCGAGGGGAATCTGCGTGTCGCCATAGGTCAGGGAAGGACGCACAATCGTGATCGGAAAGCCCTCTTCGCGATAGGCCTTCATCAAACGATCTTCACAGGCGATCTTGTCGCGCGAATACTGCCAATAGGGATTGGCCAGCGGCGTCGATTCGGTAATCAAATAATGCCCAACCGGCTTTTGATAGGCGCTCGCCGAACTGATGAAGATGAATTGTCGCGCGCGGCCGCGAAACAAGCGAATGTCCCGCTCCACATCGGCAGGCGTGAAGGCCGTCCAGTCCACCACCGCGTCGAAGGATTGATTGCCGAGCGCCTCGGCCACGGCCGCCTGGTTTGCAATGTCCGCCGTGATAGTGCGCACATTCTCCGGAAGATCGACAGTATGCTGTCCCCGCCTCAGCAGCGTGAGTTCAATGCCCCGCTCCGCCGCCAATCGCGTCGAAGCCGTACTGATAATTCCGGTGCCGCCAATGAAAAGAACCTTCATGCTGCCTCCATAGAAGACAATTTATCAGGAAGGATCGAACTGCCGTGGCGGCTGGGCTGGAATCGTTCCTGTCCGTTAACGGACACCCCGCGGTGAATCCGGACACCCAATCCGCTTCGCCCGCGCCTGCTGGTACCCGCAATCCGCTTTGTTACCATCAAGTTAAAATTTCGACACTTTGGCTGACGAATTGCATCTCTCTTCCCTGTAGACCCATTGCCTCCGGAGGCCGTCCATGAGTACCCTGCTGCAGGACCTGCGATTCGCTCTACGCGTAATGCGTAAATCTCCCGGATTCGTGATCGCCGCCGTTTTGACGCTGGCGCTGGCCATTGGCGCAAATGCCGTGGTCTTTGCCGTCTTGAATGCGCTCATCCTGCGTCCGCTCAATGTGCCTCATGCGGAGAGCCTCTATACGCTTGAGCACGGGAGCAATAAGGACCAAGATGCTTCGTATCCCGACTATCTTGATCTGCGCGATAGCAACCGTAGCTTCGATGGTTTGATTGCTTATATTCTTGCGCCGGTGGGACTCGATACAGGCAAGAATTCGTCCCAGGCCTGGACCTATGAGGTAACCGGGAACTACTTCGACGCTTTGTATATTCAGCCGTATCTGGGCCGATTCTTCCACAGCTCCGATGAGCATGGCCCCAATAGCGCTCCGTATATCGTGCTCAGCTATGCATATTGGCACAGCCATTTTCAGGACGATCGCGGCGTGGTGGGGCGTGTGGTCCAGGTGAACAAGCATCCATTCACCATCCTCGGCGTAGCGCCGCCTGAGTTCCACGGGACTTTGCTGTTTTTCTCCGCTGACATGTGGGTGCCGATGGTCGACCAGGAACAAGTGCAGGGGTTCAGCACACTGAACTCGCGCGGTGATCGCTTTGTTTTCATGGTGTTGGGACATATCAAGGCGGGGGTCACACCGGCACAGGCAATCGGCGATTTGAACTCGATTGGCGTCCAACTTGAGAAGAGCTACCCCAAAGACGATGCCAATTTGACCTTTTCGCTGGCGCGTCCGAGCCTTGCCGGCGACATGTTAGGGCCCGCGGTGAAGGGCTTCATGACGGGAATGATGCTGCTGGCGGGGTTGATACTGCTGGCCGCCTGCGCCAACCTGGGCAGCCTGTTTGCGGCGCGCGCCGCCGACCGTTCCCGGGAGATTGCGCTTCGGCTCGCACTAGGTTCCAGCCGCAGACGCATTCTGCGCGCAGTGTTTACCGAGGCTGTGTTGATTTCACTTGCCGGAGGGGCCGTGGGACTCCTGGGCAGCATTGTGCTATTGGGCGAACTGAGCAGGTGGCAGCCGATTCCGCAATTTCCCCTGTTTATACCTGTGAGCCCGGACGCACATGTTTATCTTGTTGCCTTGTTGTTGGCTTTGGCTAGCGGATTCCTCTTTGGCGCGGTTCCGGTGAGGCAGATACTACGCGCCAACCCCTACGAGGTTGTAAAGGCGGGTTCATTGGGCATCGTTGCAGGCAATACCGGGCGGCGAATTACCCTGCGAGACGTGTTGCTCGTGGTGCAGATTGCGATCTGCGCCGTGCTGGTGACTTCATCTTTGGTGGCCGTGCGCGGGCTGGTGCGCTCCATGCACAGCAACTTCGGTTTTGAACCGAAGAGCGCCATGGTGGTGGATGCATCTCTCAACATGGCCGGTTACAGCGGCGAAAGAGTGACGGAGATGCAAAGGCGCATGATCGATGCACTGAAGAGTATCCCCGGCGTAAAATCTGTCGGATTCATAAGTGAAATCCCCCTGGGAGGGGGCGGAATGACCGAGGATGTTTTTGCCGACCAGACGACCGACCTCAAGCCATCGAATGCCGCTGCCAACGTTGTGAAATTCAGCATTTCACCTGAGTATTTTCATACGGCGGGTACGTCGTTGCTGCAGGGCAGGAGCTTCTCTTGGGATGACAATTACAATGCGACGCGCGTGGCAGTCGTCAACAAGTTATTTGCGCAGCGGGTCTTCGGGTCCGCAACCAACGCGATGGGTAGATTTTTCAAGATCGAGGGTGGAACACGCGCGCAAGTGGTGGGAATTGTCGAAGACGGAAAATACTTTAGGCTGACCGAAAATCCGAAGCCGGCGATCTTTCTCCCATTCTTGCAATCGCCCACCATCCAGACTTGCCTGGTGGTGCGCTCGGAGCGCGACGAGACACAACTTGCGGCAGCCATCCGGAGTACGCTGCGGGAGTTGGATGCCAGCCTGCCTTTGAACATTCAAACCTGGACTCAGGGACTGGACATCGCTCTATTTCCTTCGCATGTGGCCACTGTGGCGCTGGGTGTGCTAGGCGGAATGGGCGCAATGCTGGCGATCACCGGCATCTTTGGAATGGCCTCGTACTCGGTGAGCAAGCGGCTGCGGGAATTGGGAATTCGCATTGCCCTGGGCGCGCAGCGCAAGGAAGTGTTGCAGGTAGCGTTGGGACGGCCATTGAAGCTGCTGGCCATCGGTTCGGCGGCTGGCTTGATCCTGGGATTGCTGGCCACGCGGGTGCTGGCTCTCATCGTCTATCAGGCGACGCCTCGCGATCCGCTGGTGCTGGGTGGCGTCGTTCTCGCGATGATGCTGCTTGGTCTGGTGGCTACCTGGATTCCAGCGCAGCGCGCGCTGTCGGTGGATCCTTTGATCCTGCTGCGCGAGGAGTGAATCGCTTTATTGAAAAAGTAGATGTTGGGAAAGTGTGCGAAATCCCAAGTCTCAAAGTCGAGTCTTCGGAACATCGAGTACTCTCATGCGTTCGGGAGCAACACTCCTCCGAGCAAAACGAGAGTGGAGCGATCTGAGCAGCTGGGCCTGCGTTGCGATACAACATAGTGTCCAGGAGACATCACCGCAAAACGCATGACAAAAAGCGCTTTACCAAGATTTGCCATCTAGAAGCATGCTCCATTAGGATGGTGGAGGTCAGCCGGGCAATTTACAGGCTTGATTGCGATTTTTGGAACGATAGGAGATTCACCATGGCCGAAACAATCTTTAGCTCTTTCGAAACAGTAAAGTACGAGGGTCCTTCCAGTCAGAAGGCCCTCGCCTACCGCTGGTACGATGCTGACCGGGTCGTACTCGGCAAGCCCCTCAAGGATCATCTGCGCTTCGCGGTCGCCTACTGGCACTCGCTGGCGATGCGCGGAGGCGACCCTTTTGGCTCAGCCACCTTGCAGCGTCCGTGGTTTGCCGCCGGCGACCCGATCGCTCAGCACAAGGTGCAAGCCGATGCGGCCTTCGAGCTCTTCCGCGTCCTCGGCCTGCCCTTCTTTTGCTTCCATGACGCCGACATCGCGCCCGGCGGCGACACGCTTGCCGAGACCCTGAAGAACTTCCACACCATGGTGGATTACTTTGAAGAAAAGATGAGCAAGTATTCAACCAAGCTGCTGTGGGGAACGGCGAACCTTTTCTCCCATCCGCGGTTTATGGCCGGCGCATCCACCAATCCCGATCCCGAGGTCTTCGCCTGGTGCGCAGCGACGGTGAAGAATTGCATGGATGCCACCAAGAGGCTCGGTGGCTCGAATTATGTGCTCTGGGGCGGACGCGAAGGTTACGAGACTCTGCTGAACACTAACATGAAGCAGGAACTCGATCAGATGGGACGCTTCATGAACCTGGTTGTGGAATACAAGCACAAGATAGGCTTTGAAGGCCAGATTCTGATCGAACCCAAACCAAAGGAACCGACAACGCACCAGTACGATTTTGACGTCGCGACGGTGTATTCATTCCTGAAGCGCTACGGCCTGGAAAAGGAAGTCAGGGTCAATATCGAAGCCAACCATGCCATGCTGGCCGGACATACGTTTGAGCATGAGATTTCGACCGCGGGCGCGCTGGGAATCTTCGGATCTCTGGACATCAATCGCGGCGATGCGCTGCTGGGCTGGGACACCGACCAGTTCCCGAACGAACTTTGGGCGATGACGATGAGCATGTATCACGTCATCAAAGCCGGCGGCCTGACCAAGGGCGGGTGCAACTTTGACGCCAAGGTGCGGCGCCAGAGCTTTACCGCCGAGGACATGGTCCATGCCCATGTGGGCGGCGCCGACCTCTGTGCTCGCGCATTCCTGACGGCTGCCAAGTTGATTGAAGACGGCCGGTATGATGCGATTCTCGCCGAGCGCTATGCCGGCTGGAAGTCGCCTGAGGCGGTTGCGATGCTTGAAGGCAAGGTCTCGCTGGATCAGATCGAGGCAGCGGCTCTCAAGAATGGCATCAATCCTAAACCTCGGTCCGGCAAGCAGGAGCAAATCGAGAATCTGCTGGCTCGCCTGATCTATACAGACGCTCTTTAATTAGGGCGACTTGATCTGAGACACTGGCACTGTTTTACGAGCGTCCGGGAATTAGATCCCGGACGCTCTTTTCACGAAACGGCCATGAAACGAGCGCGATTCTATATCGACGCGATCTTCGTTCAACCGCCGGGGCGGATTGCCTTATCAGAGATTCCAGTAATCCTGCGGGCCAAGCGCTCAGAATTTATGTTCGTTGAAAACCACCGCGGTGAAGGCGAAGATATCCGTATCTTCATCCTTCCAGCAGCCGGAGCTCATCCCCGCCTTGCGGCAGGTCTGCTCCAGGAAGGTCAGCCGGTCCCACTTCTGTTCCACCGGCACCTGCGGAAGCAGCAGGCCCTCGCTGTCGCCGTTCTTCATCAGAAGCCCATGCTCGCCGACCCTGATCTGTTGAATGTCCGTCACGCGGCGCAGCGGCGAGAGCACGGAGATTTCATAGGCGAGGCTGGGCAGTTCTGCCGCCGTTACCGGCGGGAAGCGCGGATCGTGCAGCGCGGCGTGCGTGGCCGTGTCGCGCACGGTCAGATAGAGAGGCTTGATAGGCGCTGTATAGCCGATACACCCGCGCAGGCCGCCTGCGATGGTCAGCGTTACAAACGCGCCGCGCTCCTGATTCAGCGTTGCGTCCGCGCTCGCGGTCGGCATATACAATTCATCCTTCCCCACCACAGACTCCACCGACTTGCGCGCCAGCGCCAGCAGCTCGCTCTTTTCCGGCTCGCTCAGCGAGAAGGGAGTCTCCTCGGCTTTTCCACCGTTCGCCTTCACAAGAACATCCGCGCTGTAGCCGACCACGCGCGACTTATCGCCGGTCACGTCGCCGGAATTCGCGTACTTCAGCACCCGCGCCTGATTGGCTCCCATGCGCTCGGCGTAAATCATAGCGGCTACGATGGGCGCGCCGCCGCAAGCCTCCCAGATCCGCGACTGAAAGTTGCGCGACATACTAAAGTAGTCCCACGCCTGTAGCGCATTCAACGTCTTGTGATCGATCGTCACCGCGTCATCGTAGGGGTGATAATGCGAAAGGTCGGAGCTGGCCAAAACGAGCGTCTCGCCCTCCTTGCCGCTGGCCTTGATCAGCTTGGCCAGCGCCACTCCCAGCGCGCGGCTGTTCTCATAGCTCTGGTCGCCCATCACGATGGGCACAACTTCAAAATTGCCCAGCACCTTTTGCAGCCACGGCAACTGCACCTCGACCGCGTGCTCGCCGCCCGCCGAGGTGGGATCGTGTCCCTGGCTGGAGAGCTGCATCGTCGAACTCATCTTCTGCAGTTCGCGCGCGAAGACTTTGTCCACCGGCACGTTGCCCAGCGGCGTGGCGTAAGCGTCGCCATCATAGACGGAGGAGAAATCGAAGGACACATAGTGCGACGGCGCAATGATGACGACACGTGAGTACTTGTGTCCCTTCAAGGCGGCGTAGGTGTACGCGGCCACAGGCCCAGAGTATTCGTAACCGGCGTGCGGCGCAACCACGGCAAGAATCGGATCGGTCACCATCGGCCCGGTGACCTTGGCCAGAAAGCCGTCCATCATTGTGGAAAGAACCTTCGGGTCGGCCGGATAAAAGCTGCCGGCAACGGCCGCCTGCCGAACCTTCGTTTCGCTCGCCATTTCTTGTCTCCCTTTCTCCGGTTTCGTGGCGCCTTTATCCTGCAGCGGCGCAAATGCCAGCAGCGCAAATAAGGATGTCGCCAGCCAATAGGCGCTCGGGTTCATCAGAATGTTCATCTGCGCAACCTCCTCACACGTGCCAGACGCCGGGAATCGGCTGCTGGCAGAACGGGCATTTACCGTTCTTGATCAGCATCTCGCTGGCCGTAAATCCCACGCGCTCCACCAGCATCTTGCGGCATTTGGGGCAATAGGTGTTCTGCGCCGGATGGCCCGGCACATTGCCGATATAAACGAAATGCAACCCTTCGGCGTCGGCAATCGCCTTGGCGCGTTCCAGCGTCTCCACCGGCGTGATGGGCAGATTCTTCAACAGGTACGAGGGATGAAACTGCGTGAAATGCAGCGGCACATCCGCGCCCAGATTCGCTTTGATCCATTGCGCCAGTCCGCGAAACTCCGCGTCGCTGTCGTTGAGCGTGGGCAGCACGAGGTAGACAATCTCCGTCCACTTGCCCATCTTGCGCAACGTGACCAGCGAATCCAGCACCGGCTTCAACTGGCCGGTAACGACCTTGCTGTAGTACGACTCGGAGAAGGATTTCAGATCGATCTTGACGGCGTCCATCTTTCCATAGGCCGCCTTCAGTGCATCCTCCTGCATATAGCCGTTCGAGACCACAATGCTGCGAACGCCCGCAGCATGGCCCGCATCGGCAGTGTCCATGATGAATTCGGCGAAGACGACCGGCTCGCTGTAGGTGTAGGCAATGGTGGGGCAGTTATATTGTTTGGCCATTTCGGCGACGCTTTTGGGCGGCATGTAATGCGAGGGAACCTGTTCGGGGCGCGACTGCGAAATGTCCCAGTTCTGGCAGAATTTGCAGTTGACGTTGCAGCCGGCCGTGGCAATCGAGAAGGCAATCGTCCCCGGCAGATAGTGGAAGAGAGGCTTCTTCTCGACGGGATCGACGTGCGCCGCGCAGACCCGCGAGTGGACCAGCGAGTAATAAGTGCCGCCGCGATTCTCGCGCACGCCGCAGTAGCCGCGCTCCTTGTCTCCCACCGAACACTCGCGCGGACAGAGCTTGCACTTGATCTTGCGATTCGCCAGCTTCTGATAGAACTTCGCCTCGACAACGTAGCGCGCATCGTCCTCGCCGGTGGTCTCGGCCGACATTGCCGCGGCGGGCTGGGCAACACCCGCCAACGCCGCGCCCCCGCCCAGCGCCGCGCCCGAAGCCAAAGCGCACTTCAGAAACGAGCGACGATCCAGCGGGCCTTTCACGGCATTTTGTAAATCCAATTCACAGAACATGATGAACCTTTCCGCAAATCTTTCCGGCTAAACTTCGATAATCGAAATCTTCTTGGGGTCATTCGTGCCTAATTGATGATCGCCATCGGCAGCGGTGGCGATGTAGCCCGGCGCGCGCTCCTCGGCCTTGAGCGTCTTCAATCCCTTTTCGGCGCGCTTGCGCTCGATCATCTGCCAGCCGGTGTGGTCGAGCGCGACCGGATCGGTGGAAACCAGCAATGCATTGGCGTTCCAACTGTGCTCCGGCTTGTAGCCCGGGCCGCCCTCGTACATTGCGGTGGTCGCGTCGCAGATCGTCAACCGCATTCTGTTGCGAATCTCCGGCAGCATATTCAGGTCCGCGACGTAGGGATTGCAGCCGTTGGGATGGTACTTGTTGGGGTTATGAATGACGCCGTACATATTTTTGAGAGCGATGGTGACGCCCGCGCCGTCGTGGTCCTTCAGCACGGGCACGTTGATCAGCACATTGCAGTACTGAGTCAGAATCTTCGACAGGCAACTGCCCACGCTGCCCCACGCCGAAAGCTCCTGCTCATATCCGACGCGATCGGTGCCGAAGCAGCGCACGCGGCCATTGCCGGTCTCGATCCGAAAGCCGGCGCGCTCCAACTCCTCGCTGTCGCGGTCCCAGATTATGATCTCGCCGGGCTTGATTCCGGCCTCCTGCAACCGCCCGCAGATCGCCGTGACCAGTTGAACATTTGTGGAGATTCCGCGGCCTCCCAACGTGTTCACCTTGAGGCCCACCGTATCGCCCGGACGAACCAGCTTGCGCCACGCGTCGTCGGGATGCTCACAACCGCAGAGAGCCTGCATGGCGCGATCCACGAGCGCCAGCATTCGCTGCGAATCGACCGTGGAGCCGGTGCCACGCAGCAGTTGATCGCGCGCGACAACGACCCTGGATTTCGTGCCTACCGCTCCCGATCCCGCCGCAGCCGGTTGCACAACTGCCAGCGCTTCTGTCGCGCCGCCCGCGCACAAGAACGCCGCGCCGGTTAAGGATCTCCTCAGAAAATCCCGCCGGCTGCCGTTGTGCGCTGCGCTCATTGGCAAACTCCGCTGACCCCGTTGTACGTCTTATCAAGGGCTACGGCAACCCAAGCGAAGTTGCAGTGACGGCCAACACCTGTAAGTCCCTCATCGGCAGCGCCCGCAGCCGCTAACGCACCGGTTTGCGCCACCGGCCGCGAGCGGTAAAATCAATGGATTGAGCGGGACACGATCAGTTCCCGCTGGCCACTCGACCATGCCCAAGCCCAAGCCGGCCCAACTCAAATCTCCGCTGACCCAAGCCCGCTGGAGCCTCCGCGACAGCCTCGCCGCCTCCGCGCTCTTCCTGGCCGGCGCCGCCGTGGTGCTCTGGCAGAACGCGCATCTCGCCGTCCTGTGGGACGCAAGCTACACGCTGGACACAAGCGTCCGCATCGCTCTTGGCCAGATGCCCTATCGCGATTTTCCGCTGGTTCATTCGCCGCTCACGTTTCTGATCCAGGCCGCCATCATGCGCCTCACCGGACGGGTCTTCTTCCACCACGTTCTCTACGCCACAATCATCAACGGCTTGGCCACCGTGCTTGCCTGGCGCATCGCGCTCCGCACGCTGCAAGGACGCCTGCACGCCGCCTGGCCCGTCTCTCTTCTGCTGGCCGCGCCACTCATCCCGCTGGGCGTCTACAGCATCCTGCCCTTCCCCTCCTACGATTGCGACAGCGCCTTCTCCATCCTGCTCGTGATTTTTCTTTTGCAACGACTGCCGGAGGATTCCATTGCATCAAACTCGCGCTGGCGCTTCTTCGCCACCGGCGCGGCGCTTCCGCTGTCCCTCTTTTTCAAGCAGAACATCGGTCTGCCCTTTCTTGCCGCCGCATTCGCTCTGATCCTTCTGTTGATGCTCTTGCAGCAACTCCGCCACGCTTCGGCTTCACCCAGCACTCCGGCCTTGGGCGCGCTCTTTGCCGGTGCGGTTACAACGCTCGTTGCCGCCAGCCTGCTCTTGCACTTTACCGCAGGCGTGAGGAACTACCTTCACTGGACCATCCAATTCGCCTCCCAGCGCCGGCTGCCCGGCTTTCAGCAGATGCTCGCGGTCTACGCGGAGCCTTCGCTGCTGTGGAGTCTGCCCTGCGTCGCGGCGGCTCTCGCGCTCCTACACAGCCGCTTCGCCAAGGTCTGGGTGCCTTGTCATCCTGAGCGAAGCGCAGCGGAGTCGAAGGACCTGCTTCTCCCTGTTTTTGGCGAAAAGGGTGGGATTCAAGGAAGCTATTTTCGTTCTGGATCAGCGCTGATCCTGCTTGCCGCGCCGTTCCTTTGGGCGTTGTTCAGCCTCTTTCTCTCGTCAGACGACGGCGACCGCGCCGACACGCTTCTCGCTCTGTGGCCACTGCTGCTGATTCTCTCCGTTGCGCTCACACTCTGGAATATTTGCCGCCATCCCAGCCTCCGCCCCGGTTTGCCCGCCGTACTGCTGGCCGCCATCAACGGGACTTTTCTCTCGCAGCAGTTGTGGGGATCGACCTACGCCATCTGGCCCTTGCTTGTCCTTCTCATCGCCGAGATGATCGCCTTCCTGGCTTCCGTCGAGCCGTCCTGCACAGCCGCGGACGCCGCACCGCGAACCCCGTTCCTTGCGCCAGCTTTGGCGGCGATCATCGCGGCCGCGCTGCTCCTCTGCGGCGGCCTCTACACCGCGAGCGAAGAGCGCCTATCCTACGCACGTGTGCTTGATGAGGGCCCAGTCGTACATTCAACTCTTCCCGCGCTCAAAGGAATGGCTATCTCCGGCCCTTTTTTGCCAGAGTTTGAGGAACTATTGCGTTTTTCCGCCAACGAAGTCCCTTTCTCCGACGGGCTGATCCTGATCCCCGGCGAAGATCCGTTCTACTTTGCCACCGGCCGCACCCCGCAATTTCCGGTGCTTCTCTTCGACAACGCCACCGATCCGCTCTCCACGCCCGCGCAGCTTGTCGCAGAGGCCGAACGGCGCAAGACGCGCTGGTTGATCGTCAAGCGCACGATGCAGATGAAGGAAGATCCCACCCCGCAGCGCGAAGCCTCACTCGAAGCGCTGCAAAAGCTCTTTCTGCCCTACCGCAAACTGGGCAGCTACGATGTCTACCGCCGCCCATAACGCCGCTGGCAGGCGTATGCAAAGTTTCCGCGAGCAATCGACAAAGCGGTATAATCGGCCCTATGGCGGCAGAAATGCACACCACTTTCCCCCAGGCCCAGGACGCCGAGACCGTCCGCAAGCTGCAAGAACTGGAAGCTCGTCTCGCGCAATCCGGCAGTCTGATGGTGGCCTACTCCGGCGGCGTGGACTCCGCGTACCTGGCGGCCACGTCGCATCGCGTTCTGGGCAGCCGTATGTTGGCCGTGCTGGCCGACTCGCCCAGCCTCGCCCGGCGCGACTTCGAGGCGGCTTGCGCCTTTGCCCGCGCCGAAGAGATTCCGCTGCACATCATTGCCACTGAAGAGCTGAGCCGGCCCGAGTACCAGCGCAACGACGCCAATCGCTGCTTCCACTGCAAGGACGAGCTCTTTCAGGCGATGGAGGCGCTGGGCGCGCGGCTGGGATTTGCGCGCATCGCCTACGGCATGAACGCCGACGACACCAGGGATTACCGCCCCGGACAGCGCGCCGCCGAGGAGCACGCCGTGCTGGCGCCGCTGGCCGAGGCCGGGCTGACCAAGATCGAAATTCGCGCGCTGGCCAAGGCCGCCGGCTACCCGCTATGGGACCGTCCCGCCGCGCCCTGTCTCTCCTCGCGCGTAGAGTACGGCCGCACGGTGACCCGCGAGGTACTCGAACAGGTGGAAAAGGCTGAGGATAGCCTGCGCGCGCTGGGCTTCCGCGAACTGCGCGTGCGCCATCATGGCGAGTTGGCGCGCGTCGAGCTGGCCCGCACCGAATTGCCGCGCGCCCTCACCATGGAGATGCTCGACGCCATCACCGCAGCTCTCAAGCTGGCCGGCTTTCAGTACGTGACGCTGGATTGCCAGGGATTTCGCTCCGGCGCGATGAATGCCGTCTTGCCAGTCGAAGTGTTGGCACGGCGCGGCGCATTGCCGGCGGTTTAGAATCACATTGCGATGAGAATTGGTTATCTGGAGTGTTTTTCCGGCATCAGCGGCGACATGTTGCTGGGCGCGATGGTCGATGCGGGCGTTTCATTCGACTGCCTTGAGCGGACGGCGGCCGCGCTCGGCGTGGGCGCGCGCCTCGAGATGCGCAAGGTGAGCCGCGGCGGCCTGGCCGCAACCAAAGTGGACGTCCTCACGCCCGACACGCAACATGAGCACGAGCATGAACACCATCATCCCGAGCATGAACTCCGTGCCCCATCCTTTTCGCTTCTTTCCGCGGAAATGGTGGGAGACCAAGAAACTCAAACGGCTTCCGTACAACAGACGCACTCCCACGCGCCGCACCGCTCCCTCTCCGCCATCCTCGCCATCATTCGCGCCGCGCCGCTGACTGAGAGCGTAAAGCAGCGCTCCATCCACGCCTTCCAACTGCTGGGCGAGGTGGAAGCCGCCATCCATTCCATGCCCATCGAAGAGGTGCATTTCCACGAGGTGGGCGCGGTGGACACCATCGTCGATATTGTCTGCTCCGCCGCGGGTGCCGAGGCGCTGGGCGTGGAGCGTTGGCTTGCGTCGCCGCTCAACGTGGGCAGCGGAACCGTCCTCTGCCAGCACGGCACGCTGCCCGTTCCCGCTCCGGCCACGCTGGCTCTGCTTGCCGATGCGCCGGTCTATGCGGCTGGCGAGCCGATGGAGCGCATTACCCCAACCGGCGCTGTGCTGCTGCGCATGCTCGATGTGCGCTACGAAAAGCTTCCCGGCTTGCGCATCCTGAAGACCGGCTATGGCGCGGGCGGACGCGAGACCGCAGGCCAGCCCAATCTGCTGCGCCTGCTGGTAGGCGAAGGTAGCTCCGATGCTGCCACGGAATCCATCGCGATCATCGAAACCGTGATCGACGATTGCAATCCGCAGTTGCTCGCCTACGTCAGCGAGAAGCTGCTTGAGGCCGGCGCCTGGGACGTCTACCGCGTCTCTGTGCAGATGAAGAAGGGGCGCGCCGGCGTGCAGATGACCGTTCTCTGCCGCCCAGATCTGGTGCCCGCGCTGCAAGAACTGCTCTTCCGCGAGACCACCACCATCGGCCTGCGCTGGCGGCTGGAGAACAAGGTCGCGCTGGCGCGTGAGTTTGCTGAAGTCGAAACGAGCTGGGGCAAGGTGCGCATCAAGGTCGCCCGCCTGCCAAACGGCAACATCGCCAACGCCGCGCCGGAGTATGAGGATTGCCGTTTACTTGCGACGCAGCATACGGTCCCGCTCAAGCAGGTGATGGAAGAAGTGATGCGGGCCTACGCGGCCAAGAAGGAGAATCTCTGATGGATCGCGCCAGGATCGAGGCTCTGCTCAACGAAGTCCGCGAAGGCCGGATCGAAGTTACCGATGCGCTCGACCGCCTGCGCGATCTGCCCTTCGAGGACATTGGCTTCGCCAAGCTCGACCACCACCGCGCTCTGCGCACCGGAATGCCTGAGGTGATCTTTGCCGCGGGCAAAACCGCCGCGCAGGTGGCATTGATTTTTGCCCGCATGGCGAACGCCGGCGGCAATGTGCTGGCCACGCGCGCGACGCGTGAAATGTACGAAGCGGTTCTCGCAGCCGAGCCGCGCGCCGTCTTCCACGAGACCGCCCACGCCATCACGCTCACGCAGTCCGCGGCCACGCCCGGCAAGGGAACCATCGCCGTGGTCTGCGCCGGAACCAGCGACCTGCCGGTGGCCGAAGAGGCCGTGGTCACGGCGCGCCTGATGGGCAATACTGTTGAATTAATTGCGGACGTGGGCGTGGCAGGCATTCATCGCCTGCTCGCCCAGAAAAATAGCCTGCAATCGGCGCGTGTGCTGATCGTCTGTGCCGGCATGGAGGGCGCGCTGCCCACCGTCGTCGGCGGGCTGGTCAACGCGCCGGTCCTGGCCGTGCCCACCAGCATCGGTTACGGCGCGTCCTTCGGCGGCATAGCCGCGCTGCTGGGCATGTTGAACACCTGCTCGCCCAACGTCTCGGTGGTCAACATCGACAACGGCTTCGGCGCCGCCTGCATCGCCTCGCTCATCAACCGGCTGTAACCACGGCGGTGGGGCAGACGGCGGATGCGCGCCATGGGGTTTGCGGCCTCCCAGGCTTCGGCGCAAAGTACTAGCTAGCCCTATTTCCCACCGCCAGCAAGGTTTGAAACTGCGGCGTCTCCGGCTCCTTGTGGACGACCGACGTTTGCGGATTCACGAAGCCGGCTTTCTCCAGCATCGCTTCCAGCTCCGCTTCGCTGAAACCCAGCCATTCATCGGCGTAGATCTCGCGCGCCTCTTCAAAGCGGTGCTTGAGCAGGTCGAGGACGACGATGCGGCCGCCGGGGACAAGAACTCTCCAGGCCTCCTGAATGGCGCGCTCTGGGTGCAGCGCGTGATGGAGCGACTGCGAGAAGAAGACCAGATCGACGACGCCGTCTTCGATGGGAAGCTCTTCCATGTCGCCCAGCCGGTACTCGACATTTTTTACGCCGTGGCGCAGCGCCTGCTCGCGGCTGACCTCGATCATCTTGGCGGAGCTGTCGACGGCGATGACCTTGGTGGCTCGCTCGGCCAGCAGCAGCGCAAAGGCGCCCTCGCCGGCGCCCAGATCGGCAATGACCATCGGCGGCATCAGCCGCAGCAGCGCCTCGGCCATGCTCTTCCACGATCTTCCGGGAACGTAGTCTTTGCCGAGACGACCGGCCACAGAGTCAAAGAAGGCGCGCATCTTGTCTTGTCTTTTTATGACCACGCGTCGCATCGCGATCTGATCGGGTTCCGCTTCGGCAATCTGCTGGCGCGCCTCGGTCAGCAGTCCGGCCAGAGTGCCCTCGACAACCTTTAGCTTGTAGAGGCTGCTCTTGCCGGTGCGGCGGTCCTCAACGAGGCCGGCCTGCTTCAAGTGGGAGAGGTGCGTGGAGATGGTGCTTTGGCCCATCGCCAGAATCTCCTGCAACTCGGCCACGGAGAGTTCCTCATGGTCCAGAAGCAGCAAAATGCGGAGCCGGTTGGGGTCGGCCAGGACGCGGAGAATTTTTATGATTGACGCCATAAGCGGACTCTGATACATATCAATATATCACGATTTAACGATGCAAGGAGAATCAACATGGCAACTTCAACACTGGGAATCACGGATTTGGCTTATAAAGTCGCTGATATGAAGCTGGCCGATTGGGGTCGCAAGGAGATCACCATCGCCGAGCAGGAGATGCCGGGGCTGATGTCGATCCGCAACAAGTACGCGGCCGGCAAGCCGCTGGCCGGGGTGCGCATCACCGGCTCGCTGCACATGACGATTCAGACGGCCGTCTTGATTGAAACCCTGGTCAGCCTTGGCGCGGAGGTCCGGTGGGCGAGCTGCAACATCTTCTCGACGCAGGACCACGCGGCGGCGGCCATTGCCGCGACGGGCGTTCCGGTCTTCGCCTGGAAGGGCGAGTCGCTGGAAGAGTATTGGGAATGTACCTGGGCTGCGCTCAGCCACCAGGGCGGCAAGGGGCCTCAACTGGTGGTGGACGACGGCGGCGACGTGACGCTGCTGATTCACAAAGGCTATGAGCTGGAGAATGGCGATCCTTGGGTCGATGGACCCGCCGAAAGCCACGAAGAGCAGGTCATCAAGGATCTGTTGAAGAAGGTCTATGCCGAGGATCCGAAGCACTGGCACAAGGTGGCCGCGGAGTGGCGCGGCGTTTCCGAAGAGACCACGACCGGCGTGCATCGGCTCTACAAGATGATGGAGCAGGGCAAGCTGCTGGTGCCGGCGATCAACGTGAACGACTCGGTCACGAAGTCGAAGTTCGATAACCTCTACGGCTGCCGCGAGTCGCTGGCCGACGGGATCAAGAGAGCGACCGATGTGATGGTGGCGGGCAAGGTCGCGGTGATCTGCGGCTATGGCGATGTGGGCAAGGGCTGCGCGCACTCGCTGCGGGGCATGGGCGCAAGGTGCATCGTCACTGAGGTCGATCCCATCAACGCGCTGCAAGCGGCGATGGAGGGCTTCGAGGTGACCACCATCGAAGAGACTCTGGGCCGCGGCGACATCTACGTCACCTGCACCGGAAACGTGGACATCATCACCCTCGAACACATGAAGCGCATGAAGGATCAGGCCATCGTTTGCAATATCGGCCACTTCGACAACGAAATTCAGATGGACCGGCTGAACGCGGAGCCGGGCGTGGTGAAGCTCAACATCAAGCCGCAGGTGGACTACTACACCTTCCCCAGTGGCAATAGCATCTTCGTGCTGGCCGAGGGAAGGCTGGTGAATCTGGGCTGCGCGACCGGCCATCCGAGCTTCGTGATGAGCAACAGCTTCGCCAATCAGACGCTGGCGCAGCTCGACCTGTGGGCCCACAAGGACACGTACAAGGTGGGCGTCTATGTGCTGCCGAAGAAGTTGGACGAAGAGGTTGCGCGGCTGCATCTGGAGAAGATCGGCGTGAAGCTGACGACGCTCTCCGCGCGGCAAGCCGACTATCTCGGCGTCGCTGTTGAGGGACCGTACAAGGCGGAGAACTACCGGTACTGATGACAGTGGTCAGTGGACAGAGATCAGTTGTCAGTAGTCAGGAGTTAGAGAGTTTCAACGAACAAAGTAATATCATGGGTGCCCCACTCTCGCCGCGTTCTTGTTTTTGCGGCTTGGGTGGGATAACACTTTTTCAGGGATTTTTCACATGGTTCGCCATTGAGCTTTTCTTTCGAACTGTTCCCGCCGCGCACGCCGGAAGGCGTGGCCAAGCTGCCGGCTGTCATCGGCCAGCTCGCCGCAGTGCGGCCGAAGTATTTCTCCATTACCTACGGCGCGGGCGGCTCCACGCAGGACGGCACGTACGAGACGCTGATGGCGGTGGCCCAGCACGCCGGCGTGGAGGCCGCGCCGCACCTGACCTGCGTGGGTTCAACGCGCGCCGAGGTGGCCGCGCTGCTTACCCGCTACCGGAATGCGGGCGTCAAACGAATAGTTGCGCTTCGTGGAGACCTGCCGGCGACAGCGATGAGCGCCTCCGCGCCGGGCGACTTCCACTACGCCAATGAGCTGGTCAGTTTCATCCGACAGACCCATGGCGACGCCTTCCAGATCGAGGTGGCGGCTTACCCGGAGATGCATCCCCAGGCGAGTAGCCCCGGCGCGGACTTCGAGCACTTCCGCCGCAAGGTGGAGGCGGGCGCGGACGGGGCGCTGACCCAGCTCTTCTATAACGCCGACGCCTACTTTGACTTCATCGAAAGTTGCGCCAAGGCCGGCATTACGATCCCGGTGACGCCGGGTATCATGCCCATCACCGGCTACGCCAACACGCTGCGCTTCTGCGCCGGCTGCGGCGCCGACCTGCCGCGCTGGGTGCGCCTGCGCCTGGAAGAGTTGCAGGACGACAAGCCCGCGCTGCTGGAGTTCGGCCTGGAGGTGGTCACGCGCCTCTGCGAGACCCTGCTGCGCAACGGCGCTCCCGGCCTGCACATCTACACTGTCAACCAGGCCAGTCCGACTCTGAGCCTATGGAAGAACCTGGCACTGCCAATGCCCGCCTAAGCGAAGCGGGGTCTCGCACGGCATGCTTTCGCCAGACCGGAGCTGTGCCAAACCAAATCAACGTGGGAAGACAATCTTGGCCTGTCGTTGTTTTGTCGATTCCCGGCCGCAGCATGGGTTTTTGTTCTCGTCGCTGGAGACCCAGTCTGGACTTCAAAGCTTATCTGTGTTCCGCTGATGGTGGGAGACGCCCCGATGCGGGGCTTTCCAGCTTTCAGACCTCGCCCAGGAGAAGAGAGAGACCATGCTGGAGAATTGGATTCACATTGCGCCCTTAGGTACGTTTTTGGCCACCATCCTCTGGTGCCTGATCGGCTTGCCGACGATCATTGGCGCCTACTACCAATCCTGGAGGGCGCGGCAGGAGGCACGGGCGGTGCGCGAAGGAACGCTGCACAGCATGAACTGCCTGGAGTTTATCTCCGGAGATGGCTGTTGCATCAACCTGATACCGCTGGAAACCCTGCATTCTCTACCCAAAGCGGGCGATGTGGTTCTTCTGCCCGGCCACGGAATCGGACATGGGGAGTTTCTTCCCGGTGCATACTTGGTGGAGTCCATCGAACATCTCTACACTCCGGTGGAATTGAAGGGCAGCCGTCCGCAGGAGGCGCGGCTGACCAAGGCTGTCGCTAAAGTCACGTCCCTGAATCCCGAACTGGTGGTTTGACCGTTGGGCAAGTCGCGGCCTGCTCCGTTGATCCGCATCTTCCGCTCATTGGTCTGCCAATTGCCCGGTTCATCCTATAGCGTCCAGATGACGTGTGAGGCAGATGTCGAGGCAAGCATCAGGCAGATTGCGCGGACCGAGTTACGCTGGGCGGCTCCGGCGAAGAGATGGCTGACCTCACATTCGGATTAGAGCCTAACGCTTTCCGCGGTGGAAAAGGCGCTGCCAGAGCCGCCAGAGAGCGCCATGCAGCAAGCGGGTCTGTTCGGCTTTGAGCGCGGCGTAGGATCGCTCCACATAGTGGTCAAATTCCGGCGGCCAGCCGATGGTGGAGCGGCGCTCGGAGTAGTCGCCCTCGGCCCACTTGGCCACCACCGCCTTGTAGCCAACCACGTGGGTGACGAAGTCGAGCAGGCAATGCGGCATCTGCTCCTCGACGATCAGGCTGGCTTTCTCGATGATGATCTTTTCTCGAATATCGTTCAGGGGCATGAAGGTGGTGTTCATCCACAGCATCCACTCCTTCATCTCGCTGTCGAGAATAGGAAAGCTCTGCGTCTTGCCTTGCTTGTTGAGCAGCGAACGGTAAGCGATATTGCCCGCCCGGGAGGCGACGTAGAGCGGACCGTAGAACTCGTTGAGGCGCCGGTTGATCAACTCCAGCTTGTCCTTGCGGCGGGCCAGAACCTGAGCGCTCAGGTAAGTGACCAAGTAGCCGATTAACGCCAGAATCACGGTGAGCACGGCTGCGTTTTGCAGCAGACTCGGCGAGAGGAATGTCGATGGATCCATCGTGAGTTAGCCTTGCCGATGAGTATACGCGCAGCGGCTTATTCAAGGACAGATTACCGCGCAGCGCCAGGTCAGCTCGTTCCCATGTAGATGAAGCGGACAAGAAAAAGCGCGGCCAGCAGGTAGAGCAGCCAGTCCTGGCGGCGCAGCTTGCCGGCGGCCAGGTGCAACGCGGCCCAGGCGATGATGCCGAAGCCGAGGCCGTTGGCGATGGAATACGTGAATGGGATGAGCACCAGCGTAAGAAACGCGGGAACGGCGACCAGCGGGTCGTGCCAGCGAATCTCGCTGATCGTCGAGAGCATCATTGAGCCGACCAGGATCAGCGCTGGGGCGGTTGCGGCCGCGGGCACAATGGCCACAAATGGAGCCGCGCCGATAGCGACCAAAAAAAACAACCCAGTCACGATGGCGGTGACGCCTGAGCGGCCTCCGGCGGCCACGCCGGCCGTAGACTCAACGTAGCTTGTCACCGTCGAGGTTCCGGTCAGCGAGCCGAAGACGGTGGCCGTGGCGTCGGTAAAGAGGATGCGATTCAGTCGTGGAATCGAGTGGTCGGCCTGGATCAGCCCGGCGCGCTTGGTGACGGCGACCAGCGTGCCGAGATTGTCGAAGAGGTCCACAAAGAAGAAGATGAAGACAATCTCCAGCAGGCCTTTGTTGAGCGCGCCGCGGATGTCGAGCTGGAAGGCGGTCAGGGCCAGCGAGTGAAAGCCGCCGCCGGCGGGCATCCAGTGCGCAAGGCCCAGCGCCCAGGCGAGGCCGGTGATCGAGAGTACGCCGATCAGGATCGCGCCGCGCACCTTCTTCACTTCCAGAGCCACCATCAGCAACAGACCCAGCAGAGCCAGCGCCGCAGTGGGGTTGCGCAGGTTGCCCATGGCGACCATGGTAGTGGGATCGGCAGCGATGATTCCCGCGTTTTGAAAGCCGATCAGCGCGATGAAGAGCCCAATGCCGCTGGCGACGGCCGCGTAAAGTTCGTGCGGAATGGCGCGCAGTATCATCTGCCGGATGCCCACGGCGGTGAGCGCCAGAAAGAGGACGCCGGAGAGAAAAACCGCGCCCAGAGCCGTCTGCCAGGGCACATGCATCCGGATACAGACAGTGTAGGCGAAGTAGGCGTTGAGGCCCATGCCGGGGGCGAGCGCGATGGGGTAGCGAGCCACCACGCCCATCAGGATGGAGGCGAAGCCCGCCGAGAGGCAGGTGGCCGCAGTGACGGCAGCCAGCGGCATTCCTGCGGCGGCCAGGATCGCCGGGTTGACCAGTACGATGTAGGCCATTGTCAGGAAGGTGGTGACGCCGGCCAGAATTTCGGTGCGCCAGTTGGTTCCCAGGCGCGTGAATTCAAAGTAGCTTTCGAGTCGGTTGAGCATGGGCGTATTGATAGGAGACCACATCTGCGCGGAGGTGCAAAATGGTGAGGTTGCCCGGCGCCAGTTTTCCTGCTTTACAACACAATAAAGCCCGCTTCTGAAGTAGAGCCCTGGCACAATACGGCATTTTTGAAACGCGCTCTAATGCGCCTGGCCGTGGTGGTGCTCGCGGCTCTGGCCGCCAGCCAGCTCTTCGATGGGAACAACGCAGCCTTCCAGTTCCCGGCAGCCCATGTGCTCGAACTGGATGGTGGTGTGGCTGATGCGGAAGCGCTGGTGGAGCAGGTGGTTGAGCCTGGCCAGGATGCAGGCGCTCTCCGAGGGGGGAATGTCGGCGATGGTGACGTGGCAGGCAAGCGCGGCGGAGTTCGAGCCGAGGCTCCAGACGTGCAGGTCGTGGACATTGACGACGCCCTCGACGTCTCCCATGGCGGAGCGGATCTCGATGAGTGAGAGGCCGCGGGGAGCGCCTTCGAGGAGGATATTGAAGCTCTCGCGGACGATATCCAGGCTGGTCCAAAGAATGAGCGCGGCGATGAGCAGCGAGAGGACTGGGTCGATCCAGTTCCGGCCGGTGAGCAGGATGGCCGCGCCTCCGGCGATGACCGCGGCGGTGGAGAGCGTGTCGCCGGCCATGTGAAGGAAGGCCGAGCGCAGGTTCACGTCGCGGGCCACGCCCCACAGCAGGGCTGCAATCACGCCGTTCATCACAACGCCGGCGGCGGCGACAATCATCATCAGCCGGGGTTGCACGGCGACCGGCGCGGAGAGCCGGTGGACGGCCTCGACGGCTATCCACAGGGCGATGGCAATCAGCGAAGTCGCATTGATGAAAGCGGCCAGGACGCCGGCACGCTGGTAGCCGAAAGTACGCGAGGGGTCGGCAGGGCGGGATTGGAGATATACGGCAACAAAGCTGAGCAGCAGGGCCAGGAAGTCGGAGGCGTTGTGGCCGGCCTCGGAGAGCAGAGCCAGCGAGTGGGCGCGCAGCCCGGCCACGAAGGTGACCACAACGTAGGTGAGCGTGGCCACGAGCGAGAAGCGCAGCACGGATTGAGTTCTGTTTGCGCCCGAGCCGGAAGGCGTCGCGTGGACGTGCATAGAGGAAGTGTAGCTGGGGCGGGCCTCAAGAGCCAACCAAATGGCAGTTGGCATTACCGTCGGGACGGGTTGCTGTCCAAGAACCTTGTGCGAGCGAATAGCGAGCGGCTGCCCCACCGCAGGTGGCTACTCGTTGGCCTCGATGCGCCGCCCGTGCGCCTCCTGGAGGCCGCGGGAATTCACCCGGAAGAGCGAGGCGAAGAGGCGCAACTGGTTGCGGCTCACGCTCAGATCCTGCTCGAAGACAAACCAGCGCACCCCCTCAGTGCAGGGCGGGATGGTCAGCGAGCCCATGTAGGTCCAATAGCCGCGGTCGGCGGGCAAAAGGCCGCCCGCGCTGACCATCTCCGTTACCTTTTCGCTGGCGCCGGCGGTCCGGGGCAGATGCGGCCAGAGCGCGGCCAGCACGGCGTTGGGGTTGCCCATGTCTTCGATGAGCCGCACGGCGATGACGGCCATCTTGCCGTCGGCGCTGCGATGCAGCAGATGGACGCTCATGTCGCTCAGCCTGCCTTTGACGGCTTCCTCGCCGGGGTGGTGGAAGTCGAACTCGACCAGCTCATAGCGCACGCCGCCGGCGACAATGTAGCTGCCAGGATTCACGCGCGCCACGATGGTGTGGCCGTCGTTGACGAGCGTCACCGGTCCGGCGATGTAATGGAACTCGATGGGCGTGAGCGCGGTGTTCAGGCGTGCGCCGCGAATGTCGATGGGCGACTGCTCACGGCCCTTGGAGCAAGCCTGGTATGCGGGGTCGAGTTTGCCCCAGTTCAGCTCGCCCCGCTTGCCCTCGTAATCCCAAGGGGTGGTTTGCGCGGCGGCCAAGGCGGTAACTCCAAGTGCAAGAACAGCAAGGGTCAGAAAACGCATCGATTGCTCCTCAACAGAATGGACGCGCAGCGCGCTAGAAAACATTCTAAGGCATTTGCGGGGTGACTAGAGCGGTTTCAAGGAAGCTAACCCAGCTTTGGTGCAATCCCACCCTTGCGACAAAAAAAAGTCTCAAGGATGGGGCACGGAGCTTTGAGCACAGCAATTGTGGAACAGCTCTAGGGAAGAGCGATTCAGCGGAGAAGCGGTAGCAGTGAATTTGTCGTCTTGTAATACGATGTGCATGAAGCCCTGCAAGCATAGATAAAAATGCGATCTGTCGCGCTGCAAGACCACAAACAGAGGAATCGGGAGCTGGCCGGTTATAAGGTCTGCTTGCGGGCCGTCAAAAAAGCAGCGAAACTCCTACTGGAGGCCGACCAAAAGTGCGAAAAATGACCAAATTTGGTCGTTTTTGCGCACAATTAAGCACCTTTTGCGCATATTTGGAGTGAGGCTTGCGCTCCTTGAGAGCGGATGAAGCCCCTTCGAGGAGGATGGGACGTGCGGGAGCGAGAGCGGCAGATGGCGCGGAAGAAGCTGGACAAGGAACTCAAGTATTACCGGTGGGCGGGAAGGGAAAAGAAGCCTACGCAGGGTTTGCTGCGGGCGGTCCGGCACGCGCTGGGAGTTCCAGTGGCGGAGATGCTGAGAAAGCTGGAGATGAGCCCCTCGGTGCTCTTCCGGCTGGAGCAGAGCGAGATGCGGGGAACGATCTCGCTGAATGGGGCGGGCGAGTTGGCGCAGGCGATGGGCTGCCAGTTGATTTATGCGGTCGTGCCACAGAACGGGAAGACAATGGAGGAGTTGGCGGAGAAGCGGCTGTGGAGCAAGGTGCTAGGGGCGAAGTAGGGATCAGGGATCAGGGGTCAGGGGTCAGGGAACAGGGAACAGAAAACGGCGATTTGGCAAGGCGGCGGGCGCGGGCCGGGTTGGTGAAGGCAACGGCGTTTATCGGGAAGTAATTTCCATCACCAGACTTAAATTGCCAATTGATGAGAGCGTCTTTTCAAGTCACATTTGATTTATACCAAATTAAGTCCAAATGGCAGAGGGCTTTACGAAAATACGTTCTTGTTAACCCACCGATTGTACTAAGTCTAGGTTCTATATGCTTTGTCAAGATTTCAAAGATGTAGTCCTGATTGAACTCTGCTGTATCTATGTGGGTTAGGGCTTCAAAGAACCGGCGCGGTTGATTATCTATAACCTTCGGATCAAGCGATTTTGATCGAAGCTGATTTACGATGGTCAATCGCTCACCGGCTGCTATATGAGAGCTTGTCAGGTTTCCTATGGCCATTCTCTCTTGTGGCATTTGGAGCCTTTCAATCAGTTTATCTCGAACAACACCTCTTACGTCCAGGCTTTTCAATAGGCCAATGGTATCTTCTATCGTCTCTTTTGTCTGCTGAATAAAGAAGTAGACCGGGAATAAATAAGATTGCTCGAAACATATAGCCTTCAGATATTCAGTTGGGGAAAGAACCACTTCACGTTTTAGAAATGCGCTAATTATTTGTTGCTCACGGATAGGAGTGGGGATATGTACCGTTGATTGAATTACTGGCCTCTCTGTAGCCTGCAAATCACCTAATAATCGAAGTGCTGGTGCACCCTGACTTTCTACAAAGTGTCCTTCGCGTATGAATTGGAGCTTCGGCAATAAATCCTCAGAAATGTAAAACTTTCCACTCGCGCCAGAAACCTCACCTGATTGCAAATTCAGAATGGCAATGTTATCCATGCCGACTTCGCCGATTTTTCGAAGTTGCTTCAACCACAGATTCCGTTCACGCGTTCTTTCATCGTCGAGAATTCTACGCAACTCTGAATATCTGATCGCTTCGCTGCGACCCCTATAACGATAGTAAATTGCTCCTTCCTGAAGACATCCACCGGTTCTTGTACATACAACAGGTTTTTGAGTCGCTTCGGAAAAATAGATAATTCCGATCTTTACCCCTCGCACCTTTCTCGTCCGAATTTCCCAGTGAATCTCTGGTGCAAACCGCTCATTGAGTGCATTCGTCATCTTCGCTATATCGAAATTCTCAAAATTGTTGGTCTTCAAGCCGACCACCTGCCTTGGCGAGTCCTTAACCCCGAAAACTATGTATCCACCCTGAGCATTGGCAAATGCTGCTGCCGTTTTCGCATATTCATCCGCACTGCCAAGATTGAACGATTCCTTGAACTCCAAGCGGCTATTCTCCCTTGAAATGAGGTGATCGCTCGTTGAGGATTCAAAGCTTAAAATCCTTCCCAACTCGTTTCGTGAAAACTGAAACCCAGGTAATGGCATGCACTACTCCCTTAAGCCTTAGTATCAATTTATCTTAAAGGTCTAGATTTCAGTACCGAAAAGTCGCCAAGGGTTAGGTGACCATGAGCCAGGTGGCCGAACTTATTTGAGCGCCGGGCGGCGCAGGCCCTTCGTCTTGGCTCATGGCAGGGTTTGGCGCACCCGGCAGGGCGATTGCATGAAGAGCTGATCGAGGATCGTTCCGCCCCTACAGGGCTGGAGATTCCGGTTGGGCGCTCTACCCAGGGTTTTACCCTGGGCTATTATCCCCGACTCCCTACGGGAGCGTGATGCGGCCTGACCCGTTCCACTCTGCCCTGCCAGCCATGAGCGGAGAGCTTCATCCGCGCGGCCCTGCCAGCCGTTGCCGGTGGCGCGCAGACCCTCGGGCCCATCCGGCAGGGCGATTGCATGAAGAGCTGATCGAGGATCGTTCCGCCCCTACGGGGCTGGAGATTCCGGTTGGGCGGTCTACCCAGGGTTTTACCCTGGGCTATTATCCCCGGCTCCCTACGGGAGCGTGATGTGGCCTGACCAGTTCCACTCTGCCCTGCCAGCCATGACCGGAGCGCTTCATCCGCGCGGCCCTGCCAGCCGCTGCCGGTGGCGCGCAGACTCTCTGACCCATCCGGCGAGAGACGAATCGAGTTGGGAACTTTCCTGGGCGTCTTCCGCGGCCCGCGCATGCGCAGCTTCAACCACTACGCGACCGGCGTTCGAGGAGCGGTTGAAATCGCGTCAGAGTGGACGGCAAGACTGCGCGGCCCACTCATCGCGATAGAGCCGCGATGAATGGGGCACAGCTTTCTATCTCGGCTAATGATCGAAGGAAGTCGAATCGATGCTTGGGCCACCTGCCGCCCATGCATCCAACGGCACGCAGACACTAAAAATCGCGGCAAGAAAAAACGCCACTTAAAAACCTTTACCATGCAATATCTTGCAGTTTACAAAAGCGAGTTTGACCGGACAACAGTGACAAATTGCCAACGGTCGCGGCCTGGACACGTTGAATGGGTAGATTCCCAATTTGGAACAGGCGGTTGGGGTCCATTACCTTTGCGTCCAACTTGATTGTTGATGAGCAGAATAGCACACTCAAAGTGTGCTATTCTGATCACATCAGTCTTGAGAAAAGCGACTCGTAATGATCTCTAAGCTAGGTTCCGAGGGAATCGGCAATTGAATGGAAGACGTTTCAATCTAACAACTTAGATATCGGAAACGTGCACGCGCGCGCTCGGACGGATGAACCGAGGCGCATCCATGAAGTCTCTCCCCTTCTTCCCCCTGAAACGCTCACTCTTCACCACCCCGCGGAATCTCTTCTGGACAGTTCCCTGCCTCCTGCTCTTTTTGCTTTTCACAGGCTGTGGGGGCAATCCTTCCGTGACCGCGTCAACATCGGGCACTAGCACTCCCGCTACGGGCACTAGCACTCCTGCTACGGACCCTAGCACTCCCGCTGCAGCCGCCACGCCCATATTCTCACCTGCTCCCGGGCTCTACACGACTGCGCAGACGGTGACATTGTCTGCCGCCACAACGGGAACGAGAATCTACTACACCGCCGACGGTACGGCGCCCACGACATCCTCGACTCAATACACTGGCGCAATCCCGATAAGTGGATCCGTGGTGATTGAAGCGGTTGCTGTCGCTTCAGGCTATACCGACAGCAGCCTGGCAAAGGCAGGCTATGTCATTACACCTCCCCCGGTATCGGGACCTGTGGTTCCCACAAACGCCATTGCTGCCAGCGACCTGCAGGCGCTCGACACATGGATTTTCAACCACGACGCGGGCACTCCCGGCACGGCGGTTGGGACAACGAGCCTGGTGAGCACGCCATCGCTCAGCGGCAACGCACGCAACTTTGTTTCCAGCTACACAAATACAGGCGGCGAAATATACAGCGTGCCCTACGCGTTCGACACAACCTCAATGAACTTTGTCTATGACGGCTGGGTGTGGATTGAGGCCGGAAGCACGATCGCTAACCTTGAATTAGATTCAAACCAGGTCACAGAAAACGGTCAAACCGTTATCTACGGCTTCCAGTGCAGCAAGTATTCCCAAACGTGGGAATACAGCGGCGCAGGGGTCAAATGGGTAAGCTCCTCGCAACCTTGCAACGTGTTGAACTGGCAGACGAACGCCTGGCATCACATTCAGATCAGCTATTCGCGTGACGACTCCGGCAATGTGACCTATCACTCCGTATGGCTGGATGGCAACGAGCAAGTGATCGACGCCACGGTGCCATCATCGTTCGCGCTGAAGTGGCAGGTCGGGGTGGTGCAAACCCAGTTTCAGCTGGATGGACTGGGAGCTTCGGGCGGATCTACGGTGTACCTGGATAAGCTGACCATCTATCGATGGTGAGGCAGGTGGCCCGTTCATCAGCCCCGAAAAATCATCCTGACCCCTGAAAAGCTGTGCCCCGTTCATCGCGGTTTTATCGCGATGAACGGGGCTTGAGGTCAGATCGTGGGCGGACTATGATAGCCCCATGCCGTACGGTCTGAAACGGTTCCAGAAAGCAGAAGCTCTACCCTTCATCACCTTCAGTTGCTTTCACCGTCTGCCTCTTCTCGATGCGCCAGGCACCAAGAACACAGTGGAGGCCGTATTGGAACTGACTCGCGCGCGACATCAGGCGAGGGTTTACGCCTACATCCTGATGCCCGAGCACGTACCTTTGCTCATCAACGAACCACCATCGATCCTCGTGGCCCAGTTTCTCAAAGCCGTAAAGCAGATGACGTCGCGCAAACAGAGAGGACCGCGCGAGAAGATCTGGCAGGAACGATACTTTGACCGCAACGTCCGTGGTGAAGATGCTCGCTCCGAAGTAATACACTACATTCATCGGATCCGGTCAACCACCTCAGCGACGAAGACCTGTCGCTGGGGGCCTCGGTGAAGCGCGGATTGGTTGCATCTCCCGGCGACTACCAGTGGAGCAGCTTCAACCACTACGCGACCGGCGTTCGAGGAGCGGTTGAAATCGAGTCAGAGTGGACGGCTAGACTGCACGGCCCACTCATCGCGATAAGACCGCGATGAAGGGGGCACAGCCTTCTATCTTGGCTAATGATCGAACAAGTAGAATCGATGCTTGGGCTACATGCCGCTTCACCCTGGGCTACTTTTCACCTTCTCCCTACGGGAGAGGCGACGCGGAATCATCCATTTTCTCGCCACATACATGCGCATGGGACCCTTCTGGCGAAGGGTCCCATGGTGTTGCGAGGGTGGTGCGGTGGGACTACTTGGCTACGGCTTTCAATCCGGCCTGCTCGGCCAGGGCGGCGGCCTTGTCGGTGGCCTCCCAGGTGAACTCCGGCTCGGTGCGGCCGAAATGGCCATAGGCTGCTGTCTTCTGGTAGATGGGCCGGCGCAGGTTGAGGCTCTCGATGATGGCCTTGGGGGTGAGCGCGAAGTTCTTGCGGACCAGTTCGGTCAGCTTGGCTTCGCCGACCTTGCCGGTGCCAAAGGTATCAATGCGCACGCTGACCGGCTCGGCGACGCCGATGGCGTAGGCCAGCTGGACTTCGGCGCGGTCGGCCAGGCTGGCGGCCACAATGTTCTTGGCGATATAACGGGCCATGTATGCCGCGCTGCGATCCACCTTCGTCGGGTCTTTGCCGCTGAAGGCGCCACCGCCGTGACGGCCCGCGCCGCCGTAGGTGTCCACGATGATCTTGCGGCCGGTGAGGCCGGTGTCGCCCATGGGTCCGCCGATGACGAAGCGGCCGGTGGGGTTGATGTGGTACTTGGTGTGCTCGTCGAGCCACGCGGCGGGCAGCACAGCCTGGATGACGTACTTGAGGATGTCGGCGTGCAGTTCCTCGTTGGTGACGCTCTCGGAGTGCTGGCTGCTGATGACCACGGCGTCGATGCGCGCGGGCTTGCCGTTTTCATCATATTCAACCGTCACCTGGCTCTTGCCGTCGGGGCGCAGATAGGGCAGCTTGCCGGACTTGCGCACCGCGGTCAACTGGCGGCAGAGTTTGTGGGCCAGCGAGATGGGAGCCGGCATCAGCTCCGGGGTTTCGTTGGAGGCATAGCCGAACATCATACCCTGGTCGCCGGCGCCGCCGGTGTCCACGCCCTGGGCAATGTCGCCCGACTGCTTGTTGATGGTCGAGATGACGGCGCAGGTGTTGGAGTCGAAGCCGTAGAGGGCGTTGTCGTAGCCGATGGAGGCGACGACGCCGCGCACCAGGCTCTGGAAATCGACGTAGGCCTTGGTTGTGATTTCGCCGGCGATGACCACAAGGCCGGTGGCGGTGAGCGTCTCGGCGGCGACGCGGCTGTAGGGGTCCTGCTCCAGGCAGGCGTCGAGGATGGCGTCGGAGACCTGGTCGGCAATCTTGTCGGGATGGCCTTCGGTCACGGATTCAGAGGTAAACAGGAAACGGTCGCTCAATGTAAAACTCTCCTCCCATTGCAGGGAATTCAATTTGGGCGGCCTGGAGCGAGGACCGGTTCATGCTGGATCACCGGCGCGGGGAGCAAGAGTTGCTCAGCCGCATCGGACCCACTCTCGCGCAGGAGACGCCAGCACCGTCAGGCTTGCGCCTTGGGATGCATTGTTCTATGGTAATTGCCGCGAGCGTTTGGGGGCAATCGCTTGCAGCGAATGGGCGGCAAAGGCTGGTGAACCGGGAATTCCGCCCACCGGGCAGAGCATCTGCCGTCAGGAATGGACAGCCTGAGCCACCAGTCGCACACCGAGCGCCGCGCAAACGCGACTCACAGTGTCAAAACGCGGGGCGCTATCGGGGCGCAGAGCTTTGTAGAGAGCTTCACGGGTGATTCCGGCCGACTTAGCGATCTCGGTCATTCCGCGCGCGCGGGCAATATCGCCCAGTGCTGCCGCCAGCAAAGCTCCATCGTTCGCTTCTAGAATGTCGGTCAAGTAGGCGGCGATGGACGCCTCACTGTCAAGATAAGGCGCTGCATCAAACTCGGGAAGATCGTCCACTTTAATGCGTTTTCTCATCTGATTTTCCTCCGTAAAGCAGCAACACCGCCAGTGCCTTGGCGCGCTTGATGTCTCTCTTCTGCGTTCGCTTAGGGCCTCCGGCAAGCAACACTATCAGTTCAGCGCCGCGCCGGGTGAAGTATATGCGCCAGCCCGCGCCTATGTGGATGCGCAACTCAGAAACGCCTTCGCCAACAGGCTGAACGTCTCCCATCAATCCGCACGCCAGTCGCTTGATCCGCCACAACCACACCGCGCACCATCTCATCGGCAAGGCCGTCAAGCCAAGCGGTGAACTCGGGAGCGGCCTGATCGAGATCATAACTATATTGTAATCGAACGATTACATGGCGTCAAGGCTGCGGCGGTAAGTTCAATTAGGACATAATCAGCACCTGCTCCAGGAGAAGACATGGGCAAACAGCGTGTGAGTGAGCTCAGCCCATGCGCATGGGCAGCAGGGTGGGCCACCAGCCGGCGCGCAGGCCATAGTAGCGCACCGCCAGACAAGCGCCCATGGCCACCACCAGCACCAGCAGAATCACGCCGATCCAGCGCAAACGATTTTCCATTGCTTCGCTGCGCTGGATGCGCGCTTTGCCCACGTTCGAGGCAAACTCCAGCCAGTCGCGCTCCTCTTCGACCATCTGCCCGCTGGCGGCATAGGCCTTGAGAAACCGCTCCGTCCAGTCGCTCTGGTCCAGGCCGACGGCGCTTGCGTAGCCGCGCACGATGCCCTTGTTCAGAATCCCGCCGGGCAGCAGACGGAACTCCTCCTGCTCCAGCGCCTCAAGGTACCGGGGGCTGATCTTGGTGACCGCCGTAATGTCTTCCAGCGCGATGCCGCGGGAGATCCGCTCCATGCGCAGGTCTTCTCCAAAGTTGCCCATCGCCTACCAGAAACCGGTTCGTGTGCCGAGCATGAATACCCCATTCACAATAAACCCGGATGCCGCTTAGGTCAAAGGAAGGAAACCCTTTTCCCTTTCTTTTCAAAAAGCTACGGATTCTGGACATCTATTGTTTGATTTGGGCGGTTCCTCCTCTCCAAGTCCCGCCAGCCCAGGGCTGTTACCCTGAAAGCGAGGGCATTTTTCAAGCGCCTTCGAGCCTCTGGGAGCCAGGATCGGTAATGAACAAGCTCATCTTCGCCAATCTGCTGCACCGGCCGCTGCGCTCACTCATCAGCGTATTCGCCGTGGCCATTGAAGTCATCATGATGCTGACCATCATCGCGATTATGGTGGGCCAATTGACCGGGCAGAAGCGGATGAACAACGGAATCGGCGCCGATCTGATCGTGCGCGCCAGCAACGCCATGATCTTCAACGGGATCAACGGAGCGGTCATTCCCGTCAAGCTGGAGGGGATTCTTCGTGCGCTGCCGCATGTCGCCGTGGCCACGCCGGTGAATCAAAAGCTCTCCATGGTCGATGGGTTAGAGGTTCTGTGGGGAATCGATTACCCGACCTACAGTCAACTGAGTCCATTCATCTTTGTGTCGGGAGGTCCGCCGCAGAAGCTGGACGATGTCATCGTGGACGATGTCTTCGCAACCACGGGCAATGGACATCGCGTTGGCGATACGATTCTCATTGAAAAGCGCCCCTTCCGCATCGCGGGCATCTTCGAGCACGGCAAAGGCGGGCGCAAATTGATCTCCATTGACGCCATGGACGATATTACCGGTACGCCGGACAAGGCCTCGGCCTTTTATCTGAAGGCGGACTCTCCGGAAAATATCGCGCTGATCACCAAGGAAATTCATGCCGTGCGCGGCCTGGAAGACTATCAGGTGATGACCATGGAGGAGTGGTATTCGCTGATGACCCCAGACCATATTCCCGCGCTCAATATCGCCATGCGGGTGGTGATCGGGATAGCGGTCATCATCGGCTTCCTGGTCATCTTCCAGTCGATGTACACGTCGGTGCTGGAGCGCACGCGGGAGATCGGTATCCTCAAGTCGATGGGCGCCTCCAATCTGACCATCGTCGGCGGGGTGCTGCGCGAGACGGCGCTGCTGGCCATAGGCGGAGTCGTGGTTGGCGTTGCGGCCTCGCTTGCCGTCAAATCAGCGCTGGCGCATTGGATTCCCACCCTCTATCTGGATATGAATGCAACCTGGGTCGCCCGGGGCGCGGCCATTGCATTTGTCAGCTCCGTCTGCGGCGCGCTTTACCCGGCCTGGATGGCCGCGCGCAAGGATCCCATCGACGCACTGGCCTACGAGTAGGATTCCTTCGATCAGAGGGTCGCATCGAGCGAGTGTCGCTGCCAAGCGCTCCCGGCGGCTTGGCGGGCATTGCCGTGGCCAACGCCACTCCGATTGCGCTTCACTCTTCATGATTCGCGGGTGGCGCAGATCCGGGAGTAAGTGATCTGGGTGCCCCAGGTCCCGCTTTTGGGCCCTGGGAGCCCATGAAACCTGTGCGAGCGGCTGCCGCACCGCAGGTGCCTACGAGATGCGGTGCGCGCCATCGGAGGCGTGGCAGATGTGAATCTCCGGCTTGATGCCGGTTTTGGCGGCATAACGTTTGCCTAGCTCCTCGGCAAAGGCATCGGCCTTGTCCTGCTCCACCAAGTTAACGGTGCAGCCGCCGAAGCCGCCGCCGGTCAGGCGCGCGCCGATAAGTCCGGGAAGCTCGTTGGCGAGATCGACCATCAAGTCGGCCTCGGCGCAACTGCCCTCGAAGTCCTTGCTGTAACTGATGTGCGCCTCGGCCATCAGGCGGCCCACTTCCTTCATATCGCCCCGGAGCAGAGCCTCGCTGGCGGCCACGGTGCGCAGGTCCTCGCTGATGACGTGCTTGGCGCGCAGGAACGACTTAGGCTCCATCTCGTTGCCCCATTTGGCGAGGTCTTCAAGCGTGGCGTCGCGCAGGAAGGGCACTCCCCCGCGATGGCTGTTGATGATGGCGCAGGCGGCCTCGGACTCGCGGCGGCGGGTGGGATAGTCGCCCCCGGCGATGGAGTGCTTGACCATGGTGTTCGCGATGACGAGAGCCACGTCGGCGGGAAGCGGCGCGAGACGGAAGCTGAGGTCGCGGCAATCCAATAACAAAGCATGATTCGCCTTGCCGTTGGCGCTGATGAATTGGTCCATGATGCCACAGTTGGCGCCGACAAACTCGTTTTCGACGCGCTGGCAGAGGCGGGCGAGGACCGGGCGCGGATAGTCGGCGCCGATCAGCGACAGTACGGCCAGAGCGGTGACGACTTCCAGCGCGGCGGAGCTGGAGAGGCCGGAGCCGAGCGGCACATCGCCCCAGATGCTCAGGCTGAAGCCGGGAATCGTGTGGCCTTCACCGGCGAGGATGGCCACCACGCCCATCGGGTAGTCGCTCCAGTGCTTGCTGGCAATGGGCTTCGCGGCGGCGTCGAAGGTCTTTTCTTCGCCGTAGTTCTCGGCCCAGATCACAATTTTACCGTCCGTTCGCGGCGAAATGGCCGCCAGTGTGGCGAAGTTGATGGCCACGGGCATGACAAAGCCCTCGGCGTAATCGGTGTGCTCGCCGATCAGGTTGACGCGGCCGGGAGCGACGCAGATCGCGGGGTCGGCATGGAAACGGGCAAGGTGCATTGAACGTAAGGCATTAGGATCATGCATAAAGGTCACACTCCTCGAGAATCACTCCTGTTGAGATTCGTGGTTTCCCATCCTAGCCGCAAAAAACAAGAACGCGGCGAGGGTGAGGCACCCAGATTCATCCTGCTTCCAGGACATCCGCGCAGGCCGCGGTCAATCTCTCCCAGATTGCGTCCAGCCACGCCTCGTGCTCGGGCTTCATCAACACCGAGCGCAGGCAGGTGACCAATCCCGCGCCGTTGGCCGATTCAGAATCCTCCGCGGGTTGAAACCACCTCAGCGGCAATTCTACTAGGGCCAGATGCAAATCCCGAAGGGCGCAGGCGGCAAAGATCTTTTGCGCCAGCGCGGAGGATTGCTGGGGCGTCTCGGCCTTCGCCTTCCAGACCACAATATCCAGCTCCGGGCCGCCGCCGGCAAGCGCCTGGAATCGCCCGGCGCTGTCCACCCTAAGCCGCCGGTCCAGCTCCACGGCCGCCGCACGGCCGCGAGCGAGGCCATAAGCAAACTCGCCCCCCGGAACCAGCGGTAAAAGCTGCTGCGTGGCCCACAAGGCCACCGCCGAGGCACCGGCCCGCGAACACTCCAGGCTGATCTCGCCCAGGTGTAATTGCTTTGATGTGAAGTAGGTGTAGGGCGAGTCGTGCTTGTAGAAGCGCCCCACCGACGGATCGCGGAAGAGCACGCAACCGCAGCCGTAAGGCTGCAAACCGTGTTTGTGCGGATCGATCACAATCGAATCGGCCTGGTCGATGACCGCGAAGGCCTGCCGCGCTGGGGCATCCAGAGCCTCGGGAATCAGCCGGAAGTAGCCGCCATAAGCCGCATCCACATGGACCCGGAAGCCGTACCGAGAGCGCAGCGCCAGAATCTCGTCCAGCGGATCGACCGCGCCGATGGCGGTTGTGCCCAGCGTCACCACTACAGTACCCACGTCGCCTTTGCGCAGTTCGTCCTCCAGCGCAGGAAGGCTCATGCGTCCACGGCGGTCGGCGGCAACGGGTGCATACTCCAGCTTCAGCACGGCGGAGATGCGCTGATGAGTGTAGTGCGCCTGCTCGGAGCCGACAATGCGCTTGCCGGAAGCAAGCTGCCCGGCCACCCACAGCGCCTCCAGGTTGGCGAATGTGCCGCCGGAGGTCAGATGGCCGAGAAAATCCGTCCAGCCGAAGATTGCCGCGATTTCGCGAACAGCCTCAATCTCCATCTCCGAGCTGGCCCGGCCGCCGTCGCGCGCGTGGTTGTTGGGGTTGAGCGTCATGGCCAGCGCGTAAGCTGCCCGCGCCAGCGGATGGGGCGGCTTGAGCATTTGCCCGGCATAGAGGGGGTGAAAGTAGGGGTAGTTGTCGCCCAGACGGCGCGCGACGCCTTCCAAAACCAGCGCCATCGCTGCGGGGTCGGCTGCGGAGTCGAAGGCGGGCAAGGCCGCGAACTGCTCCTCGAGCAGCTCGGTGGCGCGAGACAACAGTCCGGGAACGGGATCAGCTGGCATGGTAACCTTCCGCGGTAACACTGCAAGAGTACGACATTAAGGCCTTCCAATTCAATAAGTTCCAAAATTGAAAATGAAAATTGTGTTGCAAAACGCAACATTTTCGCACTTTATTTGGACAAGGGATGGTACACTGCTTTCAGCGTTAGACCGAAGCGGGCGTGAGCAGCACTCGCCCAAACAAGCAAGATTCTGCCAGTGGTCGCTCCGATTCATCCAGCGCAATTCAATTCAGGAAATACGATCAAAATGGAACAAGGGACAGTGAAGTGGTTCAATGACGCGAAGGGTTTCGGCTTCATTTCGCGCCAGAACGGCGAAGATGTTTTCGTGCATTACTCTGCGATCAGCTCCAGCGGTTTCAAGAGTTTGCAAGAGGGTCAAGCCGTGCAGTTCAACGTAGTGAAGGGGCCCAAGGGCTGGCAGGCTTCTGACGTGCAGCCGGTTAGCTAAGCCCATTGGCCGGATTACGGCAGAATCGAGCAAACAGGTGAGGGTTGGGAGCGATCCCAGCCCTCGCTTGCGTTGCGCGCCTGCCAATACGTGGGTGGTACTGCCCCTGGAGAACGATCACCGGGGCAGTTGAATCGTCTGTGCTTCGCCCGTGTACGAAACCACCTTGTCCGGAATGCTTGTAACTTCCACGCCAACGCCATGGCTCTTTCCCGCAATCACAATCTGGAAGGTGCGACTCTTCAACATGCCGGGAAATTCGCCCTTCCTGGCATCGATTGTTAGCCGGCGGCTTGCGTCGTTCCAATGAAAGGCAATCGTCGCATAGACGCCTTTTTCGTAGTTATAGTTGTCGTTCTCGTCCTCATAGAGCGTGAAGCTGCCGTCGGCTCCGGGATAGACGCGTAACTCGATGGGATCGGCGACCTTTTCCGTGGAGTATTGAAGGAATGGCCCCATCGGCACAATCGATCCGGCCCTGACCATCAGCGGCATCTTCTCGATCGGCGCATCCGCGACGATGGCTCTGCCGCCGTCCAGCCTCTCTCCCGTCCAGAAATCGATCCAGGAAGCGCCCGCCGGCAGATAAACGCTTCTAGTCTTCTTCCTGGCTTCGACAACCGACTCGCGAGCGTGAATCGACGGCGTCTTCCAGTAGAGCTTGGCCCGGAAGGCGCCCAGCGAACTATTCGTTGTCTCGAACTTGAAGTCATATTCCTTGCCCGCAACCAGCGCCACGGGCACGGTCCATGACTCCATCGATTCGTAGTTATGCGGCACTTCCTTGCCGTCCAGATACACCCGCCGCGCCCCAAAGCTCTTCAGGTTGAAGCGATAATTCCCGTTTTCCGAGGGAGTTAGCTTGCCTTCCCAGCGAATGGAGAATTTGGGCCCGGAGACAAAACTTTCATAGCCCGTGTACCAGTCCAGATTCACATCCGGTTCCACGTCTTCATGACAGACGTTCTTGAACTCGTCATCGCAATAGTAGGTTGCGTTCAGGCCCGGCTTGCCGTCCTTCGTCTTGAAGTGCTCGGGAGTTACCAGAATGCCATCCTCCGGCGGGCGATGATCCATATACTCTGTAACAGGCGAGACCATGATCGCCGGGCCGAACATAAATTGATCGTTGATCGAATACGTCTTATGGTCGCTGGTGAAATCCATCGGCAGGCCGCGCATGATCGTGTACCCGTTGTTCGTAACTTGCCAGCCCAGCGAATAGATGTACGGCAGCAGGCGGTAACGCAGATTGTCGTATTTCTCCAGCACAGGAACGTATTCGCCAAACTCCCATATCTCGCGCGGAGTTTCCGAGCCGTGCGCACGGAAGATAGGAGAAAACGCGCCGAGCTGGAACATGCGCGCATAAAGCTCCTGATACGCGGGATCCTTGCCGCCGTTCATGAAGACGCCGCCCTGGCATCCGAGCGAATATGCGCCAATGTCGAAGGTCCAATAAGGAATGCCGGACATACTGTGGTTGACCCCGGCGGCTATCTGCTGCTTGTACACTTCCCAGCTTGCGCCGATGTCTCCCGACCAGGTGGTTGCCGCGGCCCGCTGTTGGCCGGCGAAGGTCGAGCGGGTAAGAATGTAGACGCGTTTTTGGTCTGTTTCCTTTCGCTGATTCTTATAAACGGCATCGGTGTCGAGCAATGAGTAAGAGTTGAGAAATCTGGCGAAGGTGCCGAGATGATTGTCCTGCACTCGCTTCATCTCATACTCCTCGCCCTCTTGCGTGAGCGCGTTGACCATGTCCGGCTCGGTCGAATCCATCCACCAGCCATCGACGCCCTTGGAGAAGAGTCCCTCGTTCGCATACTTCCAGTACAAATCCGTGGCGGCTGGATTGTAGACATCGAAGTACTTAAATCCGGCCCAGCCCACGGTCGGAAACAGATACCCGTCCTTGTCCATTTCCTTGTGAATCGACGAAGACGGCCCCAGCCCGGCCCAGATCGAAATCATCAGATGGAAATTCTGCCGGTGCAGCTCATCAATCATTTCCTTGGGGCGGGGATACTTTGTTTCATCAAAGATCATGCCTCCCCAGTTATCGTTATTGCCCCAGTAATTCCAGTCCTGCACGATGTTATCGACCGGAATCCGGCGCTTGCGATATTCCTGCGCAATGCCCAGCAGTTCGTCGCGCGTGGCGTAATGCTCCTTGCTTTGCCAGTAGCCATAAGCCCACTTGCCGTACATGGGCGCCTCGCCGGTGAGCTGCCTGTATCCGGCAATTTCCTGATCGATCGTGGGACCGTAGAAAAAGTAGTAATCGATGTTATCGCCCACTTCAGACCAGAAGGAGGTTTTGCCGCCGCGATCGTCGAAGATCGTTTTGGAGTAGTTATCCCAGAAGATGCCGTATCCCGCGGTTGAAACCAGGACGGGCGTAACCGCCCATTTGTTGGCCTGCACAATCTTCACGGTCTGCCCGCGATAATTCATGACCCCTAACTGCTGCTGTCCCAGGCCATAGACGCCCTCATCCGCGCTCAGCCTGAAGTTCTGCTGAACGCTGAAGGCTGACTTTTCGCGCGCAATCTGCGAAGGAGAGAAGATGGCCCGCCCCTGCTCCCTGAGAAGCGTGCGGTCTCCGCTGTCAAGATATTGAATCGAGCCATCGCTCTTGCTCATCCGCAGCTTGACATGCCCGTAACTCAGCGTTACAACCGCCGCGTTCTCCTCGACATGAACATCCAGATCAGGCAGAGCTTTTTTGAGAACGGAGAGGCTGAGTTTCTCGCTTGTGCCGCCGGCCGGCCATTTCACGACGCGGACGATACCCTCCGCATAGAACTGCACCTTCACGTTCAGGTCGCCGGCTGCCAGTTGGACGCCATTCTGGATGCGCTGAACTCCCGGCGGCACCGGAGCTGCCGGAGAGTTGCTCTGGCAAACCGCCGGAAAAGCACTCAGGAAAAGCACCATGCACAGTGCCGCCAAGCGCGACGCAGAAGCGATGAATCTCATTTCCCGTACCCCTCTCATATTCCAGCCGGTGTGAGCCGGTCTCAAGCGAACCCATGGATAGATCCGAAACTTTATGTTACATGGACTGATACGCCAGGGATCAAGAGGCGCGTGGTTTGAAAGGCTCGCTGATCTATTTTCCGGTTCCTATTCCCGGCTCTCGATCCCGAACTCGCCGCCGCCGGTGGTAAAGAGCTTCTCGGCCTGGCCGCGCAGCACGCGGTAGAGGGCAAACTGGCGCTGGGTCGCGCCGCGCAGTTCGAAAAGCAGCTCGCCGCGATTGTCGGCCAGCGCATCCACGGCGTCCACCAGCCGCATCCGCGAAGTTTCGTCCAGGCGGGAGCCGTCGGCCACGTACTTCAGCAGCACCAGCACGTTGCCGTAGAGGTCCGGCTGCGCGATGAGCGTGACAAACTTTTGCTGGGCCAGGGGCGCATCGGTGTGGGCCGTCAGCACCAGGGTTGCGCCGGAGCCGTAAGCGAGTTCGAAGACGCGAAACTGCTCGTCGATCAGCGGCGGAGGAGGAGGCTCGACAGGGGGCGCGGGCTTGGCGTTCTTGCGAGATACCGCCTTCTTGGGCGCTGGAGCGGGCGGAGGAGGCGGCGGATTCAGCCCCAGGGCATCCCGGGCGATCCCTTCGAGAGCCGACTTCATCCTGGCCTCATCGTCCGCATTCGCCCAACTGTAGCTCCATGTGTGCTCGGGGCGGTTCTTGACATCAGAAACGGCCACCGCCTGCTGCATATTCGCGGGCAGACCCATCAGCGTGGGAAACACATCCAGGCCTTTGCCAATGGACTTACCGCGCTTGAGCCGGGGCCGATCGGGGTCAGTGACATCGGGCAGCGAATCCACGTGGCCAACGTCTTCCGCTGGCTTCTTCTTGCTCTTCTTCAGTACAGGCCGGTCGGGATCGTCCGGCGGCGCGCTGCTGTCCGTCGCGTCAGCAGGTTCCTTTTTATGCAGCGTGGGCCTGTCCGGATCGGGAGCTGGGCCGGAAGCTGTACTCGAAGCAGTCTCCGGGCTTGAATTCGAAGTTGTACTCGTACTTCCCGAGCCGGCATTCGTGCCGCTATCGCCTGTACTGTCGCTCGGGGTCTTCCTATGCAGCGTGGGCCGGTCGGGATCGCCGGCTGGAGCGGGAGCGCTTGTGCCTGAGCCTCCGCTGGAGTTGCCGCTTGTGCTCCCGTCGTCCTTGCCTGGTGCGGGGCTCTCATCGGCGTGATGCTTGCGATGCAGGATGGGCTGGTCGCTCTCTTCGTCTTCGATCCTGTTCCGCGACCCCTCGTCCGTTGACGGCTTGGTTTTGGGCCTGGCAAGCGGCTTCCACGCGCCGTAGCCGACCCAAGAGCCTTGCTCCTGGCCGGCGTTCTTGATCTCGAAGAGTCCCACCGGCTTGCCGTTCTGCTCCAATTCATACTCGACCTCACCGGCCAGAGCCAGCGGCTCGGGCCTGGCCAGGTAGATGCCGCCATCCTGAAGCTGGCCGCCGTCGAGCACGGCCACAGGCACCAGGCGGCTGGCCTTGGGATTGCCTGCTTCGCCCGTCCACTCAAGCACGGCGATGGAGCGCAGTTCGGGCGCGTCCTTGCTAGTCCTGGTTACCTGCCCAGGGTATTGCGCCCACAGCGGGAGCGCAATCAGCAGGCTCACGGCCGCCAGTGCGGTTCGCCTCATCGACAAAAAAACCTTCCCGTGCCAGGCCGTTTGCCGCCTGCCTCGAAAAGAATCGAACCTGATGGCCACCTGCGGCCCTCCAATCAACATACGAGGTGCTTCCCCATGGAACTCAACCAGAAAGTCGCTGACTTTACCCTTCAAACCGACGAGGACAAGACCGCCAGCCTCTCCAACTATGCCGGTAAGCCGGTAATCCTCTTCTTTTATCCCAGAGCGGACACTCCCGGCTGCACCATCGAGGCCTGCGGCTTCCGCGACACTTTCAAGAAGCTCCAGGCGGCCGGCGCGGTGGTGCTGGGCATCAGCCGCGACACGCCCAGAGACCAGGCTAAATTCCGCGCCAAGTACGAGCTTCCCTACACGCTCCTAGCTGATGTAGACGAGAAAGTCTGCAATCAGTTTGGCGTGCTGAAGGAAAAGAACATGTACGGCAAGAAAGTGTGGGGCATTGAGCGGACAACCTTTGTGATCGGCCCGGACCAGACCCTGCTGCACATCTTCCCCAAGGTTACGCCCGCGGGCCACGCGGAAGAGGTGCTGGCCCTGCTGGAAGAATGGAAGAAGGCGCACAAATAGGGTGCAATGGAACAACGACGCGTACAGAAACGAAAGGCGCTCCCGGCTGCCGGGAGCGCCTTTCGCGGAACAAGCCGTAAGCCGGCTTACTTCTTCTTCTTGGTCTTATCGGGCTTGTCGGTCCCGAAGGCTGTGTTGTGGGTTTGCAAAGCCTCGGCAAGAACAGCCTTCACATCAGCGGCATAAGGGCCGGTGGGGTCCAGTTGCAGGTACTTCTGATATGCCTCCGCGCAGCCGGGAGGAAGAATCATCTTCCCACTGGCGGGGTCGATGGAGGCCTTCTGGATGAGCCCCTGGCCCTTGAGGTAGTAGGGAAGAGCCTTGGTCGGATCGGCTTTGATGGCCTCGTCGGCTGCCGCGGCCGAGGCGTCGCTGTTGCCCGCGTTCGAGAAGATCACCGCTTCGTTTTTCATATAGTTTGCCGTCCCTGGGGGATTGGCCTGGGCGGCCGAGTTATAGGCCGCATTCGCCTCTGGTACCTTGCCGGTGCGTGCATAAATCTCGCCCAGGCCGCTATAGGCAGCCCCCTGAACTTGAGGATTCGGCTTCTTCGACGCCGCATCCATCTCAATCACTTTCTTATAGTTCACTTCCGCTTCGTCGTACTTCTTCAGGCCGAGTTGCGCCTGGGCTAACTGATCCCAGAGAACGGAAGCGTCGGGCTTGGCCGCAGTGTCCCTGAGCATGAGGGTTTCGACTTCGGTGTACTTCGCGGTCTTGATCTCGGCTTCCTTGGCTTCGAGATCCGCCCTGGAGGCGGTGGCGCCCAGGATCTGGACAGCTGACTGGTGCGCGGCATCGACGTCCTTGAAGTCCTGGTCGCAAGTCTTGAGATCGGCGTTGAGGTTCTTGATAACAGCGTTAGCTTTGAAGGCCTCGGCGTTGTGCTTCTTGAGTTCCTCAAGCTGCTTTTTCTGATCCGCAGGCAGCAGGTCGATGTACTCCTTGCGGGACATATCGATATCCTGAACTAAATCCTGGCCAGCCACGATATGCACGCTGTCGATGTGGTCGGCTTCCCTGTCGCGTGTCATCTCCGGCGTGCGGAAGACAAGCTTGTAAATGCCATGTTCGACTTCCCCTGAATATTCGCCATTTGCATTGACCGTGAAAGTGGCGATATCCGTGAGCTTGTCTGATCCGGGGCCAACGGGCTTGGTGATCAGCACAACGGTTACCGTGCCCTTGGTTTCGGGCGCCCCGGACGGATTGATTACGTGGCCGTGAATCTTGCCCGTAGTGGCGGAGGTTTGCGCAAGCATGGGCGAAAGGGCGAATGCCAGCAGGCCCAGCCAAAGTGAAAGGTTGCGTTTCATCTTCTTCTCCTGGGGAGCGGCGGTCACTAAGCAGCTCGCGCGCTCAAAAAAGTCGTTTGTTGCCAGCCCACATACACCGGCAGAACCCCGGCGGCCTGTTGCCTCTGAAAACCGGAGAGCCGCGGCACGGGAACCGGCTCATGGACAACGATTAAGCATAGAACTCAAGGTAAATCCCAACGGGTGCTCAGCACAAGCGCGCAAACCCGAATGCACTGCGCGCCGCGCCGCGATCAAAACTTGCGTCCGATCCGATGGGCCATGGACCCGGCAATAGAGTGTGTCTGCCTGCCTTCCGGTAGCTCGCTGGCTCACGCTATTGTATTCCACTCCGCATGATAGCCCACCTGCCGAGCGGTTGCGTGTGGCCTGTATCACACAGCAAGTACTCCTGTACTTGCATACAACGCCTCGGAATTCTATTTCCCGATGCAGAAGGTGGAAAAGATCAGGTTCAGAATGTCGTCGGGGGTGGTCTGTCCGGTAAGGGAGTCGAGCGCCCACAGGGCGCGGTAAAGGTCCATCAGAATCATCTCGTGGGGGATGGAGCCGGTGCTGGCCCGCGCGGCGTCGGCCAGAGCCGAGATGGCCGCTGCGATGGCTTGCTGGTGGCGCAGGCTGGTTAACATTCCCGGCTCGGCGGCGGCGCCGCCGGTGGCCAGGGCCAGGATGCGCTCACGCAGCGCGGGAATGCCTTCGCCGGTGAGCGCCGAGGTAGCCAGCGCGGGCACTCCGGCGCAATCCGGCAGGGGGCGGTCAGCTTCGATCAGGTCGCTCTTGTTCACGGCCACCAGTGCGGGACGTCCCGCAACGGCTGCCAGCAGCCGGCGCTCCTCGTCATTGAGCGGTTCGGTCGCATCCAGCACGATCAGCACCAGAGCGGCGTCGGCCAGCGCCTCGCGGCTGCGGCGAATGCCCAACTGCTCGGCCTCCTGCAAATGCTCGCGCTGGCCCTCGCCCTCCCCTTCGCACTGGCCCGAACGCAGTCCGGCCGTGTCCACCAGCTCCAGCGGAATGCCGTCGAGCGAGATGCGCTCTGTGACTGTGTCGCGCGTGGTGCCGGGGGTTGCGGTCACGATGGCGCGGTCGCGCTCCACAAGGCGGTTGAAGAGCGAGCTCTTGCCCGCGTTGGGCCGGCCCACAATCGCCAGCGTCAGCCCGTCGTGGACGATACGCCCGCGGGCAAAGGAAGCTTCGAGCGCCGTGAGCGGCGGCGTCAGCTCGCCGATGCGGCGGGCAATCTCGGCCTGCGGCGCCACCTCCACGTCGTCCTCGGCAAAGTCGATGCCGGCTTCGAGCAGCGCAATCAACTCGACCAGCGCCTGCTTGACCGGCCCGACCCGCCGGCTGAGCGCACCGCCCATCTGGCTGGCCGCCTGGCGTGCCTGGGTGAGCGTCTGCGCCGCAATCAGGTCGCGCACCGCCTCCGCCTGAGTGAGATCGAGTTTGCCGGCCAGAAAGGCGCGCTGCGTGAATTCGCCCGGTTCGGCCAATCGCGCGCCCAGGGCAAGTGCGCGGCCCAGCAGCAACTCCAGCACCACCGGCGAGCCGTGCGCGGCTATTTCCACAAGATCTTCGGCAGTATAAGAGTGCGGAGCGCCAAAAAAGGTGACTACGGCCTCGTCGATGCGGGCGGCCTCTGAACTGGAGTTGTCGTCGAGCACATCGGCCAGCCGAGCCCGCGCGTGTTCCAGCGGCTGGCGAAGGCAAACCAGCTGAGCAGCGATCGACGCGGCCTCGGGACCGCTCAAACGCACGATCCCAATACCTCCGCGCCCCGGCGGCGTGGAGATGGCGGCAATGGTGTCGGTATTCGTCTCTTGACCAGCCATACGCTGTAGATAGTGTAGAGGCTGCTCCGAATGTTGCGCGGCAGCTCAACTCCCACCAGCGTCAAGACCGTTGCCAAAGCGCATACTTCGCAAGGCCGATTTTGCCGGGAACCAAACGCAGTAGATATTCGTATTGCATTCCCATAGAGGGGTGGATATACTTCTCCTATTGGTTCCAAAGAGGAGTCTGAAATGGGCGAGAAAACCGATGTTTGGCAAGGCACGCTGGCGCTGATGGCGCTCAGAACGCTCGAATCCATGGGGCCGCTGCACGGCTATGGCCTGGCGCGGCGCATTGAGCAGATCAGCGGCGACCGGTTGCAGTTGAACTATGGCACGCTCTACCCGGCGCTGCTCAAGCTGGAGCAGGAGGGGTTCATCCGCTCAAGCTGGGGCCTCTCAGACAATAATCGCCGCGCCAAATACTACGAGCTGACCAAGGCGGGTGAGCGCCAGGTAAAGAAGGCCGCCGCCGAGTGGGAGCAGACCACCGCGATCCTCGCGCGGTTCCTGACCCCGGCAGAGGAGGCGTGATGCACACACTCAGAGCATTCTGGATTCGCCTCCGCGGCTTGATCGGCGCGCGTCGCAACGAGGAAGACTTCGCGGCCGAACTCGCCAGCCATGTGGAGATGCACACCGACGACGGCATCCGCGCGGGCCTAAGTCCCGAAGAAGCGCGGCGGCAAGCGCTCATTTGCCTGGGCGGCGCGGAGCAGACCCGGCAGGCCTATCGCGAGCGCCGCGGACTGCCGTGGCTTGAGTCGCTCTTCCGCGACTTCGGTTACGCATTACGCACACTGGGCAAGCATCGCGGCGCAACGGCCGCGGCCATACTCTCCATCGGTCTCGGTATCGGCGCCAACGCCACCATTTTCTCCATGGTCAACCGCTTCCTGCTGCGCCCCGCGCCCATGGGCGACCCCACCACCCTGCTCGCCCTCCAGACCACCCACGACGGCGACGAGTGCTGCAACAACTTCTCTTTTCCGGTCTATACCGATATTCGCGACCAGGCTCAATCCTTCTCCGGCGTGGCCGCCTACTTCGAGTTGATTCCGGCCTCGATCACTGGCAGCGGGGAGCCGGAACGAGTCTTTGGCCAGGCGGTCACGGCCAATTTCTTTCAGGTCACGGAACTCCCAATGGTGCTGGGGCGCGGGTTTGTCACGGGCGAAGAGAGCGCGTCCGAGGTTGTGCTGGGAGCCGGTCTCTGGCAGCGCCGCTTCAACGCGGACAAGGAAATCGTCGGCAAGACAGTCACCATCTCCGGCCATGTGTTTACGGTCATCGGTGTGGTTACACCCGCCTTTCACAGCGTCGAGCAGATCCTCGGTACGGAATTTTGGGTGCCGCTCGGCAGCGCGTCCCAGCTGGCGACTGACCTCCCCTTTCAGGCTTCCCGCGGAGATCATTGGCTCGCTGTTGTGGGCCGGCTGAAGCCGGGTGTCACGCGAGCACAGGCTGCGGCAGAGTTGAACACGCTCGCCCAGCGCTTCGCCCTGGCCAATCCTAAAACCGACCAGGGGAACCGGTTCTCGTTCGATCAGGCTGGCACAATGCCGCCCCATGAGCGGAGAGGGTTGGTGCTCTTTCTGGCCGCGCTCACGGTGGTTGTGCTCCTGGTGCTGGCGATCGCCGGAGCCAACGTGGCGAATCTGCTGTTTGCCCAAGCCGCCAGCCGCCAGCGCGACATGGCCGTTCGGCTCGCCCTTGGAGCAACGCGCGCACGTTTGCAGCGGCAAATGCTCACCGAGAGCTTGCTGCTCGGGTTGGGCGGCGGCGTACTCGGCGTCGTTCTATCGCTATGGGCCACGCGGGCGCTTTCGGCACTCCACCTGCCTGCTCCGGTTCCGCTCGATTTGCGCATCAGTGTGGACTGGCGCGTACTGCTGTTTGCCCTCGCTCTAAGCGTGCTCAGCGGGCTGCTGCTTGGCGTGGCCCCTGCATGGGCCGCGTCCCGCCCGCTGCTTGCCAACGCACTCAAGGGCGAAGATGCTCTCGCCCGTCCCGGCCGCCGCATCAGCCTGCGCAATTTCCTCGTCGTCGCACAGGTCGCCATGTCCGTCGTTCTGCTCTCCATCACCGGACTCTTTTTGCGCAGTCTGCAAAGCGCGGCCAAAATCGACATAGGCTTTCGATCGAAAGGCCTGCTGATGATGTCCGTCGATCCGCGTGTTCACGGCTATACGGCTCCTCGAACCGTCGAGTTTCTTTCCCTGTTTCAACAGCGCGTTGCCGCACTGCCCGGCGTTGTATCAGCATCTGCCACGGATAGAACGCCGCTCTCCAGCACCACTCGCAGCGAAGATCTTCACGCCGCCGGCGTGGCTGACAAAGACAAGCACGATGTCAACGCGGAGCTCTTCATGGTGACGCCCGGCTACTTTGAAACCATGGGCATTCCGCGTATTGCCGGCCAGGACTTTGGAGGGGAAACGGCAACGGGACCCAAAACCGCTGTCGTCAACCGCGCCTTTGCCGAGCGCGTCTTTGGCGGCGCAATCCCAATCGGCTGGCAAGTCACCAACGGCAGAACTACCTACGAGATTATCGGCGTAGTGGGCAACGTCAAGGCGCGCTCGCTGGGCGAAGAAACCCGCCCGGTCCTCTATCGCTCACTCCAGCAGAGCATCGCAAACGATTCGTCGTTCCTCGGCTATACGCTTGTTGTTCACACCTCCGGCAATCCAGCGGCGATTGCGCAAGCAGTCCGCAGCCAGGTCCACGCGCTCGATCCCGCGATGGCCATCTTCAACGAGGAGACCATGGAGGAGCACATGCGCACCGCGTTCTTTCTGCCCCACCTTGCGGCGACTCTTTTCGGCACGTTCGGATTCATTGGCCTCGTTCTTGCCGCGGTGGGTCTTTATGGTGTGATGAGCTACGCGGTTAGCCGGCGCACGCGCGAGATCGGAATCCGCATGGCCATGGGTGCGCGACCGGGTACTGTCGAGCGACTTGTGCTGCGACAGGGGATGGCGCTTACGCTCATCGCTGTGATTCTTGGTTGGCCTGCCGCCTGGATGTTGTCCAGACTCGCTTCCAGCTTTCTCTACGGCATTCAGCCCCACGACACGATGACGTTCGCGGTAGTGCCGCTGTTTTTGGCCTCGATCGCCTTCGTAGCGTGCTGGATACCCGCACGGCGCGCGGCGTCCATCGATCCCATGCGGGCGCTGCGAACGGAATAGGAGATTTCTTATGCCAAAACTCAGAGCACTCTGGCTTCGAATCCTTGAAATGTTCCACCCCCGGCTCGGCGATGCAGACTTTGACGCCGAACTGGCCAGCCACGTGGAGATGCACACCGACGACGGCATACGCGCGGGCCTGAGTCCCGAGGAAGCGCGGCGGCAAGCGCTGATTCGCCTGGGCGGCATGGAGCAGACCCGACAGGCCTATCGCGAACGCCGCACGCTGCCCTGGCTGGAGACGCTCTGGCAGGACATTCGATTTGGCCTGCGAATCCTCTGCAAGAATCCCGGCTATACGGCCGTCGCAGTCCTCACTCTTGCGCTCGGAATTGGAGCGAACACGGCGGTCTTCATGGTGGCGCAGGCGGCTCTGCTACGTTCCTGGCCGGCCAGGGAGCCAGACCGCCTGGCCAGGCTGATCGCCACGACGCCGCAGGGCGAGGAAGACGCGTTCTCCTACCCGGACTACCGGGATTTGGCGGCGCAGAGCAGTTCGCTTGAAGGAATTCTCGCTTACTCGCGCCACGTAAAAATGCTTCGCGTGGGCGCGGAATCGCAGGCGGTGCGGGATGACCTCGTCTCCCCTAACTACTTCTCGGTGCTGGGGATCGATGCCCAGCTTGGCCGTGTTTTCTCCGCAGAGTCCCGGCCGGATAACGAACCGGGAGTCGTGATCTGCGACTCGCTCTGGCATCGTGCTTTCAACGCAGATCCATTGCTGGTGGGAAAGCAAATATGGCTTACGAACCGCGGCTACACGGTTCTGGGTATTGCGCCGCCGGGTTTTCGCGGCCTTGAGCGCGGGGTTCCCACGGACCTATGGCTCCCCGTCGCGACCGAATACTCAAGCCAGGAGCTTGCCGACCGGAAAAGCCGCGAGTTTGAGGTGCTCGGGCGTCTGCGGCCAGGTGTGACCGCCGCAGAGGCCCAGGTTGAACTCGATACCCTCGGACGCCGCCTGGCTTTGGCCTATCCTGCCATCGACAAAGCCAGGAACGTTGCCCTGATCTCAGAGCGAGAACGCCTGCGCGAAGCCATGGTGCCAACGTTGATCCTGATGACTGCCGTCGGATTGGTTCTGCTGATCTGCTGCGCCAACGTCGCCGGATTGGTACTGGCCCGCGCCGACGCAAGGCGCAAGGAGGTTGCCATGCGGCTGGCGCTGGGCGCGGGACGCCTGCGCCTGATACGCCAGTTGCTCACCGAGAGCCTCCTTCTGGCTTCGCTGGGCGCGGCGTTTGGCCTGCTTCTGGCAGCCGGGCTTCTTCGGTTGGCACCGGCGCTGATGCCTCCGTCAGAGGTTGAGATTGGGCTCGACCTGCACCTCGACGCATCGGTCCTTGCCTTTACCGCAGCCGCCGCTCTTCTGTCGGTTCTGGTCTTTGGATTGGCGCCCGCAATTCAGCTCTCCAAGACGAGTCTCGTCTCGGCGCTCAAGGGCGAAGGGAGGGGCGCAGTGCGCGGTGTGAAGCGATGGACAATGCGCAATGCGCTGGTGCTGGGCGAGATTGCGCTGTCGGTAGTGCTGTTGACGGCCTCCGGGCTGGTGGTGCGCAGCCTGCTTTACAGCCGCTCGCTTCCTCTCGGCTTCGATCGGCAAAGGCAACTGATCTACTTCGATCTGCTTCCCGCAGTTGCCGGATATAACTCGGAGCGCAGTGCGGCCTTCTTCAACCAAGTGGAGGAGAAAGCGGCGGCGCTGCCGGGGGTCCGGCACGCAGCTCTGGAGCGGCGCGTATTGCTCTCCGATTCGGGAGGAGGAGCCGAGCAGCGGGTCTCGATTCCCGGCGTCGAGTTGCCGCAGGGCCAGCTCAACGTTCCCATCAAATTCAACGCGGTCGACGGCAACTACTTCCGCGCCATCGGAACGCGCCTGATCGAGGGACGCGAATTCACCTCCGGCGACAATCCTTTGGCTGCCAGAGTCACGGTCATCAGCCAAACCATGGCGGAACGCTTCTGGCCGGGCCAGGAGGTTCTGGGACGGCAGATCGTGGCCGACGGGACGGCTTGCCAGATCGTGGGCGTTGTCGAGGACGCGAAGATCAACAGCATCCACGAAACCCCGGAACCCTATATGTACTTCCCGTTTGCGCAGATGCCCAGCGACTATAGCACGCTCATCGTCGAGGCGGAGAGCAACCCCAAGGCCCTGACGGCAAGAATGCTGAGCGAGATTCAGCGAGTGGATCGCAATGTGCCTGTCTCGGTTCGCACCGTGCACTATCTGATGAAACAGGCCTTCTGGGACGACCAGATGGCCGCGGGCTTTGTGGGAGCTCTTGGATTGCTGGGAATCTTCCTCGGAGCCATAGGACTCTATGGCGTAGTTGCCTTCACAGTGAACCGGCGCAGCCGCGAAATCGGCATCCGCATGGCTCTGGGCGCCGAGCGCCGGGATATATTGCGGCTGGTGCTCGGCCAGGGACTGACGCTTGCCGCAATTGGAGCGGGAATCGGTCTTGTGGCGTCGCTCGCGGCCATGCGGCTGCTATCGACCATGCTCTATGGCGTCAGGCCCACCGATCCGCTTACTTTTGCCGGCAGCTCGGCTCTGGCGATCTTGGTGGCTCTGGCGGCCAGTTGGATTCCCGCCCGCCGCGCGGCATCCATCGATCCGATGCAGTCGCTGCGGACGGAGTAGCAGTGCGCGCGGAAGAAAGCCGCTCCGGCAGAGCAGGCAGATTGAGTGCTTCCGGGAGCAACGGGTTGGCTCGATGGGCACAAATACAAAGGGGAAGAGCCTAAGCTCCTCCCCTTTGCTGTCCGCAGTCCAGGGTATGATTCTGGTCCGAAGCGAAACTACTTCTTCACGGGGGCGATCACGTCCTTGGCGGCCTTGGCCACGCGGAACTTGACCACCGTCTTGGCCTTGATCTTGATGGCCGCGCCGGTTTGGGGGTTGCGGCCGATGCGGGCCTTGCGCTCCGCCTTCACCAGGCGGCCGATGCCGGGAATCACGAAAACGCCGTTCTTCTTGGTTTCCTTCACGGCGGTCTCCGCCTGCAGGTCCAGGAATGCTGCGACTTGCTTGTTGGTCAGTTCCAGTTTTTCGGCGAGAAGCCGAATCAGGGCGGTCTTGGTCAATCCAGTTGCCATGTGTTGCTCTCCTTCTCGGGCGTGCCCTTGGGCGCGCCGGTGTTGCCTGGGCTTCCGCCGCATACTGCGCGCCGCATGGAAAGGAGGGGATCAGGCAACACGTGCACGAAACCCCTGTATTCATGCGGGTCGGAGTACCCGTCGTTCGTTACAATGCGACTTTTGAGGGAACAAAGTCAAGGAAAAAACCGCGATTTCCACAAAATTCTTAGGTATTTGTGCATTTTTCGTCGATTTTTACCTGTTTTTGCAGAGATTTGCTGGTTTTTATCGGGTTGCGTACGGGGAAACTCTTCAGGATGGCTGCTGTGCGGGGCGCCTAATCCAGGCCAAAAAGCACCTTTTTGCGGGGCGCGAGAGCCGCGGCTATCGGGGTGTTCAGCGCATCCACCACCGGCGCAGCCAGCCGGAAGTGGCGAATCAGCTCAGCGGCAAAGCCGGGGTCGAGGGCGGCCGAGGCGGACAGCGTGGTGCTCAACCCCCACTGGCGGCATCGAATCAGATCGAGCGCCGGATGCTCTTTAGGAAAGCCCTTGGGCGGACGGGTGAGCGCGTTGCCGTCGAACTCGGTGAACGTTTTGCGCACGGCGGGTTTCTGCAAGAGTTTGCGGAACTCGGCGTGGTGATCAAGGAGCCAGTGGCGAATGGCGGCCAGTTGATCCTTCTCCGGCATGTAGGCGCCGGCGGCGATGACCACCTCCTTGGCGTCGATGTGGAAGTAGTAGCCCGCGCCGGAGGTCTTCTCCAGCCCCTGATGCGACCACCAGGCGGCCACATGCGTCTTGTACGGCTTCTTGTCGGCGCTGAAGCGGGTGTCGCGATAGATCCTGAAGAGGCATTTCTCCGCGGGCCGCACGAAGCTGGGGGCAAAGCTCTCCATCGCGCCGGTGACCTTGCGGATAATGGCCAGCATCGGCTCCTTCAGCTCGGCCTCGAAGACCGCCTTGCGCGGCGTGAACCACTCGCGATCGTTGTGGCGGGCCAGGGCGCGCAGAAAGGCTAGGCCTTCGGAGTGAAGGTGGGCGGCGGGTGGTACGGATTTTGTTGCGCGAGTCATGATGGAAACAAGTCTACCGGATCACCTTCAGCGCGCCACGGAAGAGTCCGTCGAAGTCGGCGGCGAGGGCTTTGTCCTTGGCGACGGCCTGTTCGATGGCCTTCTCGGCGGCCACGCGCTGGTAGCCGAGATTGACCAGCGCGGAGAGCACGTCGTCCACAGCCGCTCCGCGCACCGACGATGGCGCCGGCGCAACGGCAAAGTCGTCGAGCTTGTCTTTCAGTTCGACCACCAGCCGTTCGGCCAGCTTCTTGCCGACGCCGGGAATGCGCGTCAGTTGCGCGTGGTCCTGGCCGCGAATCGCCTGCACGGTGCGCTCCGGTGAAAGTCCGCTGAGCATCTTGATCGCCAGTTTGGGACCGACGCCGCTGACGGTGATCAGGCGCTCGAAGAGGCGTTTCTCTTCGCGATCGAGAAAGCCGAAGAGTGCGATCTGGTCTTCGCTGACCTGGGTGTGAATGTGCAGTGCAGTCTCCGCGCCCAGCGAGGGCAGGGCGGTGAAGGTGGGGATTGAGATGGTGACGTCATAGCCCACCCCGGCCGCCTCTACGATGGCCTGGCCGGGCTGTTTGAAGATGAGCTTTCCGCGCAAATGAGCGATCATGGTGCCTTATTGTAGAATCCCTGGCCGCTCAAGGAAAACCATTCTTTCTACCTCGCGTCCAAAGAAGTGCGGGGGAATGGCTCCGGTGCGCCCGCGCCGGATACAATAGGGTTTGGACTGCGGCAGACAGGCGGCAGGCGATTCTGACTTTTGGAGCAGGTACACGTGAGAGGCATTGTCCGCCGCGGTCTGCGGCTTGAATTGGTTGCGGGACTCGGTATCGCGCTGGCCATGCCCGCGCTGGCGGCGCCCGCGGGCGTAGCCACGACAACGGTGCTGACCGCGCCGCAGACCACGCAATCCAATGCGCAGACCTGTTCGCTGACCAGCTTCTCGGTGAGCGTGGCCAGTGCGGCGGGAGTGCCTGCCGGAACCGTCAACATTGAGGACGGCACAGTTTCACTAGCCAGCGCGGATCTCGATTCCAGCGGGAAGACCAGTTTCCAATTTGCCCTGAAGGACGGCGCTCACTCTCTGAGCGCGGTCTATGCCAGCAACGCCGATTTCCTCACCTCCTCTTCCGCGGCCGCATCGGTGACCATTAGCAATCAGTGCAATTCCGAGTTTGCGGTGACCGTCTCCAATCTGACGCCGACGAGTGCCGCGAACACCCTGACCCTGACGCCGGGTCAGGCGGGAACGGGCACGATCAGCGTTACACCGTTGCAAGAGTTTGTCTCCAAGTTGACGACTCCGGCGTTTGTCACCATCTCCTGCTCCGGCCTGCCCGATCAAGCTTCCTGCATTTATACGCCGGAGAGCGTTGAGATCTTGCCTGACCAGAATGCGGCAGTGACCAGTTCGATGGTGCTTCAGACCTACGCGCAATCCACCGCATTGGCCTCACCAGCAACCCGACCGGGCAAGGGCTCCTCTCCCATAGCCTGGGCGTTTCTGCTGCCCGGCGCTCTGGGTCTGGGCGGTCTCGCCTGGGGAGCGCGGCGCCGCCGGGGTCCCCGCGGACAGGTCTTCATCCGTGGGGCGGTCCGCCACTGGTTAAATCGGCTTTCGCTCGTGGCCCTGGTTTGCCTGGTCACCCTGCTGGGTACCACCGGATGCAATCCGCGCTATGGCTATGAGCACCACGGCCCGATTCCCAATCCGCCGACTCCGGCTGGTACGTACACGGTGACCGTCACCGCGCAGTCCAACAACGGCGTTACCGCCATCACGCAGAACACGACATTCGTGCTGACGGTCAATTAGGTTCGTCCGGCTGCAGTCGGAAAGTCTCTAACTCTGCTGTGCTGGTGAGCGAAGGATAACAAAAAGAACCTGCGGCCTCAAGCCATCCGCAGGTTCTTTTTGTTGTCCTTTTGCCGCAACTCAGGTGATCCGTGCTTACCCCACCGACGGCAGCCCAGCCAGCGCCATTGCGATCTCCTCCGCCGGGTACTCGTAGTTCTCCAGCTTGCCGGCCTGATAGGCGATGTACGATTGCATATCGAAGTGCCCATGGCCGCTGAGATTGAAGAGAATCGTCTTCTGCTTGCCTTCCTGCTTGGCTTGCAGGGCTTCGGAGATGGCCGCGGCGATGGCGTGGTTAGCCTCCGGAGCGGGCATGATGCCCTCGGAGCGGGCAAACTGAATCCCGGCGGCAAAGGCGTCCAACTGCTGCACGGTGGTGGCCTCGGCCAATCCCAGGTCGAGTACGTGCGAGACCAGTGGCGCCATGCCATGATACCGCAGCCCGCCGGCATGAATTCCGGGAGGAACGAAGCTGCTGCCCAAGGTGTGCATCTTGACCAGCGGCGTCAGGTGGCCGGTGTCGCCGAAGTCATAAACGAATCTGCCCTTGGTCATGCTGGGGCAGGCCGCCGGTTCCACGGCAACCACGCGCGCCTTGCTCTGACCCTTGAGCTTGCGGCCGATGTAAGGCATCCCCAGGCCGGCAAAGTTCGATCCGCCGCCCGCACAGGCGATCACCACGTCAGGATCGTCATCGGCCAGGGCCATCTGCTCAATCGCCTCCAGGCCAATCACCGTCTGGTGCAGCAGCACGTGACTCAACACGCTACCCAGCGCGTACTTGGTATTCGGATCCTTGGCGGCCACTTCGACGGCCTCGGAAATCGCAATGCCCAGTGAACCATTCGAGTCCGGATGCTGAGCCAGAATCGCCCGGCCCGACTCTGTTTCGTTGCTTGGGCTGGCGGTCACCGAGGCTCCAAAGGCTTCGATCAGCGCACGGCGATAGGGCTTCTGGTCATAACTCACCCGCACCATGAAGACCTTGCAATCCAGGCCGAAGAAGGAGCAGGCCATGGCCAGGGCCGAGCCCCACTGGCCGGCTCCGGTCTCCGTGGAAAGGTGCTTGGTGCCTTCCTTCTTGTTGTAATAAGCCTGCGGCAGGGCGGTATTCAACTTATGCGAGCCGGCCGGGCTCACGCCCTCGTATTTGTAGTAAATGTGCGCCGGCGTATCCAGCGCCTTCTCCAGGCGGCGCGCCCGGAAGAGCGGCGAGGGGCGCCACTGCGCGTAGAGTTGCCGCACTTCGCCGGGGATCTCAATCTCCCGTTCCTGGCTCACTTCCTGCAGGATCAGGCTCATCGGAAAGAGCGGCGCCAGGTCGTCCGGCCCGAGGGGCTGGAGCGTACCAGGATGCAGCGGCGGGGCCATCGGCTTGGGCAAGTCGGCGGCAATGTTATACCAGGCAAGGGGAATGCGGTTGGGCGGAAGGTTGTACTGGATGGTTTCCATGCGGAGATTCTATCAGCACGGGCGAGGGATTGGCACGGCCCGCGGCCGGAATTTTTCCGCGCTCAGGACTGCGCGCGCACGGCGAAGAGCTGGCCCGTCCAGGGGCCGTAATTCAGCGTGATGCCGCCGATGACCTTGCCGTCGTCGGAGATGGCAAGCCGGTACTGGTCGATGCCGATGATGCTGTTCGGGTCGTCCTTCTGATAGCCGTTCAGCACCAGCAGACCCTCGCCCCTCCTCTCGCCCTTCACAAGCTCCGTGCCGGTCAACCCCACCTTGGCGGCCAGCTCAGGGGTGGCATTCGAGGGCGCTTTGCGCAGCGTCCACACAATCTTGCCGCGGATCGATCCGTCGCCGGCTGGCGCGCAGGTTTTGCAACCGGGACCGGTCTCTAGAGTCATCGTGACGGTAAAGACATACCCGGTCGGGTCCGTCCAGATGCCGCGCCACTCTCCCGCCACGCTGCCGGCCTGAGCGGAGCAGGCCAGACTGCACAACAAGATCCCGCAGACCAGTAGAATTCGCCTCATCCTCGCTCTCCATTCTGCCGTTTGGCTGACATGCTGCCATTGTAAGCCCAGGCAAGAGTGGACGAAGCAATAGAGTAGGGAAGAGGGTTATGAATAGAATGGGCAAGATCGGACTACCGCGGAAGGCTGGCGTCTCCCGCCCTTGCGGCCTCGTTGGCGAAGCTCAAGCCGCCCTAGAATCCGGCTCCTGTTTGGCAATCCTTCTTGAAAGCTGGGCGGCTTCCTGGGAGCTTTCGAAGGCCTGACGGGTCAATTCATGATCGGAAGCGTGATCGCCCGTGCTGTGCCCGCATGCGGCTACCGCGTGCGCGTGAGCTGCGTGGTTGTGGAGTTCCGCCGCTTGGGAATGTTCACTCTGGGGCATGGTCTTCTCCTTTTCAGGCAAGCGCATAAAACACTTGTATTAGTAGTCTTCCACCTGGCTGCAAGGCGCGCTGTGCAATCGGAGACAGGACTGCTGATATAGCGCCTTTCCCTGCCTCTGTCGCAAGGAAGCGCGCTGCGAAAAGATCACGCCCGGCGATTCGCTCGACCGTTTTCTGCCGGCAACGTTCAATATTTCTCGTATTCGTGCATGAAAGTGTCTCGTTCCTGTACACTGAACGCGCCATGAGTTGCCTATTTTGCGAGATCGTTGAAGGAAGCATCCCCTCCACCGCCGTCTACCAGGACGAGCAATGCTATGCCTTCGCGGACATTCACCCGCAGGCGCCGGAGCACGTGCTGATCACGCCGCGCGAACACATTGGCTCGCTGGCCGACTGCATCGAAGGGGATCACGCGCTGCTCGGCCACCTGCTATGGACCGCGGCCCAGATCGCCCACGCCAAGGGCCTTACCAACGGCTACCGCGTGGTGGTCAATGCCGGCGAGGACGGTGGCCAGACCGTGGATCATCTCCACGTTCACCTGCTCGGCGGACGCCCGCTCACCTGGCCGCCGGGATAGATTTCCCGCGCACAAAAGAAGGCGCTCCCACCATGGAAGCGCCCCTTGCCGTGAGTCCGTCTGCCTTAAGCCGGCTGCGGCGTGTTGTCTTCTTCCTCTTCCACTCCATAGCGGCGCAGAAGATTGGGCAGGGTTTGCGAGAAAGCCGACCGCGGCATTACCGCGTCGCAACCTGCGTCGATGGCCTTGGCCTTCAGTTCGCCTTGCAAGTGGTTGAGATAGCCGACGATCGACGTCGCTTTCTTGAACTTGGTCTTGAACTTGGGGATCAGCGCCATGGGCTTGGCGTTCAGATTGTTCAGGTCGAAGACCACCAGCTTGGGCCGCTCGGCCTCGGGCAGGTCCGTCAGCCGGGCGACGGATTCCTTGTCGCCCTTGACGAACTCCACCTTCACGCCCAGCTTGCGCGCCGTCTCCTGAATCTTGGCCAGGAAGAAGAGATCGTCAATGAAGCAGAAGATGCGGGTGGGCGCGTCGGCGCGGATGGCGACCGCCGGCTGCGGCTGGTAGTCGTCCTGGTAAGAGTCGCCGTGGCCGCTGCTCATGATCTGGATGGTCGAGGGCGGACCGTCGGCAACATTGCCGTTCACGATGCGATAGCTGTGGTCCATTGGGCCGACAAACTCGCGCGGCCCCTTCTGCTTCATCTTGCGCTTGCCCTGCGGCGGGGCGGAGATGCTGTTGCCGGGCTGCGCCGCCGAAGACGATCCCTTCTGGGAGAATTTCTTCTTCCGGCCCTGATTCTGGTGTCCGCCCTGGCGGCCGCCCGGTTGTCCACCTTGGTGCGGCTGAGCCGGCTTGTGCTTCGCGGGACGAGGCTGCGGGGGCGCCTGAGCCTGCGGTTGCGCCTGAGGCGGAGGCTGTTGGGCCTGAAGCTGCTGCGCGGGAGCCGCGCTTGCCTGGCTGCTCTTGTTTTTGCGGCGGCGCCGGCGGCGCCGATGCCCCTGCGATTGTCCCTGGCCGTTGGCCGGGTCCGGCCCCAATTCAGTTTGGGGTTGCGTCAATTCTGTCGTCATGCGTGAACTTCCTGGTGTTTTGCGCTCTGCTGCATTGCGTTTCCTGGTTCAGCCCTTGTTGCCGGGTGCCGAACTTCCCTTGTCCGCCGCCGCCCAGTTCTGGACGGGGAATCCGGCGGAATGCGGCGAAAAATCGTCGCAGGAACCTGTGTAAACTGCGCCGGAGCGATCTCCGCGCAATCAACCGCGATTCCCAGGGGCGTTGTGCATCTTCACAGATTCCGGCCGTATCCGGAATTCCCATCAACCGGCGCTTCCAGCGTGCGGAGCCGATTCAGCCTCTGCGGCCCGGAACGATCTCTGTAGACCTCTGCGAAATTGCATTCTTGCCGCCGCGCACACAAAAGCCGGGGAAAACTCATCCGGTTGTCAGATACGTGACGGTGAGAGCGGCGCCTTCCTCAGGTGATGCCCTTCCTATGGGAAGCTTCGCCGCCTGTAGATGCTATGAAATGAATGGACTGGCGAAGTTTCCTTGCATGCGGCGAGCTTGCTCTGCCCCTTTCGGGTGGCTCGCGTCAGCCGCTTGATAGGCAACTCTGATACTACAGCGAACTCCCGCGGCTGGCAAGTGACCAATTGTATGCCGGATCCGGTCCGTATGAGTGCCTTCCCCAACTAAGGGCCAAACGCAAGAAACGCCACTCACGTGAGTGGCGTTTCTCTGTCCCTGCGCTGGTCACTGGCCTCCCAGCTATCCTATAGCCGATGGTGTTCCATCGTGCCTGTTTGCAGACCTTCCGGCCGGTTCATCCCTTTTGAGGGCCGCTACGTCGGCGGTTGCTCTTGCCGGGCATCTGCATTCTCTGGGCTGGCAGAAATCTTCCAGCGCCTGTATATCACTGGCGCTTCACTAATAGCAATTACTGTACCATTTTGTACATTATTTATTTTCAATGATTTGTGGATTTTTCAATGCGGGAATTGTCTTGATTATGGAACTCCGAATGCGAGATAAATCCTGAAAACCATAGAAGCTTCTCCTTATCGCTGGCATTGTGGACAATAATGCGTTCCCCGGCCAGCCAGTAGAATGCGCCGGATCGGTGTATGGCAGCGGCGGCAGGGAAGGCCGGTGCGCAGGTAGACGCAGTGTTCCAGTTGGAAGAAGCCGCGCACCCCGTCGGAGTTCACGTAATCGGAGACCGAAGAGCCACCCAGCCGGATAGCGTGCTCAAGAACCTCGCGCAGAGCCAGCCGCAGAGCTTCGATTTCGGACCTGGTCAGCCGGCCAGAGAGCCGGCGCGGGCGAATACCGGCACGAAAGAGGCTTTCGTCGGCGTAGATGTTGCCCACTCCGGAGAGCAGCTTCTGGTTGAGCAGGGCTGCCTTGATGGGCAGCATTCGGGGGTGGAAGAGAGCGGCAAACTCCGCCGCGGTTACGGTCAAAGGGTCGGCCCCCGCCGCGTTGAAGGCGGGGCTGCGGCTCAGGTTGCGGAACTCCAGCCGCCCAAAGCGGCGCGGGTCCACAAAGCGCAGCTCCCGGCCGCTGGCCAGGCTCAGCCGGGCATGAGTGTGGGCCGCAAGGGGAGCATCGGGAGTGCTAACCAGCAGCCGCCCGGTCATACCCAGATGCACAATCCATTGGGCGGCTGGAGCGCCAGAATCCTCGACCGAAGCACCCAGTTCGCAGACGATGTGCTTACCGGTGCGATGGACGGCCAGAAACACGCGCCCTTCCAGGCCCCTGGCCTGGCGCGCCGGCGGCGTCTTGAAGGGCTCGCGGTGACTGCCAAACCAAGTCTCGACGATGCGGTCGCCGCGCAGACGCTCGTCGACGCCGCGGGCGATGGTCTCGACCTCTGGCAGCTCGGGCATCGGTCTATTGTAGGTGAATCCGTCTTCTGGCGCGGTCCGCTGCTATTTGCGCTCGCCGGGCATGCGAATCCGGTTGGCCTCAAAGCTCACAACTTTCCACTTGCCCTCCGCATTCCGCACATAGACGCGGATGTAGCGATAGCTCCCGGAGAAGTCTCCTTCGCCGCTCGTGCCGCTCACATCGGCCCGCGAGGTCACCAACGCCGTTGTCCCGTAGAAGCGCACCTTGCGGTCGGAAATTGCAATGGCCGTAAAATGGGTTGCGCCGGCGCGGAGATTGGCCAGCGCCTGCTCCTTGGATTGCAGGGTGCCGTTGGGGGTGATGGCCATGTAATCGTCGGCCAGCAGGGAGTCCATGGCGGGGATGTCGGCCTTCAGCACGGCAATGCGCCACGCCTCTTCCAGTTGGAATATCTCGTGGTGGCTCTCGTGGCGCTGCGTCCGGGGCATTCCGCTGTGCTGAAGGGCGGCGCAAGGGGTGAGCGCCAGCGCGGCAACAACGGGAAGGAGCGCCAAGGCATACTGTCTCCGGCGGCGGAGGGGCTTGTTTGGGTTGATCGCGGCTGCGAGCATGATCGTATCGGATGGTAGCCCCGCAAGGCCACGCCGGTCAAACGCATTCCGAAAGTCTGCACTAAAAATTAACGCGAGTGGTTGAGCAAGTCAGACGAGCAAAGCCGTGTTGTCACTATTTTCTGGTCCCTGGTCCCACGTGTACGATGAATTGCGTGAGCTTCTTCCTCTTCAAGACCGAGCCCGATGTCTACTCCTTCGATGACTTCTTGCGCGACCGGGAGACTGTCTGGGATGGCGTGACCAACCCCACAGCGGTGAAACACCTGCGCGAGATGAAGGCCGGAACCAAGTGGATCTTTTACCACACCGGCGAAGAGCGCACTGCCGTCGGCACGGGAACCGTAGTCAGCGTGGACCCTACCAACCCCAAGGTTCCTATCGTCAGGGTCAAGATGGGCAAGCGCCTCAGGAAGCCCAAGACCCTGGCGGCGATCAAAGCCGATCCGCTCTTCGCCGCCTCGCCGTTGGTCCTCATCGGGCGGCTTTCGGTGGTTCCGCTGACCCCGGAGCAGTGGGAGTGGTTTGTAAAGTGAAATGATGGTCGAAGGCTCTGGGATTCACGGTTCAGAACAAATCCGAGTGCGAGCCGGTGCGAACAAGGTAAAGGTCGTCGCCGTCGAGTTTGTAGAGCAAGAGCCAATCCGGTTCGAGGTGACAATCGCGATGATGTTGCCAATCGCCGCTGAGAGGGTGGTCCTGGTAGCGCGGCGGCAGGGGATTGCCTTCGATCAACAGCAGAATTGCGGCGCGCAGCTTTGACATATCTTTTCCGCGCCGCTGGGCCAGCTTCACATCGCGCCGGAATTTGGCTCCCAGGATCGGATTGCGCATCTTCAGATTCCCAGTTCCTCAAAGAGCGCATTGGCTGTCTTAAATCGCTTGCCCTTGCGCTGATCGGCCGCTTGCATCGCCTTTACCGTGGCCGCATTGGGAACCCGTACTTCGAAGGGCAAGACTTTCTCCGCCGCCACACGCACCAGCAACATCCGGACGGCGTCAGAGACGGACATTCCCATTGCAGCCAGCGTCGCCGCGGCGTCTTCCTTCACCTTCTCGTCCACCCGGATGTGAACCATCGTAGTCGCCATCGCTTCAGCCTCCTGAGATACATTGTATCTCACATCGCGCACGCTCTGCCGTGATCCTGTTCCCTATTCCTTGCCTTCCCGCAGCCAGCGTTTCGTATTCAGCAACTGCCTCTGATCCAGCGCCCAGACCTTCCCCGTCAGTTCGTCCGCGGGTTTGCCTTCGCGGATGCACTTATCGAATTCGCCAGCCACGGCTTGCATCTTGGCGTCGAGGTCATCGACGAAGCTCAGCACCAGCGCTTCGGGAATCATTGGCAGCTTGGGCGAGCCGAATTCCAGCTTGCCGTGATGGCTCAGAATCATGTGCAGGACCAGCAGCTTGAGCTTCGGCGGGAAGTTGGGCAGGCTATCCATGGTGCGCTCGGCCAGCGCTGTTCCGATCTGAATATGGCCCAGCAAACTGCCTTCGACGGTGTACTCGAAGCCGATCTCCCAGCTCAGCTCGCGCACCTTGCCGATGTCGTGCAGGATGACGCCGGTCAGCAGCAGGTCGCGGTCGAGGATGGGATAGCTGGGCGCGACGCGGTCGGCCAGCGTCAACAAACTGACGACGTGCTCCAGCAGGCCACCCAGCCAGGCGTGGTGAAGCTGCTTGGCGGCGGGAGCTTCGCGATAGGCCTGCGCCAGCGCGGGATCGGCCAGCAGCGTGGTCAGCAGCAGTTTGAGGTCGGGGTTGGTGAAGCTGTCCACAAAGCCTAGAAGCCGACGCCAGAGTTCGGCCACATCGTAGGTGGTCGAAGGCAGCAGATCGCTCTTGTCCACCTCGCTGGGAAGCGCCACGCGGAGCTGGTCGATCTTCATCTGCAGGCGGTCGTCGAAGCGCGAGGCCGAGCCGCGCGCCTTGACGATATCGCCCCGCTCGAAGTCCCTGGCGATGCGCGGGTCGCCGGGTTCCCAGACGCGCCCTTCAAGCTGTCCGGTTTTATCGCCCAGAATCAGGTTGAGGTAGGGCTTGTTGGACTTGGTGGTGCGCTGCTGCTTGAGCAGAACCAGGAAGTAGCCGTCGAAGAGCTTGCCTTCGTCAAAGTTGGCCAGATCGGCGATATAAATGTCTTTCATCGTGGGTTGCCTTGAAAACCGGGTGAGAACATCAGGGAAGTTGCGGACTGCCGGAAAACTTCTGTGAAACAAGTTTACGACTCCCAGAGCCTTTACAATCGAATCCGTGAGCAACTCCTTCGAAATCGGCTCGGTTCATGTGGGCGCTGGCCAGCTCTTCCTGATCGCCGGTCCCTGCGTCATTGAGTCCGAGGCCCACGCGCGCACGATGGCCGAGGCAATCCAGCGCATCGCGGCCGACCTCGGCATTCCCTATATCTTCAAAGCCAGCTACGACAAGGCCAACCGCACCAGCGTGAAGAGCTTTCGCGGGCCGGGCCTGGTTGAAGGCACACGCATTCTTGGCCGCCTGGCCAAGGACACCGGCCTGCCGGTACTAACCGACGTGCATGAGCCGGCCCACTGCGCAGTGGCCGCCGAGGCCGTGGACGTGCTGCAGATTCCCGCCTTCCTCTGCCGCCAGACCGATCTGCTGGTAGCCGCCGGCCGCACCGGCCGCGCCGTCAACATCAAGAAGGGCCAGTTCGTCGCCCCGTGGGATATGACCCACCCGGTCGAAAAGGTTCGCTCGACGGGCAATGAGCGCGTCCTCCTCACCGAGCGCGGCGCCTGCTTCGGTTACAACACGCTGGTGGTCGATTTCCGCTCGCTGCCGGTGATGCGCGCGCTCGCGCCGGTGGTCTTTGACGGCACGCATTCGGTGCAGCAGCCCTCGGCGGCCAACGGCGTCAGCGGCGGCCAGCCGGAGTTCATTCCGCTGCTGGCGCGGGCCGCGGTAGCCGCCGGCATCGACGGCCTGTTTCTGGAGGTCCACGACGACCCCGCCAACGCCAAGTCCGACGGCGCCAATGCGCTGGATCTGAAGCTGCTCAAGCCACTGCTGGAGAGGCTGCTGGCGATTCATAAGGCGGCAAACGGCGAGTGAAGTTTCGAGGTTACTGGTCTCGGTGGTTGTGAATGGATCGCTTGCCGCCACGCCCTACGTTTTTTGCTCGATGTGCGCCAGGCGAGGAACCGCGATCAGGGTGATCGCAAAGAGGAAGATGGCGGCGGCGATGACTTCCAGGTGGCCGAGGGGCAGGTCTTCCAGCAGCAGCTTGGTCGCAACCAGCCCCAGCGTGGCGTAGGCGATGCGCGTCAGTTCGACGCGGCGCCAGCGGGAGCCGGCTTTGGCCAGCGCCAGGGCCAGCGCGCAGAGGACGAGCGTGCGAATGAAGGCGACGTGATGGGCTTCGGGAGGCCAGCGCAGGGCAACGAGGCGCAATAGGCCCTCGACCAGCAGCGCCGCCAGCGCGAAGACCGCCAAAGCCGCTGTTGCCAGGTTGATCAACTGCTGCATCCAGTTCTCCGGAGAGCCGCGCTTGCCAGCCGCGGAGCAAATCATCGCGCACCCGGCAACCAGGCAGACGCTCGCCGTAAGGCTCACGGGCGGAGTTCCAGTCAGGGCATGGAAGGCATACTCCATCAGTCCCGATGCTATCGCCGCTGCCAGCAGAAAGACCAGGCCATGCAACTTGAGCGTCCGGCGGGAGTGAAAAACGATGGCGGCCAGCGCGGCCAGGCCCAGGCACGCCGCCAGCCAGAAGGGCGGCAGGAATAACAGGCATCCGGCCAGAAGCAGGCACGCGGCCCAGGCGGAATAGACGTGGAAGTTGCGGCTTGCGGCGGCATTGCTGAAGAGCAGAAAGGCCGCCGCATAGCAGGCAATCGAAAACAGCAGGCAGACCGCTCCCAGGACGATTGCGCCCCAGCCCGGCGCATAATAAAGCACGCTCGAAGAGGCCAGCAGGAAAGCGATGATCGTCTGGCCGGTTTCAAAGACGGTGATCCGCTGCCCCTGCAGCGTGGTTCGGACGACGACACTGACCGCGTAAATCAGCAGCAGAAGGCTGCCGGGCAAAAGCAAGCCTGCCATGCCCAGCGCCGGGTAATCCATGCGAGTGCTCCGCGGGCTGGAATAGATGAAGATCAGCGCCCAGATGGCCAAGTCGGCCGCGGCGGCCACCAGCGGCCGCACACTCCACGGGTGGTTGCGCGCGACCGCGTACTCGCACATGAGCGCCATCAACAGCAGCGTCGCGAGGAAGGGCAGGAACTGGTGCGTGGCGATCGACAGGGCAAGCGCCGCCGCGGCAGCGGTCGCATTGGCCATCCAGTAGACCGGCGCGCGATTCCGCTTCCAGGCCAGCGCGGTGGCCGTAACGACGAATGCGCCGAGGATGGCCGCGGTGGCCTGCGCCGGCAGCATTTTAAAGCTCAGGGTCAATTCCCAGAGCATGGGAGCAAGGATCAGCGCGGAGGTTCCGGCGTAGACGGCGCTGGAAAACCATGCCGGAGCGCGCGCCGCGCTCACCAGCCACAGGAGCGCATAGACGATGGCGACAGCGGCAATCGCCAGCTTGGGCAGCGAACTGGATTCCGCGATGTAGCGCAGGACGTAAGCGCCGGCAATGCCCAGCAGAGCATAGGCCAGCACAGAGAGGACTCTGGCGCTCTGCGCCAGGGGTAGCCCTACGCTGACAACGGCCGCAGGCGAGACGACTGACTCCGGGGCGATCAGCGGTGCGGAGGGGTGTTCGAGAGCGTCGACGCGCCGCTCCAGGGATTGCAGGCGCGCCGTAAGCTGTTCGAGTGCGTCGGGAAGAACGTCCATAGCCTCCACCCGAAAATGGCGATCTTAGTCCCCGATCGCCGGCGCGTGCTCGCTCGTCTCAGGCCACGGCGGCAGCAGCTTGATCAGCACCCACAGGAAGAGCAGCGGCAGGAGGGTCAACGCAATCGCCATGAATAGACCTTCCTTGGTCACCAGGGCCATCTTGTAAGTCGTGTAGCCGAGAAAACTCTTGGAGAACAACTGTCCGCCGATTACCACGTTCCAGCGCATCGCGAAGATGCCGATCAGGGCGAGGCAGCCGGAGATGGCGTAGATGCGCTTGCGGGCGATCTCCGGCAGTTTGACCACCTGTGTCAGGAACAGCAGAACCAGCGGCAGAATCGTGCCCAGGCAGATCTGGATGACGATCTGGGAGAAGTAGAGCTTGGTATGAACCATGAAATCCAGGCTGCGGAAGGATTCGTCGGCCTCGTAGATGCGGTGAACCAGGTCCAGCATCTCCAGGCTGAAGTCGATGATGAAGATATAGAACATGTACATGGCGATTGAGTCCATGCAGCGCATGTCGATGGACTGCTTGCGCAGCTTAGTGATTGCCATGTAGAGCAGCATGACCCCGGCAATTCCCGACACCATCGCTGAGAAGATGAAGACCACCGGCATCAGCGGCGACGACCACCAGGGATTGGCCTTGATGGAGCCGAAGATGAAGCCGACGTAGCCATGCAGCAGGAAGGCGGAGGGAATGCCAACCAGCGTCACGATCCAGCCCACCCGCTCGTCGATGGCCAGCGAGCGTGGGCTGATGTTCGTCGAGCCCAGCGTCATAACCTTGTAGATCAACCGCAGCAGGCCCGTACTCGACTGTGAGAGCAGCACGATCTCGCGCCGGTAGTCGAGCCAGATCTCGAAGACCAGCACCGCCATCAGGTACCACATATACACATAGCCGAACATGGCCATCGCCGAGGTGCTATGCGGGGTGAAGTACATCTCCGGCGAGCGGAACGGGTGGCCCAGGTGCAAGACCAGCGGCAGGGGCGCAACCAGCAGGAAGGCCAAAGCCGTCAGCAACGCCAGCCGGTAGGTGGGCTTCACCGCCTCGACACGGAAGACGCGCTCCAGCGACGCCAGTATGAACGCGCCCGCCACCAGCCCCGTGATATAGGGATACAAAACGATCAGCACACTCCAATAGAGTGTGATTTCGTTGGGATACATGTAGCCTTCAACACCGTTCATAAACTTAGCTCCTAGCTTCTAGCCACTAGCTTTTAGCTCCTGTAGGCGGCGACTCATGAATTCATCCCCGCATCGAACAAGCTAGAAGCTAGCAGCTAGTAGCTGTCTTTACCGCACCGAGCCGTCCAGGTCGTTGTAGAAGAGCTTGGCGCCGGTGGCCATCTGCGGCTTCAGCACCTGCACGCTGTGCGTCTTCAGGAACTCATGAATCGGGTCTTTTGGATCCTTCAAATCGACCAGTTGACGCGCGCCGGTCGGGCAGGCCTCGCAGCAAGCGGTCGTCAGCCCCTTGGTAATCCGGTGGTAGCAGAGCGTGCACTTGTCCGCCACCTCCTTGGTGGGATGAACGTAGCGGCAGCCATAAGGGCAGGCCTGCACGCAATAGGCGCAGCCCAGGCAGTAGGTCGGGTCCACCAGCACCACGCCATCCGGGGCGACGAAGGTCGCGCCCACCGGGCAGACCTGCGTGCAGGGCGAATCCACACAGTGGTTGCACATCTTGGGAACGAAGAAGTACTTTCCGCTCTCATCGGTGGCCGCAGGGAATCCTTCCTTGCCGCCGTCCGGCGAGATGACTTCGGGGACGATCAAGGGGTTGGCTGTAACCTCCCCGGATTCGGTCATCGGCCAGTCCGACCTGTGGTAGCGTTCCACCCAGGTGCGGAAGTAGCCGTCGGGCACGTCGTTCTCGGTGGCGCAGGCGCGCACGCAGTTGCCGCAGCCGATGCACTTGGGAATGTCGATCAGCATTCCCCACCAGTGGTCCGTCATCTTGTAGTTGGGAGACTCCTCCGGGCTTCCGGCCAGCACGGACTTCCACGCCACTGCCGCCGCCGGCAAAAGAATCAGCATTTGACGCCGCGATAGATTCATTTCGCGCCTCCCGCAGCCGCCACCGGCGCATCCATTCCGGGACTGTGCGGCTGATGGCAGGTCTCACAGGGCATTCCGTTCGAGTGCTCAGCGGGAACCACCTGCGGAAAGCCCTTGGGCTTGGCGGCGCTGGCCATATGGCAGCGGGCGCAGAGCATGGCCGTATCCGGCAAGACCGGCTTCACCGAGGATGGATCCTCGGCATGGCGGAGGAGGGGAGGATCGGGCGGGATCGGTCGAACAATCAACGCCACGGCGCGCTGGAAAAGGTTCGGCTTGGGCTGCTCCGCAACAGGCAAGCGCTCGAAGATCGCGCCATGGCAGGCTTCGCAGTTCACGTGCGCATGCTTGCCGGCTTTCTTTTTGTCAGCCACGTCGGAGTGGCAGGTCTCGCAAGCCTCGTGCCCGGCAAACTTCGCCGGGTGCTGTGCGATTTCGCCGATGGCCGCCCCGCGATAGTGCCCATATTGCCCAAAGCTTTTGGGAACCACGTAGTGGCGCACCACCAGAAAGACCAGAAAGGCGAGGACAAAGAGCCCCGCAAACCGGAAAAGATGCCCTGCATCCTTGAAGATACTCATCCAACCCTCTCCAAAACGCCGCTGCCGGGAGCTTCCGCACATCTATGCCGATGTGATCTGAAACATTCCTCGCAGGTTTGACCGTACAGGAATTCACCCCGGGCCTGTATGTGAGGCAAATCACACGCAAGATGGTTGTACGCTCCTCGCCTGAGCCGCGCAGCACTTCGTTTCAGAGTGGGATGCGAGGAAGCTCCGCGGCGCAGGCGCAAAGCGATACGATGAATCTTGGGAGCGCAAGATGGCGAGAATTCTGGACGGCGCGGCGATTGCCGCGGCAATCAAGCAGGAGGTGGCCGAGGAGGTCCGAGCGCTCGCCGCATTGGGCATTCGGCCGGGTCTGGCCGCGGTGCTGGTGGGCAGCGTGGCCGCCTCGGAGATTTATGTCCGCAATAAAGTGAGAATCTGCGCCGAGGTCGGCATCTATAGCGACCTGATCACGCGGCCGGAGACGGTAACAACCGCCGAGCTGCTCGAACTAGTGGCCAGCCTCAACGCCCGTGAGGAGATTGACGGCATTCTGATTCAGTTGCCGCTGCCCGTTCAGGTGGATGTGAAATCGGTTCTCGACTCGATCCTTCCGGCCAAGGACGTGGACGGCCTTCATCCCCTGAACGCGGGCCTGCTGCAAGCGGGGCGGACGGCTCTGGCGCCCTGTACGCCTGCCGGGGTTATTGAAATTCTCAAGCGCAGCCAGATTCCCATCAGCGGCCGGCACGCGATTGTGGTGGGTCGCAGCGACCTGGTTGGCAAGCCGGCGGCGATGCTGCTGCTGCACCAGAACGCCACGGTGACCATCTGCCACTCGAAGACCCGCGACCTGGGCGCGATCACCCGCCAGGCAGACATTCTGGTAGCCGCCATCGGCCGCGCGGGCTTCATTACGCCGGAGATGGTCAAACCCGAAGCAACGCTGATCGACGTGGGCATCAACCGCATCACCGAGCGCGCCGAGTTCGACCGCTTCTTTGCCGGCAATGCCAAGCGCGAGGCCGCGTTTGCCAAGAACGGATCGACACTGGTGGGTGACATCCACCCCAAGGCCTTTGAACTTGCTGGAGCCTATACGCCCGTTCCCGGAGGCGTGGGCCTGCTGACTACCGCCATGCTGATGGCCAACACCGTGCGCGCCGCCAAGATGCGCAGAGGGCTATAGCCGATGCTGCGAGTAGGTCTCACCGGCGGGCTGGGCAGCGGTAAGAGCACTGTTGCGGGCTTTCTGCGCGCGCTGGGCGCGGAGGTCGTCGAGGCCGATGAGCTGGGCCGGGAGTTGATGGAGTCGGGGCAGCCGGTTTTCTCGGAGATTGTCCGCGTCTTCGGTCCGGATGTCGTCGGCCTCGATGGACGGCTGAATCGCGCGCGGCTGGCGGAGAAGGCTTTTCAGGGAGGGCGGCTGAACGAATTGAACGCGATTGTCCATCCGGCGGTGATTGCCGCCGAACGGCGCTGGATGGAGCAGGTCTTTGCCCGCAATCCAGCCGCGGTGGCCGTGATCGAGTCGGCGCTGATCTTTGAAGTTGAACGCGACGCCCGCGCCCGGGGCGAACAGGAGTCCGTGCTGGCCGATTGGCGGCGGCGCATGGATCGCATCATCGTGGTCACCGCGCCCGACGCGCTGAAGATCGCCCGCTTTGCCGCCCGCATCTGCCCGGATGGGGAGGGCCGCGAGATCGCCGAAGCCCACGCATGGCTCCGCCTCACCTACCAGATTCCCGACGCGGTGAAGGCCGCGCGCGCCGACTATATTCTGGAAAATGCAGGGGATCAGGCGGCTCTCCGCGCCCAGGTGGAGGCGCTGTGGCCGCGCCTTCAGGCCGAGAGCAACAAATCTCCGGCGGATGAGTCTTTAGAATAGGGATCAGGGTTCACGGATCAGTAAAACGCGTTGCCTAGCTTCGATATTTGCTGACCCCTGCTCCCTGACCCCTGATCCCTGAAGAGGTTTGCACTCTATGAAACTGCGCCGTGTTCTTTTGATTGTTCTGCTGGTGGGTGGGTTCTGGTTCCTCACCACGCATCTTCCCTCCAGCCTTGACCGTTCCTCTTTGGGCCGCCTCTTTCACACCGCCGGCTCCGGTGATGGCTCCGCGCTCCAACTCACCGAGGCCGAGGCCGCGCCCGCCTACGACGCCGAAGAGCAGAACAACATCGCCATCTACAAGCGGGTGCTGCCCTCGGTGGTCAACATCACCTCCAAGTCCCTGGTGTACAACTTCTTCTTTGAGCCGGTGCCGCAACAGGGCCAGGGCTCGGGCTTCATCCTGGACAAGGCCGGCCATGTGCTGACGAACTTCCACGTCATCGCGGGCGCCAACCGCGGCATCGAAGTGAAGCTGAGCAACAAGCGCAACTATTCGGCCAAGGTGGTGGGCACCGACCGAGTGCATGACCTGGCGCTGTTGCAAATCGACGCGCCCAATCTGGAGCCGGTGACACTGGCCAATTCCAGCGAACTGGCGGTGGGACAGAAGGTCTACGCCATCGGCAATCCCTTTGGCCTGGCCGGCACCATGACCAGGGGCATTATCAGCTCCATCCGTTCGATTGGCGGCTCGGAGGGCGCGCCCATCGAGAACGCCATCCAGACCGACGCGGCGATCAATCCCGGCAACTCCGGCGGCCCACTGCTCAACTCGCGCGGCGAGGTCATCGGCATCAACACGATGATCGCCTCCAATGGCGCCGACCAGAGCTCCGGCATCGGCTTTGCCATTCCCATCAACACGGCCAAAGCGGTGCTGAACGACCTGACCCGCTACGGGCGCGTGAAGCGGCCCTCGCTGGGCATTGTCTCCTATGCGATTGGCCCCGATCTGGCCTCGCAGATGGGCCTGGCGGTGGACTCCGGCATCCTTATCCAGAAGGTCATCCCCGGCGGCGCGGCGGAGCGGGCCGGCCTGCGCGGCGGCAACCAGCAGGCGTACGTGGGCAACACCCCAATCCTGCTGGGCGGCGACCTCATTGTGGCCATCGACGGCCAGCAGGTCAGCGATTCCCAGGAGGTCGACGTCATCATGGAAAAACATCAGGCCGGCGACACGATCAGCGTGACCTTCTACCGCGGGCGCAAGCAGATCACCCTCAAACTGATCGCAGGAGAGGCGCAGGACGTTAACCGGTAATTCATTTTGGAATCTGGGTGCCCCACCCTCGCCGCGTTTTTGTTTTTGCGGCTAGGGTGGGAGGCAGGAAGCGGAATGGGCCGCGCCAGATTTGGCGCGGCCCGTTCTGTTCTTGAGTCAACAATCCAGAAAAAATGGTCGGGACGGGCAGATTTGAACTGCCGACCCCTCGCACCCCAAGCGAGTGCTCTACCAGGCTGAGCCACGTCCCGACACAATCGAGCCGGCTCGCGGGGAGCCGGCTGTTGGGGTCGTTCTTAGTTTACACGAGAGAGGCCTTGCGCGCTCGCGCTCGATCAGAGAATCAATGCGTCGGCGGAACGAACTCTTGGGGCAGACCGAGTCCATCGCTGAAGAAGAACTGCTCCATCTGCTCGACCAGAAACTGCTGTGCCTGCGGGGTCCAGGGCTGCAAGCGGTACTCATTCAGCAGCATTTTCTGCCGGTCAACCCACTCGCCCCAGGCTGCCTGCGAGACGTTCTTGAAAATCTTCTGGCCGAACTCCGAGTCGAAGGGAGGCTCTTCCAGGCCCTCCATCTCCTTTTTGTAGCGAACGCAAAACACCATGTGTGCCATCCGTCATGCTCCTGAACCCATTGTATTGGATGGAGTGCGCCGCCCCGCCGGAAACCTGGGCAACAACGATCCCCAGCTACTTGAGCAATTCTGACCTTACGGATTCTCGCGGCCAGACTCACAATCTCACTGGTGCTCTAACGGGTTCTTCAACGGCCTATCCGAGCGAGCAGCCTCGCCCCAAAGGAGTCCTCATGTCCGATTCGAATCCTTCCGGTATCTCTGACAACGCCGCCGGCGGCCTTGCCTACGTCACCATCATCCCGGCCATCGTCTTTCTGATCGTTGCGCCCTTCAAGAACAGTTCGTATGTCCGCTTCCATGCCTGGCAGTCGATCTTCTTCTTCGTTGCCTGGGCGGTGGTGCATATTCTGGTCGGAATCGTACAAAACATCGTTCCAGCCGTTGTCTTCCTCACTTTGCCGCTATGGCAACTGATCGATCTGGTATTCTTCGTCATCCTGGTCATCGTCTTCGTGAGCGCCTTCAACGGCAAGCGCTTCGAGCTGCCCATCATCGGCGGGCTGGCGGAGAAGCAAGCCAACCGGTAACAGGCCCTCCCCAACCATGGCGAACACAAGGACGGCCTCCGACTGGAGGCCGTCCTTGTGTTCGTGCCTCCCATCGGGATAGTTCCTCGCTACAGGTAACCATCCACGCCCCCTCGCAAAATTCCACTTGACAATTGCCTAGCGCTGGCGCTCTTATAATCTCGTCTCAATTCGATGCCTTCCGCACATTGCTTTCCGGATTTCTTCCAGGATTGCCGAGTCTGGCCAAGGCGCGGAGTATTCGTTTGTACCATTCCAGTCTCGACAAAGAAAGGAATTTCCATGTCCGAACCGAAACAGTCTAGCTTCTCTGACAATGCAGCCGGCGCGATCGCCTACATCACATTCCTCCCGGCAGTCGCCTTCCTGATCCTTGTGCCCTACAAAAAGAGCCCCTTTGTTCGCTTCCACGCCTGGCAATCCGTCTACCTCAACTTTTTGACGTTGATCGTCAGCTATGCGCTGAGCTATGTTCTAGTGTGGTGCGGAGCGCCTGGCGCTTTCCTGGCTGTGCCCACCACATGGCTGATCGCGATTTTCTGGTTGCTTGTGTGGGCTTTTTGCGCGGTCAGCGCCTTTAGCGGCAAGCGAATCAAGCTGCCGATTCTTGGCGCCCTCGCCGAACGGCAGGCTAACGGGTAGCTCACCGAAGGCCAGCATGAAGCACGGGCACGGCCTCCACGCGGCGGCCGTGCTCATTCTCGTCTCTTCCTAGCGGTTGGCGTCCTCCCGCATTCCGTGTTGTCACGAGCCTGGGCAATTCATCAAAGTCGTTTGATCGCGTCCAAAGGAGAAACGATGCCCGAAGAAACTCCGCAAACTGGCCTGAGCGACAACGCCGCCGGCGCTCTCGCCTACTTCACCCCTATCCCGGCGATTATCTTTCTGCTTGTAGCGCCCTACAATCAGAAATCCTCCGTTCGCTTCCACGCATGGCAGTCGATTCTGCTGTTCCTAGCGGCAGTTGTCATCGACATGGCACTTGGAATCGTTCTGAGTGTTACCGTGCTTTTCCTCGGGTTTTTCGTTCTTGGACTGATTTGGAGGCTGATCGAGCTGTGCTGGCTTGCCATCTGGCTGGTGCCTGTGATCAACGCGTTTAACGGGAAGCGTTTCAAGCTGCCGGTAATTGGCGATCTATCCGAGAAGCTGGCCAAATAGGCAACTGGTTTCCCGGCCATGGCGATAAAGAAGAACAGTCCCCGCGTGAAGACTGCGCTTCTTTACCGCCTTTTGACCTTTTTGCCGAAGCGATTCTTGCCTTTCGCTCTTGGAGCAGCCGCGTCCTTGCGCTTGCTCTTCTTCGCCTTGGGCGGCGCGGCTTTTTTGCCGGTCAGCAGCAAACCTTCTTCCACAATGGAGAATTGCAGCTTGCGCTCAGCCGCCAGGATGCGGTCCAGAATCACCTGCACTCGGTCGCCGGCGCGGAAGCGGCGTCCGGTGCGCTCGCCGATGATCTCATGGGTGTTCTCGCGCCAAGTGTAGCGGTCGCCGGCGAGCGAATCGATGGGCACCAGCCCCTCGACAAAGAGGTCGGTCAGCTCGACAAAGAGTCCGTACTTGGCGGGGTTCAGCACCAGCGCGGCAAACTCCTCGCCGACCTTGTCCTGCATGAAGCGCACCTTCTTCCACTCGACCAGCTCGCGCTCGGCCTCGGCGGCGCGACGCTCGGTCTGGCTGGTCGCCTCGGCAATCTGCGCCAGCTCCGGCTCGGGGATGGGCGGTTCGCCGTTGAAGACCGCGCAGAAAGCCGCATGAATCTCCGTGCCCCATCCTTTCGCCTTTTTTCTGGCGAAAGGGTGGGAAACCATCCCGCTGGGTGGCCCAGGTCTCGATTTTGAGACCTGGGAAACCACGAACCCGTAATAGCTTCCCTCATTCGGATGCGTCCAGGGCGAGTTGTGCCGCCCCTCGGCCACCACACCCTCACCGCTCACGCCCTCCCGCAGCAGCGCCTTCACAATGCGATGGACGATCAAATCGGGGTAGCGGCGGATGGGCGAGGTGAAGTGCGTGTAGGTAGGCGCGGCCAGCGCAAAGTGGCCTTCGTTCGTCTCCGAGTAGCGCGCCTGCATGAGCGAGCGCAGCATCAGGTAGCTCAGTATCCGCTCCTCCGGCTTGCCCTCGATCTTCGCGGCCAGCTTCTGGTACATGCGCGGCGTGACGGGTATGTCTTCGGGCACTTCGAGCACCCGCGGATTGCGGCCAGTGCGTTGCGCGTCGCGCCGGTCGCCGCGGGTCTGGATGCGCCGGACCGGCAGCGCACCCAGGCCGAGCGTATAGCCGAAGGCGGCGGCCAGCTCCTCGAATTGCACGACGCGGCGCGGCTCCGGCTTTTCATGAATGCGATAGAGCGAGGGCACGCCCAGGTCTTCCAGCCAGGTGGCGACGCACTCGTTCGCGGCCAGCATGAACTCTTCGATCAGGCGGTTGGCCCAGGTGCGCTCGGACTTGGTGATGCCGCGCATCTGGCCTTGCTCGTCGAACTCGATCACCGGCTCGGGCAGGTCGAAGTCGATGCTGCCGCGCTCACTGCGGCGCTTGTTCATCAGAACGGCCAGCCTGTGCATTCGCTCGAAGTCAGGAACGAGGCTGGCGTAGCGCGCGCGGGTCTCCGCGTCGGGGTCCCCACCGACAGGTCTTCGTTGGTGGGGTGATTCATCGCCTTCGAGGATGGCATGGACCTCGGTATAAGTCATGCGCGCCGCCGAGCGGATCACCCCCTCGACAATCTCGTAGCTCTCGATGCGGCCGGTGGAATCGAGTTGCATCAGGCAGCTCAGGACGAGGCGGTCTTCGCCGGGACGCACGCTGCAAATGCCTGTCGATAGCTCTTGCGGCAGCATCGGAATAGCGCGGTCGGGGAAGTAAACGCTGGTTCCGCGCAGGCGCGCTTCGAGGTCGAGGTCGGTCCCGGCGCGCACGTACTCGGCCACATCGGCGATGTGGACTTGCAGCTCATAACCGCCGTCAGCCCGTTCGGTCACCAGCACGGCGTCGTCGAAGTCGCGCGCCGTCTCGCCGTCGATGGTGACGATGGGTAGCGCGCGAAAATCGCGACGCTGGGCGACTTCCTCCTCGTCCAGATGAGCCACGGCGCGCGCCTCGGCGAGGACGTTTTCTGGAAAGACCCGTGGCAATTGGTGCTTGCGGATCATCATCTCCACATCGACGCCAAAATCATCCGGATCACCCAGTACGTCGATTACCCGGCCCACGGGCGGGCGCGTCAACGTCGGCCAACTGGTAATCTCCACATCGACGACCAGGCCTTCCAGGCTCTCATGGGCCGCGGTTGCGGCCGCTTGGCTACCCAGAACCCGATGCGGCGTGGCTGTTTCTTTGGCCGGAGGAAGCTCCGAGCCTTCGGGAATCAGAATCGGCTGCGTCATGCGCTCGTCGAAAGGAACGACGGTGTGCCCCGCCGCCCGATCCGACCGCGCATAATGAAAAACTCCAACCACGGTCGGGTTCCGACGCTCCAGCACACGCACAATCCGGCCCATCCTGCGTCCGTCAGCCTTGGGCGGCTCGAACTCGACCAGCACCTGGTCGCCCTGCATCGCGCCGTTGATCTCGTTGGGAGGAATAAAAATGTCTTCCTGGGGTGCAGTCGTTTGCGAAGCCTGACGCGCGTTGGGGCGCACAAAACCATAGCCATCGCGATGCAGGTCCAGCCGCCCGGCGGCCAGATTGTCGCGCGTGCCGCCCGCGCCCAGCGGCCTAGGAATGCTCCAGTGTTCGCGGTCAAGCTTGGTCAGCGCGCCGCGTACGGTGAGACGGGCGAGTTGCTCAAGCAGCAACCGCCGCTCCCGTCCGCCGCCCAGGCTCAGCTCGCGCACCAGTTGCTTGTATCCGGCCTTCTGTCCAGCGGAGCGGGCAATCCGCGCCAGTAGTTCTCGATCAGTCATAGTTCAAGAGTAGGCTATTGTTGCGCCGATCGAAACGCTTCTCCGGCGTAAATCCTGATCCTCGTAGCTCATGAAGGCCACGAGCGTGGCCGGACCTCAGCCTTCCACATTAGGTCCGGCCGGTTCGCTGTTGTCAAAATTGGCTCCCTCTACTCATCCTTGCCCGCGCTTGCGATTCTCCACCGCGTGCTGGCTTAGAATAACGGCATCACAGTACACCGGCGGACCGCGAAGAGGTAACATTCTAGATGTGGCCGTACGCGGGTTGCGCAGGGCGTGAAGCCCGGCACTCCGCACATTTTGATTTTGGGCCCAAGGCAAAGGCCCTTGCCTTGCAAGCCCCGTCCTCTCAGGACAGAAAAGGAATTATCGTGAGCGCTATGTGGAAACCCAGCCAACCCGGACCTGTACATCTCAGCCCCCCGCCAGAACCCTCCCGCCCCGTATCGCCCGCACCTGTCGCTGAACCCGCCCATCGGCCCCCGGTTACGGCCGGCGACCAGGCCACCATCAGCAAGGGCCTGATCATCAAGGGAGAGATCACCGGCTCCGAGTCGCTGTTTGTCGACGGCAAGGTTGAGGGCAGCATCAACCTGCCCGGCAACCGCGTCACCGTGGGCCGCAACGGCCAGGTCTCAGCCAGCATCGCCGCCCGCGAAATCGTGATTCTGGGCAAGGTGCGCGGCAATGTCGCCGCCTCCGACCGGGTGGACATCCGCGCCGAGGGCGCGCTGACCGGCGATGTGGCCGCGGCGCGCATCAGCATCGAGGATGGCGCCTTCTTCAAGGGCGGCATCGACATCAAGAAGGCCGACGCCAAGCAGGCAGCTCCCGCGCCGGTCCCGGTCGCGTCGGAGGCGCCCAAGCCGATCCAGCCGTAGCCGCGCGTTGGGACTCAGCTCCAACACAAACGCCTCTGCCGACGCGGGGGCGTTTGTGTCTTTTGGGGCAGAAGGTCGGCAGTCAGGTCAGTCCAGGTGCACAAAAGTCGCCTTCCGGCAAAGGATGATCGGGAAATGAAGCGAAAATGAACTGCGAATCTCGTCTCACAAACTACATCAATTGAAATAGATAGCTGGAAATGAACTGGAAATGGCTGGGAAATCTCTCAACCCATCCCCAGCCGTTTCATCGCCACCCTGGGCAGCGCCGAGCCGGTCTTCTCCAGCACCCACTTGACGATGACCACCCACAGCGCCGATCCGGCCACGAGCACCACCAGGTCGATCCATTGAGTGCGGCCCGGCGCCGCCCGGTGCAGCGCGCCGCCCAGCCACCAGAAGACCACTCCAACCCCCGCACCGCTCACCATGGCGGCCAGCAGGCAGCGGCCCAGCTCGGCATAGTCCAGGCCGGCCAGCGAGACCATGCGCCGCCGGTGCAGCAGCACGGCCAGGCTGACAGCTTGGAGTGCGATACCTGCGTCAGAGGCAAGGGCCAGGCCGGCGGCTCCGTACCATCGATAGCCGAGGCCGTAGAGCGGGAAGGCGGCGAGCACAATGACTGTGCTGGCAAGCATGGGCAGCCAGGTAATTCCCGCAGCATAGAAGGAGCGGGCATAGATGGCCTGCGCCGACCACAGGAAGAGCGAGAGCGTGTAGAGGGCGAAAAAGAGTGCGGTTTGACGTACGTCGTTGGGAGTGAAGCGGCCGCCGCCGAAGATCAGGCCGACGATGGGCTGAGCGAGGGCGATCATCGCTGAGGCGGCAAGCAGGCCCAGCGCCACGACGCGGGAGACGGAGTCGGCCACGCCGATGGCAAACTCATAGCGTTTTCCTTTGGCCCAGAGTTGGGCAAAGAATGGCAGCGAAGCGACTCCAGCGGCTTGCGCGAGCATGGACATGGGCGCGGAGAAGATCTGTTTGGCATTCGCGAGGCGGGTTATTTCTCCGGCTCCGTTCGAGGCATAGTAGCCCGCAAAGTACTGATCCAGAAAGGGCAGCCCAAAGCCAAACATCAGTGGCAGAGTCATGTGCAGCCAGATGCGCAGTCCCGGATGGCGGAGGTCGATCTCCCAGCGGTAGCGCACACCGGCGCGGGCAGCTCCCAGAGCGTTGGGGGCAAAAGATCCCAGCAGAAAGCCCGCAGTGGCGCCGATGGCCAGTGCTGAGATTCCCAATTGGCGGTGGAGAAGCATTCCGCCCGCGATAATGCAGAGGTTATAGATAATTGGCTGAAGCGCCTGATACAAGAATTGCTTGCGCACCAACAGCGTCGCTCCTATCACACTCCCGGCAAACAGAAAGATCTGCGCCGGAAGCAGAAGCCGCGTCATATGCGTACAAAGGACGACCTGCCCGGCGGAAAAACCGGGGTTGGTGAAACGGATGTAAGGTCCGGCGAGATACATCAGCAGGATCGTGGCTGCAATCAGCGCCAGGACGACAAAGTTGAGCACGATAAAGAGCACGCGCTCACCCTCAGCCTCTTCATCGCGCTCACGATAATGGTTGAGGATGGTCACAAAGGTGATGGAGACGGCGCCGCCGACCAGGAAGTTGTTCATCAGGTCGGGCAGGCGGAAGGCGGCCATGTAGGCATCGGTCTGCGGACCCGCGCCGAAGAGCCATGCGATGTATTTTCCGCGGCCGAGTCCGATGAGGCTGGACAGAAGGGCAGCCGCCGCCAGCAGGATGCTCGCCGAGAAGGCTGTGTGCGTGTGAGACGGGCGCAGAAGTGCCACACCGCGCGCCCACCTGGACCGCGCCGGCTGAGAGGATTGAGTTGAGAGCCGTTCTGCCACTGGACTCGATTCTACTTCCCCGCCGCCGCCGTTCTACACTCAGTTCATGCAGGACGAGCGCCTTGAGTCGCACGCCGCGGAAGCCTGGGAGGCGCTGGCGCAGGTCTACGCAACTTCACGGCAGGTCTCCGCCGATCAGCTCATCGAATGGCCGGCTCAACTCAAAATGTGCGGCGCGTTTCAGGGCAAGCGCGTCCTGGATGTGGGTTGCGGAACCGGAGATAAGGCCCGATTTTTTGCCGAGCATGGCGCCGCGGAGGTGGTTGGCGTCGATCCCAGCCGGGGTTTCTCTCAGAACTGGAAGGGCCACGCCGACTGCTCGAATCTCTCCTTTGCGCTGGGCAGCTTTGAAAATCTGGCAACGTTGCCCGCGGTAGCCTCGCGGAACTTTGATCTGATCGTCTGCTTCCAGGCGCTGATGTACGCGGCCAGCCTGGAGGAGGCGGTGCGAACGCTCCGCAGCCTATTGGCTCCCGGCGGAGAGCTGGTCATTTCCGTGCCGCATCCCTTTCGTTTCGCCATTTTGCGCAACGAAATCGAGGGCTGGGGCCACGGCCGCGCCTACCAGCAGACCGCGCCCTATCGCTATCCGTCGCCTTGGAAGGAAGACGTGCTGCTGGAGCACGCCATGCCGCGCGTCTGCGACTACATCAACGCGATTGCGTCGGCCGGTTTGCACATCGAGGCGGTGGACGAGCCTGGCGTCACGGAGGAATTCCGGCTGACTGCGCCCGAAAAAGCAGCCTGGATGGATCGCTACGTCGGCATTCTCATCCTTCGCGCTCATCTGGACGGGTAACGGAGCCACCTGTGTCCGAAGCCGCTTTCAGCGCCGGCGAGAACGCGATCAGCTCCACAGGAGCGCCATGGTCGAGGATCATCGCCACCATGACGCCCTCGCTCGGAGAGTTCGGGGGCGTCAGAATCTCTTTTCCTTCGAGAGCGGCGGCAAGGTCATCCACCTCAAAGGCAACGTGGGGCACGGTCATGATGATCTCCGGGTACGGCGCATCGTCATCGAAGCGCATCCACTGAACGCCGCAGGGGCTGGATTCAAATCCCGCTACATGAATCTTGAGATGCGGCACGTGCACCTCGTCAGGCCTCGGCGTTCGCGTAGGAATGCCCAGATGGTGATAGCGCCAGCCCTCGGATGCGATCGCCGATGGTGGCTCATGACCCTGCCTTGCAGCGGCTGCCGCGCGGCCTGTGTCCTTGTTCATGTTATTGCTCAAACTCTTCTCCTTTGGACGATTTCATCGACCGCGTCCAAGCGACGGCTACCGGCGAGAGCAATGTGCGACTCGCCGGTGAACCTATCGATGGTTGGCAGGACACCCGCTTCTGACTTACTTCGTGGCAGCGGGCACTGCTGCCGGTTTCTTTGCTGCCGCCTTGGTGGCAATCAGGTGTTCCGCTACCAGTTCGGTCTGGAAGCGTGTAATGGTGTCCTGATCGGTGAAGATGGACTGGGTATTGTTTTGCGCCTTGTATCCCTTGCCCGGACTGACCGGCCCCGCGGGTGCGGTTGGCCCGGTAACATTCCAGGTTCCATTCACAAAGGTTCCTTCGCCGGAGACAGACCAGTTCGTCGAGCCCTCCCCGCCCACCTTGCCATCGGCCACGAAGCCCTTGGTATGGCTGATCTGCCCAGTCAGGGACTGGCCGATGACGAAATGCGTATTGAAGGCCGCTAGATTGCTTTTCTGGTCGGCTTCAATCAGCGTCTTCTCATGCACGCCGCCGGCCTGGCTCTGATCCAGGGTGATCAGCATGGTCACGGTCGGGTCCATCACCTTGGCCATCAGGATGGAATTCAATTCATCGTCGTCGAAGCCGAACATATTCAAATAAAGAGAGATCCGGACGCGCGATAGCACAAACTTCAGAATTTCATGCACGTTGTCGCGGCCGACGTAGAATAGATGAAAGTCCTTGCTGGCTGTGTTCGAGTACACGCCCTCCCGCGTGAACTGCTGCAGGTCGGGGAGCTCGAAGTCCTGCAAGCTCTGGACGATCTCGCTGGTGGCGTTCACCAGGCCGGTCAGTTTCACTCTTGCAGGTACGGGGGCACTTGGAGCCATGGGGGTGAATCTCCTTTGTCCGCAGAGGCGGCTGGCTGGCATCATAACTCGTGCCGGGGACAGCAGCAATTAATTTTTTGCATATTTCTGGCTGCGACACTACTCCCATATGCGGGGGGCATCGCTTTGTTCTTGTCCCTGAGTTGAGGCCTGTGGAGAATCGTTGTGGAGGAGAGTCAGGATGGATGGGTCGATTCTAGGCGGTAGCAAGATCGTAGCCTTTGTTCACATTACAGACTGGGCGAGGGCGCGCGCTTTTTATGAAGACGTGTTAGGGCTTCGCCTGGTGGAAGAGGAAAAGCCCTTCGCTCTGGTCTTCGATGCCAACGGAATCATGCTGCGAGTGACCCCCGGAGGCGAGCACAAACCAGCGCCTGGCACCGTGCTGGGCTGGGAGGTGGAAGCCATCGAGGCCACCGCCGAGCGGCTCACCGCGGCGGGAGTTCAATTCCTGCGCTATCCCGGCCTGAATGACTCCAACCCGCTCGGCATCTGGATCTCGCCCAGCGGCGCGCGCATCGCCTGGTTTCACGACCCGGATGGGAATGTTTTGAGCCTGACGCAGTTTTGAGGGAGACATATAACCACTCCATCTTTGAGCGGCGCATGCGGCCAGAAACAAATTTCCATGGACTGGAATTCCCTATGATCTCTGAATCTGCGTCTGAGCCAATAGCAAAACCAGGGATGGCGTATCCCGAAACCAACACACTCAAGTCGACGCGACCAACAGAGAGCGGCGACCTTCGACGAGGCTAATCAAGTTACAGTATCCCTGGTTTTGCTCTAATCACCTGATTCAATGCTACAATCGGTGTATATGGCGGTTATAGTTCAGCGGCAGAACGCCTGACTGTGGCTCAGGATGTCGAGGGTTCGATCCCCTCTAACCGCCCCAAGTTTGCACGCGCGGCAAGAGCCAACCTCCTCGATTACCGAGCCTCCGTGATTCCGAATATCAAAGAAAATACAGGGTTTGACAATGATTCCTCCGGAGCTCCGGCGGGTTTGCGCGAAGCCCCGGGCGACAGGTCTTTGCCGCCGGGATGGTTGTCGGCCTTTGAGCCTCGCCGCGGCCTGGCCAACGCCCATTTGCAGACGATCGTCGGAAATTTTCTTCCCCGGCCGGCCTTCAGGCTTGCGTCTCAAGCGGAGACGGTCGAGGTCGACCCGGCCGATGGCAGCCGCGTACTCTGTCATTGTCATTGGCAGGCGGAGCCGGAGCGGGCCAAGAGGCTGACCGTGGTGCTGGTTCATGGACTGGAAGGCTCGTCGGAGTCGCGCTACATTCGGGGCATCGCCGCCCGCGCCTGGAAGGCCGGCTGCAACGTCGTGCGGATGAATATGCGCACCTGCGGCGGTACGGAGACGCTGACGCCCACGCTCTATCACTCCGGACTGTCGGGCGATGTGGGCGCGGTGGTGCGCCATTATGCCGAGCGATTCGGCCTGGAGCGGGTGGCGCTGGCCGGCTATTCGATGGGCGGCAACATGGTGCTGAAGCTTGCCGGGGAGTGGGGCATCTCTGCGCCACTGGTTGCCGTGGCCGCGGTCTGTCCGGCTATCGATCTGGCTCCCGGCGCAGATGCCCTGCACGAGCCGCTCAACCGCGGCTATGAAGGTAAGTTTCTGCGCGGTCTGATGGCGCGCTACACGCGCAAGGCAAAGCTATTTCCCGGCATTTATGCAACCGGGAAGGCCATCGGGCCGGTGCGCTCCATCCGCCAGTTCGACGACAAGATCGTGGCCCGCTATTGGGATTTCCGCAACGCCGACGACTACTACCATCGCGCCGCCAGCGCCCGCGTGGTGGACAAGATCGCGGTTCCCGCACTGATTCTGCGCGCTCAGGACGATCCCTTCATCCGCCTGCTGCCGGAGACGCGCGCGAAGCTGCTCGCCAACCCGTGCGTGACCTTTGTCGAGACCCGTCACGGCGGCCACTGCGGCTATCTTTCCCGCGACCCCGGCGACGAGATTCACTGGGCGGAGGCGACGGTAATGCGGTTCCTGCTGATGGTGACCGGCGAGGCTTATGGAAGCTGACTGGGAGTTCGAGGTGGGCCCTGATGCGGCGGGCCTTGCTGCGCCGGTCATCGACGCTCTATGGCCGGGGTTTGTCGATCTGCGACGCGCCCCGGAATTGGCCTGGCATTTGCAGGAGGCCGCTCAGCTTCCCGCATTGGCCGAGGCCCTGGCAAAGCTGAATGCCGCTGCTTCGCCGTTCTGGACCTCCAAATGCGATTTCTGGCAGCGCCTCGAAGCGGATGAATTGGATGCCGGCGAGCTGGATGCAACGCCCGGCTGCATTGCCCACGCCATGGGTTGTTACATCGACCTGCTGCCCAGAGAAGACCAGGGATGGGCGCAGCCGGCCATCGCAGAGGCCGTCTGCAAACGCGTGTGCAGCCTGCTGCGCGCCGTACCGCTCGGTTGCAGCCGCGCCGATCTGGTCATTCGCCGCGCCTTCATCACCGCGGATAGGATGGACTTGGGAATCACCGCTTACCTCACCTCCTGCGGCCCATCTACCGCGGAGGCAGAACGGAAGCTTGCGGCAGCGCTGACGGCATTGACAGATGCGCTTAGGAGCCATTCGACGTTAGAATAAGAAGAAGCATGGGCGAGTAGCTCAACTGGATAGAGCACCGGCCTTCTAAGCCGGGGGTTGTGGGTTCAAGCCCCGCCTCGCCTACCATCCCCCTGCACACCTCCGTCCATTTTTTCACTCTATCCATAAGACGTATAGGTCTTTTGTGCCGTGGTTCTTGCGCAGCCGTGAGCAAATCATCCATGCAGCGTTTTCGCATGTATCCAATTGAGCAGATTCTCCATTCGCAACGTGAAAAACTCGATTCACCGTTGCAGTTCGGCACAAAATGAGCCGGATGCGCGCCATGCGGCGGCGCCGGGAGTATCATATGCTTGGAATTATCTTGGTGGTGTTATTGATTCTTGTATTGATTGGCGCTGTGCCAACTTGGCCGCACAGCAGAAATTGGGGCTATTATCCGACCAGTGGAATTGGACTTATCCTCATGATCGTTGTTGTCTTGATGCTGGTTGGCGCGATTTGACCCACACTAGGATGAGGGGATGGCATTCTATGAGGCTTGCCCGCGCAATGGCGCTTGTCTTCGCCGTGCTGCTGTTCGGCGGAACTGTGTATGCCTACTCTGTTCTGACCCACGAGGAAATCATCGACCTGGCATGGACCACCGAGATTCGGCCGCTGCTGATCGAACGCTATCCGGGTATGACCGAAGACCAGATCATGGAAGCTCATGCCTACGCGTATGGGGGCTCGGTGATCCAGGACCTGGGCTACTACCCCTTCGGCAGCAAGGAGTTCAGCGAACTGACGCATTACGTTCGCACCGGGGACTTTGTCCTGGAGTTACTGGCGGAAAGCCAGAATGCCAACGAGTATGCCTTTGCGCTGGGCGCGCTTTCGCACTATGTGTCGGACATTGACGGCCACCCGGCGGTCAACGCGGCGGTCGCGATCCATTATCCGAAGCTGCGCGCGAAATATGGCAGCTCCGTTCGTTATGCCCAGGATACGTCCGCGCACCTGAAGACAGAATTTGGATTCGACACATTGCAGGTGGCGAAAAATCGTTATGCGCCCGCACAGTACCACGATTACATAGGATTCCAGGTCTCGGAACCGCTGCTTGAGCGGGTCTTTCCCGTTGTCTATGGGCTGGATCTGAAGGACGTGCTCACGCATGAGGACATGGCGGTTGGTTCCTATCGCTACTTTATCAGCCGGCTGATTCCACAGATGACTCAGGTGGCGCTTCAGGTACATAAGAAGGATCTGATACGCGAGACGCCCGGCTTTGCCAAGCAGAAGTTTCTCTATCGCCTATCCCGCTCGGATTATGAGAGAGAGTGGGGAAAGACCTATGAAAAGCCCGGCCTGGGCACGCGAATCTTATCCACGCTTCTGCGCTTTGCGCCCAGGATAGGTCCGTTCAAAAGCCTGGGCTTTAACAACCCGACCCCGCAAACCGAAGACCTGTATATCAAAAGCATCAACACAACCACCGATGATTACGGCGTTTTGCTGACAAAAGTGCGCGCGGGCAAGCTGGCGCTGCCTGACTGCGATCTCGATGACGGTAAAAAAACCGAGGCGGGCGAATACTCGCTTGCGGATGAAACTTACGCAAACCTGCTGGCCAAGCTCTCCGCGCATAACTTCGATCAGACATCGGCCCGCTTGCGCAAGAATATTCTGGAGTTTTATGCCGGCCCCGCGCTGCCGACCGATGTCGGAATTGATCCGGCTCATCAGCAAGCGCTCCAGACGAACCTCAGCCTGTTAAAGTCTGCCGCCCCTTCGCCAACTCGCTAACTGGTTATCCCCACGAAGCGGGGGCTAACTCGCTGTTTTTGCAAATTTCAGTGCTTGTGGCTGTGCTTGTGTCCGTGCTCATGAGCGTGCTCGATCGCGTGCGCAGGGACGGTCATCACTAGCCGCCCGTGCTGCACGCCCTTGAGGCCGATCAGCAGATCGGCAAACTGCTCAACCTTGGCCGATTTTCCATGCACGATCAGAACTTCCAGGCAGGAGTCGTGGTCCAGATGCGCATGGCTGGTGGAAACCACTAGCTCGTGGTGCTCATGCTGCACCTCAGTCAGTTTTTCGGTGATGCCGCTGGCGTGGTGGTCGTAGATGAGGGTGACCGTACCCACCACGGTCGCATCCGGGGCAGCGGTCTGCTCCGTCACCAGCCGGTCGCGAATCAAATCCCGAAACGCTTCTGACCTGTTTGTATAGCCCCGCCGCGCAATCGAGCGGTCAAACCGCTTCAGAAGCTCCGAATCCAGCGCAATCCCGATCCTGCTCAGAACGCCCACACACACCCCCGCAACAGCATTCGACTCTCCTGGGGAAGTCTCAGAGTAGCACGAAGATCGAGTTCATGCTATTCCCGGCGTTTTCAGCGCAGGATTCTCCTCCTGCCGCAGCACGCCATCCAGCGGCTTGAATACGGAGTTCTCGCGGCCTGTTGTGCAAACTTGACCGCCTGGACGTATTGGAGCGCGGTACACTGGAACCCAGGGCGCATGAAGCCCATAGCGCGTTTCCCCCCGGAGGAATCATGCCGCAGAATCTGCCAAGGAACATGCTTGACCAGTTGCGCACGTATACCGTGGTTGTTGCCGACACCGGCGACATTGAGGCGATGGAGAAGTTTCGCCCCCAGGACGCCACCACCAACCCCTCGCTGATTACCGCTGCCGCGCAGTTGCCGCAGTACCAGCCCATCGTGGACGGCGTGCTGCTCGCTGCCCGCTATGAGTTAGGGAAGTCGGTCGACGCGAAGACTGTCGCCAACCTTGCCTTTCAGCGGCTGGCCATTGCCTTCGGCAAGAAAATTCTGGCCATCATTCCGGGCCGCGTCTCGACCGAAGTGGACGCGCGCCTCTCCTATGACACCGCTGCCACCATCGCGCAGGCCCGCGCCATTATCGCGCAGTATGACGCCGAGGGCATTGGCCGCGAGCGCGTGCTGGTCAAGATCGCCTCCACCTGGGAGGGCATTCGTGCCGCCGAAGTGCTGGAGCGCGAAGCCATCCACTGCAACCTGACCTTGCTTTTCGGCCTGCACCAGGCCATCGCCGCGGCCGAGGCCGGCGTCACGCTGGTCTCGCCCTTCGTGGGCCGCATCCTCGACTGGTACAAGAAAGACACCGGCCAGGATTATAGCGGCGCCAATGACCCCGGCGTGAAGTCCGTGACGGCAATCTATAACTACTACAAGAAATTTGATTACAAGACGCAGGTAATGGGGGCCAGCTTCCGTAACATCGGCGAGATTTGCGAGTTAGCCGGCTGCGACCTGCTGACGATCTCGCCGCAATTGCTGGCCGAACTGGAAGCGACGGAAGCCGGGCTGCCGCGCAAGCTCGATCCGGAAGCCGCCAGGACGCTGAACATCGAGAAGATCGCCGTGGACAAGGCGGCCTTTGACGCGATGCACGCCGCCGACCGCATGGCCACCGACAAGCTGAAGGAAGGCATTGAAGGCTTCTCAGCCGCGCTGGTCAAGCTGGAAACGCTGCTGGCCAAGCGACTGGCGGAGCTGGAAACCCACGCAGCCGCCGTCTGATCAAATTTATTCCGGGTGCCCCACCCTCGCCGCGTTCCTGTTCTTGCGGCTTCGGGGTCCCCAACGACAGGTCTTCGTCGTTGGGGTGATCTAGGGTGGGATACCAGGAATTTACCCAGTTCAATTCATCGGAAGCAGTTACTCCGACCAGACGCCCATCAGGTTGCCCGCGCCATCGGCGAAGTGGAAGCGCCGCCCACCGGGAAACTCGAAGGTGGGAACGACGATGCTTCCGCCGGCAGCCACAATTGCGGCTTCGGTGACCGCGAGATCAGCGGAATAGAGCACAACCAGTGGCGCGGACTTAGGCTGCTCTGCAGGAAGAGCGCCATTGGCAAAGCCGATGGCGACGCCCGAGTCGACCGCGTTGCAGTCGATGTAATCCGGACCCCAATCCTTGAAGCTCCATCCGAAGACGGCTGAGTAGAACTGCTTGGTCCGCTCGATGCTGTTGGTGGTGAATTCGACGTAGGTGATCTTATTGTGCAGTGCTGGATTACTCATAAATTCTCTCCTTTTGTGTTGTATTGCGTGGAAGCAAGGGAAAGGCGACGCAGATACAAGGCGCAGGCACACCTTTCCTGGTGTGCTCTTGAAGCGCCCCCATCCACATTCCCTCAAGAGCTGGAGAGTGCAGGTAGAGCCCGCTGGTTGATTGCCGGGTGCGGACTCGCGAGGTACGAGGACAGATTAGCAGAAATTCGCGCCTGCTGCATAGATTTGTTGCGAAAGCTTACCGCCCAAGCCAGAGAGAAACGCCTCCTGTGATCGACCGGCCCTGCATGGCGACGCCGTTGATCTCCTGATAGCCGGTGTTACTCAGATTTGCAAGGCGAAGATAGGGACGAATCTTCCCTGAGTCGTGCGTCAATGCCGCGTTCCACACGGGATAGGGGGTCGAGTTCCACAGCGGATTACCCGGCTGCTGATAAGGCTTTGCAATCGCGACCGAGTTCGTCACATTCAAGGCGTGCTTCAACGCAACGATCCAGGTTGCATGAATGTTTTCGACCGGATAATTGAGTGCATACTCCGATTGCAGGCTGTTCAAGGGTGGCTGCGCGCCAACAAGTTGCGTCCACGCGAACTGCACGGTTTGCCCCTTTGCCGGAACCCAGGTTGCGGAAGTCTCGACGCCGGCAAAATGCAGACCGCTTAGGTTGACCGCGCACCAGGTATCGGTTGGACATGATGCGGGAAGAACGGAGTTAGCCGGGCGAATTGCGCTGAGATAGCGGAGATAATCAATCGTGTCGTGCTGCCGGTTATAAAAACCTGTTGCCGAAAGCCTCAGCCGGCTCGACGCAGTCCAATCGGCGCCAGCCTCGCCGGACCAGGCCGACTCGGGTTTCAGATTCGCATTGCCGATGGTGGCTGGATCGGAGTAATACAGGTCGGTATAAGTAGGAAGCCTGTATCCGTAGCCGCCGCTGGTGCGCAGTTTGAGTTGATCGGTCACGCGCAGGCTGCCTGCCAGATGCGGCGCCAGCGCGGATTGCAAGTCGCCGGAGAATAACTCCTCGCGCAGCCCGGCAGATAACTTCCAGCGACTTTTGTCAGGACGAAAATCCAGATCCACGTAACCCGCACCGCGATTACGCGCATGAAGGCCGAGGTTGTTGCTGCGGATACTGTCGCCGTCGGCCTCCAGCCCGAACAAAATCACGGATGAAGTTGCGACGGTGCGAGTGTGGCGCATGGAGGCCTGCCAGGAGCCGTCGATGTGGTTATTTTCATAAACGGAGGGATTGTCGCGCAGCAGAATGAACTCGTCGGCATGGCGGCGATAGCCAAAGGCAACCACGGTGCGGCTGCCTAACTCCTGGCGGCCGGAGGCAAACCATCCTTTGGTCCGTTCCCATGAGTTATATGGACCATAAAACTGATTTGCGCCGAAGGAGCGGTCGCTCATGGCAAAGAGCAGGTCGGAGATGCCGAGCCGCGAACTTATCCAGCTCTCCGAGGATGCGTCTTCATTGCGATAATCGCGATCGGCCATGAATCCCGTCGAGAAGTTACGCTCCGCGGTCAACCGGCTGCTCCATCGCTTGCGCGCTAACTCGCCCAGCGTCGACTCTTCGTTCTCGCCAAAGCTGCCTTCTCCGGCGCGCAGGCGCAAAGACGTCGCGGAGGGCGCGGCGGTGAGAAAGTCGGCGACACCGCTCAACGCATCAGCGCCGTGCAGCGTCGAACCAGCGCCGTGCAGCACCTCAATCGAGTCCATCGCATCAAGCGGAATAGGCATGTCGAGATTGTGGTGCGCGGTCTGGCTGTCGTTGATGCGGAAGCCGTTCAACAGCACCAGCGCCTGTTCAAAAGTTCCTCCACGCAGAACCATGTCAGCTTGCCCGCCGCCCGCGCCGCGCTCTTCGAGATAGACCGATGAGTCCTGGCGCAGCAACTCCTGCGGCGATTCCAGCGAGAGAGTCTTTCCTTCGACCGGCAGCACCACGACCGAAACCGAAGACTCGGCCAGAGGCACAGGGACCGGCGAACCCAGAACCACCATAGTCTCAGTGGGATGAGGAAGCGCGGCGGGCCCGGAAGCCGGACCTGCCGATGGGGAAGCCGCTTGTGGAGAAGCCGCTTGGGCAAAGGCCGCCAGCATGAGGCAACCGGCTAAACACATCGAATTGGAGGTAGGCATATTTGGAATATCTTCGCAATTCTGACTGCTTATGAACTGTTTTGCAAGGATGATTTGATCTTGTGCTAAATAGTTGAAGGTTATACTATCAAGGTGAGATGATGCGCATCGATGCATTCCTGAATGAAAGCCCCATGTTCGCGGTCAACCGGGCAGCACGCCGCTTTGAATCGCTGGCCGCGCAGGTCTTTGCCGCTGACCATCTGAATTTCCTGGAAGGACTGGTTCTGGCGGCATTGTTTTTTGAAGCGGAGCGGACGGTGAAGCCCTCCGAGCTGGCGGAGACCTTTGCAACGACACGAGGCAATATCAGTCATTGCATTTCCTCGCTTGAGGCCAAGGGGTTGTTGCAGAGAAAGATCGATCCCGAGGACGCGCGGGCCTACCAGCTTACATTGAAGCCGCTGGGGAAGAAATGCGCGGTGCGGGTGATTGGTGCTTTCGACAAACTGCAAAAAGAGTTCGAGCAGGAGATTGGCAAAACGGCATTAGGAGAGATGCTCAAGGTTCTGCGCAAGCTGGAAGCGCTCTGTGCGCAAAGACACATAGCTTCACGGTAGTGTGATTACAGAATGTAGCGCGAGAGATCCTGATCCTTCACGATGGATGCAACCATCTGCTTCACGTACTCCGCGTCGATGTGGAAGATTTTTTCGAAGCCGTTAGGCGTCGTGCGCTCTTCGTAAGGTAATGGCGTGGTCGACTCGCTCTTGATGGCTTCCTTCAGCGCCTCGGCGGCTGCTTCATCCGGCGCCTTGCGGGCTACGTCAGGCGCAAGAAAACTTACATCCTCCAGCACCCGCTCCATGATTGTATGCAGCCTTCGCGCGCCGATGTTCTCGGTTTGTTCATTGACCTTGAAGGCAAACTCCGCCATCTCGCGCAGGGCCTCCGGCGAAAACTCCAGTTTCACTCCTTCGGTCTCCAGCAAGGCCGAGTACTGTTTGGTCAGCGATGCCTTAGGCTCGGTCAAGATGCGCAGAAAGTCATCGACGGTGAGTGACTTCAACTCGACGCGAATGGGAAAGCGGCCTTGTAACTCAGGGATAAGATCGCTGGGCTTGGAAACGTGAAAAGCGCCGGCGGCGATGAAGAGAATGTGGTCGGTGCGCACCATGCCATAGCGCGTGTTCACCGTGGTTCCCTCGACGATGGGCAGAATGTCGCGCTGCACGCCCTCGCGCGAAACATCGGGTCCGTGTCCGCTCTCGCGGCCAGCAATCTTGTCGATCTCGTCGAGAAAGACGATGCCGCTGGATTCGACGCGCTCGACCGCCGCGCGATTGACCGAATCCATGTCGATCAGCCGGCCTTCTTCCTCTTCCACCAAGTAATCGAAGGCGTCGGAGACCTTCATCTTGCGCTTCTTCGAGCCGCCGCCGAAGATATTCGGCAGCATATCCTTGAGGTTCATCTCCATATCCTCAAGGTTCTGATTACTGATAATGCCGAATTGCGGCATTCCGCGCTCGCGCACATCTAACTCGACCATGCGCTCGTCAAGCTTGCCCTCGCGGAATTGCTGGCGCAGTTTCTCGCGGGTGCGCTGGTAACTATCAATCTCAGGCAGCGTGAGCTGGCCATCCTGGGCGGGCGGCGCGGGCGGCGGAGGCGGCAGCAGCACATCCAGCAGGCGCTCCTCGGCATTCATCTCGGCGCGGTCTTCCACCTCTTCCAGGCGCTCCTCGCGCACCATGTCGATGGCGATCTCGACTAAGTCGCGAATCATCGACTCCACATCGCGGCCCACGTAACCGACTTCGGTAAACTTCGAGGCTTCCACTTTCAGGAAGGGCGAGCCGGTCAGCTTGGCCAGCCGCCGCGCTATCTCCGTTTTGCCCACGCCCGTCGGCCCGATCATGATGATGTTCTTGGGCATGATGTCATCGGCGATGTCGGGCGGCAGCTTCTGGCGGCGCTGGCGATTGCGCAGCGCGATGGCCACGGCGCGCTTGGCAGCCTTCTGGCCGACGACGTGCTTGTCGAGTTCCGTGACAATCTCGCGCGGCGTCAACTCGTCCAGCGAGAGCTCTTGTTCTTCAGCGGATGCGGGCAGATAAATGGCCATGTATCAGTCGGACGGGCGGATGCGAACCGCTAGCCTTTCAACTCCTCAATGGTAACGTGGTCGTTGGTGTAGATGCAGATTTCGCCAGCGATCTTCATCGCTTTTTCGGCAATCTCGCGTGCGCCCAGGTCAGTGTTTTCCATCAGCGCGCGCGCGGCGGCCGTGGCATAACTTCCTCCCGATCCAATCGCGGCCAGCGGCTCGTCGGGATCAATTACGTCGCCCGAGCCGGAGATCAGAAAAGTCTGCGCTGCATCGGCCACCACCAGCAGGGCCTCCAGGTTGCGCAGCATCTTGTCGGTACGCCAGTCCTTGGCCAACTCGACAGCCGAACGGTTCAGGTTGCCGGCATACTGCTCCAGCTTCGTCTCAAAGCGGGCGAAGAGCGAGAAGGCATCGGCCGTTGAACCGGCGAACCCGGCCAGAATCTTGTCCTGGTAGAGCCGGCGGATTTTTTTGGCCGAATGTTTCAGCACGTGATCGCCCAGCGTGACCTGTCCATCGGCGGCCATGACCACCTGGCCGTTGCGGCGGACACAAATGACGGTGGTCGAACGAATCCTGTTGCGATTTCGGGAATGCAGTGCCGTGATGGAATTCGTACTCAAAGCCATGAAAAAACCTCTGGAAACAGAGCATCCGGCGGGATAAATCCGCTTCAAGATGCAGTCACGAGTATATCGCAGCGCGCACGCCCGGGTTGCGCCGCCGTCAATCGAAGCCCATTGCACAGCCCATGCGGCGTCCTCTGAACCCCTCTGCGGTATCCTCTAGTTTGGAGCCGAAAGGGTAGTGTCCTGCCTCGAATGACCCTCTACGCAAATGCATGGGTGATTGCCGCTGCCGCGGTGCTGGGCGCCGCACTGCTGGCGCTGGGCCTGTGGCTGGCCTTCCGCAAGCATCCCACGGCGGAAGAGCTGGAACGCGCGCGCCGCATGTTTCTGGCGCGCTCCGGACGGCTGGTGGACGGAATGCTGCTGGATGTCTGCGAGGTCAAGGCCGAGGACGGCCGCACCCTGACCATGCTCCTCTACAGCTATCGCATCGGCGGCGTGGACTACGAGTCCTCCCAGGACATTACCGATATGCGCGGCGTGGTGGATGCCCTCCAGGTGCGGGCTGGCTTTCCCTGCTCGGCGCGCTACCAGCCGGGCAATCCCCACAACAGCATCGTGGTGGCCGAAGAGTGGAGCGGGCTGCGGGCCGGGCTGCCGGTCTTTCCCGCCTACGAGGACCCCGACCCGATTGATACGATCCATCTGGACAGCTTACGGCCGGGGCGCGGGTAAATAATTAATTCTTAAACTTTTACACATTTCGCCGTATTTTCCACTTTCAAGGTATCTCAAAATGGGACTACGCTCATCTTGCGCACACTTGCGCCAGAAATAAGGAGCCCTCCCATGAAAAAGTCTCTGCGTTTTGTCCTTGCCGCCGCAGTTCTCGCGTCTTTTGCGCCCATCGCAGTGGCCGCGCCGACCAATCC
>PLCS01000012.1 GCA_003134855.1 Acidobacteriaceae bacterium
ACTGGGGCGGTCGCCTCCTAAATTGTAACGGAGGCGCGCGAAGCTACTCTCAGACTGTTTGGAAATCAGTCGTCGAGTGCAAAAGCATAAGAGTGGTTAACTGTGAGACCTACAAGTCGAGCAGGTACGAAAGTAGGCTTTAGTGATCCGGTGGTTCTGTATGGAAGGGCCATCGCTCAACGGATAAAAGGTACGCCGGGGATAACAGGCTGATCAATGCCAAGAGTTCATATCGACGCATTGGTTTGGCACCTCGATGTCGGCTCATCGCATCCTGGAGCTGTAGAAGGTTCCAAGGGTTAGGCTGTTCGCCTATTAAAGCGGTACGTGAGCTGGGTTCAGAACGTCGCGAGACAGTTCGGTCCCTATCTGCTGTGGGCGTAGGAGATTTGAGGAGGGCTGTCCTTAGTACGAGAGGACCGGGATGGACGAACCTCTTGTGTTCCAGTTGTCCTGCCAAGGGCATGGCTGGGTAGCGAAGTTCGGTTGTGATAACCGCTGAATGCATATAAGCGGGAAGCACGCTCCAAGATGAGATCTCCCTGAAGGGCCCAGAAAGACCATCTGGTTGATAGGCTGGGCGTGAAAGCGCAGTAATGCGTGAAGCTTACCAGTACTAATCGCCCGTTCGGCTTGTCCATAGAATTAACTCCGCGCAGTTAGCGAGAGCATTCTTCTTGCAAGCCTTGTAAGACCAATCAATTTCGTTGATTTTTTCAGGCACACAAATTTTTGGCGCCAGATTGCAGTCCGCGTTCCTCGACAGCCTCCGGGAGAAACCATCCGGAACACGACGAGACGCCGCGGCAGGCTGCGGGCAACCACCCGCCAAGCGCCATTCAAGTTTGCCGGTGACTATACTGCGAGGGATCACCCGTTCCCATCTCGAACACGGAAGTTAAGCCTCGCTGGGCCGATGGTACTGCACGGGTAACTGTGTGGGAGATTAGGTGATCGCCGGCAATTATCTCCAAGCAAAAAGCCATGCCGCTACGGCATGGCTTTTTTGCGTTTGGCGCATCCGAGCGCAATTATGGCCTCGTTCAGCAAGCGCATTGACAAAGTGTCGAATTCCAGCGGACAGTCGGGAAACCGCTCTGAATCAGTATGCCAAACCGTGCAATTTCTATCAGCTCGCGGCAGACGATTTACTCCTGTACCCTCGCTGTGCAATCATGGTTCCGTCTTCAAATTCACATCCGGTTGGTACACTCATGAGCATTCGTCTGTCTGATGGCACTGAAATTCCCATCGAGATGCACAAGATCCGCATTGTGCAAAAGGTTAGATTGGCTCCGGCCCGCGAGCGGCTCCAGGCAATGGAGGAAGCTGGCTACAACACATTTCTTCTTCGCACCCGCGACATTTTCATGGATATGCTGACCGACAGCGGCACCAATGCCATGAGCGACAATCAGCAGGCGTCCATGCTGCTGGCCGATGACGCTTATGCCGGCTCGGATAGCTTTTATAAGCTGGCCGACGCTGTCAAGGAGATTCTCGGCTACGAGTATCTGCTGCCGGCTCACCAGGGCCGCGCTTGCGAGCACCTGCTTGCCAAGGCCTTTATCAAGCCGGGTACCTACATCCCGATGAATTATCACTTCACCACCACCAAGGCGCACTTCAATCTGCTGGGCGCGACCGTTCTTGAGCTTTTCGGGCCGGAGGCTCTCATTACCGAGAGCAGTAATCCCTTCAAGGGTAATATGGACCTTGGCCGCCTGAAGGCCGCCATCGACGAGCATGGCGTTGATAAGATTCCCTTCGTGCGCATGGAGGCCACCACCAACCTGATCGGCGGACAGCCTTTTTCGCTGGCCAACCTGCGCGAAGTAAAGGCGCTGGTCGCGCCGCTGAAGATTCCGCTGGTGCTCGACGCCAGCCTGATTTCGGAGAACGCCTACTTCATTCGCCAGCGCGAACCGGGATATGAAAACGCGACGATTCGTGCGATCATCCTGGAAATGATGCAGTTGGCGGATATATGTTATCTTTCCGGGCGCAAGAGCTGCATGGTCCGCGGCGGCCTGATTGCCACCAACCGCAAGGATCTGTACGAAGCCATACGGCCCTGGTTGCCGGTCTATGAAGGCTTCTACACCTACGGCGGAATGTCCTCAAAGGAGATCGAGGCGATGGCCGTGGGTATGCGCGAAATGACAGATCTCGAAGTGGCCGGCTCCTCGGCCGACGCGATCAAGTACTTTGCCGAACGTCTGATCTCAAAGGGCGTTCCCGTGGTCACGCCTCCGGGCGGCCTCGCCTGCCATCTCGACGCCATGCGCTTTGTTCCCCATCTTCCGCAGACTGAATACCCGGCGGGCGCTCTGGGCGCGGCAGTCTATATAACATCGGGCATCCGGGGCATGGAGCGCGGAACTGTATCGATGGACCGCGATGAAGCGGGCAACGACGTGCCCTCCGATATGGAGCTTTTGCGTCTGGCGGTTCCGCGGCGCGTCTTCACGATGTCTCACTTCCTGTATGCGACCGACCGGATCAAGTGGCTGCTTGAGCACCGCGATCTGATCGGCGGCCTTGAATTCTATGAGGAACCGCCCATCCTTCGCTTCTTCGGCGGCCGCATGAAGCCCAAGAACAATTGGGGCGCCAAGCTGGCGGCGGCATTCGAGAAGGACTTCGGCCCCGACTGCTAATCGCCTTTCTCCTACAGTTCGCACGACGCAAGAAGGCCATGTCTCCAAGGCATGGCCTTCTTGCGTTGTGCGAGAGCTTGTTGTAACTGCAAGCGCGTCGCACTTGAACGGTTCTCGGTTTTTGCAGCTATTCTGAACAAGACCCTATGCCCGCCGAGCCGCGCCAATTCGATGTGATTGTTTTGGGGGCGGGGGCGGCTGGGCTGATGTGCGCGGCTACTGCCGGCCAGCGTGGGCGGCGGGTGGTTGTGCTCGAACACAATGGGCAGGTGGGCCGAAAGATTCTGATCTCTGGCGGCGGGCGGTGCAATTTTACCAATCTGCACTGCGGGCCGGAGAATTTCATCTCCGACAATCCACATTTTGCCAAGTCGGCGCTGGCGCTCTATCAGCCGCGACACTTTATCGATATGGTCGAGCGGTACGGAATTGCGTGGCATGAGAAGACGTTGGGGCAGCTCTTTTGCGACGGCTCGGCGCGGGCGATTGTGGAGATGCTGCTGGCCGAGTGTGCGGCGGGCGGCGTGGAGCTGGTGCTGAATGTGCGCGGGATTGCAGTCGAGCGGGACAGCTTCGGAGGGTTTTGTGTTGCTTCATCCGCTGGCGAGTTCAGGGCGGAGGCGCTAGTGGTGGCGACCGGGGGGCTTTCGATTCCAAAGCTGGGGGCTACGGGACTGGGCTATGAGCTGGCAGCGCAGTTTGGGCTGAAGGTGATTGAGCCGCGGCCGGCGCTTGTTCCGTTGGTGCTGGGAGGAGATGAGGCAGGATGGACGAAGCTGGCCGGGGTGGCGGCGGAGGTTGAGGTTTGGGTGGACGGGGCGGATGGCAAGGCTTTGCTCGAAACTCGATTCAAGGAAAAGATGCTGGTCACGCATCGCGGGCTGAGCGGGCCGGCGGTCTTGCAGGCGTCGTCGTACTGGCGGCCGGGGGCAGCGCTGGTGGTGGATTTCGCGGTGCTGGCCGCACGGGTAGGAGTTTTTGATGGCATGAAGCAGCCGGGGGCGCGACGGGATTTGGCGGCGGTAAAGCAGGCGCTGCGCGCGGTGTTGCCGCATCGGTTGGCCGACTACCTGGCTGAGATTGGCGGGCCGCGGGGCTGGTCGAATGCCGCGCTGGAGGCGTGCGAACGGGAGCTGCGGCGCTGGAAGTTCCATCCGGTGGGGACCGAGGGCTTTGAGAAGGCCGAGGTGACGGCTGGGGGCGTGGATACGGACGAGTTGCAGGCGCGGACGATGGAGGCGCGGGCGGTGCCGGGGCTTTACTTTATTGGCGAAGTTGTGGATGTGACCGGACAACTGGGAGGTTTCAATTTCCAGTGGGCCTGGGCTTCGGGGGTGGCGGCGGGGCGGGCTTGCTAGGGACTAGGGACCAGGGACTGGGGACTAGGAAAAGCCTACTGAGCTGGCGGGGCGCCGGGCTTGGCGGGCGGGGTGAGGACGAAGCCGTTGCGGACCAGGGCAAAGCCTTGCTGGGGGAGTTCGGCCTGCAGGAGCTGGTTTTCCGGGCCGCTGAAGAAGTCGGTGGAAGCGCCGGCGATGGTGGCGATGAGGTGATGGACGACGATAGGATTGCCGTCGAGCGTGCCTTGCTCGTCGGCGTAGGTGGCTAGCTGAATGGGGGCTATAGAGCCGGCCTTCTTGGGGATGATGGCCCAGAGGTCGCGGCTGTTGCGCGCGACGCCGAGGGCGAGAAGGGTTTCAAAGGCGCCGGGATCGAAGTCGGGCAGGAAGACGGCGGCGGGGTGCGAGGCCAGGCGGGTGGTGGAGACGCGGCCGTTGGCGGAGGTGGTCAGCAGGGTCTGGGCTGGCTCCGATTTTGGGTCCGGATCGGCTGTGACGTTGACGGCCGAGCCGTTGACGATGGCGCTCAACTGGACGTGGCGGAGGTGGTTGGCGGCCGAGAGGCGCTCGGTTTTGGAGAGGGAGTAGTTGAGGCCCTGCATTTTGACGCTGACCAGGGAGGTGGAGGCGTAGCCGTGAGGGGTTGCGGTGAAGGTGAAGCTGGCCGTGCCGACGGGCTTGCCGTGCTGGCTGACGATGAAGCTGGCGGACTGGGCGCGGGCGGCTGGGGCTGAGGCAATCAGGGCGGCAAGAAGCGCCGCGAGCGGGAGAAGAGTCAGTTTGCGCATGAGTTTATCCATCGTACTGAGGGGTTAGACACGCGATGGGGCGTAAAGTTGCATGGAAACAGGGAAGAGGGAGAAACGGCCAGGTTCCGATAGCGATTTCCAGGCGGAGTTTGTCGCCATTTTGTAGCAGCATGGGATTGAATGCGATCCGTGGTATGAGTGGGGGTAATTCACGCCGGTGGATGGCTCAGTTGTTGACAATTCGCCCAAGCACTCATTGACAGCAGATCAGTCCCCGCAAGTCGGCTTGTCGGAAGGGATTGCCGGGCACCATCCTCGCGGTACTGCCGAAGGCGTCTGCCTCACCGCAGGTGGTTGACGAAGATGACCCTCGAAACTTCGGATTTCCATTCATGGCGTTCTCCTGAATAGGATCGCTCCGCGCAAGCCGCCTTCCGCCCGGAACTGCTTTAATACTGAGATGGGTTCTGCGATGCGGACGGCGATCATTGGGGGCGGGATAGCGGGGCTGGCGGCGGCTTATGAGCTGGAGCAGGCGCGGCAGAAGGGCGCAGAGGTTGAGTACACGCTCTTTGAGGCGCGGGCGCGGCTGGGCGGCTGCCTGGCTTCGGAGATTGTGGGCGGCGCGGTGCTGGAGCGCGGGCCGGATTCCTTTTTGAGCGAGAAGCCGGCGGCGGCCGAGCTTTGCCGCGAGCTGGGCCTGGGCGGCGAGCTGACGCCCTCCAACGACGCCGAGCGCAAGACGTACATTGTGGTGCGCAACCGGCTGGTGGCGCTGCCCGACGGTCTGATGTTCCTGGTGCCCACCAAGCTGATTCCCACCGCGCTGACCCAGCTGTTCAGTTGGAAGACGAAGGTGCGGATGGGATTGGAACTGCTGCATCCGCCGCGGCCATCGGATCACGACGAGCCGGTGGCCGCGCTGGTGGAGCGCCACTTTGGCCGCGAGGTTGTGGACCGGCTGGCCGATCCGCTGCTGTCGGGGATCTTCGGCGGCGACTCCGCACAACTGAGCGCGCGCACCGTGCTGCCGCGGCTGGTGGAGATGGAGAGCGAATACGGCTCGCTGACGCGCGGTATGCTGGCCGCTCACCGCACGATGCGCTTGAGAGCCAAGGAAGCCGCGAGGAAGAATGGAGCCGCGCCGACGTCCGTAAATCCTCGCCCGGCGACGCGATCGATCTTTACAGCGCTACGCGGGGGGATGCAGCAGTTGGTGGACGCGCTGACGGACCGGCTCGATCCGGTTTCCGTGCGTCTCTCGACGCCGGTCACAGGCATCGAGAAGAACGCCGACGGGTGGAAGATCGAGGCGCGCGGCGCGACGGAGTTTTACGATGCGGTCATTGTGGCCTCGCCCGCCTGGGCCGCCGGCGCGCTGCTGGGAGGGGTGGACGCGGCACTGGGCGAGGAACTGAGCGGCATTCCCTACTCCTCGTCGATCACTGTCAATCTGATCTACGACGAGGCGCGGCTGGGCCGGCTGCCGGACGGATTCGGCTTCCTTGTTCCGGCCGTGGAAGGCCGCGCGATGCTGGCCTGCACCTTTGTGCATCGCAAGTTTCTGGGCCGCACGCCGCCGGGGAAGGCAGTGTTGCGCGCGTTTTTGGGCGGGATGAAGAATGAGGCTCTGGTGGCTGTTTCTGATGCTGAATTAGTGGCAATCGTGCGCCGTGAACTCAGCGAGATTCTTGGGGAGGGCGTGGTTGGGCTGGGGATTGAGCCGGAGCACGCGCAGGTCTCGCGGTGGAGCCGCGCAATGGCTCAGTACGCCGTCGGCCACCAGGAGCGCAGGCAGCGCATCGCTGAGCGCGTGGCCGCGCTGCCCGGTTTGCGGCTGGCCGGGAATGCCTATGACGGCATCGGCATTCCCGACTGCATCCGGCTGGGACGGCAGGCGGCGAAAGAGCTGATCGCCGCCCGCTCCTCATGAACAAAACTGGTTGAGAGCCAGGCCTTCTCCATCTTCTCGCCAAAACACCTGGGAACTGGTTAACCATTTAGCGGGTTAGCCACCGCTTCGCGGTGATCGCAAGTTAGCGAGTTCGCGGGTTCATTGCTGACATAACTTGCCGCGGCTAGTTAGGCTGCTCCTAACTTCCACTTCTTATCTCGGCACCACCGGCAGCAGCAGCGCGGAGGGATGCGCGGCGTCGTGGAGGATGGTGTTGGTTGCCTTCATAAAGGTTGAGTCCGTGCTGGCCGGCTTGCCGGTATTCAGGTTGCGGTCGAAGCGCGGGAAGTTGCTGCTACTCACTTCCATACGGATTTGGTGGCCTTTCAGGAAGACATTGCTGGTGGACCACAGATCGATCTTGTACTCGTAGACCTTGCCGGGAACGATGGGCCTGGCCTCTGAAGTTGATTCGCGATAACTCGCACGAAGAATTCCCTCCGTCAGATTCTGCGCGAAGCCATTGGGCCAGACATCGACCAGCTTGGCGGTGAAGTCCGTGTCCACGGCGGAAGACTTGGCGAATAAGTCTAGAGTTACCGGTCCAGTAACTTCGAGGTCGCTGTCGAGGGGCGGCGTGGAGAAGACCAGCACATCGGGGCGGGCTTCCACATCCTTCTGGTCGCGGGAGCCGGGAGCCAGATGCATTGGATCGCAACAGAGCGGGCCGCCTACGGTGGGCACGGGGTTGACGGGGTCGTAGACAAAACCGTCAACCGCTTCCTTGTCAGGCGCAGAGGTGGAAAGCTCGCCGTCGCCGGAGGCGCTGTTGGCTTTGCCGGCCGAGCGCAGAAAGTAACTCGTAGTTACAGCGCGCTCCAGAGGCCAGGCGTCTTCATCGCGCCACTTGTTCTCTCCCATCACGAAGATGCGGACTGGCTTGCCATTGGCGAATTGATTCTGCTTTCCGAGAAAGAGATAGTCGTACCAATCGAGCGTAAGGTCGTTCTCGTCGTACTCTTCGGCCGCCGGGCCGAAGTCCACTGTGCCGATGGTTCTGCCGATGCCTGCATGGCCGCCGATGGTGACCAGCAGGTGCTGGCCGCTACGGGCAGCTTCATTGCCGGCGTGTGCCTTGAGGCCCATGTAGTTACGCAGCGAACCGCCCTGAAAGATGTCGTACCAGGCGGCTATGGTGAGCGCTGGAACCTGGATCTGACTGTAGTTCTCCTCGATGGACCATTGCTTCCAGTAACTGTCATAAGTGGGATGATCGAGCCAATCGAGGAAGTAGGGCGTCAGAGAGCGGGTGAGGGCAGCACCGTCTTGAGCCGTTCTGATATTGAAGACAGGAAAGTTCTTCAGCGGCAGAACGTTATCGCCGATGACGGCATTTGCTGCCTCCTTCATCTGACGGCTGTAGGTATCCTGGGCGAGCCCCGAGATCCAGGACTCGTTGAACCACTGCTCGAATGCGCCGCCCTGGTAAGTCCAGTTCTCGTGGTAGTTACTGGCAGTTACAACCGGGCAGATACCCGCTAGATGGGGAGGATGGCCGATGGCGGCCAGCATCTGCGTCGCGCCTACGTAGGAACCGCCGAACATACCGACCTTGCCGTTGGAGTGGGGCAGCGCGGCGGCCCACTCGACGGCGTCGTAGCCATCTTCGGTCTCATGCTTGAAGGTGTACCACTCGCCCTCGGAAGTATAGCGACCGCGCACATCCTGCGCCACGACCATGAAGCCGCGCTCGGCTGCCTTGCGGGCAAAGACGGCGGTGTTGTCCTTGCTATAGGGCGTCCGCTGTAGCAGCACGAAAAACGGTCCGTCACCGGCCGGGCGGTAGATGTCGGCGCGCAACGTGACACCGTCGCGCGTCTTCATCGCGGCGTTGCGCTCGAAAACGATGTCGGTTGCAGTCTGTCCCTTGACAGGGACGCACGGCAGCAGAGTTACAACGAAGGCTAGCAGGCAAAGAGTCTTTTTCAACACGAAATCCCCCCGGAGGCGAAAGCCGATTTCATTCTATCGGTTTGGCCTCCTGAAAACTTAGCTCACCCTAGCCGCAAAAGAACGAAACGCAGGTCCTTCGACTACGCTGCGCTTCGCTCAGGATGACAGCAGTGAGGGTGGGGCGCCCAGGTTTTCTGCGGGAGAACGATTGCCTACATCCCTCCCTTGCCGAGGAGGATGCCGATGCCGTAGGTGACTGCGCCTTCGAGAGCGCCGACGACGGTCATCTCCAGGCCGGAGGACCACCAACTGCGGACGGTGATCAGCGATTTGGCCGCGCCGACGGCGAAGTGGGCGGCGAGCGAGATAACGGCGGCGGCGATGACCGCATCGATTCCAGTCAGGAAGAAGAAGGGAATGATGGGGATGGCCGCGCCGACGGCAGTGGAGAGCGCGCCCGAGCCGGCGGAGACCAAGGGGTTGGCGAGCGCTTCTTCGCTGGTGCCCAACCGCTCCGAGGCCAGCGCGCGGAGCAACTGCTCGGGGTCGTTGGCGATGTGGTTGACCATGTTTTGGGAGTCTTCTTCGGGCAGGCCCTTGACCTGGTAGTAGAGTGAGAGCAGCTCGCGGGCTTCGGGGCCGTTCATCTGGATGGCTTCGCGCTCGCGGGCGATTTCGGCCAGGTAGATTTCGCGCTCGCTCTTGGCGGCCAGATATGCGCCGGAGCCCATCGAGAGGGCTGAGGCGATGAGGCCGGAGAGGCCGGCCAGGAGCACGTATTTGCTGTCGCCGGCGGTGGCGCCGCTGACGCCGCTGACGATGCCGAAGATGGCTCCGAGGCCGTCGTTGACGCCGTAGATGGCGTCGCCGATCCAACTGCCCGGCTGCTTGCGGCCCTGGGCGCGCTTGGCCAGCATCTCATCGAGAACCGCCTGGGCGCTGATCTTGTGCGCGCCGGCGGGCGCCGGATAGTGGCCGCGCAGGAGCGAGCCCAGCTCCTTGTAGTGGTCCTTCTCGTCCTCGATGACGTGTTCGAGAATGGCGACGGATTCCGGGTCGCCCAGGCCTTTGAGTTGCTCGCCATAACTAGCTATTGCCCGGCTTTCCTCGATCTCCAGGCGCCTGAGGGCCATGCGGATGCCGCCGGCGCGGTTGGCCAGCGAGTCAGCCTCGCCGCCGGGCTTGCCGTGGTAGACCGGCGCAGTTCCGCCCAATTCCACGATGCGTCCGTGCCACAATTCCGCGTGCTCCCACTCGGCGCCGGCCAGGTGGCGCAGCACCTGGGAGCGCACCGGGTCGGTGTCCCTATCGGCCAGGGCCAGATAGGTGTGGTAGCCCTCCATCTCGGCCTTCCAATTGCCTTCCAACGTCGTCAGAATCTTCTTCAGTTTGGCGCTACTCAATGTTTCCCTGGCCATCCGTTTCTCCTCGCTTTGCATTGAGAATACGGCATTTGAGGAAGATTCAGTAGCCGTAACTGGCCAGAAAAACGAAATTGGAAGGCCAACAGGCGCTTGCGCGTCTTGGGGTTCGTCGGGCACCGGCGATCCTCATGCGCCGTCGCGTACGGGACTCCGAAAATCTTGTTGGTTGCGCCACCCCCACGCTGAAGCGCGGGGCTAACAACCGTTGCGCCTATGGCGCGGGGCAACATCATCCTGAGTGCAAGTTTCAGAAGCAAAGACTTTTGGCGTTGTTTTCCACTACTTCTCATGAATCTTCACAACCCTTGCCTGCCCGCTCTCGGCCTAGACTCAACTGATATGGCCACTCTTCCCAACCTGGCATTCGACAGCGGATTGCCGGCCAATGTCGAAGCCGAAAAAACCATTCTCGGCGCCATCCTGCTCGACAACGCCGCCCACGCCGAGGCCAAAGAAAAGCTCAGCGAGGACGACTTCTCGCTCGACTCGCACCGCCGCATCTTCCTGCGCATGACCGAGTTGATGGACGCGCAGCGGGCCGTGGACATTGTGACGCTGGCCGCCGAGCTGGACCGCTACAAAGAGCGCGACGCCATCGGCGGCGTGGCCTACCTGGCTTCGCTCACCGAGGGTTTGCCGCGCCGCCCGGTGATCGAAGAGTACATCCGCATCGTCAAGGACAAGAGCCTGCTGCGCAAGCTGATGCTGATCTGCTCGGCGGCCATCGCGCGCGCAGCCGACCAGGGCGAGACGGCTCTGGAGGTCCTGAACGCCGCCGAAACGCAACTGATGGAGGTCAGCGAAAAAGGCCTCACCGGCGGCTTGCAGAGCCTGGAAAAGATCGTCGAGGGCTCCTTTGGCAACATCGACAATTTGTACAAGCAGAGCCGCGAGGTCACCGGCCTGGCCACCGACTTCACGCAGTTTGACGTGATGACCAGCGGCCTGCAAAAGGGCGAGTTGATCATCATCGCCGCCCGTCCCTCGATGGGCAAAACCGCGCTGGCCATCAACATCGCCCAGAACGCGGCCGTCAACCACGAGGCCATCGTGGCCGTCTTCAGCCTGGAGATGAGCAAGGAGTCGCTGCTGCGCCGCATGCTGGCCTCGCAGGCTTGGGTGGACCAGCAGAAGCTGCAAAAGGGCTTCCTGGGCCGCGAGGACCACGACAAGCTTACCAATGCGCTGGGTCAACTGGTGGACTCGCGCATTTTTATCGACGACACGGCCGGCATCTCGCTGGCCGAAATGCGCGCCAAGGCGCGGCGGCTCAAGCAGAACGCCGGCGGCCTCGACCTGGTGGTGGTGGACTATTTGCAGTTAATGTCGGCCACGCTGCCTTCCAACAACAAAAAGAGCTACGAAAACCGCACGCAGGAGGTCTCGGCGATCTCCCGCGGCCTGAAAGCGCTGGCCAAGGAGCTGAACGTGCCGGTGGTGGCGCTCTCGCAACTCTCCCGCGCCGGCGTGCAGCGCAAGGACGACCATCGCCCCATGCTCAGCGACCTGCGCGAGTCCGGCTCCATCGAGCAGGACGCCGACGTAGTCGCATTTATTCACCGCGAAGCTTACTACAAGCACGACGAAGAGATGAGCGAAGCCGACAAAGCCAAGTCGGAGATCATCATCGAAAAGCAGCGCAACGGGCCGACGGGCACGGTTCACCTGAACTTTATCGCCCGCTTTACGCGGTTTGAGAATCCCGAGTCGGAGCACGGGGTGTAGGATTATTCACGGCTCATTCAGAATCAGTGCGATGCGGCCTACGATCAACTCGCTGGGCGGCTCGCCGTGCTCCACTACGAGCAGGTCCACGGGGTAGGCGATGTTGTGCGGGCGCAGCACCAGCCGGTTGGCGACAAAGTCCACATAGCGCAACCTCAGGTGCGAGCCGTGGCGCACGGCGTAGAGGTTGGGCCGGTTGGGCCGGTAGGGAATCAGCGAGTTGTAGTGGCGGTCAATGAGCGCGAGGGCCTCGGGCAGAATCAGTGGCTCCATCGGCATGGCGTCGGCGGCGGAAATGCGGACGGCCACAAATCGCTGCCAGGCGCGGCGCGGGTTGGAGACGCGGGTGCGGATCGACTGTAGCAGACCGGCGGGCAGGTGAAGCATGGTCTGCGCGGCCGAGGGCCGGATGAACGGCTCAAAGAGCGCCGCCGCATGGGAGACGACCGGAACCGCGCTGCCTCCTTCGCCGGCCGGCAACCCCTCGTTGGAGAAAGTCGTGGGCAGCAGATCGCCGGCCGCCATGTGCTGCGCCGCCAGAATCTTATCGAGCGCCTCCAGCGAGAGCTGCCGCCGGCTGTGCAGGAAATTCGACAGATGCGATTGCCCAAAGCCGGTCTGGCGCGCCAGCAGCGAGACGCTGACAGTCCCCCGCTGGATCCTGCGCAGCAGTTCCAGGCGGAGCCGCTCATGCATTTGGGTAAAGTTCATCTGTGGATAATCCGCCACCAGCTATGGGAACGAACGGTTCCCATTTTCTTCCTGCAAACCTGGGTGGGCCGAGTGGCCTTCATTGTCGGCGCTTCTCCAGAAAATGGGAAGCGCGGGAGCAGAAAGCTGCTGGGAGAGATTGACGCAAGAGAACCATCTTTCTAGATTAGTTTTACTTAATCTCGTAGTGGCCTGTGGGAATTTTTAGAAACGCTTCATTGCCGCAAGGCTGAATCGGACGATTTCTTGTCCCTATCAGCGGACAATGAACAATTGCCGGGAGATACAAATCTCTTCCGGCCTTCATATTCCTGCCCCAAAGCGCACAGCAGAGGCGCTCGGGGATGGCCAAGACGATCTTCCGGGATCTGTGCGCTATGAGCATGACAACCAACGAGAGAATACGGGCGGCTATCCCCCATCAGGGCGCAAGAACCCTGAGCAGCTATGCCCGGTTTTTCCTGCATCGAGGAGACAGAATGACAGAGCAAAGTCCTCGGGAGAGCACGGGAATACGGAGAATTCGTCATGGAATTGCGCGTGCATTTGAAGATTTGCGAAGGGTGCGGTTGTCTTTGGTACCGCGCCCAAACCCAAGGGAGCGTGTACTGCAGAAGCTGTGAGGAGAAGCTGAAGGACTTTCCCACGCCGGAAAGCCGCAAACGGCGCGGACGCCCGTCTCGCAAGACGCTGGTCAGGGTCTGGGCGGTGGCGGAAGCAAACGGAGGTGCGGAATGAGCGCAGCCCTTCAATTGCCAATGCTTTGGGGAGTGAGCAGTCCACAACGGGCAGGGTACGAAGAGCGGAGGAGATGGGAAGAAGGGCCGACAATCGTGCCGGCTGCAAAACCGGCCGCAAAAGCGCCTGCCGCCGGGCCGCTGGTCAGCCTGGGATTTTACCGGAAGCATACGGAGAGCCTGTTGCGGCGTTACCTCTATGCCTCGATGCAGGTGGGCCGGGCGCCGAATATTCTGGGGGATCCAATCGCCCGGGGATGGTGCTCCAGCCGCCCGATCCGCACCTTCGAGGACGCGGTGATTTTCGTTCTCGACGTGGAGAATTGCCTGAACCAACTGGGTTCGCTGGACCGTATGCTGATTAGCCGCATTGTGCTTCAGGAGTACACCCAGGCCGAAACGGCTCAGATGCTGGGGATGTGCGTTCGCACCGTCAGCTACAAGCTGCCCGCCGCCCTGGACCGGCTGACGGAAAAGCTGCTGAAATCCGGCCTGCTGGTTCTGCCGTAGTAAGGCGCTGAAAGGTCAACAGAACAAGGGGAGCGCGCAGGTATGGCGCTCCCCTTCGCAATCTTGAACTGTTTCCGGAATACCGGCAGGATGGCGCGGTAGAATCGACTTTCCAAGGGAGGAGATCGATTCCATGCATTCACTGCCTCGCTCAGCCACTTTCCTGGTTCTTCTGGCCGCAGCCGCGCTGGCCGCCCAGTCGCCTGCTCTGAAACCCACCACCGCAGCGGATGCGCCCACCCGCGACACCAGCTTCATCGACGCCCAGGGTACGGCGCACGTTACGCGTGTCGTTCCCATCCCGGCCGCTCTCAGCGCCCCGGCGAAACATTTGCTGAGCCGCGCCGAGCCGGATCAAGACCCTCCCGAGCCGCTGGCCCAGCGCCGCGCCCGGACCGACGCATGGGCGGTTACGGCCGCCACGGCCTGGAGCAAGCTCTGCCCCAACCAGCTCGTCGAAGACAAGATCGCCGGCGTCCCGGTCCGCATCATCACTCCAGACAGTATGCCCGAGGCCAACCGCGACCGGGTGCTGCTCAACCTGCACGGCGGCGGCTTCAACTCCGACTCCGGCTCTTATACCGAGTCGATTCCCATCGCCGGCTACGCCAAAATCAAGGTTGTCGCCGTGCTCTACCGCCTGGCCCCCGAGCATCCCTTTCCCGCCGCCGTGGACGATTCTGTCGCCGTCTACCAGGAGCTGCTGAAGAGTTACAAGCCGGAGCACATCGTTATTTATGGAACCTCGGCCGGGGCGATTCTGACCGCCGAGGTCGCCGCCCAGCTCAAGCAATTGGGGCTGCCGCTGCCCGCGGCTCTGGGCATCTTCAGCGGCATGGGCGACTTTGCCCGCGATGGCGACTCGATCGCGCTCTATGGGCTGCGCGGCTTCGCAGGACCCCTCGCTCCGCCCGGCGCAGGCCCACACGACCCGTATTACGTCACCACCACCGACCCCAGGGATCCGGTCCTCTCGCCCATCTACTCCGACCTGCGCGGCCTGCCGCCCACGCTCTTTGTCACCAGCGGGCGCGACCTGCTGCTGAGCGGCACGGTCAACCTGCATCGCGCCTACCTGAACGCCGGCGTCGATGCGCGCCTGGTGGTCTACGACGCCCTGCCCCACGCCTTCTGGTATGACACGAAGCTGCCGGAATCCATCGAAGCCAACAAGCTGATGGCGGAGTTCTTTGTGAAGCAACTGGGCAAGTAAAGTGCGGGTTCCGTGCAAAATATACAATTGAATCGCACTTTATATACGATTCAATCGCATTTTATGCACGACTGAGAGCGCAGCGTATAGCGATAGACGGAAGCCACCCCTGGTACTCCACAGCCCAGCTCTCCCGCCAGCGCGCGCCGTGCGACTGGGCGTGGGTGCTGGAGCGCGTCATCGGGGAGCTGGGCGACATTCGCGAGGCGCGGTTGCGAAGGGTGAATTGGCCCGTCAGGCAGGGGACCTAGCCTTCCCGATCCATCCCGGCGTAGTTCCAAAAACAAATTTTAAAAAAGGCAAAAATAGTTCTTGACATTTTAAACTCTATTATGTAGAGTACTCCTTATTGAGGACAACTCTGAAAATCACCGGAACCTCCAAGGAGAATTGAAATGACCGCAAACGCTGAAGAGTTGGAACTGAAAGACAGACTCAGCCTGATCGAATCCATGATCGCCGAGGGCCGGCGCACCACTGAAAGCTGGGGCTGGACCTTTGTCCTCTGGGGTGTGGCCTACTATATCGCCATAGCTTGGTCCGCCTGGGGAATCTATCGTTCGCTGGCCTGGCCGGTGACGATGGTAGCTGCCAGCGCGCTGACAGGTGTGTTTGCATCCCGCCAAAAGCACAGCCACCCCGAGACCAAGCTGGGCCGCGCCATGAGCTCAATCTGGACCGCCATGGGCATCTCCATGTTTATTGTCCTGATGTGTCTCGCCATCAGCGGCAGGTTTAACCTGAACATCTTTGTCGCGATCATCGGGGCGATGCTTGGCATGGCCAATGCCACCTCCAGCCTGATTCTCAAATGGAAGATGCAGTTTGCCTGTGCTGTGGTCTGGTGGGCAGTGGCCGTGGTTGCATGCTTTGCTTCCGAAGCCGAGACAGGGATTGCGTTCCTGGCAGCGATCTTCTTCTGCCAGATCGTCTTCGGCATCTACGCAATGATGTGTGAATCCCGTAGACGCAGACAGGGGGCAACCCATGCCTGAGCTGCCGGAGCTGAATCCTGTGATCCACGGGAAGCTGCGCCTGGCCCTGCTCTCGCTGCTGGTTGGCGTGGAAGAGGCGGAGTTTACCTGGCTGCGCGCGAAGACCGGCTCGACCGACGGCAACCTGGGCGCGCAACTATTGAAACTCGAAGAAGCTGGCTACGTCTCGGTCGAAAAGAAATTTGTCCAGCGCAAGCCGCAGACTCTGTACCGCATGACCGAAGCCGGCCGCGCGGCGCTGACCGAATACGTCCAGGCCTTGAAGCAACTGCTCGGCGGAGCCATCGGCGCTTAACCAGAGCCTTCAGCCTTCGGATTGCAGGCTCTTCCGCACCCGCTCCATGATCCCCAGGTAGAACGCCAGATTGTGGATTGTGTTCAGCGTGCCGGAGAGCGCCTCGCCGGATTGCATCAGGTGGCGCAGATAGGCGCGCGAGTAACGCCGGCAGACAGGGCAGTTGCAGGCGGGGTCGGGCGGGCCTTGATCTTCGGCGTAGCGCGCGCCCTTGATGTTCAGCCGCCCCTCGCTGGTGAAGAGCAGTCCATGGCGCGCCGCGCGGGTGGGCAGTACGCAGTCCATCATGTCCACACCTATGCGCGCGTAGGCCTCGATCTCGTCCGGGTAGCCGACGCCCATCACGTAGCGCGGCTTATCGGCGGGAAGCAGAGGCAGCACCTCGGCGATCATCTCCATCGTCAGCTCGCGCGGCTCGCCCACGCTCAGCCCGCCAATCGCATAGCCGTCGAAGTCCATCTCCACCAGCTGCTCGGCGCTCTGGCGGCGCAGATCGCGATACATTCCGCCTTGCACAATGCCGAAGAGGCTTTGCGTGCGAACTTCGCTCCCTGGTCTCAAAATCGAGACCAGGGGCACCCGTTCTTCCTGGAGGTTGTTGAACCACGGAACTTCGTGTTGGTGCGCGCGGAAGTGGTCGAGCGAGCGCCTCGCCCAGGCCATCGTCAGCCGCAGGCTCTCTTGCGCGCGGCCGCGCTCGGCGGGATATTCCGTGCATTCATCGAAGGCCATGCAAATGTCCGCGCCCAGCGCGATTTGAACATCAATGGAATGTTCCGGAGAAAAGAAATGGCTGCTGCCGTCCAGATGCGAGCGAAAGCTCACGCCCTCGTCGCTGACCTTGCGCAGCGCGCTCAAACTGAAAACCTGAAAGCCGCCCGAATCGGTCAGCAGCGCTCGCGGCCAACTCATGAAGCGGTGCAGCCCGCCCATGCGCCCGATTGCCTCATGGCCGGGGCGCAGATAGAGATGATAGGTATTGGCAAGAATGATCTCCGCGCCGAGGGCTTCGAGCACCTCCTGCGAAACAGCCTTCACCGTCCCGGCCGTGCCCACCGGCATGAAGACCGGCGTTTCGACGCTCCGGTGCGGCAGATACATCCGCCCCCGCCGTCCGCCGCTTGCGCTTGTTGCCAGAATGCTGAAGTCAAGGCCCATCATACGATTTTACCGGGCGGCCCATGCTTCGCTTTCAATCCGGACTACCGCATCGGACTCGGCTTTCGCGGCTTCGATCAATCTGGTGTGAAGTTGCCCTACCGTCTTTGCGACTCCAGGAACGACGGTCTGCGGCGCAATCTCGTTCAACGGAATCAGGACAAAGGCGCGCTCCGCCAGCCGCGGGTGAGGAATCTCCAGCCCCGGTTCGCGGATGACGAACTCGCCAAAGAGCAGAATGTCCAGGTCCAGCGTTCGCGGCCCATTCGCGATGCCCGCAGTCCGGTCGCGGCCAAACTCCTGCTCGATGGCCAGTAACCCCTTCAGCAGCGTACGCGGCTCAAGCTCCGTCTCCAGCTCGACCACCGCATTCACAAACCGCGGCTGCTCGGCGAAGCCCACCGGTGCGGTTGAGTAAAGCGACGACCGGCGCGTTACCCGCCCCAGCGATTCAAGGCGCAAGGTCGCCGCCTCCAGAGTCGCCTCCGGCGCGCCTGCCCAACTGGCCAGGTTCGCGCCCATCCCAATGTATGTAGTGCGCATAACTTCAGAGTATCCCGATTGGTAGAAAACAGCCCATCACGCCACTGCGGAAACCTGCATGAAATGTAACGCGCGCGTCAGGTAGGCCTTCAAATCCCGGCGATGAACCACCGCGTCGAGGAAGCCCTTTTCCAGCAGGAACTCCGAGCGCTGAAAGCCCTCGGGCAGCTTCTGGCGAATCGTCTGCTCGATGACCCGCGGGCCGGCAAAGCCGATCAGAGCGCCCGGCTCGGCGATATTCAGGTCGCCGAGCATGGCAAAGCTGGCCGTCACGCCGCCGGTGGTGGGGTCGGTCAGCACAGAGATGTACGGCACACGCGCATCGTCCAGTTGCGCCAGCGCCGAGGAGATTTTGGCCATCTGCATCAGGCTGGCCACGCCCTCCATCATGCGCGCCCCGCCCGAGGCCGCAACAATGATCAGCGGCTTGCGTCCCACGCGTGCGCGATCCACGGCGCGGGCAATCGTCTCGCCCACTACCGCGCCCATCGAGCCGCCGATGAAGCTGTATTCCATCGCGCTGAGTACCACCGCATGCGGCCCCAGCCGGCCAGTCGCGTTGAGAATCGCGTCGTCGAGACCGGTCTTCTCCCGCGCCGTGCGCAGCCGCTGCTTGTAGGACTTCACGTCGGTAAAGTTCAATGGGTCGGTCGAGCGCAGCCCGCCGTCCACCAGCTCATAGCCTGGCTCCAGCAGCAGATCGATCCGCTGCCGCGCGCCGATCTTGAAGTGATGCTGGCAGATGGGGCAGACATTCAGGTTGGCGGCAAGCTCCGCTTTCCAGAGCGGCGCCCGGCAGCCCACACACTTGATCCACAGTCCCTCGGTGCGCACACGCGATTCCACCGCGCTCCTTAGGCTGGAACCGTACTCCTCACGCTTGAACCAGGTCATTTAGCTCCTAAGTGTAGCTTTCAGCCGTCAGCCGCCAGCCATCAGATTTCTATGCTGCTTATCACTACCAACTGAAAATGTTGACCGCTCACAAATTGCTGATAGCTGATAGCTCCCTCTCAAAATTCTATGCCGCGCTGCGCCAAAATGCCCTTCTGGTAAGCGTGCTTCACCTCGCGCATCTCGGTCACCGTATCGGCCAGCTCCACCAGCAAGGGGTGGGCATTGCGCCCGGTCAGAATCACATGCACCATCTCCGGCCGCGAGCGCAGCGCCTCGGCCACCACCGCCGCGTCCAGCATTCCGTAGCTGATCGCGTAATTGATCTCGTCCAGCACCACCATATCCCACTCGCCGGAGTCGATCGCCGCGCGCGCCTCCGCCCAGGCCGCCTCCACCAGGCGAATGTCCTCCGGATCGGTCTCAGCGCCACCCACCTTCACAAAGCCCCGGCCCATTTGCTTGAGCACGAACTTGTCGCCGAAGGCCTCGACCGCGTCCAGTTCGCCGTAGTGCCAGGAGCCCTTGAGAAACTGGAGCATCAGCACCCGCATCCCGTTGCCAACGGCGCGCAGAGCCGTCCCCATGGCAGCGGTCGTCTTGCCCTTGCCGGGTCCGGTGTTGATCAGAATCAGTCCGCGTCGTGAATCGGTCATCACAGTTCTCAGTTCACAGTTTTCAGTTGTCAGTAAAAAGCAACCGGCGTTCAGGAAAGACTTGGGAAGCAACTGCCGATCTATACAATTCATTGTACCGGCGCGCCAACAACTGAAAACTGACAACTGAGAACTGAGAACTGCTTCTCAGTGTCCCGCATGGTAGGGATGGCCGGTCAGAATCGCATAGGCGCGGTAAATCTGCTCGGCCATCACCAGCCGCGCCAGGGAGTGGGCCAGCGTCATCGGCCCCAGCGAGAGCAGCAGTTGCGCTCGCGCCCGCGCCCCGTCCGACCAGCCGTTGGCCGGCCCGATGGCAAACACGATCTGCTGCGCCCCCTCGTCGCGACGCGCGCCCAGCCACGCGGCAAAGGCCTCCGAGGTCATCTGCCGCCCGCGGCTGTCCAGCAGCACGGCCACGGCGGGTGTGCGCCCCTCCAGCCGTTCCAGCCAATCCAGCAGCGCCTCCTCGGTGCGGAAGGCCTGCGCCTTGCAGTGCGCAAAGGCCGAGCAGCGCCCCAGATAAACCGCGGTCAGCGCGTCGAACTCGTCCTTTGAGCCGGGGCGCGCGCCGATGTGCGCCAGAGTAAGGTTCATGGAAGAGAGCATATCCTAGAGCGGTTCTCCAATACATATGTCCTTACTAGGGCCTGTTTACACTACCCTGGTGGGCGGCGACGGGAGCCAATTTTTCTCAGATCGAGGAATGAGGAGTGACGGATACCGGGTGTATCCGAGCGACGATGGACGAAGAGCTGGGGAAAATTGGCCCCGTCCCTTCGGGCTGCTGCGAAAATCCGTCCATACTTCATTCTCGCCCTCGACGGTGGACCCGCCACAGCCTTCGGGCTCGGCTTCGTCTGGCCGGATTTTCACTAGCAGCGCCACCCGCTGGCGTAGTATGAACAGGCCCTAGTTCTATCGAAGGTGGCTTTTTCTTAAGGAAAAAGCCACTCTGCGGCGTGGTTTCGGTATACAGCAATTGGAGAACCGCTATAACTGCGCCTCGAAGAGTGCATCGCAGCCAACGCGATGGGGGGCGTAGCCTCTGCCGCCAGGGCGTTGGAGTACCGCTAGGACTGTCCCAAAAATAGAACCCATTGTCCATTTTTTGGATTCACGTCGAAACTTCTACAGATATTCATATTTTGTATCATTTTGACCAGGGAGAATAATCCTAGCAACCCTTTTATTTTCAGCAATAAAGCAACTATTTTCACTCTCTTGCGAGAATGGCAATCAACCTGCTAATTCACTCTGATAAGTCGTGCCATCCTTTCTGGGGATAACGTCTACACCCCCCAACTGAGACGCTGAAACACAGAAAGCGGATCGAGAAGCTTCCTAAACGGGGCTTCCGGCCCCAAAGACTTTTTGGAGGAGATTTCAATGAAACTACGGCTCTGGAAATATCCGGCTCTCGCAGCAATGTTGCTGCTCTTGCTTATGCCTTCACTCGCGCAACAGAACACGGCAGTTCGTGGCAGTTTGATGGGCGTGGTGACGGATGCGAGCGGCGCAATTTTGCCGGATGCAAGCGTCAACGTTACAGGACCTCAAGGCAGCTATGCTGCCAAAACCGACGGCATGGGCCGCTTCCTGATCCAGGCTCTTGTACCAGGCAGCTACGATGTCAAGGTGGAAGCGGCTGGCTTTAAGGCCTATGTTTCAGAAGGCAACCTTGTGACTGCCGGAAGCACCTCCTCACTTGACGTGCATATGCAAGTCGGAGCGGTGACGGATACTGTGCAGGTGCAAGCCGGCGCGGTGCAGATCGACACCCAGAGCACGGCGCTCGTCACACCACTGACCGACCAGCTTTATGAATCTCTTCCTCTGGCCCGTAACGTATCGGGCATCTTCGCACTGGCCCCCGGTGTAGTCTCGGGCGGCGGCACAGACACCCGGGGCAACGGAACCAACCCGTCGATCGGCGGCGCTTCGGGCCTTGAGAACCTATACCTGGTGGATGGCGTCAACGTAACCGACCAGGCATACGGCGGCTTCGGCACCTATAACAGCATCGAGGGTGCGATTGGCACGGGCGTAAACCTGGCTTTCATCAAGGAAGTCGACATCAAGACGACCGCCTTCGAGCCGCAGTACGGCAAGGCTGCCGGCGGCATCGTCGAGATCGTCACCAAATCCGGTTCCAACAAGTTCCACGGCGCAATCGCGACCTATATGGGCCCCGGCGGTATGTGGGCGGCGCGTAATCAGACCTGCCTGCTCGGATATACAACGACTGCGCCTGCTTGCCATTACGCCGATCCCCAGTATGACGCAGCCGGAGAGCTGGGCGGATATATTCCGGGCTTCAAGAACAAGATGTTCTTCTTCGGCGCCTTCGATCCGGCGGCCTCCCAACAGATCTTTGAGGCTCAGCCCGGCCAACCGCTTCACGGCACACAATATACCGAAACCCTCAACGAGCGCAGTTGGGCCGGCAAAATCAGCTATCAGCCCTTCGATAAGACTCAGCTTGAAGCCTCAGCCTTCGGTGATCCTTCGTTCAGCAACTCGATTTTGGCAACCTACAATGCGGTTTCAGCGGATGTTGTGGCCCATCGGTACAACTTCGGCAATACCAACACCGTGCTGCGCGTGAACCAGACCATCACGCCCACCTGGAATGTGAACCTGAGCTATATGTATAATATGGCCCATTTCAATTCCTATCCGAAGATCAACAAATACCAGGTTCAAGATCGCACGGTTAGTCCCTTCATCACCTACTACGTGGGCAATTACAATCCCACCAAGAGCGACGACTATGCGCTCAACGTCGATACCCAGAAGGTTGTTAACTTCCTGGGCCAGCACACTTTTTCGGTCGGTTATACCTACGAACACACAAACTTCATCAACAAGGCTTTGCTCACCGGCGCTGGGTACGCCATTCCGGGCTTCAACGCAGCTGGCAACGCGGTTAATGTAGGCTCTCACAGCGCGGCCGTCGGCCAGATGACCAACGCCAGATTCTACTTGTATCCGGCGAAGAATACTGATGGCACCGCTAACACCTCTTGCACCTATTGCGCCATGGACAACGGCGTACCGGTTTACCTTCAGGTGATCCGTGGCACCTACTCGAATACGAGCGTTCTTGCTACCTCGCGTTATCACGTAGCATGGGGTAACGACTCCTGGCAGTTGGGACGCCACTTGAACGTCGGACTCGGCCTCCGCTGGGAAGAGCAGTGGTACGCCGGTACGCTGATGAAGTACCTGTGGAATGACAACTGGTCTCCGCGTTTGGGTATCAACTGGGATCCCAAGGGCGACCACCGGACCAAGATCTTCGCCAACTACGCGCGCTACCAGTCGGTATTGCCTCTGGACGCCGCGATCCGCCAGTTGGGCAACGAGCAGGATGACACCTCCTACTACTTCGCGCCCAAGACCATAGGCGACGTCGTCGGTGGCCCCATAGAGTTCGATGCCAACGGATCGGCGATCGTCGTTCCCGATTCTGCTCACACGCTGAACGGTCTTACCAAGAACTCAACCACCAGCTTCGGCAAACCCAGTTTCGCCTCCTCCACAGGTGAAGGCATCATTCCCGGCACCAAAATGGAGTACGAGAACGAGTACGTGGTCGGCATCCAGCGCGAAATCGTTCCCGGCTCGATGCTCGGTGTTCGCTACACGGATCGCCGCCTGGGCCGCATCGTGGAAGACATCGGATCAGAGTCGCCTGAAGGCTCGCTTATCGACTATGGCTACGCCGGCGGCATTGCCAACGTTTCCGCCAGCACCGACGACTTCGTGAACGAGAATGAAGTCGTCTACACTCCGAGCGATTGGGCAAAAGCCAACGGCGCCAACACCCCTGGATCGGTTACTGCGGCTAATTACGTTGCCCCGGCTGCTGGCTGCACCATCGACAATGACACCTCGGTGGCCAACGGCGACTTCTTCCGTAAGTACGACGGGTCTGCCTATAACGGCGCCTGCGTCACCAACTATGCAACCGGTGCCGGCGACAACGGCTCGGATGGCAAGCCAGACGGCTTCGCCGATCCAACCCGCAAGTATCAGGAGTTGGTCGTCGAATTTGCTCGCAACATGAAGAACAACTGGCAGGCGCGCGTTAACTACCGCTATGCCCGCCTCTTCGGTAACTACGAGGGCTTTTTCCGCAACGATAATGGACAGTCGGACCCCGGCATCAGCTCGCTCTTCGACTTCACCAACGGCGCCATCGCCCTACTTGGCGACCAGACCACGCCCGGCCTGCTCAATACAGACCGACGCATGGTATTCAACGCGGATGTTTCTTACGTGGTAAACGAGAATACGCGGTATATCAGCATGCTGAAGGGCCTGAATTTCGGCATGAACGTGCGCGGCCAGAGCGGCGCGCCACTGAGCGCTTATGCCAGCCATCCGATCTACCTGAATACCGGTGAGGTTCCGATCGGCGGACGCGGCACCAAGGGTACCCTGCCTTCTCGCCGTCAGCTCGACCTGCACGCCGATTATCCCTGGAAGATTCACGCGAACTATACGATGAAGTTCGCCTTCGACGCCTTCAATGTGACGAACACGAAGATGACCTCCTCTAAGTTGCAGAACCTTGATATCGGGCCTGGCGTCTCCAACCCTGACTACAACAAGATCTCCGGCTATCAGGGTCCGTTCTACGCTCGTGCCAGCGTCAAGTTCGAGTTCTAACCTTAGTCCAACATCCGCTACACTAGAGAGGAGGGATTTATCCCTCCTCTCTTTTCTTTTCAGGAGCATTTCCTTGACCCGATCCCGTTTGCTTCCTCTGCTTCTATTCGTGATCCTCCCCTTGTTCTCCACGCAGAACCTCCAGGCGGCGAACCGGATCAAGGATCTCCCTCCGGTCTACCGGCACTGGGTCGAAACCGAGGTTCCCTATATCATCTCAACTGTTGAGGAGAAGAACTTCCTTTCGTTGGCGACCAACGCCGAACGGGACAGCTTCATCGAAAACTTCTGGCGGATTCGCAATCCTGAGCCAGGCTCCGAAACAAACACCTACAAGGAAGAGCACTACCGGCGCATAGCTTATGCCAATGAGACCTTCGGTGATCGGCGCTACGAGGATGGATGGCGGACCGAACGCGGGCGGATGTACATCATTCTGGGAGCGCCCAAGCAGCGCGCCCAATATCATGATGTAGGCAACGTGCGGCCCCTGGAAATCTGGTTCTATGAATCGTCCACCCCGGCGCTGCCGCCCTTCTTTTATCTCCTGTTTTTCAAGCCGAGCGCCAGTGAGGACTATCGGCTTTATTCACCGAGGTTCGACACTCCCACCAAATTGTGCAGTACAGGCGAATCCCGCAACGATCCAGTGATGGCGTTGAGCATTATCCGCAAAGGCCTTGGTGCCGAGGTGGCCAAGACCGCAATCACTCTGCTGCCCAATGAGCATGCGGATCTCGATAGTTTTGAACCGGGCATGGAATCGGACGCGCTGCTGGATACAATCAATGGTCTGCCTGACAATCCGATCACCAGGGAACGCCTGGAAGCAAACCGCTTGCACGAGCATGTGACCACCAGCATACTCTCCGGCGAGGCGCCCTCGGAAATGACTTATACGGTATTCCGGGACTACAAGGGGGGAGAAACAGTCAGTTATCTGCTGAAATCACTGTTGCCTGATCCCAGGCTGATCGGCCCCGGTCCCGATAAGACTCTCCACTATGACCTTGCGCTTCGGACTTCGGTCTTGACCACGGACGGCAAATCTGTCTACGAACAGGAAGACGTTCTCGCCGGCAGGCTGACGGAAGCGCAGGCCGAGGTTGCGCGGAAGAAGCGATTCGCTGCCGAGGGCCGATTGCCCCTGGCTCCCGGCAGATACGTCGTGGTGGCTACACTCACGAACAATCTCAACCAGATTGCCACCCGGCAGCACGCGACCATCACCGTGCCTGCGCCGAAGAGCCATGGAATCACCATCTCCCCGCTGATGGCTTATACCGGGACGGCGGCTATACCCGACCCCGGCGGCATGCTTCCCTTCAGCGCGTCAAATCTGCGTTTTACGCCGCGAGAGGCTCAAACAGTTTATCTGCGCCAGGGCGAACGCCTTCCCCTCGTCTTTCAGTTATGGCTCGATCCGAAGGCCCCTGGTTCCATCGATCCGGCTAAAATTCATTTGCGCTACGTCTTCGGCGCCGTCTCCGCTTTGCATGAGACTCCGTCTGAAGAGAACGAGGAGATTGAGACCTCCAATCGCGACGCAGCCGGAAACCTGCTCACCGGGCGCACGGTGAACACCTCGAGCCTTACTCCGGGATCCTATATGCTCGTGGTGAGGGCAAACCAGGACGGGATGCAGCAGACCGCTTCCGCATCGATGAACCTGCACGTCGAGCCTGCCGAAAGCCATCTCGAGGCGTGGACGGTCTATGGCGCCGCTGACCCGAACGGACAATCGGTCGATGACCTGAAACGCGGTATCTCTGCCGAGGCGCAGGGAGATGATGCGGAGGCCCAGCGCTTCTACAAAATAGCTTTGAGTGAAGGACGGGATGATCTGCGGCCGCTCGACAGACTCGCCGCCCTGCTCTCCCGGCGTGGAGAGACGGGTGAACTCGCGGCGCTGGCCTTGCAGCCGATTCTGACGCGCATTGCGGCCTCCCCCAAGACACTACTGTTGATCGCGCAGGCGTTGACCAGTAGCGGGAACCCCAAGGGTGTTGTGCAGCTGCTGGAACTACAGATCAAACTGCAACCACCAGACTCCGGACTCTATCAGGCTTTAGCGGATGCTTGTGATACGACAGGGGATCACGCGCGAGCGAAGGATCTTCGCTCACTTGCCTCCGGAATAAAATAGACAGGCATTCACGTTCCCCAGGCCTGGCCGGCTCCGATTCAGGAGGTGTTCAACCTTCTTGTGAAGGGATATCCCTGTTTGCGAGAGGATTGTGCCGGTCCGCCTTTCCATTTCCGCCGGAGCTTCGGGCTCTGTACATTTACCATCAATCCATGGCGCTGGTTGAGGTGGATGCGGTTGGGAAGAGCTATCCGCGGCGGGTGGGGCTGGGCACGGAGCAGCGCGCCGTCGTCGAGGATGTATCGCTCTCCATTGAATTCGGCGAGACACTGGGGCTGGTGGGCGAATCCGGCTCCGGTAAGACGACGCTGGCGCGGATGATTCTGGGGCTGGTGGAACCCACCCAGGGCAGCGTCCGCGTGAACGGCATCGACGTGGCGCGGGCCTCGCGCGCCGAGTTGCGCCGCCTGCGCCGACAGATGCAGCCCGTCTTCCAGGATCCCTACGCCGCCCTGAATCCGCGCATGAATGTGCTGGAGATTGTCACCGAGCCGCTGCTGATCCATCGGCGCGAGGCCGGGATTAGGAGCCTATTCGCAAATTGTAGCGCCGGTCTCCAGACCGGCTGTACTGGCGGCTTCCAAGCCGCCAGAGGAGATGAGTGCAGGTCTGGAGACCTGCACAACAGCCGCTCTGGAGAGCGGCGCTACAAAATTGGCAATGCCGCCCTGCGCGCCAAAGCCGTCGAATTGCTCTCCGAGGTCGGCCTCGACGAGTCGGCGCTGGGGCGCTATCCGCACGAATTCAGCGGCGGGCAGCGGCAGCGCATCAACATTGCCCGCGCACTGGCGTTGCGGCCGAAACTGCTGATTCTGGACGAGCCGGTTTCGGCCCTGGATGTGAGCGTAGGAGCGCAGATTGTGAATCTGCTGCGGCGGTTGCAGCGCGAACACGGGCTAACTTATCTGTTCATCTCGCATTCCATGCCGCTGGTGCGCTATCTATCGACGCGGATCGCGGTGATGGAGCGGGGCCGTCTGGTGGAGACCGGCGAGGCCGTGGCGATGTGCGACCATCCGCAAGAGGCCTATACCCGCCAACTGATTCAGGCCACGCCGGAGTTACCTCTGGCCGTGTCACCTGCGGTGGGGCAGCCTTTTCCTGACTGATTTTGTGTGGGTTGAGATTCAAGTTTCCTACCCTTGCCGCAAATACAAGTACGCGGCAAGGATGGGGCACCCAACTATCATGCGCTACTTGGCTGGCGGCGGAGCCGGGGTTGGCGGTACAGCCGGAGCCGGAGCGGTTGCCGGAGCTGCGGGCGTTGCCGGAGCAGCCGCGTTGGGCGCTGCACCGGGAGCAGGAGCAGCTGCTGGTTTAGGCGCAACAGTCATTTGCATCGGCGCACCGGGAGTACCCGGCGCTCCAGGCCTCGGCGGCATCTGCTGTCCACCGGCCCCCGGGCGCATTCCGGGCATCATGCCGGGATGCGCTTGCTGCGGAGGTGCATCGGTCACGTCCACCAGTTCGACGTCGAAGATCAGGTCGGATTTTGCGGGAATACCCGGATGGTCAGGGCCACGGTCGGGCATTGTGCGCGTTCCGTAGCCCATTTGCCAGGGGATGAAGATGCGGCGCTGGCCGCCGACCTTCATGCCGGCAAAGCCTTGGTCAAAGCCTATAATCGTGCCGCCCATGCCTTGAGGAAATGGCATCGGCTGAGGAGGGCCCTGCTTGGGCTTGCCGTCGTCCCCGAGAACCGGCTTGCCGTCCTTGTCCAGAACCGGTGGACGGGGATGGAGGTTTGTGGAGTCGAAGATGACTCCATCGGAGGCCCGGTAGCCGGTATAGAGAACCTTGTACAACTTGCCGGGTTCGGCCACAGCGCCGGCGCCGACCTTGATCTCCTGGTAACGCAAGGCGGCCGTGAATAAAGGCTTCTGAATTCCCTTGACAGCGGGAATCGCCGCGGGCTCCTTGATGAAAGCCGCAACTGTCGGGGGCGTAGCTGGAGCAGCTTTTGCCGCCGGGGCAGCCGGCTTGGCCGTAGTGGACGTTGCAGCAGTGGCAGGCTTTGCGGTAGTGGCAGCGACGGCCGGCTTGGCAGCGGGTGCAGCCGGCGGCGCGGGGGTTTGGGCGCTTGCGGCCAGGGTGCAGGCCGCCAACATCAGAATCAGGGCTGTTTGTTTCATAGCGTTTTCTAACTCCAGGTGGTGCTTGAGGGAAGTGTATCAGGCGCTCCGGCCATTTTGCACTCCACTGGCGATCATGCCATCTAACCGCCTACCCGATGAGACGTTCGCGTATGGCAGAGTGCTCGGATGATGCCAGAGAATCGTCTGATTGGCGCAAAGTGTGGCAAAAATGCCACACGACAGAGATAACTCCGTGAGTCTAATCTAACCCTTGCGCCAGTTTTGCGCCATAGGAGATAAAATTATTGGCTAATCCCGCGCACCTGGAGCAGACGATTGCATCGCCACTGGATTTCACCGGGGTGGGGCTGCACTCCGGAGCGCCGGTGCATCTGCGGCTTTTGCCCGCGCCAGCCGGCTCGGGCATCGTCTTCCGCCGCACCGACCTGGACAACTTCGAGATCCCCGCCATCGGCCGCTACGTGGCCAAGGTGAGCTACGCCACCAGTCTGATGCGCCAAGGCGTGCTGATACAGACCACGGAACATTTGCTTTCGGCGCTGATCGGCATGGGCGTGGACAACGTGATTGCCGAGCTGGACAACCTGGAGCTGCCCATTCTGGACGGCAGCGCCCTGGCCTACGTCGAGGCCTTCCAGAGCGTGGGCATCCGCACCCAGCGCCGCCGTCGCGAGACCGTTCGCGTGCTGCGCCCGGTCGAGGTGCGCGAAGGAAACAAATTCATCGGAGTCTATCCCGGCTCCGGCTACAGCATCGAATACGTCATCGATTTTCCCGCGCCCGTGGGTCACCAGAGCGCCTCCATCGATCTGGCCGCCGAGACGTATGGCACCTTCATTGCGCCGGCGCGCACCTTCGGCTACCAAGCCGACGAGAAGCGGCTGCGCGACATGGGCCTGATCCGCGGCGCGGGACCGGAGAACGCCATCATCCTCGACGCCAAAGGGCCGGTAAACGGAGTGCTGCGCTTCTCCGACGAGTATGTGCGCCATAAAGTCCTTGACCTGATCGGCGACCTTTCGCTGGCCGGGCGGCGAATCGAGGGTCACGTGGTTGCGGAGCGCGCCGGCCACGCGATGCACACCGCGCTGGTCTCGCGGCTGATCAAGGACCGCTCAGCCTGGGAATTGGCGCACGTGCCTGTGGAAACGGCGCTTGCTGAGGAAACTGTCTCGGAATTGCTGTCCGGCAACTCTCTTTCCAGTCCTGCTTTTGTGGGCGTCTGACGCCTGCAAGCTGTTTTTTCTTGCAGAGTTCGATTTCGTAGTGGCGTGCATTTTAACCGCAGAGAAATCTACCGGCGAAGGTGATTGCAAATGTTCAAAATAATCAGACGTATCGATAAAACTCTGCTTCTTTTTGTCGCGCTGACTATTGTATGCTCGGCGTTAGTTGGGTGCGAGTGGTTCCCTGAGTCAACCTTCGAATTAGCGAGTGAGTCGAGACTGCCAAAATGGATTACCCTCCCACAGGGACTTACACGCGATGACGTTTCCATTACGATGAGCTACTACGTTAAGCCAGGGGGTCGAAGTGCGACATTCATATTACAAGATAAGAAAGGGAGAACGCTGACAAAGGTAGATGGCAAGGACAAAGGCTTAGAGCCTTTGCAACTGAAGAATCCTCCGCAAGGATTTCCTCCTGGTTATCCAGCCTACGAAGTAATCACTGTAAACGGCATAACCGACATTGTCGAACATAGAAAACCGGAGCCGATATTTTATATAACGGATGACCCTGCTGTTTGGAAAGAACTGGGAGTTGGGTACAAGTAGAAAGTGGAATTCCGGCACAAAGCCGAGCCTACGCAAACAAAATCCGCATAGGCTCCGCCGCCGGATAGCTCTTGCCCTCATCGGCCAGCGCTCCGGTCAGAGTGTTCCGCCGGAAGACGCTGATCAGATTCGAGTCCTGATTCGCCACCAGCATCCAGTTTTCCGTCGGGTCCAGCACAAAGTTGCGCGGAGTCTTACCGCCGCAATTGCTGCGCGCGATGGGAGTTAGTTTGCCACTTTCAAACTCCGCGCGGAAGCTATAAAGGAAGTTATTGTCGCGATTGGCGATATAAACAAACTTCCCGTCGCGAGTGATCACCGTGTCGCAGGCGCGCGTAGGGCCGTGATAGCCCTCAGGCAGAAGCTCAATTCGAGTCACCAAGGTCAAGCTGCCATCGGCCTTCGACCACTCCAGCACGTCAATCGTCGAATCCAGCTCGTTGACCGAGTAAGCGGTGTGGCCGTTGGGATGAAAATGCAGCGTGCGCGGACCGGCGCCTGGCTTGGCCGTGTAACTCCCCGCCGCGGTCAGCATCGCTGTCTCGGAGTTCAGCTTGTAAATGTGAATACAGTCTTTTCCCAGGTCATTAATATAGGCGAAGCGGTTGTCGGGCGAGAAGGAGGCGAAGTGGGCGTGTGCCTTCTCCTGCCGGTCCTTGTTAGGCCCGTGGCCGACGTAAATCTCGCTCCACACTGCCGGGCTGAGCTTGCCATCCGTCACCAGAAAACTCGCCGCGCCGCCGCCGTTGTAGTCGGCCGCAATCAGCACCCTTCCGGTGTGATCCAAAGCGACGTGGCAGGTGCCCACGCTGGCCGAGTTCTGGCGCGAGAGCTGCTTCAGTTCCCCCTTGACTACACTGAAGCTGACCACGCCGCCGGTGGACTTGCCGTTGAAGGTGTGGACCTCCGAAGCGGCGAAAAGGAAATTGCGGTCTTCCGAATATGTGAGCCAGTCCACCCGGTCAAGTTTGGCGGCAACCCCGGCCGGGGCCAGTTCGCCGGTGGCCGGCTCCCAATCGTAGGCCAGAATGCCATCGGCCGTGTTGGAGCCGACAAGAACCCGCTGCCGGCCCATTCCGGCGGTTGACGAAGTTGCGGCAAGCGACGGCGCGGCGGCGGCGGCAAGCGTGGCGGCGGAAGCCGTCAGCAGAAAATCGCGGCGAGTGAGTTTATCCATAACGAGATCATTGTCACCGATCGGGCTGCGAACGCGCCAGTACCGCGGCAATCCACTCCGCGGTTGAGCCGAAGGCAGCCGGCCCCATCGCCGGGAGTGCGCCAAGTCACAGGACGTTCACATGCCGCGTATGATAGCATCCGGTTTCGTAGCAGTAGACGACGAGCGGATTTATCCTACCCTCATCCGCGCGGCGCCGGGCCGAGACCCTCCATGTCTAAACCTTTCAGGTCCAAATCCTTATGGACGAGGTAGACGGCAGACCCGCATACGTGGCCCCTCAATCCGGCCACTGGCACGCCTCCACGGGCGTCCTCGCGGTTTCCCTGTCCCTCTCTCATTCGATTCCCAAACGCATTGTCATCCTGAGCGAGCAAAGCGAGTCGAAGGACCCGCTTTTCCCTTCGTTCCCATCATCCCAACCCCTGCGCCTTTTTTCTGGCGCGGACCAGCCGAAGGCAGTAAAACCCACCGGAGGTGGAGAACACCATGAAAACGTATCAGGGAAGTGAGATCCGCAACGTAGCTGTAGTGGGGCATGCGCACAGTGGCAAAACCACCTTGATCGCCGCTCTGCTGCATGCCGCCAAGATGACCCCCACCCAGGGCCGCGTGGAAGATGGCACGGCCGTCACCGCCTATGACGAGGAAGAAGTCGCCCGCGGCGCAACCATGCAGAACGCCGTCGCCTTTGTCGAGTGGCAGGGCGTCAAAATCAATCTCATCGACACCCCCGGCTTCCACATGTTCTCCCACGAGGCCCGCGCGGCGTTGCTGCCCGTGGAAACGGCCGTCGTGGTCGTGAACGCCCAGAATGGCATTGAGCCGGTCAGCGAGCGCGTCTGGCGCTACGCCGACGAGGCCGGCGTCCCCCGTGTCGTCGTCATCAATCAGATGGACCACCCCAAGGCCGGCGGCGGCGGAGGCTTGAGCGCGCTGCTTGACGAACTGGTTGACCGCTGGGGCCGCAACTGTGTGCCCGTACAGCTTCCCATCTCCGGCGCCGAGGGCTTTCACGGCGTCGTCGATCTGGTCACCATGGAGGCCTTCTATTACACCCCCGGCGGCGACGGCCGCGGCAAGGTTACCGCTGAGATTCCCGCCAGCCTCTCCGCCGACGCCAAGACCCGCCACGAGGCGCTGGTCGAGCTGATCGCCGAAGGCAAGGACGAGCTGATGGAGGAGTACTTCGACACCGGCACGCTCACCAGGGAGCACCTGATCGCCGCGCTGCATGAGGCCATCCGCGAAGACCGCATCTTCCCCGTGCTTTTTTCCAGCGGCCTCGGCAACATGGCCCTCGACCACCTGCTCGACTTCATCAAGGCCTACGTCCCCTCGCCCGTTGAGCGCGGCACCATGGCCGTCCGCGTCCCCACCATTGACGACGCTAGCGCCGACGCCGCTCCCATGGCCGACCGCAAAATCGTCGACAGCGAGCCCCTCGCGCTGATGGTCTTCAAGACCATGACCGACCCCTTCGCCGGCCGCATCAGCTTCTTCAAAGTCATCAGCGGCGTGGTCAAAAACGACGCCACCGTCGAGAACTACACCCGCCGCGACCAGGAGCGTCTCTCCCATCTCTCCATCATGCAGGGCCGCAAGGCCGTCGAAGTTTCTGAACTCCACGCCGGCGACCTCGGCGCAGTGGCCAAGCTGCGCATCACCCTCACCGGCGACACCCTTGGGGCAAAAGGCTCCGAGGTCCAGATCGACCTCTTCCCGCTGCCTGAGCCGGCCATGACCTACGCCATCGAGCCCAAGACCCGCGCCGACGAAGACAAGCTCGCCCCCGCCATCCACAAGCTGATGGAAGAGGATCTGCTCATTCGCTTCTTCCGCGACCCCCAGACCAATGAATTCCTCATCGCCGGCGCAGGCCAGCCCCACATCGAGGCCATCGTCAGCCGCCTCAAGAAGCGTTACCACGCCGAAGTCCACCTCAAGGCCCCCAAGGTTCCGTACCGCGAGACCATCCGCGCCAAGGTCGAGGCGCCAGGGCGTCACAAGAAGCAGACCGGCGGCCACGGCCAATTCGGCGACTGCAAAATCCGCATGGAGCCTATGCCCCGCGGCGGCGGCTTCGAGTTCGCCAACGAAACCTTTGGCGGCTCCGTCCCCCGCAACTTCATCCCGGCCATCGAGAAAGGAATTGTTGAGTCCGCCGCCCGCGGCTATCTCGCCGGCTACCCGGTCGTCGACTTCAAAGCCACCGTCTACGACGGCAGTTATCACGACGTGGACTCCAACGAAATGTCCTTCAAGATGGCCGGGCGAATCGCGTTTAGAAAGGCCATGGAAACGGCCAAGCCCTGCCTCCTCGAACCCATCATGAAGGTCGAAATCGAAGCCCCCGACGAGTTTGCCGGAACCCTGATGGGCGACCTCAGCAGCCGCCGTGGACGCGTCCAAGGCACGGACTCCAAGGGCCGCACAACCTTAATCAACGCCAGTGTGCCCATGGCCGAAATGCTGACTTATGGGACCCTGCTAACCAGCATGACCCAGGGCAAAGGCAGCTACCGCATGGAGATGGACCACTACGACATCGTCCCCCAGCTAGTAGCCGACAAAATCCTCGCCAACGCCAAGCGGCCCGTCGAGGAGGAGGAAGAATAATTATCCAACTGAAGTAAACATTTCAATTGAAATGCCGTAGGTCTCAAAAGAGACCTGCGGCATTCGGGGGTCCTGTAAATCATTATGGTGAAGTTCATTCTCTGTAGTCTCTGTTTCAAAAATACGGGTTTGCGCAGAGAAGCAGTCAAGTTCGGACTCGGCACAAATGATGTATGCTCCAATTGTGGAAAACGAAGTGGAACCAAACTCGACAGCATCGCAGTCGCAGAGCTGTTTAGTGCTTTCTACTGTAATGGTTCAAGAGCAGCGGCGTATCTCCCACAGGTGTTTATAGAGGGATTCTCGGAGCACGAAGACATTCAATTCGAACAATCGGCACGGGAAGACTACGACCTACTAAAGAGTATCTCGGGTCTGGCGCTTCGAAGAAATACGCCAAAAGAGTATATACATCTGGGATTAACCGAAATTCGTTCAGAAATCGAGGGGCTATTGGACGAGGATCCAGCTTCTGCGTCCGTAGAGTCTGTGGAACGCATGAGAAATATACTTAATCGGCTGGTCGATGCTGGCACTGAATATGAGCTAGGAGTTGGCGAGACAGTTTACCGTGCTAGAATTTCCCCAGCGCAACCATTAGAAGCAAGTGAATATGACTCACCACCGATTGAGAAGGTCGTTCCCAATCGGATCGCCAGTGCAGGTGATCGGGTTTTTTGTGGAGCAATCAATATTGAGACATGCCTCTTCGAAATCAGGCCGCAAATAGACGAATTGATTCGGTACAAGATATTCGTGGCCTCGTTCAAGCCGAGAAGACCACTCAGACTGATTGATTTCACGGTACGGAAGGAAAACCCCATAATACCAGCGGCAACTCCTTGGTCCGACGTGTACATTACCCTCGGAGCATTTTTCCAGGCAGATCATAGCTCATACCATTTGACGCGGTTATTGAGCAGTTTTGTCAGGAAAAAAGGATACGACGGACTCATATACCCTAGCGCAATGGAATGCATTTCTGGTTATGGGGAGATATGGAAGAACATCGCACTATTTGGCTCTCCAGTCTCAGATAATAAGTTACTGATCGAGTCGATAAACCGGGTACTTCTCAGCAACGCTATGTATAATATCGATTTAGGTCCAGCTTGGGACGATAATGAGGGAGACGGAGTTTTGGCTCCTTTTCGGAGGGCCTGGATAAATCGAGCGAACCGCTAGGGCGGGTGGCCCCGGTCTCAATGACCTTTCTAAATCCTTTCGAGGGTGCCCCCTGGTCCCTCGCACTTGGGAACCGGGGATGAGAGTCATGTCTCTCTCACTTGTCCGGGCGGGCAATTTTTTCTTGGCGGGTGGCCCGCATCTGCCCATAAAGTTGGGTGGCCCACATCTCGATTTTGAGATGTGGGAGACGATGAACCTCAACCCGCGCTTTTCGTTCTCTCCAACTCCGGCTTCCAAAGTTTCCCAGGTCTGAAAATCCAGACCTGGGCCACCCATCGTTCATGGTAGGTTGAGACTTGGGAGACCGCGAACTCCGACCGTCCGTCTCCCGTTTTCCAAACAGCCGTCTACCCCTCGATGCGAACCGCCTCAGACTGCCAATCTCCGCATCAATTGCGCATCGGTCAGAACATCGATCCCGCAGCTTCCCAGTTACCACAGAGACATATGGATGCAAGGAAATGGGAAGAGTCGTCATCGGAATCCAGGCAGCAATCCCGATCCGTTGCGCTCAGATGTGCAGACGCGATTTCTTCAACGTTCTATTTGGCGATGCGCGGCGCCGGAACGCTCTCGCCCAAAGCCGTCGCCAATGCAATTTGGTGGTCTTGTTCATCGATCAGAATCCCGCGAATCTGCTCGCTCATGGCATATTCAGACAGATGCTCGCACTGGCGAACCCGTTCACGATAATTTCGAATCGTTGCAGTCTCATTATCGAGATCGAATTGCAGCATCTCTGTGGCTTTTTCCGATGTCTTGACGGTCTTGGCTTCTACCGATGGCATACCACCAAGATAGTCAATCTGTTCGGCAATAATCAGGGCGTGGCCGAGTTCTTGCGCGGCGTGCTTCTCAAGTTCGCCGGCTATGTTCATGTACTCCGCACCCTTCAAGACCTTTGAATATACGACGTACCCGATAATTGCCTGGTATTCGCGTGACAGGTCTTCATTCAATAACTCGATCAGTTCGGAGCGATTTACTTTTTTGAAGTCTTCAACGTGCGTTTTGTCTTTCAAGGCGTTTTCCTCCAGATTGTGATGTTGAGGTTGATTTCAAGCAGACACGGAGAGTGCGCTCCTGATGCGTACCCCCACAGCAACGTGTTTACCGTAGCAAGAGTATCCGGATAAAACTGTCCGAAAAGGAACACCTCCCCTTTTTTGGGGCGGGGGGTGGCCCACATCTGACCAATAAATTGAGTGGCCCACATCTCGATTCTGAGATGTGGGCGGGTGGCGCGGGTCCGGGGGTAAGGAAACCGGGTGCTTCAGGCTCCGCCTTTGGGACTTGGGAACGACCATCTTCTCCCGCCCGCTCTCAATTCACGCAAAAACTGCCCGCGTCCTCTCCAGATTTGGCCAAAAATATGCAAAACTATCTCTGTTTCGACGCATAGGTATATTTGCGCGTTTGGTACTCAAATTGCGTCTTGCTACGCGGCGGGTGACCCATATCTGCCCAATAAAGTTGGGTGGCCCACATCTCGATTTTGAGATGTGGGAGACGATGAACCCCAACCCGCCGTCTCCGTTTTCCCAGCCAGCCGGCTACATGCCAGAAGCATCAAGGGCGCAGCCAATCGGCTGCGCCCTTGATGGTTGTACCGGCGAGTCCCCGCCTAGCTTGTGGTGTGGGCCGGTCCGGACTGCTTCTCCTCAAGCGCCGCTTGCGCGGCCGCCAGCCTGGCGGTCAGCAGACGGAAGGGCGAGCAGGAGACGTAGTTGAGGCCGATGCGGTGGCAGAACTTGACGGATTCGGGATCGCCGCCATGCTCGCCGCAGATGCCCACCTTGAGCGTGGGCCGCGTCTTGCGTCCCTTGGCCGTGGCCATCTCGACCAGTTGCCCGACGCCCGCCTGGTCGAGGGTGGCGAAGGGATCCTGCTTGAAGATGCCCGCCTTCATGTAGGCCGGAAGGAACTGGTTGATGTCGTCGCGGCTGATGCCGAAGGTGGTCTGCGTCAGGTCGTTGGTGCCGAAGCTGAAGAACTCGGCCTCTTCGGCAATTTGATCCGCTGTCAGGGCCGCTCGCGGCAACTCGATCATGGTGCCCACCATGTAATTGACGGTGACGCCCTTCTCCTTGAAGACTTCCTCGGCGACGCGGCGGACAATAGCAGCCTGGTTGCGCGTTTCCTCGATGGTGGCAACGAGCGGAATCATGATCTCGGGATGCGGATCGGCGCCCTTACTCTTGACGATGCACGCAGCCTCGAGGATGGCGCGGACCTGCATCTCGGTGATTTCGGGGAAGGCGATGCCGAGACGGCAGCCGCGCAGTCCGAGCATGGGATTCTGCTCGTGCAACTCTTCGACCCGCGCCAGCAGCGTGCGCAGAGCCTTGAGCTTGGGCGAGCGGGGCTTGGTGTCTACCAGGTGCTGAATCTCGACCATCAGATCCTCGCGCTTGGGCAGGAACTCGTGCAGCGGCGGATCGATAGTGCGGATGGTGACGGGCAGCGACTCCATGGCTTTGAAGAGGCCGACAAAGTCGGCGCGCTGCATGGGCAGTAGCTTCTTGAGGGCGGCGCGGCGGTCCTTCTCGTTGTCGGCCAGGATCATGGTGCGCATGTGCTCGATGCGGTCCTCGGCAAAGAACATGTGCTCGGTGCGGCAGAGGCCGATGCCCTCGGCGCCAAACAAGCGAGCATTCTTGGCGTCGCGGGGAATGTCGGCGTTGGCGCGAATGCGCAGGCGACGGACGGGATCGACCCAGGCCATGAAGGTGACCAGATCGGGATCGTCGGGCTGCGCGTCCAGCGTCTTGAGCTTGCCGGCGATGACGCGGCCGGTGGTGCCGTCAAGCGAGAGCCAGTCACCCTGCTTGTAGGTGTGGCCCTTGACGCGCAGCTCCTTCTTGTCCTGGTCAACCAGGCAATCGCCGGCGCCGGCCACGCAGCACTTGCCCATGCCGCGGGTGACAACGGCGGCGTGAGAGGTCATGCCACCGCGCGAGGTGAGAATGCCGGCGGCAACTTCCATGCCCGCGATGTCCTCAGGGGTGGTTTCGCCACGGACGAGAATGATCACCGGATATTTGCCGCTGGCGTGTTGCTTGACTGCTTCCTCGGCAGAGAAAACAATCTGTCCAACCGCCGCGCCGGGCGAGGCCGGCAGGCCGGTGGCGAGGACTTCGATCTTCTCGCCCTTTTCGATCAGGCGGGGGACCAGGAAGTCGTACAGCTGATTCGGCTCGACGCGGTGGATCGCTTCTTCCTGCGTGATGAGCTTCTCGTTGACCATGTCGATGGCCACGCGAACCGCGGCCAGGCCGGTGCGCTTGCCGTTGCGGGTTTGCAGCATATAGAGCTTGCCATCCTGGATGGTGAACTCGAAGTCCTGCATATCGCGATAGTGCTTTTCCATCTTCCCGGTGATGTCGCGCAACTGCTGATAGCAGTCGGGCATCACGCGTTCTAATTCGCTGATGGGCAGCGGGGTGCGCACGCCACTGACCACATCCTCGCCCTGCGCATTCATCAGGTATTCGCCGAAGAACATTTTCTCGCCGGTGGCGGGATTGCGCGTAAAGCCGACTCCGGTGCCGGAGGTCTCGCCCAAGTTGCCGAAGACCATCGCCTGCACGTTGACCGCGGTGCCCAGCCAGTCGTCGATGCGGTTGATGCGGCGATAGGTCTTGGCCCTCTCGTTCATCCAACTGCGGAAGACCGCGTTGCGGGCCAGGACCAACTGCTCCTTGGGATCCTGTGGGAACTCCTTGCCGGTCTCTTTCTTCACCAGCTTTTTGTAATCGGCGATGATCTCTTTGAGCGCGTCGGGCTTCAGTTCGTAGTCGAACTTCACCTTGGCGCGCTTCTTCACGCTGTCAAAGATGTGCTCGAAATGCTTCTTGGGAACATCGAGAACCACGTCGCCAAACATCTGGATCAGGCGGCGATAGGAGTCATAGGCAAAACGGGGATTGTTGCTCAGCTTGGCCAGCGCTTCAACGGCCTGGTCGTTGAGGCCCAGGTTGAGGATGGTATCCATCATGCCGGGCATGGAGAACTTGGCGCCCGAGCGAACACTCACCAACAGCGGATTCTTGCCCGAACCCAGCTTTTGGCCTTGCAGCTCTTCCAGCCGCGTGAGGGCAGCGTACATCTCAATGTCCACTTCGGGGCTCAGTGCGCCGCGCATGTACTCGCGACAGGCCTCGGTCTGGATGGTGAATCCCGGAGGAACGGGCAATCCGGCATTGGTCATCTCGGCCAGGCCAGCGCCCTTGCCGCCCAGTTGATCTTTCATCTTTCCATTGCCCTCGGCCTTGCCGCCGCCGAAGAAAAAAACGTGTTGTGTTGAATCTGCTTTTACGGCAGACGACTTGTCCACAGCGCCCTGCGTCATGCGATGAAACCTCCATTTGGTTATTCCGCGGTTGCGGTCCGCATTTGAGGATGGCGGGACGCGACTCAGCATTTCAACGGGAAGATGCGGTTTTCAGGCTGAGCGCGCGCCAGTCGTCCAGGCATCGGAAAGCGCTGCGCGGGATTGATTCGTCGTTACTACGAATATCGTCTTTAGTATACAGTTGCCTGTGCCGAAGGTCACAATCGAATCTTTTCGGGTTTGCGCCCGTTACGGTTCCGGAGCCAGATTTTCGCAATTTGATACGAAAACCGGCTCCGGAACCCGATTTGGAACGATAGAGGGCGTTTTCATGCGGCGGAGCAATAGTAGCAAGGGTCGGATTGTGATTTTACGGCCACATTCCGAGCCAAAAGGATCCGCTCCAGGCCCACCAGCGCCAGGATTTCGGCGATGTGCGGCGAGGGATTCACCACAGTGAAACAATGGCCGGCCTCGCGCGCGCCGACATAGAGCGAGATGAGGGCGGCGATGCCCGCCGCGTCGATGCGCTCGATGGCGCTCATATCCAGCGTCACGCTTTGCCGGCGCACGAGCGGGGCGAACCGGGCGAGCAAGGCCTGCTCGCTGCCCCGAACCAGTTCAGCCAATTCAGTCTGCCCGGTCCATTCGGCAGCCGGGAAGATTGCCATGTCGATTGGAATTGTGCCTGTCATCATAAAACCTCCTTGAAAAGCCGGTTAACGCGCCTGGACAGCCGCTTTGCGGCTTGGGTTGCAAATTCTCATCGCGTCTCCCACGTTCTCATTGTTCAGCACGTGGGCGGCCACAAACGCAAGGGAAGTAAAATGCTGAAATCGCAGGGGATAGAAGCAATTCCGGATTCCGCGACGCCGTTTCAGGTGTCCGTTTGCGCTCGCCGCCGTCCGCAATTGAACACGCTGAGAGTCAATACGCAAACAGGAGGGCCGCTGGTTCCATGGCCAGCGCTTAGCCCGGCCCTGAGTACGCCTTGGTCGAACAAGAACCGCGCATACGACGCGGCCTCTACCGATCGGTAGAGGCCGCGATGGCTTCATGCGGTTGTTGGGATGTGTCAGTTGATTGTGAGTGAGAAGGTCGCCGTGTGCGACAGCGATCCCGACGTCGCGGTCACGGTTACCGTCGATGTGACGGGCTCGGACGAAGTCACGACGGGAGAAGCGCCGCAGCCGTTGAGCAGACCCATCCCCACCACGCTCACCGCCAGCAGCAAGAGCATCGGCAAGCGCCGCCGCTTCTTCCAGCCCAGACAGCAGAGCGCAACCGCAAGAGCTGAGCCGGGGAAGAGTGGGCTGCTCTTCCGATGGAGCGCCGCGGATGCCGCAGCCGTGGTCACGGTCAGCGCCGTCGATGCGGGCGCGCCCGACGGCGTCACTGTTGCCGGAAAGAAGCTGCACGTTGCGCCGGCGGGCAGCCCCGAGGTGCAACTGAACGAGACCGCTGAATTGAAGCCGTTGAGCGGCGTCACCGTTGCTTTGACGACAATTTGCCCAGGAACAACTGTGAGCGATGCCAGAGACGTACTGACGGTAAAGTCTGGAGGCGGCAGATTGATCGTGTAGACAGCGCTGGCAACGGCGCTATTGACGAAATTCGTCGCCACTGCGACGGCCTGAATGGTTTCAGTTGCCATCACCACGATGGGGCCCGTGTATTGGGTCGAATTGATGGTTGGCGTCGTTATACCGTCGGTGGTGTAGTAAATCGCGGCTCCTAGCGTCGCGTCGGTGATTGTGACCGTCTGCGTCGTGCTGTAGGTCCCTGTCGCTGGCGAAAAAATGGGAGTTGCGGTTGTTGGAAGGGATTGTATTGCAGACGGCTGATATTCCCAAAGGTCGTTCAGACTACCGTATTTTCCATTTTCATCGAAGCCTAAACCACCAAAGAGCCAGAGCCTGCCCTCGTTGTCGGTCCAACTCGCAGCGCCGGAACGGGCGCCTGGGTTGTTTCCGTTAGCAGTTGTTCCCAACGTGCCATACACACCGGGTTGGCCACAGGTAAATCTGCCGCTAATCGGGTCTGGCGAGGTGCAGTTACTACCGGTCGAACTGTTTCCACCCATCCAAGCCCATGCGTTGGTAAGAGGATCAAACTCCCAAAGATCATTAAGGGCTGCATAATTCCCGCTAGGAGGGCCGCCAGCGCCGCCGAACAGCCATACATGGCCGTTGTTATCTGTCCAACTCATGGCGTCACTTCGGCTACTGGGAATGTTTGAGGCGGCGAACACTCCCATGGTTCCAAATACGCCAGGCTGCCCACATTCAATGAATCCACACACGATGGTATTGCTTCCACCCATCCATACCCATCCGTTGGTGGAAGGATCGAACTTCCAAAGGTCATTGAGGTTGCCCGTTGAATCGTAAATACCGCTGTCGCCCGTGCCCCCAAAGAGCCAGAAATGGTCACTGCCATCGATCCAACTCGAAGCTCCTCCTCTATTACCGGGAATGTTTCCTGCAGCAGGAGTTCCCAAGGTTCCATACACTCCGGGATTGCCACCATTTACGGAAAAGCCGTCGATTCCGCCCATCCACGTCCATTCGTTTGCATAAAAATTGAACTCCCATAGGTCGTTCAGGAGGGCATAGCCGATTACAGTGGTGCCAAAGGAAGCGGGAATACCCCCAAAAAGCCAGACATTACCGCTGCTATCGATCCAACTCGCAGCATCACTTCGGCCTTCGGGAATATTCCCGGCTGCGGGGATTCCCAGCGTACCGTACACACCCAACTGACCTTCCCCGACGATGCTACTGCCGCCCATCCATGTCCATTCGCTGGTGGAGGGATTGAACTCCCAAAGGTCGTTGAGATAGGTCACTGATCCGCTTGCATCGGCGCCGAAGCCTCCAAAGATCCAGGGATGACCGCTGCTGTCGATCCAACTCGAAGCATCACTTCGGCCTCCGGGTATGTTTCCAGCGGCAGGCGTTCCCAAAGTGCCATATACTCCGGATTGGCCCTCGATGCAACCATAGCAACTCTCGGGAAACGTGCTGCTGCCGCCCATCCATGCCCATTCATTCGTGGATGGATTGAACTCCCAGAGGTCGTTAAGATAGCCATAATTTCCGTTGGTATCGTAAGCCAAGCCTCCAAATAGCCAGAGATTTCCGCTGCTGTCGGTCCAACTCGCAGCGCCAATACGGCTTCCGGGGATATTTCCGGCAGCAGGCGTTCCCAATGTGCCGAAGACCCCAGGCTGGCCGCCATTGCTAACCGTGCTGCTACCGCCCATCCATGTCCATTCGTTGGGAGCGCTCGTCTGCGCGGCGGCAGGAAGCGAAAGGAAAGCGAATCCAAGCAGGCATCCAAACAGAGAACCCGGCAGCGAACGATGCTTTCTCATGGAACTTTCCTCCCGGAAACAGCTTGCGCCGGACTCAAGTACAGACACATTCTGGAGTGAGTGAATCGGCTGCCCTATTCTAAACCCGGAATCGGCCTCAATGAACCAGGCGGGCAGAATTAGTAAGGCCAGCATGTAGATGACGCCATCTTCGTTCCTGAACAAAAACTCGAATCTGGCTGTGATTGCGCTTCGTTGTTGAATCCGTCTTATAATGGGCTGTCGTAGTGTGCACATTGCCAGGTATGGTTTTTCAACTTTCGAGAGATTCTTACAGCAGTTGGACCTGCCGTTTGGAGTATTCTGCTAGGGCAGACATTCTTGCTTAGGCTGTTCGCTATGGGCTTCGTACTCGGCGTTCTTTATTTCGTTACGTACTACCTCACCCCGACGATGATCTTCGGGCCGCTTGCTGTCTATCGGGTTGAGCTAATTCTTGCAATTCTTGTATTCATAATCTCCCTTCCCAGGATGGTTGGGTCAAGCATTTTCAAAACAGCGCAGTTTGCAGCTGTGATTGGATTAGCGCTCGCAACATTCTTATCTGTGCTTATTGCGGTGCGATGGCCTGGAGGAGCCGTGGCGGCAATCCTGGGATTCATTCCCACTGCTTTCGCATACATTCTTGTGTATTTGCACTGCAATTCAAAGATGAAGCTGCAAGCGGTTGTTCTTATGCTGCTGTTCGTCTGCCTTTTTGTGATTGCACACGGGTACATTGACCTGCGTGATGGCGTTCCCGCGGGTGGGCCTTCTCAATCCGAGGACGCGGAGAGCACCGGTCCGAATCTGTGGAACATGGAGCATCCTTATCTTCTTCCCGTGGGGAGCGACGCGGGAGTGCCGGTTTATCGGCTGAGGGGACTGGGGCTCATCAACGACCCGAACGATTTTGGCCAGCTGATTGTGTGCGTGATTCCAATGGTATTTATATTCTGGCGGCCGAGGAGGACGCTGCGGAACATCGCATTTGTTCTGTTGCCGGTATGCGTTTTGCTGTACGGAGCGTACTTTACGCACTCCCGCGGCGCGTTATTGGCCTTGTTGGTGGTTACGATTGTAGCGGCACGGCGCCGTACCGGGACGCTGCCCGCGATTCTGCTGGGAGGTGTTCTGTTTGTTGCCGCAATGAGTATGAACTTTACCGGCGGGCGCGATATCTCCGCCAGTTCGGGAGCGGACCGGACTTCTCTTTGGAGTCAGAGCATGGAAGCGTTCAAGACTCATCCGATCTTTGGAGTAGGAATTGGAAATCTGGGCGATTATACCGATAACCATCATACCGCGCACAATTCAGTGATGGTTTGTGCGGCAGAGTTGGGTTTTTTCGGATTGTTTTTCTGGTCTGCATTTTTATTTTCCACGATGAGGGATGTTCTGGCTATTGCCTCGCAGGCAAAGGTAAGCGAGCCAGAGACGAATGCCTTAGAGGAAGCAAGTGTTACTCATCCAACAAGACTGAACGAATCAATCGATAAGATAGAGGTTAACCGGATAGGACGATTACTGGTCTTATCGCTTACAGGCTTTCTGGTAGCGGGATGGTTTTTATCGCGCGCCTATATCATGACGTTTTTTCTTATCGGCGGCATGGTTGAGGTGGTTTACGAGATGGCTCTACAGCAAGGGATGATCGCACCACGCCAGCCGTTCGCACGGGCTATGCCATATGCTGCCGGATTGGCGATCTCACTTGTGTCGCTGATGTACATCATCCTCCGAGTTACGAACCTCATGCACTGATTCCAGCAGACGAACCACCTGGGGGTTATGTTAGAAACAGAGGACGGACCGGAGTTGAACAGCCGGAGATTCAGGCATCCTGTATGAAAATTGCGCATGTAGTTGACAGCATGGAGGTCGGCGGGGCCGAGACGCTCGTCTCGCAAATGTGCCGTCTGCAACGGGAACAGGGGCACGACCCGTGCGTTTATGCTGTTTTGAGTCTTGGCGCGCTCGGCGAGCAGATGCGAAAGGAGGGCTTTGCCGTGCAACCGCACGTGGGAAGGCACCTGTCAGACGCGACGCGCAATTTCTTTCGTATCTTCAAAGAGTCGCGGCCCGACGTGGTCCATCTTCATAACCCGACGCCGACGGTCTATGCAGCTGCTTCCGCCCGATTGGCCGGAGTGCCCAGCATCGTAAGCACACGGCATAGCCTGGTAGCGCGCCCGCGCAGGCTCATCGTGGAGTTGAAGTACGCCTTTGCGGCAGCCTTCTGCGACTGGATTGTCGGCATCTGCGATGCAACAACCAACAATATCAAGAACATTCACAGTATTCCAGCGCGAAAGATTGTGCGCGTGTACAATGGAGCGGACCCAATGTTACGCGTGACGAAGGAACAGTGGCCGCCGAAGTCCGGATTTACATTGGTTTACGTTGGACGGCTGGAGCCCGTGAAGAACCATTCGCTGCTACTGAATGCCTTTTGCCTGGCGCTCAAGTCGATGCCAGGCTTGCGGCTATGGATGGTGGGCGATGGCAGTGAGCGCAAGGCACTGGAGAGCATGGCCGCGCAGTTGGGCATAACTTCGCAAGTTACATTCTGGGGGCAGCAACTTGACGTGGCGCCGTTCTTTTCCGCGGCTGATGCCTTCGTCATGTCATCATCGTCGGAGGGATTGCCCATCTCGCTCTTGCAAGCCTTCTCAATGGGACTGCCGGCAGTCGTGACCGACGTGGGCGGAATGGCGGAGGTCGTCCGGCGGGCGCGGGCAGGGATCACGGCGCCGGTAACGGATCCTGCCGCGATTGCTGCGGCGATTCTGCGGCTGGCAGACAACGATGCGGAACGAAAGCAATTCTCTACGAATGCGGAAGAAGCGTTCCATTCGCATTTTACTCTAGATACAATGGCGGATGCCTACATGGATCTTTATCGGAACACTTCGCGAGCCCGGCGCGCAGCAATATACTGAGCACCGACAGTTTATGACATTGCTTGCTCCAGAAACGTTCGCATTGCTGCTTTGGGTCTAACTGCCTTGCGGTAATAGGCATGCGCTTCCTCTCTCAAGCGGATTGCCTTGCCGCCTGATTCAAGAAGTTCCAGGCATCTGTCGGCACACTCATCGGGAGTTGTAAACCCGACATAGTGCTCGCTTTCAACGAGTGGCGTTGCAAAAGTATTTCGGATGCTTTCGCTGACCAGGCAGTTATTCGCAGCCAGCGTCTCGCCCAGGCTGTACGGAACGGCATCATAAAGAGCCTTGATGTTGACCCGAACAAGAAATTGCCGGCAGAGGCGTATGAACTCGGGGCGCTTCGCCTTTGCTGTCAGCGTCAGGTTCGACAAGAGCTCTGGATAGTTCTTTTCAGTGTATGGTGTGCGGATCAGACCTCCAATGCAACGAGTCCCCAGCCTGCGCCTCAGGCCCCGCACCATTTCCACACGGTGAAGATTGCAATCCTCAACCCATTCGCCTTTCTCTTCTGATGGATCCCATAAGCGGGTTTGAAACAAGACTTTCCACCGCTTGTTGCTGGCGGGAGTGTCTTCGTAATTATCTAAAGTTGAAAGAAACGCAAATGCGCGGATATTATTCAGCATAGAGCTGAGTACCTGCCGTGATGGCTGGCGCGCGACAATCTGGCGTCCGGCTCTCATCACTAATGCGGCATATAATCGTACATTCCAACTCCCCGCGCCTGAATACCAAGTGGCAAACATAGGATTGATCTGGCGGACTTTAGATTGCTGCGGCCTGGTGAGCCGCTCCGTGTCGGGACGATTCGTGCTTCGTTTGAAATATACGTCGCACTCTTCGAGAGCTTTAGTCTGCCATGCGTCGGATTGATCTTTGGGGTCGAAGCAGATGATCCGAGACTTATTACTATTAACTTCGGAACACTTGAGCGTAAATAGTGGATACGGATTCATTTGCATGTCCATGCAGCGGCGCAGATCAGGACCGCCCATTACTCCAAGCGTGATTATCCCCTCTTTCTCCAGTTGCACCAGCCCGGTGATAAAATAACTGTGCAACCACATATCAAACTCTCCTAAAAACAAATCCACACGATAACGTGGAAAGCGCGAGTCAGACTCTTTCAAGCCAGGCTGATGACTAACATCTGGATTGCTGGTCATGGTATCCGGTCTCTCATTGAAACGACCCCAGCAGTTGATCTGGGATATCCGCTCTGCCGCTCGACTACACCCTTGCGCCTTTATTAAGCTATGTCTTGTCTCTGTTCTCACAGCACATACCGAATATGCGCCTTTCTCGTTAACGATTCAGCACGCAGTCACCGCCCCTGCGAATGGGAGTACCCAACTCGAGGACTTCAAAGTCAGTAACCTTCAGGGCCTGCAAATCGTGTGACCCGAAATCCATGTCGGTGTACTTTGCGGTTGTATCTCGATCGTTCTGCGCGGTGAGGGCCATATTGCCGCCGTCTGAAAGGAACATGCCGTATTTCTGCATGGCACGCGCAACAACTTGAGCAGCGGGAGTTAGCTTTGACAGGTCGAAGGAGGCCTTCAGCCGGAAGTGCGCGCCCATTGGCGGAGCGGTAACCGGCCCGAGCGGATTGCCGGCATGCGTGGCGGGATGCACAAAGACGTGCGCGCGAATTCGCGGATTGGGCAGAATAAAGCGGATAGCGTGGTTGATGCTTCCCGCGGCCAGTTCGTCGGCGTTGAAAAGTAATGGGGCAATCGGGAAGCCGGCGGCGTCGGCGCTGGTACACTGATCTCCGCGACCTGACGGCGGATATATGCGATTGAGATCCCACACCGCGAGGTCGTTAGCGGAAAGGGCGCCATCCGCGTAGTTGGCTTGATAGGCTTCGTAGAGTTTTCCGTGGCTCCGGTCGGCTACGATAAGGTGGCAATCGCCATCGGGACACTGATAGCCCTGCACTCCTTCAATGCCGCCACCGGCAGGCAGGGGAATGGTCGAGACCACGTCGGAATCCTCGTTATAGAATCCTGGACCTTTGCGAAAGGGAACAAATGGAGTATTGGCGTTCGCCTGCAACACGCGGAGGCCGAAGTCTACATTCATCTTTCCAAATCCCCATCCGCCCGCATCCGCCAGCCAGGCGATGATGGTAGAGGACTGGGGATCAAGAGGCGCGTGACTAATATCCTTTGTCCAGATGGCTCCTGCGGGAAAGTAGGCGGCCGGCGCGACGGCGTGTTCCAGCCGGGCTGCCTTCACCTTGACGATGTGGTTGTGAAGAACGTAACCAGCCAGGATGGCCGCAATACCCACCATGGAAATAACCAGCGTTTTCAAGGGTTTCATGACGGCTGAATGCTCCTCTCATCATTGTGAATCGTTCAAAAGAATTCTACACCTTATCGTTGGCCGCAGGAGTTATGAAGGTTTCTGGCAGCGCGGATTTCCCGGTGTTTGGATTTGTTGTGCTAGCCGCCGCCGTATTTGAATTCCAGATCTTCCAAAGAGGGCCGCGCGTAAAAAGAAATCTGTAAAGCCCGGCGATGGCAGCCGCCATCAGCACAAGCATCGCGCTGGCCGGAGCCGCGACACGGTGCAGCAGGGGAATCCTGGTGCGCAGGGCGGCGATGGCGACGGTCCAGCTAAAAATCTGAAAACCGGCGAATGCCGCGTAGATCAGCGATCCGCGGGAAAGCGCCATCGTGGAGAACAGCAGAAGAACCATTAAATAAGGAACTATAAGGCGCATAACCTTGTGCGAGACAAGCTGAAAAAGGACAGGATTGCGCGGTGTCAGAGTCCATGGCGCAAGCTGGAAGAGCTGGAAGTTGCCTGCCAGCGTGCGCACCTTGCGATGAAACTCCTTCTCAATTCTTGTTGGCCATGTGTCGTAGACATAGGCTTGCGGATCAAGGACCGACCGATAGCCCTGACGGATAATCGAGAGCGGCTGGAACATATCATCCAAAATCATTCCGGGAGGCTGCGGAACGGCAAGTTCCCGGCGAATCGCATAGAAGCCTCCGTAAACTCCGACTGGCGATCCGCAGATGGATTCTCTGGTCCTGATCCACTTTTCATAGCGCCAATAGACCCCACTGACAGCCGCGGAGGCGTCGTCGTGGCATTCCTGGCGCAAGATCAATTCGCCGGCCACGCATCCCACGCTGGGATCGACGAAGTTACTGACCAATTGCTGAATCGCGCCCGCGGCAATCTCCGGCCGTATGTCCACGAAGAGGATCACGTCCCCCGTGGCCCTGGCCACACCGGCGTTCACGGCAACCGCCTTGCCGCTGTGCTCCGTCAGGATGATTGTCGTGAGGCGCGGATTGCTCTGACCAGCCAGCAATTCCGCCGTTCCGTCGGTTGATCCATCCGAGACGAGGATGATCTCTTTGATATGGGGGTAGTCCAGGCCCAGCAGGTGCTCGATCTTGCCTGACAGCAGCGCCGCGCCGTTATGCACCGCAAGCACGATACTCACGCTGGGAAAGATCGACCCGGAAGTCCAGGGCCGTGGCCGCAACCGAGCGAGCACCCATATCAATGCGGGATAACCCAGGTAAGTATAGAGAATGCCAATCAGCGACAGCCAAAAGAGAATCCTCACTGGGCGCCTCTTCGCAGAATGATCGTTTTAATGGTCTCGAACATGATGAGCAGATCGAGGCCAATCGACTGGTGCTTAACGTAGTAGAGATCGTATTCGAGCTTGTGTTTGGTTTCCTCCAGGCTTGCGCCGTAGCGATATCGCACCTGTGCCCAGCCGGTGATTCCCGGGCGGATCATGTGGCGCAGGTCATAGAAGGGGATCTCCTGGCTCAGCCACTGCACAAACTCCGGGCGCTCCGGACGGGGACCGACAAAGGCCATCTCTCCGCGCAGGACGTTCCAGAGTTGCGGTATCTCGTCGAGCCGCGTGCTGCGCATAAACCGGCCAATTGAAGTGACCCGTGGATCGTCCTTGGCAGCCCACACCGCTCCTTGTGCTTCTGCATCTTCGCGCATGGTTCGGAACTTGTAAGCGGTAAACAGGCGCCCGCGCTGCCCGACGCGCGTCTGGCTGAAAAAAATTGGGCCCGGCGAAGAAAGGCGCACCACAAGAATAATCAACGGAATGAAGGGCAGGCATATGATCAGCGCAATCAGAGAGACGGTAAGAGAGAGCAGACGCCGGAAAAGCTGCTGCGAGGGACTCATGCGGAAGCCCTCGGTGAAGATGAGGGTGCTGGGATTGAGCCCGTCCAACGGCAATTTGCCCGAGAGCCTCTCCATGAGCGCACTGGAATTCTCAATGATCACGCCGCGGACGCGCAGTTCAAGGAGTTCACGCACCGGCATCGATTCGCGGCGGTCTTCCATGGCGACAATGACACGGTCAATGCTCGGCCGGTGTTTTCGGAAGGCGCGCAACTCTGCCGCGAAGCGATCCAGCCGTCCCTGGGCCTTGCTTTCGCCTTGCCAATCGACGACTTCCATGCCGGCATCACGGCTGCCGCGCAGCAACTCGACCACAGCGCGCGCCCGTTTGCCGCTGCCCAGAACATAGACGCGCTCGCGGAAGACTGGCAAGACAATGATCCACTCATAAGCCCAGCGCCAAACGACAAGTACAAGCGTGAGCAGGGAGACCCCGGCGACAAGCACATAAGGGCCAATGTCCAGATCCGGAAAACGATAAACGATTCCTGCGAGAACAAAGGAGAGAACGCTAAGAACCAGCATCAGGCGGAAGTAGATCTCCCAGTTCGCCGAGGTGCGCCGCGGTCCATACAAGTCGAAGTAATACGTGAGCAGCAGAGTCATTGCAGTGATGACAGCAATCTTCAACAAGCCGTTCTCATAGACAAGAGCGTTGATCAGAACGACGGATCCACCCGGCCCCAGCAGACACGCGGTGGCCAGCAGAAATGAGCCGCCCACCAGGAGCGCTTCGCATACCAGCAGCACCAGCGTCCGTGTCGGATAGTAAACATTGAAGAGCCTGATCATCCGGGCCGCCCTTAATCCTTTCCGCTATGCAATCCTCTGCCGGCTTCCCTTCTGCCGTAGTAATAGTAAGAGCCGCTGCTGGGCGCGTCCTTGACCGCATTCAGCACGAAGCCGAGGATGCGCGAGTTGCTGAAGGCGACCTGCGCGCGCTGTGCTACATCGAAGGGCGTGCGGGCTTCGCGGGCAACCAGCAGAACGGCGTCGGCGGCGCGGGCAAGGTCGATTGCGTCAGAAACCGCAAGCGCCGGCGGGGAGTCGATCAGGATCCAATCGAAGTGCGGTGAAAGAGATGCGATCAACTCATCGATGCGGTGATTGGCGACCAGCTCGGAAGAATGGTCGCCGCCCGCGCCGGCAGGGATAAAGGTGAGATCCGGGATGCTGCGCTCCATGCCAGCTTCAACTAAGCTGGGAACCTTGTTGCGCTGCAGGATGTTGTTCACCTGCGCGGTCCCAGCGAGAAACTCCGTGAGTCCCGGCAAATTGGGAGCGCCGAGGATGGTATGGAGCATGGGCTTGCGCAGGTCGGCATCAATCAGCAGAACGGTGTTGTTCTTGTTGCGCGCCAGGCTCATCGCCAGATTGGCTGCGACAAAGGTCTTTCCGTCCGCCGGCATGCCGCTGCTGACAAGGATCGTCTTGAGCGGAGCCAGATCGCGGAACTGGTAGATTTGCGTGCGCAGGCCGCGAAACTGCTCGATACATTCGCCGCGGTCTCCCAGGGTCGGAAGTGCGCTCACCGAGGGATTCCACGCATGCCGGGTGATTCCATCGAGAAGGACGTCCTCCTGGACCGGTGGCAATTCCTCCGCGCCCTGGACAGCGAACGGCTCGGACCTCTCCCCTTCATCCGCTTGCAGGGCGGATTGCCGCTCAAGATTCGCTCTTTGCAGTGCATCGTAGATACGGCTCATCGTTTACGTTCCTTCGGGTTTTCCGCGCTGCCCTCGCCGGGCGCGATGGCGTTGAAGATATTGGCTTGCGAAGTGCGATTCATCAAAGCTTCCATAGCCGGGAACGAAATCGTAATAGGATGCCGAACAAGATCAAGTTCCAGTCCGACCGACTCTACGATGTGCGCCGGGATGGGCTTCACCTGTTCCGCATAAGCGTTGATCAAGGCATGTTCGCAGATCAGATTGATGACGCGGGGAATCCCTTTTGAGTAATCATAAATAAGCTCCATCGCTTCGGTCAGCAGCACCGGCTCACTGGCCCCGGCGATGCGCAACCTTTCCCCGATGTAGGCCTGCGTCTCTTCTCCGGTCAGCGGATGCGTTCTGGCCCACAGCGAAACGCGCTGGCGAAGCTGGCGAACTTTGGGGTTCAACAGCATCTCTTCCAATTCCGGCTGACCGGAAAGTATGATCTGCACCAGCTTCTCCGAGGAGGTCTCGAGATTGGTCAGCAAACGAATCTCTTCGAGAAGTTCCCAGGAGAGATTCTGGGCTTCATCGACCACGATGACACACAACTGATGGGCGCGGAAGCGCTCGATCAGCCAGCTATTCAGCTGCAACAGCATGCCTGACTTCGTCCGCGACTGCGGCGGAATGCCGAAGTCCGTCAGCACAAATTCGAAAAAGTCAAGCACATCCAAACGCGGATTGGAGAGGAAAGCAGTCGCAATGCGCCCTTTGGCAAAGGTTTCCAGCGCCGCGCGGAGAAGTGTTGTCTTTCCCGTTCCTACTTCACCCGTCATCACCACGAAGCCCTTGCGCGCCTCAATGCCGTATTGCAGGCAGGCAAGCGCCTCCCGTATCTGCGGTCTCAGGAAGAGAAACCGCGGGTCCGGACTGGCTCCGAAGGGAAGGGCGCGAAGGCCGAAAAAGGATTTGTACATGGCTATCCACGCACGCTTTCAATGGGTTTGGGCGTTCGGGAAAAGAGTTTGAAGCGCTTGCCAGCCTTGTCGGGGTGATCCAGATCGCTGATGTACGAGATGATTGCCAGCGTCGGCAGTTTGGTGAAGGCCCATATGTCCCTCTCATTGCGCACCGAGGTATCTCGATACTCGAGCAGCGCGGCAAGAAGTAGACCTAAAAAGAGGCCGAAGGCCAGGCCACCGCCGGCGAAGATGCGGCGGTCTGGGAAGGTGGGCTCGTCGGGAAGGTTGGGAGCATCCATCACGCGGAACTGTTCGCCCTGCTGGCGATGTTCAAGAGCGGTGGCCATCGTGGATTCATTCATCTTGGTCAGCAGAGTGTTGTAGAATTGCAAGGCCGTCTCATGGTCGCGAGTCACCTGTTTGTACTCTTCCTCGATCATGGGGCTTGACTCAATCTTGGCCTCGTAGCTGCGAACCTTTTCTTCTATCCGGGCCTGATCCTGCTTGGCGGAGGCTAGGGACAGCTTGATCGCGCGAAGCTGAGTCTTGAGTTGCTGAAGCTGAGGCGAATCAGAAGAATTGATCGCGGTCTCCGCTTTAGCCGGCGCGGACGGTTCGTGCACGATCTCCGCCCGCAGATTGGCAATCCGCCGCTTCATCGCAATGATGTCGGGATGGTCAGGCGTGTAAATTGCCTCCATCTCCTTTTCCTGCCGGATCGCCTCTTTGAGCTGCGCATCGACAGTCTCCGATTTTCCGGTGACCGGGTCGATGCTTGCCGATCCCTGCGGCTGCTGGGCGATCAATGCTTCGATGAAGGTCTCATTCTGCTGCAGGCGGCTCACCGTCTGCGTGGCCACGTCCAGCTGCGCCGTCAGCGCCTGTAGCGTGTTGGCATTCGCCGGCTCCTGCGAGGGAAGCCTGCCGAGATACTTGCTTTCGAAGGCCGCCATCTTGGCGTCCTGCTCGTCCAGGTTTCTCTTCGAGTCCTCCAGTTGCTGCTTCAGGAAGTCGGTCGTGCCTTCCGCCGACTGCTCGCGCGCACTGAGATTCTCACTGACGAAAAGAGAGGTAATCTCGCCGCATACCTGCTGCGCCGTGCGCGCGTCCTGCGCTTTGAAAGTGATAAAAAAGCCCGGCATGCCGCGCGACGACTGGCCATAAGGAATCGGTTTGATCCCGATGGCCTTGCGCGTCATATCGACGCGGTCGTCCATGGTGTATTTGTTGCCGCCGAACAAATCGAAGCGCGTGATGATCGGCTCGATACGCGAACGGCTCAGGATCTGTTCCTTCATCGACGCCAGCCGTCCATTCAGATCTTCATTGACCACCGGCTTCACATAGTCTTCCGGCACCTTCTGCTGCTCGATGAGCACCAGCGTCTGCGACACATACTGCGGAGGCAGTTCGTAGCTGATGCCGAAGCCAATCGCCAAAAAAAGGACCGCGGAGGCCAGAATCAGCCAGAATCTCCGCTTCAAGATCCCCGCGTAGTCCCGCATTGTCAATTCACGATGCCCGAGCATAGGACTCCTTGATCCATTTACTTCTTGAGGCGTATTTCCCGCGGCGAATATCCGATACCGAAACTGATCGTCTGCGACAGAGTATTGAGGACATTGGGCGCATTCAGAAGACTCGACGATTGGTCGGCTGCCGTGTAACTGGCGAATACGTTGAAATACCTGCCCAGCTTGCGCGTTGCCTGCGCTCCACCGTACTCCCCGCTGGTGGTTCCGCTTTTGCTCAGTCCGGCAGTGCGCCTATACGAGCCGGTCACGCCGATGGTCAGGTTCTTGCCAAAACTCCGCTCGAAGCTCGCCATAGCGATATCGCTCTCCGCTCCGAGCATATATCCGGAACCGCCCGTGGTTCCATGGCTGTACATCAGGCTGGCAGTCCCGAACCGGAAGGTGTCGCTGGCCGAAGCGTTCGCCGAGATTCTTGCGGAAGAGGGCAAGATGGCGCTGTTCGAACTTGAGATCCACTGCGGTCCCACCGAGGCGCTTGTCACCAGATGCGGATTCCACTGGCGGCTCAAGCTGAATTGCACGGTGTTGGCCTGGCTATAGCTGATTTGCGCGGCGTTGGCCACCTGGATGGAGCCTACGTAGCTGAAACGGGAAAAAGAATATTGGCCTGAAAACGAGTTGCGTGCGCTCAGTCGGCGTGTAACGCCCGCGTCAGCCATCCAAGTATCAATATTCTGGCCATCATTGTCGATATAGCGCATCTGTCCCGAAGAGCCGCCCAGGTTGAGGGTGGTTGCGGAGTCCAGTCGATGTCCGAACCCGATCGTCGTCATGTTGTCGATCGAGCGGGTATTCACCGTCAGGATCGTCTGGTCGGGCGGGGTTGTCGTACCCTGCCCGCCGATCGGCTCCCCGATTCCGGGGACTCCCGAGAAGCCCGTGGTTGGAGTCTCAAAAGTATAGCTGACATTGTCGCTGGCCGTGAGGTTCCACGTACGCCCAACCATGCCTTGCGAGAGCGACAGATGCTGAAAGACATTGCCCACCGAGGGCGGGCCGGCCCAGGTCCGGCCATATCCGCCGCCATACTGCATGGAGAACGGCAGGCGCTTGCCGGTATACGCATAGCTCGCGCCTCCAGAGGTGATGCTCCTCTGCTGGCCGTCCTGGCTGCCTCCGAACTCCGCGGTCTGCGCATAGCGCAGATCGTAGTGCAGCATGCCGCTGACCGGCAGCCCGGACGATTCGCCATCGGAGGCGGGGCCGGGCGTCGCGGGCGCAAGTTGCGCTCTGCTCGCGGCACTGACGGTGAGGAGGAGAATCGCCATAACTGCAAAACTCGGTTTCATGGGGGAAGCCTTACGGAACGACAATCGTATCGCCCGGATTCAGAATGAGATTGAGCGAAAGGTCGCCCTTCAGCGCTTGTTTGTATTGCACCGGAATTTTCAACTGCTTGCCGCCTTCGACGCGCAGAATGTAAATCTTCTTCGCGTTGGCGTACGGATTCAGTCCACCGCCGGTGGCTATGGCCTGCAGCAGAGTCATGCCGGGTGTCATCTCAATCGGCCCGGTATGGGCGATTTCACCCATCAGATACACTTTCTTGCTGTTCATCGCGGTCAGAATGACGGTGACATTCGGATCCTGCACGTACTTCTTGAGTTTAGCCGTAATTTCATCCGCCAACTGCAGCGGCGTCTTGCCGGAGGCCTGGACATCTCCCAGGAGCGGCATCGAGATCATCCCGTCAGGCCGGACAGGCATGCTGCTCGACAGCGTCGGCTCTTTGAATACGCTCACGACAAGCACATCGGTCGCGCCAATCACATAGCTGTCAGTCGCCGCCACCTTAGCCGCGTCGGGAGCTGCGGGCTTGGCCGTATCCTGCGCGGCCGGCTTGGCGGCGTCGGGCGCAACGGGCTTGGCTGTTTCCTGCGCTGCCGGCTTGGCGGCATTCTGCGCGGCCGGCGCCTTGTCTTGCGCAAGGCAGAAGAGCGACGGAGCAAGAAATGCAACAAGGAGAATGCTTCCCGGTTTCATAGTACGACTCCATTTTTCCTGGACATCGTTGGATTGTCCGTTTCCATTTGCTTGAGTTTGTAAAGCAGGGCCTTATAGCTGATTCCCAGCTCGGCCGCGGCGCGCTTCCGGTTGCCGCCGGTCGAATCCAGGACTTCGGAGATCAACTGCCGCTCGATATGGATCGATGAGGCCCGCGTGGCTTCTTTGAGCAATAGATGCCTGGAATTCCCATTCGATCGGCCCGACGCTGTCGCCGCTTTGATGGCCGCCAGGGAGATTGCCTGGTCTCCGATGGCGACGAAGGTCTTGATTGCGGTCTGAAGTTCTGTGAGATTGCCCGGCCAGTTGTGCTCCATCAGGTGGGCAATGCTTTCCCTGCAGAGCACCGGCTTGGGCCGGTCGAACTGCTTGGAATACTGCGTCAAAAGCTCATCGGCTATCGAGAGAATCTCCGCCTTCCGGCAGCGCAGCGGTGGAATCCGCAGCGTAACGGCGGAGACAAGGTAGTAAAAATCCTCTTTCATGCGCCGCAACTTGACTTCTTCCGTAAGTTCACGGCTCGAACCGCATAGCAGACGGCCGGTGGACGCCGGCTCGGAGCGAGAATAGACATGCACAATGCATTCCTGGAGTGGAATACTAAGATCATTTATATCATATAGATAGATTGTTCGATTGGCAGCAAGAGCGGCCTCCAGTTCCGCTGCGCTGGCTTCCTTGCAGTCCATCTCCCGGAACTCGCCACGGGAGCGAGTCGACTGCGCGTGGATCTGCGCGGCCATGGACCGCTTGCCCACGCCGTACTCGCCCAGAATCAAGACCGGGCAGTCGCTTTCGGCAATCCGGCCCAGTGCGCGCTGCATCTGCGCCTCAACCGCAGGGATCCAGTGAGTCTGCCGTTTTCCATTTTGGATCGTTGTAATGCCTGCCATAAGAGAACCAAGGTTCATCTATCCTGTAGCAAGGCGGCTTCCAAACCAGTGGGAGGACAAGAAATGAACGTTTCATGCGAGGCAGACTCGATGAGGAATCTCTGAACACGGAGGCGTGTTGCCAGCAGCGTTTGGCACGAGCGCGGCTTGAGCCGCGCCGTAAATGCCGCATAATCAGCGTGGACTGATAAGGATGGAATTCAACCTATCCATGGATCCCGCAAAGAGATGTATCCAAGCCACAAGAACGTTTTCCGAGCTTCCTTCGCGCGTTCTTCTCCGAGTATGAGACGAAGAAAAAGCAAATATATTCCCTTTGAGTGGGAAGTATTATTCCACTCAATTCAAGGTGAAGTGGAAAGTGTTTTCTTCCAGAAGGGGAAGAAGACTTCCCAATCGAAGGGAAATTCATGGGAAATTCCTATGAATTAATCCCTTTCCCTTTCGGCACTCCGATTGCTAGAGTAGAGTGGTACAGATCGGTATGCGCGAGGATTCCATCACGGAGAATATGGTTCAAGAAGGAAACACTTCAGCGCCCCTGGGCTCCTGGCTCTCCCGTAACGCTCCATTTGCATTGGCTTCGCTCACCATCTGTCTGCTGGTGCTGGCGGTTTACTATCATGTGCTGGGAAAACTGGTCATCGACTGGCAGAGTCAGGATAATTCTCACGGCTTCCTGGTGCCCCTGTTCGCGGCGTTCCTGGTGTGGGAGAAGAGAAAAACCCTCCTCGCCACGAAAATCACTCCCGCCTGGAGCGGCATTGCCGTGATGGCACTGGGCCTGGTCATTCTGCTTTTGGGGATCTTCGGCTCCGAGCTCTTTCTCTCCCGGGTTTCGCTGATCATCCTGTTGGCCGGACTGGTGCTATGCTTTGGCGGAGTGCAGCTCTTGAAGGAGCTGCGCTTTGCCCTGCTGGTCCTGTTGCTGGCCATTCCGCTTCCGGCAATCATCTACAACCAGATTACCTTTCCCCTCCAGATTCTGGCCTCCAAGGTGGCCAGCAACCTGCTTCCTTACTTCGGCGTGCCGGTGCTGCGCGAGGGCAATGTCATCGAGCTTCCGCTGATGAAGCTGGAGGTGGCCGAGGCGTGCAGTGGCATCCGCTCTCTGATGAGCCTCTTCACGCTGGCCGTCTTTTATGGTTACTTCATGGAGAAATCCGTTTGGCGGCGCGTCGTGCTCGTGCTGGCCAGCATCCCCATCGCGATTGCGGCCAACGCGGTGCGCATTCTCGGCACCGGGCTATGCGTCCAGTATTGGGATCCGGACAAGGCATTAGGCTTTTTTCACGAGTTTTCCGGCTGGGTCATCTTTTTGGTTTCTCTGGTGTGCCTCTATCTCGTCCATCGCGCGATGAACCTGTTCCCGGTCAATAGGCGGCAGAGATGAAGAACCTTCGATTCTGGAGTGCGGTCCTGCTGCTTGCCGCTACGGCGCTGCTGCTCCATCTGCGCTCCAATTTGGATCACAATCCCCCCAGTGAGCCCTTGTCGCAGTTGCCGCAGATCCTGGCGGGATGGACGAGCAGAGATCTGGAGATCGACCAGGAGACGCGCGACGTCCTTGGAGCCGGTGACTTCCTTTCGCGCATTTATTCCCAAGGCGCGCAGTCGCCTCCCATCAGCCTCTTCATCGGCTATTTCCCAACCCAGAGAACCGGCCAGACCATTCATTCGCCCAAGCATTGCCTGCCCGGCTCCGGCTGGGTCTTTGTCTCTTCCGATTATGTCGATCTGATCGATGCCAAAGGTAAGCCCCACCGGGTGGGTGAATACATTATCGCCAACGGCGATGCCCGGCAGTTCGTAATCTACTGGTACCAGGCGCACGGGCGCAGCGTGGCCAATGAATATATGGCCAAGATTTACATGGTTGCCGATGCAATACGGCTGAATCGCACGGATGGAGCGCTGGTCCGGGTCATCACGCCGATCGCTTCCAACGAAGACACGGCGGCGGCCAGAAAGCGCGCCGAGGCATTCACCATGCAGCTTGCGCCCTTGCTGCCGCGTTTTATCCCTGACTAAGCGCTGGTGCGGGAGCAGGGAAAGGCAATGGATCTCGACCGATGGCTGTTGGTTGCAGCCGTTCGTTCGACAGCCTGAAAGGATGGAATAAAGTGGAAAGAGGATTCAAGGCATTTCAGTTCACCATCGATGGCGCGAGGAAACCTCGGAATCATCGCACGGCTCTTGGGCGCGCGGCGTTTGGGTTTGTCGCGCTCTTTCTATCGCTCGCTCTGTTGTCCGGGTGCTTCCGCGATCCCAATGTGCGCAAGCATAAGTATCTGGAAAGCGGGCAGAAGTATAGCGCCCAGGGAAAAGACAGGGAAGCCGCCATTCAGTTTTCCAACGCGCTGAAGATCGATAAGAACTTCGCCGAAGCTCATTATGCCCTGGCGCAGACTTACCTCCATTTGGGCGCATTCAGCGCTGCCTACAGCGAACTCCAGAAGACGGTAAGCATGCAGCCGGCGAACGTGAAGGCGAGGATCGATCTGGGAAATATGCTGCTGGCCGGAAATAAGATTGACGACGCACAGGCGCAAGCCGCGGCGGCCCTGGCGTCACAGCCGAGCAATGCCGATGTTCATGCGTTGCTTGCCCGCATAGCGGCCCGGCGGGGACAGAAAGATATAGCTCTGACGGAGATTCATCGCGCACTGGAACTGGCCCCCAACGAAGCTGCTCTTCACGAAACCTATGCCTTGTTGGAAGTGGGTGATTCCGCCCAGGGCGCTTCGGTGGAAGACGAAATGAAGAAGTCGATCGCGCTCGATCCAAAGTCCGTGAACGCCAAGCTGCTGCTCGCCGCTTTCTATGCCAGGAACAATCGCCTACAGGATGCCGAGCATGAATGCTGGAGCGCCGTCGCTACCGATCCGAAAAATCTAAGTGCGCGGGAATCCCTGGTTCAGATGATTCTCAAACAGGGCAATCAATCGAGGGCCGAGCAAGTGCTTCGCCAGGCTTCAAATGACCTTGCGGATCATCCGCAGGGTGTCAGATTGCTGGCTGACTACTACACCGGCACAGGACAGATTGACAAGGCTAGGGCGGAGTTCGCAAACCTTGCCAAGAAATACCCGAAGAATGTCTCGGTGCAGGAGGGATACGTCCGCAGTCTTCTTCAGGTCAAGGACTTTGCCACCGCCCAAACCGTGATTACCGAGTTGATGAAGAAAAATGGCAAGGATCCCCAGGTCGCGGTGCTGAACGGAATTGTCCTGCTCAACAACGGCAAGACAAATGACGCGGTCAATGCTCTTCAGGGAGCGGCCAATGACGCTCCCAAAGACGCCTTCATTCAGCTCTGGCTGGGCAAGGCCGCGCTGGCCAAAGGCGATAGCAGCCTGGCCGAAAAGAGCTTTCGTCAGGCCGCGCAACTGAACCCGCGCGACGTGGATGCGCAGGAGGAGCTGGCGCGCATGGCAATGCAGCGCGGCGACATGAGTATGCTCTCCGATGTGGCGGAGAAGACCATCGCAGCCGACCCTCGATTCCCCAATGGCTACCTGTGGCGAGCTACCGTGGAGGTCTCCCATAAAACACAGGACAAGGCCGATGCCGACTTGAAGACTGCTATGAACATTGCTCCGCACAGCTCCCCGGCTTATCTTATGCTCGGAGAGCTTCGCTATATGCAAAAGAAATACCCGGAAGGCGCGGGGCTGATGGAGCAGGCTCTGCAGTACGACCCCAATTCGATTGGCGCGCTGCGCGGGCTGGTCGGTTACGATCTCATGAAGAAGCAGCCCGCCCAAGCCATCGCCCGCATCAACGCGCAAATCGCCAAGAGTCCAAAGAACAGCGGATTCTATGATATGCTGGCTCAGCTTCAAATCCAAAGCAAGGATTTAGACCAGGCTGCCGCCACCGCCCAGAAAGCCATGGAGGTGAATCCCGACGACGGCGAGGCAGTTGCGATTTACTCGCAGTTGCAGGTTCAGCGCGGACAGGCGGCGAATGCCATCGGCGCCTGGGAGCAATGGTCGAAGAGTCATCCTAACAATGCCGGCGCCTACGCCATTCTGGGAACCCTGGAGGACTCGCGCGGAAATAAGCAGAAGGCGGAGGAGTACTACAAGAAGTCTCTGCAAATCGACCCCGCCCAGCGGATCGCGGCAAACAATCTTGCCTACATGATGCTTGAAAATGGCGAAAATGTGGATGTGGCCTTGACGCTGGCGCAAACGGCGCGACGGAGTATGCCGGATTCGCCTAGCTCCGCCGACACCCTCGCCTGGGCCTACTACCACAAGGGAACCTACGGATTCGCACGCGATCTTCTCGAAGAAGCCGTCAAAACCGATCCCAACAACTCAACGATACAGTATCACCTGGGAATGGTGTACGCCAAGATGATGGATAAAAGCAATGCGGCGATTCATCTTAAGAAAGCCATCTCCCTGGCGCCCGATTCGCCTGCGGCCAAGGACGCTAAGGTGGCGCTGCAAGGAATAAGCTAGACGGCAGTTTGCTTTTCATGACGGCAGTCAGCGCGAGTTACAGGCAGCCATTTTACACGGCTGCCTGCGCGTAACGCTGCCGAGCATATTCTTTAGATCAGAGCAATTTCCATGATGACAAATACCCAGACCATCGCGCGCAACACCGGCTGGTTCAGCATCGAGAACATAATTAACGCCGTTGTCGCTTTTACTACTTCAATTGCGATTAACCGCTATCTCGGGCCAGAGAAGAATAGCTATATCATTTATGTCTCTTATATCGCCAACTTGGTTAGCAGCCTGGGTGGAATGGGTATTCCCGCAACTACCCGGAAATACATGGCCGAGTTTATCGGCATGGGCGACCGCGGCACTGCGCGCTACATTTATCTTCGCACCTTGCTGTTGCAAACCGGCCTGGCGACGGCAGCCACCTGCGGCTTTCTCTTCTGGGTGCTCGGAAACGCCAGCGCGGATTACAAGTTAGCCTCGGCTCTGCTGGTGCTGAGCATGTGGCCTGCGATGATCAACTCCATCTCGGCTCAGGCCAACTCCGCCACGGAAGATTTGTCGACGAATCTACCGGCCTCCATCGCCGCGGCCTTATTCTACTTGATCGCGATTGCGGCAACGGTGGTGCTGCATTGGGGCGTAGTCGGCGTCGGCGTGGCGCTGCTCTGCATGCGATCCGTCGATTTTCTGGTGCGCTTCTTTCCCGCCATGAAGCGTGTGCTGGCATGGGAGACAACCCATGCGCATCCCCCGGGTTTGCGCCGGCGCATGATGCCGTTCGCCTTGCAAGGCGTTGCCAGCATGTTTGTGGCGCAGATCGTCTGGGGCCGCTCGGAGATCATCCTGCTGAAGATGCTCAGCTCGGATGTCAACCAGGTGTCGTTCTATTCAGTGGCATTTACCATGGCGGAACAGTTGCTGCTGGCGGCGACCATCTTCGGGACAGCGGCCGGCGCAACGATCTTTGTGCAATACGGTCGAGACAAATCCAGGCTGCCCGAACTAGCGACCTCCACCTTCCGCTACATCGCATTGATGTCGATACCGCTGCACTTCATCGCGGCGTCGCTCGCCGTGCCTGCGCTGCTTCTTTTCTACGGCCACAAATTCCAGGGCGCCGCGATGGTGGTGGCGCTGGCTCCGCTTCTCTGTATGTTCAAAGCCTTTCTTGCGCCCGCGCGAACCCTGCTGGAAAGCTCGGAACGGCAGCGTTATGTGATTGCCGCCACCGTGATTGCGGGAGTTATCGATATCAGCGTGGCGTGGTATCTCATTCCAGCGCACGGCGCGGTAGGCGCTTGCATCGGCAACGGCGCGGCGCAACTAACAGCCGTCGGCATCATGTGGGGCATGGCTATATATCACTATAAGGTGAAACTGCCCTGGTTGCAGGTTGCAAAGATTGTTTTTATCAGCGTGCTGGCGGCGCTGACCGCGCATTTCATCGCGGTGCGGCTGCCGCCTGTGTCGGCCATCCTCTGCGGCGGATGCGCGGCGCTGATTGTTCTCTTCGGACTCGTCCGCCTGATGCGCGTTCTGGAGCCGGAAGACCGCGTCCGCTTCGGGGTTCTGGCCGGTATGCTGCCCAAGCCGATCAGCGGGTTCATGAGCACGAGCCTGACGATGCTGATCTGCCCAGAACGCGGCAGAATCGGTTCGGACAGCGCGATCCCTCAGCCAGCTTCCGAGGTTCGCCTACCGGTAAATCCCGATGCCGCTCCTGTGGTGTTGCTCTTTGCGTATCATTTTCCGCCCAGCAATGAGATCGGTGGAGCAAGACCGTATCGTTTTTACAAATACCTGAAAAGGCTCGGTTTTGAGTGCCATGTCATCACCGCGGCCGCTCAAGCGGATGCGGCGGCTGCGAATATCGAATATGTGCCAGACCCTCTGGACTCTGGAGGCAGATATGGAATCGCATGGTATGCCGATCGGGTTATCCGGAAATTTTTTTGGACCAGAAGTTTAAGGCTGCGGTGGTTTTTCCTGGCCTTCCGGGCGGGACAGTTGTTTATGAAACAAAGGAAAGACCGGGAGATCGTCCTTCTTTCTTCGTCTCCGCCAGTGGCTACCCATCTGGCCGCTATATGTCTTGCCGCCATTTCAGGCCGGCGATGGATCGCGGATTTCCGTGATCCGCTTTACGCTGTCGGAGGCATAAGAAACATTGTGAAGAGATTCATTGCGATCAGCCTTGCAAGGCTGATCCTGAAAAGAGCCGACATTGCTCTGGCGAATACAGATGCAATGCAAGAACTCTGGCACTATCGCTATTCCGGTTTGGGCGGGAAGACTCACATTATCTGGAACGGGTACGATCCCGAGGATGCAATCGGCAATTATACGCTTCCGGTACGACAACACAAGGTGTTGAGCCACGTGGGTGAACTATACGGGGGCCGTGATATCCGGCCCATTGTCAATGCCATGATGCGGTTGTCGCAGAGCGGCAGGTTGCCGGACGATGGTGTAACCATTCGTCAGATCGGGGTCGCGAATCAGGCGGAACTGCCCGACTACAACACGCTTCAGGCCAGCCAAGCGCTTGGATTGCTGGAGATCTGCGAACCTGTTCCTGCCGAGGAGGCGCGGTCCATTGCTCTCAATTCCGATGGTCTACTGCTGATTCAACCGCAAACCGGCGTTCAGGTTCCCGCGAAGCTGTTCGAGTATCTGCGCCTTGGACGCCCCATTCTAGCTTATGTGGTCCGCAACTCCCCGTCTGAACGCATTCTTCGCCAGGCAGGCGTTCCTTTCGAGTGCATCTATCCAGGACAGACCCCGGAGGAGATTGAGATGCAATTGTTGAGTTTTTTCGAGCTAATGGACGGCCGGGAGATCCATTGCAATCAGTGGTTCACCGAGACTTTCGATGCGTCTCGGCAAGTGAATACCCTTGCCCAACTGATTTGGCCACGCGCCGGGTGATGTTCTTCGAGATGGGCGAGGGCCGTGAGTACCATGGGCCTAAGAAGGAGTGTTCTCTTCGGACTCTTCTACTGGATGCGTGCTGGGACCGGAAGACCACGGCCGCCTTCGTATCCTCGCCGCAATGCTGCCGCGGCCAATCGTTTATCCCGCGGAAAATATTCTGCTACCGCTGATACGGCCGCAATCAATCGGCTTTGCCACAGCCAACCTTTTAGAATGATCTTCTACGCGCATGCATAGGTATCGGATCGGGAGGAAACAGGTTGAAGATCAGCGTCATCATTCCTGCTTACAATGCCGAGCGGTACATTGCCAAAGCCATCGAGAGCTGCCTGAGCCAGACATACGCCCCTCACGAAATCATCGTCATTGACGACGCCTCAACCGACGGCACTGCTTCGATAGCAGAATCGTTCCCTCCACCCGTCCGTGTCATTCGTCTGGCGGAGAACATGGGAGTTTCGGTTGCTCGTAATCGTGGTGTCGCGGCTTCCACGAGCGATTGGATCGCATTTCTCGACGCCGACGATTGGTTTCTCCCAGAAAAGTTGGAACTCCAACGACGCTGCGCTTTGGAGAACCCACGGGCCGTGTTGATCTATACTGGCTATCGCATGATCGGCATCGACGGATCGCTGCGCGATGGCCGGTTCTTCTTTCCCCGGGAACTGTTGCCGTTGCTTCGCTATCGCGGCCGGTTTCATCTTAGCAGCGTGGTTCTCCGCCGAGATACATTCGATTCGGTCGGAGGTTTCGATGTATCTCTGCGCGTCCACCAGGACTGGGAACTGTGGCTCAGAATCGTTGCCCGCTACTCTGTGGAATTGCTTGCAGCGATACCGGAACCGCTTGTGATTTATCGGAGGGTTGCCGGAAGCCTCAGCTTAAACACCATGCGATATTTCCATGTGCGTAAATCAATTATGAAGAGCAGTTGCCTCTTTGGAACTCGCGGTATCTCCCGTTTTCTTTTGCACAGGAAGATTCTTGCATGGAACTATTACGACACCTCGGAGTCATTGCGCGAAGAAGGTTCGCTCTCGTTCCTTTCATTAATGCTCAAGAGCTTTGTCATTTGGCCGTTTCCATGCTCTGTGATGCCGAACAGGTGGAAGGTGGCGATCGTGATGGCTCTGCAAACCTGCCGCAGGTATGCGACACTCTTATGAGACAACGGTAGAAACAGTGTTCTTGCGGATGCGCGCGCCGCGGCGCTCTGCCCTGTTTTCCGTGAGCGCGAGAAACACGCTTCGCCGAGGGAGAAAGTTAGATGAACCGCTTAACAGACCAGGGAATCTGGATTGAATCGGATGTCCCCTTGGCGGACACGCCTCAGTGGTCCATTCCCTTACGGTTGGTGAAAGCTGTCGCCGACGGAGAGGCTGCAAATCTGGGCAGCGTTTCGCCGCTCCTGGCAAGCAACCTGGAAACCATCCGCGATATCTACGCCGCCTGGATTGACGGTAGTCACCAGATACCGCTCGCCTTTGAGCTGTCCCCGGATGTCTCTGCTCCGAGCAATGGCGTATCGCTGTTCTTTTCCGGTGGCGCCGACAGTTTTTATTCCCTCATCAAACATCGGAACGAGGTGAAGAATCTGGTGCTGGTTCACGGCTTTGACGTGCCCTTGGCGGACACGAAAACCTTTGAGCTGACTGAAACGCAGGCCCGCAATGCTGCCCGCCTCTTTGGTAAGCGCCTGATCGTGGTTAGGACCAATTTGCATTGGGAACAGCCCAGCGTTCCCGGCGGTTGGGGAATGTACCACGGTGCAGCCCTCGCGGCCGTTGCTCATGCGCTCGCGCCCAATCACGGGAAGATGTACATCGCATCGTCATACTCCTATGCCGAGCTGCACTCGTGGGGATCACACCCGCTACTGGATCCGCTATGGTCCACTGAGGCGGTCCAGATCGTCCACGATGGCGGGGAAACCCGCATGGATAAGTTGCGCGTTCTGGTTCAGTATCCCGAGGTATTGGCACGGCTGCGCGTCTGTTGGGAGAACCCGGACAATTACAACTGCGGCCTCTGTGAAAAGTGCGTCAGGACCATGCTGGGTTTGCGTGCCCTTGGCGTCGATCGCTGCGCCGCGTTTCCAGATACCCTCACGCCGGAGCTCGTGCGCCAGCAGAAGCTCAACCACGATTCCGTGCTGTTTTGGCGGGAATTGCTTTGCTCCAGTCTTCCGCCGGCCCTGCACGCTGGTGTGCAATCGGCCATCCATAGCTATGATGCCGGCTTGCCTCCACGTTCGGGAAAGTTGAAACGAGAGATCAATCGCTGGCGATTCGCCCTGCTTCATGCCATGAGCGCATTGATCTCGCCGATCGATCGTTTCTGAAGGCACGCGAAACTGTGGATCAGCCATAATCGACTGCGTTATTGTTGAAACAGGCAAATCTTATTGCCTCAATATGGCGACGTAATCATGATGCTATGGCTGTCGCCTAGTTAAGGAGTTACCGTGAACCTGCAACAAATTCTTGAACCGATTGGCATTTCATCTCCTGATGCAAGGATCATGAATTCTCTCAAGGATAAACTCAAAGAGATTCTCGGCTCTTTTGACACTACAAAGCGCGTAATTTATTACGATTATCCCCTCCATATGAACATCGGCGATCTACTCATCAACCTCGGAACTGAGCAGTTCTTGGCTGACCACAATATTAATGTGTGGAGACGCTATTCTATATTCGATATGCCGGATTCTATCAAGGGAATGGAGGACGACGTCGTTATTCTATGCCAAGGGGGCGGAAATTTCGGCGATCTATACCCCATTTTTCAGAATGGAAGAGAGAGAGTCTTGAGGCTCTATCCTCGCAATCGAATCGTCATTCTTCCTCAAACTGTGCATTTCAGGTCTCGCGAGCGATTCTTCCAGTCAATGGAACAATTTCGCACGCACGGCAATTGCTACATATTCGCTAGGGACAATCGTTCTCTCGGTTTTCTTCGACAGGCAAGCTTCACTCAAACATCTGCAATGCCCGATATGGCGCACTATCTATGGGGGAAGTTGCTTCCAATAACGCCCCGCGCCTATGAGGCGCAGCCGTTGCGATTTGTGCGCCGGGATGGCGAGGCTAAGTCATCCCCACTCTTGGAAGGCAACGCCAGCACGGTACAAAGCTATGACTGGCCAGATACCACTACCTGGTCAACGCGCCACCGCGCTGGGCTGACTCTCAGGGCCATTCGCTTTCAAAACGGCCTGGGACTCCACACGCAGAAGTATTGGCAATGGCATAGCGCGCAAGACAGGGCGATTCGGGATGGGGTCAGGTTCTTTTCGAAATACCGCAAGATTTACACCAACCGTCTGCACGTTATGCTTCTCGGTCTGCTGCTCGAACGAGAGGTCTGTGCGTTCGACAATTCCTATGGAAAGCTCTCATCTTATCGCGATACATGGCTGAGCGGGCTGGAAGGTTTGAAGTGGGAGCCGGAAGAGTGACGATGGCGACTGCGAACGGCTGGGGATGCGGTTGCGCGGTTTCCGCGCCAATTTGGCGATTGCGGGGCGTCTCGCGCGTATGCGAAGCTCTTATGAGGGTAAGGTAGAAGGAGGGTCCTCCGCGGATGAGCGTTGCAGTTGGATTTTTGATTACATCGTATGATAAGCCCGCACAACTTCTCAGGCTCATGCAGCGTCTGAAGAAGTTGTACGACAACGCGCCCATTGTCTGCCATCACGACTTCAGCAAGTGCTCCCTGGAAGGTTTCGACTTACCCAGTGAAGTTACTTTCGTTCGACCGCATATTGAACCCATATGGGGCGGGATATCGCTTTGTCATGCATTCCTCGCGGCTCTGCGCGCGATGTACCAGCGCACGGACTGTCCGGATTGGTTTGTTTTTTTGAGCGGTACTGATTACCCGGTGCGGCCTGCCCATGAGGTGCTCGACCAACTGGTCCAGGGCGGATTCGACGCATACATGGATCACCGCTTGGTGGAGTATCCATGGACTCCAGATTCGAGTGTTCAGTACGAGCCGCACGCCTTCAATAGCGCCGCCTGGGTGCCCCTTGCGTATGATCGCTGGGTCGCGATCCGGCTCTGGCTCCCGTGGTATTCCTTAACGCGACGAAAGCCGATCAAAATCCCCGTGGGAATCATCCGGTCGAAGTCGCTTGTCGGCCCATTCAATCCATTTTCGGAGACCCTGAAATGTTATGGGGGGTCGGGATGGTTTACGTGCAATCGGAAAGCCGCAGACCGACTGTTGGCGCGGAACGCTGAAAACCAGGCGCTCCTTGCTCACTACTCCAGGAGATTTGCTCCAGATGAAAGCCTCCCGCACTCGATTCTGTGCAATCAGCCGGATTTGAAAATCTCAAAAGACAGCTTACGTTATATCGACTGGAGCCTGGGCGGACACCATCCGAAGACTTTGGAGATGGAAGACATTCCCCGCATCCTCGCGTCGGGGGCGCATTTCGCCAGGAAATTCGATCTGGCAATGGGCGCCGAAGTCTTTGATGCCATCGATGCCGCCGTTGATGCCGCTAGCCGCTGAACCGGCCGCGCTCAACGGCAAGGCTACAGGTTAGTGATGAACAGTAATCATATCGCTGGCTCCGAGCTTTTCTGCAATGGTGAAGAGTGTGTGGTGGAGCGGCCGATAGGTGCTGCAGACGAACTTCTTTTTGAAGCGCTTCGCTGCTGGGTCAAGGGTCCAATCGGAGGCGAGGGTTGCGTCGAGAATGGCTCGGGACTCCGGGCTTGAGACGGGCAGGATGGGGATGTAGGCGCCGGGGAAGTAGGGCATGTTTGCCTTGAAAAGCTTGCTGGCGGCGGTTCGGTAAATCTCGATGCTGGGGTTAAGTATCTTCGTGAAGCTGGGAAGAGCCGAGGATGTCTCTATGACGCATCTGCAGCGGGACAGGAGGACGCAATCGAGTAAGGCACGGTCGGTCTTTTCTTTGCGTGGGGTGGTTTGATTGAGGGCTTTATGGAAGCCGACTTCTCCAAGATTGATTACTGGGAGGGTGACGGCGGCGCGAAGCTTGTTGACGAAGGAAAACTCATCGGTGGCTGCGAAGATTACGTCAAATAGGGAGGCGGTGGCTAGAAACTCGCGCACAAGGGTGAGGAAGTCCTCTTGAGAAATGGGGTTGCTGTCATCGAGCGAGGTTAACTTGTCGTTTCCGCGGTAGTGAAGGCCGAGGACGCGGCCCGGGGGGAAGAGCTGGTCGGCTGACTGCTGAATGCGGTCTGGAACTTTGAAGTAAGCGTGCCAAATCAGGCTGAGTTGTGCCCAGTCATTGCCGAGGATTTTGGCATGGCGGCGACGAAGCTCGCTCAGGGAGATACGACGAAATGGTGCTTGTGGAGGCGTATAGGCAATTTCGAGTGCGCCGGGAATGGTGATGAAGTCTGGTGGCACACCGTACTGGGTCGAACGGATTTCCCAAGCAGGAAAGATGCCCCTTTCGTAGAGGTAGGGAAGTATGTGAAAAGTGTGATAGAAAACGTTACCGAAGAGACCTTCGCGCAGGTCGGTGGGCTGGGAAAAAACACAAAGTGGGAGCTTCTTCATGCTGTCCTCTTGTTTGGCGTTCTTTGCGAGTCGATGCAGACGGTTTCTGAGACCGATTCGAGGCTATTGTATCGACCCAAGCAGCTTCGCCATGTGTGCGCCTGGTTCCACCTCGTTTCGATAGTATTCCCATGCCTGATTTCGCAGCTCGTCCGCCTCGCCGGGATAAGAAAGAAAGCGGTCGCAGACTGCGATACATTCCTCTGTGCTGTGATACAGGGCAATGGGCGCATCCGCCGGGAGATAGGCCGTTGTTGGTTCGGAAACGAGGCATTGGGATGCGGCAAACGCCTCTGCGATCTTGAATCCCAGCGACCCGAAAAGCCCTCTGAAACCGATGGAAATCAGATGCTCGCGCGCCCAGCGAACATAGCGAGATTGCCGGGAGGGGTGATCGGTCAACAATTCGGGGTAATGCCGCTTTGCATACAAGGTTGGCACCAACCCACCGGCAAGCCGGTCCTTGAACTCGCTCCGAAGCGCCCGCAGCAGCCTGACCCTGTCTTCATTCACCCTCTCATCTCCGAGGCACTCCATCGGAATCCAAAGCCGGGCTTGAAAGAGAATCGTGGGCGATGCCGCTCGGGTTGGTTCACGTTCGAACTCGGTTACCAAAGGAACTAAGAAGAACTTCTTCCATGCGCCGCGACGGCGTATCGCATCCATTGGACCGAAGAGGCTTAGGAGCCGTAGAGTCGCTCTTGTTGAACGGCAGGCGTAGTTCAAGCCAAACGGCCGGATGCGATCACTCAGCTTCAGGTCTTCCGGCCTGACACATCGCTTGAAATAAAGATCGCAATTGGAGAGCTCCGGGGTCATCCTGTCGCTATGGTCAGAAAGATCAATCCCGGCCGTTGTTCCATCCCATTCAAGAACGATTGCATGTTGCCCAATAGCCGACGAATGCCGCAAGATGAGACTGATGCGATCCTGAGCCTCCAGTCTACACAGTCCAGTCACGGCCTTCGCAACATGAAAAAGAGCGGCGTCGGAGCCGAGAGTGCATACGACACTTGGTCTTCTCATCCCTCGAATTTCACTCCCTTCATTTCACGATTCGCCGTCTTGGAGCGCGCCACAGACACCCGCACTTTGGCCTGATCCTTGTGGCCTCGCCGTCCTGGAGCTGGCATCCGCTTGCAGTGGATCCCATGGACTTATGGAAGTCCGTAGTTCTAGCGCCAGACCCGCTGGAGCAAAGAGTTCAAGGCCAATAGCTGCCCGTGGACCGGCAGACAGCGGTTCGAACCCGGAAGCGGCTCCAGCTTTGGCCCATCATTTTGGTTCGCTTTACATTGTAAGGGGATGTTTTCCCATGAACATTTGTGCCGCCATAGGATGAAAACGCGGCGCGGTAGCCTGCGTCTCGCACTAATATCTGTGTCCGGCTGGTAAAGCTCGTCTTGCGGCCGACCGGATAGGCAAGCGCATCAGCTTCGAAGCCAAGCTGTTCCTTCAAGATAACTCGGGACATGGATAGCTCTTCGTATTGCCGGTCTGGCTCTAATTGGCTAAGCACAGTGTGCGAATGTGTGTGGGATCCGATTGCCATGCCCCCTATCCTCATCTCCCGCGCCTCGTCCCAATTCAAGAAACGCCTCGTTGTTCGGGGTGGATCATCACCCTTTGATTCCTCCGCCAGCTCGCGAACGAAACGAGCGGGGTCGCAGTTATACGGTTGCTTAAATGACTTCAAGATAGCATTCAAGCTTTTTGGCAAGCCGGACTTGTCGATATCAATGGCTAACTTGGCCGGATAACTTAGAGAAAACCGGCGGCTTCGCGCGGTCTTGACCAGATAGGCGATGCGATCCCACCACGGAAGCTCGCAGGAGCCTACCATGCTGGTGGCAAGAAAGAACACCCCTTGAACGCCGTGCGAGCGGAGGATCGGATAGGCGATCTCGTAATTATCCAGATAGCCGTCGTCGAAGGTCATTAGCACGCGGCAGCGGCGAGTCTTCTCCTTGATCGTGCCGTCGATATAGGCTAACGCCTCTTCCAAAGTTACCAGCGAAAGGCGGCGCTTCAGGTAGGCGATTTGATTGTCGAACTCTTCCGCGGTAGCTGAAAAAACTCCGGGATCAAAGAGATCGTCCTCGGCATTGCCAAGGCGATGATAGTTCAAAACCAGCAGCGAATCTCGCACGGGAAGCTGCGAAAGCAGGAACGAAGCGCCGCTCCAGAGCAATCCGCGCGCCAGCAACTCGCGTTTTCCACCGATATTCAGGCCGCCTGCCATAGCACCAGATTATAGAGGAGACCGGGTGCGCGCTTGCCTGCCCAAAGGTTCTATTTTCGTCCTTGCGTGAAATAGAACGTGGCAGCTGACCCAAAGAGTCCTGAAAAGACGGGAATCCACGTATTGAAGACGCGTGTCACTTCTTCTACGGAATTCGGCTTGTTGTGTGCCAGAGACGCAACCAAGGTGATATGTGCGACAAAGATGATGAACAAAGCCGCAAAAAGAAGCAAGGCCAGCAGCTTCGTCGCCTTGGCGCGGTGCTCTTCCGGCGAAAAGTCAGGTCCGCCCGGCAGATGGCGCGGACTCTCCACTTCTTCGATGACGCCTCGATCACCAGCTTCCGGTGGCTCTATCATTTTGCGTTCGCCATTGCTTTCCCAGACGACAGGAAGGGGAAGATCACCTCACGCTGCCGGCCATTCTTCTCGACCAGCACAGTTGCCTTCTCGTCCCTCGTCTGCTCGATTGTCCACTGCAGAAGGCGCAGGGACTGGCGAATTACCTCCGCGCGGTTAGTGGCGCCAGTAGCGCCCTTGAGTTCATCCAACTCGCCGAGCGCTTCATCCGTGAAATCAAATTGCAGCCGTGTCTTAGCCATATGCATCCATCTCTCCGTCCATGACGGGACCGCCGCGTTCCCGCAAGGGAAACGGTTGCGAAAAGCTCTCAATTAGAGACACTTGTTCGTCAATCTGTTCAAGCTCCAAGAAGGTTACGCTATCAACTTCCTCGATGGAGGCATCTGAGAACACGGTTGTTCTTGCAATCTGAATCGGTAGCAACATACTACCTCACTGTTGATTGGAATAGACCTGCTAAAGCAGCTCATCTCGTTTTCTCCCTTCCACGCGGTTAATCCTAGTCCTGTCAGTAGTCCAGTTTTTTTCTCGCTTTGAGGTCTTTGCAGACCTGAATAGAGTATTGCATGAGTAGATAATGAGTGCAATATATATTTTTCACTCATCATTTACTCACTTTCTATCGGTTACGGCCCCGACTGTTCCCCGACACCTGATCCCTGACCACTGGCTGTTGCGTTACCCTAAAGTCGTATGGGCCGCATCCGCGTACTTCCCGACCAGGTTGCCAACCAGATCGCCGCCGGCGAAGTGGTGGACCGGCCTGCCTCGGTCGTCAAAGAGTTGCTGGAGAACGCACTCGACGCCGGCGCCAGCCGCATCCGCATCGAGGTCGAAGCGGGCGGGCGCAGACTCATCCGCATCACCGACGACGGCCAAGGCATGAACCGCGACGACGCGCTGCTGGCCTTCGAGCGCCACGCCACCTCCAAGCTGAGAACCGCCGACGACCTGCTCTCCATCGCCACGCTGGGCTTTCGCGGCGAGGCGCTGCCCTCCATCGCTTCGGTGGCTCGCGTCACTCTGGAGACTTCCACAGGATCCTTCGCGGACGGCGAATCTACCGGAACCCGGTTAGAGATAGCAGGAGGAAAGATCCTCCACGTCGACGAAGCGGCCCTGCCGCGCGGCACCACGCTCGCCGTCGCCGATCTCTTCTTCAACACCCCGGCCCGCCGCAAATTTCTCCGCGCCGAATCCACCGAGCTGGCCCACGTGACGGCACTGGTGACTCACTACGCCCTGGCCCACCCGGAGAAGCACTTCGAGCTGCTCTCCGCCACGCACACCATCGTCTCCGCGCCGCCGGTGGCGCGCACCGCCGAACGGATTTATCAAATCTTCGGCCCGGAGACGCTTGCCCTGCTTCTGCCGGTGGCCGCGGAACTCCCGCTGGAGCGCGCCGGGCTGCCAGAGCCGCCGCCGTGGAAGAAGAATCCGGACGAACCCGCGCGCGCGCCCGGCGTCCTGCGGCTGACCGGCTTCTACTCCAAGCCGGAGCTGCAAAAGCTCAACCGCAACTCCATCTACATCTTCATCAACAAGCGTCTGATTCGCGACCGGCTGTTGCTGCACGCCATCTCCGAGGCCTATCGCAATGTGATTCCGCCCACCAGCTTTCCGGTGGTGCTGCTCTTCCTGGAGCTGCCGCCCGAAGAGGTGGACGTGAATGTCCACCCGGCCAAGACCGAAGTCCGCTTTCGTCAGCAGAACCTGGTGCACGACTTCGTCCGCGACAGCCTGCGCAACGCGCTGATCAAAGCCCGGCCCGCTGCCGGCTTTCTGGCCGCGCTAGACTCAGCGCCCGCCGCCAGCTCCTCGCTGATGCCCCCGTCCGCCTCGCCATTGCCCGGCGCGCCGGAGAGCGATTCACGATTGCCCGAACCCGACTCCGATCCAGCCGCCTTCCAGTCCGCCCAGACAGACGCCGCAGCCTTTGAGCTGACTCCGCGGCTGCCCTCGCCCGTTCCCGGAAAACTGCCCTTTGACGTCCAGAGCGTGATCCCCGGCGGCTGGGACGGGAACGACCGGCTAGCGTGGGACGAGGCCGCGGCGGCGCTCTTCCAGCCGGCCAGTCTGCCGCCCGCAGGCGATTGCTCCCCAGGCCCCGGCGATGCAGCACGAACGAATCCGGCTGCGGAAACGGCTCTGGTCGAGGCCGAGCAGGCCGCCGCCAACCTCAACCACCTCGGCTCGCTGCGCCCTCTGGGGCAGTTGCGCGACTCGTTCATTCTGGCCACCGGCGAAGACGGATTGTGGATTATCGACCAGCATGTGGCACACGAACGCATACTTTTTGAAAAAATTTTAAGGGACCGCACCGTCGAAAAGGTGCAACGCCAAAGGTTACTAATGCCCATGCTCGTGGAACTAAAGGCATCACAGATGGTAACCTTCGCGTGCATCGCCGAGGAGCTGGAACGGAACGGTTTCGAGGTGGAACCATTTGGTCCTCAAACACTTGCAGTGAAATCCTCCCCCGTTGGCCTGGAAGGAACGGCTCTGGAGAGGATGTTGGCCGAAGTCATCGAGCAATCCAGCACTGATTCAGATGAACCTGAGCAGAATCATGATCTTACAGCTCTAAGAACGCGCATAGCCGCTTCCATCGCCTGTCATTCAGCGATCAAGGTGAACACGCCTCTTGACTCGGTTCGCATGGATTGGTTACTATCGGAACTAGCTAAAACGAGCCACCCAACCAATTGCCCCCATGGACGTCCTATAGCTTTGCTGTATTCTTGGAAGGAGATCCAGCGGGCCTTCCATCGAATTTGAAGCACATGGAAGGTGGCAGCCCTCCTCTTAGGGGACGGGGTTGCCCGGCGCCAACGCCAGCCTGGAAGTGAGGTTTTTCTTTGACATCGGAACAATTGGAAGCATCGCGCGCCGAAAGGATGCGCCTGGACGGACATGGGGCACTCACACTCGAGGATGCCCGGACGTGGATTGAGGAGACCGGATTGTGTCTCTTCCTGCCCAGAAGGCAGTATTCCTCCTCCATCGCGCCGTCGTTCGTTGAGGCTGTCGCCGGCAAGCGCGACGCCACCCCTGATCGCGAAATCGTTGCCTTAGGCGAAGAGTTGCTGGTGCGCCTGGAAACAGACGGCGTGGCCGTGCGCCTGAACCTGCTGGGACTACCCGGCGAGGCCCCTGATTTCGTGGTGGCAAGCTGGGTTCTGCCCTACGTGTATGCACTGCGCGGCGACCGCGACTGGCGCCGTACCCCGCAACTGACCGGTTCGCGCCAGGTTTCGCAACTGGCCATCGAAGCTTACAAGCTGCTGGAGGTGGGCGACACCACCCTTGCCAAGCTCACTCACGCCCTGGGCAGGGAAGTCACCGAAGCCGCTGTTCTGCGCGCCATCACCGAGCTCTGGCAACAGCTTCGCATTATTCCGGTTGTCTCCGCTCCCGGCCAGACTGCTCAGTGGCAACTGCTCCGCCTGCGCTTCCAGAAAGCCATTGCCGAAGGCGCCTCCACCTCTCAGGTGACCGCCATCTCGGTGCTTGCATCGATTTACCTGCAAGCAGTGATCGCCGCAGGCATGGAAGAGGTTGAGCTTTTCCTGGCGCCGCTCACCGCCCGCAGCAAGGTACGTGAAGTGCTGCGCGGCCTGGTCGCCACTCGCCAGGTCCACACCATCTCGCTGGGGCACGCGCCGCTGTTCTATGTTGCCGGAACACTGCCGGAGTTCGCGGTCGCACCCACCGTTTATGCCAGTTCGTCGATGCCGGCCTCCGCGTACTTCCTGCGCTTCAACGAACATGAAGAGGAGTTGCCGGAGCCTGCCGTAGCCAAGCAGAGTTTGCCGGATGCGGCAGCCCCGCATAAGCCCGCCGAGGCTCACGCGCCCCGCGCCGCGGCCGCGCGCAAACTGGCCGCCAGTGGGAAATCCGCTGCTGCCCGGCCCCACTTCAGCCGCCCGGCCACCCTCTCCCGCGATCGCAAGCCGGCGCAATCCTCTTCCAGCCGTCCGACGCGCCGCGCCGCCGCCGACTCCCGGCCCGCTAGTGGGCGGCCAGCCAATGGCGCGCGGCCGGCCTCTGCCGCTCGATGGAGCCCCAAGGCAGCCGCCGGCGCCAACGGCAAGCGCAACGGCGCCCATGCCGGCACAGCTTCGGGCAACGGCAAACCCTCCAACGGAAATGGCCGCCCGGCGGCTCGCCCGGCGAACGGCGCCTCCAGCACCCGCTCCGCCAACTCTCCCGCGGCCGCCTGGGAACAACGCAAGGTCCGCTCCAACGGCTCCAAGCCCGCCGGGAAGCCCGCCGCAACCTCCCGTAGCGCCAGCGCTCAGCGCGGCAGCGGCCGCAAGCCCACACTTGCCGCCGGCGCCAAGGCGGGAAACAGCAAGCGATATGGCTTTACCGCCCGGCCCAAGCAGGGGACGAAGAAGCGCGGATGAGTGCCTCCTCCTTTAGCTCTCTCCCGCCGGCCCGCAAGATCATCGTCGCAATCGACGGTCCTGCCGGAGCCGGAAAGAGTACCGTCGCCCGCCATCTGGCCCGGCATTTTAATCTGTTGAACCTGGAAACCGGGGCCATGTACCGCGCCTTTGCCCTCAAGGCTCTCCGCGCGGATATTCCTTTGCAGGATAGTCAGCACCTGGAAGCCCTTGCCGCCGAAACCGTGATCCGCCTGGAACCTGGCGAGGAAGAGAATCGCGTTCTGCTCGACGGCGAGGACGTAACCGGCCTGATCCGCAATCAAACGGTCACTGACGCCGCCTCCCAGGTCAGCGTATGGCCCGCCATTCGCGCCTGGCTCGTCCGCCTGCAGCAGCAGATGGGCGCCGAGGGCGGCGTAGTCATGGAGGGCCGCGACATCGGCACCGTGGTCTTTCCCCACGCCGAGGTCAAAATCTTTCTCGATGCCGCCCCCGAAGTGCGCGGCCTGCGCCGTTACGATCAACTTGGCCCCAAGCCGGCCATCCAGCCCGAAGAGGTGATCCGCGACCTGCGCGCCCGCGACGAACGCGACCGCAACCGCGCCGATTCGCCGCTCAAACCGGCCTCGGACGCCGTTCTGCTGGACTCGACTCACCTGACGCTGGATGAGGTGATCGCTGCCGCCGAGGCCATCGTGACCGCAAAGCTCGCACAGGTACATCACGGCGATGGGGTTGGTTACGCCATCCCAGACGGTCTCCCGGTCGCGCAGGAAGTCGTCGAATAAGACATCGGGCTCGATCTTGAAGAGGAAGTAGCTCGTGCGGTTCATGGTAAGCGAGAACCGGCAAGAAAGAAAAGCGAGTCCGTTACAATGAAGAAGCTATGATTCGTTTTTCAACTGCCGGGGAGTCGCATGGGGAGGCGCTGATCGCGCTGGTCTCCGGTCTGCCGGCCGGTGTGCCGGTCGATCTGGAGTTCGTCAACCGCGAGCTGTGGCGGCGTCAGCAGGGCTACGGGCGCGGCGGGCGTATGAAGATTGAGACCGACAAGGCCCACGTGCTGAGCGGCGTGAGGCACGGCAAGACCATCGGCTCGCCGATTGCGATTGAGATCGTCAACCGCGACTGGAAGAACTGGGAGGCCAAGCTGCCTGTTGAGGCCGGCGATCCCGCGCTGCATCAGGCTGTTGCCTCGCCGCGGCCCGGCCATGCGGACCTGGCCGGCGCTCTGAAGTACAACTTTCCTGACGCCCGCTATGTGCTGGAGCGGGCCTCGGCCCGCGAAACCACGGGGCGCGTGGCCGCCGGCGCCTTTGCCAAGCTGATGCTGCGGACGCTGGGGATTGAAGTAGCGAGCCACGTGATCCGCGTGGGCCGCGTGGAGTTGGAGTGTGCCGCCGCGTGGAAGGAGATAGCCGCTTTGGCCGCCAAGGACGAGGTTGTGCTGGGCTGCGTGGATGAGGCGACCGAAGCTCGCATGAAGGAAGAGGTCGAGGAGGCCGCGCGGACCGGCGACACGGTGGGCGGCGTCTTCGAGGTGGTGGTGCATGGCGCGCCCGCCGGCCTGGGAAGCTATGCCAACTGGGACGAGAAGCTGGACGGGCTGCTCTCCGGGGCGGTGATGAGCATTCAGGCAGTCAAGGCGGTCGAGATTGGCCGCGGCATGGTGGCGGCCGGGAGCTTCGGTTCCGTGGTTCACGATCCGATTCACTACGCCGCGGAAGAGACCGACAAGCCCATGCGCTTCACCCGTCCGCAAAACAACGCCGGCGGCATTGAGGGCGGCGTCTCGAACGGCGAGGATATTGTGGTTCGCGGCTACCTGAAGCCGATTTCGACGCTGCGCAAGCCGCTGGAATCAGTGCGCTTTGACACGCGCGAGAAGACCAGCGCCAGTTACGAGCGCAGCGACATTTGCGTGGTACCTGCGGCGGGCGTGATAGCCGAGGCAATGGTTGCGCTGACCGTTGCGCGCGTGGCGCAGGAGAAGTTCGGCGGCGATTCGGCGCTGGAATTGCGACGAAATTTTGACGGATACATCGAACAGATACGGAGATTTTAGCTGACGGATGATTCTAAAGATTGTTAAATATCCCGAACCAGTGCTTTCGCGGCCCGGTGAACCCATCACCGAGTTCAATGGCGAGTTGCGCAAGCTCGTCGCCGATATGTTCGAGACCACCTACGCTTCGCAGGGCATCGGGCTGGCCGCGCCGCAGGTGGGAGTCTCCAAACGTTTGACGGTGATCGACTTGAGCGTGGGCAAAGTGCCTGAAGACAAGCTGGTACTCATCAACCCCGAAATCATCTCCAGCGAGGGCAAGCTCTACGAGGAAGAAGGCTGCCTGAGCTTCCCCGATATTCGCGAGAAGGTGGTGCGCCACGCCAAGGTGCGCATTCGCGCCCAGGACGAGAAGGGCAAGTGGTTCGAGATGGATGGCGAAGACGTACTCGCGCGCTGCTTCCAGCATGAGATCGACCATGTGGATGGAATGTTGTTCATCTTTCGCATGAGCGCTCTCAAGCGCGATTTGGTACAGCGCAAGATCAGGAAGCTGATCCGCGAAGGCAAGTGGTAGAGCGATGAAGCTGGTCTTCTGCGGAACTCCGCGTTTTGCCGTGCCAACGCTGGAAGCGCTGTGCGCGGCGGGGCATGAGATCGCGCTGGTGGTTACACAGCCCGACCGGCCTGTCGGTCGAGATCGCCTACTCACCGCTCCTCCCGTCAAGCTGGCCGCGCTGGAAGCAGGCCTTGCGGTGGCGCAGCCGGAAAAGATTCGAGACAACCAGGAGTTTCGAGCGCAATTCGAAGCCATTGCCCCCGACGCCATTGTGGTCGTGGCCTACGGACGCCTGATTCCGCCCTGGATGCTGGCGCTGCCGCGGTTGGGCTGCATCAACCTGCACGCCTCCTTGCTGCCCCGCTACCGTGGCGCCGCGCCGATTCAGTGGGCCGTGGCCAACGGCGATGCCTTCACCGGCAACAGCACCATGCTGCTGGAAGAGGGTCTGGACACCGGCCCGATTCTGCTGCAACGGGCCTTCGGCATCGCTCCGGAGCTGACCGCGGTGGAGTTGCTCGATGAGTTGGCCTGGGGCGGCACGGCGCTGATGGTGAAGACGCTGGCAGGCCTGGCCGATGGAAGCATCCAGCCACGACCGCAGAACCACGCGGCAGCGACACTTGCTCCCATCCTGAATCGCGAAGACGGGCGCATGGACTTTGCCGCGCGCACAGCGATGGAATTGAAGAATCGCTGGCGCGGCTTTCAGCCCTGGCCGGGCGCCTTTACCGCGCTAGGCGGCAAGACGCTGATCGTTCATCGCATGAGCGTCGTGGACGCTTCAACTATTGCGGTATTGAGTGCGGCAGAACCGGGCCAGATTCACGTGGAAGGCCATCGTCTTTTTGTCGCCTGCGCTCAAAAGACATGGCTGGAACTGGTTGAAGTTCAACTGGAAGGCAAAAAGCGGCTCACGGCCAGCGAGTTTCTGCGCGGGGCCGCGTTGTCTGACGGTGCGCGACTCGGGGCCGCGACGCCATGAACGCCGGGAAGAAGGCAGGCGTGGCGAAGAGCACGGCGAAGAATCGTCCGGCAGAAATCTCCCCAGCCCGCAAAGCCGTCTTCAACGTTCTTCTCGCCGTCGAGCGCGGGCACTCCCACAGCGACGATTTGTTGCGCGGCAAAGCGGTCGACGCACTCTCGGCTCCCGATCGCAACCTAGCCACGGCGCTGGTGCTGGGCGTGTTGCGCTGGCAGATTCTCCTCGACCATCAGTTTCAAAAGCTGCTCGCCCGGCCCAACGCCAAGCTCGACGCGGAGATTCTGATCGCCCTGCGCCTGGGCGCATTTCAGTTGCTGCGCATGGACCGCATTCCCGCCCGCGCCGCCATCGACGAGAGCGTGGAACTGGCCAAGCAGGCCGGCCATCGCTTCGCCTCCGCCATGGTCAACGCCGTGCTGCGCAAGCTAGCGAAGGCTGAACAGGCTGCGGAAGAACTCGAGATTTCAGGTGAAATTGTCGGAAAGCATCCCTCCGTGGCTAAAGCCAGCATTGATTCTGTTGGCTTTATGCGAGGGTTGAAACCCCCGCCCCCCTCCGGATCGAGTATTTCCACGGCATGCATAACCCCAGCGAGAATACTTTCGGAAGAGATGGAAGCCCACCCCGCCTGGATGGTCGAGCGCTGGATCAACTTTTACGGCCTGGAGGCGACACGGGCCATCTGCCGCCACGACCAGAGCCAGCCCGCTCTGACGGTGCGGATCGCAGATGCTATTAGTGATAAACAACCGCCAGTCGGGGTTCATGGTCTCCCACCCTTTCCGCAGAAAGACGCGGAAAGGATGGGGCACCCAACTTTATTGGCCGAACTCAGCGCAGCCGGCGTCGTCCTCGAATCCGGCGAAGTGCTCACCGCCGCGCGCACTGTTGTCTCCGGCGACGTCACGGCGACCGTAGCCTTCCGCGAGGGCCGCGTGCGCATTCAGGATGAGGGCTCGCAACTGGTGGCCGAGCTGGCCAGCGAGAATGCCGACCAAAAAGTAAAAAGCATCCTCGACTGTTGCGCCGCGCCCGGCGGCAAGACGCTGATCCTGGCCGAGCGTAATCCGACGGCCCGCATCATGGCTTGCGAATCCAGCGCGCCCAGACTGGAGCAGATGCGGAAACGTCTGGCCAGCCTCGGCAACCGGGTCGAGTGCCGTCTGGCCGACGCAACCGCGCTCACGGAAGAGGCGGCCTTCGATCTTGCGCTGGCCGATGTGCCCTGCAGCGGCACCGGAACGCTGGGCCGCAATCCGGAGATTCGTCACCGCCTGCGCATGGAAGACCTCGCGCGCCAAGCTGAGCGTCAGCGGGCAATTCTCACTGCCACACTGCGCGCCGTCCGCCCCAGTGGGCGCGTCGTCTACTCCACCTGTTCGCTGGAGCCGGAAGAGAACGAGCAGGTGGTCGCCGCAGTGCTGGCAGCAAACCCGAACGCTCGCCTGCTCTCGCTCGAAGGCCGCTTGAATGGGTTGCGAGACGAGGGCATTCTCACGCCCGAAGGCGCAGAACGCCTGCACGCAAGCCTCACGCCCGAAGGCTGTCTACGTCTGCTCCCCGGAGTATTTCGCACGGATGGCTTCTTCGTCGCGCTGATCGAGCGAATCGCCTGAGTGCAAGCGCAGCTACCGCTAACTCGCTACCTGAGAAGCCAAGTAATCTTCAATGCCGGCCCTGATCTCTAACCTCTGTTTACTTCGCCACCGTCAGCTTCACCGGCGTGCCCTGCTCCACGCGTGCGCCGGCCTGCGGCCATTGCGCGATCACCGCGCCCGGCTTTAACGGCGGCCTGGGGAGCGCGTCTCCATTGCCTACCGGCGCGATTGGCGCATCCACGAAGTTTGTTGCGGACTGGATGCCCACTCTGGTCAGCTCCGCCTGCGCGCTGACCACTGGCAGGCCTGCCAGATCGGGCATGACAAAGCCGTCAGGCGCATCGTCGCCTGGTGCGGCCACCAGCAGGTTTATGCTGGGCCGCGCTATGCCCTGAGCGTGCGCCGGCGGATCCTGGGCCAGCACCGTTCCCTCGGCCGCGCCGGAGGGCAGCCGCGCCGTCACGCCCACCTCCAGGCCCACGCGCCGCAACTCCAGCGCCGCTACGCGCTCATCGCTGCCCACGGTCTCCGGCACTTCCACCTTTTGCGGCCCCAGGCTCTCAGAGACGCGTACGCGCCACTCCCGCCGCACCACGGTTCCCGGCGCGGGCGACTGCGTCAGAATATGTCCCTGAGCTACGTCTCCCGAGTAGTAGCGATTGTCCACGTCCAGATCAAGGCCCAGTCCCGAGGTCTGGCTGCGCGCCTCGGACACAGTCATCCCCGTTAGCGCGGGCACCTGCACCTCCGCGCCGTGAATGGCGAAGTGCATGGTGGCGATGGCCGCCAGCAGCGCCGTTGCCACCAGCAGCATCACCAGCGAACCCACTTGGAAAAAGTTGACGAAATGCCGGGTTCTCATATTAGTTCCTATTGTCCCTCGTGAGAGAAGGCTTGAACAAGTAATCGGCGTGAAGCCAAAAATTTCTTTCGATTGTCGAATGATCCGGCAATCTTCAAAAACAGCGCCGTGTATGCCAGGAACCCGCCCCCGAAGTGTTGACGATTTGTTTCAGCGGCCCGCGGCCCGTAGAATCAGCATCAGCGGTGGATTGCGCTGGATTTCGCGCCGGGAGCCGCACAGGAGCTGATGAGCGAACAGGCAACTTCCCCACAGGCACAGACGGCATCACCGGCATGGATCAGGATCGAGCGGGCGCGTCATCCGCAGCGGCCTTACCCGATGGATTTTATCGAGCGCATCTTTACAGATTTCAGCGAGATTCACGGGGATCGCGCCTATGGCGACGACGAGGCCGTGGCTTGCGGGATGGCGCGCCTGCAGGGCGAAGAGGTGCTGGTGATCGGCAACCGCAAGGGCGGATCGACGAAAGACCGGGTCCGGCGCAACTTCGGAATGCCGCATCCCGAAGGCTATCGCAAGGCGCTCAGGGCGATGAAGATTGCCGAGAAGTTTGGGCGGCCGGTGATCAGCTTTATCGATCTGCCGGGGGCTTTTCCGGGGCTGGGCGCGGAGGAGCGGGGTCAGGCCGAGGCGATTGCTCGGAATTTATTGGAGATGTCGCGGCTGAGGGTGCCGACGATCTCAGTGATCAGCGGCGAGGGCGGATCGGGGGGCGCGCTGGCACTGGCCGTCGCGGATCGCGTGCTGATTCTGGAGAATGCGCTCTACTTTGTCATTACGCCGGAGTCCTGCGCGGCTATTATGTGGCACGACGCGGCGCACAAACAACTCGCCGCGGAAGCGATGCGCATCTCGGCGCCGGAGGTGGCCGCGCTGGGTTGCGTGGACGAAATTATTCAGGAACCGCCTGAGGGGATTCACACCGACCGCGAGGCGGGATGCGGCCTCGTGGGTACGGCTCTCAAGAAGCACCTGGACGAACTGAAGGCGCAGCCCATCGACGAGTTGGTGGCCGCGCGCCAGGCCAAATTTCGTACCATCGCGCAGTTCTATACGGAAGGTTGATGACCATGAGCACAATTTCGCCAACCGCTGGCCGCTTGCGCGCTTACTTGCGTTTCATTGTCGCGGTGCTGTGGTTCTTTATGGCGCGGGGGCTGGCTCACCGCCTGGCGATGGAAGAAGCGACCGAGCCGTTTGTGCCGCTGGTCGAGCAGGCATTGCTGGCATTTCTTCTGCTGGTAGGCTATGCGGGGATGGGCTTCTGGCTTGACCGCGAGGCCCATCCGGTGAGCGCGCAGGGGCTGCCCTGGCGGGCGGGCGGGCTGGGCGAGGCGTGGATGGGTCTGGCCGTGGGCTGGGCGCTGGCCGTGGCGTGCGTTCTGCCGATGGTGGTGGGCGGCGGCATCGCCATTGTGCTGGTTCTGGGGCATTCTGCCTGGGGATGGCTCGTGGCCGACGCTGCATTCTTCGCGCTGGCCGCGCTGGCTGAGGAGATTGCCTTTCGCGGTTACGGGTTTCAACGATTTGAGCGTGCGGTGGGTCCGCTGGGAGCGGCGCTCGGCTTTGCGGCCTTTTATGCCATTGTGCAGGCGCTTCTGCCCGGATCGAACCACGCCAGCATTGCCGTCTCGGTGATGCTGAGCCTGGTACTCTCCACAGCGTACCTGCGCAGCCGAGCATTGTGGCTGAGCTGGGGGATAAACTTCGGCTGGAAGGCCAGCCGCGCGCTGGTCTTCGGACTGGCCATCAGCGGCGTCAGCAATCATTCGCCGGTGGTGCAAGGCAATCCGATGGGGTCGTTCTGGCTGACCGGTGGAGGCTTTGGGCTGGATGGCAGTTGGGTGGCCTTCGTTGCGCTGCTTATCGCGCTGCCGGTGGTCTATCGCCTCACGCGCGAGCTGGATTACCGCTACAACGCGCAGGTGATTGTGGCGGGCGGCATTCCGGTGGATATGGACGTTGTGGGCCGCCGCCAGCATGAGGCCGCGATGGGGCCAGCCGCGCCTGCCGCACCCTCTTTGGTGCAGATTCTACCCGTGGCCACGCCGCCGCCGCCGAAGCAGCCTTCGGCAGACCGGCCTCCCGCTTCTAGCTAAATGTATCTTGGCTAAACCGAACCATCTTCGTCAGGCGGCTTTGCGGTGATCTGATCTCCGGCCAGCCGCTCCAACTGATTCCGCCAGTCGAGCGACTCGACAAAGGTCTTCGACTCCCGCCAGCCGGGTTCAACAATGACATGCAGCTCCAGATAAACCCGTGTGCCGATCAGCGACTCGATCTTGTGCCGCGCGCCGGTGCCGATCTCCTTCAGCTTGGAGCCGCCTTTGCCGATCAGAATCGCCTTCTGTCCGTCGCGCTCACAATAAATCGCCGCCGCGATGCGTGTGAGCGGTAACCGGGCCGGAGCTTGGCTTTTCTTGCGCGGCGGAGCCGGCGGCTCGGCCTCTTCGTAGCGCTCAATCACCACGGCCGAGGCGTAGGGAACCTCTTCACCAGTCTCGACCAGAATGCTCTCGCGAATCAACTCAGCGACCATGAAGCGCTGCGGCTGGTCGGTGTACTGGTCCTTGGGGTAGTAGCGCTCGCCAACGGGCAGCGCCTCGACGATCTTGCGAATAAGGAGGTCCAGACCGTCGCGCTTGCGGGCGCTCACCGGAATAACCTGTGCAAAGCCGAAGTGCCGGGTCAGCGTGTCGATCAGCGGCAGCAGATGGTCCTTGGCGACGAGATCGATCTTGGTGAGCAGCAGAAAGATCGGGCAGTCGAGCTTGCGGATCAGGCCGAAGAGGAACTCGTCCTCGCTGGCCCAGTTGGTGCGCTCGCGTTTGGGGGATTCTGGACTCCCAGGTCTCAAAGTCGAGACCTGGGGCACCCGGGTGGCAGGTTCCGCAGCTGCTTCCAACTGCACTCGCCGCGTCGCATCCATCAGTACCAGCACCACATCGCGGGTCTCCAGAGCCTCGTAGACCTCCTGCAGCATCCGCCGGTCCAGGTGCGAGCCAGGCTTATGAACGCCGGGCGTATCGACAAAGACGATCTGCGCCGCCGGATGCACGCCCTTGCGCGCGGGAACCTCGACCACCCCGGCGATGCGATTGCGGGTGGTCTGCGGCTTGGCGGAGACGATGGCGACCTTTTCGCCGGTCAGGGCATTGAGCAGCGTGCTTTTGCCGGCGTTCGGCCGGCCCAGAATGGCGACAAATCCAGATTTCAAAGGGTTTTCATACTCCTTACTACTATTATCGCGGATTAAGAGGAAACAGGGGGCTATCATTGCGTATGGACAGCGAAGGCAAAACCGAGCGCCTCATACTTCGTCCGCTGGAGATGGCCGATGCGCGGCAGATGCAGGCGCTCTTCCCGCAATGGGAGATCGTTCGTTTTCTGCTGAATCGCGTGCCCTGGCCCTACCCGCCCGATGGCGCGCTGATGTATTGCCGGGACATTGCCCTTTCCCAGGCAGCGCGCGGAGAAGCCTGGCACTGGACGATCCGCCTGGCCACTGAGCCATCCCAAATGATCGGGCTCATCAGCCTGTTCAAAGGCGCTTGGGATAATCGCAAATTCTGGATTGGCCTTCCCTGGCAAGGGCTTGGGTTGATGAGCGAGGCTTGCGTGTGGGCCAACGACTTTTGGTTTGAAAACCTCGGATACCCCATTTTGCGGGTTGCCAAGGCGGTTTCCAACTATCCGTCGCGCCGAATCTCTGTGAAGCATGGAATGCGCGTGGTGACCGTGGTTGAACGGGATTATGTTTCGGGTCCGTTCCAGGCGGAAGTCTGGGAGCAGACTGCCGACGAGTGGCGCGCCTGGAAAGCGCGACATGTGCTTGATGAACGAGTTCCGGTTGAGGTTTAAGGTCTTCCAGGTCCCAAAAGAAAGAGATGGGGCACACGGCTATTCTTGCGGATTCGTGGATTACGCGTTGGTACAATCTGCTCATGATGCGCGAATGCACAACCGAACGTCTGCTGCTTCGCCCGCTCGAAATCGACGATGCGGCGCGGATACAGCAGCACTTCCCGCATTGGGAGATTGTGCGCTACCTGCCGAATCAAGTGTCCTGGCCCTATCCGCCCGACGGCGCGCTGCACTTTTGCCGGGATGTGGCGCTGCCCAAGATGGAGCGGGGCGAGGAGTGGCACTGGACGCTTCGCCTGCGCAGCGTGCCGGAGCAAATGATCGGGCACCTCAACCTGATGAAGGGCGAGGAGGACAATCGAGGGCTCTGGCTGGGCCTTCCCTGGCAAGGCCAGGGATTGATGAGCGAGGCCTGCGCATGGGCCAACGATTTCTGGTTTGAGACGCTCGGCTTCCCGGTTCTGCGAGTGACCAAAGCCGCCGCCAATATAGCTTCGCGTCGCATCTCAGAGAAACAGGGAATGCGCCTGATTGGCACGATGGAGAGAGATTACATCTCCGGCCGGCTGCCTACGGAGGCCTGGGAGATTACGGCCGAAGAGTGGCGGGCGTGGAAGAATCGCGGAGATGATCCCGATCGACGGGGTTCAGGTTGAGGTTTGTGGTTTCCCACCCTTTCGCAAAGTACGCGAAAGGGTGGGGCACCCGAAGTTTCTGACTTTCGTAGTCAGATTGTCACTTCACCGTAATCGCGACCGAACCACACAGGTTCTCCCAGGCCAGCGAGAGCTTACCCTTGTTTCCGCCCATATCCTTGAGCATGTACTTCAGGTTCTCGACCAGCGCCGGCGGCTTCTCCATAGTCATCTTCACCCGCCCCAGGTCCTGCGCCTTGTCATAAACTGTTCCCCACTGGCCGGTCTGCTTGTTAACGACCAGCACCCAGTTGGCGGGATCGGAAACATCCACAAACAGGGTGTAATCGCCTTTGGGGACGGTCAAGCCGCCGAGGTTGATTTCCTCCTCGGTATGCAGCTTGGTAGCGCCATTGGCGCCGGCGCGCCACACCGGATAGGTGTGATCGTGGCCGATGAGGCCGTCCTTGCCGAAGAGCTGTCCGGCGCGGCCCTTCACGCCGGGCGAACTGTAGGTGATGGTGATGGCTTTGCCGGCGATGGTCACCGACTCGGTGGCCGGCGGGCTCTTTGGCGGACCCGGCTGGGCGGTTAAGGCGGCGGCGACGGCGAGCAGGCTCGTACAGACCAAAAGACGTTTCATGGTGTTCATCTCCGTGAGGAAGAATCCTAGCCGGGAGCCTTAGCCCCGACGCATCGATTGTCGCACCGCGCACCCCGAAAGGGAAAGCAAGGGGGAAGCCAGCGTGGCGCAGGGTGCGTTATACTCCACTACACAACGGAAACAAGGAGGTTTCTCGATGCGTTTGAAGGGAATTTGCAAGATTGTGGCGGCCGGAATGGCAGCTGTAGTGATGTTAGCGGTGCCGGGGTCGATCCGCGCACAGGGCGGCGCAACGGTACTGACGGCGGCGGATGCGCAGAAACTGCTGCCGGCCAGCGTCTTCTACCGCGGCCAGTCGGCAACCACGCAGTTGCGCAACTCCGGCGGCGTAAAGTTCGCCGACGGCTTCTATGTGCTGGCCACCCTAGTGGACACCAGCGGCTACTCGACCGGCCTGGCGGCCAAGTATCAGGCCTACTTCATCACCGAGCTTCCCATCAAGGTGGGCGGAAAGAGCCTTCCCGCGGGCGTCTATGGAGCGGGTTTCGTCGGCGATAAGTTTGTGCTCACCGATGTCGGCGCGCACGACGTGCTGACGGCAGCCGCGGGTGACGATGCCGCACAGAAGCACCCCATGCCTCTGCAAGTGGTGGCCGAACCGTCCGGCGGCTTCCGCCTCTACGTCCAGCGCAAGTTTGTAACCTTCAGCCGGTAGCTTTTCAATGGTCAGTGGCCGCGTCCCAGATCTCAGATGAGAGAACTGGGACGCGGCACTGGTTTGGAAGAGCCGTGCGCGAGGGTCTCTTCATTGAGCCCCGCGCTGGAGCTGCGAGGTATGCGCGCTGGTCTGGCGAAAGGGAAGATAGAGCAGCAGGAATAGGATGAAGGCGACGCCGTCGCCAGCCACGATGTACCACGGCCATGGTCCAAGAAACGTGAGCAGCGAGACCGTTTCAGGCTTGGCTCTGAGGAACATATAGTTTGTCTTGAAGATGAAATCGAATGTGCCGATCAAGGCGATAAGGATGTTAAATGCCAGCATCGCCCTGCCGACCGACCCGGGCCGCGGCCGAGCCTGCCGGGACCAAACAAGGTAGAGTATGGCGGTCACGAGCAGGCCGTGGGCGGCAAAGAACTGCACCGCCAGGAAGAGAGAGGGCTCCGTCAGGCTAGGAGTCAGCAGCGACATTGAAGCTCCGGCCAAGGCAAAATAATAGGCCACGTCGAAGATGGCCGGCTGGAGCGTCAGCAGTGCGGGGATGACCAGCCACAACGAGACATCGCAGAGTTCCAGGGGAAGATGTCCGGGAAACATCCGCTCGCCATGCACGAAAAAGCTGCCGTAATACAGAATCGTGCAGAGGAGGAGAAGCAGGGCCAGGGCAACCCGCACGGCTCTCGATCCGGGCGGCAGCCTTCGCTGCAAAGCCGCCAGCATCACCGCAAGCAGAGGAACCGTGGCGAGGATGGCAAGGTGCACGATCCCAAAAAGGTGAAGATTGGCTGGCATGACGCTCCGAAGATACGCTAGGGCTTGTTTGGGGCTGGCGGAATTGTAAAACCTCTGCGCCTGCTCCGGCTAGAGGTGCGATCTCCCACGGTGGGGCACACGGCAAGAGCGGTCTCGATGCGCCTCGATGCCGACGTAGTCGCCAGGCTGAAACAATCCGGCCCTGGCTACCAGACCCGCGCCAACCAAATCCTACGGGAGAAGATGCTCGCCCTCAGCGCAGCGGATAAGCGCCGGGCGTCTTGGCCTCGGCTTCACTCCATCCCAGAAGCGAGCGAACCTCAGAAGGAAGAAAGTTCATGGCCGGCGCATTGGGCAGCAAGCGCTGTAGCTCGAAGTGCCCCAGGTCGGGCCCTTTCAGAACCGAGCGGGGAGAACGATCGATCTCGATGCCGTTCTTTTCGAAGGCCGGCTCGAGCTTGCGGAAGTCATCGAGCGAGGCAAGCCGCGGGGCGCAGTTCTCTCCCTGCGACGGGGCATAGACAATCAGCGGCGCCGGCGCGCCTGTAGTGGTGGATGCGGTGCGCAGATAGACGTTTCCGTCGACCTCCGCCGCCTGCGCATGCTGGAGCTTGCCGCAGAGCGAGGGCGGCCTTTGCACAAACTCCAGCAGCGGACCGCGAAAGGAGTCCGAAGCCGCCATCAGGTTATGGAGAAAGATATGGCCTTCGCGCTGCTCCAGCCCCGGCCCCGTGGTGGTATGCCAGTCAAAGACGTCGCCTGCGGCCACGCGGTCATTCCGCTCAAAGGACACGCGCGCATTGAAGAAGGTGTTGTTATAGGCATGCACGTCCGCCGAGTTCAGTGAGCGAAGTCCGTGTTGGGAATTCACCACCACATTGCCGGCGATGGTGGCTCCGCGCGAGATCTCGATGAAGATGCCGTCCAGGGCGCCTTCCACATAGTTGTCGACGATCACCCCGTCACGGTTTCCCACGTCATACCAGACTCCGTTCGAGTAGGGCTGCTCGAGAATCAGGTTGTCGCGGAAGGTGACGCGATGCGTCTGGTTGAAAATCTTCACCGCCGAGGGATAGTAGCCGGTCAGTTGCCTGATGTTGTTTCGGCGGATGATATTCCTCTCCAGCAGCACATCCGACGAACCGATGACGTAGATGCCTTCCGTGCCGGTATCGCTGATGAGCGAATTGCGGATGATCAAACCGTCGCCGCGGAAGTAGCCGGCCACGCGGGAGCAGTAGCTGATGGTGACATTCTCGATCAGCGTATTCCGCACCTCTTTGCCATAGGTCGCCGGATCGGAGAGGCCTACGGGCTCGTTGGTGGGCTCCTCGGCCGAGGTGAAATGCTTCTTGCCCTCGATCTCCAGCGCGCGATAGGCATACTGCGTGAAGGCGAGGCCGCGAATCACCGGCCCTTTTCCATCCGAGAGCTTGCCGTGCGCGGGCGCGCTGGTCCTCACCAGCGCGCTGTCCCAGGCGGTGATCTCCACCTGCCGGTTCGTGGGGTCGGCGCCGATATAAACGAATCCGTTTTTGTAATCGATGGAATAGGAATGGGGATCGAGCTCTCCCTCCCAGCCCTTGGAGCTGAGAAGCTCGCCATCCACGAAGACCATATCGTTATTGAAGCGGTGCAGGGGCGTCTTCATGCCCTCATGTCTGCGATTCCACCAGGGCAGGGGCTCCGCCGGGAAGAGATGGGTCCAGGAGGTTCTCCAGACGTTGTTGGGCAAAGCCTCCCACTGCGTTGCGATCAGCGTGCCTTTGAGGACGGGATGCTCCTCTTCGTAAGGCTGAATCGTGATGCCCTGATTCAGCACCAGGCCGCCGGTTCTGTAGATGCCACCGCGCAGAACGATAGCGTCGCCGGTCACCACGCGCTCCATCGCCGCCTCGATGGTGGTGGGATGGGCACCGTCGGCGCCGGCCGCATCGCTCTTGCCGTCCGGCGCAACGAAGTACACCTTGCCGGCCTTGGGAAGCTCATAGCGCTGGTCGATCGGACCGTAAGGCCCTCCGGAGGGCTGTGCGTACACCAACCCCGCAACGAAGAAGAACACGAGAAAACAAAAATAGCGAAGTGTCTGCATGGGATGTGCTCAGTGCGGCCTTTGTCTTGCGGCCACCATCTCAATCTATCACCCCAAGTGCGTGCTTCGGGGCGCAAAAGAGAGAATTGAGGCGCCTGGTAGCACATTGGGTTCGTGGAATCCCGGTCCAAAAATCCAGACCTGGGATACCCGGCGGATTGGTTTTTCATCGAGAAATGTTGGCACTTGCCAGCCGGAGTGTTAACCTGGCCAACAGGCACACGATTCGCAGCCCAAGACTATGGCCTCTTTTTACTTTTCAAGCGTTGAAGAATTTCTTACGAAATCGGATGACCACATCCTTGCTAGTTTAGAGAAGAACTACGCAAGATATGGTTACACCAGTCTGTTTTCAGATCAAACAGTGACATGGGAGCGAGATATTCGTTCTCTGCGGAAAACCCTTCAGAATTGTGTGTCTGGGTCAAAATCAGCACTGAGCTGGGGCGTTCTTCTTGAGTTTTCCATTCCTCGGAAGGATAAACGAATCGATATAGTTTTACTCGTCAGGGATGTGATTGTTGTCTTAGAAGCAAAAGCTGGACCTGCTGCTTCACAAGCGAAGAGACAGGTTGAAGAATACGCATTGCTCTTACATTACTTTCATAAAAAATCGGCAGACTTTCGAATTGTGCCTATTGTGGTTTCTCCGGACGCTGGTGAACCAGATCCCGATGCGGTCAATCAGCGTAATTTGTTCCCACAGTTGCCTTCTTATTGGATTTCTCAAGTCATATTCTCATCATGGAAAGGGCTTGTAGATTTATTAATAACCGCTGATGATTCCTTTTCGGAGCAAATTCCTATAGATGCCTGGAATGATAGCCCCTATTTTCCCGTTCCGAGCATCTTTGAAGCGGCTTTGGCGCTGAGGAGTGGATTATCGATACGAGAAATAGCACATTCCGAAGCGTCAGAGCACGAGATAGAAAGTGTCAGGGATGCAATTCAGGAGTATGTGAACTGTGCTCGGAAGAATGGCCAGTATGCGATTTGCTTTTTGACTGGTGTTCCAGGTTCTGGAAAAACCTTGGTTGGATTGAGCCTTGCGCATTCTGGTGAGAACAAGTCAGATGCGATTCACTTTATGAGTGGAAATGGTCCGCTCGTTCAGGTACTGCAATACATGTTCACACAAGAGAGCATGAGGAGTGGCGCAAGATCCGTGCAGGCCCGTGCCGAGGCCAAGACGCTGATCGAAAACGTTCATGTGTTTGCACGTTATCACACGGAAGATAACCACGGAGCACCCTCCAACCATGCAATTGTTTTTGACGAGGCTCAGCGTGCCTGGAATCGTGAACAGCACTTAAAGAAATTCCATCGGGATTACTCCGAACCTGAAATGCTTTTGAAAATCATGGAAAGGCACCCTGACTGGGCAATGGTTATTGCGCTAGTTGGAGGTGGGCAGGAGATTCACGACGGTGAGGCCGGGCTGGAGGAGTGGGGAAAAGCACTCCTCGGCGCAGCAAAGGATTGGGTGATATATGCCTCACCAGAAGTCTTAGAAGGCGGGCAATCCACAGCGGGCCACCGACTGTTCGATGACCGAACTAGTCGAAAGGAAGTGCTAACAAGCACTGTTCTGCATTTGCGGACTTCGAACCGGAGCTTGAGAGCGGAGAATCTGGCGACTTGGGTAAACCTTGTACTGGATGGCGATGCTGAAGGAGCTGCCTTATTGCGGATCACTGAGAAGTTCCCGATTTTCCTCTCCAGAAGTCTGCGCGAAACACGAAGAATTCTACAAGAGCAAGGAGTAGGAGACAATCGATATGGCTTGGTTGGCTCTTCTGGAGCAGCTAGAATTCGAGCCGAAGGATTGGAGCCCAGCTCAACATTTCACGCGGAATATCCATGGGAGCATTGGTATCTTGGAGAAAGGTCGGATGTTCGATCCAGTTTTCAGTGTGAAGTGTTTGCGACAGAGTTTGAAATTCAGGGGTTGGAGTTGGATTGGGTTGGGCTTTGCTGGGGTGGAGATTTTGTATGGCACGAATCTCAGGGGTGGCGCTTGAGAGCGCTGCGATACGGAAATCAAAGTAAATGGAGTGAGATCAAAAATGTCGAGAAAAGAAAATTCAAGACCAATGCATATCGAGTGCTGCTGACCCGAGCACGAAAAGGGATGATATTATTTGTCCCCACCGGCAGTACTGATGATCCGACGATACTGCCAGAGGAGTTTGAAGCCACTGCCAAGTACTTGATAAGTTGTGGTGTGACTTTGCAGGCTTAGATCCTATCATAAACACAGAGCGCGGACCGTAAGGTCCGCGCTCTGTGTTTGGTTGGATTGCGTGGTTTGTGTCCGGTCTGAAGCCCTAACCTACGGATTCCGACTACGCCTTGGCCAGCACGCCCCCGGCCAGCCGCTCTTTGAGGAGTTCGTGGGCGTGAGCAAGGAACTCGTCCACCGGCAGCTTACCAGCGTCCACGTCAGCCAGGATCGCGCGCTGAGCAACGTACTCCTTGTTCACAATTCCCGCCTTGGATTGCAGCATACGCCAGGCTTTGCGGCGCTCTACGCAGAACATCACCAACTGGCGGCTGATGGCGTAGCAGGTTGTCTTGCCGGCTTCGTCGCTGACGGTGATGGTTACGCCGAAGTCGGGGATGAAGGCGCGGTGAGCGGGGTCCAGGTAGCGGCGGTAGACCACATCCTGCTGGGTGATGCGGACCAGCATATTATCGAGCGGAATCAGCTTGGCCGCGGCCTCGGGCTTGATCTTCTTCAGGTGGTTGCGGAAGCGGGCTTCGGTGGTGCACCAGTGAGCGACGGTGTAGCGCGCGGTTTCGCCGGTGAGCTTGTTTTTGGTCTCGTACCAATCCAGATCGGGCGAGGGGTTGCCCTTGATGTCCAGGGCCTCCTGGTAGGTTTCGCCGAGGCGGGGGTTGAAGACGAACTCAGGCGCGCCGCGCGAGTCGCGCACGCGCTGTGCCTGAATGAGCGCCATGTCGTCGGCCACGCCGTGCTCCGGCTGGCAGGTGGTGAAGGCCTGAATGAAGAGCGTCCCGCGATACTCCAGGCCATCGAGGATGGCGCGGTAGAGCTTGGGCGCGTTGGCCATCGAGACCTGCGCGACGAAGGGCGAACCGTGGCCGGCGAGGAAGGTCTCGGCGACCGTCTTCTTCTCGGTGTTCTTGCCTTGCGAGGCCGCGCCGAAGGTGTTCATGTCGCCGCCGCCGAGCATGGGAGTCGAGTCCGAGTTCTGCCCGCCGGTGTTCGAGTAGACCTGCGTGTCCAGCATCAGCACCTTGACGTTGGGGCGGTTCTGCAGCATGACTTTGGACATGTTTTGATAGCCGATGTCGCCCATGCCGCCGTCGCCGCCGACAGCCCAGACCTTGGGCAGCTCGACGACTTCCTGGTCGGTCATCAGCGCGTCGGTGAAGTGGCTGAGGTTGTAATACTCCTGGGCGTCAATCACATTCTCGTCGCGCGTGAGCAGAATGTCGGCCAGCCGCTCGGGAATCACCGAGCGCCGCGCATGATCGACGATGAAGCTCTCGCCCATCAGCCAGCCCACGGTAACGCCGTCCTGGAAGAGCGAGTTCATCCACGGGTAGGGGTGGGGGTTGTTGGGCGCGGTCGAGCCGTAGACGGTGTTGCAGCCGGTATGCGCGGCCATCGCCATCACGCTCATTCCATTGGCCATGCGCCCATCCACCGCTTGCAGGTTGCGGTGATTGAAGGCCTCGGTCAGCAGCACTGCGGCTATGGCCTCGACCAGTTCGGCGTCGCTGATGGGGCCGTGCTTTTCCTCGTAAGCCGCGATGCGGGTGCGGGTGTCCGGTTCGTCTTCGCCGCCCAGGCCGAGAATCAGGTGCGCGATGGCCTGACGAAGCAGATCATACTCTAACTGGTTGCGCGTCTTGAGGACGGCCAGGCGAGCGACACCGCGCTTTTCCAGGTCGCCGGCCTTGGCCACGAAACGGTCGCTCTTGGCGTGGAAGACGGGGCGCATATAGGCCTCGGTGACCGCGGCGATGGAGCGCAGAACGCTCTTCTCTCCGCAGCCGGCGCAGGCCCCGTCGCCGGAGACCAGCGCGTCGTAGGTGGAACGCACCATCAGCATATTGCGCAGCGTAGCGGTCTTCGAATCGGCGGGGTTGGCGGCGTTGTAGAGGCCCAGGAACTTCTGCGTGGTGTCGGGCAGCAGGTCAAGGAAGTGTGTGCCGGAGGTGTGCTCGGCATTCATTCCCTCGGTTTCCGCAACCATTTTCAGAGCGTTGTGGTCGCCGCAAGCGGTAACGCAGGCCGCGCAGCCCTTGCATAAATCGCTGACAAAAATCGAAAAAATGCCGCCCGATCCCGGCGATTTGCGCTCCGGCGAGCTGAAGATGGCCGTCACCTTCTGATAAGCCATCGGGACTTTTTCGATAATGGAGTAAAACTGCTCTTTGGCTAAAAAGGAGAGGCCGTCGATGCCATCCGTAACTTCGCGGAGGATGGTGGGTAGCGGCGCGCCGGTTTTGATCTCCGCCACCATGCGCAGGCGGGTTTGGCGCTCGATCTCCGGCAGTGCGGTGAGCAGCTTGACGCGGTCGTTGGTGTCGGCCACGTAATGGGAGATGGCAGTGCGCAGCAGGGTGCTCAGATCCTGCGCGGTGTTGGGCAGGGCCGTATCCGGGCAGACGGAGATGCAATCCATGCACTGCGTGCAGTTCTCCGGGATGAAGAGCGGGGTTTCGCGGCGGGCAACGTATTTGGAGGCGGTGTCGCCGGTGGCGGCGGCGATCATGCCCATCGCCGAAAGTGGCGTGGCCGGCTGGTTATAGCCGAAGTTGGAGCGGAACTGGGCGTCGAAGTTGGCGACGCTGGCCAGCGGCGTGCGTGCGGCCTGGCCTTCGGGCATCGGGTTGGAACGGCAGCCGGTTCCGCAAGAGCCGCCCGCGGCAACCGTCTCCAGAATCGGCAGCAGCGCATGGCCGCGCAGACTGGAGTGATCGGCCGCGCTCAACTCGCCGATCTTGATCTCCTTCACCTGCTCGTAGCCCTGCATCATGACTTCCATATTTGATTGCACGACAGCATCGCCCAGCTTTCCGAACTTGCTCACGTACTGCTTGTGGACGACTTTGCGATACTGCTCCTGGGTAATCCCGAACTCGTTGAGCAGCGTGCTGACGCGGAAGAATGCTCCGAGGAAGGCGTTGCCCTGCATGCGCAATTGCAGATCGCCGCGGTCGGTGGCCTTCTTCGCGATTTCAAAACCGGGTAAAGTGAAGACGCGGATGTGCTTGTCGATAATCTGCTTGCGCGCCCAGAGCGGGAGTTGCTCCCATGCGTGTTCGCCCTCCTGGTCCGACTCCCAAACCAGCGATCCGCCCTCGGCCATGCCATCCAGCGGATTGCAGTGAGTGAAGGCTTTGGGGTCGCAGCAGAGAACCACGGTCACGTGGCGCAGATCGCAGTTGACGCGAATGCGCTCCTTGGCGGCAACCATGAAATACGAGGTCGGCGCGCCCTTTTTCTCTGACCCGTACTTGGGGTTGGCGCTGACGTGGATCACTTCCTTGGGGTTGCCCAGCTCGTCTTTGAGGCCGTCGCGCTCGTAAATCAGATCGTTCAGGTCGCCCAGAATTGCGCCCAGGTTCTTGCCGGTGGTGATCGCGCCCCAGCCGCCAATCGAATGGAAGCGCACCGCCACCGCGCCCTCGGGCAGCAGCGACGGCGTCTTGTCACAAAGGACGCTATAGGGGTGGTCGATGCCGAGGACGATGAACGAAACGCCGTCGGCAGCCGTCTTGCCGTCGGTGCGGGCGCGGCCGGCGGTGGCAAATTCGTAAGCGCCGATGATGTGCTCGGGGCGGAAGTCGCGCGAGCCCAGGCCGTAGGTACCGTTGAAGATTTTCGGCACTTCATGCAGGTGCAAGGCGGGCAATCCGGCGGAGGCGGGACGGTTTTCGGAGTGAATCGCCTTCGAAAGCGCGGTGCGAATATCGCGGCCCAGCGGGTTGTCGCCGGCCAGCGGCTCGTCGGTGCGTTCGAGAATGATGACGTTCTTCTTGCCCTTGAGCGCGGCCACAATGGCGGCTTCGGGGAAGGGGCGAATCACGTTGATGTGGATCGAGCCGACGCTTGCCCCGCGCGTCTCGCGCAGGTAATCGACCGCGGCCTCGATGTTTTCCGCGGCCGAGCCAAGCGAGACGAAGACCGTCTCCGCATCGGCGGTTTTGTATTCGCTGATGAGCCCGTAGCGGCGGCCGGTCAGCAAAGCGAATTGCAGGTAGGCGTCTTCCAGAAACTCGAGAATAGGCTCGGCGAAGTTGTTGCGCCGCGCCACGACACCCTGCATGTAATGTTCCTGGTTCTGCACCGGCCCCAGCAGAACGGGGTTGGTCAGGTCCATCATCTTCGGCACGCGGCGGCGGGTGGGTCCGAAGAGCGTCCGCTGCGCCTCGGTGGGGCAATCGATAATGTCCGCCGGCGATCCGAGAAACTCGCGGATCAGCCCGGATTCGTGCTTGTAGAAGGTGCGTTCCAGGTGCGTCGTCAGGAAGCCGTCCATGATGTTCATGCCGGGAGTCAGGCTCAACTCGGTCACGCGGCGCAGGATCAGCGCCTGGTCGGCGGCCTGCTGCGCATCCTTTCCGAAGAGCATGATCCAGCCGGTGTCCAGCGCGCCGTAAATGTCGTCGTGGCCGCAATGGACGTTGAGGGCGTGCTTGGTCAGCGCGCGCGCGCCCACCTCCAGCACCATCGTCGAGCCTTTTCCCGGCGCGTGATAGTACTGCTCAACACCGTAGACCACGCCCTGGCCGGAGGTAAAGTTGACCACCCGCTTGCCGCAGACCGAGTGCGCGATGGCTCCGCCCTGGGCCGCGTGCTCGCCCTCGGTCTCAATGGCAATGGTATTGTGCCCGAAGACGTTCAGATGGCCTTCGGCATAGGCCTGCTGGAAGAGCTCGCCGCCCTCCGTGGAAGGCGTAATCGGGTAGAAGACGCCGGCATCGCAGATGCGCGTCTCGGTATGGTACGAGACCAGCTGATTTCCATTTGCGGTAACCCGTATGCCGGGATAGCGTGCTGCAACCGTCATGAATCCCTCTCTGTGAGTTCAGTTCCTGTTTCTTGCCTTCGCGTTGCGCGTGAGCGTTCGTATTCAGGGGAGTGCGCTCCCGTCGAATCCGCGCCGCGATTCGCTGCCTTGTTCTGCCGGATCGCTGCTGAAGCGACCCACTTCGAATGCCTCTGTAAGTGCATGGGCCGTGATGAAGACGGAAGAACCCAAGGGGGGGCGCTCCTCGAAAATGCGGCCTACATACAAGTATGCGCCCTCCGGGGGGAGACTGCGTCCCAAATCGTGAGACAAAGTCTCATATAGTCAAACCAGCGCAATCAGATTCTCCACGCTCCGCTCCTTCATTTTCTGGTAAAGCCCGCCCACGGCGTGGGTTTTGAAGTGCTCCGACTGGTGGTGCGCGGCCTGTGCCTTGGCATCGACATACTGCTCGTAAATGAGCACGGTGTCGGGGTCATCCTCCACATGATGAGGAATGTAGCTGATGCAACCCGGCTCCTGGCGCGAGGCCGCAGTCAGCAGGCGCAGCGTTTCAACAACATCGGCTCGATCTTCCGGAGCAAACTTCAGCCGTACGACAAAACTGATCATGAAAGCAGCTTCTTTCTGCGCCCCGGAAATCGAATACTCACCGATCAGCCGGAGACACATTCCAAGTTTACGCGTGAATGTCGTCAAGCACCGTGGCAAACTCCGGCAGCAGCATCGTCTGGTTCCGGTCGGGGCCAGTCGAGACCATGCCGATCTTCGCCCCGCTCTCCCGCTCCTGAAAACGCAGATACTCCCTTGCCTCCTGGGGCAATTTGTCAAACTCGGTAATCCCCTCGGTCGAGCTCCGCCAGCCCTTCATCCTGGCATAGACCGGCTTGATCTGTTCCAGCCCCTGCACATCGGCGGGAATCTCGTCGGTGACCTTGCCGCCGATCTCGTAGCCCACGCAGATGGGAATCTCCTCCAACTCGTCCAGCACGTCCAGCTTGGTGATCACCAGCCACTCTGCGCCGTTCACCTGATTGGAGTAGCGCAGCAGCGGAATGTCCAGCCAGCCGCAGCGCCTTGGCCGCCCGGTCACCGCGCCATACTCCATGCCGCGCGCCCGCAGGTGGTCGCTCACCGCATCGTGAATCTCCGTCGGAAACGGCCCCTCGCCCACCCGCGTCACGTAAGCCTTGGTCACGCTGATTACCGTGCCGATGGCCGTCGGTCCCACGCCGGTTCCGGTGGCCGCCCCGCCTGCCGTCGCCGACGATGAGGTCACAAACGGGTACGTCCCATGGTCGATGTCCAGCATCGTCCCTTGCGCGCCCTCGAACATCACGCTGCCGCCCTCGGCCAGAATCTTGTTCAGCAGGCGTCCGGTGTCGGTGACAAACGGCCTCACCTCTTCCGCTGCCGCGGCGTATTCGTCGTAGATTTGCGCCGGATCCAGGGGGCTGGCACCGAAGAGCGCGTGAACGATGGCGTTCTTTTCCGCGCAAGCCGCTTCGATGTGGACTTTGAGCAGCTCCGGCCTCAGCAGATCCACGACACGCAAACCGCTGCGCGCCATCTTGTCCTCGTAGGCCGGCCCGATGCCCCGGCTGGTGGTGCCAATCTTCTGCCGTCCCGGTGCGCTCTCGGCGGCCAGCTCGATCATCCGATGGTAGGGCAGAATCACTTGCGCCCGATTCGACACAAAAAGCCGCTCGTCCACGGCCACGCCCAGCGCCCGCAGCTTGGCCACTTCCTTGAGGAAGGCGATCGGGTCCAGCACCACGCCATTGCCGATAATCCCCCGGCAGCCCGGACGCAGCACCCCGCAGGGAATCAGTTGCAAGACGAACTTCTGGTCGCCGATGATGACCGTGTGCCCGGCGTTGTGTCCGCCGGCATAGCGCGCCACGGCGGTAAACCGCTCGCTCAGCACGTCCACAATCTTCCCTTTACCCTCGTCGCCCCACTGGGCGCCCAGCACTACCGCCGTCTTTGCTCGCATCTCGTCACGTTCCCTGAAGCCTGTATTTTGAAAGAGTTACCGCAACCCCGGCGACCCTCCCCGGAGGGGCGCAAATTTCCTGAGCGCAAAACGAAGGCGCAACCCCACCAGCCCGCTTCAGTTCTGATGATAAACCCTGCCTCTATCCCGCCTCCGCTTGCCTATCTTGCCGCATTCGATTACCGTGGTATGCATCTCGATGAATCAGGTGCTAGCCTTGTCTTCTTTCTCGTTCCGTCCCCATCGTGTTCTGCTCTTCTGCGCCCTCTGCGCATTGCCTTCCGTGCAGCTCTGCCTCGCCCAGCAAGCTGTTGAACCGTGGAAGGCGCCGCACTTTTCCGTCGAGCCCAAGGCCCTCTATGAAGCCGCCTCGGCGGTGGCCGCGCCCGAAGGCGCGAATGTCTCCATCCTGGTTGACGATGAGAGCTACACCTTCGATGAGGCGGGCCGCATCGCGCACGTCTGGCATGCTGTCTTCAAGGTGCTCACACAAAAAGGCGCGGAAGGGTGGGACTCTCTATCCGTGGGCTGGGAGCCTTGGCATGAAGTTCGCCCGGTGATCAAAGTGCGCGTGATCGCGCCCGATTTCTCGGTGCATCTGCTTGATCCCAATGCCATCACCGAAAAACCGGCCCGCGAGGGCGACTACAAGATTTACAGCGACGGCAAGAGGCTGCATGCGCCCTTTCCCGCCATCGCCCCCGGTGTGGTGGTCGAGGAAGAGTTTGTCGACAGCGAGACCGAGCCATTTTTCGCTTCCGGCCGGGTTAGCCAAATCTCCTTCGGCCGCGAACGAATTCCGGTTGCGCATAGCAGAGTGGTCTTCGATGTGCCGGCCGCCCTCCCGCTGCGCTTCGGAAACCTGCTGCTGCCGGATCTGAAGCCCGTGCGCGCCGAGGCCAATGGGCGGGTCACGTTCACCTTCGAACAGGGGCCGATGGAGGGCTTTGAACCCCGCGAGCCAAACCTTCCCCCGGATGTGGCGCGCTTCCCAGAGCTCCGATTCTCCACCGGCGCCTCCTGGCAGGCGATTGCCACCGCCTACGCAAAGATTGTGGATGACCACGCCGCTACCGCCGCTGTCCAGCCGATTGTGGACAAGCTCATCGCCGGCAAGAAGAGCGCGGCGGAGAAGGAAGCGGCGATCATTGATTATCTCGACCGCGAGGTCCGCTACACCGGCATCGAGTTTGGCGAAGCGGCGATTGTGCCCCATGAACCCGCCGAAACCCTCGGACACAAGTACGGCGACTGTAAGGACAAGGCGACGCTGCTGGTGACGATGTTGCGCGCGGCCGGCATTCCGGCCTACGTGGCGCTGCTTAATGCCGGCTCGCGGATGGACGTGCCCGCCGATCTGCCCGGCATGGGTTCCTTCGACCACGCGATTGTCTACGTGCCGGGGAATCCCAGGCACAAGGAGCCCGCGTTATGGATCGACGCCACCGACCGCTATGCGCGCCTGGGGCAGTTGCCGCCCAACGATCAGGGCCGCATGGCGCTGATTGCGCGCGCCGAGACCACCGCGCTCGAGAAGACTCCAGAAACCACTTCGAAGGAGAATGTGCTGCTGGAGTCCCGCGAACTCGACTTGGCGGAAAACGGCCCGGCCAACGCCTCGGAGATTACGCGGCCCATGGGCATCTTCGAGTCCCACTACCGCTCCTACTACGCGGACAAGCCCGATAAGGAGACCCGCGAGGGCCTCACCAATTATGTCAAGTCGCAATATGTCGCCGAGAAGCTCGTCAGCGCCGAGCGGACTGACCCCGCCGATCTTTCTCGGCAGTTCGAACTGACGCTCAAGTGCGAGAAGGCCAAGCGCGGCTACACCGGACTGGACGGCGCGCAGGCCGCCATTCGCCTCGACGGGCTCTTCCAGCGCCTTCCCGATGAATTGAAGAAGAAAGATGATCCGGAAGAAGAGAAGAAGAAGCTGAGCGACAAGGACAAGCCCAAAAAGCCGCGCACGGCCGACTGGTGGCTGAACGAGGCGTCCAGCGTCGAATGGATTTACCGGGTTGTGCCGCCAGACGGCTTGGTGCCCAAGGAACTCCCGGCCGATGCGACGATTCAGGTTGGTCCTGCGCTATTGACCGAAAAGTTTTCCAAAGAGGAGGACGGCGTCGTGGTCGCCCACCTGATCTTCGATACGGTCAAGCGCCGCTATACGGTGGCCGAGGCTACCGAGTTGCGCAATAAGGTTGCCGAACTGATCGCCGGCCCGGCGATTCTGGTCAACTTCGAGTCGAAGGGCGCCGCGCTTCTGCATGACGGCAAGGTTGGTGAGGCCCTGGCCGCCTATCGCAGCCTGATCGTGCTTCACCCCAGGGAAGCGGTCCATCACCTTCAAATGGCCAACGTGCTTCTGGAGGCGGGCATGGGCGAAGCGGCGCGCGCCGAAGCCCGCGAGGCCGTCAAGCTCGATCCCAACTCCGCGCTGGCCGAGCGGATTCTGGCCTACGTCCTGAAACACGACCTGGTGGGCCGCAATCTGCGCCCCGGCAGCGACCTCAATGGCGCCGCTGAGGCCTTTCGCGCGGCCCTCAAGCTGGAGCCGGACGACCACGAAACACAAGGCAATCTGGCCATTCTGCTGGAGTACGACCCGGCCGGGCGGCGCTACGGCGGCCAGGCGAAGATGAAGGAGGCCATTGCCGAGTACCAGAAAATCGGTCAGGATAAGCTGGAAGAGCTGGGCGTCAAGAACAACCTTGCCTTCGCTCTCTTTTACGCTGGCGATCCCGAGGGAGCCATCAAGGTCGCGCAGAACCTCAATCCTCAGCCAAACGCTCTGATTGCGGCCAGCGAGGCCCTGCTCCACGGCAGTAAAGCCGGCCTGGCCGAGGCCAACAAGCGCTCCAGCGACGACGCGGCCTTCAAAGACTCCGCGCGTACCGCCGGCGACCTGCTGATGAGAATTCGCCAGTATCCGCTGGCGGCCGATTTCCTGGAGGTGGGCGCGGCCGGCGACAATGCCGCCCAGACCATGGGATTGGCCAGAGTGCTGCGAAGCGCCCAGCGCCACGAGGAAATGCACTTCGCCAACACCCCCGCCGACCAGGTGAAGCGCGCCTTTTTGCTCACCATGGACCCGGAGCTGACCGAGGCCAAAATGGAGGCTCTCTCCAGCCGCAATGCGCTGACGGTGCTGAAAAACGAGGATGCGGCGGAAAAGAAAGCCGCCCTTGAGGCCGGCAAGAAGATGAATAGCTGGCTGGCTCGCGATGACAGCTCCATGAACGTGGAAGTCGACTACCGGCTCCAGGAGTTCGATCCCAAAGGCGAAGGCAACGATGACCTCGGCTACCGCGAAAAGGTGCAATATTCAAACGGAGCGAAGGGAACTTTCTTTGTAGTGAAGGAGGACGGACAGTACAAGATACTGGACACCGATGACAAGCCGAACTCGATTGCGCTGGAGATACTCGACCGGATCAAGGCCGGCGATCTGAAAGGCGCGAAAACGCTACTCGATTGGCTGCGCGAGAACCTGCACCTGAACGGCGGCGACGATCCGCTGGGTGGAGCCACCTTCCCCCGCTTCTGGACCAAGGGAGAGGCCGCCGACGCGCGCAAGATGAAGCTGGCCGCCGCGGCCATCCTCGTCGGAACCAAGCCTACTGTAGCCCAGGGCGTTGCTCTGCTCGAAGAGGCCCAGAAGGATGCCTCCGCAACCGACCGCGAAAAAACCAACATCCAACTGGCGCTGGCGGACGGATACTCTCTCCAGGAAAACTTCGCCAATCTGCTGGAAGCCTCTTCGGAACTGCTCAAGCAGGTTCCGGAGTCCCGCCAGGCCTTCATCTACAATGTGCAGGCGCTGATGGGGCTGGGACGGCATGACGAGGCCATCGCCTTGGCCGACGGGCGGCTCAAGCTGCTGGACGGCGACCCCGACGCCCTGCTGATGAAGATGGAGATCGAGGCCGACCGCGGCAACTTCGCCGTCGCACGCGGCTGGGCGCAAAAGCTGATCGATCAGGGCAAGGAGAATGCCGGCCTGTTGAACAACATCGCCTGGTACGCTCTCTTTACCAGCAAGGTGGTGGATGCCGACATCGCTGCGGCCATCAAGTCCGCGCAACTGGCCAAGGACGACCCGTCCATCCTGCACACCCTGGCCTGCCTCTACGCGGAAACTGGCAAGACCAAGGAAGCCCACGACCTGCTGCTGCGCGGCATGGACGATATGAACCTGGATGAGCCGAACGACGCTTACTGGTATGCCTTCGGCCGCATCGCCGAGCAGTATGGCGAGCGCGAGATCGCTATTGCCGATTACCGCAAGCTGGAGAAGCCCAAGCAGTTTCTGACGATTTCCACCTCTACCTGGCGCCTCGCGCAGATGCGCCTCAAGGCGATGAATGTGGAGGGAGCCGCGCCCGCCAAGTAAGTACTGCTATACAGGTTGCGAAAAACGCATTCAAGGCTGCAAGAAGTGTCAAGGCACGACTTCAGTCGTGCCGTAAATACTACAAAATAAATGTCGGGCTTTAGCCCCTGCGGGATGCTTTTCGTGTGCTTCGCTTGGAAACAGGCCTTTTTATGCAACCTGTATAGCAATACCGGGGAAGAGTATCCCGAAACAACTGCGCTCAAGTCGACGCGCTCATCAGGATAGTGTATTCCTGGTCTTGCTCTTGCGCTTCACGCTCTCGCGGTACGGGCAACAAGCCCTCTCGCGGCCAGCGCGGCCTCGGCTTCCAGTGCGTTGCGCACCGACGCGGCCAGCCGCGGCCGCGCCATCTCTATCTTCACGCTGGAGAGGATCTTCCTGTCATTATCGAGTTGGCTCTTCCCTTTCATCGCAGCCCCCTGATCTTGGGATAAGTTAGTTTACGACCGTATCCAATCCCGGAACCGGCCCCAGCCTCAGCGCAACCAGCACCTCCAGCAGCGTGGCCGAGTTGCGCACGCTCCCCGAGAGAATCGAAAGCGCTTCCGCGATCGGAATGTGTTGCTTCGCCAGCACATCAAGGCTGTCGCTAACTTTGTGGAGTTTTTTGGCTTCTTGGAGAATTTCTTTGGCGGGCATGGACTGCGCGGCCTTCTGGGAACCTTCAAGGAAGCTGGACCGGCCTTTGTCGCTGCCGTCTCTCACCTTCGCTATAGATCACGCTAACAGCATTCGTGCACATCGTCTGTTCACATTGGACCGTCACAACCCAGGCGCTTTGTTCCCGTCTTCCAGCAGCTCAACTCGCCGCGAAGAGTTTCAGCCGGAAATGAACAAGCCAAGATAGTTCCGTGCCCCTGCATCCTTAGCGAAGCGCAGCGAAGTCGAAGGACCTGCAACTAGTTTTTCTGGCAAAAGGGTGTGAAACCTCGAACCTCAACCAGCTTTGTTCATCGGGAGCAGCCCGACTCGCCGCTGTAAGTTGCGCCACCAATGAACCCGCTAACTTGCTAACTTGCTATCACCGCGAAGCGGTGGCTAACTTGCTGATTTTGTTTACAAACCGCCTCATCCAACTATGTTGTTCATCGGAAGCCGGCTGCATCGGTCTGCGGCCCACTGCCGCAAGCAGTCAAAGCGCATCAAGGTAAAATCAATCCATGAGGCTTCCCCGCAACGCGGAAATCTGGCTTGTGCCCTACCTGCGGGACCGACTGCGGAAGAACCTGCGGCCCACTCGTCCGAAGCGCGCCTGGGTTGCCATCGCCGATCACTACGAGCCGCTGGGCATGGGCGCATCCATTGAAACGGCGCTGGGCTGCGTGGCCCGCTGGCGCGACCGGTGGCCTCGCATTGCCGGAGACGCTCCCCGCGACGCCGCCGGCCAGCGCCCCCAGTACAGCTTCTTCTACCCCCAGGAAGAGTACCGCCGTGAACTGCTCGACGGCATCGCCGAGATCGTGCGCCTGGGCGTCGCCGACGTCGAGGTGCATCTCCATCACAACAACGAGCAGCGCGACACCTTCATCCGGAAAGTGACGGAGTACTGCCGCCGCCTCACCGGCGACCACGGCCTGCTGCGCCAGCAGGGCGGCCGCACCGTCTTCGGCTTCATCCATGGCAACTGGGCGCTCGACAACTCTCGCCCGGACGGCAAATGGTGCGGCCTCAACGGCGAGATTGCCCTGCTGCGCGATTTCGGCTGCTACGCCGACTTCACCATGCCTTCAATTCCCTCGCCGACCCAGGGGCGCGTTGTCAATCAAATCTACTGGTGCACGAACAACTCGGACAATCGGCCCCGCTCCTTCGATCACGGCATTGAAGCCACCGTCGGCGGAGGCCGGCGCGGTGACCTGCTGATGATCACCGGCCCGCTCGGCCTGCGCTTCGATGAACGCCTGATGCCGCGCATGGAGACCGGCGAACTCGCAGGCTACGACCTGCCCACGGCCTCGCGCGTGCGCCGGTGGTTCAATCTGGCTCCCGCCATAGGCGAAGACATCTTTCTGAAGCTCTACACCCACGGCGCGCAGGAGAGAAATCTCGAGCCGCTACTCAACGGCGGGCTCGCCAGCCTCTTCCACTGGCTGGCGGACGAAGCGGAACGAAGAGGCATCGAGATTCACTGGGCCACAGCCTGGCAGATGTACCAGGCTGCCGACGCGCTGATACACGATCACAAATCCGATTCTGTTCCAGCGGCCTCTTCGTAAACCGCAGTCCAGAAAACTATCCGGGCGGTTGAATCATCGATTTTTCAATTTGGCAGGTTCAACAGCTCTTTCTGAAACTCCAAACTTGAAGTGTTTGTAGTAAAAGGATTTTTCATGAATGACAAACCTCCGTTAAGCTCCCTTTCAGCCGAATCCGGCTCAACGAGCCAACTGTCGATTCGTTTTCAGGCTGCCGGAACGATGCGCGCAGACCGATCTCTCTCTCATGCCGCCGTCTACGGATGGCTGGGATTTGCCATTCTTCTGTTTCTTCTGCAGACCATCCCTTATCTTTCCTACCGCTGGGTCACGGACGAGAGCTGGTATTCCGGGCCTGCCTACTCGATTGCCCACGGGAATGGAATTGCGGATCCAGCTATCGGACCCAATGACCTCGAAAATCATTTCGATGCGCGGCCACCCGGGACCGCGCTGGTCATAGCCTCTGCTTTCCGGCTCTTCGGGACCAGTCAGGTAACCGCCCGCCTGGGATCAATTCTTGCCGGACTAATGATTATTTTTCTTACTTACCGCTTGGCGCGCGATCTCATTGGGGAAGAGGGCGCATTGGTCGCTGCATTCCTTGTAGCAACCGACAATCTGATTGTGCTTACTTCCCGCTCCGCACGGCCTGAAGCTTTAACTACCATGGCAATCCTGGCCTCGCTGCTTGCAATGAAGCAGTATGCTGGGAATGACCGTTCTATCTGGGCTTTTTTTAGCGGCCTCCTGATTGCTATGGGAACCATGTTTCATATCACGCTGCTAGGGTACATTGTTTCCCTCGGCGTTATGGTTATAGTTCTTGACTGCAAGCGCAGTAGATTTCCTCTGCGGGGCGCATTCGCCTATACACTCGGATATCTGCTCGGACTGCTTCCCTTCGCCGTCTGGATAATGATTTCTCCTTCTGGCAGGGACGGCTTTCGCGAAGAATACCTGAGCCGCGCTAGTGGCACACCGCTGTGGTCAAGATTACTGCAAGAGGGCCATCGCTATTCCGATCTGCTCGGCCTCAATATGCTGCACGGGCATGGACTGGAGTCCATTCCGTGCAGGCTACCCATACCACTCTTCTTTCTGGCGGTCAGCTTTCTCCTCTGGAAACTTCGCCCGCGATGGTTCTATCTTGAATTGCTCATGCTAACCCCTACCGTGTTGTGGTTAGTTTACACGGTGAACAAGTCTTCGCGCTATCTCGCGCTCCTTGCGCCAATCTTTGCCCTGGCCATTGGCGCCGCAGTTGCCGCCACGGGCAACAACCGGAAACTGCATCGCGTCTTTCTGAGCCTCTCCTGCTTGGTTATCGCCGCGCAGATTTCGGCAAATTTGTTTTTGCTGAATGCCGCGCGCATGGCTGATTACAACAAGGTGACGGCGGAATTGCGCAGTGTGATTCCCCCCGGCCAAACAGCGTACGGAACCATCACCTTCTGGCTCGCGCTCCACGATCGGCCATTCATCTCGTACGAGCGTACCAATCCCTGGATGGCGGCCAACCAGTTCCATGCAAGATACTTCATCACGGGGGACCGCGTGATGAACAGCGGACTTCCGAGTGACGAGGCATTCTATGACGACCTGCGTGGCAGCATGGCCGAGGTGATCGCGCAAAGCAAACTAATCGCTCACTTCCCAGACCCTTATTACGGAGACCTGAGAATCTATGAAAGATATGCGCCTTGATGGCCCACGCATCAATGGCCAGCGCAATCAGGTGTTCATGCAATAAAAACCCCGGCTGGCAGCCAATCGAAGCATTCGTAATACAAGGCATAAATGCCTTTAAAGAACATATGCCGCGCTCATCGGCCGAAAAGCGGCGCCAGTTCTGGTTGAAACCGAAGGAGCTGGCAGTTTCTGACGGAGCAGGAGTTGAGAAAGCTCTGCACAAGTTCCTCGTGGCGAGAGCTAAACAAGAGCTCCTGTCGAGGGGGAGGCTTTGAGGGTGAGCTTGGTCAGATCGAGGATGGCCAGGCCGCTGACTGTCATTTGCGCAAGCGCCGCGGCCGTTGGCTTTTGCGCGATGACCAGCGTGTCGGACGACGAGATCAGATCATCAAGGCTGCGCGTCAGCAGCCGGCCTATATGCGGCAGCGCTGAGACCACAAAGCTTAGATTGCTTCCGTAGATTTCGTCGAGTTGAATGTGGGGGTCGAAGATTCTGACCGCCCTTCCCTTGCCGATCAGATGCTCGATGATCGTAATCACCGGGCTCTCGCGCAGATCGTCGGTATCTTCCTTGAAGGCCAGGCCATAAATACCGACTTGATTTCCGGGCAGTTCGAGCACCTGATGAATGCTTCTTCTAAGGTGTTCGTCGTTGGAAGAAAGGACGGATGCGAGCAGCGGCAGCTTGAGGTCAAGCCGTGAGGCGCGAAAGGTAAGCGCGCGCAGATCCTTGGGCAGGCAGGATCCGCCAAAGGCGAAGCCGGGCTTGAGGTAAGCGGGAGAGATATTCAGCTTTGTATCCCGGCACATGGTGGCCATGACCTGTTCGGGGTTGACGCCGAGGCTGGCGGCCAGCGAACCAATCTCGTTTGCAAATCCGATCTTCACCGCGTGAAAGGCATTGCAGGTGTACTTGATCATTTCGGCGGTGCGCAGGGAGACGATGGAGACCTCGCCCGGCAGGCCGGAGTAAAGGTCAGCCACAAAGCGCGCGGCATCGTCGGTGCTGCCGCCGACCACCAGCAGGGATGGCTCCATGAAGTCCTGCACCGCGGTGCCTTCGCGAAGAAACTCGGGGTTGGAGACAATCTCGACATCCTCTCTGCGGGCGAAGACGGTCTCCAGCAGGCTTTCGCAGGTTCCAGGGAAGACGGTACTGCGCACGGTGACGATCAGACGCTTTTTTCTGGGCCGCAGCAGGCCGGAGATTTCGTCGCAGACGCGGCGCAGATGGCTGAGGTCGATGTTTCCATTCGCCTGCGAGGGCGTACCCACGCAGAGCATGACAACATCCGCGGCGGCAAGGGCATACTCATCGAGCTCGCCGGCCTTCAGCCTTCCCGCGGCGACATTCTTTTGGATCAACTGGTCAAGCCCGGCCTCGAAGAACGGCGATTGCGCCTTGCGAACGGACTCCATTTTATTGAGGTCGCGGTCAACGCCGAGAACATGGTGTCCGATTTCCGCAAAGCAGGCAGCGCTGACGCATCCCACATAACCTAAACCGACCACAATGACGCTGCGCTTGCTCTCCATATCGATTCCTGACGATCCTCGGAGGTAGTTTATCATGGGGTATCGAGAGGTAGATGGAAGATCCGCCTCGTCCACCCTTCAAGCGAGGAGGCGCCCAGCGGTAATGAAGATTCTTTGGGTCTGCCCGTTTTTTCTGCACCCGACTGATCGTGGCGCTCAGATTCGCACGCTGGGAATGCTGAAGGAACTGAACAAGCGCCATGAGATTCATTATGCGGCGCTCAATGACCCTCGAAATCTAGAGGGGCCCCAGCGAAGCCAGGAGTATTCCAGCCGCCATTTTTTCGCGGAACATTCCGCCCCCGGCAGAAGATCGATTGGGATTCTTCCTCAACTGGCGGCTAGTTTTGTGCATCCTCAGCCGATGGCGGTCTTTCGTTACTCCTCAAAAAAGCTCCGGCAAATGATCGATGCCTGGATCGCCGCCGAGAATTATGATGCCATAGTCTGCGACTTTTTATTCTCGGCTGATAATTTGACCGACCTGGGGCAGTGCGTGCTTTTTCAGCACGATGTGCTGACCACCATCTGGCAGCGCCATGTTGAACAGAACAGCGGTTCCTGGAAAAATATCTTCTTCAAAACGCAGCTTGCAAAGATGAAGGCATACGAAGGGAAGATATGCCGCGCCGCCAGGCACGTGGTTGCGGTTTCAGAGATCGACGCCACCAAATTCAAACGCATGTATGGAATCGAATCGGTCTCCAGCATCTCGACGGGGGTCGATGTGGATTACTTTGCACCCCGCCGCGGAGAATTTCCCGCTTCGGATATGGTCTTTTGCGGATCAATGGATTCTCTCCCCAACGTGGATGCGGTTGAGTATTTTCTTGCAGAGGTCTTTCCCCTGATTCGTCAACGTCTGCCCGGCGCAACATTCATGATTGCGGGACGCTCGCCCGACGCGCGGGTTCTGAAGGCGACGCAGGGGTTGACGGGGGTTACTATCAGCGGCACGGTGGAAGATGTGCGGCCCTATCTCTGGGGATCGAAGATATCCATTGTGCCCATTCGCATCGGCTCAGGAACACGATTGAAGATCTATGAGTGCATGGCGGCGGGAGTGCCTGTTGTCTCCACGACAGTGGGTGCGGAGGGGCTGAGCTACGAAGATGGCGCGGACATCGTGATTGAGGACGATCCCGCCGGCTTTGCCGATGCTTGCGTGCGCCTGCTCACCGAGGATGCAGCCCGGCGCGCCATTGCGAATCGCGCGCTTGCCAGGATGCAAGCCATGAATTCATGGGACGCCGCCAGCCGCGAGTTTGAAGCAATCCTTGAAAGCAACCGGCTGCGGCCTGCCTGAGCGATGCCGAAGGGCCTCCCTTTCGGTAGTATCATCTCAGTAAGCCGCTCTGCCTATCTTGCTCTGCTGCCAGGATCGAATCGAGCTTCTGCCGCTATGACAAAATTTAGAGTTGGAATCATCGGCGCTGGCTATGTTAGCGCGCACCATCTTCGCGCCTTGAAGTCGCTTCCGTCGGTCGAGGTCGTCGGGGTTGCCGACCTCGACCTGGCCAGGGCGCAGGCTGTCGCCAAGGCATTCGCTCTGCCCCATGCTTACGCCAGCGTCGATGAGTTGCTGGCCTCCGGCGTGGATGTGGTCCACGTGCTGACGCCGCCCACCTTTCATGCGGCGCTCAGCATTCAGGCCCTGCGGGCGGGCGTGCACGTGCTGGTTGAAAAACCCATGGCGGAGACGCCCGAGCAGTGCGAAGAGATGATTGCGGCCGCCCATTCCAGCGGACGCACTCTGGGCGTGGTTCACTCCGCCCGGCTGGACCCGATCGTGCTGCGCGGCGTGGAGATCGCCCGCGGCGGCGGCATCGGCACGGTGCTCTCCCTCGACTTTCACCGCAGCTCCGATTATCCCGCATGGCCGGGAGGCGGCAAACTGCCGCCGCAGTACCGTAAAGGCTCTTTCCCCTTTCAGGACCTTGGCGTGCATGGCCTTGCAATTGCGGAGGCGTTGCTCGGCCCGGTCAACGAGGCGGAGATCGATTTCCGCTCCACAGGACTCGACTCCAATCTGCTCTTCGACGAGTGGACGGCAAAGGTCAACTGCGAGCGCGGCGAGGCTCGCCTCTATCTTTCCTGGAATGTGCGCCCCATCCGCTCGCAGGTGATCGTCCACGGCACGCGCGGCGTAATGCAGATCGACTGCTTCCTGCAAACCTGCTACGTGACCAAGCTGCTTCCGGGGCCGAAGTTCGCCTCTCCGGTGATCTGCGCCATGCGCAACGCCGCCGCAAGCCTTTACGAAGTGCCGCGCAATGTCCTGCGATTCATCACCAAGCGGCTTCCGGGAGCGCCGGGCATTCACCAGAATATTCGTGAGTTTTATACCGCTCTGGAGCAAGGCGCGCCGCCGCCGGTGACCCCGGAAGAGGGCCTGCGGCTGGTCAATGCGATGGCATCGGCGTGCAATAAAGCCGACCGCCAGCGCGACGCTCTCCGCAAGACGCAGTTGACGCCGCGCCCACCCGCGGATGTGCTCGTGACAGGCGCGGGCGGCTTCCTCGGCAGCGCGCTGGTGCGCCGGCTGGTTCAAGAGGGCGTGAAGGTCCGCGCTGGCGTCCGCCGCCTTCCCAAGGAGCCTGTTGCTGGAGTTGATTATCTTGCCGGTGATCTGGGCGATCCCGAGTACGTCGATGTGCTGGTGGCCGGAGTGGCCAAGGTCTTCCACGTGGGAGCGGCGATGAAGGGCGGTGCTGCCGACTTCCAGCGCGGCACGGTCATCGGAACGCGCAACGTGATCGCCGCTTGCCTCAAGCACCATGTCGAGCGCGTAGTGTATGTCAGCTCGCTCAGCGTGCTGGAGCACGCCGTGCTCCACGCCGCCGCGGTGACTGAAGACTGGCCGCTCGAGCCGCACGCCGAACTGCGCGGCGCTTATACGCAAACCAAGCTCGAAGCCGAGCAAATGGTGAGGTCCGCGGCCCGCGAGCGGGGCTTGCCGGTCTGCGTGATTCGTCCCGGTGTGATCTTCGGCCCCGGAGTCGAACCGAGCAGTCCGGCGGGCAGCTTTGGAATGTTTGGCCGCTGGATTGTTGTCGGAAGCGGCTCGCTGCCGCTGCCGCTCGTCTATGTGGACGATGTGGTGGATGCGCTCCTGCTTGCCTCCTCGCGCCCCGGTGTCGAAGGCGTGCTGGTCAATCTGGTTGATCCGGCCAGGGTAACGCAGCGCGAGTTCATCCGCATCGCGCAGGCTTCCCGGCCGAAGATCAAGGCCAGTTACGTTCCCAAATTCGTGTTGATGACGGCGTCTGTCGGCATCGAGGCGCTGGGACGTCTGCTCAAGCGCGCTGTGCCCCTGTCGCGGTATCGCATCCGCTCCATTCGCCCGCTGGCGAACTTCGATCAGAGCGCCGTGCAAGAGAAGCTGGGATGGACGCCTAGCGTAGGTGTAGCCGAGGGCTTGCGGCGCACCTTCAATCAGTCGCCGGTGATCCCATCCTCATCCTTGCCCAAGTAATCGGATTTGCTGGAGAGTTATGCTCAGGATTGCGGTTGTCACCACGTATTTTCCCAGCTCGGCGGAGCCTTGGCAGGGACGGTCGCTCTATGAGACGCTGCGCGTGCTGGCCCGCAAGGCCGATCTGCGCGTCTTCTATCCCAACGCGAGTTATCCCTCCTGGCTCAAGCCGCGCAGCCGGGTCTACAGTAGCCTCGACGCCTCGTATAGCCCGCCTGACGTGCAGGCGAGTTATTTTGACTATCCCGCGCTGCCCATGCTCTCCCGGCCGTTCAATGGATGGATCTCCGCTCGCGCCCTGCTGCCGGCCGTGCGCGCCTTTGCCCCCGATCTGATCTTCGGTTGCTACCTTTATCCTGACTGTTACGCCGCGCTCAAGATCGGCAAAGCCCTTGCGGTTCCGGTCGTTGCCATGAGCATCGGCTCCGACATCAACAGAATCGGCGATCCTCTGTCCGCCATGCTCACGCGCTCTCTCCTGCGCGAAGCTGATGCTGTTGTCACCGTCAGCGCCGATCTGCGCCGTAAGGTTCTGGCCATGGGCGCCGCGCCGCGGACCACTCGCGCCATCGTCAACGGCTGCGATCTCTCGGTCTTCCATCCCAGCGACCGTCTTGCGGCTCGGTGCAAGCTCGGGATCGACCCGGCCACTGAGGCAGTCGTCTATATTGGGCGCATGGACGTGAGGAAAGGCCTTCGTGAACTGGTCGAAGCGGCGGCTTCGTTGCATACGCAGCGCCCCAATCTGCGCGTCTACCTGATCGGCGAAGGGCCGGACAGGCCTCTGATCGAGAGCGCCATCCAGGCAAACAATTCCGCCGGCTATCTCCACACACTGCCCGCATGCGCCTTCGACGAGGTGGCCGTTTGGATGGCGGCGGCCGATCTTATTACCCTGCCGAGTTACATGGAAGGCTGCCCGAATGTGATCCTGGAAGCGCTCGCCTGCGGCCGGCCGGCCGTCGCCACGAATGTCGGCGGCATCCCCGAGATTCTTAGCGGCGAATGCGGAAAGCTCGTCCCCCCGCGCGACTCCGCCGCGCTGGCTTATGCCCTCGCATTGGTCCTCGACAGAAGCTGGGACGCCAGCGACCTCTCCGCGCGCGGCAGCCGAAGCTGGGAGACGGTTGCGGCAGAGCTGCTTGAGGTCTTCGAATCGCTCGTCCCGGCCCGTGGGAAAGGAAGCGCATGACAGCTCTACGCACCATTGGACGGATTCTCTACCGACTGTTCGCGGCCATTGGACTCGTCACTGTGCTGGTGATGGTGACGCCCATCGTCTCGTGGTGGGCCCAGGCCTACGCCGGCCCCGGCTATTCTGCTTCCCTTGGGCAGCCCAAAGGCGACGTTCTCATCCTGCTCAGCGCCGCGGGCGACGAGTATGGCGGCATTTCTTACTCGTCGTACTGGCGCGCGCGCCAGGCGCTTCTCGCCTGGCAAACCGGAGGCTTCAGGAAGATCGTTATCAGCGGCGGCGGCGGTCCCGGCATCCTCAACTTCCTGCTCGGCGTTGGCATTCCCCGCGATGCGATGGTTGCCGAGTGGCGCTCCACCAGCACCCGCGAAAACGCCATCGAGACCGCGCACCTGATACAGAACCTGCCCGGCAGGAAGGTTCTGCTCACCAGTGATTTTCATATGTACAGGGCGCTCCGCGTCTTCCGCAAGGTGGGCATCGATGTCGCCCCCATGGCCGTCCCCGATGTGCTTCACTCCACCGAGAATTGGAAAGGGCGCTTCTCCGCCTTCGAAACCATGCTGATCGAATCCACCAAAATCCTCTACTATCGCCTGCGCGGCTGGATCTAGCGATTCTCCAATTGCTGTACACCGAAACCACGCCGCAGAGTGGCTTTTTCCTCAAGAAAAAGCCACCTTCGATAGAATCAGTAAGGACATATGTATTGGAGAACCGCTCTAGAAACTCCGCATCACTTCGGCGTTCTCCTGCTACCCAGCGCCTTGCTCTCCTTGGGCAGCGCCCCGGCAAGCCCGCGGCCTTGTGTTTCCTGTAGCTTGTAGAGCAGCGATCGGTAGCTGATGTCCAGCCACTTGGCTGTCTTGCGGCGGCTCCAGTTATTTGCCTCCAGAACCTTCAGAATGATCTGCCGCTCCAGCTCCTGCGTGGCGGCCCTGGTGATCTCTTTCAGTGAAACAGGCTTGGCTAGATCGAAATCAGTGTTCAGCCGGGCCGGGCTGGACGGGAAAGACGGAGCCAGCTCCGCCGCCAATGCGTCTTCGCTGCCGATCAGGATGTAGCTGCGCATCATGTTTTCCAGTTGCCGTATGTTTCCCGGCCACTCGTAGCGCTGCATCAAGCGCATCATCTCGCGAGAAAGCGGCTTGGGGATGCGGCGAAAGACCTTCGCGTGACGGTCAAGAAAGTAGTCGATCAGCATCGGCAAGTCCGCGGTCCGCTGGCGCAGCGGCGGCAAATCGATGGTCACGGCGTTTATGCGAAAGAAAAAATCCCGCCGGAAGCGGCCTTCCTCGGCCTGTTGCCGCAGGTTGACGCTGGCCGCGCTCACCAGACGCGTGTTTACGCTCCTCGACTCCTGCCCTCCAACCCGCATAAAGCTGCCATCCTGAAGCATCTGCAGCAGCTTCGCCTGCACGGTCAAATCCAAATCGCCAATCTCATCCAGAAAGAGGGTTCCCATATGCGCCAGTTCCACGCGCCCGCGCTTGGTCGCATACGCCCCGGTGAAGGCCCCCTTTTCATAACCGAAGAGTTCCGACTCGATCAAAGAGTGAGGAATCGCCGGGCACGCCACTTTCACCCACGCGCCCTTCGCGCGATTCGAATACGCATGCAGCAACTTGGCAATGATCTCCTTGCCTGTCCCGCTCTCGCCCTGCAGCAGCACCGGAACGGTCGTCTCGGCAACCCGTTCCAGCTTCTCCTGGGCAACGGCCATCATCGGCGATTGCCCGAAGATCACTTCAGTCGGGGGCAATTCACGCAGATCGATGGATTCCGTTGCGCGCGGTAGGGTCATAGCCTTCTGTATGCAACTTCACAACCAAATGCAACTGTCTATCAGTAACTACCTAAAGACTCCCGCGTAACCATTCAGCCCACGAGGCGGTAATCAAATGCTTCATTTCATTACGATGACAGCCTGTTCATTTTCTGGTATGTGAAAATATTTGCACATAATAGCGAATGAATTACCACTTTTGAGTGGTACTATCGTGAACAAGCAACATTTGATTTGCATCGATGGGAGGGTGAATTTCCACCCCATTGGTGTAACTTGTTCCCCAGGGTCGGCGGAGTTTGTTTTACGTTCCTCGCGAATCACAGCACGGATCGTTCTACTATCTTCGTCAAGCGAGAAAGGTCCTCTCCCATACGCGGTTTGAAAGCAAAGGAAGGAACCGGGATAGTGAGCATTCCGTCAGGAGCGAATTTGAAGGCGAAGAGCAAGCGCAAACCTCACATCGTGGCGCTTGATCCGGATCCCGCTATCCTGAATTACCTTCACCGAATTCTCGAGGACCGCTTCACCGTGAGCCTGTACACCGAGGCCGCGGATCTGATCCTGCGCCTGAAAGACTCTCCCCAGCCTGACCTGCTCCTGATGGACTGGCACCTGGACGAAGACGGCGCCGGGGAAAATGCCCTCGACTTGCTGACCAGGTTGCGCGCCTTCCGGCCCTCGCTTCCGATTGTCATGCTTGCCTGTTCCGCCGAGTTGAAGGAAGTCGTGGCGGCCACGCGCATGGGTGCCACTGACGTGATCCTCAAGCCCTTCCGAAAGGCCGACATCGATCTGGCCGTGGAGCAATGCCTCAAGGAGGCGAGCAGGCTGCAGGCCGACGATGACGAGGAGATTAAGGAAATTCCCCTGGATGAAAACACCTCCTTTGTCAGAGCCTGCCAGCGGATGAGGGAGATCGAATCCCAATGCCGGCTGGTGGCGCGCGCCGATATCCCCGTCCTCATCCTGGGAGAGAGCGGCACCGGCAAGGAAGTCGCCACCCTGTTCATCCACAAGATGTCGGCCCGCAGCCACCGCCCCTTCATGAAGGTCAATTGCGCGGCCATGCCCGCCGATCTGCTGGAGAGTGAACTCTTCGGCTATGAGCCCGGCGCCTTTACCGGTGCGATCAAGTCCAAGCCTGGCAAGTTTGAAATTTGTAACTACGGCACCATCTTCCTCGATGAAATCGGCGAGATGCCGGCTGTTTTGCAGGCCAAACTGCTCCAGGTTCTTCAGGACGGCAGTTTTTCCCGCCTGGGCAGCCGTTCCAGCGTCAAAGTCGATGTGCGCGTGATTGCCGCCACCAACATCGACATCAAGGCCGCCATCGCGCAAAAGACCTTTCGCGAAGACCTCTACTACCGCCTCAATGGTTTTACCTTGAAAATGCCCCCTCTGCGCGAGCGCGTCGAGGAGATTCCCATCCTGGCCAGCCACTTCATGCGCAAGGTGGCCGCCAAGTACGAGCGCGCTCCCCTGCCCATCTCCCCTGCGCTCCTCATAGCTCTCAACAGCTACTTGTGGCCGGGCAATCTTCGCGAATTGGAGAATACCATCAAGCGCTACCTTATCCTGGACGACGAACAGGCCATCATCGATGAGTTGATTCCCCGGCTCAGCGCGGAATTGCCGGCCTCCGGCGGAGAAGAGGCCGCCGGCAACAACGGAAGCCTGAAGCATATGGTACGGAACTTGAAGGACGGCGCCGAATCCGCCGCCATCGCCAAAACACTGGAGGGTACTGGATGGAATCGAAAGGCCGCCGCAAGCGAACTGCAGATAAGCTACAAAGCTCTGTTATACAAGATCAAACAGTACAATCTCTTTCCGCCGCGGAAGCAGGCTCAACCACACCAGAGAGTCAAGCCATAACGCCTCACCCCCATGGCCCTGATTCGCCCCGCTCGGAAAAGGTTGTCATCCAGTTCGGATCTCGGACGATCAAGGGCTACCTCGACTCACCCGCCTGGAACACCGTGGAAGAGTTGCTGATCCGCGCTCCCCACAGGGCGCCGGAGAGCTTCAGGGTGCGCAGCCTTGAAACGGATATCGTCGAGGAGATCTCAGCCGAAGAGATCAAGGCTGTCTTCTATGTCAACAGCTTTGACGGAGACGCGCATCACGAGAGTCTCAACTTCCATTCCCGCGCGCCCATCGTCCATGGAATCTGGATGCGGTTGCAATTCCTCGATGGCGAAGTCATGGAGGGAATCGTCTACAACTCCATCCGCTACCTCATCGATCCAGGCTTCTTTCTGCTGCCCACCGATCCGGAAAGCAATAACCGGCTCGTCTATGTGCGCAAGAGCTGGCTCTCCGACCATCGCGTCCTCGGCATGCGCAAACTCTAGGCTCAGGCCGCGGCCTCCCTCTGAATCGAATAATGCAGTATCTCAGCCGCGATCCCGGTCAACTGCCGGGAAGTGTCGTCCGTGCGCACCACATGGCCCAGGCAGTGAATAGAACAACAGGTGGATAGAGTAATCTCGGGTGGCAATTCGACCATAAATTCAAAATCGCCGTCGATGGGCGCGCTCTCGGCCATGTCCAAATAAAAATAAACTCCGCGGTTGCTCAAGTCCCGCGTAAAGCCGAGTATCTCGCGCTGTCCGATCATCACTGTGAGAGGCGCGTTGATCCCAAAACGCTGCCTCTCCCGCCGGTCGTTCATCGATTGTAAGTTGCTGGTCATAACATCCCTTCTGAACAAAACGGCAGGATGATTTGCGCTGCCGGAGCGTTGCTGCCTGCCGGGCGAGATGATGTCTCGGCGCATAGCCGATTCCGCGACTGTGCCTTTCAGAATTCCAGAAGCACGTCGAGGCGCCTGCGAGGCCGTATCACAAAGGTAATAGATCTTCCATTACCACAGTCTTACGGCTTGGGTACGTCTAGTGTACTTGCAATCGCAATGCCAAAGAAATTGCCTGTAAACCTTGTGTTCTTGGCTCACCCTTATGGGACTATGCAAATAGTTGCGCAGAATATGGGTAGATTATGGCCACTTCGGCGCGTAGCCGGCGCCAAAATACGAACACCCCGTGCCCCATCCTTGCGCTTTTTTTCTGGCGCATGATTGGGAAAGCTGACACGATTTAAGGGCCGGATCTATAGGATGGCTTCATGGCTCCACTGCTTGAGATTCTCGATTTGCAAATTCGCTTTTCGGCGGCTGAGGCAGTGCGCGGCGTAAGCCTGCACATCGACCAGGGAGAGGTGCTGGGGCTGGTGGGCGAGTCAGGGTCGGGCAAGAGCGTGACCGCTCTGGCGATTCTGGGGCTGCTCGGACCGGCGGCGCGGGTTGCGGGGCGAATCCTGTGGCGCGGCGGCCGAGCCGGCAGCACAGACTCGATTGACCTGCTCCGCCAGCCGCAAAGCGCATTGCAAAAACTGCGAGGACGCGAGATCGCCATGATTTTCCAGGAGCCGATGACGGCGCTGAATCCCGTGATGACGATTGGCAGCCAGGTAGCCGAAGGCGCGCGCGCGCATTCTCCCTCCTGGACTGGCCGCGAGGCGAAGCGCCGGGCCATCGCCGCGCTGGAGGCGGTCTCAATTCCCGATGCGGCGCGGCGCTACGGCGACTATCCGCATCAGTTTTCCGGCGGGCAGCGGCAGCGGATTCTGATCGCCATGGCGCTGATCAACCGTCCGCGGCTGTTGATCGCCGACGAGCCCACCACAGCCTTGGATGTCACCGTGCAAGCGCAGGTGCTGGAGCTTCTCCGTGAGTTGCAGCGCCAGCATGGGTTGGCCATGCTCTTCATCTCGCACGACTTGGCGGTGGTGGGCCAGGTGGCCAGCCGGGTTGCGGTGATGCGCGCGGGCGAAGTGGTGGAAACGGGCCCCTGCGCGCGCCTGCTGACCGCGCCCCTGCACGCTTACACGCGCAGTCTGCTGGCGGCCGTGCCCACGCTGCGCACCGACCGCAACCGCCCGCTCGCGATGATCGGCGCTTAGGAAATCGCGCGGAAGAGCCAGTAGAGCGTGCCGGAGAGCAGCGCGGCGGCCGGAAGAGTGAAGACCCATCCGGCGGCGATGTTGCGAACCGTGGCCAGGCGTAGGCCGCTGCCGTTGGCGCTCATCGTACCGGCCACGCCTGAGCTGAGAATGTGGGTCGTCGAAACCGGCTGGCCGAAGATGTTGGCCGCGAAGATTGTAGCCATGGTCACCAGGCTTGCGCTGGCGCCCTGCGCATAGGTCAGATGTTCCTTGCCGATCTTTTCTCCCACCGTGACCACAACGCGTCTCCAGCCGATCATCGTTCCCAGGCCGAGAGCCAGGGCAACAGCCACTTTGACCCAGTCGGGAATAAACCGAGTGGCCTTGTCCACCTTGCTCTTGTAGTTGCCGAGAGCGGCGCTTTCAGCCTTGTCGAAAACCGGCTGCTTCTTTTCGTTCACCAGGGTGGCGTCATTCTTCTGCATAAGGCGAATGGCTTCGCCGGCCACGTACATATCGTTGCGGACATTCGCCTGATCCTGCGCTGGAACTGACTTGAAAACCTTGTAGAGTGCAACTTCGTGGTTCAGATCCTCGACCAGCTCTCGTAGCGCCAGAATCGTGTCTGGCTGGAGTTGCTTGGTGCGGATGTAGTCGGTGACCTCGGTGCGGGCATCCTCGCCGAGAATGCCGGTCTTGTCCACGTGCCGGTCGAGGATGTGGCCGGCCTGCTCGCTGGCGGCGATGAACTCCTGCATATCTTGAACGGTAACGGCGTGGTTCAACGCGTATGCGGTGGGCACCGTGCCGATCAGGATCAGCATGATCAGCCCCATGCCCTTTTGCCCGTCATTGGAGCCGTGGAAGAAGCTGACGCCGGTGCAGGTCAGCACCATCAGCGCGCGGATCGGCCACGGCGGCGGCTGGTTATCCTTGGGCGCTTCGTAGAGAGAGGGGTACTTGATCGTCTGCTTTGAGATGTACAAAAGCAGCCCGGCACAGGCGAAGCCCAGCAGAGGCGAGATCAGCAGCCATTTGAGAACCCTGGTAGCCTGCTCCCAATCCACGCCGGAGGTTCCGCTGTGAATATGCATCAGTTGGTTGGCGATGCCCACGCCGATGATCGAGCCGATCATGGTGTGCGAGCTGGAGGCCGGCAGCCCGAACCACCATGTGCTCAGGTTCCAGACAATGGCCGCGATCAGCAGGGCAAAGACCATCGCGAAGCCGGCGCCGGAGCTGACCTGGAGTATCAGCTCCACCGGCAGCAGCGTAATCACCGCGAAGGCCACGGTGCCGGAGGAGAACAGCACGCCGAGCAGGTTGCAGATGCCGGACCAGACCACGGCGATGTTGGGCTCCAGCGAATGGGTGTAAATGACCGTGGCCACGGCGTTGGCGGTGTCGTGGAAGCCGTTGACAAACTCGAAGCCAAGCGCAATCAGCAGCGCCAGGCCCAGCAGCATATACGGCCAGATGCTGGTGATGGTGACCGAGTCGAGGTCGCGGGCGACGTGAAAGGCGATATAGCACAGCCCGCCGGCCAGCGCGATAAGAAACACCGCAATGCCCGCGCGGCCGTGCGTATTCGTCAGCTTGCTGTCAAGCAGGGATTTGCCTGAAGGCATCGTGTGCACGGTGGTAGCCAGGTCGGCCATCAGATTTCACCAATGCGGCCGGAGAAATTCCGGACACGCCTGGGCCTCCGAAGTCTGGACTCGGCAACAACAACACAGAGCAAATACAAAGGGGATCGCTTGTGGCGGGAGAGAGAAGAGCCGGATAAATTGGCGTCCATATAACCCCAACAACCGCATAATTCGCGCAGTTGTTTAACTGTCAGGCTGGGAAATTCACCTGACTGAAACAATTCTACACCGGTAGGGGGGGAGCTTGGGAAGAGGGAATTTCGCAGCCGGTGGAAAATGCGCCCGTTCACAGGTCAGCGAACTACTCAGAGTCTGTGTGCTCGGCAAGCCAAAGTGCCAATTCCCCCTCGGTCAGTTCGCCCGCTGCAAGGCTCAGAAAAGTGAGACACGCCTCTTCCTGGCTGGCAATCACGGGGAATCCATTGAACTCCAGGAATACAAAGGCAACCTGCATCGCCGTTCTCTTGTTTCCATCGACGAAGGGATGATTGCTGGAGATACCCACCGCGTAGGCGGCCGTCAAGTCAGCCATCGTTAAAGCCCTCTCCGCATAAGCGAAGAGGTTCTTCGGGCGAGACAGGGCAGAGTCCAGCAGTCCCCGATCCCGCACCCCATCCGAGCCGCCGAAGAGGGCAATCTGCTTCGCATGAAACGCAAGAGCTTCGATTTCACGAATCCAAACGGGCTCTTTCACTTACTCCGCCAGTCTTTTGAACGCATCGCGATAGCGGCGAATCACGCGGTCGGCAACTTCCATTTTGGCGCCGAACTCCTCGTCGTAGGGGCTGACCTGGAAGCCAGCAGGAGTCTCATTGAGATAAAGCGTATCGCCCTTCTCAACATTGAGCCGCGCCAAAGTCTCCTTGGGCAGAATGATGCCGGCGGAGTTGCCGATAGCGATGATCTTTGCAGTCGTGGCCATCTAGGGCCTCCATTTCATCTAAATTATAACATAAGTTATAACGCAGGGTGAACCACGCTTGATTCGCTCATAATCTTTGGGTGCCCCATCCTTCCCGCGCATTTTGTGGGAAGGGTGGGAGACCATGAACCTCGATGGTTCGTGAATGGCTCCGATACCGTCGCCGAAATATCTTAATTGATTCCACCAAGACGTCCGCTTTTAAGCCAATTCAATCCCGGCAATCTCGGCTTCCACGCCGCCATACTCCGGGTGCTCGTTCTCGCGAATGCGGTAGGCCAGGTCGATGAGGCTTCCCTGCTTGAGCCCAAGCTCGGTGGCGCGCGCGGCCAGGTTCCAGCCGACTGCGCGTAGCGCGCCGCTCGAGCCGGGCAGGGGCGTCGGCTGAACGGAATCCTGCGCCAATTCCAATCTCAGGTGGCGCTCCTTCATCCGGCGCGGCGGCGTGAGCAGGCGCGCTCTGCGGGCAACGAAGACCGGCTCGGGATTGCCGTGGCCAAAGGGCTCCAGCTTGCGCAGCCAGCCAACCAGTACAGAGGTGATGCGGTCCAGCGGCAGCTCGGCGTGGATGCGGAGCAGGTGCTCCGGTTCGCGGCCGCCCAGGTGTTCCTCGGCGTAGAGGCGGAGGCGGCGCTTGAGCTCCGGCAGCTTCTCGGCTGGCAGGGCAAAGCCGACAGCGAAGGCGTGGCCGCCGAAGCGTGTGAAGAGATCGGCGCAGCTCTCGATGGCGTTGAGCAGATGGAATCCGTCGATGGAGCGCCCGGAGCCGTGAGCCACGCCCCCCTCGACGCTGACCACGATCGCCGGCTTCGCGGTGCGCTCGACCACGCGCGAGGCCAGAATGCCGATGACGCCGCGATGCCAGCCGTCGCCGTCCACCACCAGCAGCCGGTCGGCGGCCAGCTCTGCGTCGCTGCCCAGCCGCGCCTCGATGGCGGCAAGCGCCTTGGCCTCCGTCTCGCGGCGCTCGCGGTTGAGCCGTTCCAGCTTGGCGGCCAGCTCAGCGGCGCGGGCCGGATCGCGCGTGGTGAACAGTTCGACGACATCGGAGGCCACGTCCATGCGGCCGGCGGCATTGATCCGCGGAGCCAGCCGGAAGGCCACGTCGAAGCCGCTGATCGCTCGTGCGGCCGGATCCAGCGCCGCGGCGGCAAAGAGCGCGCGCAGCCCGGCCCCGGCAGGCCGCCGCAGCTCTCGCAATCCCAAAGCCGCGATGACGCGGTTCTCGCCTTGCAGCGGCACTGCATCGGCGATGGTAGCTATCGCGGCCATCTTCAAAAAGCTGGGTAGCGTCTTCTCGCGCGTGCGGGCAGCATCGCGGCGTTCCAGCAGCGCCTGCGCCAGTTTCATCGCAATCGCCGCGCCGCAGAGGAATTTCTCCGGGTAGCGGCAGGCGGGCTGATTGGGGTTGAGAATGGCCAGCGCGCGCGGCACAGCCTCGCCCGCCTCCAGCAGATGGTGGTCTGTAATAATCAGGTCCAGCCCCAGGCCGCGCGCGGTTTCGGCCTCGGCAAAGGCTCTCATGCCGGTGTCCACGGTAATCACCAGCCTCGCGCCCTCCGCGTAAGCCGCTTCCAGCACGCTCGATTGCAGCCCGTAGCCCTCGCGCAGCCGGTGCGGAACATGGAAGCGTGCCTCCCCGCCCAGCATCTCGATGGCCGTCTTCAGCAGCACGACGGCGGTGGTGCCGTCCACGTCGTAATCGCCGTAGAGCAGCACCGGCTCGCGTAGGGCGATGGCCTGCTCCAGCCGCTCCACGGCGGCCTTCATGCCCAGCATCAGAAAGGGATCGTGCAGGTGCGCAACTTCGGGATTGAGAAAGGCGAAAGCTTCTGCCGGCTGGGTGACGCCACGCGCCACCAGTAGCTCGGCCAGCACCTGCGGCAGACGGGCAGCCTTGGCCAGCGCCATGGCCTCGTCCGGATGCGGCTCTACGAAACTCCAACGCTGTCGCGGCGCATTCAGCGGCGAACCCTGCGGCGCAGCTAGCGGCGCAACCTGTTGCGAAGCTGGCCCATTGCCTTCAGCGCCCGCCCAGCTCACCGCGGTTACTCGTCCTCTTCGTCGCCGTCGTGCTCGTGCTCGCCGATGACGATGTCCTGAAAGGTCTCGACGTCTTCCAGCAGCGACTGGAAGCGCTCATACCATTCCGTGGTGGTCTCATGCAGGAAGACGATCCCCTGGTAGACAAAGCCCAGCTGGATGTAGCCCAGGTTGCCGGCGTACTTGCGCAGCCACTCCGCCTCCACCAGTTCCGTCGCCTCTTCGTCGGGGAAGTTCATCTCCCCGGCCTCCTCGATCAGCGCGTCCAGCTCCTCGGCCTCCAGCGTCATCTCGCTGAAGGTCACAAAGGGAGCGCCAACGTGCTTGGCCATCTCCACAAAGTCTTTCCATGCGTCGGGGTTGTCGGCGCCCTCCCACACAATCGAGGGAATATCCTCGGTGATGTAGCCGGGCAGGCGTTTAAGGCCGTGGCCCTCGATAAAGGCCACCATGTCGTCTTTCAGGGAGAGAAGGTTGTCAGTGCTCATAGTCAATCTATATTTTCGCAGATGCGGGCGGGCCGGCGCCGCGCGATTGTGGAAACTTTATTTTGTGGGACGAAGGTGAAGTCCATGGCTTTACTCTGAATACAGCGTTGAACCCCTGCCCGGATCTGGCTCGAATGCCCCGAATCTACCGTGCCCCATCCTTACCGCTTCTTTTGCGGAAAGGGTGGGAATCCACGAAGTCACAGGAGAAACCCCATGCCCGCCTTTGAGCGCCACGTCTTTGTCTGCCATAACACGCGCCCCGAAGGCGCACCGCGTCCCTCCTGCACCTCCAATGGAACCAGCGATCTGCACACCGAACTCCAGCAGCGGACCAAAGCCGCCGGCCTGGGCGGCCGGGTCCGCATCAATAAATCCGGCTGCCTCGATCAATGCGAGCACGGCCCCATGGTCGTGGTCTATCCCGAAGCGGTCTGGTACGGCAACGTCCAGCCAGCAGATGCGGCGGAGATTGTCTCCGAGCACCTCATCGCCGGCCGTCCCGTAGAGCGCCTGCGCATCGCCGACGAGTGCCTTAACACCAAAAGCTGCCCTCATCGCGGCTGATGACAGGGACTGGAAGCTATCTCATAAACCGGTTTTGAAAAGACGCGACGTAGCCGCGCTCACCGCTGCTCAATCCTCAACCCCGCCAGCTTCCCAACCAGCCGCACCGTTTCCAACGAAACCCGTCTCGGTAACCTCGCTGACCCGCCAACCCGCTGACCCGCCAACCCGCTGACCCGAAAAAGTCCATCTCCCATAGTCAGGAATTCCCCGAAAAAATTGCCTTGGTCAGAGAAATTCGCCCTTCCTTCGGTTCTTCTCCCCATTCACTACTGACGTGTTAGCAGCCGATGCCGAGAAAACCGTAGCATCTCAGATCACCAATTCATGCAAAACCAAGCAGCTACAGATCACCACTTTGCCCGAAACCAGTAACCTGTAGCTGCTCATTTTGGGGGTAAACCGGCTGCCTTTAGCTTCACAGTTTCGACAAACCGATAACCTGTGCCGAACGGTTTTCGAGCGCCAGCCGCATGACCGCGTAATCAAGTCTGCCGCGCGAAGGTGTACAGAGTGCGCCCTGATGCGCTATTCTGAGCTTTAATCCATGATCTTCTCCCGCGACTACATCGGGTACCTTGCCCGCCGAACCGTCAAGCACCTCATCGACGCCAAGATGATCACCACCAGTGACTTGAAGGGGGTCGAGGCGCGCGTCCATACGGGGCTGGTCGAGGAACTGTCCCTGGAAGACCGCATCAACGAGGAGGTGCGCGTGATTCTCGACGCCTACTCCGAAGAGATGCGCAAGTCCGGCGCGCAGTATGCCGAGATGTTCAAGAAGGTGAAGACCGAGCTGACCAAGAAGTACAAGGCGGTGCTATGAGGATCAGCCCCGACAAGCTCAATAAGCTGGCCCACACCGTGGCCGACACCCTGGCCGAGATCGACGAGGTCGGCTTCCTCGAGGATCGCAACACCATCCGCCAGGAGGCCCGCAAAGCGCTCACCGTGCTGCTCACCCAGGAGGCCGGCATCGACACCGCCGCCCGCACAAAGATCGCCAACCAGCGCAAGATCATCCAGGAAGGCTCGCAGGAGTGGGAGATCCTCTACCGCAAGTACTACAACGACGAAGTCCGCAAGCTGGGCATCTGAGCGCCTTCGTCCCGGCAATTTCCCATTTGTACTCTTTGCCGTGGCCCGGATTTTGTTAGAGTAAAAGAAGTGGCCGGTAACGGCTGCCTGCCGCAAATGTGTGGCGCTATCGTCCAGGGGTTAGGACGTGAGATTCTCAATCTTAAAACCCGGGTTCGATTCCCGGTAGCGCTACCAAATTCCTTCCCTGCTTTCTGAAATTCCATCCAGTATTGATTCTCATAGGGCTGTTCGTGTACTCCTGCTGCCTCTATTTCTGCTTCTCCGGCGGCGTAATGTCCTTGCCCTCATAGAAAATCTTTATCGTCGAGCCGAACTGCTTGTAGTCGGTGTACTTGATGGTGTCGCGCATATGCACGTCCTGGGCCATGTAGTTGTGGCCGCCGCTGAAGTGCAGGACGCCTTCGCCCTTGGTGTAGACCGGGAACCAGTAGTGGCCGTCCACCTGCTGCCGCCAGGTCATGAAGGGCGGATGCAGGTCTTCGTTGTTCTTGCGCGTGTCGTCGGGAACCATGCGGACGTTGGTCACCACGATCTGCAGGTCGGTGGCGTCCACCCATATGCGTCCCAGCAGGTAGCGATGTTTCTTGTCGATGAGTTTGGGGCCGACATCGAAGACGTAGCAGTCCAGCTCATCCACCTTTTGCCGGCCCACATACTTGACGTTGTACTGGCCGATCTCCTCGGCGGTGAGCACGAAGGGGTATCCGTGCTGGATGTCCTGGAGATCAGAGGGCGACATCTGGACCCGCTGCAAGGTGTTGGTCGGCGCGTAGACCACCTTCTCGGTGCGCTTGCCGGTGGAGTCGAAGATCACGTCGTCCACCTCGTAGTACTCGCCGTCCACCTTGTTGTCGTCGTCGATGGTCTGCACGCGGGCGATGCGCCGATAGGTGTAGTGATTCAGCGCCTGCCGGAACTCGCTCTCCCTGGCGGCAAACTGGCGGATGATCTCCTCGGGCGCGATCGCCGGCTCGGAAATATCCATGCGCCCGAAACCCGCGTCGAGGGCCATGGGCGTAAAGCTGTCCTTCTCCTGCGCCGCGGCTGCCAAGGCCAGGCCGGCCGCCATCAGCAACGCTATGCCCCATCGATTGTGCACTCTACTTTTCTCCCTCGCAGCTTGCCTTCTACCAGATTAGACGCTAGTGCTGAGACTGTGTGATTTGGTAATGATTCTTGGACAAGCGCGGGCGAGGACGCCCGCGCAACAGCCGGCCTGGAGACCGGCGCTACATTCCGCCACAAATACATCTCTTGCCGGTCACGATACTCGTTATCCATTTAGCAAGTTAGCCATCGCTTCGCGGTGATAGCGAGTTCGCAAGTTAGCGGGTTCATTGCTGACGTAACTTGCAGCAGCGAGCCGGGCTGCTCAGGAAGGCAGTGAATGGATTGAGAATATTGGATCGCGCGGGCTATCTCGCCTGGAGCGGGACCGATCCGGGGTCGTTTTTCCAATTCACCACCCGATTATGGTTGAAATAAACCACGGAATCGCCATACTTGAACGTATCTTCAGAGAATTCCGTGGGAGTTCCCTGAACCACCAGCACCTCGTCTTTGCTGGAGTTTACCGTGAAAAAATCCAGGTCGGGATCGACGGGAGATTGCGGCCAGAGCTTGACCCGGATCGGGGATGAAAAGGGATCGATGCGCCAGCCAACGACGCGGCCATCTTTGAGATTCAACTCCGAAGTTCCGTAGACGAGCTTGTCGTCCGAGGAAGCTGTCGGAGTTCCCTGCTGAGCCAATACCTCGTCCCGGGTGGAACCTACGGTGACATAAGGCTTGAGCTTGATCGTCGCGGGCTGAGCTGCATGGGCCGCGGTGTGTTCCGTCTGCGTCTGCCGGCTCTTCGCATTCGAAGGCGCCGGCTGCCCGGTTTGCGGGCTGGCCGCGGGCGCGGAGTTGCTCTGGTCCGGTCTCTTCAATGCCTGCATCACCGCATCCAGGATTTTTTTCTCCGGCAACTCCGTCGCTGGCGTCGCAACACCTTGAGAGGGGCCATTGATGGTGTCCGACGGGCCGCCTGGGGCGGTTTGTGCCTTGAGAACATACAACACATATCCAACCCGGAGAATCACCAGGGCAACAGCCGTTATCATCAAGAGCGATTTGATCTTTGGCCAAAGCCCCGCCGGAGGAGCCTCCTCCGGAGCGGAGTCAAGCGAAGCTGCTGCGGTGAGAATCGGGACGGGCACAGGCACCACACTGCCGGCGTGAGCCACTTGCACAGCAGGTACATCGCCCGGCAACGGTGGCGCGGCAGCCAGTTTGGAGGAGAGATAGACGGGGCGCTGGGCGTGGGCGCGATCGGTGGAGGTCAAGGTAAGAAAATCGAAGGCGGTCTGGACATCCTTCAGCTTGTTTTCCGCGGCCTCTTTCAGCGCTGGGTCGTCCTCGAAGCTCTCCGGCTGCCAGGCTTTGGCGAGCAGGCGATAGGAGCTTCTGATTTCACTCTCCAGCGCCTCCATTCCAAGACCGAGAACATGAAGAGCCTCGCAGCGGGGACACAGCGTAGTCCCTTCCTCTGTCATTTGACCGCATGAGCAGTGAACCATATCGCTCGATACTCCTCGCTTTCTCTCTAAAGGGAGACGGCCCCATTATAGAGGAGCTTGTTGCGCTTCGGCAGAGCGCACCTTCCGCGGGCGCTGATAGGAATCCGTAGAATGGATTCAGATGGCTTTTACCGAACAATACGATGTGGTGGTCGTGGGTGCTGGGCACGCGGGATGCGAGGCGGCGATGGCGGCGGCGCGCATGGGTCTCAAAGTCGCGCTGATCACGATGAACCTGGACCTGATCGCGCAGATGAGCTGCAACCCGGCGATCGGCGGCGTTGCCAAGGGTCACCTGGTACGCGAGGTGGACGCGCTGGGCGGCGTGATGGGCGAGGTGGCCGACGCGGTAGGCATTCAGTTCCGGCTGCTGAATAGCTCGCGCGGGCCGGCGGTGTGGAGTCCGCGGGCGCAGTGCGACAAGCAGCTCTACCGGGTGAGGATGCGCGAGGTACTGGAAGGCCAGCCGGGGCTGCATATCCGGCAGGCTGAAGTGGTGGGGCTGATTGTTGATGAGGGGCCGGTGGTGGAGGCCGACGAAGAGCATACCTCAGGGGCTAAAGCCCCGACAGATTCTGGCGCGAGCAATGTCAGGGCTGAAGCCCTGACCTACCGCCCGCGCAGGCGGGTTCTGGGGCTGAGGCTGCGCGATGGGCGGCAGATGCTGGCCGGCGCCACCATCATTACCACCGGCACATTCCTGAATGGGCTGATTCACTGCGGCGAAGAAAAATATCCAGCCGGCCGCAGCGGCGAGCCGGCCTCGGTTCTGCTGGGCGAGGCGCTGCGCGCTCTGGGCCTCAGAACTTGCAGGCTCAAGACCGGGACGCCACCGCGGCTGGATGGCCGCACCATCCGCTGGGAGGTCTTCGAGGAGCAGCGGGGCGACGCGGAGCCCACGCCCTTCAGCTTCCGGACCAAGAAGATCGTGCAGCCGCAGATCAGTTGCCACATCGCCTTCACGACGCCGGAGACGCTCAGAATCATACGCGCGAACGTCCATCGCTCGGCGATGTATTCGGGGCGGATCGAGGGGATTGGGCCGCGCTATTGCCCGTCCATCGAGGACAAGATCGTCAAGTTTCCCGACAAGACGCAGCACCAGTTCTTTCTGGAGCCGGAGGGGCTGCACACCCACGAGGTCTACATCAACGGAATGTCCACCTCGCTGCCCATGGAGGTGCAATGGGAGATTGTGCATTCGATTCCCGGCCTGGAGCGGGCGGAGATGCTGCGCCCCGGCTACGCCATTGAATACGACAGCGTGGACGCCACTGAGCTCGACCGCAGCCTGCGTGTGAAGGCCTTCACGGGCCTTTATCTTGCGGGACAGATCAACGGGACCAGCGGCTATGAAGAAGCGGCCGGCCAGGGCATCATGGCCGGCATCAACGCGGCGTTGTGGCTGAAGGGTGAGCCGCCGTTCACGATGGACCGGAGCGAGGGCTACATCGGCGTCATGATCGACGACCTGATCTCGAAGGGAACCAACGAGCCGTACCGGATGTTCACCTCGCGGGCCGAGTTCCGGCTGCACCTGCGCATCGACAACGCCGACCGCCGGCTGACTCCGCATGGGCGGCGGCTGGGGCTGATCGGCGATGAAGCCTGGGCGGAGTATGAGCGAAAGCAAGCGCGGATGAATGCGCTGGAGCAGTTGCTGGTGGTGGGTAAAGTAACTCCGGAAGGGCTACGGACTGCGGCTCTGGGCGAGTTGACGGCGACCGCGGGATTGACCTGGGCGCAATTGCTGAAGCGGCCCGAGGTGGGCATCGAGGCGGTGCTGGGCGCGGTGCGCGAAGACCTTGTGGCCGATCCGCTGCTGGCGGAGTGGATGGATCGACCCAGCCTGACTCCCGAAGCGCGAGCGGCGCTGCGCAACGAGGCCCGCGCCGTGGAGACCGAGATCAAGTTTGCCGGCTACCTGGAGCAGCAGAAGAAATCCATCGCCAAGCTGAAGGCGGCCGAGGGGGTTGCGATTCCGGAGTGGCTCGATTACGACGCCATCAGCGGGCTTTCGCGGGAGATGCGCGAGACGCTCAAGCGGGTGCGTCCGGCGACCATCGGCCAGGCCAGCCGCCTTCCCGGCGTGACTCCGGCCGCGCTGAGCCTGGTTCATGTCTCAATCCGGCTGCAAGGAGCCATGCGATAGGTTTATAGTTCTTGGTGATGTTTCGGGAGTGATTCGAAATGCCGGTCGATGATGTCTCTTTGCAAATTATCAATATGGAGCGAGCCGCGCTCGATCGTTGGGGACGCGGCGATCCGGACGGGTTTCTGGAAATCTCCGCGCCGGATGTTGCCTACTTCGATCCATTTCTGCCCGGGCGGATTGACGGCCTGAGCGCTTTGCGGAAGTACTACGCGGAGTTGCGCGGACAGATCTTCATTGATAGTAATGAGATTGTCGATCCCGAGGTGAAGGTGCATGGAGAGATCGCGATCCTGACCTACTGCTTTGTCTCCCGCGGCGGCGGCGACGAGATGCGCTGGAATACAACCGAGGTCTACCGGCACGGAGCCGACGGCTGGCGCATCCTCCATTCCCATTGGTCGTTTACCCAGCCCGTGCTTGCCAGCTTGCAGGCTTGAATACAACATCATGAATCTGGTTGCCGAGTCGTTGAAACCAGCCTCGTTTTCAATAAATCGTCGGCCTATTTCATGCGCCATGACAATTGCTTCTGAGCGATAAAGTTCTGACTGGGAACGAGCAATAACATCAAAACTCTTACCTTCCCGTGCCGCCGACGGTCATTTTGTCCAGCTTGATGGTGGGCATGCCTACGCCGACAGGGACGGACTGGCCGTCTTTGCCGCAGGTGCCGATGCCTTCGTCTAACTTGAGGTCGTGGCCGACCATCGAGACGTGTTTCAGCGCCTCCGGTCCGTTGCCGATCAAGGTCGCGTCGCGCACCGGGGCGGTGATCTTGCCGTCTTCGATCAGGTAAGCCTCCGACGCCGAGAAGACGAACTTGCCGTTGGTGATGTCCACCTGGCCGCCGCCGAAGTTGACGGCATAGAGGCCGTGCTTGACGCTGCGCAGAATGTCCTCGGGGGCGTCGTCGCCGGCCAGCATGTAGGTGTTGGTCATGCGCGGCATGGGGATGTGCTGATAGCTCTCGCGGCGGCCGGAGCCGGTGTTGGCCGAATTCATCAGCCGCGCCGAGAGCTTGTCGGTCAGATAGCCGCGCAGGATGCCGCCTTCGATGAGCACCGTTTCCTGTGTGGCCGTACCCTCGTCGTCCACGTTCAGCGAGCCGCGGCGGCCGGCGATGGTGCCGTTGTCCACCACGGTCACCTTGGAACTGGCGACTTGCTGGCCGATCAGTCCGGTAAAGGCCGAGGTCTTCTTACGGTTGAAGTCAGCTTCGAGGCCGTGGCCAACCGCCTCATGCAACAAAATTCCCGGCCAGCCGGGGCCGAGCACGACCTCCATCTCGCCGGCCGGAGCGGGCACGGCATGGAGTTGCAGAATCGCCCCGCGCGCAGCCTCGCGAGCCAGGGACTCCGGGCTTTTGGAGCCTGTGAATTGATCGAGTCCGGCGCGCCCGCCGCCGCCCGCCGTGCCCTTGGTGACGGTTGCGTCCTCCTTGGCGATGACGAAAACGTTGAGCCGGCAGAGGGGCTGAGTGTCGCTGGCGAAGGCGCCGTCGGAGGCGGCGATGAGGATGCGGCGCAGTTCTTCGGAGTAGCCTGCCTTGACCTGCACGATGCGCGGGTCATAAGCACGGGCTGCGCGATCCGCTCGCAAGATCAATTCGAGCCGCGCGGCCAGGTCCAGATCGTAGCCGCCCAGCGGTACGGGGTAAAGGTCGGCGGCGGGGGCTTCCGTGAAGCCCTGCACCGTTTGTGTGGCTGGGCCGGAGGCGATGAGCGCTGCGGTGCGGGCGGCGTGCAGCAGGCGCTCGGAGCTGAGGTTGTCGGTGTAGGCGTAGCCGGTGCGCTCGCCGCTGAGCACACGAATGCCGCAGCCGGCGCTGACGCCCTGGCTGGCGGATTTGACGATCTGCTCGTCAACGCCGAGCGAGGTAGCCGTCACCGACTCGAAGTAGAGGTCGGCATAATCGCCGCCGGCGGAAAGGGCCTCGCCCAGGCAGCGCTCCAGCAGCCGTTCGGTGAGGCCGAATTTTTCAAAAAAGTAGCGTTTATGATTGGGAAGCGGGGAAGGGGCCGGTATGTTCATCATATTTACAAGTTTACCCCCGATTGCTCTCTGCTGAAACCCGTTCCTCTTTTGATGCTGGGCGAGCGTGACTCTTCCTTCAGCGCCTGACTCGTGGTACATTTTCTCCATGAAGAAGATTCTTGCCGCCGTCCTGCTCTTGCTGGTCTTTGCGAGTCCGGCCTTCGCCTCGAAGCATAACCACCAGTACCCGCACCGCAGCCATCATCACCATCAACACCATCACGCCTAGAACCAGTTTGGTCCCAAAACGGCGCTGCCGCAGGGCCGGGCGCATCAATGCGGATTCTTATCCGCAAGTGAACATGGCAGGGTTCGAGCTATGACAGATCTGGAAGCACTCCGTTTTCCTGTCGGCCGCTTCAGCGAGCCAGCCAGCAGTCTGCCCGGCATCCGCGCCGCGCACATTCAAACGCTGCGCCTGTTGCCCGAGCGCCTGCGCGCCGCCGTTGCCGGATTGAACGATGCGCAACTGGACACGCCCTACCGCGAAAACGGCTGGACTGTGCGGCAGGTGGTGCATCACATAGCAGACAGCCACGCGATGGCCTACACTCGCTGCAAGCTGGCGCTCACCGAGGATTGGCCGACGGAGCGGTCCTATGACGAGGCGGCCTGGGCCAATCTGGCCGACAGCCGGCTGCCCGTCGATGTTTCGCTGGCGATGATTGAGGGGTTGCATGGCCGCTGGGTGGCGCTGCTGGAAGCGATGACCGACGACGACTTCCGCAAGGGCTACATCCACCCCCAGCGAGGCCGGGAGATGCTGGCCAAGGCGCTGGCCATGTACGACTGGCACTCGCGCCACCACACCGCGCACATCACCAGCCTGCGCGCGCGTCAGGGCTGGTAAAAGCAGATGGCCGCCGGCGCCGAGGCTGCCTCTCCCGAGCATCTGGCTCAAGCAATTGAAACCTACCTTACCGACCATCCGGAGGCCGCGCTGTTGGAGGACGGCCGTGTGCTCTTCGATATGCGCTCCGCCCGCTATGCGGTGAGCGAGCAGCATGGCCGCTGCCTGCTGCAATTGTGGAGCGAGGAGCGTAACCTGATCCGCACCGTGGTCGGTGTGCAGGAGCGCACGCAGTGCCTGCGCCTAGCGACACGCCGCATGGGCGCTGCCAAACCGCAGACCCTGGAGCTGGTTCCCACCAGCGACCGCCGCACGCCGACCGCCCGCGATGCCGCCCGGCGCAACTATCAGCGGCTGCTGGAGCGCGTGCTAACTCGTCACTTCATTGGTTGTAAGGTGGACGGTCTGCGCTCGGCGATGGATCTGGAGCACAGCTTTGGTCCGGCCTACGTGCGCGGACGGCTGCTGCGCGGAACAGCGGCTGACGCGGTGATCGGCGTCGGCGAGGCGGAGTCGGCGTCCATGGTGGACGGCGTGCTGACGCTGGGAATTCTCTGGCTGGACCACTGCCGCCAGCACGGCGACGTGCGGCGGCACTTTGGCGGGCTGAAGGTGATTGTGCCCACCGGGGCAGGTCGAACGACAGCCGAACGCATGGCCTGGCTGAACCATGCAGCCGCTGATTTCCAGCTTTATACGCTGGACGAGCGCAGTGAAGAGCTTGTTGCCGTGGATTTTCGCGATACCGGCAATCTTGACTCGCGCTTGGTCCATGCCTTTTCCGCCGCCGCGGCCATCGAGCGCAATCAGGCTGGAATAGATCGGTTGCTTTCTTTGGTCCCGCCGTCCGCGAAAGACCGGGTCGAAGTGCGGGCCAGCTCGGCTACCGAAGTCGGGTTGCTGCTGCATGGCCTCGAATTTGCGCGGGTGCGCCATGGTTTTGCCGCCAACACCTTCGCTCGCGAAGACGTAATCAACTTTGGTGCGGGCGCCAACGAGACGCCGCTCACTGCGGAGACCGAGCCGCTCTGCCGCGATCTTTTTTCGCGACTCTTCTTGAGCCGCCACGGCGACGGCGCGCACACCGACCCGCTCTTCCGCCTGCAACCGGAGCGCTGGCTGGAAGCGCGGCTGCGCGCGGAGATTACTGAGCTGCTGCCGGGGCTGCGCGGCGATCTGCTCTACTCGCAGGTGCCCGCGCTCTCCACCGGCGACCGTGGATTGCTGGACCTGCTGACGCTGGACCGCAACGGGCGGCTGACAGTAATTGAACTGAAGGCCGACGAGGATTTGCATCTGCCGTTGCAGGCGTTGGACTATTGGATTCGCGTGCGCGCGCTGAACGACGACCGGCAGCCGGTTGCGGGCAACGAGGGCGGACGGCCGCTCTCGGCCTTCGAGCGGCAGGGGTATTTTTCTGGCGCGGAGGTTTCGCCGCTGGCTCCACGTCTGCTGTTGGCCGCTCCGGCGCTGCGCATTCATCCCGCCAACGAGCCGGTGCTGCGCTACTTTTCTCCGCAGGTCGAGTGGGAGTTGATCGCGCTGACAGAGCATTGGCGGCGCGAACTGAAGGTAGTCTTCCGCAAACGCAGCGGCAACGCACACATCTAATGCAATTTCTTGTCGATCATGCAGCGCGTCAGTTGTCGAATTCTCAAACTCCGCCGTGAACACTTCAGCGCGTATCTATTATTTGAACAAGAGAATCAAATTACTCAAGATATGAAGCCGCCACAGCGAGCGCGGCGATGGCCGCTGTTTCGGCTCTCAAAATGCGCGGCCCCAGCGATGCGGCTCTCCAGCCGTTTGCGTCGAAGAGCGCCTCTTCCTCCGGCGCCCATCCGCCTTCGGGGCCGATGGCAATCTCCAGTGCAGGCATTTCTGTTCCCGCCGCGGCCACGGCCTCTTCCAGCGCATTGCGCAGCGTAGTAGTGCGCTCCTGCTCGGCCAGGACAATGCGCGCTGCTCCCGATGCTGCGCGCACCCGTACAGCCAGCAGCTCAGGATCGTAGACCAGCGGCACGTCGCAGCGCCGCGACTGTTGCGCTGCTTCATGCGCAATGCGCCGCCAGCGCTCCGCGCGCTTTTGCGCAGCCGCGGCCAGATGCTTCTCCGTGCGCCGCGCAATCACCGGCGCAATCGACGCAACTCCTAACTCTGTAGCCTTCTCGATGGCCCACTCCATGTGATCGAATTTATACACGGCCATCATCAACGTGATCGGCAGCGCCGGATCGGCATCCAGTTCGGCGATCAAATTGAAGCGAACTTCACCGCCGGAGACCGCGACCACCTGTGCATGAAAGACGTGGCCGCCAGCCACCACATCGGCCTCTATGCCCGGCTGCGCGCGCAATACGCGCGTCATGTGTTCGGCCTGCGCACCCGTGAGCGTCGCGGTGGCTTCATCCCAATGCTCGGCAATCCAGCGGCGGCGTGTCATCGATTCCTCCCGTCCTCTGCGTGTACCAGTGTAACCCTTTCTCCAAAAACAAATCAGGGGAACGCTGGAAGCGCTCCCCTGATCTGTTGCCGTTGGTTGGAGGTACCGCTACTTTTTCTTTGCGGCCTTCTTTGCCGCCTTCTTCGCGGGTGCCTTCTTGGCTGGTGCCTTTTTGGTTGCCATTTGCCTATTCTCCCTTGTGACGAATTTTCCATCGCTGCAAATGTTATTGCAGTTGATGCATATATAGATTCATCCATCGCAAGTGTCAAGAGAAAAACGATGTGATGGTGGAAAAATAGTCAACAATTTTTTCGAGAGCCGATTTACATCTCGCTTGCATCGGCTCAGATCACGTGATTCGACCTGAGCAGAGCGATCGCCAGGCCGGCAATCAGATCATGCCATGCGTGCGCGAAGATGCCCGCGCGCAGGCTGCGGCGATAGAGCGCCAGCAAACTGAAGAGCACGCCGAAGACAGTAATCAAGACCATGCCGCGCGCGCCTTCATACGCGTGCGCGCCGCCGAAGACCACGGCGGAGGCCAGCACGCCCCACGCCACGCTGCCGCGCGCCCAGCCAATGAACTGTCGCTGCAGGTAGCCGCGAAAGACAATCTCCTCCGTGAAGCCAACCAGCATGCTGAGCAGTATCCATGCGGCTATTTCTCTTCCGTTCGCGGGTGCCAGTTGCTTCAGCGCGCGCAGCGATTCGAGTTTCGAGGGATCGGAGGCAAGTGATTGTCCGGCTTTTCCAGCCTCTCCGGCGGCATAAGTTGTCGCTGGCCGGTGCGCCAGCGCGGACTCTGCGCGCGACCATGCCATGCTCAGTGTGCCCAGCACAATCAGCGAAATCATCCAGAAGCCCATAGCGAAACACAAGTCCTCCGCGATGGAGTGAAGGCTCAAGGCGCGCGAGCCGAGCAGCGCGCGCAGCGGAATCTTTTTGAGGCGCAATCCGAAAATGACCCATGCGAGCAAGAGCGCTTCCATCGCCGCCGTGAAGCTATAGGTTGCGAGCCGGTTGATTTCGGCGTGCGCGGCTGAAAAGCGCGAGGCGCCGTGAATGGAGAACGCGACAATGCTCGCGACCAGCACGGCGGTGTGCCATGCAGGCGCAATTGCTGCCGGTGAATCAGGCGCAACCAGCTGCGTTGGCAGCGGCGATTCGATGTCCGTGGTTTCCACGAAGCCTCTTGAGGGGATGGTAGACGAGCGCCGGCAAAACGGCAAAGGAGACAAGGCCAGCGCAAAAGTGAGGAACCAAAGCAAACCCAAAGGAACTATGACCAGGCGAATGAATTGAAGGGACGGGCTTCACGGGCGTCGGAAAACGCATTCAGGGCTGCAAGAAGTGTCAGAGCATGACTTCAGTCGTGCCGTAAATGCAACCAATAAATGTTGGGCTTTAGCCCCTGCGAGCTGCTTTCCGTGTGATTCGCTTGAAACAGGCCTTTTCCGTAGCCTGTTTAGCCGCGCCGTTCATGCCGCAAAATCATCGTGGGCTTCAGCCCCCGAGGGAAAGTTGTTCCGCAAAAGAATTGTTCAGAAATCCAGAAGGTCACTTGTGACAGCTTGCGTTTGCGCGCTCCTTCACCCATTGCGCCAGCGTTCCAGCCTCGCGCCGCTGGATAAGATCGTCGAGAAATGGTTAGCGGTCCTTTGTATTGGACTTCAGCAGAACCTCGTACACTCGCAACACACCATCAACGTCTACCTGATATTCCGCCAGGCGATCATGATGCAATCGCGCCATTGTGAAGCGGTGCCGATCTGTGCGGCCCTATTCCCTGTTTCCTGCCTCCTGACCCCGCGTATAATGAGAAGTTAAGTTCTTTATCTCTTGCGGATGGAGCAAACCCCGCCGCCACGGACCCTGAATGCCCGAGCACATCAAAAAGCAGTTACTCGCCGAGATCGCAATTCTTGAGCACGAGCTCCAGCACGAGCTTCCCGCCGAGATCAAGAAGGCCGTGGCCATGGGAGACCTCTCGGAGAATGCTGAGTACCACATGGCCAAGCAGCGTCAGCATTTTGTGGATGCGCGCCTCGGCCAGTTGAAGCGGCGCATGGCCGAGCTCTCGCTGGTCAATCTGACCAACATTCCCAGGGACAAGGCCGGCTTCGGTTCGACGGTAGTGGTCTTCGATTCGACCAAGGACGAGGAGATTGTCTATCGTCTGGTGACCAGCGAGGAGTCCGATGTTTCCAAGGGGCTGATCTCGACCACCTCGCCGATCGGCCGCGGCCTGGTGGGCAAGCGCGTGGGCGACATCGCCACAATCGTCACCCCCAATGGCAAGCGCGAGCTGGAAGTCCTGAAACTGACCACCATCCACGATGAAGCCGCCGCGGCGCTGGCTGAAGCCGGCGCTGAGCAGAACCTAGAGCAGAATTTGGAGCAGAAGTAGCACATGGCAATCACCTGGACCAGCGCTTTCGGCCGCGCCTGCGGATGGCTTCTCGACAAGATCGTGCATGGCCTTGCGCTGACTCGCATCTCGCCCAACGCGCTCACCGTCATCGGCGTGGCCATCAATATCGTCGCCGCCTTCCTCTTCGGCCACGCCAACGCCGCCAACGCCGACTGGATGTTCTTCTACGCCGGCATGGTCATCTTTGCCGCCGGCGCCTTCGATATGCTGGACGGCCGCGTGGCTCGGCGCAACAACCAGGTCACCGTCTTCGGCTCCTTCTTCGATTCCGTGATGGATCGCTACTCGGACGTCATCCTTTTCTTCGGCTTGCTGGTTTACTACGGCCGCATCAATCGGTTCAGGTATGTGGTGCTGGTGGCCTTTGTGATGGTCACATCCTTGATGGTTAGCTACACGCGCGCCCGCGCCGAGGCGCTCATCGGCCAATGCAAGGTAGGCTTCATGGAGCGGCCGGAACGCATTGTGCTGGTGATCCTGGGCGCTTTGTTCAATCACTGGGGCGTAATGGCTCCGGCGCTGTGGGTGCTGGCCGTGCTCTCCACCATCACCGTCGCCCACCGCATCATCTACACCTACCAGAACACCAAGCATTTGGCGCCGCTGGGATAAGGGATAGCATGAACGGCCACCTCTGAGCGGCCGGCCTCAGCAGTTCACCATCACCGCCGAGCAGCCGGGCTTGACCGGCTTCCACTGCATCAGAAACTTTGTCACCGCTGCCGACTCCATGTGGCGCATATCTTCAAATTCTCCGGTCTTCTGGCTGTAGAGCAGCGCGCCGTGTTCGTCCAGCACGGCCAGCGCGGGTACGCCTTTGCGCAGCGGGATGCCGTACTTCTCGGCGATCTCCACGTTGGCGTCCATGTGTCCGATGTTCACGTGGACCAGCACAAAATTCGCATCGAGGATGGGCCGGTTGGTGGCATCGTGGAAGTAAAGGTCGAGCACCTGGCAGTCGCCGCACCAGTCGCCGCCAAAATCCAACAGAATGCGCTTATGGCTTACGGCAGCGGTTTTGAGAGCGGCAGCCAGATCGGCTTTGGTCTGCGCCGGGTCGGGATAAATCTGACGATTGGCGGCGAGAGCGCTGCCAACGCCAAGCACCAAGACGGCGGCAAGGACAAAAAACTTGATAGTCTTCATCGGAGAACCCTCCTCACCTGCTCTCAGTCTGCCACAAACACGCGGCGCGACGCCAGAAAGCAGGGAGGCCGCGACCTTTTCCTGCCCCGGTTTGGCTGTGAATGCTTCCTCCAGCGGCGCGTGGCATATACTCTGAGGACAAGATGAGAAACTCAACCAATCTGCGCATGCGGTTGGAGTCGTCGCAATTCCCTGACCTGGGAGCGATGATGGAGGGCTATGCACGGGCGGCGGCGGAGCTGGGCCGCAGCGAGTTCAAGCAGAAGCTGGACTTTACCTCGGATTCCATCGACGCGCTGGACGAAATTCTGGTCGTGGTGGGCGAGAGCCCGGAACTGGAACTGGATTTCGAGGTGCGGCTCTGGGGCAGCTACCTGGGCGAGGTGCTGCGCCGCCGTTATGCCGGCAACTGGGAGATGACCCAGTATCCCGGCGGCGCGATGGCGGTTCCGGCCATCGAGGTGCGCGGCTCGCGCTTGTTTCCGCTGATGAAGGTCTACCGGCGGCTGACCGTGGGCGATGAGGAAGACCTGCGCGCCTTCTACGCGATGGTCACGGAAAGACTGGGCAAGCCGGCGCAGGTGAACTGACCACCTGCGGTGGGGCAGACGCCGCTTACGCGGCAGAAGTGCGTAATTGGCTCCTGGAGCTAAACCCATTACGCATCCTGCGCGTCGATGTGGCTTTGTGCGACAATATCCCTTGAGAATGTGCGGCGGGCGCGAACCCGGCGCGGAGGATCGGACAATGGGTTTCCTGAGTGAACCAACGCATTGGATTTTTATATTAATTCTTCTCTTTGTGCTCTTCGGCGCCAAGCGGCTACCGGAGCTGGGCAAGGGATTGGGCGAAGGATTGAAGGGCTTCAAGGAAGGACTCAAGGGCATCACCGACCCCACGCCCGCCGCGCCAACCGTGCAGCCCACGGTGCAACAGACCGCGGCTCCCGCGCCGCCTCTGGCCTCGAAGCCGGCCGCGCCTCCGCCCGCGGAGATGGATTATGTTGTTTGCAGCCGCTGCGGTAATCGGTTCGAAAATCCGCTTGGATTCAAAGTGACGGAATATGTTTGCCGCTCCTGTCAGTCGCGTGGATAGCAGACGGTGAGAGCCTGTCATCCATGGCTCACGGCGCATCCGCTGGTTCATTCAAGCAAAAAGGCCTGTGCGGGCGCACAGGCCTTTCGTGTCTTTGCTGGTTGAACGGAAACCACACTAGCCCAGGTTAGAGCAGTTTGTCTGTTGGTATAGAGTGGATCTCCTGTTTGGCTCAAGGTTGCCGGTCGCTGAAGGAACAGGTAGCTCCGGCCTCCTGGCCGGCTGTCGCGTGGACCTCCCGGTCCACGCTGCACTCTACACAAATAGGAAAAATGCTCTAGCGGTAATCCTGGCCCGATGGGTAATAGCCGTTCTTGGCGATGACTTCAACCTGATTCGCGGGCCGGTCGACGCGCACCTCGATCTTGCGGAACTTGCCGTCGATGAACGGCTGGTGGCTGTAGTAGCCCAGCGTGTACTGGTTGCGCGCTTCTTCGGCGATCTTGGCGTAACTCTTTTCGATGCCGTCCGTGCCGCCCTCGAAGTCCGGTGTGCCGCCGGTGGCCAGGATGTACTTGGCCAGGAGGTTGTCGTACATCATGCCGGGTATGTGGAGGCGGCTCACGTAGCTCTCGCCCCAGCGGGCCGAGTCGCCCACCAGCGTGCCGTAGACCGCGGTCTTGTTGGTTTGGAGATAGCGCAGAACCTCGGCGTATTTGGCCTTGCTGCCGTACTCCTTGCCGTCGCTGATGACGTAGATGATGCGGCGGCGGCCCTTGGGGCGCGTCGAGAGTTCCTTGGCCGCGGCCAGAATGGCGTCGTTGAGGGTGTGAATCTCCTTCGGGATGGTCATGAAGGTGTTGCCGCCGGCCGAGCGACCGGGCTGCAGGTTGGGGTCGACGCAGTTGCCGTTCTGGCGAATGTTGCAGCCGGCCATGGGGCCGTCATTGATCGGCACCAGCATCTCGCTGCCGGTTTCCTTCGTGAGGGCCAGCACGGCGGGCAGGCGGCCGCTCTGCGCGCCGGTAAAGCCGGTCCGCTCCTGCGCGCCATTGTTATAGGAAAAGACAGCCACTTCGTCATAAGGCGTGAGCGCGCCCTGGATGGCGCCCAGGGAGTTGTTCACTTTGGCCATTACGTCCGAGGTCAGGCTCTGATCGAGTACAAAAGCGATGGAAAGCGGGAAGGAATCCGTCGTGAAAAAAGCAATGGGCTCACGAGTGTCGTTCTCGAAGACCTTGAAGTCGCGGTAGGTGAGTCCGGCCACCAGATGGCCCTTCGAATCCTTGACCGTGACCGGAACTTCGACGAAGTTCACATTCATGTGGATCAGGGTGGTCACTTTGTCAACGCCCTCGCCGGCCGCGGGCATCTCGGGCGACGTGTTCTGGACCTCGTCCTTGCCCTGATTGCTGGGTGCCTGGCTGCGCGGCGCGTGCTGCTGCTGAACCGAGGGGTTCGAGGACGAAGTGGGGCCCGGCTGCTCGTCCCCGGCGCCCTTGCCAGGAGTAATCGGTCCGTCCACGTCCGACAGCGGCTTGGGTGCCTGGGGCGTAGGGGCGTCGGGCACGGTGGGTTGCTGCTGTTGGGCCAGAGCCGTCAAACTCAGGCCCGAACTCAGGAGCGCGGCCAGCGCTATTGCCGTAAAACCTAGCTTCACAGGGTTTCTCCAGTGGTCAGTGGTCATTTTTCAGTGGTCAGATAAAAATGACCTTTAATCGCCAATGAATCTGGCGTTTCCAGTGGCCAGCGGTCAGCGACAACTGAGAACGGACCACTGACAACTGAATACTGACGCAAGTCTTCAATCGTCAGAGTATCAGACGCGCCACAGCCGCGCTGGTTGCTTTTGGCCGGAAATCCCGCTGTATGCTTTCCTCTTGAGGCCTCAATCCGTCTAAAGGACCAGAATGTGTAATCGTTGGGGAGTTGCCGTTTTACTGATCGGCCTGCCAGTGCTGCTTCCGGCCGGATGGGCCCAGCTTGCCCCGTCGCCGGATGCGCCTCCGATCAGCACCGCGCCGTCGGCGCCCGAGGAAGAGCCGGTGGAGACACTCAAGCTGAGCGTCAACTTGGTGGATGTCGTTTTCACCGTCAAGGACAAGAGCGGCAGCCTGGTTCCTCACCTCAGCAAGGACGATTGCACGGTCTCGGAAGATAAGGTTCCGCAGACGCTCAAGAACTTCACTGCCGAGTCGCATCTCCCGCTGACCCTGGGGATTCTGCTGGACACCTCGGGCAGCCAGCAGCGCGTGCTCTCCCTGGAGCAGGATGTGGGCAGCCAGTTCCTGGAGCGTGTCCTGCAAAAAAAGGATGAGGCCTTTCTGCTCTCCTTTGATGTGGATGTGGACCTCTTACAGGACTACACCAACAGCGCGCGGCTATTGTCGCGGGCAATGAGCCACGCCGAAATCAACACCGCTGGCGGTAATGGCGCGGCGGGCATTCCCGGCGCAGGCGGCGGCACCATCCCCACCATCGGAGCGCCCAAGGGAACCGTGCTCTACGACGCGGTCTACCTCGCCGCCAACCAGAAGATGAGCCAGGAGACGGGCCGCAAGGCGATGATTCTGCTCACCGACGGCGAGGACGAGGGCAGCCGCGTCAAGATCAACGAGGCGATTGCAGCGGCCCAGAAGTCCAACGTCATCGTCTACACGATTCTGATCGCCGACCGGGCCATGTACGGCGGCTTTGGCTACAGCGGCTACTCGGCGATGAAGAAGTTGACCGAGGAGACCGGCGGACGGCTGATCGACGTGGGCAACAACGGCAAGAAGCTGGAAGCCGCCTTCCAGCAGATTGAGGACGAGCTGCGCACCGAGTACGTTGCCACCTATATGTCCACGAACACCAAGCTGGACGGCGGTTTCCGCAAGCTCAGCGTCGAGTGCCGCGGCGACGGCATGAAGGTGCAGGTCCGCAAAGGCTATTTCGCGCTTCCGCCACAAGAGTAAAGAACCTTCAATCAGGTTGCAGGCGCGCTGCTGCCACGCTGCTTCGAAAGGACACGGCTGAACAGGTAACGAGAAAACCTGCTTCCCGGTTCGTATGGTTCTCGGGGCGGGATACCACAATGCGCGTAGAATGAAGATGAACCGGGGACGCGCGAATATCGCCTCCGAGTACGATGATCCTTCTGGACCCAGACCTGGAACCTGACCCTGCGCCGAGCATAGCTTCGACGAAGCGGACGGCTGCTCTGGGCGCCGCAGTTACTCCCTACTCCCGCCGTCTTCCCTCAGCTCGTACCTTGGCCCGTTTTCTATCCCAGGCGCAGACCGCAGTTCGTTTGCGCGGCGAGGTGACCGTGGTGCTGACCACCGACGCCGCGATTCGCAAACTCAATCGGCGGTTCCGCGGCAAGAACAAGGCCACCGATGTGCTCTCGTTTCCGGCGGATGGGATTGGCGCTGAAGAAATCGCCGGCGATCTGGCCATCAGTGTGCCCATCGCGCTCCGCCAGGCCGTTGAGCAGAATCACTCGCTCTCGACCGAGATCAAGGTGCTCATCCTGCACGGCTTGCTCCACCTGGCAGGCCACGACCACGAGGCCGATGAGGGCAAGATGGCCCGCCGCGAGAGGCTGCTCCGCACACGACTAGGCCTGCCGCAAGGGCTGATCGAGCGCGCCGCCACGAAACCAACCGTCAACAGTTCCACAAATGCTCCGTGCCCCATCCTTTCGCGCACTTTGCGAAAGGGTGGGAAACCACAAACCTCAACCCGCAAACGGGGTGTCAAGCCATGACCCCGCTCTTCATTCTCCTCATTCTTTTCCTCGCCGCGGTCGAGACGCTGGCCTCTTACATCCGCCGCGTCTACAGCGAGTTCGGCAAGATTCTGACCCGCGAAATCGAAGAAAACCTCGACGCCTGGGAGGAACTCGTAGAACCGCAACTGGGCCTCACTCGCGGGCACGCGGAGATCTGCGCGGCGGTCTTGCAGCAGCTCACCCTGGGCATCATCGCCCTCGAGTTTGGAGCACTGCTCTTTGATCGCGCTCCGAATCTTGCCCGCCCCACACTCGGCGAAATCGCCCAGGCCGTTCTCGCTGTGGTGCTGGTGGTGGTCTTCTGCAACCAGCTTCTGCCCACGCTACTCTTCAATCGCACCGAAGGCCTCTGGGCGAGGCGGCTCGTCTGGCCGATCCGTTTGCTGCTTTGGCTGATGACGCCCATCACCGTCTTCGTGCGCTTCTTCTATTCCGTGGCCTCGCTGGCCGAGGAGCCGGTCACCGCCGAAGAGGAGACTGAAGCCGATGTGGAGGCGCTGCTCGAAGCCGGCGAGGAAGAGGGCATCCTGGAGGAGAGCGACCGCGAGCTGGTCCGCTCCGCCGTCGAGTTCGGCGACAAGCTGGTTCGCGAGGTGATGACTCCGCGCCCGGAGGTCTTCGCCGTGCCCGCAACCCTCACCCTGGAAGCCTTCCTCGAAGAGCTGCGCGAGCACAACTTCTCCCGCGTGCCGGTCTACTCTGGCTCCATCGACAACGTCACCGGCATCGCCTTCTCCCACGACCTGCTGCAAATCGCCGATACCGAGGCCGGCGCACGCACTGTCGCCAGCATGGCGCGCGAGGCGGAGTTCGTGCCCGAGACCAAGCGCGTTTACGAGCTGCTGCGCGAGATGCAGCGCGAGAAGCAGCACATGCGCATCGTCATCGACGAGTACGGCGGCGTCAGTGGATTGGTCACCATTGAAGATCTGCTCGAAGAGATTGTCGGTGAAATCAAGGACGAGCACGAGGAAGACGCGCCCATCGAAGGCCCGCAGCGTGAGCCGCACGGCGTCTGGCTGGTGCCCGGCAGCTTTCCCGTCGATCAGTTACCCGACCTCTTCGGCGAGTCGGCCAGCCTGAGCGATCTCGAAGGAGCCTACGAAGCCACCACGCTGGGCGGCCTGGTCAGCGAGATCGAGGGCCGCATCCCACTGCCCGGCGAAGTTGTCCAACTCGAATCCGCCGGCCTGCGCATGGAAATCGTAGCCTCCACCGACCGCCGCGTCGAGAGCCTGCGCGTCTTTCCGCCGGCGGGGGAAGCGGGATCAACGCCTGCTTCTTAATTCCCGAACAGAGGCTGGGCACCCCACCCTCGCCGCGTTCTTGTTGTTGCGGCTTCGGGGTTCCCAGCGACAGGTCTTCGTCGCTGGGGTGATTCAGGGTGGGAGTCAACGAACTTCATGGCGCGCAAGTGCCATCTGCCCTACCGCAGGTGGTTTTGCAGGTAATTGCCGCCCAGCCGATACAATGGACAGAGTGGGCTATTTTTCGCCGAAGGGAAGCAAACTTTGCCTTTGTATGCGTATCGCTGCACCCAGTGCGGCCATCACTTTGAAAAGATCCAGAGCTTCAGCTCCGAGCAAGAGATGGTGTGCCCGGTCTGCCAGGGAGTGCTGGAGCGCCCGCTGACCGCGCCGCGCCTGCACTTCAAGGGGGCGGGGTTCTATATCAACGACTACGCGGCCAAGAGCGCCGCGCCTGCGAACGAGTCGGCTCCGGCAGCCGCTCCGGCCGAAGCCAAGACGCCTTGCGGCGGAAGCTGCGGCGCGGCTTGCCCCGCCGTTGCGGCCGCGGCCAGCACCACTCCCGCCACCAACTGATTTTCTATGCCGTCCGCACGGGCTGCGCTTTCTCAAGGGCTGTCCTAGGCCGCAGCAGCCACACCGCCGTTATTCCCAGCGAGACGTTCTGCGTCATGATCTCGACGATGTGAATGTAGCGCTGCGCCGCAATCATCATGGAATTGGGCACCAGCAGGGCTGCGCCACCACCGACGATCCACACCATGAGACCCACAGCCAGCGCGGCCTGCCAGCGCGGCAGCCGCAGCGAATATATGATCGGCAGCACGGCCAGCACCATCAGCGTACCCCGCCCCCATTGATAGACCCAGAACCCTTGGCCCAGCGCCGCCACCTGTTCCGCGGCGTGGGGATAGTACTGCTTGGTAAAGAACTGATACGCGATGGCTCCGAAGATGAAGTAATAGACCACATAGGAAGCGCCTGCCGCCAGAACCGCCGGAATTGCCATCGCCAGGCGGCGATGCGCGACCGCTTGCGCCTCAGGTTCCCTCAGCCTCAGCAGCTTGGCCAGCGCCACCAGCACACCAGCCGTGATGAGATACATCGTCGCGCCACCCATCAGGTCGCGCTGCGCCTCTGCCATCATACTGGGATAGAACAGCACTCCCTCGGAGAGCGTACACATCAGCCCCACCACCATCAGCGTCAAATAGATCGTGCCTCCCTGCGCCAGTGGATGGCGCGGTCCAAAGCGCACCACCGGCACCAGCGCCGCTACCGTGATTACGCCACTCAGCCACCACAGCCAGAAGTGGCCCGTACCCAGTGCGGGGACCGTGAAGCACAGCCCGCCCAGCAGACAATAAAGTCCAATTCGCCCATAGAGATTCATTCCTGGCTCCTCTTTCTTTGTTCGTAAAGCGTGACAGAAGTTCTGGCCCATTGAAGCCGCGATTCATACTCCTGAATCCCGCACTCCAAGGCCAGGCGGCTGGAGAGCGGCATCTCACTCGCGTGAGTTTCGAGGTATTGCTGGAGACTAGGAATGTAGCCGGCCATCTCCCCGGCATACTCGCTCAGGAACTCAGCCGTCCGCTCCTCGCCCACTGTCTGGTCCATGAAAGCGAAGCGCACCATCAGGTCCGGGACGCGGCGGATCACGTCGTCGCGCGTGACGGGCATCTTCAGCCATGCCTTGAAGGCATCCAGGCCCTGGGGCGTGATCTGGAAGACGCGCCGCCTGCGCAGAGTTGCCGACTCCACGACAGTTCCGCAGACCAGTTCGTCCGTCTCCAGCCTGCGCAAGGCCGGATAGATGGCGCCGGGGCTGTCGCTGAAAGTGCCCATCGCCGTGGAGGCGAAGATCTTGCGCAGATCGTAGCCAGACTGGGGCTGCTCGTGAATCAGGCCCAGGAGAGCATAGCCGAGGAAGGAGTCATTTTTCATGGTCTATACGTAATAATACGTTACGTACTATTGTTGTCAAGTGATTTTTTTAGATGGTGAACGCGGAGGTGACCTGCCCCGTTTTACTCATCCAGCGATAGCTGGAGTTTCCCGGTTTTGGTTTGGAGACGAGTATAGCCCGTCGCCGTAGTAGTCGGGGCTGTGGAGATGTGGGAAGCGTTCTTTGCTTTCCACATCTCCATAGCCCTGTGATGCCGCGAACTCCCGTGGTGTTTTGTAAGCCAGCGAACTGTGCGGCCGTTCGCAGTTGTACTCTTGGCGCCATCGATTCACGGTCCAGCGCACATCGTTCAACGTGCGGAACCAGCTTACATTCAGGCATTCGTCGCGCAGCCGGCCGTGGAAGCTTTCCACATGGCCGTTCTGCATGGGGCGGCCCGGCTGGATGTGAACCAGGCTGATCTTGGGTTCTTCGGCCCAGCCCAGCATCCGCCGCGAAGTAAACTCCGGCCCGTTGTCGGAGCGCACACTCAGCGGCTGGCCGCGCTCTTCGATTAGCCGGTCCAGCACGCGCGTCACCCGTCCGCTGCCCAGGCTCGTGTCGGCCTCCAGCGCCAGGCACTCGCGGGTAAACGCATCGACCACGCTCAGGATGCGCACCATGCGCCCGTTCGCCAACCCATCCACGATAAAGTCCATCGCCCACTCCTCGTTCGGCCGCTGAAGCCGCGGCATCTCGGCCCGTTCCCGCACCAGACGCTTGCGTTTGCGCCGGCGCACCGACAGGCCTTCTTCGGAATAGAGACGGTAGACACGCTTCACGTTCACTGCCCGACCGCGCCGCTCCAGCACCGCGTGCAATCGCCGATAGCCATAGCGCGGCTTCTGCCGGGCCAGCTTCACCAACTCCTGGCGCAGCTCCGCGTTGCGATCCGGCTGCGGCTCGTAGCGGTAACTGGTGCGGTCGATTCCGATCAGCTTGCAGGCCCGGCGCTCGCTCAGTTCGTAACTGACCGATGCGAACGCCACATTTTCTCTTAAACCGGCAAGCTCCAGCCGTTTTTTCGGATCACCGCTTTCAGCACTTCGCGGTCCAGGCTCAGGTCGGCCACCAACTGCTTCAGACGGCGATTCTCGTCTTCCATCGCCCGCAGCCGCTGTGCCTCGCTCACGTCCATGCCGCCGTACTTCGACTTCCAGCCGTAGAACGTCGCCGCGCTGATGCCATGCTCCCGGCACAAGTCCGCCGTCTTCAGCCCTGCCTCGTGCTGCTTCAAAATCCCAATGATCTGCTCTTCCGTGTAGCGGCTCTTCTTCATCCAAGTCCTCCCGTTCAGATTACGAGAGAACTCCAGTTCTAAATGGCTGAGTTTTCCGGGGGCAGGTCACCTGGTCGTGGTGCAGTTTCCGGCTTGGCGAAAATCCGACCGGAATCGCAAGATTGGACCTGGCAGAATCTGGAAACGTGCATCGGGCTGGCGTCAACCGACTTTTCACCGATCTTCTCCTTCCCCAGTCACGCCGCGGAAGGAGAAGCCAAAACCGTCTCCTGCGACTTAAGCCTGCGGAAGAGCAGCCAGAAGCAGAGCAGCAAGTCGAAGGTCATCGGCGGCAACTCGTACCAGTTCGGCGAATGCATCACCCCAAATCTCGGATGCAAGAGATAGGCAAAGCCGCAGAACCCCTCATAAACAGCGCTCAATACGCCCCACAACGCCAAAACTCGCGGAATGTATCGCGATTGAAACAGCACCCAGGCAAACAGCGCCGATCCCAACCCGCTGAACACCAGGCCAATGTAATAGGCATCCCGGCCCGCATCCAGTTGCGCTCCTGCCAGCGCCGCCAGCCCATCCGGCCCAAACCCTCGCAGCGCGCCCGCTCCCGCCAAAAACCGCAGCGCACCCATCATGTCCAGGATAAAGATGAACCAAAAGACCACGTAGATCATTCTGCTGAAGGCTGCACACAGCGCTATCCCGCGGTTCACCGGCCGCAGCAACACATACAGCGCCGTCAGCAGTACAATCATTCCCACCCCATGCACAAAGGCACCGGCCAGATATATGCGAATGGCCTCCTCGTGGTGCAGAAAGTGACGCGCCGTTTCCTCGCCATTCTCCCAAACCAGATAGGGCGCATAAAAGCGCGAAAACACCACCATGAGGATGGCCATACTCAGCAGATAAGTCACCGCGAAGATCTTCGCTGCTGATCGTTGCGCTCGTTCTATCATCGTCTTTCCTTTCCTGCTTGACTTCCCTCTTCCTCGATACCATTGCCCCTGGCGGAGGTTCCAAGGGGTCTGCTCACGAAACGAAAAAATCGTGTCAGAAAATACCAAAATCGAACCTAGTGGCGTTGGGCAAAAACAGCCACTATTCCAGGGCAGATGGGATCGATCAGAGGCATCAACCATCCACCCGGACGATTCACGATAATGACGCTACTGCACCCGCTTGAAATCAATGTGCGCATGCACAAGCGTGCCGTTCGCCAGCGTGAAGGTCCAGTCTTCCAGGTGATGGTTCGCGTCGATGATGGTGAACAGGGCGTGGCTCACATGCCCCACCTGGTTGCTGCCGGGGGCATCCACCAGATCAAACTCCACCGTCTTCCCATCCGCTGAGGGCCGAGCCACCAAATGTGGCCTGTTACCGAAATCGCAGTAGTGAAGCAACGTTAGGCGATCGCTGTCCAGATAGAAAACGGTGACCTCTGGACCTCCAGTATTCAGCTCGTGAATCAACGCGTTTCCATGCGATGCAACGCGGATGGAAAGGGGCATCAGCTGGTCCGTGGACCAGGCAGGATTATCCGTCGTTATCGGACCTTTCCAAGTCCCCGCTAGTGTCTTCATCTGGTCGAAAGACTTCTGCGCATCGGAACTGGCAACGGGCTTGGCAGAAGACTGTCCGTGTGCCAAAGCACACACACTCAGCATGACGATTGAAACAAGACGAAGTAATTTCACGATTTTCTCCTGCGGGTCCATACGCAGACCTACGCAGGGAAGTTCCAGATATTTGCGAGGGCGTCGAATGAGTCGTTCCTGCTAGACGGGAATGTCAATTGGAATGCTGCTGGATTCACGCTAAACCCCGGCGCGAATCGAGCTTTGGCAGGCACTTAGCGGAATTCCTGGTGTGTCACCGTCAAACCGGAGAATGCACCACGATCGGATTCCGGGTCATACTGTGGGTGTTGGGCGCTGGGCACCTCATCCCATCTATGTCCTGCTTTGGGGCTTGGGATTCCCTTGCTTCAAGAATGCAAACACCCCGGAACGCTAAGATAGTTGCTGGAGATGCCGCTGCTTGATCCCATTCCGTCGCCGGTGCTGGACGCCGACTTTGCCGCTTTGGAGTGGGAGGCGCTGCTGGCGCTGGTGGCCGGCTTTGCCGCTTCACCCGTGGGGCGCAACACGATTCTCGAACTTAAGCCCTCGACCGACGAAGATTGGATTACCCGGCAGCATCAGCTCACGGAAGAGCTGCGCCTGCTGCTCGTAGAGCATACTTCCATTCCCGTGGGCGGACTCTTCGACCCCACGCAGCACGCCGCCAAGGCGCAGATTCCCGGCGCGGCGCTGGAGGCGAATGAACTGCAGGCCGTGGCGCGGCTGGCCAACGACGTGGCCTCCTGGCAAGCGCTGCTGCAATCGCCCCCGGCGCGACTGGTGGGCAAGCTGATGGGGCTTTCGGGTCTAACCTCGGCACTGACCACCAGCCTGCGTCCGCTGGCCGAGTCCATCGAGCGCACGATTCAGCCCGACGGCTCGCTGGCCGACAACGCCTCGCCCGAGCTGGGCCGCATTCGCCGCGAGCAGGAGCGCCAACAGCGGCTGATTGAAGAAAGCCTGCGCGCCGCGCTGCGCAAGCTCGCCTCGGAGGGCGCAACGCAGGACGAGCTGATCACCATACGCGGCGACCGCTTTGTGATTCCCGTGCGCGCGGAGTTGAAGCGGCGCATCTCCGGCGTGGTTCACGGCGCGAGTTCCTCGGGGCAAACCGTTTACGTGGAGCCGCTGGAGACCATCGAGCAGAACAACGAGCTGGTGCGGCTGCTGGAAGAGGAGCAGGCCGAGATTCACCGCATTTTCATGGCGCTGACCCGCCAGGTGGGCGGATACGCCGTGGCGCTGGTGGAAGGCGCGCGCGTGCTGGCTCTGGTGGATAGCCTGCAAGCCCGCGCCCGCTTTGCCCGCGACTACCACTGCGTGGCACCGGCGATTGCGCCGGACCTTCTGCGCCTGGAGGCTGCCCGCCATCCTCTGCTGCAACGGCATCTGCGCGTGACCGGCGGACGCATTGTTCCGCTTACGCTCGAACTGACCGCGGCCGAGCACCAACTGATCATCAGCGGGCCCAACACCGGCGGCAAGACCGTTACGCTGAAGACCACGGCGCTGCTGGCGATGATGGCGCAGGCTGGATTGCCTGTTCCCGCGACGGCTGCCAGCTTTCCGGTTTTCACGGCTTTTTTGGCCGACATCGGCGACGCGCAATCGATCGAGGCGGAACTCTCTACCTTTTCCGCGCACATTACCAACCTCGACCGGCTCTCGCGGCTGGCCGGCGGGCGCTCGCTGGTGCTTGTGGACGAGCTTGGCTCCTCGACCGATCCCGAGGAGGGCTCGGCGCTGGCCGTGGCGATTGCCAGCCACTTTTTGACGGAGGGGGCCTGGACGCTGATCTCCACGCACCACACTTCGCTGAAGGTTTATGCGGCGAACACTCCCGGAGTGCTGAACGCCGCGGCGGGCGTGGATGAGGTGACGCTCGCGCCCAACTACCAACTGCGGCTGGGCGTTCCCGGCGCATCGGCGGGAATCCAAACCGCCGAGCGGCTGGGCATGAACGCGAGCATCATCGCCGCCGCAAGGCAAAGGCTGGGCTCGCAGCAGGTGGACATCGCGCGCTTCCTCGATAAGCTGCACAGTGAACTTACCCAACTCGAAGAAGAGCGCAAAGCCGCACGCGTCGAGCAGTATGCGCTCAATCAGGAGAGGAAAAAACTTGAGCGCGAGGGCGACGTTGAGCAGCGCAAGCGGACGCGAGAGCTGGAGAGCAAGCTGGCCTCGCTGCTCAAGGACTTCGAGTTTCAGATGCGCGAGACGGTGCGGGCCATCGAGGATCGCGTTGGTCAGCAAAAATTGTCGAAGGAGGCAGAGCGGCGCATTCTGCGCCTACGCCGCGAGTTTCAGGAGAGCTTCAACCAGACCGTTGTCGCCCACCGCACCGGCGCGGATGTGGGCGACGCCAACGCTCAGCCGCACCTGCTCAAACACATTGCCGTTGGCGACCAGGTTCTCCTCAAGTCGATGAACAAAATCGCCGTGGTGCAGCGCGAGGTGGAAAAAGACCTCTTTGAAGTGGCGCTCGGACCGATCAAGATGCGCGTGAAACGCGATGAGTGCTCCGCGCCTTCGGCTGGTTCAGAGCAGGAAAAGCGCCCCGACCCGCTGGCCGCCGCGCGCAAGCAGAAGGGCGTACACGTCACCGTCACCAGCGCCAACAGCGACGATCTGCGCATGGAGATCAACCTGATTGGCCGCACCGTGGACGAGGCTACCGGGGAGCTGGAACAGTATCTCGACCGCGCCTTCCTCGCCGGCCTTGAACGCGTGCGTATCATCCACGGCCACGGCGCCGGCGTTCTTCGCCGCGGGGTGCGGGAATTTTTGAAGGGGCATCCGCACGTGGCGGGGATTGAAGAGGCTCCACAAAATGAGGGTGGGCAGGGGGCTACGTTGGTGGAGCTAAGGCAGTAGTTGCCAATATCGATGTGGCGCGAGGAACGTCCTTCTCCCATTTCGATTGGAGTATCGCTGCACGCCGGCTCAAGCCGCAACTAACAATCACATCGTTTCCGCCGACGAAGCAGCGCTGCTGTCGTGGCAAGAGACGGCTTGGGCTGCGGAGTTGCCGGCGTGGGTGCTACTTGGATTGCCATTGCCGGCCGCTGGCGCGCTCTTCATCTCCTTGAGCAATTTCACCAGCCGGGCGAAGCCCTGTTCACGGGCGGTTTTGTTGCCGGGGACTGTGTTGCCGGGATCTTCGCCGGCGCGCATGAAGCCGTGGCCTGCGCCATCATAGGTGACGGGTTCGTAACTTTTGCCCGCGGCCTTCATCGCCGCAACGGTATCGGGGACGGTGGCTCCGATGCGCGCGTCGTTGCCGGCGTAGAAGCCATAAACCGGAGTGGTGATCGTGGAAACGTCCGCAGGGCCTGGGCCGTAAAAGACGAAGGCGGCGGAGAGGTCTTTGCGATGGGTTGCGAAGGCGAAGGATTTGCCTCCGCCCCAGCAGAAGCCGACGGTGGCGATCTTGCCGTTGGCCGCGGGGAGATGCTTGCCGTAGTCAGCCGCGGCGTCCAGGTCGGCGGTGACAACATCCGGATCGAGGCCGGAGACAGCCTTCACGGTTGCGTCCTGGCTGGCAAACTCACTGGAGCCGCCACCGTTAGGGCCAAAGCCGGAGAGCAGGTCGGTAGCGATGACGATGAAGCCTTGCGCGGCTAACTCGTCGGCCATCTCTTTGGCCCAGTCGCTGAGGCCGAAGATTTCATGGATGAGGATCACGACCGGGGCTTTGGTACTAACCTCCGGGTAGACGACGTAGGCCTGGACAGTACGGCTGCCATGCTTCAGAGCGACGTACTCACGGTGGCGGGGTGACGCATCGAGACGGGCTTTGGCCCAGTCCTGAGCATGAAGGGTTGCGGCGGCCAGCGAGAACAAAACGCCGGCGACGAGGGGAAGCGCGCGGAGCGTCAATTTCATGGGGACAGTGTAGCCCCGCGATTGATCAGGCCGCAAGTCTTTCGTGATGAAGGCGCCTGCTTACGCCATTGCCTCGCGGCTCATTGGCTCAAACTTCAATTGGTTCGTGGCGCGGTCCACGCCGATGCGGACGTGTGCGCCGTGGAGGACTTCGCCGTTGAGGATTTTGATGGCCAGCGGATCCTGAATCATGCGCTGCAAGGCGCGCTTCAGCGGACGCGCTCCATAGGCAGCGTCGGAGCCGGCGGCAAGAATCAGTTGGCGCGCCGGTTCGGTCAGTTCGAGCGAAATCTGGCGTTCTTCTAGCATTTTGCCTACTTCGTTCAGCCGCAGTTCGAGAATCCGGCTCATCTGCGCCGCGCCCAGCGGACGGAAGATTACGATGTCGTCGACGCGGTTGAGGAACTCCGGGCGGAAGTGCTCGCGCAGGACGCGCATCACCGACTCGCGCGCCATGTCGAAATCGTGCTCGGTCTTGAGCGTGTCGCCGATCAGAAGATTTGCGCCCAGGTTGGAGGTCATGATGAGTACCGTGTTCTTGAAATCCACGGTGCGGCCCTTGGCGTCGGTGAGGCGGCCGTCGTCCATCACTTGCAAGAGAATGTTGAAGACATCCGGGTGCGCCTTTTCGATCTCGTCGAAGAGGATGACCGCGTAGGGACGGCGGCGCACGGCCTCGGTTAACTGACCGCCCTCGTCGTAGCCGACGTAGCCGGGCGGCGCGCCGATGAGACGAGCTACGGCGTGCTTTTCCATGTACTCGCTCATGTCGATGCGAATCATGGACTGCTCATCGTCGAACATGAACTCGGCCAACGCGCGGGCGGTCTCGGTTTTGCCGACGCCGGTGGGGCCAAGAAAGATAAACGAGCCGATCGGCCGCTTGGGATCGCTCAAGCCAGCGCGGGAACGGCGAATCGCGTTGGCCACGATGGTCAGCGCCGCGTCCTGGCCGATGACCCGCTCGCGCAGGCGCTGCTCCATCTGGACCAGCTTCTTGACTTCCCCTTCGAGCATCCGCGAGACGGGAATCCCGGTCCATTTGCTGACGATGCCGGCGATGTCTTCTTCGTCCACCTCGTCCTTCAACATGCGCGCGACGCCGGAGTTGCCGTCCTGCGCGGCGCTTAACTTTTTCAGCTCGGCATCCAGTTTCGGGAGCTCGCCGTACTGAATCTGCGCGGCCCGGTCGAGCACTCCCTTGCGGGTCTCCTCCTCGGCTTCGAAGCGGAGGGCTTCAATCTTCTTTTTGACCTCGCTAATGCGGGTGCTGGCCTCGCGCTCCTTCGTCCAGCGGGCACGCAGCGCGGTGATCTCCTCGCTCAGCGCGGCCACTTCGCGCTCCACTTCATTGCGGCGCTCGACGCTGTTCGCGTCAGTCTCGCGCTTGAGAGCGGCGCGCTCAATCTCCAGCGAGGTTCTGGCGCGCTCCCGCTGATCGATCTCCGTGGGAACCGAGCCTTTCTGAATGGCCAGCGAGGCGGCGGCCTCATCGACCAGGTCGATGGCCTTGTCGGGCAGGAAACGGTCGCTGATATAGCGATGAGAGAGCGTGGCCGCGACCACAATCGCCGCGTCCTTGATGCGCACGTTGTGGTGGGCCTCGTAGCGCTCCTTGAGGCCGCGCAGAATGGCGATGGTGTCTTCGACGTTGGGTTCGCCGACGAAGACGATCTGGAATCGGCGCTCGAGGGCTTTGTCCTTCTCGATGTACTTGCGGTATTCATTCAGCGTGGTTGCGCCGATGGCCCGCAGTTCGCCGCGCGCCAGCGCCGGCTTGAGCATGTTGCTGGCGTCGATGGCGCCCTCGGCCGCGCCCGCACCGACCAGCGTGTGCAGCTCGTCGATAAAGAGGACAATTTCGCCGTTTGATTCTTCGATTTCTTTTAATACCGCCTTGAGCCGGTCCTCGAATTCGCCGCGATACTTGGCGCCGGCGAGCATGGAGCCGAGGTCGAGTGAGATTACGCGCTTGTCGCGCAGGCTCTCGGGCACGTCGCCGGAGACGATGCGGCGGGCGAGGCCCTCGACGATGGCCGTCTTGCCTACGCCGGGTTCGCCGATCAGCACCGGATTGTTCTTGGTGCGGCGGCTGAGGACCTGAATGACGCGGCGAATCTCCTCGTCGCGGCCGATGACCGGGTCGAGCTTGCCGCGGCGAGCCAACTCGGTCAGATCCTTGGCGTATTTTTCCAGGGCCTGAAATTTGCCTTCGGGATTCTGGTCGGTGACGCGCTGCGAACCACGCACCGCGGTCAGCGCCTTGAGAATCGCCTCGTGCGTCGCACCCAGAGCAACCAGCGCATCCCGCGCCGCTTCGTTTTTGCCGTGCGCTACGCCCAGCAGCAAATGTTCAGTTGAGACGTACTCGTCCTTGAAGTTGGCCGCCTCGCGGAAGGCTTGGTCCAGCACCTTGTTGAGCGCCACGCTCACCCCCGGCTGCGAGGCCGCGCCAGCCACACGAGGCAGTTCCTCCTCGATCTGGTGCAGCTCATGCTCCAGTTGCTGGGTCGGCACGCCGATCTTTTCCAGAACCGAGGGAATTACCCCCTCGCGGTCCTCAATCAGCGCCAGCAGCAGATGTACAGGCAGCACTTCCGGGTTGCCCAGTTCAGTAGCCCGCGCCTGCGCCTGCTCCATCGCCTGCTGCGACTTGACGGTCAATTTTTCCCAGCGAATAGCCATTTTTCTCCATTGGACAGTGGACAGTGGACAAATGAATTGCCCAATTACTTCATGGCAATTCTGGAGAGTCTGGTCGGGCCGAAGCTGTTCCTACCCCCGAATGACACTATCCACTAACCACTGGCCCTCACTCCACTCAACAATTCTGGTAGAATTGTAGCACAATCGAGTCAGGAAATATGCGTGTATCGTGCTCATATTTATTGCGCAATAATATCTTTCGGAATATCAATAATTTGCGAGGTAAATAGGGGAATATTCCTCTACTCCCTCGTCCCACTACTTCTCAATCTCGATCTCCGGGAACTTCCGGCTGACTGCAGCCGCAACCGCGGTGTGTTCAGGCTTTCCGCTGGAGCGCGCCAGAGCATCGCGAGCGTGAGCGGCATCCTCAATCGGGTAGCGCCGGGTTTTTGGAAACACAAAATCGGCTTTTGGCAGGTCAGCCCGTTCCGCGTGCGTCAGTTTCGTCATTCTGTATGCTCCTGGATTTTTTCTGTCCCTCAATAGGTATTTTTGACCCCAAGGGATGGCGCGGGTCTGTTCAAAGTTGCACTCATGGGAAGATTCTACCGGCAATTGCGGCATCGATCCTGCTGTTCACGATTCCCTTCCATCCGCCCACTACAATTAAGTCAGATGCTGCATTTCTCTGGCCTTCCTTCTTTAATTGACTGGCACTGGCTTTGGCTTACCGTGGCGGCGTTTCTGGCTGGGGTGCTGAACGCGGTGGCCGGCGGCGGCTCGTTCCTGTCCTTTCCGGCGATGCTGGGGATGAAAATGCTGCCCATCCAGGCCAACGCCACTAACTCGGTGGCCGTGTGGCCGGGCCAACTGACCTCGGTCGCCGCTTACCGCGACGACATTCGCAAGAATCTGCGCCTGGCTCTACTGATGAGTGCGGCCGGCTTTATCGGTGGCACGGCCGGCGCGCTGGTGCTGATCCACACGCCGCAGATGACTTTTCTGCATCTGGTGCCCTGGCTGCTGCTGGGGGCGGCATCGATCTTCGCGGTGAGCGGCCCTGTTTCTCGCTGGCTGGAGAGGCGCAAGGCTGTACCTGGCAAACCGGCGCGGGGGCTGCCGGTCTTTCTGGCGACGGCGGCGGTCTGCTTTTACATTGGCTACTTCGGCGCCGGCGCGGGCTTTCTGATTATCACGCTGCTCTCGCTCTTCGGCCACCAGGACTTGCACGAGATCAACGCGCTGAAGGTTGCGGCCACCACCTCGGCCAACGGCATAGCGTGCATTATTTTTGCCGTGAGCGGTCAGATTGTCTGGCGCTTCTGCCTGGTGGCAATGATCTCTTGCGCGATCGGCGGCTACGCCTCGGCGCGCCTGGCACGGCGCGTGCCGCAACCGGTGCTCCGCGGACTGGTGGTGGCGATCGGGCTTTCGATGGCGGCGTGGTTTTTCTGGAAACAGTAGTCAGTTCTCAGTTCTCAGCATCCGTCGCCGGAAACTGCCCCCTGACGACTAAAATAGACCCATGAGCCACGAAGGCATCCGCTTTGTACCGAAGGAAGACGAGGCCCGCGAGAGCGATGAGGCTCGTCCGCTGCCGCGCATCAGCATTACCCCGGAGAAGGTTCGGGTGCTGCTCACTGAGGGCAAGGGCATGGAGATCGACTGGGCCGACGGCCACCGCAGCGCCTGGAGCTTTGCCTGGCTGCGCGAGGCCTGCCCTTGCGCCACCTGCGTCGAGGAGCGCAAGCTGGAAGGGCGCAAAGCCGGTCAGCCCAAGGCCAAGCCAGCCGCCGTTCTGCCGATGTATACGCCACCCGCCAAGCCCGCAAGCGCCCATGCCGTGGGCCGCTATGCCATTCAGTTCAACTGGCAAGACGGCCACTCCGGCGGCATCTATTCGTGGGATTACCTGCGGCGGGTTTGCCAGTGCCCTGAGTGCACGTTTGATGCCGAGGACGCGATAGGAGCACCCAACTAAGGTTTGGGTCTTTCGGACCAATCTTCATAGCGTGTGTAAAATGTTGTTGGATTGTGTTGTATATATTTGATTCTATTAGTATTAAGTGGATGTTCACAATAGCACTTGCAAAAACGCCGTTTATTTTCTGTGCGATCGGGGAAGTTCCTGTCAGTCGACGATTGTCACACTCTTAGAAGGACCATCAAATGTAATCTTCCAATGCCGCATAATGTCCCGTCCGATCAGACATGCAAAGTGAGGCTCTCGTATGAAATCGCCAGATCGGATGCGGATAGCCTCGGCCGGACGCAAATTTGTGCCTGCGAAAACAATAGTTCCCGCATGTTCTCCGCATTTGTGCAATGCGCCCAAAGCTCTTATATCGCTCTCGCCAGTTTGAAGAAGCTTGCAGTGCCTGGCAAATGTCTTACTGATAATCGTGACTGCCGATCCAGTGTCTAGAAGAGCTTTCATCCTAACCGGTGGAGGGCATTCAAGACCTGCGGCTCGCCAAGCCTCAAGCACGTCAGGTGAATTCATCACAACAATGTCAACTAACGGGCCAGGATCGCTATCAGCCCAGGCTACATAGTTAGGTTGTGTGTCACGGATACCCGGCTTGGGCGGTTCAACTAGTCCGCTACTGGCTGCCGGTACTCTAGTTCGATTTGAAAAGGCAGGCTTCGACCCGACGGGCGGTGGTTGGACCGGCTCGCAGTGCAGAGCGCGGATGAGTTGCTCATATTGCGTCTCAAGGTAAGGATCATTGCTTAGGTCTACGCCATGTTTCGATCTTAGGTAGATAGGAAGAGACGATTTCCAATCTCCACTACGAAGCACGGGAATAAACTTACGAGATTCGATCTGCGAGGCAAGCGCACCCGCGATAACCATCGATTCATATCCGACCCCTCCCTCGCGGTTATTTGCTTTCTCTGCGTAGGTTGGAGTACAGATTACTATCACGAAGTCGCAGTTTTCTATGTTTCTCTCCATGAAACTAAACTGCTCACTGCCTGGAGGCAGGTCCCATTGGTCCAAGATGACCTGTACTCCATGCCCATACAATCTATCAGCGAGACGTCGGACCCAAATTGTGTGCAGATCACTTTCCAATGCGTAGGATACGAATGCCCGAGGAGGACGATCTTTAGATTTATCCGCCGACCCCGGCGCAATCAGTGCTGGTCGGAATAGAGGTTCCCAACTCTGTTGATCGTTGCTCATATTACGTATACTGGCTCTGTTATCCATACCTGCTTTACAAGAAAGTTTCGGTCGGCACCGAACTTCTGCAAGCCCGTCCTAAGGGCATCGGCGTAGGTACTAAAGAATCCCTCCGCTATGACCCCATCTTGAATCACAACAAACTCGCCAGGATGCGAAAGCGCCCACTCTTGGCGGTGCTGTTCAAACACCCTCAATTCCTCCAAGAATTGACCTGTGGGAACCATTTAAGTCTCCTCCGAAATCATACTGCGAAATCGCAGATGCAAACACAAAGCAGCCAGAATCCGCAGTGCAAATTACAGAAACCTGACCTCAGATACGCATGGGCATGAGGACGTAGCGGTACTTGTACTCGGCGTCGGGGTCTTCGGGGCGCATCTGGCCGGCGGATTGGGAATCCTTGAATTCGAGGCGAACCTCGCCCTCGTTGTTGAGGGCTTTGAGGAAGTCGAGGATGTAAACGGAGTTGAAGCCGACGGCGATGGGGTCGCTGGAGTAGGGGGTGTCGATGGTGTCTTCGCTCTCGCCGGACTCTGTGGAGCTGGAGCTGATTTTGAGCTCGTTGCTCTCCAGGCGGATGCGGATGGCACCGGAGCGCTCGTCGGCGAATTGGGCGACGCGCTGGATGGCCGAGGCGAGCTCGCTGGAGCTAACTACGGCGAATTTGGTATTGTCGCGGGGCATGACGGCTTCGAAGTTGGGGAACTGGCCGGAGAGCTTGCGGGTGCTCAATGTGCGATGGCCGACGCGGAAGAAGAGGGTGTGCTCGTCGTCGGCGAACTCGACCTTTTCGGCTTCGGTATAGGAGAGCAACTGCTGCAGTTCCTGGAGGGCCTTGCGAGGGATGAGGACGCGCTTCTCGCCGCTGATGCCTTCGAGGATCTCGTTGGGCTTTTCGACGTAGGCGAGGCGATGGCCGTCGGTGGCGACCATGGCCAGCGACTCGGCTTTGATAACCAGCAAGGCACCGTTGAGCGTGTAGCGCGACTCTTCGTTTGAGATAGCGAAGATGGTGCGATTGATGAGCGTCTTGAGGGCCAGCGAGGAGATGCTGGTGGCGGTGACGGAGGGGAATTCGGGAACTTGCGGGTAGTTGGCGCGGGCCATGCCGACCATTTTGGTGTTGGAGCGGCCGGAGCGAATCTGCACCCAGTGGTTGTCGAGGAGCTTGATGGAGATGTCGCCGTCGGGGAGGAGCTTGACGTAGTCGTAGAGCTTGCGAGCGGGGATGGTGCAGGCTCCAGGCTTCTTGACCTTGGCGGCGGCGCTGGTGCGAATAGCCTGGTCGAGGTCGGTGGCGGTGATGTTGAGGCGGTCGCCTTCGGCTTCGATGAGGAAGTTGGAGAGAATGGGAATGGTGGTTTTGCGCTCGACGACGCTTTGCGTGGCGGTGAGCTCCTTGACCAGATCCTGACGGGTTACGGTAATCTCCATCGCTGCTCCTGATGCGGCCGGCTTCTCAACTTCTTCATTTTCCATGTTCGACATGAATTCACCCTTGCTTTACGGCTACCGAAGAAGCAGATTCCGCGCTGGCCACACTGTACAACAAGTAACCGCCTGACGGAAACAGTTCTCTCTTCTTCCTCTTGATTGTATTCACCTTTGCGCTGCTTTGGGCGTGGAAAAGAGGGTACTTCTCTGGATTACTGGGATTGGTTGGCCTAGAGAGACCGGTTGAGACTTCTGGAGGATTGGGAGGTGGGCGATGGCAGGGTTTGCAGGTGGACGAGTGTAGCGCGACGTGTAAGAGGAAAACGTATAGGAGATAAAGAAATAAGACAGTAGTACCCGTCGTTCAGGCAGGAAAAGTGGAAATGTGGCAGATAAGGCTGGAAGAGAAAGGGTTAGCAGGCGGGTGAGTTTTCTAAATCGAGGCTGTGGAATTGAGGGGAATTGGAAAACTAGGCGGGAAGAGGCATTGAGCGGCCCCTGTTTCCCACGACTTCCACAGGAGGCACAAAAGGGGCTGTGCAAAGCGAATGGTTTATGTGAAAAGCAGGTCAGGAGGTGTGTGGCAAGGGGTTGCAAAGGACGGGCTATGCACAGAGCGGGGAGAAATGGCTCGTGCTGTGTTCTGCGTACAGCCGGCAAGTTCCATAGGGGAACGGGTAGATTCCCGGCTACGAACCCGGCGAAGAAGTCTTCCCATTTCTGTACCTTGCGCGTGAGTGAAGTGCTTTTCTACCTATTCACGAAGCGAGGGAGTTCTAAACTTGACCGGAGAGGCCAGGAGTATGGACATCGACATCGGGCGACTGGAAGATCAACTGATGCAGATGTCCGCCGAGGGCGCGCCGGGGCAAGAATTTTGCGAAGCGATCTCAGAGTTGGCGCGAATCGGGTGCTTTGGGCAACTGCGAGAGGTGCTTCCCGGGATCGTGTACGACGAGCTGTGGGCACGCTACCAACAGGATGAGGAGGCATTTGCCGGTGGATGGCGGCGGCTGGCGCGGGATATGAGACAGGGGTTAATTCAACATACGCGACAGGGGCTGACCACGCTCACTCGGCTGCAACCGGTGAGCAACGGCGGCGCGACGGCGGCATGGCAGGAGATCCAGCGCGTGCTGGACGGCCAGCAGAACGCCCTGCTGCGCACGGCCTTTGCGCTGGAGTTGCTGGAGCTGGTGGAGCCGGCCATGCTGCGAGCGACGCACCTGCGGGAGTGCGCGGTTGCCGAGCCGAGTTCAGAGGAGGCCGACCGCTACCTGGACGAAGCGACGCGCTGCTATTTTTATGGTTTGTTCACGGCTTGCGCGGTGATGTGCCGGTCGGTGCTTGAGGAGGCGATCAAGCAAAAGCTGCCCGCAGGGCTGACGCGTCAGGTGCACACGCGGTATCGCAACACTGCAACACTCGGGAATCTACTGCATGAGATGAATAATCTACAAATGACGGGTTTCGACGCGGATTTTTCGCGTGTGGCGAACCTGGTGAACGATACCGGCAAGAAGGCGGTGCATCAGGGGCTTCTGTCTGAAGATGAGGCGCGCGGCTGCCTGCAAAGCGCGCGCGAGGCGCTGCAACTGCTGTTGCGCCGTTGAGTCAATTACCCACCACATGGGATGAGGCTCTTATACTTAACTTTCCATGTCTTATCGAGCAGCCATCGATCAGTTGAACGCTATGACGCCGGAGCTGTATACGCGGCTTGGAGCAACGCGGCGGAAGTTTTCACTGGACGAGGTTCGCACGCTACTGGAGGCGCTGGGCGATCCGCAGCGGCGCGTTCGTTCGGTGCTGATTGCCGGGACCAACGGCAAAGGCTCGACGGCGTCCACGCTGGCGTCGATTTTGACCGTTTCAGGGATGCGCACCGGACTGTATACTTCGCCGCATCTGGCGCGGGTGAACGAGCGCATCCGCATCGGAAGGGAAGAGATTGGCGACGATGCCTTTGCCAGCCTCTTTTTTCGTGCGATGGAAGCGGCGCAGGCGCTGGTGCGGGAGGGCAGGCTGCCGCAGCTACCCAGCTTTTTTGAGATTCTGACGGCGCAGGCGTTGCTGTACTTTGCTGAGCAGGAGGTAGAGCTGGCGGTGCTGGAGGTGGGGATGGGCGGGCGGCTGGACGCGACCAACGCCGTCGATCCGCTGCTGTCGATCATTACCGACATCTCGCTGGACCACACGGAATGGCTGGGCTCGACGATAGCCGCCATCACGCGGGAGAAGGCCGGGATTCTGCGGCGTGGCGGGACACTGATCACGTTGCCGCAGCATCCGGAGGCTAACCAAGCGCTGGGCGAGGCGGCGGCGGCGGCGCTGGATGTGCGCGTGGTGAATGCAGCGGAGTATATGCCGCCGATCGACGCGAGCACGGCTGGTTCCTATTCTGTGGAGGCGCTGGGTGCGGCGATTGAGGTGGATTCTCCACTGACAGGCGCGCATCAGCAGCGCAACGTGGCGCTGGCCATTGCAGCGGCTGTGGAACTGGCAGTGGCGCACGGATTTCCTATTCTTCCCGCGACCATAGCCGAAGGGATTAGGAACACGCGCTGGCCGGGGCGGCTGGAACGTTTTGAGGCGAGGGGAGTGGAATGGATTCTGGATGTGGCGCACAACCCGGCGGGGGCCTGGGCGTTGCGCGCCGGGCTCTCCGGACTGATGAGCGAAGATCGCCCGCGGCGTCTGATTTTCAGTTGCCTGCGCGACAAGCCAGTGGGCGAGATGGCTCAGATTCTCTTTCCGCTCTTTGAACAGGTAATCTTTGCGCCCATCCACTCTGCCCGTGCGGCAGCAATGGAGGATCTGGAGGCTGCGGGAAGAGCAACCGGGACGCCGGCGGTGAGCGCCGGGTCGGTTCGAGAGGCGTTGCAATGGGCCGGGGAGCGTGGCCAGGGCGGGGTGGTGGTCGTCTCTGGATCGGTTTACCTGGTGGGCGAGGCGCGGTCGCAACTGCTGGGTGAAGGAGGCATCGGATGAGAGTGCGTCCCAACCCGCTGCCGTGGATCTATCGCTGGAGGTCGAATCTGTTTCATGTGCCGCTGATGACGGTGGTCACGGTGGCGTGCGGAAGCCTCTCACTGCTGGTTTCGCTGGTGGACAAGAAGGGCAACGCGCAGCACCGGATCGCGCGGTTCTGGGCGCGGGGCTGCATTTGGGCCTCCGGGTCAAAACTGCGGTTGGTAGGGGCGGAGAACCTGCGCAAGCACCCGGTGGCCGTCTATGCCTCGAATCATACGTCGTACATGGATACGCCCGTCATCTTTGCCGCTCTGCCTTTTCAGTTTCGCATTCTTGCGAGGAAGGTATTATGGCCTATCCCATTCATAGGATGGTACTTAAACAGATCAAGGCAGATTCCTATCGACACCAATAATCCGCGGGCCACGCTCTCCAGCCTGGGCGCGGGAGCCAAGGCGCTGCGCTCCTGCATGGCGCTGTTCGTCTTTCCGGAGGGCGGGCGGACGGCGGACGGCGAACTGCGTCCGTTTCTTTCAGGAGCGGCCTACCTGGCCATTCGCGCGCAGGTTCCACTGGTGCCGATGGCATTGAGCGGAGTCTACGAGCTGCTGCCGATTCACACCCGCCATTTTTACCCCGGAGAGCTGAGGCTAACGATTGGCGAGTCGATCAAGACCGTAGGGATGACCGTGCGGCAGACCGATGAGCTGACGGCGCAACTGCGGAAGGCGATTGAAAGCCTTTGTCCGGCGCGGGGCGCGGAGGGATTGCGACTGGCGAGGGTTGAGGCTGAAGGTACGAAGGTTTGACTCCTGGTTCCATGCCCCTTATCGCATATGGCACTGGTGTGATTAAATTATTGCTGCCATGTGCGTTCATATCGCAATTCCCGAGCCCACCGGCAGCGATCCGGGATACAATCAGCGGTCGCTGCCAGCCTATCTTGTCGCCCTGCGTTCGGCCGGGGTAACGCCGATTCTTGTTCCGCTTCACGAACGTCAGGACCGCGTCGCACGGCTGCTTGCGGGGGTGCAGGGAATCCTGCTGCCGGGCAGCAGATTCGATGTGGACCCACAGAGATATGGCGAAGACCCGATTCCGGAGTGCGGTGAGGCGGACCCTGCCCGCACGGCCGTTGACGAACTGCTGCTACAGGATGCCTTCAGTCTGCACAAGCCTGTCCTGGCTATCTGTCACGGCGCGCAGAGCCTGAACGTGTGGCTGAATGGTTCGCTGGTGCAGGACCTGAAGAGTCCGGTCAATCACCGGCCGGGCCGGGATGTGGTCGAGGCTCATCCGGTGCGGATTGCGCCCGGATCGCTACTGGCGGGGCTGGTTCCGCGGAGTTATACGGCTGATCCCGCGGTCAACTCCAGCCACCACCAGGCGATTCGGGTTCCGGGCGATGGTCTGCTGGTGAGCGCGGTTTCCACGGAGGATGGCGGCGTGGAGGCGGTGGAACTGGACTCGCGCGAGCATTTTGTCGTGGGGGTGCAGTGGCATCCTGAGAGGACGTACACGCAGAGCGCATTTTCCCGCGCCATCTTCGCGGCGTTCGTGCAGGCGGCAGTGGTCTGGCAGCCGCGGCGGATTCAGGAATCGGTGGCGCCGGCGTGAGCGAGGGATTGCATTCAACAGGTGAACGTCTCAACGCACTTCTGGCGGAAGCAGGCCTGGCCCCGCTGGATGGTGTGTTGGCCGGACGCTTTGAGGATTATCTTTCGCTTCTTCTTCGCTGGAATGCGCGCGTGAATCTGACGGCGATTCGCGATGAGGAGGGGATTCTGCGCCGCCATTTTGTCGAATCGATTGCTTGTGCCCGATTGCTGCCTGCCGGAATTGCGACGCTGCTGGATTTCGGTTCAGGCGCGGGCTTTCCCGGAATTCCCATCGCGCTCTGCCGGCCGGAGATTGCCGTGACACTGGCCGAGTCGCAGGGCAAGAAGGCAGCGTTTCTGCGCGAAGCTGTGCGGGTGCTGGGAGTTGCCGCAACGGTTCATTCCGGCCGGGCTGAGGTACTTCATAAAGTATTTGATTGCATAACTTTACGCGCTGTAGACAAGATGGGAATCGCCGTTCAGTCGGCAGCGCGGCTACTTCGGCCTAGGGGCTGGTTGGCGCTGATGACCGCGAACACGGAGCTTGATGCGCTCAAGGCAGCGGCCGGAGCTGAGTTTGCCTGGAGGCCGCTGGTTCTGCTTCGCGGCGGCGAGGAACGGTTGCTGGCACTGGGAAATCGCGAGATCAGTTTGCCAGTTTGATGAGGGCCAGCTTGCGAATCGCGGCTAGATCCTTTGACGACTTGACTGTGAGTCGAAGGCCTGTCCCTTCCGGGTAGCGAGGCGCTTCATCGAGCAGTTTGAGTGTGCTTTTCGAGAGATTGGATTGCCGCGCGGCGGCAACCGCCTTGTCGCCGAAGATGAACGCAACGCGAAAGCAGTCAGAGCAAGGAGAGAGATAGATGATGTTTCTTTTCTTGACTTTGAGGCGAACCGACCAGCCGGCTTTTGGCGAGTAGGACTTCCACTCGGGATTGGCGATACCCTGCTCAGCCAGCCAGTCCACCAGTTGTTTCCATATCTCAGCGGACGAGCCCAGGGCCGCGGTGACTTCTTCAGCCGTGGGCAGGGTCGTTTTACCGATAAAAGCATTCGGGTTTTCCATCTCACTCCTTTCATTGCCTGAAAATAGATTAAATTGTCAGCGGCGGAAGAACCCGGCGCAGGATTTCGGCCTGCTCGGGAGGCTCGTAGAAGGGATGGTTGCGGTAGACGCTGGCCCCTGCCTCCATATAGGCGTCAAAGATTTCGGGGGTTCGTTGTGCGGCGACATCCCGGACTCTCCGAACGTGAGCCTGAGTGAACTCCAATTTGTCCGGGTCCACAAAGCCAGCCTGGATGAAGGCGCGGGTCTTGTGAGTGCATTTGCAGTCGTTTTCCGGATTGACCAGGCTACAGTTGTCGCGCAGATACTCGAAGAGATCGCGGCGCGCGCGGGAGAGAATCTGGCGAAAGTTGGCGGGTGTGACCTCGGCGATCTCGGCACCCACCTGATCGCTCACCTGAAAGATTTCACCGAGGATGAAGACGAGGCGCTGGCGGCCGTCCAGGCAAAGCAACGTCCCGATCATGCAGTTGTTCTTCGTTTCTTCGATGAGGATTTCGATCGGCACAGGCACGGTACGCGGGTCGGGAAGATCGAGATCGGGGACCTGACGTAGCCCAGCAGAGGCTACGGGAAAGGAGCAGATGGCATCGGCTGCGGCCCACTTGGGCTTCTTGACGCTCAACAGGTGGTTGACGGCGATGCGATACAGCCAGGTGCGGAACTTCGCCTCACCCCGGAACTCCGGCAGAGCTTTGATGGTCTTGAGCAGGATTTCCTGGGTGGCATCCTCTGCGTCAGCGCGGCGATGGAGCATGCGGAGGGAGAGATTGAAGAGCCAGGGAAGATGGCGTGTGAGGAGAAGTTCGAGTTGATCGCGGCCGCCAGCCTTTCCGCCGGCTGCGAGTTCTTCGTCCGGATCGCCGGGGGAGTTCTCAAGGAAGGGGTTTTGCAGTGCTTCAGGTGTGGTTTGCATGGAAAGCCTCCTACAGTTAAGACAATCTGGATCGGGCTGTGTGACAGTTGCCGGAAATTCTTTGAGAATGGCTGTGTGAAATTGTAATTGGAATGGACGGGAATAGGTAGGAGGCTTGTTCCACGTGAAACAAATTGAGAAGCTGGACCAATGCGCCTGGGCACAGTTCCACGTGAAACACAACTGGCGTTTGCCCGAACAGGGCGAGATTCAGGATGGGGATTCGGGAATAAGCTGCGGATCGGGGCTGAAAACAGGAAAGATTTCCACCGAAAGCCCTTTTTGCAGTCCGGTCACCAGGAGACGCGCACCCTGCCACGAAAGCCTTGCTCTGCTAGTATTTGTCGCGGTTCCGCCCCGCTCCACCGCAGGTAGTTTCCACAGCTTGGCTCAGTTCTCCACAGCGGGAGCTCCTACCCGCAAACTGGCTCTGGCCCTTACTCTTGAAAGCCATGGGCAAGATTCTCGGCATTGTCAACCAAAAGGGCGGAGTCGGTAAAACCACTACTGCGATTAATTTGGCCGCCTGCCTCGCTCTGGAAGGCCTCAAGGTTCTTTTGGTGGACTGCGACCCGCAGGCGAACTGCTCCTCCGGGCTCGGATTTCAGCGGGACGACAACCGGCACTCAATGTATGACGTGCTGATGGGCGAGGCTCCGGCGGAACAGGTGATTCTGCCCACGGAGATCGATCTGCTGTCGCTGCTGCCCGGCTCGAAGAACCTGACCGGCGCGAATATCGAGTTGGCTGGGGCCGAGGACCGCGCGATTCGTTTGCGCGGGGCGCTAGAGCCGATTCAGGACAGTTACGACTTGGTGATTCTGGATTGCCCGCCGGCGCTTGACCTGCTTACGCTCAACGTCCTGGTCGCCGCCGACACGTTGATTGTGCCGATGCAGGCTGAATACTTTGCATTGGAGGGGATCTCGGAGCTGATTTCGACCCTGGAGCGGGTGCGCGCGGCCTTCAATCCTACGCTGACCATCGAAGGTGTGCTTCTGACGATGTACGACGACCGCACCAACCTGGCCCAGCAGGTGGCCGAAACCTTGCGCGAGTACTTCAAGGAGCGGCTCTTTCGCACGGTGATTCCGCGCAACGTGCGGCTGGCTGAGGCGCCCAGCCACGGCAAGCCGGTGGCTCTTTACGACGCGCGCTCGCGGGGAACCGAGGCATACTTCGAGCTGGCCGGGGAGTTTCTGGCGCGCAACGGGATCGAGCTTCCGCCCCGGAAGGGGCGCATCGCCGGCGAGCCGGAGGTTGTGGCTCGGATTTTACCTCGTTCCTGACGGCTGCTTGAATAGTCGTCGTAACCGCCAGTACTTTAGCCGACACAGATTTGAAATGCTCCGGTTATTCACCTGGATAAAGGATTCTGAATCATGACCAACGCCGCACCCGAGATCAAACGTCGCGCCCTGGGCAAGGGACTGGACTCCCTGTTGCCCCGCGTGCAAGCCGCCCCCGCTCCCTCAGCAGCCGATACGGAAGGGGGCAAGCCGCTGGAGATTCCTCTCGATCAGCTGGATCGCAATCCCTTCCAGACACGAACACATATGAACGAGGAGCAGATGGCGGAGCTGGCAGCGTCGATCAAGGCGAACGGGGTGGTGCAGCCGGTGCTGGTGCGTCCGCAGGCCAACGGCCGCTTTCAGCTGATTGCCGGAGAGCGGCGCTGGCGGGCCTCGGAACTGGCCGGAAAGGCCACGATTCCGGCCATTCTGCGGCAGGTCTCCGACGAGCAGGCGATGGAGATCACTATCGTCGAAAACCTGCAGCGCGCCGATCTGAACGCGATGGAGCAGGCGCGGGCGTTTGAGCGGCTGTCGCGCGAGTTTCATATGACCCAGGAGCAGATGGCCGTGCGTACTGGAAAGGACCGTGCAACTGTTGCTAACTTCCTGCGTTTATTGAAGTTACCTGCGTCTGTGCAGGCGAAGGTCGAGGCCGGCGAGCTGAGCTTTGGGCACGCGCGGACACTGCTGTCCTTTGAGCACGCGGAGGAGATGGAGAAGGCGGCGCAACGGATTGTCGCACTTTCGCTTTCTGTTCGCCAAACAGAGAGCTACGTGCAGGGCCTCATCCACCCCGATCGCGCCGGCAAGAAGGAGGCCAAGCCCGAGCCTCCCGTCGACCCGAATGTTCGCGCGGTCCAGGAGCGATTGCAGCGCGCCCTCGGGCTGAAGGTCCACATCGAAGACCACGACGGCCACGGCAAAGTCATCATCGAATACGCGCGGCTGGAAGACTTTGATGGGCTGCTGGAGCAGTTGGCCGCGGAGTGACGCGAGGAAACCGGGAACAAGTGAACTCGGCAGATGGTCTCCAAGAGTTAGAGTGCAGATGGCACTATCGCCGCAACTGGCCTATCTCCACGCGCTTACAGTCACAAAGCGACGGGTCGGCTGGTAGTGGGCGATCAGTTGGGCGGCGCCGGCTATGGAGGGGGCGCGGTTGGCGGCTGGGTCCGCGTGGCTGCCGTCGTGGAGGACGATGTTGGCGGCATGGCCGCGGCGGGCTAGAGAGTCTATTTTGTGGGTGAGACGGCTGGCGATGGAGTCGGCCGAAGGGTTCTTCCAGTCGGAGGTCATCGCGTTCCACAGGACCGGGATCATGCCCAGGCGCCTTGCCGCGCGCAGTACCTCGGGGCGGCGCGCGCCGAAGGGCGGACGGAAGTAGCGCGGGGGCGCGCCGGCGATCTGGGCGAGGATTTGATTGGTGCGGGAGAGCTCCTCGCCGATGCGGCGGGCCGAGGAGAGCGCCAGGTTGGGATGGCTCCAGGAGTGGTTGCCGATGAGGTGCCCGGCGGCGACGATCTGGCGGACCAGCGCGGGCTGGGCCTGGGCGCGGCTGCCGACGAGAAAGAAGGTCGCGCGCACATCGTGGCTGGCCAGAAGGTCCAGCAGGCGCGGCGTCCAGACGGGATTGGGGCCGTCGTCGAAGGTGAGGGCCAGTTCGCCGGGGCGCGGCGGGGCGATGAGCGTGGAGCCGAAGAGCTGCGAGGCCGGCCACATAGCCGCATAGGCGCAGCCACCCGCCGCGAGGGCTAGTCCGGCTGCCGCGCTGAGCCCGGCGGAGATTTCTGTGGCCAATGGGGAAAACATACTGCCTACAGTGTGACGCGCTGAGAGCAGAAATCGCAAGCGAAACCCGAAAAAGCGCCATCCGAGCGTACAATTATTTGCAAGGGAGAGCAGATGAAAAAGCCACAAGGCTACAAGCAAGCGGCTGCGGAAAAATTTTTCTGCCTGTTTGTACTCTGCCTGCCTTACTATCAATCGCTCCTATTTGCAGGGGTTAGCGGGTCGATCTACTTTCTGCTGCTGACCTGCCTGCTGATGTTTGTGGTGGCACGATCCGCGGAGGTCTTCCGCACGATTACGGCCCGCCTGAGAGCTTTGCCGCTTTCATGGTTCACTCCGCCGCCAGATCGTGGAGTTCTTTGGATCTCCCTGCCCTCACTGGCCGTGGCTCGCGGGCCTAGTCTCTCTCCTCTATTTCAGCGTCCCCCTCCCATCTTTTCTTAAATCCAGTGGATTGCATGAGCGTAGGCCACTTTGATGGCCGCGCATTCCTTTGTCTCCAAAGGGATTTCCAGGCCTTTGTCCTGGAAGGAAAAGGTGTCGATTGCCTAAATTTCAAAATCCAAATCTGCGCGCGCAGAGCACCAGCAACGGAGGCGCTCCTCAAATCTTGCTGGCACTCATCTTCCTGATCGTCCTGGCTCTCGTCCGCATCGAGCACTTCAAGCAGAACCCGGCCACGCAATCCACTGCGGCCGTCATAGCCTCAAGTGGATCTCACGCGATTACAGGTGAGAAGAATTCCAAGTTGGAGGCGGAGGATCAGCACACATGGATTTCTGTTATCGCCAATCCGCTCTATCGGTTACTGCGTGCGTTGCATGGTCGTCTTGGCCCGGGCGCATACAACTGGGGATGGGCAATCATCCTTCTCACAGTCATCATCAACCTGAGCCTGTTACCCCCTCGGCTGGCGATGATGAGATCGTCACTGAGACAGATGCGCCTTCAGCCCAGAGTCAGGGCCATCCAAAAAATGTATGCTCATCTCAAAATGAATGATCCCCAAAAGGCCAAGATGCAAGCTGAGGTGATGGCAATCTACAAATCTGAAGGTGTAAATATGTTTGGCGGGTGTCTGCCCATGCTAATTCCAATGCCGCTGCTCTACGCCATGTATCATGTGCTGGCAAACGCAGGGGAACTCCGTCAGGCTCACTGGTATTGGCTCTTCGACCTCGCCTCGCCGGACCCGCGACATATCCTGCCCATCTTCATTCTCGTCTCGATGCTGCTCACGCAGATCATCACGCCTCAACCCGGCAAGGACCGAACCCAACGCTTTATGATGATCGTTCTAGTGCCTGTCATCATGGGCTTCACAATGTGGCGGCTCTCTTCGGGCCTGTCCCTCTACTGGGCAACCGGCAACCTGATTTTTCTAGGGTTTCAGCTTTGCATCAATTGCTCACAGGTGGGGAGGGAGATGCGCGCGCTCGCGGCTGCTCGACTGAACTGATTGAACGTCAAGAACTCAGCGGTCCCCGAAGCATAAGAAACCCGGGCATCCGCCTGTTGGAGGAAATTCTGTAGCCTAGGGATATTGCAATACGGACTGGCTTTGGGCGTATACTCGGATTGTTCGGGCTGCATCCTGGGTGTTCGGAGTGGCACTGGAGAGCTTATGAGCGTTACCAACTTTCCCGGCGGCGCGGATGACGCGCCCCACGGCGCTTTGATCGCAGGCGCTTCCCTTCTAAAAGTCACGATGCCCGCGCTGGCCGAGATGAAACGGCAGGGCAAGCTGATTTGCGCGCTGACCGCTTACGACTACGCCACCTCGCGCCTCGCGGACGAGGCCGGGATTGACCTGATCCTGGTGGGCGACTCGCTGGCGATGGTGGTTCTGGGCCACGAGAATACCCTCGCCGTGACCATGGACGAGATGCTGCACCACACGCGAGCCGTGCGGCGGGGGGTGCGCCGCGCGCTGCTGGTGGCCGATATGCCCTTTGGCAGCTATCACGGCACGGTGGGCGAAGGAGTGGCAAATGCGATTCGCTTTGTGAAAGAGGCGGGCGCGGAAGCGGTGAAGATCGAAGGGGCACGGGTTGAGTTGGCGCGCGCGCTTAGCGAGGCCGAAATTCCCGTGGTGGGCCACTTGGGACTGACGCCGCAGAGCATTCACCGCATGGGCGGCTACCGGGTGCAGGCGCGCACCGCCGATGCCGTGCTGAAGCTGAGGGCCGACGCGCAGGCGCTGGCCGAGGCGGGCGCTGGGGCGCTGGTGCTGGAAGGAGTTCCGCGCGAGGTGGCTGCGGCGATTACCGCCGAGCTGCAGATTCCTACGATAGGCATTGGCGCAGGGCCGGATTGCGACGGGCAGATTCTGGTTTTTCATGATCTGATGGGCCTGACTTTTGCTCCGGCGGCTAAGTTTGTGCGCCGCTACGGGGATGCCGGGGCGCTGATTCGGTCGGCCATCGAAGAGTATCGGGAAGACGTGGAGCGGCGAGCCTTTCCCAGCGACGAGGAGAGCTACCATTTGCCGGAGCCGGAGCGCCGTGCGCTGGAAGCGACGGAAAAGACAGGGACGCTGAGAAAAGTCTGATGGAGATTATGCGCACAGTCGCCGAATTGCGCGAGTGGTCGCGTGAAGAGCGCAACGACGGCGGGAACACCATCGGCCTGGTGCCCACCATGGGGGCGCTGCATGCCGGACACGCATCGCTGATCCGCGCTGCCTGCGCTTCGGTTGGCTACGTGGCCGTGAGCATCTTCGTGAACCCCACGCAGTTTGGGCCGAACGAGGATTATGCACGCTACCCGCACACGTTTGAGGCGGATTGCGCTCTGGCCAAGGCCGAGGGCGCTGACGTGATCTTCGCTCCGCCGGTCGAAGAGCTTTATCCCGACGGCGCGGCGACCTTTGTCGAGGTTGAGGGGCTGAGCCAGCGTTTGGACGGCGCCTCGCGGCCGGGGCACTTTCGCGGGGTGGCGACGGTGGTGGCCAAGCTGCTGATCGCGTCGGAGGCAGATCGCGCCTTCTTCGGGCAAAAGGACGCTGCCCAGGTGGCCGTGCTTCGGCGCATGGTGGCCGACCTGCGGCTCGCCACAGAGATTGTCGTCTGCCCCATCTTCCGCGAACCAGACGGGCTGGCGCTCAGCTCGCGCAACGTTTATCTCAGCCCGGCGGAACGGGAGCAGGCGCTTGTCTTGAGCCGGACGATCAGGCAGGTGGAGGCATTGGTTGCTGGGGGCGAGCGGCGGGCCGAGACGCTCGTCGCTGCCGCACGGCACACCTTTGCGGCCGCGGCCGATGTGCGGATGGATTATATCGAGCTAGTGAATTGGGCAACGCTGGAGGCGGTGGAGATTGCCGCGCCGGGAAGCCTTTTTGCCGTGGCCGCATGGGTTGGGGCTACGCGGCTGATAGATAATACGATTCTCGCCTGACGCCAACTCGCCATTACAATGAGTGCATGAGCAAACAAGTCATCGCAACCGACGAAGCCCCAGCTGCAATCGGGCCTTATTCTCAGGGCGTGCGGGTGGGGCATCTTGTTTTCACTGCCGGCCAGGTGGGTGTTGACCCGGCGACCCAGCTGGTGGTCGCGGGCGGGATCACGGAACAGACGACGCGCGCCTTCGAAAACCTGAGGGCCATCCTCGAAGCCGGTGGATCGAGCCTGGCGCAGGTGGTCAAAGCCACGGTGTTTCTGAAAAACATGAATGACTTTGCCGCGATGAACGCGGTTTATGCCAGCTATTTTGAGCAGGAGGACGCGCCGCTGCCCGCCCGCAGCACCGTCGAAGTTGCCCGGCTGCCCAAGGACGTGCTGGTGGAGATTGAACTGGTGGCCGAGGCCTGAGGGCGAAGTTCCTGCCGCTTTTGCCGGGCCGTGAGCATCCCATGGACGGGATGTCCAGGAGGCTTGCATGAGCGAGGGGCCGGAGAAGGTTGTGCGGAGTGAGGCTGAGTGGCGCGCGTTGCTCACGCCGGAGCAGTACAGCATTTTGCGAGAAAAGGCCACCGAGCGGTCCTTTACCGGCGCGCTGACCGAGAACCACGAGACAGGGAACTACCACTGCGCGGGCTGCGGGGCGCTGCTGTTTCTGAGCGGGGCCAAATTCGACTCCGGCTGCGGATGGCCCAGCTTTCTGCTGCCTGCCGACGCGAAGGCCGTCGCCGAGCACGAAGACCGGAGCGTGGGCATGCGCCGTGTCGAGGTTACCTGCGCCCACTGCGGCGGCCATTTGGGCCACGTCTTTCCCGACGGACCGCGTCCCACCGGCCTGCGCTACTGCATCAATTCCGCATCACTTACCTTCGAGCGGGCCAGGTAAGGCGAGTGGGAGCTCGACTTGGCTCTTCATGGACGGGGCAGATTAGAGCGTTTTTCCTGTTGGTGTAGAGTCCGGCGTGGACCGGGAGGTCCACGCGACAGCCGGCCAGGAGGCCGGCGCTAACTATTCTTGCAGCGACCGGCAACCTTGAGCCAAGCAGGAGATCCACTCTATACCAACAGGCAAAATGCTCTAAAATCCGGGTTTCCCACCCTTGCGCCAGGAAAAAGGCGCAAGGATGGGGCACCCAGCATTTTTGAAGTCACGGTGCATCGATTTCCGGTCCTACCGAGTCGGGGCGAATTGGGTTGGTCAAAATGACGTCAAGGATTGGCATTCTGTGGAGACGGGGCACTCAGTTTTAGGTACCGTATGTTCCGTTTCGGAGATCGTGTCAAGAGACTTGGGCGCAGAATCTGGATTAAGTGGTTGATATGACAGTGGATAAGCATACTATTTTGGATTGCATGGAATTCCTTATCGATTCGATATGCTAAGAACATTCAACGAGAAACAGAGCGACAGGGGAGAGAAGGCGAGGCTTTCCTGATTTTATTCGGACAACTTCCGCGGATTCGCAAGCGTGGGGAGAGACTGAGAGCACTTTGAGAGAGCGAGAGGGTGTTTTGACCTTAGCGGAGGGCCGCACAGGGAAGTGGCGTAAGCGGCTAAAGGCGGAATGGCTCTGGCAGGGCAAACTCTTGAAGCGATTCGGGCATTCTCCGAGTTGAGGCGGAGCAGCGAGGGGCTGAGCAAGACGGCTTCCTCAGAAACTAGATGAAGCCGCAGACCTTCGCGGCGACCGATGGACCAATTCGGCGGAAGCAGGGGGCAAATCCGGAGAGGAATTGCCCCCTTTCCCTTTCTACGGAGTCGTGAGTCAGGCCGTGGAATGGCGGGACGGGATTGGCGGACAAATGGATCAGGCACGAGAGATGCATCCGGTGGTGAGGAAACCACATGGAAGAGGGGCCCAGAAGAACGTGGTCAACCGCGGCAAAGCAAGTATGAACGCGGCGGCAGACAAGGCCCTGGAGTTGAACAGCGTGAAGATAGCACATACGCTGCTGATGAGCACATTCGGCGGAAACGTAACCAGCGCAAAGCTGCTGTTTGCCCTTGCAGATGGGCAAATCGATTGCGAGGACGAAGTCGTAGTGCTGGGTTTTGTGAGCCTTGCAGAGCGGCTGGCGGCGGAACCGGAGAGCAGCGCCGAGGAGATCGAAGCAGCCACGGCGTAGCTTCGAACAACGTGAGCCGGAGGGTTGATGATCCGGCCCGATTGCATTGCAACCGAGAAAGCAGATGCAGGCGCCTCGACTCCGCACCTGATGAATGGGGCGGATTGAGGATCGCGGTATCCCACCCTTGGCGTAAAACCAAAACGCGCCAAGGATGGGGCACCCAGCGAGTCAGTAAGCCAGCGAATTATCGCTGAGGACAAGACTTTGCGGGGATGACGGCAGAGAGAAAAGGTCTCTTTGCGGTACTCCCAGGAAGAAAGAAGAGAGACGGATGAAGCTCACGAATCACAAGTGGTTGCGCGCCGGCGGATGGCTGGGACTGTTGTCGATTGTGATGGGCCTGACGGGCATGGGGTTGGGGAATGCAGCCCATGCGCAGGCACTCAGCACAACGACGGTTCAGGGAACGGTGTATCTGGCGAATGGTCAGCCAGGCGCGGGGACGCTGGTGTTGAGCTGGCCGACGTTCACAACGGGCAGCGGCCAACTGGTAGTGGCCAACAGTACGACGGAGACGATTGCGCCGGATGGATTTGTGAGCGTGAATCTAGCTCCGAACCTTGGGGCGACGCCGGCGGGACAGTATTACACGGCGGTCTACTATTTGAGTGACGGGACGACAAGCACCCAGTACTGGGTGGTTCCGGCGGGGCCTCAGGCGACGCTGGGGCAGGTACAGTCGCAGTTGATGCCGGCGGCGCAGGCGGTGCAGGCGGTAAGCAAGGCGTATGTGGATCAGGCGATCACGAGTCTTGCGGGCGGAGTGCTGACGATTTCGGGAACAACAATGACCGGGCCGCTAACCTTGTGCTGCGATCCGACGCAGCCGCTGCAGGCGGCAGACAAGCATTATGTGGATGAAAACATTGCCCTGGAAGTGCCGTTGGCGGGTGGGAGCATGACGGGGCCGCTGACGAGTGTGAAGATAGGGGCTGTATATCAGGTGGACCAATTTTCCGGGGCGGATTTTGGAGCCAAGCTGAGCGCGTGCCTGAGCGGACTGAGCCAGACACAAGGCGGGACGTGCGATGCGCGGAATTATTCCGGGACACTGTCGATGGGATCGAATCTGACGATATCGACAGCGAATGCTACCGTGCAACTGCCTTGCGCCACGATTTCGACGGCCCGCCAAATCATAGTGACGGCGGGAACGAGGAATGTATCGCTGCGGGGGTGCGCATTGCGCGGCGCGAGCACAGCGAGCGGGAGCCAGGGCGGCACGGTGTTTCTGTATTCGGGAACAGGGGCGATGGTGCAGGTGGGCGACCCAACCTATGCGGCGGATACGATGGGCTTCCACCTGGACAATGCGGTCATCAATACCACGGCGGCGACGAGCGCGACGGCGCAGGGATTCCTGGCATACCGGACGCAGGAGCTGGACCTGGAAAGCCTGTATCTTCTGGGTAACTCGAACCAGACAGGCATGACACTGGATGGGACCGGGAATTACACGGGAGGAACGTTTTACGACGACGAATTTATAGGATTCCAGACGGCCGTTAACGCGATCGGGCACCAGATATCGAATCCCGCGACGACCGATTGGCTGAACGCAAGCACGTTTGTGCGGTTGCACATCGACTGCCCTACGAGCGGGGTAAGCCCAATCAGCGGAAGTTATGGCATCAACCTGCAACAGGGTGACGGAAACACGATCACCGGAGGGGACGTAGAGGGATGCTCGACGGCATTGCACCTGGGGGCAAACGCGCAGAACAACACAATCGTTGGGCTGCGGAACGAGAACTCGACCAACCAAGTTGTGGCGGACGCAGGCAGCGCATACAACAACTGGATGACCGGCGGCACGATGTTCACGGGGGCATTGACGGACAACGGAACGCGCAACAGCTTCCTTGATACATTTCACAGGAGTTTCAACGGCTTGAATGGTGATTGGTACGGGAGCCAGAAGGATGCAACAGTCACCAACCACTATCGCATTGGTATCGGGTCGGGCAATGAGCGCGGATTGCTAAACCGCTATCAAACCGACTACGGCTACCGGTGGACGATGGGCTTGAGCGACGCGACGGCAGGGGAGCAGTTTTACCAAATTCTGGATGAACTGAACAATGTGTACCGCGTATCGATCGGGCAGTATAACAACGGGCAATCGAGCACGAACAACCAGACAGTTATTAATTCGGCAGGGACCGGCGCAGTGGTTTTGAATGGGTCGAATAACTCGGGGACAGGCGGGGTGGTGATCGGGTCCGGCGGAGCGAGCGAAACCACAGTGGCGACGATCAACAACGCCGGGAACGCGCAGTTCAACGGAACGCTGCAGGTGGGCGGGACGTCCACATTGATCGGCACGCCGACAGTAAAGAACCAGGCGGATGCGGAAATTGATGCAACTTTGTGGGCAGGATTGACGGCCAGTCAGAAGGAATCCTTCATCTACAAGGACTGGAACGGCAATAGCCAATGGTACATGGTGAAGGATGCGAGCAATAACTGGGCGCTCAACTCGGCAACCGGAGGATTGGACAGCTTCAAGGCATACCAGAGCACCAACAGCGGCGACACCTACATTAATGCATCCAACGCTTCCGGTGTTGTACGCGTCAACTATGAAACAGGATCCGGGACGGGATTCAATATCTACGGCGGCGGCAGCAGCAGCCTATATGCGAGCTTTACGGGCACAACAGCGATCAAGTTTCCGGGACTGGCTGCGAGCAGCGGCCATAACTGCCTGCAAATCGATAACTCCGGGTATATCAGCAATACGGGCGCAGCCTGCGGCACCGGAGGCAGCAACGGAACGGTCAACGCGGGGACCAGCGGGCAGATAGCCTATTACAGCGGCACGGGCACGTCCATATCGGGCACGAACACGGTTTCAATCACAGCAGGAGGCACCGGGGCTTCCTCCGCGTCTGGGGCCCTGGCGAATTTGGGCGGGGCTGCACTAACGGGAGCGTCATTTACCGGGCCAGTGAGCGTTGCCAGCACACTCTCGGTAGCGAACAACTTGAGCATCGGGCCGCGTTACGATGTTACGAACGCCGCATTTGGCGCGAAGGGAGACGGGGCGAACGACGATACTCTTGCGATTCAATCGGCATTCAACACTTGCTGGAATAATGGCGGCGCTCCGCACGGCGGAATTATCGAGTTTCCCGGAAATCACAGTTACGTTGTATCATCGACGATTTACGCGTACGATGGCTGCCAGATCGAGGGAACCATCGGCAATGCCGGAGGAGGATACGCCCCTCCAACAATATTATGGAACGGTCCGACTCCTGGCGCTATCTACAACATATCAAGCGTCACCATCGCGGCCAACACGACGCCGGTCTATGCCCCGAGTTCTCCGGCCCCGTATCCTCAGCCCTACATTGCAACATTTACCGCGAACAATAGCCTGGCAGCAGGGCAGTGGGTGGACATAGAAGGCTTAAGCACGCAAGGCGGCATGAACCTGAACAGGGGAATTGTTCAGGTGGCATCTGCAACCAGCACGACCTTTACAGTTGTTGTGCCCTTCGGAGTTACCACAGGAACATACACCGACACGGGAACGGCGACAGTGTCGAACGTATTTATCGCCTTCGATGCCAATGCGCGATACGAGCAAGCAGTCAGCAATATAGGGCTTGGAAACAAAACACTTACGCAAACTAATACATTTCAGGTTGGATTCTACTTTGGATCGCGAGTAGATACCGGCACGAGGATATGGCACGGTGAAGTATCGGGAGCAACGGAGTATAGCTACTATTTTCCTGTCGGCGGCATTAACATTGATTTTGATAAGGGCTGGAGATCGGACGGAGCCGGGATTGCAGGAATCTATTGGCGAGTGGGAGGCGGCGACTCTTTTGGCATAGCCAACGGAACTGTGGACAACAACCGAGGAGGATATGGTTCTTCAAGCAGCGGAGCCGCGGTGATGCTGGATAATCAAGCATCTTGCGGAGTCATCAATTTTACTTCCAGGAACGTAAAAGTCGAGGTTAATTCGTCGCTGACTCAAGGGCTGGGTGTGTTTACGCTTTATGACTGCCCATCCGCGGGAAATGGCGAACAGTTCTTACTCAGTTTCGATACGACATGGGTGAGTCCGGCATCCGGGAGCAGCGCTGGATTCAATTTTCCTTCGTTTGTTATGTCGCCGGCAAACGACAAGGCGCTGGTGTTGCACGCAGCCAATAGCCAGTTTGAAAGCGGGATGGGATCGAACACCACAGCGGCATTTGTGGGGATACCAGGACTTTCGCGGGGCAATATCCTTGGAGCCAGCGGATGGACTCCTCTGCTCACCTATGCACCTTCGATAGGAAGTTCCAGTGTAGGCCCAGCTACATCGTCTTCTCCAGCGCAGATCATCGGCGACCTGAACATCAGCCAGTTATGGCAACATGGCATTCACGCTTCCAATCTTCTGTACGCGGACACTGCATTTGCGGCGCTGCCGAATGGAACAACGTTGTATGCAGGCCAGATTCTTGCCCCGCCAAGCTATTGGAATGGTGCCAACGGCAAGCGGTACGCCCTCGACGTGGTCTACCAAACCGGAACAACCGGCACCCCGAATGGCGGGGCTACCACCTGCACCGGCACGAGCGGCACCAGCATATTGACTTGCACCAGCGCCACAGACTTGTCTACAGGGCAGAGGATCACCATTGGCACCGATGCAAACAAGACAATCAATTACGTAGATGCAACCCAAACGGGCGCCGTGCTGGTGAATCTTGGGAGCAATCTCGGCGCGACGTACTCGACCGCGACAGCGCTTTCATTCTCCGCGCCGGTGTTAGGGCCGGAGATTCAGATGCCGACAAAAACCTCCGCAGCGCCATCCTCTCTGGCGTGGTCACAAGGTGACACGGAGCAGAACTCAGGGGCAACGGCGAATGGAGTAGCGGCATGGGTCAACGTGGGGGCAGGCATACCGGGAACATGGGCTGGAATTCCGCTGGGCAACAGCAGCGGGCAGATCGCACCGTCGCAGATTTCGAGCACGACGGGTTCGGGTAATGTGGTTCTGGGAACATCGCCGACGGTTGCATCTCCGACATTCACCGGGACGGTGACAACTCCGTTGACCACTGCGGGAGTGGTGACGACATCGAGCGGGGGCACGCTTGGCAGCGAAGCGCTTGTAACAGCGGCTCAGGGAGGCACGGGCGCGGCGAGCACGTCACAAAACTTTGTCTTTGCCGGTCTAACAAGCGGCAGCGGGGCGCCGGCATTTCGCGCATTAGTTTCAGGCGACATTCCCAACAATGCGGCCAACACCAGCGGCAATGCTAGTACGGCCTCAAATCTAAGTGGAACTCCCGCGTTGCCCAGCGGCACAACTGCAACGACACAGCTGGCGGGCGATAACAGCACAAAGCTAGCCACAACCGCTTTCGTTCAAATGGCTCGCACTCCGTTAGCCACGCTCTACAGCACGACTGACACGGTTTCCTGTCCAAACAACACTTCAACGGCTTTTGCAACCACCTATACCATCCCGGCCAACACGATCACCAGCACAACTCTGCTCAAGGTGACGGTGGCCGGAACATTGCAAACCTCTTCTTCCCCTCCGGGAATGGGCATCATTCTGAATCTAGGATCGACAATGATCTGGAGTCCCTATACCAGCGCCGTTCCCGGTGGCGGCTATACAGCAGTCCCTTCGGGCGCCCAATTCTTTCTAAGGGGTACGGCTACCCCATCGGCAAGCTCTGCGGTCCTCACCAACCCGCTGTTCATCGCGCAGGGCAACGCTTCCGCACCCTGGGATAGCAACGTCAACAACACCATTTCGCGCAACTTCGCCACGAATGGCACGCTCACGCTCTCGGCCAGCCTGTTTTGTACGGCGAACACTGCTGGGAACTCTTTCACGCTGAACCAGATGGTTGTGGAGGATGTGAGTCCATAGCGCTATCTTCGCTACAGCGGGTGACGGCCTGGTGATGATGTGCGCTTCGACCAGCGGGACGGGCGGCGTGATCGACCTCAGCGGAGCCTACGGAATGTCTCCGGCGGCAAACTCGACCGGAGCAGGCAGCGGCGGGGGCGGGGGTGTCGGGATACTCTCTTCGCAGACGGCTGTCTCGACGTGGCCGACGATCTATGTGGCGGGCGGACCCGGAGGATTAGTCACTGTACCGGAGGCTCTTGAAACGTCAGGCAGTTGCTCGACGCAGCGGAAGGCGACGCTAGGTGTGACGAGCGGAGCTCTGAATGGCACCTGCACGGCGGTTCAAGCGGGAGCGGGGTGCGGAACAGGCGCGGGCATCACTTTCAATGTGGTTGGTGGCGGTGGAACGCTGGGCACCAGGACGGTGAATCCGACTTGGAGCGCCGGGGCGCTGGCCTCCTGCACGACGACGGCTGGCACGTCGTCGGGCTACACGGCGGCAACGTATACGACGGCGGGCACAGGCGGGGATGGCGGGAATGGATGGTACGTGGAGTTCGCGGGGTGGTAGGCATGAGCGGCTTGGGGTTCCGGTGCACGCCGGAGTTCGCTCCTCATGAACAAAACTGGTTGAGATTTGGGCCTTCTCCGTCTTTTCGCCAAAACCCGCGAGGACTGGTAAACCATTTTGCAAGTTAGCCACCGCTTCGCGGTGATGGCGAGTTCGCTAGTTAGCGGGTGTATTGCTGGCGCAACTTGCAGCAGCGAGTCGGGCTTCTCAGGATGACAGCTTTTTGCGAAATGTTTCTTTCGGGCCTGATCCATCGTTTTGCTCATCCGGATGAAATGGGGGATCCGTGGCGGAAAGAACGGAAGGATGCGCGGCTGCCGCGGAGGATTGGACTTTTTGCCCGGAGGCGCTGAACAGGGAGGAACTGGAGCGGTATGGGCAGATTCTGGACCAGCGTCCGGCGTGTCTGCATGGAAATAGCGTGGGGATGGCGCTGGCCGCGCAGCTTCTGCAGGTAAGGATGCGCGAGGGCAAGACGGCGCTGCTGAAGGCGAATGCGGCGCAGCGGGCCTTCGAGCGGCGGCGGGGTGAGCGGAACATTGTGCTGAAGGCGCGGCAGATGGGGTTGACGACCTGGGCAGCGGCGCGATTTTTTCTGAAGACGATCACGCATCCGGGGACGCTGACGCTGGAGGTTGCGCATACGCAGGAGTCGGCCGAGGAGATTTTCAGGATCGTACACCGGTTTCTGGACTGGTTGCCGGAGAATCTGCGCGAAGGGATCTTGCGGACCTCGCGTGCGAATGTGCGGCAGATTGTCTTTCCGGAGATCGATGCGCAGTACCGGGTGGTCTCGGCGGGCGATCGGAATGCGGGACGGGGATTGACGGTGCAGAATCTGCACTGCTCGGAGCTGGCGCGATGGCCGGGAGACCCGGCGGAGACGCTGGCGGGGCTGCGGGCTTCGCTGGCGCCTGGGGCGGAGCTGATTCTGGAGTCGACGCCGGACGGGGTGGGCGGATGCTTCCACGAGGAGTGGCGAAAGGCCGGCGAGACGGGGATGGTGCGGCATTTTTTTCCCTGGTGGATGGAGCGGCGGTATCGGGCCAAGGCGGTGGATGCAGGTAGCCTGAGCGACGATGAGCGCGATCTGATGACGCGGAAGCGCCTGAATCTGGAGCAGATAGGCTATCGGCGGCAGATTCGGGCGGATTTTCGCAAGCTGGCGCGGCAGGAGTACGCCGAGGACGAATACAGCTGCTTTCTGGCCAGCGGGGATTCGGTCTTTGAGCTCGAGGCGATTGAGGCGCGATTGGCGACGATGACGCCTGCAGCGGAGCTGCGGCGGAATGGTGAGCTGGAGATTTGGCTGCCGCCGTTAAAAGGCAAGGAATACCTGGTGGCGGTGGACCCGGCTGGCGGAGGAAGCGAGGGCGACTATTCGGCGGCGCAGGTGCTGGAGATGGAGACGGGGTTGCAGTGCGCGGAGTTTGCCGGGCATATGGGCGGGTTGGAGCTGGCGCGGCTGGTGACGGCGCTGGCCACTGAGTACAACCGGGCCTGGCTGGTGGTGGAGAGGAACAACCACGGCAGTGGAGTGCTGGCTCTGATCGAGACGGTGTGCGGCTACGGGAAAATCTACCAGCAGGGCGGACAGGCGGGCTGGCTGACGACTTCGATGAGCCGGCCGGCGGCTTTGGGGCGGCTGGATGCGGCGCTGGTGGAGTGGCCGGAGTGCTTCCAGAGCCGGAGTCTGCTGGCCGAGTGCCGGAGCTTTGTGCGCCTGCCGAATGGCGGGAGCGGGGCGCGGCCGGGGACGCATGACGACCGGGTGATGGCGATGGCGATCGGGCTGGGGGCGCGGGCGGAGCTGCTGGGAAAGGTGAGCCGCTAGCTTCTAGCTCCTAGCCTCAAGCTTTCAGCTGCTGGCGAATGAGATGCCGGTTGAGGTTGGTGGTTTCCCACCCTTTTCGCAACGAACGCGAAAGGATGGGGCACCCAGCATTTGTGGCGCATCCAGAGAATCGTTATTGCAAAAGGAGCAGAGTTTGGGCTTGGAGCTAGAAGCAAGAAGCTGGAAGCTGCTTTTCCGGGTCTGAGCGCTTAGAATTCGATAAAGGTTGCAGACGAGGCGGGGGAACGAAGTTGGCGGTTCTGGCGGTGCAGCAGATCCGGAAGATGCGAGGCGGCGCGCAGGGCCAGTTGATGCTGGGCGCGGACGGCCAGGTGTACGTGGTGAAGTTCCAGAACAACCCGCAGCATATGCGGGTGCTGGCCAACGAGTTTCTGGCCTCCAGGCTGGCGGCGGCGGTGGGGCTGACGGCTGCGGAGACGGAGTTGGTGGAGGTCTCCAACTGGCTGGTGGAGAATACGCCGGAGCTGGAGATGGACCTGGGCAAGACGCGGGTGCGCTGCCAGGCAGGGTTGCAGTTCGGGTCGCGGTTCGTGGGCGGGCTGATGCCGGGCCAGGTGGTGGATTTCCTGCCCGAAGAGCAGATGACCGAGGTGAGGAACCTGGACGAGTTCGCCGGGATCCTGGCGCTGGACAAGTGGACCGGCAATGCGAATGGCCGGCAGGCGGTCTTTCAGCGCAAGCAGCGGGAACGGCGCTACCGGGCGGTCTTCATCGATTTTGGGTACTGCTTTCACGCCGGAGAGTGGAAGTTTGAGGATGCGCCGCTGCGCGGGGTGTATTACCGCAATGATGTGTACCGGGAGATCAGAGGATGGGAATCCTTTGAGCCCTGGCTGACGCGGTTGGAGACCTTGGCGGCGGAGACAGTGTGGGCGGCGGCCAGCGAGGTTCCGCCGGAGTGGTACGGCGGTGACCTGAGTGAGATGGAAGCGCTGGTGGAAAAGCTGCTGGCGCGGCGCGGTCGGATCCGGGAGCTGATTACGGGGTTTGGGAAGACGAGGAGAGAGCCATTTCCGAAATGGGTGGAGATGAGGAAAAAAGGGGAAGAGGATTGGAAAGAGGAGCGGTGGGGGACTAGCATGAGAGTGAATTAGGAGGAAAGGGGCGCTTGAGGGAAGAGCGGGCGCCGGGCGGATCATGGAGAGCGGCGGCGGACGGCGAGCGTGCGAGTTTCAACTGCTCCGGTATGTGCCGGATGCGGTGAGGAACGAGTATGTGCATATCGGGGTGATCCTGCGCGAACAGGGCGGCCCCCAAACGAACAGTCCGGCGGCGGCCGGGCCTGAGCCTCCTCTGGTCCGGTTTACCCGCGACTGGCGGCGGGTGCGCTGCCTGGACCCGGAGGCCGACACCGCGCTGCTAGAGGGGATGGAGAGCGAACTACAGAGGCGCTTCGCGGCCGAGCCGGAGGGGAATCTGATGCGGCTGCTGAATGAATCGCTCTCGCTGAGCGTGCAGATGACCGAGGCCAAGGCTTATCTGGCGGAGAGCCTTCCGGCGGGGATGGAAGAGCTGATGCGGCTGTATGTGGAGCCGCCGGCTCGAGAAAGAATCCCGCGGTTGAGCGGGCGCGCCGGCATTCAGGCGAAGATGCGGACAGAGTTCGAACGGGCCGGGGTATGGGAGCTGCTGCGGAAGCGGATCGCGGCCTCGGAGTACACACGCCCGGGGGATCCGCTGCGCATTGACGTGGGGTACAGGCCGAATGGGATGATTCGCATGTTTCACGCGGTGAGCCTGGAGCCGGGCGTGGAGATGGCCAAGGTACTGGCTTTTTCGGCGGCGGGATTGCGGGCCGGGGTGGAGCGGGTGGAACAAGCCAGCCTGGAGCTGACTGCCGTGATTGAGCCGGCGGCGCGGCTGGGGGCGAGCGACGAGGAACCTGAGCGGCTGGAGATGTACCGGTTTGGCGTGGAGACGATGGAGGAGCACCAGATCCGGGTGCTGACGACCTCAGATCTGGGGCGTGTGGCGGAGACGGCGCGGCGGGAGCTGCGGGTGTGAAAAAGCAGGGAGTAGGGAACAGGGAATAGGGAATAGTTTTATTGCGGTAATGACCGGAGTCAGCTTCCTTCTGCGATGCGCGTGGATCAAAAACAGCGAGATAGCACCCCGCCGTGCGGGATTTGGCAAGTTAACGAGTTAGCGGCGGCGATGAATTCATATTGATTGCACGCTATAAAAAATAATGAAGAGAGTTTGCAGATAGTTTTTAGACTTTGTTGTAGGATTGGTTTTGTCAGTAAGAAACTTGTGACGAACGGCTGAATGTTGTTCGTCGCAAGCGGCTAACTGTTCACTGTTAGCTGTTCACTGTCCACTGTTTTGAGGCATGGCTCTTTCCGAGGCCGTGCCTTTTTGTTTTTTGGGCGGCGGGAAAAGGAAGGTGCGCGTGAAGGTAGGAGAACAGTTGCGGGAGATCTGGCGGCAGGCGACGGGGAGCGGCCGCGGGCCAGCCGGCGCGGGAGGGTTGGAGGCGAGGGCGGAGGCGGAGCGCAGGACGCTGGCGCTGCCTTCGATTTTGAGTCCGGTCCAGTTTCCGGGCCAACTGCTTCCCAAGCCGACGCCGATGAATCTGCGCCGGTTTGCGGAGACGCCGGTGGTGCGCCGGGCGATCAACGTGATCAAGGACCGCATTGCGGCGATGGACTGGCAGGTGCGGGTGCGGCGCGGAGTGAAGGCGGGCGAACTGGCCTCCGCGGAGCACAAGCTGCGGGCGTTGCGCAGGACGCTGGAAGAGCCGAATGCCTCGGACAGTTTTCGGACCTTGATTGAACAGGTGATCGAGGACGCGCTGACCGGCGGATACGGGGCCATCGAGATGGAGCCGACCGGGGACGGGGAGCGGCCGGCGATGCTGTGGGCGGTGGATGGGGCGTCGATCCGAATCAATCCCAGGTGGGATGGGCAGCCGGAGTCGCCGCGGTATGCGCAGACGCTGCCGGGGCAACTGGAGTCGAGCGCGATCGATTTGCGCGACGACCAGTTGATGTATGTGCGAATGAATCCGCGCAGCTTTACGCCCTTCGGGCTGGGACCGCTGGAAGTGGCCTTCGAGACGGTGAATCAATTCCTGAGCGCGCACCGGTTCGCGGGCAAACTGGCGGCCAACACGGTGGCGCAATATGCGCTATGGCTGAACGAGGCGACGCCCACGCAGCATGACCGGCTGATCCGCTGGTGGCAGGACGAGATCGAAGGAACGGGGCGGGTGCCGTTGATTTCGACCGAGCAGAAGCCGGAGGTGCTGCGCTTTGCTCAGGGGACGGATGCGGATATGCGGCTGGCCTGGCAGGAGTTTCTGATCCGCATGGTGGCCAACGCCTTCGGGCTTCCGCCGCTGATGCTGGGCCTGGAGGCGGATGTCAACCAATCGACGGCCGCGGAGATGACCGATGAGGCCTTCCGCGGGGCGATCTCGCCGTTGGCGATGCTGCTGGCCGGGCACATTACTCGTGATCTCTTCGACAAGTGCATTGGCTGGCGGGAGTTTGAGTTTGTCTTCAACGAACTGAACGCGAGGGACGAGGAGACAGAACTGGCGGTGCAGGTGCAACTGCTGCATGCCGGTGTGTTGACGGTGAACGAAGTGCGGGCCATGCGAGGGCTGGGACCGCTGGGACAGGATGGGGCGGTGCAGTTGACGGGCGAAGCGGCGGGGGAGCCGACAGGGTAACGGAATTCAGCCCGGCCGCTGAGTGAAAAAGTATTGGCCGGGCAAGCGAAAGCAGATGGGCGGAGAGCGCATGCGATTGGAAGCGATGGCAGTAAGTATTCCCCAAGTGGATGGCCACCCGAACCGGGTGGCGTTCGAGGGGGTATTAGCGATGGTGAATGCAGCCAGCGACAAGGCGCCGGCGGGGGCGCGCGGACATCGAGTGATGCTGATGCGCGAGGCTGCGGAAAAGGCGCTGCCCTCGCTGCTGGGCATGGCAGTGGACTATCGGCCGGGATGGGACGGCCACGATGCGCGGCGCAAGATCGGGTTGCTGACCGAGGCGGATATTGTCGGGCAGCGGCTGGTGGTTCGCGGATACCTGTATGCGCGGGACTTTCCCGAAGTAGCGGGGGCAATTCAGGCGCAGTCGCCCGAGTCGATGGGCATGAGTTATGAGTTGGCCGACGCGCGGGTGGAAGATATGCGGGCCGAGGTGTGGAAGCTGACCCGCGTGACCTTTACCGGAGCGGCAATCCTGCTCCGGGAGAAGGCGGCCTACCGGGCCACGAGCTTCCGCATGGCGAGTTAGCACCCGACAGCGAACAGCTATCAGCTGTCAGCTAACAGCTAACAGCATAAGCAGGCAACTGTCAGGGGATAACCGAAAACTAGTACTGAGAACTGATAGCTGATAGCTGTCAGCGGTCAACTGAAGAAAGGAATGGCATGGAAAAGGAAGAGAGAGAGATCGCGGAGCGGCTGGAAGCCGCGACGAACCTGCTGGAGCGGACGCTGGGCTGGCTTGAGGAGCGGCAAGGCGCCTTGAGCGGCGAAGTGGAAAGGATTTCGGCGACCGTCGAGCAGAGCCGGCGGGAGGCGGAACTGGCGGAAAAGCTGGCCTCGGCCGAACGGGAGCTGGCGGAATTGAAGGCTGGGTCCGCGCAGAATGTGTTGAGCCCGCTGCGCAGGACGCTGCCCTCGACAACCAGCGAGATGCTGGCCAAGCACGGAATCGGCGAAGGCCCGGTGGACGTGCGGACCCTGGACGCGGCACTGGCCGGGCTGAGCCTGGAGCAGCGCATCGCGGTCAAGAGCCAACTGCTGCGGGCAGGCGCAATCGCGTAAGAGCAGCTTTCAGCTTCTAGCTACTAGCTTCTAGCTAAAAGCTGGGGAGACTCGGTCAGGATGATTGCAACAGACCGGGACAAGCGGCGAGAAATCAATTCGGGAGCCAAGAAAAACCCGGAGAATACTCTGCCGGAAACATATGAAACCACCGCTCAGATTGAAAAGCTGACAGCTAGAAGCTAGTAGCTGTCAGCTGTTCTTCGAGCAACGACAGGCCCCATGGAGGGGGCGGAAAGAGCCTATGAACGCAACCTTTGCAGACATTCACGCGGCAGCAGATTATATCGGGCCTGGCGCCATCGAAGTTCCGTTGTATCAGACCGAGATTTTCGACATCTGCCGGCGTTCGAGCCCCTTCGGGCAGCGCATCAAGCAGGTACCCGCGACCGGGCATCCGTCGCGGTTCTTCGAGGAGACGGCGATCCCGAATCCGGGAACGTCGGGCTTCGTCAATCCACGCAGCATCGTGCCGGTGGTGGTAAGCCCAACGCGGGTGGAGCGGAGCGTTCCGCTGAAGGCGATCGTTTCGCAGATCAACTACAACCTCTTCGACATCGAGCTGGGCGACCAGCAGAAGCAGTTCGCCTATCTTCAGGCCAAAGACCTGGTGGACACGGTGACCGGCGTGATGGTCACGCACGACGTGGCTCTGTGGAACGGCAACGACACCAGCCTGAGCACGCCCACGACCACGCAGTACATGGGCGTAATTCCGCAGATCGTGGCGGGCGGCCTGACGACGACCATCGGCACGGCGGCTTCGATTGTGGACGGAATCAAATCGGCAGTGGCGCAGATGGTGGCCATCAACGGCTTCCATGTTCGGCCCACGGCGATCTACGCCAACCCGGTTCTGCTGGACCTGATCGACCGGGAGATGAAGACCGAATTCAACGTGGTGCTGAATACCGACAATATCACGGGCGGATTCCGGGTGAAGTTGCTTTCAACGCAGGCGGGCGATCTGCCGTTGATTCCGGATTGGAGCCTGGGTTACACGGGCACGCCGGGCTCGGGCACGGCGGTTCTTCCGGCCTACATCGTGACCGAGGATCTGATCGAGTACCACTGGCTGGGCGATCCGACGCCGCGCATCTTCCAACTGGGGCTGCCGAACTCGCTGGCTCACCAGTATGTCGCGGTCAAGTTCGGCGCCGTGGTGGTCAAGGGCGCCAACTACGCGCATTACCAGGTTCTGGTGGACCGGTAGGAATAAACCAGGGACTTAGGGACTAGGGACTAAGGGACTAAGGAATAGCTGTCAGTTGTCGGAGATCGTCAACGATAGGCGGTACGCGGCGAAGCGCTGTTCACATCTCTCGACTTCCCAGTCCCTTAGTCCCCAGTCCCTTAGTCCCTAGTCCCTGTTTATCGAAAGGAAATGGCATGGCATATCTGCAGCCAGTGGATTACCCGAATTATGGATTGCCGGCAGGCACGACGGCGGACTGGATTACGGCCGCGACGGCATTGATCAACAGCTACTGCAGGCGGCCGGACCTGAACGTGATCCAGTACACGGAGCGGCTGCGGTTGGTCAGCGGAGCGCAGACGGTGTTGCTGAGTTATTTGCCGCTGACGCCGTTGGGAGCGGCCACAACGCCGCTGGTCAGCATCGAAGGACGCTACACGAGACCGCGGCGCGGAGAAATTCCGAACGAGGCGTTGTTCGAGATTGCGCTGGCATTTTCTCTGCCGGGGCAGTGGACGGCGATCGATCCTAACTCCGTGGACTTTGATCCCAACACCGGGGAGCTGACACTACCGTGGAATGTGCTGGGGCTGCCTTACAACGAGGTGGCGGTCACATATACGGCGGGGCTGGCGACGATCGGCGACGACGTGAAGACGGCGTGCGCGCAGATTGTGCGCAATGCGCAGTCGACGCCGGCGCTGAACGCGAGCAAAACCAAGATCGACACGATGCAGATGCAGTATTTTTCGAGTTCGCTGGTGGACGAAACAGTGCAAACCTGGCTGCGTCCTTACATTGCGAACAGGCTGGGGTGAGCAATGAGCGATACGGCGGCGCGCAACCCAGTGGGAGCGCCGCGGATGCTGGCCGATGCTCTGCTGCGAAGCGTGGCAGGAACCACGGCCCTTCTGCGGGTGACAGGCACGAATACGGATACCAGCCAATCTGAGGTGGGGCTGGTGGCAACGACCTTTGCCGAAGTGGTGGTGAGCCCGGTCGTGATGCGCAAGCTACGGCCGAGTTGGCAGGAGCATGGCGAGTCAAAGTGGGAGCTGCTGGTTTCGGCGACCGGGGTGCAGCAGCAGGTGAATGCGCTGGACCTCGAATCAGCCCAGTCTCTCTTTGCAATGACACTGGTGGTTACGGTGGCTGGACAGGATTACCTGATTGAGTCAATTGCGGCCAACGAAGCCTTTGGCCAGGTGTATATGTACCGGTTACTGTTGCGGGAAGCGCTTCAGCAGGCGGTGTAAGAAGTTACCAGCTTCCAGCTAACAGCAGGGAACGAGGAGTTGTACTCCATGCAGAATGCGAAAGACTCGTTTTATATGGCGCTGCGCACGCGTTTGGCGGCGATTAATCCGGAGCGAACGATCCTGCTGCGTAACGCTGTGCGTCCGGGGATTTTGGTGGAGGAGGCGGAGGCCCCTTTCAGTCAGCTTCCCGGTGACGTGTTTGTTCTGCGCTGGCTGGGCCTGGGCATGGATTTGGATCTCGGTTCCACGATGGTGGCCGAGCAATGCGAACTGATCTATCAGACCTGCGGAACGCAAAGCTTCGGCGGGCTGGACCGCGGCCGATCCTTAAGTGAAATGGACGAGGAACTGGCGGCGATCATGCAGCCTTTCTACACTCCCAAGCTCAACTACACGACAACGCCGCCGGCTGCAATGCTGACAAAAGTGTTTTGGGATGAGCCGGAGTTTGGGCCGATCGCGATTCAGCGGGACCAACTGAGCCGTTCCGCAAAAGTGATGGTTTACAGCTACCAGGAGCAGGGGGAGTAAATGGCGACGACTTGGTATTCGGCTCCCGCTCCGGTGGCGCGGCGGGTTCGCGGTTATTTTGCACCGGTGAACCGGACGGCGCAGACGCCGGTGCTCTTCGATCCGTCGGAGCAAAGCGGTTTCAGCTTGGAAGCGCCGCCGGCTCCGTGGATCAACCTGGGTTGGATTCAAGAGTTTACACGCAAGTCGGGGAGCAAGACCGCCGCTGTGTTGACGGGCATTCCGGCTAGCACGCTGGAGCAAGTGCGCGAAACTCTTGAGGCGCAGGTGAGCTTCGAGTTTCTAAGCTGGACAAAGCTGACCATGGCTTTGGCCACGGGCTCACAGCACATGAATCTGCTGGCTCCCGCAAGTGGCGCAGCCCCAGCCGCGGATGGCGCCCAAGCAGCTACAGCGGTAACGACACTTGGCGGATCGACTGCGACATTCGTAGCATTGGCCTCGACAGATACCGCGAAATTCTCGGCCGGTTCGATCATCGCGCTGGACGCGGATTACACGGGGCAGACCGGCTTTGTGGGCGCGCCGGTATCGGGAGCGTATGTGCGGCAGGCGCTGACCGATGTTGACTACATCCGGCGCGTGACCTTCAACGTAGCATTCGTATCGCAGGTAAGTTCGGCCGGGCTAACGCTTGCCGGCCCGCTGCCGGGCGGCGCTCCGGCGGCCGGATCAAAGCTGCAGGCGGTCACTGGATTTGTGGATCGCGAAGGCGGCAGTTTCTATCAGGAGTGGTCGGCGCTGTTTGTTATGCAAGGCAGCCAGGGAGAGCGGATCTTCTTCCATTATCCACGCTTGCAGACCATGGCCAGCGCGCAAGAATCCGCATTGCCGCTGGATGGCAAAAATAAGAGCGGACTGTCGCGAGTCTTGCTCAAAGGACAGTTTCTGGCGCTGCCCGTGACCGATCCACTGGATGGGGAGCGGATTGTATGTTACCGGAGCTTCTTACCCGCGGCGAACACACTGGTATAAGCGAGTCAGCAATTCAGCGAGTCAGCGGGGCAGAGAGTCACGATGAAGATTACGATCAATGGGCAAGACTACACGGCCGCGCTCGATGCAGCGCGGCCTCTGACAATCGAGCGCAAGCTGAACGAGCCCTCCTTATGCCAACTGTGGCTGAGCCTGCCAACCAACGGTAGCCTGGTGATGCCCTTGCGCAATCAGTTTCTGGCAGTAATGGGGGACGATGGAACCTATTACTTTACGGGTTACATTGCGGTAACTCCGTTGCCGGAATATGCAGGCCTGGCGATAGAAGGACCGCGCTACCGGATTGCTATCCAGACTCTGAGCGACGAATTGCTTTTGGACCAGAACCTGATGCCTCCCAGCACTGGCGCAGCGGGTGAAAACGCCGGAACGCTGATGACGAGGCTTGTGACTCGCACTAAAGTTACCGTGCTATCGACGCAAGGGCTCTTACTGAGCGCGCCAGTAAGTTATTTTGCCCCGGACCCGGGCTCGTCGTGGAGCAGGAGCGCCGGGCAGGTGGCAAGCATGACACGGGCTGCGTACCGAGCGGTCAACGGGGCGCTCACAATTTCTCCAGTGCAAAGCATTGTTCATCCATTAAACGAGTCAGACGGCAGCCTGAATCTGGCAGTCTTGGGATTCACGTCCAGCGCCAAGCGCGCCCTTGCAAACGATGTGACGGTTTGCGGCGAGCATGAGCCGGTTGCTTATGTGAGCGAATACTTTCTGGGAGACGGAGTTACAACACAGTTTTTTCTGGCGGCAGACCCATACTTTCCCGCTTCATCCCAGTCCACTATCATTCGCGAACTCTTCAATGAGTCCCAAATCAACCAGGCAGTGTGGGGAGTTTCCGCCGCGGCCGGCTATCTCTTGCTGGGCGCGGGCGGGCTGGCGATGGAAGGCGGCAATGGACTCGACGGAGAAACGCTGCTGGCCTGGTTGAACCCGGTGGAGTTAGGCGGAACCCTGTTGCTGGAGGCTGTGGGTGTCACACTTTCTACCGGCAGCACCGGCATCCTGGCCGGCTTCTTCGTTGGGATGGACAGGCAGGCCGGATGCATTGCGGGCTTTCAGGCAACCGCGCAGCCAGGCACCGGGGCTGTCTCATTGCAACCACTGATTCAAGGAAGCCCGGTGGGAACGGCTTATGCGATCAATCCATCCTATCAATACACGCTGCGCGTCCGATTGCATTGCGCGGAGAACGAACGGGGACTGGCAGTTTATAGCTCTTATGGAGATAGCGGCCAGATTACTTATGGCGGAGCATGGAATACTGCCGCGGGCAACGTGCAGATGGAGATTCAGCAGTTTGTCAACGGAGTGGGCGGAATGCCGGTAACGCTCTATGATGGCGCAATCGCCAACCTTACCGGAGCTTGCAATGTGGTGGCTGTCAGCAGCATCAACCTGATAGGAACCATGCGCGCGCTCAATCTGACCAATCTCGGCTCGGGCTGGGTGGTGAGCACGCCGCCAAGCGGCTTTCCCTATACCCGGCGGGTTGGCACGACGGCCGAGGCGGCCGAGTGCCAATTGGACCGCACGGGCAAGCTGGTATTTTACACCGGGTACGCGCCGCTGGCAGGCGAGAAGATTGCGGTGAGTTATCGCACTGTCGGCAGGGCCGTGGGACGAGCGGTCAACACCGCCAGCCAGCAGGCGCTTGCGTTGGCCGGAATGCCCACCGAGACCGCGTGGATCGGCTCGGTGACCAATCCCCCGACGCGCAGTTCCGCGGATTGCCGCAATGCGGCCCTGACCATCGAGCAGGCCTCGGCGGGCGTCAGCGCTCTGTGGAGCGGCACTTATAAAGGAAGCAGTATGAGCTTCGCCGCCGATGTCTGGCCGGGCGATGCGCTCCTGCTCAACGCGCCTTCCCTTTCTTTGAACGCTCAGGTGGTGGTGCGGACGGTCACGGTGAGTTATCGGGCAAGTTATCCAGACCTGGTGGAGTATGCTATCGCCTTCGCCAATGACTGGGCCGACGATCTGGCCATCAAGACCAGCGCGACGGTGCCTGCCGATGCGTGGCTGCCGGCGCCTGTCGCTCCTACCGTTCTTGCCAATCTCAACACGCTCACGGTGACGGCGCTGAATGGAAGCACGGTATCAATTTATGCCGGCGTGACGCCGCCCACGGGCGGAGGATTCGAGATCCGGCTGCGGGACTTTGCCTTCATGCCCGGCGAAGACCCGGACCTGGTGATGCGCGCGACGCTGCCGAATATGACTTTTTCGCGCATCTCCGCCGCCGACCGGTTCTATATCCGGATGTATGACGGCTCGACGCCGCCGAATTACTCGGAGTTTTCAACGGCATTGTTCATTAACCTGCCGCTGGGATCGTAAGCGGTTTACTGATGTGAGCTGCGGTGGACGAATGGAGTTCAGTGGATGCGGATGATGAATGAATTCGAAGCGCAGGTGCTGAGCGACTTGAGCGTGCTGAAGACGCAGATGACCAATCTCACGGGCGACGGCAACGGCGGACGGCTGGCCGATCTGGAGCGGCGCATGGAGCGGCACGAGCAGAACTGGCAGCGCGCCAAGGGCTTTCTGGCGGCGTTCAGCGTGGTCTTCGCGGTAGTCGAAGTGGCCGTGACGGCGATCTTCCGGCATTGAGCGCAGCAAGCCTCTTCTGCCCGAGCGCCGGCTTTCGTATAATGAACCCCATGAGCGATCAACCGCTGGTAGGCGTGGTGATGGGCAGCAAGAGCGACTATGAGGTGCTCTCGGCGGCCATCGAGATTCTGCGCGCGTTGGAGATTCCCCATGAGGCGCGGGTGTTGAGCGCGCATCGCACCCCGGATCAACTCTTCGAATACGTTGAAACAGCGCGGGCGCGAGGGCTGCGGGTGCTGATTGCCGGGGCCGGCGGCGCGGCTCACCTGGCCGGAGTGATGGCGGCCAAAACGCTGCTTCCCGTGCTGGCCGTGCCGATTGCGGCCACGCCGCTCAACGGCCTGGATTCGCTGCTTTCGATGGTGCAGATGCCCAAGGGGATTCCGGTTGCGACGCTGGCTATCGGCAAGCCCGGAGCGGCCAATGCAGCGCTCTTTGCGGCAGAGATTCTGGCGTTGAACGACGCGGCGCTCTACGAACGGCTGGCCGCATGGCGCGCGGCGCGCGCCCAGGAAGTGCTGGAGTCGAAGCTGCCGGAGTGAGCGTCGGCGGTAATTATGTACTTGACTTACAAGAGCAATACAATTGAGAATTGCAGACCGGAGATAACCGATGGATCCCTCGCGTATCGCTGGTATTGTGTCGCTCGCGCTCTCAGTCCCGCAAGGTCTTGCAGCATCGTTTCAGATTATCGACCGAATCAAATCAAAAAAGCTTCAAGTGTCTATCGTCTCAGGCAAGAGAACCGGGTCTATTGCCAGCCTTTTGTTTGTGGGCATGGCGTCATGCATCATATTTGGTTGCTGGATTCTGTTTTCAGATCCGTTTCGCCCAACCACAATAGAAAAGATTGTGACCGTGGAAAAGGCTGCACCTTGCCCCGCCACGAGTACTGGACCGGCAACCTCTAAATCTGGATCAGGTGGTACGTCAATCTCTCATTCAGGAAGCGGTGATACGTACACCTTACAGACTCCAACAAAGTCATCCAAATGAAAGTGAGACAGAATGAAGATTCTCGTCGCTGTCTGGGTACTTACAATTAGCTCATTCGCATGCAGCCAATCAACCTCGACTGGACCAGCTACAGCCTCCGGAGCGTGTGCCGTAGCTCATAGCGGCAATCGCGACACCGTTATCATCAAATGTGGCATCGGAGCTGAACAGGGCAAACAATTGATCGAGATTCTGAATAAGATATTGGCCAATCAGCAAAAGCTGTCGCCCGATGTCGTAATGCAAAAGTTAGATGAAATCCTTAAGGCAGTGAATCCTAACGTCCCCCAGAAAACCTACTACTGTAACGGTCTTTGGAGAACGGTGGGTCCTGGGGCTAATGCGGATATGGTAATCAATAGCGGAGGGGACACCGCCGCTCTCCAACAAATGATTTTTCTTGTAAATGCTAGAAAGTTCGACGAATTACGATATCTCTGTATCGCTCAAATGAAGGAAAAACCTGAGTGGTTAACGCCATACTTAGCATGCGGAATTGCTTACCTCGGGCTTGGAGACAAATTGAATGCGGCCAAAATGCTAAAGGATTTTGATTATAGAACTGGTCCAGCATATGACGTGGATGCCTGCAAACAGATGTCGGACTATTTACACGCAAATTTGAATCAGTAAGCGCAAATCATGAAACACAAATACCATGACGGACCATAAAAACGAAAAAATGGCTTACTCGATCCCCTTCTCCCACCGCTTGGGGCGGCGGTTCTGCTGCAGGATCTTCTTGCGCAGGCGCAGTGACTTGGGCGTTACCTCGACCATCTCGTCCTCGGCGATAAACTCGATGGCCTGCTCCAGGTTCAGATTCCTGTACGGCACCAGTCGGATGGCCTCATCGGCGCTCGATGCGCGCATGTTGGTCATGTGTTTTTCGCGGACGACGTTCACGTCGAGATCCTTGTCGCGCGCGTGCTCGCCGACGATCATGCCCTCGTAGACCTCAACGCCCGCGCCGACAAACAACATTCCGCGCTCCTGCAGGCCGTTGAGCGAATAGGTGGTGGTCAGCCCCTGGCGGTCGGAGACCAAGGCGCCGGTGGGCCGCTGCGGAATCTCGCCCTGGTAAGGGATGTAGCCGTCGAAGAGCGCGTTCATCACGATGGTGCCGCGGGTCTCGGTGAGCATCTCGCTGCGCAGGCCGATCAGGCCGCGGCTGGGCACGCGAAACTCCATGCGCACGCGGCCCGAGCCGTGATTGTGCATCTTGGTCATCTCGCCCTTGCGCGGGCCGAGCTTCTCGATCACCGTGCCGGTGTAGGCATCGGGCACGTCGATGGTCAGATGCTCGACCGGCTCCATGCGCGTGCCGTCCACCACCTTGGTGACGATCTCCGGGCGGCCGGCGGAAAGCTCAAAGCCCTCGCGGCGCATCATCTCGATCAGAATCGCCAGCTGCAGTTCACCGCGGCCCAGCACCTTGAAGCTGTCCGGCGAGCCGGTATCCTCGACGCGAATCGAAACGTTGGTCAGCAGCTCTTTTTCCAGCCGTTCGCGCAGGTTGCGGCTGGTCACGTACTGGCCCTCGCGCCCGGCAAAGGGCGAATTGTTCACGCTGAACTGAATCGCGATGGTCGGCTCGTCGATCACGATCAGCGGCAGCGGCGAAGGGTTCTCGACGCTGGTAATGGTCTCGCCGATGGTGATGCCCTCGACGCCGGCCACGGCCACAATGTCGCCCATCGTGGTTTCGGTGGTTTCGATGCGCTTGAGGCCGCTGAAGGTAAACAATTTTGTAATGCGCGTCTTCATCAGCGAGCCGTCGCGCTTGGAAATCGTCACGTCGTCGCCGGCGTGCAGCGTGCCCTGGAATACGCGGCAGATGGCGATGCGTCCAAAATAATCCGAATAATCGAGATTGGTGACCAGAATCTGCAAGGTGCCTTCGGCATTGCCGGTGGCTGGAGGAATCGTCGAGACAATTGCCTCGAAGAGCGGCTGCAGGTTTACTCCGGGCGTGGCCGGATCGAGGGTCGCCTGACCCGCCTTGGCCACCGCATAGAGCACCGGGAAGTCCAGTTGCGTCTCGTCGGCGTCGAGATCGATGAAGAGATCGTAGATCTCGTTCAAGACCTCCTGGGGGCGCGCGTCGGGGCGGTCGATCTTGTTGATCACCACGATGGGCTTGAGCTTGGCTTCCAGAGCCTTGGCCAGCACATAGCGCGTCTGCGGCAGCGGCCCCTCGGCCGCGTCCACCAGCAGCATGACGCCGTCCACCATCTTCAGGGCGCGCTCCACCTCGCCGCCAAAATCGGCGTGGCCCGGCGTGTCCACAATGTTGATCTTGCCGCCCTCAAAGACGATCGCGGTGTTCTTGGCCAGGATGGTGATGCCCCGCTCCCGCTCCAGTTCGTTCGAGTCCATCACCCGGTCGGCCACCTGCTCGTTGGCGCGGAACGTACCGGACTGCCGCAGCATGGCGTCTACGAGGGTTGTCTTGCCGTGGTCAACATGGGCAATGATGGCGATATTGCGTATCGTCTGGGTCACAGGGGAGTTTTCCTTCTTTTGGTTCGGCCGGTGAGGCCATGGGGTTGGGGGACGGATACAGAGATCAGAGGTCAGGGATCAGAAGACCCTTATGGTGCTCTCAGCAGAGTGAAAAGTGCCGCACACTGCGGCATCTTCCATTGTATCAGCAGCCTGAATTACAGCCGCTTCAACTCCGTTTCGACCCGGCAGCCGTTGTTGTTGCTGAATTTCAGGGTTCCGCCCAGTTGGTGCGCCAGGCTGGCGGCCAGCTTCAGCCCCATTGAGGGGCAAGCGGCGGCGTCGAAGTGCTCGGGCAGGCCGGCGCCATCGTCGCTGACCGCCAAACGGACGACGCCTTTCACGCGATGAATCGAAATCTCGACCGTCCCCTTGCGGCCGTCGGGAAAGCCGTGCTTGAAGCAGTTGGAGATCAGTTCATTGGCCAGCAGTCCGAAGGGGATGGCCAGGTCCAGCGAGAGGGGAATCTCCTCGGTGTCCAGGCGCAGTTGAATCTGCCCCGGCGGCGCTGAGTTCGAGGCCACAACCCCCTTGAACAGGTCGCGCAGATAGTCGGAGAGCGAGAGGCTGGCCACGTCTTTCGTCCGGTAAAGCCGCTCATGCACCAGGGCCATCGCGTGGATGCGCTGAATCGTGTTTTCGGCAGCCGTGCGCGCCTCGCCGGGAGGCAGCAGCCGGCTGCTCATCCGCAACAGACTTTGCACCACTTGCAGGTTGTTCTTCACGCGATGATGGATTTCGCCCAGCAGAACCTCTTTCTCCTTGAGCGAGGCCTCCATCTGCTGTTCGTGCTCGCGCTGCACCGTCACATCATGAAGGGTAAGAACGATCATCGGCTGGGCGTTCGGGTGCGCCTTGAGCTGTGCCGCGCGGGCCTCCACCCAGGCAATCGAGCCATCCTTGTGGCAGCAGCGCAAGGTAGCTGCCTGGTGAGTGTTCTCCTCCAGGTTGGCAAACATGGTCAGCAAATGTTCCCGGTCTTCCGGAACGACGATCTCCATCCATGAGCGCCCCACCAGCTCCTCGGACTCGCGGCCCAGGAGCGTGAGGCAGACGGGCGAGACATACACCAGTTTGCCCTCGCCGCTGTAAACGGCCACCAGGTCCGACGAGTGCTCGACAATGGCGCTCATCAGCGCGCTGGTCTCATCCAGCCGGCCTTTCAGGCGGCCAAGACGCGCCACTCGCTCCAGAACCAGCGGCAACTCATTCCAAAAGCCGTCCGTCTTCTTCACGTAGTCGGCAAAGCCCCGCCGCAAGGCCTCAATGACCACGCTCTCATCGCTCACCGCGGTGACAAAGACAACCGGAATCTCGGGAACGCGCGCCTGGGCCGCATCGGCTACCGGCCAGGGATCGCCATCGGGAAGATGATAGTCCAGCAGCAGCGCCAGGTAATCGCCGCCGTCCTCGCCGCTCAGTGCTTTCACTCCGTCCTCGACGCCGCCGGCAATCTCCACCGAATAGCCGGAACGCTCCAGCGCCCGCCGCATCAACTCGGCGGCGCCGCTATCGTCCTCCACCAGCAGAACCCGCTGGGAGGAAGGAGTAGCTGAGATGGGCATGCTGCTCATGACGCGGACTCCGCCACGGTCCCGGGACCGTTCTCAGGCAGCCGGATGATCTGGAGAAAGAGCCCCAGACGCCTGATGGCTTCAATGAACTGAATGGGATCGACCGGTTTGGTGATGTACTCCGAGCAGCCCAGCTCATAGCATAGGGCCACCTCGCGCGGATCGTCGGTGGTGCTGAGCATGATGATCGGCGTCTTGCAGGTCGCCGCATCGGCCTTGATCTGGCGCAGCACCTCCACGCCGCCCACGCTGCCCGGCATATTGATGTCCAGCAGGATCAGCGGGTCCGCGCCCTTGCGCCCGGCAAACTCCCCGCGGCGGAAGATATAGTCCAGAGCCCGCGCTCCATCATTGATCGCGATCAGCGGATTGCCCAGCGCGATGCGGCTCAGGTTGCGGCGCACCAGTTCGACGTGCCCCTCGTCGTCGTCCACGATAAGAATGGTAAAGACGGATTCATAGGCTTTCATGATCGGTACTCTCCTGTGTGATCTTCGGCGCGGAACCGGGATGGCCCGGCAAGGAAAAGTGGAATGTGGTTCCCTCGCCTTCTTGGCTCTCCACCCAGATCTTGCCACCATGCCGCTCCACAATGCGATGCGCAATCGCCAGCCCCATCCCTTCCCCTTCCGTCTGCCGGGAATGAAAGCGCTGAAAGACCTGAAAGAGCTTCGTCTTGCCGTACTCCGGAATTCCCAGGCCGTTGTCACGCACCCAGTAGTGGACCACCCCCGTTTCTATCTGTCCGCCCACCTCGATCTTGAGCGGGCGATCCGGACTCCGGTACTTGAGGCAGTTGCCGATCAGGTTGGAAAAAACCTGGCCCAGGGCCGTCGCATCGGCGGTCACGGAAGGCAACTCATCCACCTCGACCTCGGCCCCGGCCTCGATGATCGCCTGCCGGAAGGTCGCCACCGCGTTGGTCGCCAGATCCCAGACGTTCACTCGCGTCAGATGATAGACCCGGCGTCCCTGGCGCGAGAGGCCCAGCAGCGCGTCAATCAGCCGCTCGAACTTGCTCGCCGAAGCGGAGATGTAATGCAATGCCCCGCCCATCTCCTCGTTCAGAATCGGCGTGACGCCGGGCCAGCAAAACTCCCACTGCGGACAAGTCTGCAGAACCTCTTTGAGGCGCTTGCGGCTCTCATCCAGCTCCCGCACAAACCCCTGCACATTCACCAGCGGCGCACGCAAGTCATGGGAAACAATATAGACAAAGGCCTCGACCTCCTGATTCTTGCGCCGCAACTCTTCGACCGTAGTCTCCAGCTCGCGGGTTCTCTCCACAACCCGGATTTCGAGATCGGCAGCCATCTTCGCCAGCGACTCTTCCAGTTGTTTTTGCTGGGTCATGTCGCGGCCGATGCGAATAAACCCGGTCAGCTTGCCGCTCTCATCGCAAATCGCGTTCGTCACTCCGCAGGCCCACAGGCGCGACCCATCCTTGCGCAGCTTCCAGGAGTCCCGCACACAGCGGCCGGTACGCGCCGCCTCTTCCAGTTCCTGTTGTGGCAACCCCGCCAGCCGGTCCTCTTCGGTGGCGATTGAGGCATACTCCCGGCCCAACATTTCCGCCGCCGTGTGCCCGGTAATCCTCTCCGCCCCGGCGCTCCAATTCGTGAATTGCCCCTGAGCATCGAGCGTGGTGATGGAGTACTCGTCCACGTTGTCCAGAACAGCGCGATACCGTTCCAATTCGGCATTGCGGCTGCGCAACGCCTCTTCAGCGGCCTTTTGCGCACTCAAATCCCGCGTTACATTGGCAAAACCGCGCCGCTCGCCCTTGGGATCGCGGACGGCGGTCAAGGTAATGAGCGCCCAGAACTTCGTGCCATCCTTGCGCATGCGCCAGGCTTCCGTCTCGTAGCGTCCCAGGCTCGCCGCCGCCGCCAATTCATCTGCCGGCAAGCCCGCCTCCGAGTCCTCAGGCAAAAAGAAGATAGTGTAATTCTGTCCCAGGATCTCTTCAGCCTTGTATCCCTTGCTGCGCTCCGCCCCCACATTCCAGGTAATCACCCGGCCCTCCGGGTCGAGCATGTAGATGGCGTAGTCGGTCACGCTCTCCACCAGCAGGCGGAACCAATTCTCGCTCTCCAGCAGTGCAATGTTGGACTCTCGCAATGCCTGGTCTGATTCCCGTGTGTCCTGGCTCTTACCTCGCAAGTCTTGGCCGGTCTCTCGCGTATTCTGGCCGGCGCCTCGCAGGTTCTGGTCCGTCTCTCGCGAGTCCTGGCTCGTACCCCGCAAGTTCTGGCCGGACTCTCGCGTGTCCTGACCGGATTTACGCAAATCCTGGCTGGTCTCGCGGGCATCCTGGGCGGTCTCTCGGAAATCCGCGCCGACTTCTCGCAAGTCCTGGCCTGTCTCTCGCAAGTTCTGGCTGGTCTGTTGCAAATCCTGGTCTGATTCCCGTGTGTCCTGGCCGGATTCCCGCAGATCCTGGGCGGTCTCTCTGGAATCCGCGCCGACTTCTCGCAAGTCCTGACCGGAATCTCGCAATGCCTGGTCTGATTCCCGTGTGTCCTGGCTCTTACCCCGCAAGTCTTGGCCGGTCTCTCGCGTATTCTGGCCGGCGCCTCGCAGGTTCTGGTCCGTCTCTCGCGTGTCCTGGCTCATACCCCGCAAGTTCTGGCCGGTCTCTCGCGTGTCCAGACCGGATTTACGCAAATCCTGGCTGGTCTCGCGGGCATCCTGGGCGGTCTCTCGGGAATCCGCGCCGACTTCTCGCAGGTCCTGACCCGTCTCTCGCGAGTCCTGGCTGGTCTGTTGCAAATCCTGGTCTGATTCTCGCGTGTCCTGACCAGATTCACGCAAATCCTGGCTGGTCTGTCTGGCATCTTGGACGGTCTCTCGGGAATCCGCCCCGACTTCTCGCAGATCCTGACCCGTCTCACGCAAGTCCTGGCCGGATTCTCGCGAGTCCTGGCTGGCCTCCCGCGCATCCTGGCCGGATTCACGCAAGTCATGGGCGGACTGTTTATGGCGAGAGATTTCCTGCAACGGAGCGGCCTCGACCGGAAGCCGCCCCGCAGTTGTGGGATCAACGGGTTGCGGATCCTCGACAAAAGACATCAATGCCCCCAGGGTTTAGATTTCAGCGAAGCAAACACCCGGTTTCATGCCGCACTGCGATCAGAGAAGCGCGGGCAGCACAACGATTACACTATCGCCCTGGGAGAGCGAGAAGTGAGCAAATTTATATAGAAAAAATCGGGAATATCAAATGGAGTCCCAACGAAGAACATCGAGGCCAAGCGGCCTGAAACGGAACACTCCGCGAGGAGCCTACGCCTCCGAACGCCCCACCCTCGTCAATGTCGGGTGCCCGCCCTCGCCAGATTCTTGATCCGGAGGGAGGCGGGGGTTTCAACCCCCGCATAACGCCAACACATTTACGCGGGCTTTCGCCCGGGAGGGATGTTTTCCGCCAACTTCACCAGGAATCCCGAGCAGCCTGAGATGCCGCGCCCTTTCAAAACAGCAGGCTTAATTCACCGAGCGCGGCCGCGCGGTGCCCATGAACGTGCCCCCTTGCAGAAGCGTATGCATCAAGTCTTTGGCGATGCGCGGGTCCGGGTCCATGCTGAGTCCGGTCAGCGAGCGGCCCACCAGGCTATCGGCCGCCACGCCCGACTCTCGCTGCAGCGCCTGGTTCACGCGCACGATACGGCCGTCTCCATCCAACTGCACCATGGCCGTGGGCGACTGATCGAAGGAGTGCGCCTCATCGAGAGTTTCGTCGATGGCCTGGGAGCGCATCCGCTGTGCGGCATCGCGCACCGTGATCACAAATCCCTTGCGCGGACCGGAGATGCCGGCCAGCGGCGCCAGGCTGAGATCCACCCGCACCAATTTGCCGTCGGGCTGCTGCAAGGTCCAGCCAAACTCCTCCACCGAAATTGCGTCTTCGCGGTTGTTGAGCAGGTTCGCGGCGTGTTGATTGCAGTCGTTCAGCTTCAAGACCTCTTGCAGCGTCCGGCCTTTGGCCTTGGCCAGCGTCCAGCCGGCCAGGCCCTCGGCGGCGGCGTTCATAAACTCGACCCGGCCCTCGGTGGAGACCATCAGCACACCCTCGCGCATTCCGCTCATGGTGGCGGCCAATTTGCGGTGCGCCGCGTTCTGGCGCGCGTCCACCTTGGCCTTGTGCAGTGCCACTTGCAGCGTGGCCTTCAGTTCGTCGCTCTGGAAAGGCTTGGTCAGGTAACCGTAGGGCATCTCCCGCGCGGCCCGCGCAATCGTGGTTTCGTCGCTGTAAGAGGTCAGAAAGACAACCGGTATCTGATAGGCGGCGCGCAGCAGGCCGGCCGTCTGGATTCCATCCACGCTGCCCACGATGCGCACGTCCATCAGCGCCAGGTCGGGCCGGTGAACTCCGGCGGCCACCAGCGCTTCGTCGGCGCTCTCCGCCACGCCCAGCACCTCGCACCCCAGCATCTCCAGCTCCTGTTTCAGGTCCAGAGCCACAATGGGTTCGTCCTCGACAATCAGCACTTTGCCTCTCATAAGGTTTTCTCCTTCGGAATCTCCTCCTGCAGGGACTTCCAATCGCCCTCCGAGGACGCAGCGATCACGCGATCATGTATTGGCTATCGTCTGGACAGGTCCGGAGCTTTAGCAGAAAATACAACGCGGCAAAACCCCCATGTCATTAAAGTTTTTCAACAGAGTATTCTGGGCGGGAAGGAGGAAAGCGTCCCGAATGCGCATCCCTTGTGTGATTCGCGGTAAGATGGGTTTCGCATCCTTTTTGCCTTGCCCATGAGCCGTCCAGCGAAGTTTCGACCCGCAAAGCCGCGCCCCCGCCGCCTGCTCCTGGCCTGCGTGGTGGCGTTTGCCGTCTTGCTGCTGCTGTTGCGGCTGCTGGCCTTTGTCCACGGGCGGCGCTGAGCGCGGCCTGACTGCCGGGAATGGAATTCTGCCCATGAAATCATTCAGCTTCGACGCGGTTGAATCCCCGGAGGCGCGGTTGCTGATTCTGGGAACGCTGCCCAGCGCAAAGTCACTCGCAGCGGGCGAATACTATGCCCATCCCAGAAATTGTTTTTGGTGGATCATGGGAGAGATCGCCGGCGCGTCACCCGATCTGTCTTACGCGGATCGATTGGAAAAGCTGCGGAAGAGCGGCATCGCCTTATGGGATGTCTGCCGGGCGGCCCAGCGCGCCGGAAGCAGCGATGCGGAGATTCGCATGGAATCCGTTGAACCCAACAATTTTCGCGCGTTTCTTGCCGCACATCCGCGCATTGAACTCATCTGCTTCAACGGGCAGCCGGCAGAGAGGCTCTTCCGGCAAAAGGTACTTCCTTCACTACAAAAACTTCGCCTCATTCCGCAGCGTGTGCTCGATTCCACCAGTCCCGCCTGCGCGCGCATCACGCGGGAAGAAAAATTGGCGCGCTGGCGTGCTGCACTGGCTCCGTTCATCGACGGTTGATAGCCAACCTCTCCGCAATTTGAAAACTGGGCGCCCTGTCCTTCGCGTACTGGGCGAAGGGTGGGCACCCAGCTATTTAATGCCGAAGAAAGATGTCACTCCGGAAATAAACTGATCTACCTCGCCAAGAATCTGGGCCGCATTTCCAATGTCCTTACCGATGGACTGAATTTGGTCCTTCAGCCCGTCAAGGTCCTTGAGCGGGTTGGCCATGGCGGCTGCGGCGGCGTTGATTTCCACAGTGTTCGAGGCCATGCCGGCCTGATCCAAGGCCGTCAATGCGGCGTCGATCTGATCGAGCCGCTCGTCGATCATGTCGCTGACCGGCCCCGCGGGGGTTTGACCGTATTGCTGAGAAAGACTCTCCTTCAGTTGTTGCAGCGCATCCTTGCCTTGCGGAATGGAGAGGGTATCGTCGTCCGCCATGGGGTCTCCTTACTTCGTTGGCAGCTTCTCATAGAAGCCGCGCAGTTGCTGCCCGTCGCTCACCAGTTCGGAGAGCATGGTCTTGAATGCGGGCGATTCCTTGCTCTTGTCTGTTTCGGCCAGCGCGGCGTTGGTCTTGGCCAGATCCGCAAGCTCTTTCTGAGTTGCCGCCAGCGTTTTGTCGCCGTCCCTGGCCGCCTTGGCCAGCGTGGCCAGCGCTTTGATCGCCGCTTGTCTGTCTGTGGGGCTGAGGGTGGGATTAATCTTGATGAACTTTTCCTGCTTCTCGATCTCGGTCAGATAGTCGTTCTTGAGCTGGTTGCGCAGGCCGCTCTTCTCGGAGTCTCCAATGTCGGCCTGAAGCAGCGCGCAGATGGTGGCGATGGGAGTTTTTGCCTCTTTGAGCAGGGCGGGCAGCTCCGAACTCCGCTTGTGGTTGATGATCGCCCGCCCCAGGGCATCGACCCCCGTGGTCACCGCATTCAGGCTGGTTGCGTCAATCTTCGCCTTTTTGACCATCGAGGCGAGCGCATCGGATGTGCTCAGATCCTTGAGCGACTTGCCGACGGCCTCGGCCTGCGTATCGAAATCGGTGAGCGGCTGGTCGCCGGCGACCGCAGCGAGCGTCTCGGCGTACTCGCTGAGGCCCTTGATGAGCTTGGTCCGTGCATCCATCTCATCGGGCTGCATGAAGGGCTGAATGCTGTTGAGATCGAATTTAGCGGTTCCGAAGTCCGTGACGAGCCGCTCCACTTCCGCGTTGTAGTGCTCCTGCTCGACCAACTGGTAGGCGTTAGTCGCATCCTTCGACGCCGCGGTTGCCGCAGTTGCAAAGTCCGATGCTCTTTTCACGATGGGCGAGACCGAACATCCGGCGACAAGCAGCGCCATCCCCAGTCCTGCCGCGTAAATCGTTGCGCCACGTGCCATAGTTACCTCGTTCGATCATGCTGCGGCGGGGAAGACGGCGCTTGCGCGCCATGAGGTTCATCGTCTCCCAGGTCCGAAATTCGGAGCTAAGGTACTCGACAACCAACGAATATCATATCAACGAAAACACGCTTGCTGTGCTTTCAAATTCACCTACCCCGTCGAAATCAAGTTGCTGGCTCAAAACATCCTCGACCTCGACATCACTATCTACCTTAGGGCTGCTTTCTTTTATTCGTTTGGCGAGGTTGAATATCCTTGAATGGGCGCGATTCAATAGAAGGTCATACTGAAAAGGTCGAACTACTGTCTCTCCAATCTTCATCTCTTCAAGGCCCTGTTCGATGCTTGCACCGAGTACGAACCCCTCAATCTTAGTTGTAGGTTGGACAGATTGAGTATTGCGAAGCTCCTTCGCGTAGTCCCGTGCTTGATCAAGCTCATGTTGCTTTACTTCAAAACCTCCCTTCTTCAACTCCACTATCAATACCTTCCGAATAGCAGAGACTTCGCCATCCGTAAACTCGTCCGCGGAATAAATGCCTATAGAAGAATCCGGTAATGCCACAAAATCAGGTCTGTTCGTAGAAACAACAGCACCTTTTTTACCAAAAAACACCCTGATGACGTGTGCCATGCCACGATTTGAAGAAAACTCTACCGATTCATATTCGGGGCCGAACATCCACAGCCCGCGCTCAAAAAGCGGTTGCAAGTCGTGAACCTCGTCAGTATTCTTGTCGCGGATGAGTGTCTGTAACTGCCTAATGAGTTTGATTCTGCGGTCAAGTTCATTCAAAACGATTTCTGCGTTGCTTGCAGTCCATTGCTCCATCAAGCGATTCCATGTATCCAAGTCTTCTGGAGCGCAGCTTGCGAGCCGTCCAAGAAGGTCGTAGCCTGTTCTGCTTTGCTCAAGTTTGCCCCAAATTTCAACTGTACGTCCGAGGTCGCGTGCCGTTAGGTTTGGGCACTTTTCTTGTATCTGCTCTAAAAATCTACCAATTTGATTTCTCGATATCTGAGGCAGGTCTTTAATCAACGCTCTATTCTGAGTTAAAGCAGCCTTCTTGGTCTCTTTTCGTTCATCGGCAAGTAACCCACGCAGTTCTTGAACGACTGCATCGTGAATTGCAAGGCGAACGGCATTCACTCGTGAGTTGGTGTGAAATCCACTCCAATCAGATTTGACCTGCTCTCGAAGAATGTTAGCCTCTACAACAAAGCTGAATCGCTTTGCTTCGCTCGTACGGCCATCGAGATACTTGCCTTCAGCATCAAGTCCTTCCCATGACGGTTCTCCGACCATTCGTTTGTTGACCCACCATGCGATGCCCTTAAGGTGAATTGTCCGTTCCTGCTTGCGGGGATCTAGTCGATGGAGTCGCACTGTTCCTAAACCATCCACGGGCACGTCTTGAGAAGAGAGTGCTGCTAATTCAAGCAACTTGACTTGCTCACTATTCACCATTACTTGAAAGCTAGGGTCTACAGCGAATTTGAAGCCTATGAGGTCACGTATGGAACCACCGGCAAGAGCTATTGAACTTGGACGAACTGAAACCTTAGTGCCGTGTCCTTTCTTTGCGAATTCTTCATCAATCGAGCAGGAAAACGGCACAGATCTTTCGCGTGTCAGTTCAACCGTTGCCCTAATGCAAATGCCATCGCGCCAAGTCTCAATCTCGTATTTATCGGCAAAGCAGAAGGGGCTGAATCGCCCCTTGCCATTGTGTCCGAAAGCTGTGCGTTTTCGCTTCCTTACGTCGGGAGGGAACTCGACATCCGCTCCCTGCTCTGCTTGTCTATCATAGGAGAGAGTTCGCCAGCGGTGTTCAAACTGCTGACGCGTCATCCCAGTACCATTGTCGCTAATGGAGAGAATCCCGCCTGGGAGATCAGGCCAAATGACTGTCACCTTATCCGCGCCAGCATCATAGCTGTTGGCGACGAGTTCCAGAATCGCAATCGACGGGTCATCTAAAATCTGCCCTACATGGTCATGTAAGAATCCTTCTCCAAAAAACAGCGGATTAGAGGAACTGACTACTAAATTTGCTCGGGTCATTTCAGTTATCTCTCTGTGGACATCTGAATTACTGCATCTACATGAGTTGCCGACTACTCAAGGTCTCAACATTGAGACCTTGAGTTCATATGTGAACTTGGATAAACTACCCTTTGCGCCCGCGGACGGCTTCCTTGGCTTCGGCGGGGCCGGCGGTGGGGACTTCGGGGACGTCGGCCTTGGCGCCACCGATTCCCAGCTTCTTGCGCAGCTCGGCGTCCAGCTTGGCGAAGATCTCCTTGTTCTCCTTGAGGAAGGCGCGGGTGTTTTCGCGGCCCTGGCCGATGCGCTCGCCGGCGTAGGCGTACCAAGCGCCGGATTTCTCGACAATATTGTTGGCCACAGCCAGGTCCAGCACGTCGCCCTCGCGGCTGATGCCCTCGCCGTAGATGATGTCGAACTCGGCCTCGCGGAAGGGCGCGGCCACCTTGTTCTTGACAATTTTTACCTTGGTGCGGTTGCCGGTGACCGCGTCGCCGTCCTTGATGGCGGCGATGCGGCGAATGTCCACGCGCACCGAGGAGTAGAACTTCAGCGCCCGGCCGCCGGTGGTGGTCTCCGGGTTGCCGAACATCACGCCGATTTTCTCGCGGATTTGATTGATAAAAATCAGCGCTGTGCGGGATTTCGAGACCGTGCCGGTGAGCTTGCGCAGGGCCTGAGACATTAGCCGCGCCTGCAGGCCCATGTGGGAGTCGCCCATCTCGCCGTCCAGCTCAGCCTTGGGAACCAGCGCGGCCACCGAATCGACGACCAGCACATCGATGGCGCCGGAGCGAACCAAAGTTTCAGTAATCTCCAATGCCTGCTCGCCACTGTCGGGCTGCGAAACCAGCAGGTTATCGATGTCCACGCCCAGTTTCTTGGCGTAGCTGGGGTCCAAAGCGTGCTCCACGTCGACGAAAGCGGCCAGACCGCCCGCCTTTTGCGCCTCGGCGATGATCTGCAAGCATATCGTCGTCTTGCCTGATGATTCGGGACCGAAGACCTCGCTGACGCGGCCGCGGGGAATTCCGCCCACGCCCAGCGCCGCGTCAAAGCTGATCGAGCCGGTGGAGATCACGGCAATCGGCACCAGCGCCTCTTTCGATCCGAGCCGGACAATCGACCCTTTACCAAACTGTTTTTCGATCTGTGCGAGCGCAAGTTCTACGGCCTTGGCGCGGTCATCGGCGATTGCCATGGGGGATTCTCCTGAAAATGTGCTCGCCTTGCGCGGCTCCTGCAACCCTCACAGGAAACGGCTCGGCGGCGGGATTGCATTTCGATGGGATTGTAGCAGGGCTGAACAGACAATGAAAGAAAATAAAAGCGAAGAGATGGTGAAAGCTGGTGGATTTCTGACAATCCTCTGCTTCTCTTGCGTTGACCGGCGCGGGGCACCCCAACCAGAAGCTCAAACGGTATAAGCGCCGATGCGGGTTTCACGGCTGGTCAGCGCGTCGCAGGCGCGGTCGAGCGCCTCGTAGTCGGCGTCGTGATCCTTGCGGAAGGCGCGGAAGGCCTCTTCGCTGGCCCAGCGGTCGATGGTGAGGTAGACGCCGGGAATATAAGCGTCGCGCAACAACTCTGTGCCCTGGTACTCGGGCGAGGCGCGGAAGAGTTGCGCCCAGGCGCCTTCGGGCGAATAGGCGGCCTCAAAGGCGGCAACCTGCTCCTCGGAAATCTCGAACTGCCAGACTACAACGAACATATGCGGTCCCAATCCTGCCATTATGGTAGCGCAGCGGGGATCGAAGTGGCGAAAATGCAAGAGGGATCCTCCTTCATGCAGCGAAACAGGGGTTTCACGTTCTGGCTTCGGCAGGAGAATTGAGGCTGGATGATATGTCTGCACAGCAGGGAGTATGGCCTCTTCGAAAGGGCATTGCCGGGACGAAGATGGGAACTTCTTTAGATACAAATGTGAAAAGAATTGCACATTGCCCAATATGCGCAAATCTATATTATTGATTCTAAAGGAACTCTTTTGGCGCGCAACGTGCATATTGTGAGGCAGGTCCAATTGGAGCGCCACGGGTGGCGATTCTGAGCGTGTCCCCTACCATGCTCTGAGATTAACCGTTGCTCCGAAGGGATGCGATGCTTCGCTGAAGGAGCGCGGAGGTCTTTAAGCGCTCTATCTTGGCAAGACGTTTATTTTTTTGCGGCCAACCGCAATGAGTTCAGGCAGGACAGATGCCCGCGAGGGCCAGCTTGGGAGGAATTTATGAAGAAGATCAGTTTAGTAGTACTCGCATTGGCAACTGCTCTTGCGACCGCGCCAGCCGCCATGGCTACGACACAAACGTTTTATTTCGACTTCAACGGCATTGCCACCGGCAGCGGCACGCCCGGCGTGGGACTCACCAGCGGCAGCGGCTACCTCACGGGAACGTGGCTCAGTGGCAGCACGTATGAGATCACTGGAGGGAGCAGCATTCTTATCGACGGCCTGGCCGCTACGGTTGTCGGAAACACCGCCCCGCCGATCGTCAACGGGGTTAATACCGGTCTTGACTGCAGCCAGCCCGAATTCTGTTTCGACAATATCGTTGATATGTCGACTTCGCCGTATTTTGTAGATAGTACTGGAGGTCTCCTCTTCCAGATCACAGCGACTACCGATCAAGTTCTTCTCTTTACCCAGGGCGGCACTGTCCTCTCGGATTGGAATAATGGCGGTGGCCTTCCCACCGACTTCCACCCTACCTATAACGGGGCCAACCCGGCAACGTACGGCTACGACACTGGCTTAGCTATCACCGAGACACCGGAGCCATCGTCTCTGCTGTTGCTGGGCACCGGTCTGCTCCTCATGGCTGGCTTTCTTTTCCGCAAGGCCAAGCCGAGCATGAACCGCGCGGCTTAGTTTCTCAAGCTGTTCTGTCGACAACGGAGGGCACGGAAACGTGCCCTCCGTTTTTTCGTTTATGGAGCGGCGAAACTAAACCCTGCGCAAATTGGCGAACTTTTCCATAAGCTTTTTCATACCGTACTGGGAAAAAAGGACCGTGAGCTTGGCGTCTTCGCCGTCGCCTTCGCGCAGCAGGATGGTGCCTTCGCCGTACTTGGAGTGGCGCACGCGCTGGCCCTTTTTGAGATTGGTTGCGCCGCTGGATTGGGGCAGTTCCAAGGCCGGATGAGCCGACGCCGGACGAGGAAGCGAGCCGGGCTTGCCGTGGCCTGACTTGCCTGCAAAGAAGCGGGCGATGTTGTCGATGGAGCGTGGCGCTTCCGGCGGTTTTCCCGCGCTTACCCCTTTTGGTTCTGATTCCGAGCTCGTAGAAGCAGGTTGAGCCTTGGCCGTCATCCAAGAGGCTACAAAAGGCTTGGAGGATGCGCTTTTGGTGCTGGTGGCGAATCCACTGCCGCCACTGGGGCGGGCGAACGAGCGCGGGGCTTCCTGGTTTTCGTCTTCGTAATTGTAGTGCTTGTCGGCAAAGTCGGTTGAAGCGCTGGGGCGGCGGCCGTAACTCTTGGGGTAGCCGGGAGTGGCCCAGGAAGAGGATTGGGGCCGTCCGCCGAGGTTTTCGATCAACTGGCTGGGAACTTCCTCGAGAAAGCGGGAGGGGATGCTCATCTCCGGGGAGTCGTTGCCGTATCTTCTCCTATAATGGGCGCGGCTGAGGATGAGTGTGTTCATCGCGCGGGTCATGCCGACGTAGCAGAGGCGGCGTTCTTCTTCCAGTTCGTCGGGATTGTTCAGCGTGCGCGAGTGGGGAAAGAGGCCCTCTTCCAGGCCGGCGAGGAAGACCAGCGGAAACTCCAGGCCCTTGGCGGCGTGCAGGGTCATCAGGGTAACGCGGGCCTCGGGGTCGTACTGGTCGGTGTCGGAGGCCAGAGCCGCATGGTCGAGGAACTCGCCCAGGGTCTCGCCGCGGGCTTCGGCGTCATGGGCGGCGTTGGCCAGCTCCTTCAAGTTTTCAATCCGGCTGAAGGCCTCCGGCGTGCCTTCGGTCTCCAGAGCTTTGATGTAGCCAGTGCGGTCGATGAGGAAGCGGATCAGCTCCGGGAGGGTGGCCGCGTCGCCGGGTTTGCGAAAGGCCGGCTTATCTTGCGCTTCTTCGCTGGTTTCCGATTCGACTTTTGTATCGTCGATCCCAGGTCCCAAAATCGGGGCCAGGGGCACCCGGTCTTTTTTCGGCATGGTGAGAAAAGGCCGCTTGGACTGAGCCGCGAAGGGCGAGAAGCTGGCAACGTCCAGAAGCGGAGGCTGTGAGGCCTCGCCGCCGCCAAAATCAAAGCTGGTAGCGGAGTCCGCGCTGGCCGAATCCGCATCAACTGAGCCAAATGCAAAGCCGGTATCGGCCTCGTCCTCAGATTCCGCGCCGGCAGACACATCGGCCGCGAGCTTGCCGGCAAAGTCGGGGTCCATCATCGCTTGCGCGTCGAGAATCAGTTGGCGGAAGGACTCGATGGCCATCAGCGCCCGCGTGGGAATGAGCCGGTTGGCGATGGCGGCGCTGAGGGCCTCCCAGGTGGAGACGCCGGTTTCCAGAGCCAGCCGCTCCAGCGTCTCCAGCGAGGTTTTGCCGATGCCGCGCGCCGGAGTGTTGATGACCCGCTGCAAGGCCATTGAATCATGAGGGTTGCGGATGAGCCGCAGGTAGGCGAGCAGGTCCTTGATCTCGGCGCGCTCATAAAAGCTGAAGCCGCCGACCATGGTGTAGGGAATGTTGTAGCGGCGTAGCGCTTCCTCTACAAGACGGGACTGGGCGTTGGTGCGGTAGAGCACCGCGCAATTTGCCGTTCCGCGATTTTCCCCTTCGATTGAGTTCGCTTGGCGAAGAAAAGTCTGGATTCGGTCGGCGATGAAGAGCGCCTCGTTCTCGCCGTCGGGAGCTTCGTAGAAGCCGATCAGCGAGCCGCCTTGGCGATCGGTCCACAGCTTTTTCCCTTTGCGCTTGATGTTATTGGCGACCACCGCGCCGGCGGCCTCCAGAATCACCTGAGTGGAGCGGTAGTTCTGCTCCAGCCTGACAATGCGGGCGTTGGGAAAGTCCTTCTCAAATTCCAGAATGTTGCGGATGTCGGCGCCGCGCCAGGAATAAATGCTCTGGTCCTCGTCGCCCACCGCGCAGACGTTCTTTCGCTCGCCGGCCAGCAGCTTCATCAACTCGTACTGCGGGCGATTGGTGTCCTGGTACTCATCGACCAGCAGATAGCGGTAGCGGCGCTGGTAGCGCTCGCGGGCTTCCGTGGAGACCTTGAGCAGGCGAACGGCCTCCAGTAGCAGATCGTCGAAGTCCAGCGCGTTCGACTTGCGCAGCTCGGCCTGGTAGCCCTTGAAGATGTGGGCGATGCGTTCGCCGTTTGGATCCCTGGAGCTGAGGTAATACTCCTGCGGATCGACCATGTGGCTCTTGGCCCAGGAGATGCGGCCCAGGACCGCGCGCGGGGTGAGCTGCTTGGTGTCCAGGCCCATGCGCTTCATGATCTGCTTGACGATGGCCTGCTGGTCGTTCTCGTCGTAGATGGCAAAGTCGCGGGTCAGCCCTTCCTTGCCCTCCTTGAGCGCCTCGATGTCGCGGCGCAAGATGCGCACGCAAAAGGAATGGAAGGTGCACAGCAGCGGCTTCGCCAGCGAAGAGTGGTCCAGCAGCCGGTCCACGCGCTCGGCCATCTCGCTGGCCGCCTTGTTGGTGAAGGTGACGGCCAGAATCGACTCCGGCGCGATGCCTTTTTCGCGGATCAGCCAGGCGATGCGGCTGGTGATCACCCGTGTCTTGCCCGAGCCGGCCCCGGCGAGAATCAGCAGAGGGCCTTCGGTGGCCTCGACGGCGGCGCGCTGTTCGGGATTCAAATTGGAGAGCTGCGGCGGCAAGATGGCGTCCAGGCGGGAAGAGTCCTGCGTCTAGTGTACCGTTTGGGGGGCGATTCTCTTTGGCAGTGCGCTATCCTGAAGAGACAATGACAGATTCTCTTCAACCTGTTCGCCGCGTGGCCGTCTACTGCGGATCGGCCGTTGGAAGCAATCCCGCCTATCTCGCCGAGGCTCGCGCGCTGGGCGCGGCCATTGCCTCGGCCGGACTTGGGCTGGTCTATGGCGGGACAAATATAGGATTAATGGGCGCGGTGGCCGATGCGGCGCTTGCCGGGGGCGCGCATACCATTGGCGTTCTGCCCGAGCTGCTGGCAGGCCGCGAGATCGCCCACGACGGGCTGACCGAGTTCGTGCTGGTTTCCACCATGCACGAGCGCAAGGCGCGCATGGTAGAGCTGGCCGACGCCTTTCTCGTGCTGCCCGGCGGCTACGGCACGCTGGAGGAACTGCTGGAGGTGGTCACCTGGGCGCAACTCGGCCTGCACGCCAAACCCTGCATCGTGATCAACACCGCCGGCTACTGGGACGGGTTGCTGGCTTTCCTCGATTCCGCAGTGGCGGCGGGTTTCATCAAGCAGAAAAACCGCGATCTGCTGCGCGTGGCAGCCAACGCCAAAGAAGCGGTGGGGATGGCGGTTGAGGGCTGAACGAAATCCAGGTTTCCGCATCAAGGTTTGTTGCCCACAACACTTTTACCTGGGGCCGTTTCCCGTCGATGTTGCTTCGTCAGCCCAATAGCCATTTCTGCCCGTAACCTCCAGATTCGGATACTCTGTCAGGCGCAATCCGATGGCATGAAAGCCCGCATGGGGAGCAGTGGGATAAAAGCTCAGAAGATAGCGATTCGGCAGATGGTGGGAGATGGCCTGCACATCGCGCTCCAGGCTGCGGGCGTCCTTGAAGCTGAAAGACTCGCCGCCCGTCAACTGCGCCACGCTCTCCGCCGAATTGTGCTTGAGCCCGTCCGCAGCCAGGAGTGCCGCTGCCTTGGCTGCGCGTAACGGTGGCGCAAGGAGGCTCAGGCAGTCGTAGGCTTGTTCAAGGCGGCTTTCACTGGGGTCCACGTCCGGGCCCCGGCTCATGCATCCTCCGGCGGGACCAGGTTTGCTGGAACTGAGAATCTGCGAGGCCTCATACTTGGCAGCGGACTTGGCGGAAGAGAAGTTCAGGCTGTAGATGGCCGTATTGGTGTCGCTCACGTCATGCAGAGCCTGCTCGAGATTCGCCTTGCTGCCATGATCCACCGTTTCGCTGATGAGCAGAATGGCGCGGCGATAGGAGGGCGGCTGCCTGCGCAACAGATCGACAGAGAATCGCAGGCCGTCGAGGATGGCAGCGCCGCGATCTCCCGGCTCAAGGCCGCGCAGGGCATCTCCCACCGCATTCAAATCTGGGGTAAAGGCCAGGGCCAGCCGGGCTTCGCTGTCGAACTCCACCACCGCGACCTCGTGACTGACGCCGCCGATGACCGCCTCAATCGAGGGGCCCAGATTGCGATACTTATCGAGCTGGCGAGCGCCCGCGCCGCCGGTTTCAACCGCAACCACCAGCGCCAGCGGCTCGCTGCCCGTCTCTTCATCGATCGTGATCTTTTGTTCAATGCCGTCGTCGGTAAGAACGAAATCCTTCGCGCTGAGTGTGAAAACCGGCGCTCCGTCTTTGGTCCTGACCAGAGCGGGAACAAGAACCAGAGTGGTGCGTGTACTCAGAACGGGAGGCTGCGGGAGGGAGGGAGCGGGCGTTTGGGCCAACGCCGCCGGCAAGCACGCAAGTGCGGCGAGAAACGCTAACTTCATGACCAGCCCCCTCAGCATCATGTCATTATGACGGATGACAGACACTTTTCGTGTGCATGATTGCGAGTGCCGAAGAGGTGGTGTGGATGGTGGTTGGCGGATGAAAAAGATCCCAACCCCAGAAATCGAGATATGGGGTACGAAGCCTGTGCTATACGATTCAGTCGATTTCGGTGAGCTGGCCAGTCAAATGTTCAGCAAGATAGTCTGCCATTTGGGAGACGTTGAAGTGACCTTCGTTCCAATGGCGGTCTGCTTCTCTAAGTGCTGCATAATATGGTTCTCGATTATCTCGAATGCGTTCTGGCACGATCTTCTTGCCAGGGAGCAATCTTCCTTGCCTCATGCAAATGAGGTAATAGCACGCCGCTCTGGCCGTTGCTCCGTTCCCCTCCACAAATGGACGTATCCAATTGAGCCTCCAGAGCGCATACGCAGGAAGGGTGGTGGGGTCATCCTGGACATCCCAATTCTCATGTATGAGCGAGAAGAACCGGTCCATTTCATTCGCAACATCATCGTTTGCAATATTCTGCTTCATGTGTGCCGTGAATCCATATCTAAAACGAGGCGACAGATCATCGTCTACAAAGATCGATTCCTCCCGATAGCGTCCGCCAAATTGGGCTATATTCGCAGTTGCTGCCGCGTTCAGCGACCATAGAGTGTACTTGTCGAAGGCCTCTATGCCCTCTGTCAAGCCAATTTCGATGCAATTCAACAACAGATCATACTGCCGCAAGAGGTTCTGCTCTTCGACCTTGGCATAGAGTTCCGGATTGTCACTTTTGCTGACGCTCATAGTAAAGGCAAGCAGATATTAGCAGTGCTCATTTGTCGACGAAAAGAGACGAACACTTTGCGATGTGCGGCGTACGCTCTCCTTTGTTATTGTGTTTGAATTCAGAGCGTTGCCAAATGCAAAGCTGATCCTCTGTTCACGCAACTCTTCATCGGTCACGCTTCGGTTGCGCGATTCGCTCAAAAGACGCAGCAGATCCTCATTCGCTTGAGCAACACCAAGAAATTGTTTACGTTCTGCCATAACGTCACCCCTTCAACGCTTCCCTCTCGGTTCTGACATCATATCGCAAGTGTGATACGCTGCGCTGCAAGCGACCAAATTTCCCTATTTACGGTTCATATTACCCTGGATTCGTTTACTGTTGCCCTTCAAGAACTGCTGGAGAGATTGGAGACAAGTTCGGCGTCTCCTTGGTTCTATGGCAAAAAGTGCGTTCGCGTTGCTGGCAACAGCTCTACAGATTCTCACTGAGGCAGCGCCAGCATCCTCCTTGCACTTTTCGTATACTCGACTCAGCGTATGTCCACTCACCTCGACAGAATACTGGCGACAACGCGGGCCACGGTTGCCGCGGCCAAGACGCGTGTTCCCATCACCGATCTAGAGCGGCTGGCCGCTCTGCACCAGCCGCGTGGCTGGGCGGCGGCTCTACGCCGGAAGGCCGCTGCCGGCCCCGCCGTCATCGCTGAGATCAAGAAGGCCTCGCCCTCGAAGGGGCTGATTCGCGCCGATTTTGACGCAGCTCAGCTCGCCCGGAGCTACTTTGCCGGCGGCGCGGCGGCGCTCTCCGTGTTGACCGACGAGCCGTTTTTTCAGGGGAGCCTGCGCAATCTGGAGTTAACTTCGGCGGCGGTCCCGCTGCCCTGCCTGCGCAAGGACTTCACGGTCGACGAATACCAGATCATCGAAGCTCGCGCACACCACGGGGACGCCATCCTGCTGATCGCCGCCGCACTCACCGACGATGAGCTCAAGCGCTTCGCGGAAACAGCGCGAGGAATCCACCTTGACGTGCTGGTCGAGGTGCATACGGTTGCCGAGCTGGATCGCGTGCTCAGCGCGCTGGGCGAGAGCGGGGCCGACGCCATCGGCGTGAACAACCGCGACCTGAGAACCTTTCAGGTCCGCCTGGAAACCTCGCTCGAACTCGCCGAGCGGATTCCGCCCGCAGTGGTGTGCGTGGCCGAGAGCGGAATCGCGACGCCCGAAGACCTGGCCCGGCTGCGCGCGGCGGGCTTCGACGCCTTCCTGATCGGCGAGAGCCTGATGCGCCAGCCCGACCCCGGCGCGGCGCTGGCTGCTCTGCTGGCCGGAGCTTCCACTCCGTCCGCCGCCGAGTGAAGTGATTGGAATGAATGAAATCAGGTGTAGAATGGAGTCATCGCGATTGCGCGCCGGAGGTGCCCCATGGCGACCGATTTGATTGTTCCCAATCTTCACAAGGACTCCGAGCCCTCGCTCCAGGAGCTGGAGGCGATGATTGGTCCCGGTGTCTTGCCGGAGCACCGCGCGATTCTGCTGAAGGCGCTGACCCAGACCTCCGGCCGTGCGTTGTTTGAAGCGCTGGCTTCCATGCCCAATGTCGGCGAGGACTCTGACTTTGCGCCAAACCGGGGCTAGCAATGTTTCTTGTTGACACCAACGCCATCAGCGAATTGCGCAAGGGGGCGAAGGCCGATCCGGGAGCGGTGCGCTTTCTCCGGGAGGCCGAGCTAAAGATTTTTTTGCCGGTGCAGGTTATCGGAGAACTCCGGCAGGGTATCGAAAAACTTAGATTTCGGGGCGATCTGCCCCAGGCACTTCGGCTGGAAAAATGGTTTCAGTCCACTCTGAAGATTTTCGGCGAACGGATTATTACCTTTGACTCAACCTGCGCCCAGAAATGGGGAGACTTGATGGGCGTCAACGAGCAGCACCCCGTGGATAAGCAGATTGCCGCCATCGCGCTGGTCTACGACCTGACCGTGGTTACTCGCAATACCAATGACTTTGCCGGAGCGGATGTGCGGCTGCTGAATCCGTTTCTCGGCGACGCAGCCCCCGCCAATCCGTCTCTGGTCCGGAAATCCCACTGAATCCCGCATTCCCGTCGAGGACGATTTGCCCGATGAGCATCTGGATCAAAATCTGCGGCAACACCTCGCTGGAGGACGCGCTCGTGGCCGTTGAAGCCGGGGTCCCCACAGACAGGTCTTCGTCTGTGGGGTGGGAAGCCGGGGTCCCCTCAGACAGGTATTCATCTGTGGGGTTGGAAGCCGGGGCCGACGCGGTGGGCTTCGTCTTTGCGCCCAGCCCACGCCGCGTCACGCCGGCCGAAGTCGCCGCGATCACTCCGCATCTGCCGCCAGCTGTCGAGAAGATAGGCGTCTTCGTCGATGCCGCGCTGGAGGAGATCGTCTCCACGGTTCGACTCTGCGGCCTGACCGGCGTGCAACTGCACTTTGACGCGGAGCCCGAACTGCCGGCCCGACTGCACGAGCGGCTGGGACCGGAGGTGCGCATCCTGCGCGTGATTCACTTCAGCGCGGAGAGTGCCGGGCAGCACGCAGCCCAGATCGCCGAGTACGACCAAGACCCGCACGTGGACGCGGTGCTGGTGGACTCGCGCACGGTCACAGCCATCGGTGGCACCGGCGTGCCCTTCGACTGGAACACTGCCCGCACGAATCTTTTCCAGGATTCAAAAGCGTGCAGACGCATTGCCGCCGGCGGACTGACCCCGGCCAATGTGGCCGAAGCCATTGCCGCGCTACGCCCTTGGGGCGTGGATGCGGTCTCTGGAGTGGAAACCGCGCCGGGCCGCAAAGACCCTGCCAAGGTGAGGGAGTTTGTTCGCCGCGCAAGGAGCGGGAATCCGACATCGTGAACTTCCCGGTTCCGTCGCGGATCGTCTTCCCTCGGCTCGCGAATTCTTCGCGCTGCCTCGCTCATCTGAGAGAATATGAGGAGTGAACCGAGCGCACTATTCTCTCTTCCGGCGAGCAGCGGCGCCGGGCTTTCTTGCGGGCCTGATACTGGCGGGTACGTCTGGGCCCCTCCACGCCCAGGCGCCCAACCCCACTTCCACCGCCAACGCCTTCTTCGGCAGCGTGACCGCCCTTCCGGCCACCGACGAGATTCTTAAGCTCTCGCTGGACGAGGCCATCGCTCTCGGCCTCAAGAACAATCTGGGCCTCAAGGAAGCTGAAAACGGCGAAAAATCCATCCAAGGGCAAAAAAACGAAGCCCTGCAATACTTTCTGCCTACCATCAACCTTACCGGCGACCTCGGAGTACACCAGCAAAACCTGGCCGCGATGGGCTTCGGTCCCGGCACAATCAAAATGTTCTCGTCGCTCTTTCCCGGCGGGAAGATGCCGGCGAGCTTCTCCGAGATCACACGCGATGACCTGACCGAGGGCAAAATTCAATACGGTCAGATGCTCTTCTCCGGCCCGGTCATCGCCGGCTGGAAGGCAGTCGGCGCGGCGGAACGCGCCGCCCACTTTGCCAGGATGTCGGCCCGCGGAGAGGTGGTGCAGCAGGTGGCCTCGGCCTATCTGCACGCGATCGCCGCCGAGAGCGAGGTGGACAACGCCAAGGCCCTGGAAGCGGCGGACCAGGTGCTCGTCCGCCACGCTCACGAGGCTCACGTGGTCGGTGTCGCCGCCAATCTGGACGAACTGCGGGCGCGGGTGCAGCTTCAGGCTCAGGAACTGGCCCTCCTGGCCGCCCAGAACGCCCTCGAAAAGAACCTGATCCTGCTCAAGCGAGAAATCGGCATCGACCCCGGCCAGAAGATAGCGCTAACTGATCCGGCTCCCTACAGCGATCTGGCTGCGCAAACCCCGGAAGAACTGCGCGCCGTCGCCTACCGGAATCGCCAGGACTACCAAACCCTGCAAAATCAGGCTGTCGAGATGAAGGCCATCCACGCCGCATATCGCAGCCAGCGGCTGCCCAGTCTCAGCTTTGGCGGCTACTACGGCGTCAGCCAGGTAGGCGGCGCGGGCTCGCATGGCAACTTTGCCGCCGTGGGCACGCTCAGTCTGCCGCTCTTTCGCGAGGCCAAGCTGCGCGGCGACACGGAAGCCGCCCAGGCTCAGTTGGACGCCGTCAACGCCCAGCTCGCCGACCTGCGCGGCCGTATCGACCAGCAAGTCCGCTCGGCTCTGCTCGACGTGAATGCGACGGCCAGGCTGGTCGAGGTAGCCCGCTCCAACGTCGATCTCGCTACCCGCGCCCTGGCCGACGAGACCGACCGCGTCAATGCCGGCGTGGACGACAACCTGCCCCTGGTCACTGCGCAGGCCACCTTGTCCGCCGCGCAAAGCAATCTGGTCGAGAGCCTATACCAGTACAACCTCTCCAAGCTGTCGCTGGCCCGCGCCGCCGGCGTCATCGAATCGCAATACCGGATCTATCTGGGCAGGTAAGTCTGGAAGTGCTCGGCGCTCCTAACTGTGTGAGTCGCATAGCACAGCCTTTGTGGTACCTTTGACCGTAATATAGAAGCGAAGGATTACCCGCGCGCATGTCCAGACTCCTCCAGATCATGTACTACGTCGAACCGGATGCGGCGGCCTTGGCGCGCCGGGCGGCGCAGTATTTTGTCGAGATGGCAGGGGAAGCGGTGGCCGCGCAGGGCTGTGCGCGGATCGCCATCAGCGGCGGCTCCACGCCCCAAGCCGCCTTTGCAGCCCTGGCCGACCCCGACCAGCCGTGGCGAAGCCGTATGCCCTGGGATATGCTCGATCTCTACTGGGTGGACGAGCGCTGCGTCTCTCCCGATGACCCTGCCAGCAACTACCGCATGACCCGCGAAGCTTTGCTGGACCACGCGCCCCTCCGCCCCGAGCAGATTCACCGCATCGAGGGCGAGCTGGAGCCGGCCGAAGCTGCGGCCCGCTACGAGTCGGAGTTGCGCAACAACTTCCGCCTTGAAGGCGCCGAGAGCCCGCGCTTCGATCTGGTGGCCCTGGGAATCGGCGGCGACGGCCACACCGCCTCGATCTTCCCGCGCACTGAGGCCGTCCACGAAATCAGCCGCCTGGTCACCGCCAACTATATCCCGCAGCGTGAGACCTGGCGCGTCACCCTCACCTGGCCGGTCATCAACCACGCCCGCTCGGTCTTCTTTCTCGCCGCCGGAAAGGATAAAGCCTCTATTTTGAGGGAAGTACTGACCGGGCCGCTTGATCCGGAACGGCTGCCCAGCCAACTGATCTGGCCCGCAAGCGGTATACTTACCTTCATATTGGATAAAGCCGCAGCCGCGCTTCTACCCGCAACGGATGGGGAAGGCTGTGGAGTTTTGGAGAGGGAAAGATGATTCTGGCGGGTGATGTAGGCGGCACCAAGGTTCATTTGGCGCTGTATGACTTTATCAATGGAAAACTGGAATACTCCCGCGATGAGCGGTATCAGGCCAAGGATTACTCCGGCCTGGAAGAGATCGTAAAAGAGTTTCTGGGCGCGTTCAAGGTGACCGCGGCCTGCTTTGGCGTACCCGGCCCGGTGCGCGACGGCCGCCTGCGCCTCACCAACCTTCCCTGGACGCTGGACAGCCGCGAGCTGGCGGTGAGCCTGGGCATCAATCACGTCTTCCTGATCAACGACCTGGAGGCCAACGGCTACGGCGTGGCCGAGCTCTCCGCCGACCAGATTTACACCCTCAGCGAGGGCGACACCAGCCAGATCGGCAATCGCGCCCTGCTCGCCGCCGGCACCGGTCTGGGCGAGGCGCTGCTGATCTGGAACGGCCACAGCCACACGCCTTATCCCTCCGAGGGCGGCCACGCCGACTATGCGCCGCGCAATGAAGACGAGATCGACCTGCTACGCTTTCTCAAGCAGAAGTACAACGGCCGCATCAGCCAGGAGCGCGTGGTTAGCGGCCAAGGGCTGACCAACATCTACGAGTTCCTGCGTGAAGTTCGCGGCATCGACGAGCCGGTTTGGCTGGCCGAGCGCCTCGCCGCCGAAGACCCCAACGCCGTGATCACCGAGCTGGCGCTCAAGGCCAAAAGCGAAATCTGTGAGAAGGCGATGGATATGTTCGTCTCCGCATACGGCGCAGAGGCCGGCAACCTAGCCCTCAAGCTGCTCTCCGTGGGCGGCGTCTACGTTGGCGGCGGCATCGCCCCGCGCATCCTTGAAAAGCTCAAGGACGGCCGCTTCATGAAGGCCTTCACCGACAAGGGACGGATGAGCCAGTTGCTCATCAATATGCCGGTGCGCATCATCCTGGAGAGCCGCGCCGCGCTGCTGGGCGCAGCCGCCTACGCCGAAGCCCGCGCCGCCGAACTAAGCGGCACCTCTCCCCGCGCCGCCTCCGTCAAAATCTAGAGCATTTTCACTGGTGGCGTAAAGATGCTCCGTGCCCCATCCATTTCACGTTCTTTGTGAAATGGGTGGGAGACCACGAACAGTAATGGGAGATATTCAATATCATTTGCACACAGGCGCACCGATCGGCAGCACCGTCCTGCCGAAGGTGGAATTGGTGACCAGGGCAAAACTGGTATAGATGGCCAGCAGCCCGCAAATCACGCCCAGCCAGCCCCCGGCCTGGTGCACCAGTGGCGCGGAGAGCAAATCGCCGAAGCCGAGCAGGAAGAAGGTCACCCACAATGTCAGAAAGACCCACCAGAGCGCTTTGGCCAGCTTGAAGGTGGCGATCCACATATAGAGCGTGAATACACCCCATCCGATCAGCGTAACGGCGATGGTGCTCCCCGCCTGGCTCAGATCCAGCACGCCGTGCCCGCCCAGCAGAACAAGCAATGCGAACCACCACCAGAAGGCCCCATAACTGAGAAACGCCGTTGTGCCGAAGGTGTTCCCGGTGCGGAAATCCATCAGTCCGGCAAGCATCTGGATCAGACCTCCGAAGGCGAAGGCCAGCGGCAATACCACCGGCTCGCCGCCTTTGGGCAATACGCCCGCGTTGATCAGGCTAAGGATGACTGTGGTAAATCCGAAGCCAATCAAACCCAAAGGCGCTGGATTTGCATACATGGATTTTGCTTCATCAGGCATGAATCTCCTCCCTCTCTCTGCAACCTTGGTTTTTGTGTTCTTGCCCGTCTGTCCTTCGGTTGCTGAATGGGTAAAATCCGAGGAAGCGCCGAAAGGACAGATCAGGAATGCCGGATGATCCCATATGCAAATGCCCTTGTCAAGACGTAGATTCCGCCTGCTATCCGGAGGGAGCAGTGGGTTTCAACCCCTGCTGTTAGAATCTAGCTCAACCATTTGATCAAGCGCATCAAACAGGCGATCAGAGTAAGCCTTTGCGGTAATATAAACCCAATCAGGTGTTACGAAAACAAGCCAACAGAGCAAGATGACGAGGTCTCCTACTGCGAAGTTAAAGTTGGTCGTTCGGTCGATTCCAAGAAACATCCCCGCACTCAAATGGAGGACGAACGCGATTACCAAGATCGTGATCCCGAAGGGTTTCAATCCCCAAAGATTACGCCGAAACCCATAGCTGACAAGTTCATCGAAAAGCAAGGAAAAACGTTCTTTATCCCTCGTGCGCTGAATTAAGACCTTGGTGGCTGCTTCGTATGCTTCGTCTGCAGCAATTGGATCCTCAGCTTCTGCAATGACCGTTGGAAGAACGATTCCGTTTGCAAGTCGTTCAAGGAGCCTGTGTCGCCTCTCGCGGATGATTCTATTCTCCTCGCGGTTTCTATGCCTCAGGAATATGGTTGTGGGCTTACCACCCCAAAGTAAAAATAGTTTCGGCTCTTTCAATTTGCCCTTATCCCTACCCCATTGTGCAAGCAAGAAGCTAATAATTGCCGTGCCGCCAATCGGTGCTGCTAGGCCAAGCCATAAAGATCGCATACCGATAGCGGGAAAGAGGAAGAGAGCCAATGGAAGGATTGTAATGAAGGCAGGGAATGCCCGCGCTTTTAGCGTGTATTCGTCAATCTTGCCAGCCTTCATCAATTCTCCTCAACCTTCCAATAAAATGGGACTACCGGCGCGGCGCTCCAGCCAGCACGCAGGGGATGCTCCGGCGAACGTTTCAATAAACCGTTTCCCGCTGTCACGCAAATCGTCGCTCCTCTGCGGACCAGAGCATTGGTGACACGCTTCGATGGATGTTTTGGTTCGGCTTCTTTTCCAGCTGAGATGAAGGCAGTTGTTGCCTTAATGCGGTTGAGAACTTTAGGTCCCATATTCCTCTTGCTGCCATGATGAGGGACATGGAGAAAATAGAGATCGTCGAGCGCAATGCCGATCGATTGTGCATAATCGGAGGCCAAAATCAATGCGTCCGATCCAGCATCTCCTGTGAACAATAATTTATGACCGTCAATAGTAAATAGAATGATGCAACTTGAGTTATTCTCTGCGGATACTGAGTTCACTGGGGGGTCGGTTAGAGTTTCAACCTCAAGTGTCTCATCCACCCAAGAAATTGCGCGGTCCATAAGGGATTTGAGGATCTCTGTATAAAAGGATTCCGCTGCTAGTTCTGGCATATCTCGAAAATCACAAAGTAGCGAGCGATAATAGTCAATGCTGGGGCCAAGAACACGAATTGTGCCCGCATCGTTCGTAGCCCCCTGGAATGGCTCGACGATCTGAATACCCATATCAAAAGCGATCTTCTCCAAATCGTGCGCAGCTGTTAAATTTCGTTCCATCCGACCTGCAAGGCTGTTCGGTGTTACCCTTCCATCGTCGAAGAGATGGTGGATGTGCTCGGAATGCTCCCACGGCCTATGCATGACCAGTGTTCCGCAGTCCATCTTTTCGAGAACCACGGTGAGCCCTGAAGCATGATCGCTATCGGGGTGAGTGTTGAATACAAAATTCACGGAATTGGTACCATAGTATAGGTTGATATGGTCGACGAGGGCTTCGCCAGAGTCCTTTGTGCCACCATCGATTACGCAAATTGTTTGCTCTGTACGCGGACCGCTCAGATTACCAAACCTGAGGGCAATCGCGTCGCCAGAACGCTCGCCTTCGCCTACAGCCATGAAGTCAATTTCGAATGCCATAAACTTCTCCTTTGCAATGTAATTTGATTAATGTATCAATAATCTTCGGTAGTGCGGCTATTCTCCGCGCCGTGCTGGGCCGTGTACTAGTTGGCTCAAACTCAAACCGGTTTCTTCTCTCACAGTTTCCAGATGTGCGTCGCTACGCCAATCCGAGAGGAAATTCTCACCGTAGATTCTGCGGAGTTCGCCAACGGTGGTGTTCCCGTGTTTTTCGCTGATTCGGCCATCTTCATCGCGATGGCGGTCGTCCAGTCCATTGCTCATGATAGTCTCCAATCTCAGGTTAGAAAGCGTTTAGGTAGAGCAGGCCAATTGCCGAACCCGCATTCCGATCATGGTTCTGGTCAAAAAGAACCGCAATCGCAGCATATTATTGGCAGTCTGCCATGATGACTGCTAAAAGTCAAGCTCAACATTAGAAGATCTTAGTATGTTTCACTCACATCAAACGAAATTTAAGCGAATATACATAATTCTGTAGCATATAACAAGGAGTTGTCGATTGCCGAGTGTCCCAACACTCGCTTTTGGAACCTGGGAATCCATGAATCCCATGGCGCGCAAGCGCCGTCTGCCCCACCGCAGGTGGTTGCGCAAAATAACCCTCCGCCGGCGCACAATGGCAGTAGTCGGTGGAGCGGGGATTGACTGACCACGGCCAACTGACCACTGAAAACCGGGTACCCCCACCCCCTCCCCCTGTGGAAATCTTTTTTTGACCCCTCTGATCGCTTGTAACATACACGGAATCAATAGGTTGTAATTCTACATCTTGAAGAATAAGTAACGGCAAACCCCGGATTTTGCTCTTTTTCAGGCACAAAAGGGGCTGTTTTCAGCCGGAAATAGCTACTTTTTCGCGCTTTTTGAAAGCGTGCGCGGCTGCCACAGTTCCGGATTCTCGGATCTGGGTTTCGATCAATCTGTCAGCCTTCAAGCCTGAGTGGGATTGTTCTCTCCAAACCAGTTCCTCTTCAGCCACAGCGAGACCTGCACCAGCAGAATCAGCGCCGGAACCTCGACCAGCGGGCCGATCACCGCGGCAAAGGCCGCGCCGGAGTTGAGGCCGAAGACGGCCACCGCAACCGCGATGGCCAACTCGAAGTTATTGCTGGCCGCGGTGAACGAGAGCGTAGCCGTCTTCGAGTAATCGGCGCCTGCCTTGCAGCCCATCCAGAAGCTTACAAAGAACATGACAATAAAATAGATCAGCAGCGGCAGTGCGATGCGCAGCACATCCAGCGGAAGCTGGACGATGAGATTTCCTTTCAGGCTGAACATCACCACGATGGTGAAGAGCAGAGCGGTCAGCGTCAGCGGGCTGATGGCGGGCACAAAGCGCGTCTGATACCACGAGCGGCCTTTGGCGCGCACCAGCACAAAGCGGGTCAGCATTCCGGCCAGAAACGGAATGCCTAAATAAATGAAGACGCTTTGCGCGATCTGGCTCATGCGAATATCGACGACCACGCTTTTCAGGCCAACCAGCGGCGGCAGCACGGCCAGAAAGAACCATGCGTAGACGCTGTAGAAGAGCACCTGGAAGACGCTGTTGAAGGCGACGAGACCGGCGGCGTAATCGGTGTCTCCGCGCGCCAGCTCATTCCACACAATCACCATCGCGATGCAGCGGGCGAGGCCGATCAGAATCAGCCCGGTCCTGTACTCCGGATAGTCACGCAGAAAGATCACCGCCAGAGCAAACATCAGCGCCGGCCCGATCACCCAGTTCTGCAGCAGCGAGAGGCCCAGCACCCTGCGATTGCGAAAGACCTCGCCCAGTCGCTCATACTGCACCTTGGCCAGCGGCGGATACATCATCAGGATCAGGCCAATTGCGATGGGGATGTTGGTCGTGCCCGCCTGGTACCGTTGCAGCAGCGCGGGAAAGGCCGGCACAAACCGTCCGAGTCCGACGCCAACCGCCATGGCTAGAAAGATCCAGAGCGTCAGAAAACGGTCGATGAACGATAGCTTGCCGCTGCCGGGCACGGGGCAGCAGAGCTCTGAGTGACTTTGCATCAATCTCTCCTTCGCGGCAAGGCGCGGTTACAGCGGCTGCTTGCCGATGGCGCGCATCCGGCTTTCAATGGCCATGCGGTCCAGCGTCTCCAGCGGCAGGCTGAGAAACAGTTGCACGCGTCTCTGAATCTGCCGCAGCGTCTGCGCGAAGGCGGCGCGCTTCTCTTCGTCTGTGCCTTCAACGGCCACCGGGTCGGGAAAGCCCCAGTGAGCTGTGACCGGCTGGCCCGGCCACAGCGGGCACATCTCGCCCGCCGCCTTGTCGCAGACGGTGACGACGAAGTCCATCTCCGGCGCGCCGGGCTGCGCGAACTCGTCCCAGCTCTTGCTGCGCAGGCCCTCGACCGGGTAGCCCAGCGCGCGCACCTGCTCGATGGCGAAGGGATTCACTTTTCCGCTGGGGTGGCTGCCCGCGCTATAGGCCTGGAAGCGGCCCGCGCCCATGGTGTTGAAGAGCGCTTCGCCCATGATGCTGCGCGCCGAGTTGCCGGTACACAGGACGAGAATGTTGTAGGGTTTCCGCATCAGAAATTTTCTCCGTCAAGACGGCAGTGAGAGTTGGTGGTTTCCCACCCTTCGCAAAAGCGCGAAGGATGGGGCACGCAGATTTAAGCAACAGTGAAAATGCCTCAGTTGCAGCAGCCCGGCGCACAACATCCGCCAGCTGGTTTGGTCGCCCGGATAAAGGCGCTCATGAACTTGCCCTCGACCAGCGGGGCAATCGAGTCCACATCGATGCCCGCCTCGATCAGGAAATGCCGCGCATCCTCGATTGAGTGCACGCGCGTCGGCTCGACGGAGATGCGGGCAAATCCGGCCTGAGCCAGCTTGACCACGTACTCCTTCTCCTCCAGAGCCCCGGCAACGCAGCCCACCCACAGCAACATGCTCTGGCGCACCTCTGCGGGAACCTCGCCGCGCACAACGATGTCGGAGACGGCAAAGCGGCCGCCCGGCTTGAGCACGCGGAAGGCCTCGCGCAGCACGCGGCCCTTGTCGGCCGAGAGGTTGATGACGCAGTTGGAGATCACCACATCCACAGAGTTGTCGGGGAGCGGAATCTTCTCAATCTCGCCTTTCAGAAACTCGACGTTCTCTACCCCCGCCTGCCGCTGGTTCTCGCGGGCCAGCGCCAGCATATCGTCGGTCATGTCCAGGCCGTATGCCTTGCCGGTAGGCCCCACCCGCCTGGCCGAGAGCAGCACGTCGATGCCGCCGCCGGAGCCAAGATCGAGTACCGTCTCCCCCGGCTTCAGCTCAATCAGCGCGGTCGGGTTGCCACAGCCCAGCGAGGCCAGCACGGCGCTGGCCGGCAGTCCACTCTTCTCGGCTTCGTTGTAGAGGTTGGTGGTGATCGGATCGCAACAACGCAGCGCCGGATCGCCGCAGGCTACACTGCCGCTCTTGCTCACTTCCCTCGCCGCGGCGCCGTATTTTTCCTGAACCAGTGTTTTCGTGTCCATTTAAGCGCCTCACATACGCTTAAGCAAATATATGATGCGCGTTCATATTTGTCAATACGTATATAATAAATTTGTGGGTTGCTGCTCCAAATCGATCTGCCTGGCCAGCCTATTCGCGGCGCTGGCTGATACCACCCGTCTGCGCCTGCTGAACCTGATGGCCGGCCGCGAGGTCTGCGTCTGCCATTTTGTAGAGATTCTTGGACAAAGCCAGCCCAAAATCTCGCGCCATCTTGCCTACCTGCGCAACGCCGGCATTGTCGCCGCGCGCCGCGAGGGCAAGTGGATGCATTACAGCATCTGCACCCCCGCCGATGCATCCCGCGCCTCGATTCTCACCTCTGTTCTCCACTCGCTCAGCAGCGACGAACAGATGCGCGCTGACCGCGCCAAATTGGAGCGCGCCTGTACTGTTCAACTTCTGGGTATTTCGGAAGACGCTCACCACATCCACACTTAATCCACGTGCCGAAGTCCTGGCATTCTGCTGGAAGTCAAGCTTTTGCACTCCGATCGGCATCCGGTCCAGAATGAGGAAGAATGTGAGCGTTGCAAAGAAAGATAGAAAAAAGTCGGTCTGGGGGTGTATAGTCCGGTTTCAGCCCTGCCGATAACTCTTAGTGTGATGCGGCATCGTTAGAAAACTCGCGGAGGGGAAAGAGCGGCAAATTGAAACTTGTGACCTCATCTTCCACCGTTTGCTATGGAGGGCGGCGCACTCCATTGGAGAACACGGCTTCGCTACACAGGGGGATGCCGGCAAAGTTTTATCTCTTTTTTCTCTGTCCTCTACTTCGTGGCGCGGTCCTGGTGATTCTGCTCGTTTTGCAGTGCGGCTTCCTTGCTACGGCAAGCGGAGAGCCGGCCAAGGAGCAGGCGGGCAAACTGCCCACGCTTACCACGGCGCGGCAGGCGCATAGCCTCTCGGAGGTCGAGGCAGCGCGCGGCTATCCTGTCCATCTCCAGGGGGTTGTGACCTACTTCGATCCGGACTTCGGTTACGGAAACGCGGCAATCTTCGTTCACGATTCGACAGGCTGCGTCTTTGTGACAACACCCTTCACTAAGGTTGGGCAACTTACAGCGGGGACTGCGATTGATGTGCGAGGCGTAAGCGGCCGTGGAACGTTTGGCCCGATTGTGACCGAGCCCCAAATACGCGTGATCGGACGTGCTTCCCTTCCGGCAAACCCTCCTCGGGTTAGCCTGCTGCACTTGAGGACAGGCGCGGAAGACGCCCAATGGATTGAGGTTGAGGGCACAGTTCATGCCGTTTCAGTGTATAAGCAGACCGTTACGCTGCAACTGGCAATGATCGATGGAACCATCAGCGCGATCTTGCCAAGGGAGGCGACCGCGAATTACTCCAACCTGGTGGATGCCAAAGTTAGGATCCATGCCAATGCCGCTCCGATAATCAACGGCGACTCCCAGATGATTGGCGTCCACCTGATGGTGCCGAATCTCTCCGTCGTCACAATCGTGGAGCCGGCGCCGGGCGATCCCTTCAGGCAGCCGCTCACTCAGATTGATAGGTTATTGCATTGGGATGAGCTTTTAGCATCTTCTCATCGCGTGCATCTGCGCGGAAACGTAACTCTTCAATGGCCCGATTCGTCGCTCTGTATTCGCGATGCGAATCGCGGAATTTGCGTGCAAACGGCTCAGGATACGCGTTTCTCTTTGGGCGATCTTGTCGATATTGCGGGATTCGCGGGAACGGAGAACGATGAGTCGGTCCTCACCGATGCCGTGCTAAGAAGCGCCGGTAAAGGCCCGCCGGTGGCGGCGGTGTCCGTCTCCGTCGAGCAAGCCCTGCAAGGCAATCATGACTCCGATCTTATACAGATCGACGGCCAGTTGATCGGCGATGACATGGCTACCTCCGACTTGAATCTGATGCTGGCCTCCGGGAATACCGTCTTCGCCGTCGTTCTTCCCAAGGGCTTGATGGGAGCTGAAGCGACCCCGTGGAAGATCGGAAGCAGGCTGCGAGTTACCGGTATCTGTTCCGTGCAGATCGATGCGCGAAGCCATTTGCGGGAAGGAATTGCAGTCATCAAGTCTTTTCGGGTTCTGATGCGTTCGCCCCAGGATGTTGTTGTTCTTGAAAGCCCCTCCTGGTGGACGCCGGGGCACGCCCTCGTACTTTTAGCTTTGGCGCTGGCCGTTACTCTCAGTGTGCTTGGCTGGGTGATGGTGCTACGAAAGCGCGTCGCGGAACAGACCGTCCTGCTTCGCAAAAGTGAAGAGCGTTTTCGCCATATGGCGCTACACGATGCCTTGACAGGACTGGCAACCCGGCTGCTGCTGGATGATCGGCTCACAGCCGCAGTGGAAGATGCCAGACGCCATAAAACCGGTCTGGCTCTTCTTATGATCGATATTGACAAATTCAAGGAGGTCAACGATACCTTTGGCCATCATGGCGGCGACGAGGTCTTACGGGCGACCGCCGATCGCCTGATGCAGGCCGTGCGCAAGACCGATACGGTTGCCCGAATGGGCGGCGACGAATTTGTAGTGCTCCTGCCCCATATGAACGATCCGCTCATGGCCGAGGGGATTGCCGCAAAGATTGTAAAATCGCTGGCAACCCCTGTTCTTTATGCAGAGTGTGAAATCCCGATTTCCGTCAGTATCGGAGTTTGCACCTCTGTCATGAGAGGACTCGATGCGGAGGCGTTGTTGAAGTCTGCCGATGATGCCCTTTACCAGGCTAAGGCGAAGGGGAAAAATTGCTTCTCCGTATTCACGCCCAGCCTGCATCGGAGCCAGACGGTTTCCATAGCCTGACCCTCGCTTGAGCCATCGACAGCCGGCGTGACTTCCGCTCCGCCCACGCGGCAAGCTATTCTCGGAAGAGGGTATTCCAGAGTCGATCAGCGCTGGCGCCTGCCCCTTCAATCGAGCAGAAAGGCTGAATCCGCATGATGCGTTGGCTTGTGCATTGGTTGCTGCGAGTGATTGTGGTGCTGACGGTTGCGTTTGTGGCCGCTTATGGCGGCGATTGGGCTGTCTTCAAGCTGCGCGGATCGCCCACGTCCAAGGTCACCGTCAACCGCTACCTGACGATTCCGCTCAAGGGCAACAAGCAGGAGTTCGACTACCTCGGCACCATCGACGCGCCCTGCTCGGTCTCGCTCTTTCCCCAGGCTGGCCAGAGCGCCTGCTGGCAACTGCGCCGCAACCCCAACCAGGGAATCACCCTATAAACGTTTCCTGGGAAGAATGAATCCGCGGCAGGGTGGCAAAAGAAAATCCCGTGATACAGGTCACGTCGGAGAAAGCCGAGGCCGTCTAACATCATTCCATCTTTCGGCAGTTTCCGAGGAACGATGTACAGCCGCACCCAAAACGAGAACGGAACCTACAACACCCGCTGCCTCTACTGCTTCATGACCATTGCCTCGGCGGTGGAAACAGACAGGGAGCTGGCTCGGTTGGAGGCCCGGCACATCTGTCCGGAGCGGGCGCTGGCGGAGTTGCTGGCGATGGAAATTGCCATCGAATCCCGGAAACAAGCAAGCTAAGCCACTTCTCGAACGAGTTCATCCTCCCTATCTCTATTGCATCCGCGCCTGATCCCGCAGTTGGCGGGCCGTGACTTCCAGAAAAGTCTCCACGCTGGCGCCGGCGGGCTGCTCCAGTCCGGATTTTGCCTGGATCGCCTGGGCGATTCGCTCGGCCAGCGCCTGGCGCGTGGGCAGGCTCATGTCCAGCCTACGCGCGAAAAACCCTTCCAGCACCTCCAAATCCGTGGACGAGAGCTTCGCAATGCCGGTAACCGGCAGGGAAAAAGCCAAATGCGGCTCCGGCGCCGGGGCGCTGGGAGCAAAGCTCTGCGCCGTGATGGTTCGCGCTCCCGAATCGCCCCATGCGGGCTCTTCCAACGCGCGATCTCGCACCACCAGCGTGCCCGCCGCCAGGTCGCCCAGCCGTTGATGCTGGCGGGTGACGAAGATCGCAATCACCCCCACCGCGTAGAACGGGAAGGGTTGCATATCGATATAGCGGACCAGATTGCGCGCCATCGATTCGAAGAGACCGATGGCGCGGCCCGAACGCTGAATCACGCGAATCCGGGCCACGCGCTTGCCCGGCGTGCGCCCGTTCCAGAAGGCTTCAAAGAGCGTGAAATAGCCCCAGAAGAGCAGAAAAATGATGAAAATGACGAGGGCGACGGCCCATTGCTCTGGGATCTTCGATAAGGCCTTGTTCTCCGGAGCGAAGACGGCGAAGAGGATCACAAGCACCAGAAAGCCGGCGAACCAGATCAGCATATCGACCAGCAGAGCGATAAAACGGCTTCCGATGCCGGCCAGCGGCATCTCGATCTCCACCAGTTCCGGGGTGTCGATGTTAAGCTGGTCTGAATTCATCTCCATGGCGCAAATCCTCTCCAACCAGTGGATTCTCAAGCGCCGGCCCCATTGGGACCGGCTCTCGGCTCTGTTGGCCCAATGCGACGCAAGTGGCCTGGGCCAGCTCTCCCGCGCGGAGTTGCAGGAACTGGCCCTGCTCTACCGCCAAGTGGCAGCCGACCTCTCCGTGCTGCGCCAGGACTCAACCTCGCGCACTTACGCGCTGCATGTGAATCAATTGTTGGCTCGCGCTCACCATATCATCTATTCCGGCCGAAAGGCCAGTCTTCTCACTCTCTTCCGCTTCCTGCGCGACGAATACCCCGCTATCTTCCAGCGCCAGATCGGCTACGTTTCGGCCGCGCTTGCCGTCTCCGTGGCCTTTGGACTGCTGGGCGCGGCGCTCACCAACGCACGGCCCGAGTTCATGCGCCACTTCGTCGGCCCGGAAATGATCGCCACCATGGAGCGCCACACCATGTGGACCGAGTCCGTCGTCAGCGTGGCGCCGATGGCCTCCAGCGCCATCATGACCAACAATCTCACGGTCTGCTTTATCTCTTTTGCCGGGGGAATTGTCTTTGGCCTGGGCACCTTTTTCTCGCTCTACGTGAACGGGATGATGCTGGGCGTGATCGGCGCTACCTGCCACCATTACGATATGTCGCTACTGCTTTGGAGCTTTGTCGCGCCGCACGGCTCGCTGGAGCTGCCCTCGATCCTCATCGCCGGCGGGGCTGGCTTCCGACTCGGCCACGCCATGCTCTTTCCCGGCGCGCTGCGCTGGAGAGAGTCAGTCGCCCGCGGCGGCATCGAAGCGACACAGCTGGTCAGCGGCATCATTCCGCTGCTGGTGATTGCTGGTATTCTGGAAGGCTTCTTCTCGCCGTCGCACGCCCCCATCTGGCTCAAGTTCACTGTCGGGGGGCTGCTCTTTGTGCTGCTCAACCTGTGGCTCTTCCGGCCGGTCAGGCCGGCAGTGCAAGCACTCGAGCGGTAAATTCAAGGCTTCCCGGCAAGAAGAGAAATGGAGGCGCTCAATCGCTCCAGCGAATCAGCGCCCCCATTCACAAAACCAAAGCCGGATAAATGTGTGGGCTTCAGTTGTTCCCCAGCCCGTCATCCTTGTGGTAGTTCGGATAGGGCGGAGGGTGAACCTCCGGCATGGGATGGGCTTTCAGTTCATCCAGCACCAATTGCACGCCGGTTTCTAGTTGTCGGTCGTGGCCAGCAGCCATGTCCTTGGGTAGCTCCTCGACAGGCACGTCGGGAGCGATGCCGTGGTTCTCCACCTCCCAATCGCCGTTGAGGCCGTAGATGGCGTAGCGCGGGGCCATTACGTAGCCGCCGTCGAGCAGGGGCGGATAGCCGCCGATGCCCACCAGTCCACCCCAAGTGCGCGTACCGACCAGCTTGCCGATGCCGGCCTTCCTGAAGTACCAGGGCATGGCGTCGCCACCGGAGCCGGAGCTCTGGTTGATGAGCATGACCTTGGGGCCGAAGATGGCGCCCACCGGGTCGTGGATCGGCTTGCCGTCGCGCTCGATGGCTCCGGAGAGCGGGGAGCGCTTGAGCACGTCCACCACATAGTCGGCGATGAAACCGCCCTCGTTGTAGCGCTCGTCGAGCACCAGGCCCTGCTTGTCGAGCTGCGAGTAGAAGTAGCGGTTGAAGTTGGTGTAACCCGAGCCGCCGGTGTTGGGCATATAGACGTAAGCCACCTTGCCGCCGGAGAGGTCGTTGACCTTGCGGCGGTTGGCTTCGATCCAGTCCAGGTTGCGCAGGCCGTCCTCATCGGCAATGGGAACCACGGTCACGTCGCGGGCGTCCTTATTCTCTGAGGCGGGGCCGTCGGGATTGGCACCGACGCGGAGTACGGTCTGCTTGCCGGCCGTGCCGTCGAAGAACTCATAAAGGTTGTCGGCTGCGTGCAGCTCACGTCCGTTGACCGCCAGCAGGTATTCGCCCTCCTTGACAGAAACGCCGGGCAGAGTGAGCGGCGAGGCCAGTCCTGGAGTCCAGTTCTGCCCGCCGAGGATTTTGGCGATGCGGTAACGGCCGTTCTCCGTTTTGTAGTCCGCGCCTAGCAGGCCGGTCTTGGGCGCGGTGTCGGGCTGGTGAGGCCCGCCCACGAACATATGGCCGATGGTGATCTCGCCCAGCATCTCAGTGGAGAGATAGGTGAACTCGGAGCGCGAGGCGAGGCCGTCGAGGTAGGGCTTGTATTTGGCCTCGATCTTCGGAATGCTCAGGCCGTGGGTGTGCGGGTCGTAAAGAAAATCGCGCTCGATGCGCCAGGTTTCGTGGTAGATCTGCCGCCATTCGGCGCGGGGATCGACGGCGGTTTCAAGATTTCCCAGGTTCAGCGGTTTGCCGGGAGCGCCGTCGCCGGGCTTCAGGTCGTCGGCGGAGGCGATGGTCCATGCGTTCTTGCGCGCATAGAGCACCTTGGAACCGTCCGCGGAGACAATGAAATTGTCCAGATCGCTGAGCACGCTCTCTGGCTTGCGCTTTTCCAGCGTAAACCGCCAGAGGGCGCGAATGCCCGGACCGCCGTCATAGTTGCTGGGGCGGCCGAAGGGCGCCGTCTCGGCAAGGTAGAGGACGCCGGTCTTGCCGACGGAGATGCCGCCATAGTTGCGGGGCGGAATGGGTAGCGCCAGGATGCGGTCGCCGATCTTCTCCAGGTCCACCTTGACCTCGACCGGCTTGTCCTTTTCGTCCTTGCCGGGATCTTTGCCGGTCTCCTTGTCCTTTTCCTTTTCAGCGGATCTGGCGTCTTTCTTGTTCGTATCCTTTTTGTCGGCGTCCTTGCTGTCCGGTTTGGCGTCGTCCTTCTTGGCTTCGTCCTTGATCTTCTCGTCGTCGCTCTCCGGGGGGACCGGCGAGGAGCCGTCCTTGGCCAGCACTACCACGTATGCGGCGTTGGTTTGCGCGCGATCGAGCGAGGAAAGGTCGATGCCGGCGCGCGATGGCCCGTCATCGGTGGAAGCAAGGAAGTATAGGTACTTGCCATTCAGGTCAAATGCCGGGCTGGAGGCGTCGCTCATGCCGTCGGTCACCTGCGTCGCTTTGTGGGTCTCCAGCGAATAGATGAAGATGGTGTTGAGTTGATTGTCGAGGTCGCGCTGATAGGCGAGCCACTTCGAGTCCGGCGACCAGACGGCCCCAAAGCTGGGGCCGAAACTGCCGTAGATTTCCTTGTCCACCAGCACCGGCTTGCCTGCCGGAACGTCCACGACCCACAGCCGCAAGTGCTTGTCGGTGTATGCGATGCGCTTGGAGTCGGGCGACCAGATGGGGCTATAGTAATAGCTTGGCTCGGGGCCGAGGTCGATGACCGTGGGCGGCTTGAAGCCGGTCTGATTGTGCAGGTAGAGCTGGTACTCGCCGGAGGCATCGGAGAAGTAGGCGATGGTTTTGCCGTCTGGGCTCCAGGCGGGGTCGCGCTCGGCTATGCCGGGGGTCTGGGTCAGGTTGCGGGTGTCGCCCTTCTCGGCCGGAACGGTGAAGATCTCGCCATGCGCCTCGAAGACGGCGCGCGCGCCGGTAGGCGAAAGCTGAGCGTTCTGAATCTCTTCCGGTGCAAGGTTGACCCGGTGGGGCGCAAGGCCGGCCAGCTCGCCGTGAACCTGAATCGGGATTGGCAAATTCATGCCCGTGACCGGATCCACCAGAAGAATGCGGCCAAACTGTTCCACGATCAACACAGTCCGGTCCGCCCCGCTTATATCTTTTGCGGGCCCGGCCTGGAAGGACTTCAAATCCAGCTCGCGGTTGGCCATCACCTGCGTGATCTGCTCGCTCCTGGTGTCATACCGATAGAGCGTGACCGGGCCGCTGTTCTTTCCCGCGCTGTCGCGGTCGGACAGGAAGTAGACCTGGTCGCCGACCCAAACCGGGTTCGAGTCGTTGGAGTTCTCACGGGGCACCTTCTTGAGGTCAAGGGTCTTGAGATTGACGATCCATATGGGGGTGGTCTGGCCGCCGACGTAGCGCTTCCAGGCCGGCTGCCACTTGGTGAAGGGCTGATAGGCAATCGACTGGCCGTCGGGCGAGAACGAGGCCTGGAAGCCGGAGGGCAGCGGCAGCGGCTCGGGTACGCCGGAGCCATCGACGTGGACGCGGAAGAGCCGGTCATAGTGCCGGTAACTGGCCGCGCCGCTGACGATCAGCACGTCCTTGCCGTCCGGAGACCAGCCCACCACCGTGCTGCCTGCCGGGTGCCAGGTGATACGGCGGGGAACGCCGCCCGCGGCGGGGATGATGAAGACGTCATTGTTGCCGTGCAGGGGGGCCGAGTAGGCAATCCACGCTCCGTCCGGCGAGAAGAACGGGCCTGCATTCACCTTTCCGTTTGCGGTGAGCCGCTCGGCCTCACCGCCTTGCCGCGAGACCGTCCAGATGTCGTCGGCGTAGCGGAAAGCGATCCGGTCTTGCGAGAGGGAGGGCGAGCGCAGCAGCAGCGGCGGCTGCGTGGGAGCGGCCGGGGAAGAGCCCTGGGCGGATGCAAAGACGGAAAACAGGATGGAAATCACAAGCAGGGAAATCGCAAGCCGTGAGTTGGCGCGGATCATGGGGCCTCCGGTGAGAGAGTCGATTGTGGATTCAAATTAATAAACGGGCGCGAAACTGCGCGTCCATCCATGCTACGCCGGACGGGAGCTGAAAGTTTCCCGACAATGCATATTTCGACAGGATTTTTTGGATTTGGTGAGGGTTCCGGAACCTGCCAGCGCCGCTTTGCGTATCAAAAAAAGCGAAACCGCCTCGGCCAAGCCTTGTTTCCGGCTGCGGCAAGCGGCCTAATGGGCTGATGGCACGTCCATAGCAATAGCGAAGATTCCTCGCGCCAGGGAGTTTCTCCGCAACATCCATTAAGACAGGCAGTACAGAAAGCAGGACCATGCTCTTCACCGAGGCCTTGAAACTCGCGCTCCAGTCATTGTGGGCCAATAAGATGCGGACCATCCTCACGCTGCTGGGCATGGTCATTGGCGTGGCCTCCGTGATCATGGTAGTCACGCTGACCAATGGCGCCAAGGCCTTTGTGACCACCAAGATCAACACCTACGGCGCCAGTGTGGTTACGATCAGCAAGCAGCCGCAGTTCAGTAACAACATCGAGGAGTATCTCGATTTCCAGAAACGCAAAGACGTCACCATCGATGATTACAGAGCCATTCTGGACGAGTGCAAGTCCTGCGTTTCGGTCGGCGCATCGCGTAGTGCCCAGAACGGAAAAATTGTCTATCAGACCAAGTCCACAACAGACTCGACGGTGCGTGGCTGGACCTGGACGATGCCGGCGCTCTCGAATATGAATGTCGAAACCGGGCGCGGCTTTACCGAGGTCGAGGACGAGCACAGCGCGCACGTAGCTATCATAGGCTGCGACATTGTGGACAAAGTCCTCGGCGGGGGCGATCCGCTGGGCAAAGAGATTCGCGTGAACGGCGCTCCTTATACAGTGGTCGGAGTGAGCGAGTGCCAGGGCAAGATGATGGGTCAGAGCATGGACAACTGGGTGGCCATTCCTCTGACCTCCTTTCTTCAGGGCTATGGGTCGCAAGGCAGCTTGACGATCTATGCCGACGCGGGCGGCGGCGGCGCGGTGATCGATGAAGTCTCTGACGAGTTGCGCGTTCTGATGCGGGCGCGCCGCCATCTGCCGCCCGGCAAGCCGGATACCTTCACCGTGGACACCAGCGCGACGCTGCTGAATATGCTGAGCAAGGTGCTGAATAACTTTGGCGCCGTGGTGGCCGCCATCGCCGCTGTCTCCCTGGTCATAGGCGGCATCGTCATCATGAACATCATGCTGGTATCGGTGACCGAGCGGACGCGCGAGATTGGCGTACGTAAGGCGCTTGGGGCACGGCGCAAAGACATTCTGCTGCAATTTCTGATCGAGTCCGGCGCCATGTCGCTGGCCGGAGGCCTGATCGGCGTTTTCGCCGGCATCGCGGCGGCCAAAGTGATTACGCTGGTGATCTCCTTTCCCTCCGTTGTGGCGCTCTGGTCGATCCTGCTCGGTCTTTTTGTGGCCACGGCGGTCGGCTTGTTCTTTGGCGTTTATCCGGCCTACAAGGCAGCAAGCCTTGATCCCATCACTGCCTTGAGAGCGGAGCTTTAGCCATGAGACTGAGCGACTCGAAAGAATCCGTACTGCTGGCACTCGACACCCTGCGCAAGAACAAGCTGCGCTCCGGGCTGACGATTCTGGGCATCAGCATCGGCATCGCCACGGTGATTCTGATCTCCTCGGCAATCAACGGCCTGAATACCAATATCGCGTCCTTCGTCAATACGCTGGGCACCAACGCCCTGTGGGTCTTCCATTTCGAACCCTTCGCCCACAGGCCCACTACAGAAGAGCTCAACCGTAAAAGGCTAACTTACGAAGATGCCATCGCGATGCGCAGCCTGCCGTATGTCGCCGCCGTCGATCCGGAGCTGACATCCCAGAATATGCAGACCGGCGTCGGCAGCGTTTCACTCAAGCGCGGCTCTCACAAGATTCAGAACACGATTCTAAACGGCACTACGACGCAGGTGAAAGAGACCGCCGAAATTGAGCTAACAGAGGGGCGGATGTGGACCGATTCCGAAGAGGAGCGTACCGCCAAGGTGGTTGTCCTGGGCCATGACGCCGCAGAGGATCTCTTTCCCGGCGAAGATCCCATCGGCAAGGATGTCGATTGCGAAGGCTCCATCTTTACCGTCATCGGCGTGCTGGACACACAGCCCGAGCCCTTTGGCAGCGGACGCAACTCGCAGGATAACTCCGCCTACTTTCCGCTGACGACCTTCCGCCAGCTTCATCCCGAGCTGAAAGATTTCTGGATCGTCGTAAAATATGACGATCCGGCCCACAAGCAGTTAGTTATCGAAGAGATTCGCGAGCTGCTGCGCATCCGCCGCGGAGTCAGGCTGGAGCAGGACGATAACTTTGCCATTTTCGGCCCCGACTCGCTGACGCGGCTGTGGAATTCGCTCACTATCGGCCTGTTTTCCTTCATGGTTGCCGTCTCTTCGGTCGGCCTGATGGTGGGCGGCGTGGGCGTGATGAATATCATGCTGGTTTCAGTGACCGAACGCACCCGCGAAATCGGCGTTCGCAAGGCCATCGGCGCAACCAGGAAGAACATCCTGCTCCAGTTCACACTGGAAGCAGTGACTCTTTGCGTGGTGGGCGGGATCATCGGCATCCTGGCCGGAGCCCTGTTTACGCTGGTTCTGCACTATGCCGTCTCGTTCCTGCACGCGGCGCTTTCGCCGATGTGGGTCACCATCGCCTTTGTTGTCTCCTGCCTTATTGGCCTGATCTTTGGCATCTACCCGGCTTGGAAAGCCGCTTCCATGGATCCCATCGAGGCGCTGCGGTACGAGTGAGACAGCTTCTAGCTGCTAGCCTCTAGCTTTTGCTGCTGGAGATGCCTGCACATTCATGATTGGCTAGCGTACCGAAGCTGAAGGCTAGAAGCTGTATTCTTACCCTTGTGACAGCACACGCGTTAGCTACGTTGATTGAGATTTCGACCACCGTGCTGGCCGTGGCCGGCATGGGCTACTACCTGGCTGCAATGGTGGCGGCGCGGATCTTCTTGGCGGCGCGGCGCGCGCCGTTGGCGGCGTTTGCACCCGGCGTGAGTGTTCTCAAGTCGCTCAAAGGCCTCGACCCCGGCATGATCGACGCCTTCCGCAGCCACTGCATCCAATCCTATGCAGGCGAGTCTGAGCTGCTCTTCGGGGTCTCTTCGCTCTCCGACCCGGCCACAGCGGCCGTCGAGCAGTTGATCGCCGAGTTTCCCGAGCGGGCAATCCGTTTGATCGAGTGCCCGGAACGGCTGGGAACGAACGGCAAGGTCAGCACACTGGTTCAACTTGCCGCTTGCGCCCGCTTTGATTTCCTGCTCATCAACGACTCCGACATTACTGTCTCGCCGCGCTACCTGGAGCGGGTGATGGGGTGCTTTGGCTCGGAAGAGATTTCTTCCGTGGCTAAAGCCCCCAAGGATTCTGTCGGCTTTGCGCGGGGGATAAATCCCCCGCCTCCCTCCGTCGCGAATTCATCAGCACAAAAAGTCGGTCTGGTCACGACGCTCTACCGTGGCCGCGCCCACGGCACGCTGCCCTCAAGGCTGGAGGCGCTGGGGATTGCCACCGACTTCCAGGCCGGAGTGCTGCTCTCGATGTGGATGGAGGGCGGCCTGCACTACGGCCTCGGCTCCACGCTGGCGGTCAGCCGCGAAGCTTTCGACAGGATCGGCGGACTGCAAGTCCTGGTCGATCACTTAGCCGACGACTATGAGCTGGGAGCGCGTGTGGACAAGGCCGGCTACCGCCTGGCGCTCTCCGCTGAGGTGGTCGAGACGAACATTGCGGCCTACGGCTGGCGCGGCTTCCTCGATCACCAGTTGCGCTGGGCGCGGACGGTCCGCGAGGCACGGCCCTGGGGCTATGCCGGACTCGTCTTTACCGCCGGGCTGGGCTGGGCGATGCTGAACGTGCTGGCCAGCGGTGTGAGTCCGCTGAGCCTATGGCTGCTGGGACTGAGCTTCTTTCTACGGCTTGCGCTGGCCATGACGGTGGGCGCAGAGGTGCTCGGTGACCGCCAGGTTCTGCCCAGCCTTTGGCTGCTGCCGCTGCGCGATCTGGTCGCCGTGGGCGTCTGGGTAGCGGGCTTTGCCGGCAATACCATCGTCTGGCGCGGCGAGCGCTTCACGCTCAAGGACGGGAAGCTGTACAAGGTGGATACACAGCGCGCCAGCTAATCCCCCGTAGTCGCCGCCGTTGGATCCTGGTCACTGATGGCGGCACAGTCGATGGAGAGACAGGCGCCCAGTTCGCCGAAGTTCTTCTCCCAGCGCGGGCGGTCTTCGGCGGCCAGCGCGGTGAGCGCATAACTTGAGGTGCGTAGAATCTCGTACCAAATGTTCTGTGCCTGCCACAAATTCAGATCGAAGGGCAGCTCGGCCAGCATGCGGCCTAAGGCGAGCGCCCGCTCCAGCGTCTCCAGCGGACCGGAGGACATCTGCAGATCGATCATCACGCGTTTCATGCGCCCGTCGGCGATGTAGGAGAGCGTGGCCGTGTCCAGCGGAACCTGGTCGGCTTTGGCCAGCGAGAGGAAGGAGCGCAGTTGGGGCTGGTCGACGGGGTCGGCCTCCAGGGCGCGGCGCAGGCCGGCGTTGATGGCAAAGCCGGCTGCCAGGGTAAGGGCGGGCGGCTTGGGCAGGCCGGCCTGGGAGAGATAGTGCAAGAGGCTGGCGTGGTCCCTATAGATGGCGGTGAGGGAGTTCTCGATGTCGGAGAGCGTGGTGTTGAGGATGAGTTGCACGATGCGCCGCTGCTCGTCGGTGAAGAGCGATGAGAGCGAGTAGTCCATGGGTCCGTAGTAGCGGTCCAGCAGGCGAATCGCTTCGGGGAAGTCGGCGCGCTGCACATATCCCGCGGCCTGGCTGGCGAAGGCTTCAAAGGCGGCTGCATCCTCCGGCTCATAGGCCTTGACGGCGGCGGTGATGTTCTGGTCGCCAAAGTGCAGGACGGCAAAGGAAAAGCTGCGTTGCCTGCCGGTAACGGCGCCGACAATCTTGACCCTGCCCAGAGCGAGCCGTCCCCGGCCGGAGGCGTACACCTCGTAGGAGTTGCGCCAGACGCGGAAGCAGAAGAGGTCGGTCTCCTCGGCAAAGGAGGAAAAGATGGAGCTGATGGCGTAGTGGGCTGCGACCTGTTCCAGGCCCAACTGCTTGGCGCTGACCTGCTCCTTGTAGATTTTGGCGCCGTCGCCGGCCGCGGCCACGTTCGAGCGGGCTTCGGCCAGGCGAGCCAGAAAAGCCGGTTCCAGCGGCGCGGCTAGCTCGCCAAAGACCTCCCGGGCCAGTTGCAGCACCCGCGCGGCATAGGTAATGATCTGCACGGTCTCAATGCCTGAGATGTCATCGAAGAACCACCCGCAACTGGTGAACATAAGCTGGGCGTGGCGCTGCATCTCCATCAATTCCAGCCCGCGCACGCGCTCCGGCGCCGTGAGGACGCGGAGCTGGTGCTTGCGGAAGAAGAGATCGACGGTCTGCGGGCTGTGGTCGAGCATGGCTTCGATGTATCCGTCGCGGGCGGCCCAAACGTCTTTGAAGAGCCTGGCGCCCTCCCCTTCTGTCAGCGGGACGAGCGCGTCGCGCAGTTCATTCATAGCCTGGCGGAGCGGCGCGCGCCACGCCTGGTTGCAGCCCGGCTTGCCGCCGTTGCAGCCGCAGTTGGAGCGCCAGCGCTCGATGCCATGCACGCAGCTCCAGGAGGTGTTTTCGACGATCTCGGCTTCGTATTCGGGGGGAAACCGTTCCAGAAAACAGCCGTAGTTGGTCAGCTTGACGGTGGGGTCTTCTTCGAGCCGGCGCAGCGCGTAGGCCAGCGCCATTTCGCCGAACTTGTGGTGGTGGCCATAGGATTCCCCATCCGTCGCCACATGGACCAGTTGCGGCTGCGCGTTGTCTTTGAAGCCGCCCTTGAGCCGCGCGGCAAGGCTCTCACCGGAGTTGAGCAGCCCCTCGAAAGCGATGGCTCGCGAGGCGGGGCCGTCGTAGAAAAAGACGGCAATCGAGACGCCGGAGTCGAAGCGGACAAGGTAGGGGTGGGTGGTGTCCACGCTGGCGTTGGGAGTCTCCGTCCAGCCCCCGCCGTCCTTCAAGCTCCGGATGCGCTTGCACTGGTGCGGAGCCAGCACCGTGAACTTGATGCCGTGCTGGGCCAGCAGCTCCAGCGATTCGTTGTCGGCCGCAGTCTCGGCCAGCCACATGCCCTCGGGCAGGATGCCGTAATGGTGCTGGTAGTCGGCGATGCCCCAGCGAATCTGCGTGATGCGGTCGCGGCGGCTGGCGAGCGGCAGGATGATGTGGTTGTAGACCTGCGCCATGGCAGAACTGTGGCCGCGGTAGCTCTTTCGGCTGCGCTGCTTGCCGTCCAGAATCATGCGGTAGGTGCGCGGCGCGTTCTCCTTCAGCCAGCTCAGCAGCGTGGGGCCGAAGTTGAAGCTGATGCGCGCGTAGTTGTTCACGATACGCGTGATCTTATTCTTGTTATTGACGATGCGGGCCGCGCCGTTGGTCGAGTAGCACTCCGCGCAGATGCGCTCGTTCCAGTCATGGTAGGGCGCGGCAGCGTCCTGTGTCTCGACCGTCTCCAGCCAGGGATTCTCGCGTGGCGGCTGATAAAAGTGACCGTGAATGCAGATAAACCGTTTACTTGCCGCCATGAGAACCCCTGCCGGTGTGCCGGACTGTTGGACCCATTGTAGACTTTATCGGCTGGCAGAGGCTGTGTCCTTAGCCAGATCGCAGGTCCGTTACAGGTACCAGCTGGCCACGGAACGAAACGGCGCCCAGCGCTTTCCTCTTTTGAGCAGAGCTCAGGTTTGGGCACGCGCAGATTATCACCAAGGCCCAGTCATGCCTCTACTGGATGGGTCACCAAGCAGAAGGAACGCCACACTTGCGCATTCACCATACTGACTACTTGTCCTTCTCGCTCTTGCCGAAGAGTGGGATCGGGATGTGGAAGGGTGATTCGGCGCCGGTCTGCTTTTTAGCCTTGGAGCTGGAGTCCGCGGGGAGCTTGGTGCGCTGGGAGTTGATGCACAGCCAGCCGCCGCGCGCGCGCTCGTAGACGTGAGTGAAGACGCCCTTTTCCTCCACTGGCGCTGAGCCGGCCTTACGGCGCAGCTCATAGGTGCCATTCGCCACTGCAATGTCGCCCAGCATGCGCACGGTGATTACCCGCTGCTCAAGATGGAGGGTCTTGTCCTCGCCGGTGATCAGCAGGGCCAGTTGCTGGTTGCGGGTGGTGAAGTCGCCCGAGGCGGAAACATCCATGAATAAGGGAGAGAGCACCAGTTCCAGAGCGTACTGGTCGCGCTGGTCGATGGCGTCGTCCCAGGCGTCTTCGATCTTCTGGAACTCTTGTATCGCCGGACTTTCCGCCGAGGCAGCGGCGGGCTGGGCAGCGGCCGGAACCGGCGCCGGGGAGAGATTCTGCGCCACAACAAGGCAGCCTGAGAGCAGGGAAACAGAAACAACAGCCACAAGACGGGTCATATATGCCATGAACTCCAGCCTCAACAGGGGTCAGTGGACGGATTCAAGATTGTTACAGCCCCGGAACTGATCACTGTCCATTGTCCACTACTCTGATGATAGCTCTTGGACTCGGCAGACGGGCTGTGGAGAGCGTGAATAAAAAGATGCACGGGCACTAGGGCCTGTTCACACTACCCCGGCGGGTGGCGCTGCCAGCGAAAATCCGGCCAGGCCGGGGTCCCCACGGACAGGTCTTCGTCCGTGGGGTGTAGATGAAGCCGAGCCCGAAGGCTGTGGCGGGTCCACCGTCGAAGGCGAGAATGAAGTATGGCCGGATTTTCACAGCAGCCCGAAGGGACGGAGCCAATTTTCCCCAGATCTTCGTCCATCGTCGCTAGGATACACCCGGTATCCGTCACTCCTCATTCCTCGATCTGAGAAAAATTGGCTCCCGTCGCCGCCCACCAGGGTAGTGTGAACAGGCCCTAAGTCAGCGTTTGCAGCCGTTCCGGCTCATGAAGCGTAACCAGGGAATCTTCGATGGAGATCCAGCCGTCCTTGCGGAACTGGCCCAATGTGCGGGTGACGGTTTCGCGGGTGGTGCAGGCCATGGAGGCCATCTCTTCGTGAGTGAGCAGTAGCGGGAAGCGGTATCCGCCCCCATTCAGGTGTTCGCCGATCTGGTGGGCCAGCTCCAGCAGCAGGCGTCCCAGGCGGGCGGCGACAGTCTCGGAGAGGGCGATGCGACAGGCGTCCTGCAAGGCGAAGCGGTACTCCTGGCAGATGCACTGCACGGCGCGCATTTGCGCCTCCTTGTGGCTGCGCAGGAAGGTTTGGAAGCGTTCGCGCTCGACGGGGCGGAGCTGGGCGGCGGTCAGCGTTTCGGCCGAAACTTCGTATACGCCGTGGGAGAGAACCGCGTAGAGGCCCAGCATGGAGCCCGGTCCAGCCACCCGTACGATCATCTGCCGGTCCTTGTGCTGGCCTGCGGTGAGCTTCAGATAGCCACCGCAGATCAGATAAAGGCAGCTCGCATCCTCGCCCTGGGTGAAGAGCGGAGCCTGCGCGGGCAGCGAGATGGTGCTGGTGACCAGTTCCAGATCTGCCAGTACGGCGCTTCCCAGGGAGCAGAACCAGCCGGGGCGGCGATTGCCGCAGACCGCGCATCCCACCGGAATTTGCCGGGCGATGTGCTTCTGTCGCGCTTGCGCTCCCGCCGGGTTCTCTGTGTGCGCCATGGTCGTGCCCCGCCCGCCACTGGTTCCATGCCTTCACATCGGCCGTTGACTCAACCCTGCACTCTGCCGCAGGGGCCGGTCCGAAGTGAAAAAGCCCTGTGCCTCCAGAGGCGAGACTCTTGCCTGAATTGAGTCTGCCGGAGCCCCCTATGCTGTGGATGTGATGGGCCTCACGTCTATGCAGGATTCCGGCAATACGGAGGATTCCGTCCACCAAGTAAATTCAATCCGCGCAGCATTCCTGTTCCATTGCTGGTCATGACGCCGGTTTCGCGGCAAAAGAGAAACAGTGACGGTTGAAAATCGGAAGAACTCCCTGATTTGCCGAATATTCATCCACGAAGCTGAAAGTGTTCATTTTTGCACAGCCGCAACGCCGGAATCCTGTTGTTCTTCCGGAGGGAGCGTCTCCTCCATTCCGCGGTTGCCGGTTCCGGTGAGAGACAGTGCATTCGACGATGGCTTCAATTTTCCCAGGCTGTGCAGGAAAAAATAAGTGCAATGGGGAATCCACATCACTTTGGAACAGGAAATCCAAGGGCACAATCGATCTCTCCAACGTATGTGATGTGCGTCACCGCAGCAAAGATGACGAAAACGTAATCATCCGGTCATGAAGTGATGCTCCGCACAAAGAGCGTCTTCCGCAACAGCGTGACCGTCACACCTGCCGCCTGACCGGCGTTCCTCTGGGGAATCTGCCGCTTTGAGTTGCGGGACGCCAGTATGATTGTTTGCAGAAGTCGCTCATGAGAGCACCAAAGGTGGTATTCGATGCATAGAGATGGGCCTGTCGCGCAGTTGTCGATCAGTGCGGTTCCGGGCAAGAGGCCGGGGTTGCGAGCGTGTTTGATGTTGTTGCTGGGCGCAGGTGTATTGTGCGTCCCTGTATTAGCGGCTCAGGCGTCCGGCGATAAGCCGGCCCCCGCGCAGGTCAAGGATGCCGCGCCCACGGATTTTGTGGGCAGCGAAACCTGCGCAACCTGCCACGACGAGGTGGCCAAGAAGTTTGCCGACAACCCGCACACCAAGATGGCTCTGATGCACGGCAACGCCGCTGGAGTGACCTGCGAGAACTGCCACGGCGCGGGCAAGGGGCACGTGGACGGCGGCGGCGACGTAAGCAAGATTTTCAATCCCTCCAAGGCTTCTGCCAAAGAGGTGGACGCCAAGTGTCTGGGCTGCCACGCGGGAGCGCATCCCAACTTCGAGCGTGCTCCTCATGCCAAGGCCGGCGTAAGCTGTATCGGCTGCCACAGCGTTCATGCGGCCGGCGCCCCGGATCATCTACTCAAGGCCGCCCAACCCACGCTCTGCTTCCAGTGCCACACTGACGTCAAGCCGCAGTTCTCCATGCCCTTCCACCACAAGGTGAACGAGGGGCTGGTGCAGTGCTCCGACTGCCATGATGCGCACGGCACCTTCGGGAATAACAACATCAAGTCCACGGCTGATCAGAATGCGATCTGTACCAAGTGCCACGCCGAGGTGCGCGGGCCTTACGTGTACGAGCACGCCGCGGTCAAGGCTGAGGGGTGCCTGGCCTGCCACACACCGCACGGTTCGCAGAACCCCCGGTTGTTGAATATGCCGTCGATTAACACGTTGTGCAACCAGTGCCATAGTCCGGTCGCAGCGGGTACGGTTCACGGCATGGGCTCAGGATCGGCCGAGTTGCAGCCTTGTATCAACTGCCACACCATGATCCATGGGTCCAACATCGACCCGTATTTCAAGAGGTAACGAAGCGGCTCGGCGCCTTCCGGCGACATATCGGGAGGCGCGGGTCGGTTCCCGCAACAACAATGCGGCACGCGAGTTCAAGATTTCGATTTCAGCAACAATGTTTTTCCAAGTGAGGCCTCACATGAAGAAGATAGGCTGGTTTTCCCGGCTGTCCAATCAACATCAACAGCCTTCTCCCGCAATGATCCAGCGCATCGCTGGGGGCATCGGAGTCGCCATTTTACTGATGACGGGCAGCGCTGTCGCCCAGAATCCGACGCCCGCAGCCCCGCTTCCTGCGCCGGAATCACAGATTATCGCCCCCCAAGGGTATGCCATCCATCAGAGCGTGGATATGGGCGGGCATATCGTCGGCCTTACCGGCAGTGGGGCCATGTACGACACGCTAGTCAATATCCAATCCGGGCCGCGCGTACTGGGCGAGACCTTTGAGATGCGCGCGCTGCCGGGCAACAAGCACACCCTGGTCGACACCCTCAGCGCCTTTGGCACCGGCTTCGGCGGCGATCCGAACAGCTTCTCCAAACTGGACGCCTCCAAAGGCAATATCTACGATTTCTCGGGAACCTTCCGCCGCGACCGCCAGTATTTCGACTATGACCTGCTAGGCAACCCCAACATCACCACCGGACAGACGATTCCCATCGGCCCCTCCAACGCGCCCACCAGTTCGCTGGCCTGGCCGCAAGTGAACCACTCGTCCGTTATGTTCAACACGGTGCGCCGTATGATGGATACCAGCCTTACGCTCTATCCGCTTTCGACGGTCACCTATCGGGTGGGGTACTCGCATAATATCTTCCAGGGTCCGACCCAGAGTCCAAGCTATAACATCGGCCTGTACAATGCCCTGCTCCAGCAGTATCAGCGCAACAGCACCGACGATTTCACCGGAGCGGTCGATTGGAAGCCGGTGCAGGGAACCAGGCTGACCTTTGAAGAGCAGATCGACCACTACAAGGCGGACTCCTATTTTACGCTGTCCCCCAGCCAATTCATGGTGCAAGAGGCGGACGGAACACCGGCCTATCTGGGCAACTGGGATAGCCAGGTCGCCTACGGCATCGGGGCCTGCAACAAGACCAGCATGATCAATGCAACCACCATACTCTATGCCAACACCAGTGGTGGGATGCCGATCATCGATCCTGCCTGCTCGGTCGTGACCAGCTATATGCGCTCCCAGCCGACGCGCATCCTCTATCCCACCGAGAGCTTCCTGCTGCAAAGCTCCAGCATCAAGAACATCTCGATGAATGGCGATTTTCGCTACACCAAAGCGAATATGAACCTCCCCAACTACTACGAGAACTTCCAGGGCCTGGATGTGGCGGCCCGCTCGATCACGTATAACGCTATCGCCTCCGCCCAGCGGGAGGTTGTCTCCGCCGACTATGGCATCGTCTGGCAGGCGATGAAGACTTTCACGCTTGCCGATCAGGTTGACTACTCCAATGTCCACCAGCCTGGTACCACCACTATCACCAGCAAGACCACCCTATCCGCGCCCACCACAGCGGGAAATGAGACCATCAATTACGCCGGTCCGCTGACCACAACCACCGCTGCCAATGGCGCGTCCTCCATGACTGGAGCGTTCCCAATCAACACTCCGGGGCCGGCTTACTTTGGCCAGCGGTTCCTGACCAACAACCTGACCGGAAGCTGGGAGGCCTCCCCGCGAGCAACCCTTTCGCTTACCTACCGTTATCGCACGCACATGATCGCGGAGAACCTGTTCAGCGCCGCTACCTCTTCTGCTCCGATTGATCCCGGCGGTAATCCCGGGAACATTCCCTTGGCCCCCGGCGCCACCAACGACGGCACGGTAACTATCAACGAAAACGGCGGAATCTTCAATGTTGCGCTGCGTCCCGCCAGTAACTGGGAACTCAATGGCACGGTCGAGGCTCTCTACGATGACAACGCCTTCACCCCGGTCGGCCCGCGCCAGACCCGGCACTACAGGGTGCATACACGGTACAGGCCTAGGCCTTGGGCAACGCTGTCAGGTGCATTCAACGACTTGGAGCGGCATAACAACACTAATTACACGGGCGCAGCAGCCATTGACGGCCCGCTTAATCATGTCGATTACAGCCGGGTTGGAAGCCTGGGAGCAGTGTTGACCCCCAACGAGCACTACGGCTTCGATTTCAACTACGCATACACCGATGTCTATGCTGCAACCAACATCTGCTACCTGAACGGCGCCACGGCCACTTTGCCCGGCGCAGTCCCCACGCCCACCACCACTCTATGCCCCGGCGTCTTTGTCAGGGGATCGACGACCGTGCTCTCCGATTGGGGGCCTGCCAGAGACTTCATGGATGCTCCCACGCAGTACGTTTCAGCGGCCCTCAGCATGACACCCAACAAGAAAATCCATTCCGATCTCGGCTATCGCATCAGCGATGTGAACGGCAGCCGGTTCTTCAACGATGCGCGCGACGTCAACGGCTCGCTCGTCTCCAAGTATCAGTCTCCCTTTGTGAAATTTGCATGGACGGTCCATCCTGGATGGATATGGAAGGCAGAATACAATTACTTTAGCTACGGCGAGGGCGGTCCTTCCGGCTCACCGTACTGCAGCAATGCGACCACTGCGACAGCGACGATTGTTCCTTGTAACTCGGCGACGATCTCCGCGTATCCGACAGGTCTTACCGAACCGACTTCCGGTCTGACCGCGCCCCGGACCTTTCGCGCGAATAACGTGACCATTGGAATGCATTACGAGTTCTGACAGGGCCTGATCCTAACCATCGGCGCAGTTCCCGAATGCAACGGGCTGCGCCGATTCATGTGAGATGGTTTCTCTTGCCATCCTGGTTGCAACCCGAGCGACTCATCGCTGTTGCCGGGTTGTAGTATGAAGAAGAAAACGCTCGGCCGGTGCTTCTCCCGCGCAATCTGGCCGGCAGAACTCAAGGAGTCTCGCTATGACAAAGATGATTCGTTCCCAGTTGGTGTTGGCCGTTGTGGTGTCACTGGCCAGCGCCGTGTGCTTCGCCCAATCCGGCGGCGAAGCGACCTACAAAGCAAAGTGCCAGGGCTGCCATGGCACGGCTGGCGTCCCTAATCCGGGGATGGCCAAGATGATGGGCGTGAAGCCGGTCTCCGACCCTGCGATTCAGAAGCTCACTGTGCCAGAGATGGTTGCCGCCGTCAAGAACGGCAAGAACAAGATGAAGCCGATTGCGGGACTCACCGACGCCCAGATCAAGGATGCGGTGACGTACTACAAGGGCTTGAAGTAGGAAGTACAATTGATCTGGAAAGCGTAATCAGGCCCGCCGTTATCGGCGGGCCGTCCATTTGAGAGCGGGGGGATAAGGTGCCAGTGTTGCAAAAATTCCGTGAGAATTGGGTACGGCCAGCGCTGTTTTTCGGCAACAATCCCATCAGCCTTGCGGGCGGAGCGATCACCACTGCCTCCGGCGTGACCATGATCGCCTATTGGCTGATGGAATTCTTCGGCCGGCCCAATGACAATCCTTATCTTGGCCTCATCTTCTTTCTGCTTCTGCCGGCCTTGTTTATCGCCGGACTGGCGCTGATTCCGGTGGGTGTGATTGTCCGCCGAAGAAAGCTGCAAAAGGCGGGGCAGATTCCGGCGGAGTTTCCCAAGATCGATTTCAATGACCATATCTTTCGTCACGGCGTGGACATTGTGCTGGCAGCCACCATCGTCAACCTGCTGGTGGTCTCCGTAGCCAGCTATCGCGGCGCGTCCTACATGGATTCGCCGCAGTTCTGCGGCCAGAGCTGTCACGTGATGCACCCGGAGTACACCGCCTACAAAATCTCCGCGCACTCTCATGTGGCGTGTGTGGACTGCCATATCGGCTCCGGCGCGCAAGCGTATTTTTCCGCCAAGGTGAATGGCACCAAGCAGCTTCTTGAGGTCACCTTCGATCGCTACCCTACGCCGATCCCGTCGCCGGTCGAAAGCCTACGCCCGGCGCGGTATACCTGCGAGGGCTGCCACACGCCGGCCCGCTTCATCGGCGAAAAGCTGCTGGTCAAGTCCGCCTTTGCCGACGACGAAAAGAACACCGAGACGCAGTCGGTGGTGGTATTGCACCTGGGTGGACGGGATTCGCTATCGCATCTCACCGGCATTCACGGTGTGCATCTGGGCCACATAGAATACGTCGCCACCGATCCGACCCGCACCTCCATCCCCTGGGTGCAGAAGCGCAATGAGGACGGTTCGGAAACAGTCTTTACCACCTTGCCGGCTGGCAGCGGAGTGCCGCAGGGCGAGCGGCGGGTGATGGATTGCATCGACTGCCACAACCGCGCGGCGCACACCTTTGTGACCGCGGAGGATGCGCTCAACCGGGCCATGGCCGAGGGCGCGGTCTCGCCCGATCTGCCATGGATTCACAAGAAGAGCATGGAGCTGCTCAAGGCTAACTACGCGAGTGAAGCCGAAGCAAGTGTGAAGATTCCCGCAGAGCTCGTAGCCTTCTATCGCTCCGAGCATCCCGAAGTGCTGGCCGCAAAGGCTGCGCTGGTGAAGGCCGCGGGCGACCAACTGGTGGTCCTCTATAGCCAGAACGTCTTTCCCTTTATGAAGGTGACGTGGGGAACGCATCCCAACCACATCGGCCACATGGATTATCCGGGCTGCTTCCGCTGCCATGACGGCAATCACGCAGCCAAGGACGGCACGAGCATTACGCAAGACTGCTCGGCCTGTCACAACCTGCTGGTCGTCGATGAAGCCAAGCCCAAGGTGCTCACCGACCTGGGTATTCAATAGAAGGCCAAAGACTGAACAGGAAGACAACGGGCGGACGTCGAGGCCGCCCATCTTTCCCGCGCGGATGCCCGCCTGAACGTGGTAGGCTGGCCTTTCAGTTTGAAGGAGCCAAATTCCAATGTCGAACGGCCACCCGATTCACTTCAATCTTGTTGCCGCGGCCCATGCCGCAATGATCGAACACGGTTTTCAGCCGGATTATCCCGCCGGAACCGACACTGAGCTGGCCGCGATTCAGGCTCATCATGCGGAGATGCCTGCTGTCGCTGGCATTCAGGATCTGCGCCAGCTGCTCTGGTCGTCGATCGACAACGACACCTCGAAGGACCTGGATCAGATCGAGTGGGCCGAGCAACTTCCCGATGGCCGCATCCGCGTGCTGATCGGCGTCGCCGACGTCGACTCCCGCGTGCATCAGGACACGATCATCGACTCGCACGCCAAGAGCGAGACGACCTCGGTTTACACCGGCGTCAAGGTCTTCCCCATGCTGCCCGCCGAGCTCTCCGAAGGCATTACCTCGCTCAACGAGAACGAAGATCGCATCGCGGTGGTCATCGAGTATGCCGTGGACCAGGCGGGCACGGCGTCCGACGGCAAGGCATATCGCGCGCTGGTCCGCAACCGCGCGCAACTGGCTTACAACGCCGTCGGAACCTGGCTCGAAGGCAAGGGGCCGGCGCCAGCCAAGGTGGCTGCCAACAGCGACTTGGCCGCGCAGCTCAAGCTCCAGGACGCGGCTGCGCAGCGCATGGTCGGCGGAAGGTTCCAGCACGGCGCGCTGGATCTGGAGACCATCGAGACCCGGCCTGTGATGCTGGCCGAGCAGGCCATCGAAATTGCGCGCCTGGAAAAGAATCGCGCCACCTCGCTGATTGAAGAATTCATGGTGGCGGCCAACGGCGTCATCGCCCGCACCTTCGAAGCGGCCAACGTCGCCTCCATCCGCCGCATCGTGCGCACGCCCAAGCGCTGGGACCGCATCGTCGAGATGGCCGCAAACCTGGGCACAACGCTGCCCGCCGAGCCGGACTCCAAGGCTCTCAATGATTTCCTGGTCGCCCAGAAGCAGAAGGACCCCGACCACTTTCCCGACCTCTCGCTGGCCACGGTCAAGCTGATGGGCCCCGGCGAGTACGTGCTGGTGAAGCCGAATGAGGTCTCGCCCGGCCACTTCGGCCTGGCCGTGCAGGACTACACCCATTCGACCGCTCCCAACCGCCGCTTCCCCGACATGGTGACACAGCGGCTGATGAAGGCCTGGCTCGCCAAGGCTCCTCAGCCCTACTCCGCCGACGATCTCAACGCCATCGCCGTCCACTGCACGCTGATGGAAGACAACGCCCGCAAGGTGGAGCGCGAGATGCAGAAGCGCATCGCCGCCGTGGTGCTCACCAAGCGCATCGGCCAGAGCTTCCCCGCCATCGTCACCGGAGTCAACAAGTATGGCACCTTCGTCCGCACCCTCGACCCGCATGTAGATGGGATGGTCGTCAGCGGCGGCAAAGGCCTGGACGTTGGCGACAAGGTGACCGTGAAGCTAGTCTCCACCGACCCCCAGCGCGGATTTATTGATTTTGCGGCGTGAGGAATTGATTATATAAATCGTTTTAAGGAGACGATAATCATGGAATGTACTGGTCAATTGATTTATCATCCGCAACGCTATCGTGAAATGCGGCCATTTTTCCATCCGCTTTACAAGATATTCAGAAATACTTGTGCGCCAGATGGATGTCCTACTACGTCTGGAATGATGGCTATGCATCAGAAGTTCATCCAAATATGGAATGAAGAACTGGATCATCTTCCTATTGAAAAGCGTCCTGAAAATATAAAGCGGTTTAATGAAGAAATCTCTATTTTTTGTCACGTTGCGAGTAGTATATATACAGGTAGAAATATTTTTCATCTCCAGCCAGAACTCAGTTCCCTTTTGCGAGAAACAGATGTTGACGAAATTGAATGGCGGTTGCTTCATTTGCCATATCCAAATATTTATCTTTGGTTTGGGAAACAAAAGGATTGGCCTCTAAGTTCCAATCATTATGTGGATGGTGCATATATTGAATACCGCCCAGGTGAGCAAGGATTGCAGATTACGCTTACATCTGTTGCTGATTCTTATCCTGATTGGTTGCATCAAAATTTCGTTATGGATTTCGATCCATATTATTATGCTATCTTTGAGTTTTCGCCAGACGGAAAATCCACTGTTGGTGAATCTTTAAAATCTCTTCTTGAGAAAGATCCAAATTTCCACCCAGAAAATGAACAGCAAATCTCAGATGAACAAATTGAAAAGTATCGTAACGAAGGCATTAATGTGCTTGAACTACCGCCTGAACGTAGCGGCTGGTATCAGAATGCTTTAGAACATCAGGAGAATCTTCCTATATTTTTACAGGCGCTGCGTCTGGTCATTAATGGTCTCTGCTTCCTTTCAGCAGAGCCTGACGATATAGTTACAGAGTTTCCAACAGATACAATTGAGACTGTTGTAAGCAATTCTCAAGGCCTCAATAATCCAAAACAAGTCGGCACGAAAGAGGTCAAGAAAATCCACAGTCATGGCTATACAAAGATTCATTTTTGTGGCAATCAATTTGTAAAGGCGGCTCAACGCCACGATGGCATTGGTACCGGAAGTGAGATGCCTCCGCACCGGCGTAGAGCCTTTTGGAGAAATCAGCCTTGTGGCGTTGGGCGTTTAGAAAACCGGTTGACTTGGATACGGCCTACAATCGTTAGGAAAGATCGACTGAAGGATGAGGAAGATGCTCCTGGGCACACTTATATTGTCCGATAAGAGGGTGCCGGGTGCCCCAGGTCTCGCTTCTGAGACCTGGGATTCCGCCATCCTGGTGAGTCAGTCAGGCGAAATCGCAGTTTCCGTTCTATACTCGTTCCATGCGGGACGAAATCACAACGGTCAATCAGCGTGATGGCGATTGGTTTGTCGCATCGTTTCCGGAGATTCCCGGCGCGAACGGGAATGTGCATAGCGTGGCAGAGTCCTGCCCGCTCGACCGACGCTATTTCGAACTGAGCGAAGAGGACTTCCGGCGCTTCACGGCGATGCTGGACGCCCCGCCCAAGAGCAATCCTGGTCTCACTCGTTTGCTCAGCAGGAAGGCGCAGTGGGACAAATAAGCAACTCACATCCCTACTTTGGCTCCTGCACCCGGCCGATCAAGTGACATTCGGGATCGCGGAAACCTGAGGCGACGGAGCAACCAACCTTGGTTCATTCGCAGCTTCCAGAGCGATAATACCCAGAGGAGATCCCATGCGCGTCTTAAGCAGTTGCCGCCTTCTTCTTCCCGTTCTGATGGCTCTGGCCGTATTGGGCCAGAGCAATCGCGTTCAAGCCCAGACCGCCGGCAGCCCGTTGCCGCCCGCGCCGCGCGCCAAGGAGGTTCGCATGAAGCATGTGCTGGTGATTGGCCAGACCAAGGACTGGGAGCACGACTCCGTTTCGGCGACGATGGCCGCCATCTACAACATGGGCAAGGAGAGCGGCCTGTGGGATACAACCATGCGCACCGACACCAAGCTGCTCACCAAAAAGGAGCTGGTCCGGAACGCCAAGAACCTCAACTACTTCGACCTGATCGTCTTTGCCAGCACCAGCGGCGAACTCGACATGGACGCCAGCCAGAAGGCGGACATGATGTCGTTCATTAAAGACGACGGCAAGGGCTTTGTCGGAATCCACTCCGCGCTGGACACAAATTACACCTGGCCGGAGTACGGCGAGATGCTCGGCGGCTGGTTCGACGAGCATCCCTGGATGACCTTTGAAGCGCCGATCATCAACGAAGACCCCAACTTCCCCGCCGTGCGCCATCTGCCCGCCGCCTTCGTGAAATACGAAGAGGTCTATCAGCCCAAGGCCTGGTCGCGCGACAAGGTCAACGTGTTGCTCAGCCTTGATCCCACCCGGCTCGACTACAGCCCCAACCCCAAGATCCACCGCGCCGACCACGACTTTCCCGTGGCATGGAGCAAGATGTACGGCAAAGGGCGCGTCTTCTATTCGACGCTCGGCCACACGGAAGAGTCCTGGCAGGACCCCGACGTTCGCAAGATGTACTTTGAAGCGATCAAGTGGGCGTTGCAAATGACCGAGGGAAGCACGGCCTCTCATCCGCGTTCGGCTGCATCCGCCCCAGGACGTTGAGCCTATAGCAAAACCAGGGATGGCGTATCCCGAAACCGGCACACTCAAGTTGACGCGACCAACAGAGAGCGGCGACCTTCGACGAGGCTATTCAGGCTATAGTATCCCTGGTTTTGCTCTGGGTGCGCCATCCTTGCGCATTTTTGTATTTATCTGGTGCGCAGATGTAAATTGTTCATCTCAAACCGCGCAAATACCACGCCCCTTCAAAGCGCGGAGTCGTAGGCGATGCGGCCTTCGCTGATCGTCCAGCGGACGCGGCCTTGCATCGCGAAGCCGTCAAAGGGCGTGTTGCGGGACTTCGATTTGCCTTCGCGGGCGTTGTAAGTCCACTCGGCTTTGGGATCGAAGACGAGTACGTCGGCGAAACTTCCGACGGCGAGGGTGCCGCGGCCCTTCAATCCTAGAAGCGCGGCGGGCTGGGCGCTGAGCAGGTTCAAGACGCGGCCCAGCGGCATCTTCCACTCGTGGTGCAGCCAGCGGAGCGAGAGGCCAAGGGCGGTTTCCAGGCCGATAACGCCGTTGGGGGCGCGCTCGAACTCGACCTCCTTCTCGTGGACGGCGTGAGGGGCGTGGTCGGTGGCGATGGCATCGACGACGCCGTCAAGCAGAGCCTCGATCAGCGCGTCGCGGTCGGCGGCGGAGCGCAGCGGCGGGCACATCTTTGCGTTGGTGTCGTAGAGGCCGACGTGCTCATCGGTGAGCAGGAAGTGGTGGGGCGCGACCTCGCAGGTAACGCGCAGGCCGTTGCGGCGGGCCTGGCGGACGGCGGCCAGCGCGGCGGCGGTGGAGATATGGGCGACGTGCAGGTGCGGGCGGGCCTCGCGCAGCTCGCTGACCAGTCGAATATCGCGCTCGACGATGCCCGACTCGGCCTCATTCGGCCAGCCGCGCAGGCCGAGCTTGAAAGCCGTCACCCCGGCGTTCATGCTGGCCACCTTGTCGCCGATGTGGGTGAGGCGCGTGTCCTCGGCGTGCTGGATCACTGTGAGGCCCATGCGGGCGGCGGCGGCCAGCGCCTCGCGCATGATGTTGTCTTTGAGGATGGGCAAGCCGTCGTCGCTGACGGCCACCGCTCCGGCGGCCTTGAGGGCGGCGTAGTCGTTCACCGCTTCACCTTTAGACCCGCGCGTGGCGGCGGCTACGGGGAAGACGCGGACCACTGCGCCGCGCTCCGGGGCTTGCATCCAGCGGGTGGTCTCCGGCGAGTCGTTGACCGGGGTGGTGTTGGGCATCGCCACAACCGAGGTAAAACCGCCCGCGGCGGCCGCGGCCGTGCCGGTGGCGATGGTCTCCTTGTAGCCCTGGCCGGGCTCGCGCAGATGGACGTGAAGATCGATGAGGCCTGGGGCTACGGTGAGGCCGGTCGCGTCGAGAACATCGGCGTCTTCGGTGTGCTTCAGCTTGCCGGGACCGGCGATCTCGGCGACGCGGCCGTCCTTGAGGAGAATGTCCTTGAGGGCGTCGACGCCACCGGCCGGGTCGATCAGATGGCCACCTCGAATTACCAGAACCGTCATGCGCGGCCTCCTTGGGTAGTTGCGGCCAACGCGCGCTCGACTACCGCCATGCGGATGGCGACGCCGTTGCGGACCTGTTCGAGAATGGCGGACTGCGGGCCGTCGGCTACTCCGGCGGTGATCTCCATGCCGCGAATGATGGGGCCGGGATGGAGGACAATGGCTGTGGGCGCGAAGGCGGCAAGGCGCTGGCCGGTGAGCTGGTAGATGGCTTTGTACTCGTCGAGGTCGAGTTGCAGACCGGCGAGGCGTTCGCCTTGGATGCGCAGCATCATCACCACCTGCGACTGACGGAGGGCGGCCTCGAAGTCGCGTTCGATTTCTATGCCGGGACCAGCCTGGGCGGCCACTTCGGGCAGCAGCGCGGGCGGACCGCAGAGCAGCACGCGTGCGCCCAGGCGCGGCAGCAGCAGCATATTCGAGCGAGCGACGCGGCTGTGCAGGATGTCGCCGGTAATGCTGACTGTCACGCCGGAGAGGGTTTCGGAGGTGATCTCCTCGACGCCGGGGCGCAGGTGAGCGAGGATGGTGCGCAGGTCGAGCAGGGCCTGGGTGGGATGCTCGTGCATCCCGTCGCCGGCGTTGAGGACGGGCAGACGGGTTTCGGCTTCGAGCTGCCAGGCCGCGCCGGAGCTAGGGTGGCGTATAATGATCGCCTCGGCGCCCAAGGCGCGCAAGGTCAGGCCGGTGTCTTTGAGCGACTCGCCCTTTTCGATGCTAGAAGACTTGTCTGAGACCAGTGTGGTGTCGGCGCCCAGTCCCTTGGCGGCCAGTTCGAAGCTGGTGCGGGTGCGGGTGGAGGACTCATAAAAGAGCAGCGCGATGCGGCGTTTGGCCAGGGTACGGGCGCGGGTGAGCGGGTCTTGATTTTCCAGAGCGGTAGCGCGGGCGAGGAGATGGCTCAGGGCTTCGAGGGTCAGGTCGTAGACCGAGAGCAGCGAGCCGGGGTTGTAGGGAAATGGCGAGGCGGGCACGAGCGGCGTGGCTAGTGGTCGGCGGGTTTTGGTTGCGGTCGGGGTCATTTTGTTCTAGCTTCCAGCCTCTAGCTCCTAGCCTCTAGCCAGGAGCTGTTGTTAGTCGATGCGCTCGACGAGCAGAACCTGCTCGTCGTTGTCTACCTCCTGGAACTTGACCTCGATGATCTCACGACTGCTCGTGGGGACGCGGCGGCCGATGTAGGTGGCCTCAATGGGCAGCTCGCGATGGCCGCGGTCGATGAGTACGGCCAGTTGCACGCGGCGCGGGCGACCGTGATCGAAGAGGGCGTCGAGCGCGGCGCGAATGGTGCGGCCGGTGTAGAGCACGTCGTCGCAGAGCACCACGTCGCGGCCGTTGATGTCGATGCCGATGGCGCCGGGGGTGACCACCGGGCGCACGCCGGTAGTGGAGAGATCGTCGCGGTAGAACTGAATGTCCAGGACGCCGGTCGAGACAGGGCGCTTCTCGATGGCGGAGATGAGCTTGCCCAGGCGCTCGGCCAGCGGAATGCCACGCCGCCGGATGCCAACCAAGGCCAGGTCTTCGCTCCCGTTGCTTTTTTCGACAATCTCGTGGGCCAGGCGCACCAGTGTGCGCTCGACCTCGGAGGCTGACATCAGCCTGCCCTTAACGTGCAGGGCAGGATTGCTTTCGGTTTCGCTCATGAAGGTTCTCTCGGCCTGTCTCTGGCAGGATGATACGAGGGTTCCATGCCAGCGAGCAAGTTGTGGAGAAATAGGGCGGAATCCAGGGTGTTGAGCGAAGCCGGAAATCACGTTTTACGAAGCATGCCGGTGAAGGGTTGATGTTTCCCACCCTTTCGCAAAGAACGCGAAAGGATGGGCACCCATGACTTTCAACTAGACCTCCGGTCTGCGAGTACGGGCCAACAGGCGCGCTCCCAAGGCGCCTCCTGCGACGGCAAACAACAATAGAATAGCCGCATTCCAGAAAAGGCCGAAGGTTGCGAAGCCGGCGTGCCCCTCCGGCGAAAGCATAAAGGCGTGGATGCCGGTCTGGTTGGCCTGCAACTTTGCCGCGTCTGCCGCTGCCATCTTCGTACTCCACTGTTCGATCATTTGCAGGCTTGCTTGGTTCGAAGCATCAACATAGGATTTCCATTGCGCGTCGATCCGGCTGGATTGGTGGAGAACAAATCGATCGACAAACAAGGCGCCGCCGCTGACGGCAAAGGCCAGCCATGCGCCTAGCAGGCCGGTGACCAGGCCAATGCGCGCGCCGGCTCCTAGGGTGATCCATGCCGGCCGCTGGCCGCGCACATAGAACATAACGGCCAACCCGGCGGCTGTGGCCATCCAGATCAGACCCAGATGTCCCGCCTGCGAGGCCTCGCTGGAGAGCACTCCGGCGGGAATCGCCATCATCAGAGCGGCGCGCAAGGCCGGCTTCCAATCGACGCTGCTTGCATCCCGCGTGGCCTCGTTCCAGCGCTCCTGCTGGGCTTGTCCGGGGGCTCCGTCGGTCGCGTAGACCAGTTGAGGCAAACCGCAGACAGGGCAGTAGCAGTTCTCAGCCTGGACGGTCTGGTGGCAGCGGCTACAGGAGATTTCCATACATCTATGAGCCTATAGCATTTTGCCGCTGCAGGGTAAATAGGCAACTTCGCTCCAGGAGCTATAACGGACCGCGACGCTCCCTGATGCCCCCATGGCGCTCTTTGCGCAATTTGAGGAATTGCTTGAGGGAGGTATACGTCCTTTCCTCGCAGGTCAAGCAACGTACCGGCAAGCGCAAGAGGCTTCACAAGAGCATCTGGGCAACAGCGATGTAGATCATGGCTTCCGCTGAGGAAGTGACGGCAGAGAACGCCGGGCGATTACCGGCTTGAACGCCCAGCCGGTGCTGCGTTTTTCGCCAGATCGCAGGCCCGCCACAAGTACCAACTGGCCACAGAACGGAAGGGCGCCCAGCGCGTGCCTCTTTTGAGCAGCACCTCCGGCTTGGGCAGGTCCTCCGCGGCTAGGGGGCGGGTTTTGGGCAGGCGCTGAAAGGTCAGCGCGAATCCCTTGCGCACGCCGTAGTCGGTCACCGGCAGCACATCGGGCCGGCCCATGCGGAAGATCAGGAGCATTTCCACCGTCCAAGGGCCGATACCGCGCACCTCAGTGAGTCGCTCGACGATCTCCGCGTCGGACATTTTGCGAATCGCCGCGTGGGTGGGAACGGTGCCGTCCAGGGTGCGGGCGGCTAAGTCTTTCAAGGCGCGCGCCTTGTTGCCGGAGACCCCCGCCGCACGCAGCACCTCGTCGGGCGTGTCGAGCAGCAACTGCGGGGCCGGGTCGCCGCCATAGTATTCGCGGACGCGCCGGTGGATGGTGGCCGCGGCCTTGCCGTGCAACTGCTGATAGAGGATCGACTCCAGCAGCGACTCAAACGGCGATTGCAAAGAATCAAGCCGCAGCGTGAAGGCGCCGGCGCGGTCGATCAGCGCGCCCAGCTTGGCGTCGTGCGCGCGCAAATGCGCCAATGCCTCGGCGGTGTCGAAGGGGAGTTTCGGGCTGCGGCCATCGTGAATCATAGGGGAACAGTGTACCGCGCCGGGAGTTCATTTCGGCAAGACGGTCGAATGCTGCCATATAAACGGCGCTTGTCCCGCCCCATCACTGTAGAATCCATGGCAGAGACGAACGAGGAGTCGAACGCCATGAAGATGCGGCCGGGAACACAAACGGGATTCTTGCTGTGCGGCAAGGAGTGGACGGAGGGTGACGCTCTTGAGGTGCGCTCGCCGTGGGACCAGGGGCTGGTGGGGCGAGTGACCATCGCCACCCGCGCCGATGCGCGCCAGGCCGTGCACCACGCCGTGGCCAGCCTGCGCCGCGCCCGCGCGCTGCCGCGCTGGAAGCGCCGCGAGATTCTGGAGGACGTGGCCGCCGCGCTCATCGAACAAAAGGAGCGCTTCGCGCAGTTGATCGTTGCCGAAGCGGGCAAGCCGGTGCGCATGGCTCGGACTGAGGTGGATCGCGCAGTGCTCACCTTCAAGACCGCGGCCGAAGAGGCCTCGCGGCTGGGCGGCGAGAGCCTTCCGCTGGACCTGATGGAGGGCAACGAAGGCCGTTGGGGGCTGGTGCAGCGCTTTCCAGTGGGGCCGGTGCTGGCTATTACGCCCTTCAACTTTCCGCTGAACCTGGTGGCGCACAAGCTGGCGCCCGCCATCGCCGCCGGCTGCCCGGTGATTCTGAAGCCCGCGCCCCAAACCCCGTTTACCGCGCTGGCGCTGGGCGAGGTGATTCTGAAGGCTGGCTGGCCGGCGGAGGCGCTGGCCGTGCTGCCGCTGAGCAACGCGGACACCGCCTGGCTGGCCGAAAAGGAAGATAGCATCAAGCTGGTCAGCTTTACCGGCTCATCCCAGGTAGGCTGGGAACTGAAGGCCCGCTCCGGGCGCAAGCGCGTCCTGCTGGAGTTGGGCGGCAATGCCGCGCTGATCGTCCACAGCGATTGGCCGGATCTCGACGAAGCGGCTCTCCGCACCACACACGCGGCCTTCGCTTACGCCGGCCAGTCCTGCGTGAGCGTGCAGCGGGTTTTTGTGGAGCGCAGCATCTTCCAGACCTTCCTGTGGAAGGTAGTCGAGGCGGCCGACACAATGGCGGTGGGCGATCCAGCCCTGGAAGCTACCGAAGTGAGTCCGCTGATCCGGCTGGCCGACGCCGAGCGCGTGGAGTCCTGGATCAAAGAAGCTGTCGAGGGCGGCGCCAAGCTAGTGGCCGGCGGCGAGCGTCACGGCTCAGTGATGACACCGGCGATTCTGACTGGAACCAAGCCGGGCATGAAGGTGCGCGACGAGGAGGTCTTCGGCCCGGTGCTGGCGATTGAGCCTTACGAGGACTTCGAGCAGGCGCTGGCCGACGTGAACCATTCGAAGTATGGCCTGCAAGCTGGCTTGCTCACCCGCGATGCCGGCCACATCCTTACTGCCTATCGCGAACTCGAAGTGGGCGCGCTGATCGTCGGCGACACGCCAAGCTGGCGCCTCGACCCCATGCCCTTCGGCGGCGTCAAGGACTCAGGGCTGGGACGGGAAGGCATCCGCTCGGCCATCGAAGAGATGACCGAGCCGCGCATGCTGGTGATCGCGGGGCTATAACTCGCCACAGCGCGCAGGTTGAGTTGCCGCGCCGTGAAGGCAAGACTCGCCCCTGGCTATGCTTCTTGCTAGGCCTTGGCTTTCTGTGCTGCCCAGCGCTTGCGCTGCGCATCGGCAATCCGCTGGCGAGCATCGGGGCTCAGCACGCGGCGCTTCTTTGCTTTTGCGGCCTTGGCAGGCTTGGCGGCCTTGGCAACCTTTGCGGGCTTCTTGGCCTTCGGGGCCTTCTTGGTTATGCGCTCAGTGATCGTGGCGGCGATTTTGCCGGTGTTAGCCAGCAGGGAGCGAACCTGCGTGAGCTTTGCGATTTCTGCGTCGATTTGTGCAAGGATGGAATCAATAACCATGAGTCAAGCATAACTCACAAATCCGCTCTTGCACAATTTGGCGGATCAATGAACTATCGTATGCCGGCGCAATCCGGCTATTTCATTCCGGCTTGCCGACGGTTTTCTCTTTGTAGGCCTTCTGCAGAATGAAGAACGCCTGCTTTTTCTGGCCCTGATCGGAGATAAGTCCCTTGCGGTTGAACTCATCCTGGATGCCCGTCAAGGGCCGGTTTGGCGAACGAAAATCCATCAGAATCCACGGGCTCATCCCTCTAAGTTGTGGAATCCGGTTGAGCATTCCGAATTGATGGCGGTAGATACTGGCCTGATATTCCTCGGTCCAGCGCTGGTTTTCTTCGCCATGCAGTCCGGCCTTGGCGCCTCCGCCAAACTCGCTCACGATCAGGGGTTTCTGGTACTCTATGCGCCACTCGGTTGTATCCGCGCTCTCCGGATTCCCTTCATACCAGCCGATGTATTCATTGAAGCCGATCACGTCCAGCGCCTTGCCCAGCGGATCGTCGATGATCTTGGTGTGTCCCTCGCCGCGCACCAGCAGCGCCGCTGTAATCAGCCGCGTGGGGTCAAGCTCTCGAGCATGAGCGGCCTCGGTTTCAATAAAGCGGGTCCGCGCCTCGGTGTTCGGTGTTTCATTGGCCATCGACCACAGGATGATCGCCGCGTGATTGCGCGAGGTTCCTATCTCCTCGTCCAACTGCTGCTCGGCCTTGGCCAGTACCTTTGGATTGTCAAACTGCAACGCCCAATAGACGGGATTCTCCGACCACACCAGCAGCCCCATACGGTCGGCGGCGCGCAGCATCGTCTCATCGTGGGGATAGTGCGCGAGGCGCACAAAGTTGCAGCCTAGCTCCTTGGCCCAGCCGAGCAGCGTCTCCGCGTCCTGATCGGTGTTCGCGCGGCCTGTGCGGTAAGGTGCTTCGGCATGGATGGAGATGCCGCGCAGAAAGATCGGCTTGCCATTCAGTAGAATTTCGGTGCCGTGCGTTTCCACGGTGCGAAAGCCGATTTCTTCCTCAATAAAATCCTTACCAGCACTAATTCTGACTTTGTAAAGCTTCGGCGTCTCCGGCGACCAGCGCTCCAGACTCTTCACGTCAAGGCGAATTGCAGCGCGCCCATTCTCGCTCAGCGCCGCGGCTGTCTTGGCGTCTAACTCGGGAATCTCCACCTCAACCTTTGCGCCCTGCTTGCCGCCTTCGACGTGTACCCAGCCCTCGATGATGTTACTTTCGGCGCGACTCAGATGCAGATCATATTGATCTATAAACGTCTCCGGCACCTCGATCAGCGAGACTGAGCGCGTCAGCCCGCCGTAGTTCCACCAATCGGTTTCGAGCGTGGGAACGCCGTCTTCGTGGCGCGTGTTATCGACGGCGGCCACAATAAAGTTGCCGCCCGCATGAATCGCGGCGGTCACCTCGCAGTTGAAGCTGGTATAGCCGCCCTCGTGCTCGCAAACCTTCTGCCCATTAACCCAGAACCATGAGTGGTAGTTCGCCGCGCCCACGTGCAGAAAGACGCGCGTGTGCTCCTTGGGCTGATAGGTGAAATCACGTTCGTACCAGACAGGCCCTTCATAGAAGAAGAGCGACTCGCGCTGCGTGTTCCAGTCAGCGGGCACCTTCAGCGTGGGCGCTTTGGAGAAATCGTACTCGGTGGGAAAGGGATCGCCTGGCTGAGCCTTGCGGTTGAGAAACCAGCCATTCTTCTTCTCTTCGTGATGAAAGCTGAAGAGCCCGGAGAAGTAAGGATCGACGATCGCGGCCCAATCGCCGTTGAGTGAGGTGGCAGGCCGCCGGTCTGCGCCGGTGAGGACAATGGGCGCGGGCGCGGCGTTGCAGATGGCGAGAAGGGCGGGGGCGATTGCAGCGAGGACAATCCCGCGAGCGACGAGTGCATTCGGCAAAACGGTCAGACGCTTCATTCCTGTGCCTCGGCAATTTGAGATTGAATTGGATCCACCGCCGCCTTTCAACGCGCGCGGAGGGCTGCTCCAGCGAACAGTCTATCTTACCGCTTTGCGGAGCAATCAGCCGATCTCCGTTCCAAGACAAAGGTCAGGCGCAAACAAAAAGGGGACAGGCCTCGCGGCTCATCCCCTTTTTTCCACTCTTTGGATACGCTCCCGCGCGTGCCTACTGCGCGCGCCGCCAGGCATAAAGCGGGAAGCGGTTTGCCAGCTCGGCCACCTCTTTGCGAATCTGCTCCAACGCCGCATCATCGTTACGCCGGTCGAGAGCCTTGGCGATCCAGGCGCCAATCACCACCATCTCCGGCTCCTTCATGCCACGGGTGGTCATCGCGGGCGTGCCGATGCGAATGCCCGAAGCCTTCATCGGCGGATTCACGTCGTAGGGGATCGTATTCTTGTTCACCGTGATGCCGGCCTTGCCCAGCGCCAGCTCAGCCTCGGAGCCGAGAATGCCCTTCTCGAAGACATCGACCAGCATCAAATGGTTGTCGGTGCCGCCGGAGACGATGCGGAAGCCCGCCTCCTTGAGCTCCGCAGCCAGCACTTTGGCGTTGGCCACAATCTGCGCCGCGTAGGTCTTGAACTCCGGCCTGAGCGCCTCGCCCAAGGCCACTGCCTTCGCCGCCACGATGTGCATCAGCGGACCGCCCTGCTGGCCGGGGAAGACCGATCTGTCGATCTCCTTGCCGATCGTCTGTTCCGGCTTGGGGCCAACACTGTAATCCTTGCCGCAGAGAATCAGCCCCGCGCGCGGCCCGCGCAGCGTCTTGTGCGTCGTCGTTGTGGTAATGTGCGCGTGGGGAATCGGGGAAGGATGCACTCCGCCGGCCACCAGCCCGGCGATGTGCGCCATATCGAAGACATAAGTCGCGCCCACCTTGTCGGCAATCGCGCGCATCCGCGCAAAATCCCAGAGGCGCGGATAGGCGCTGCCGCCGCCGATGATGACCTTGGGCCGCTCGCGTTCGGCAATCTCTTCCATCTGGTCGTAGTCGATCAGCTCGGTGTCGCGCCGTACCGTGTAAAACGTGGGCCGGTAAAGCTTGCCGCTGAAGCTCAGCTTATGCCCATGGGTCAGGTGGCCGCCGTGGGAAAGGTCCAAGCCCAGAATCGTGTCGCCCGGCTGGATAACCGCTGCGTAGGCCGAGGCGTTGGCCTGCGAGCCGGAGTGCGGCTGCACGTTGGCGTGCTCGGCGCCGAAGAGCTGCTTGGCACGGTCGCGCGCCAAATTCTCCACCACGTCGCTGAACTCGCAGCCGCCGTAGTAGCGCCGCCCAGGGTAGCCCTCGGCGTATTTGTTGGTGAAGATGGAGCCGGCTGCCTCCAAAACCGCTTCGGAGACAAAGTTCTCGCTGGCGATCATCTCTAGCCCTTCGTGCTGGCGGAGGGTTTCGTGGTCAAGGGCGGCGGCCACATCGGGGTCGGCTTGGGCAAGAGTCAGAGACATGCGATCAGTCATATTGAAATTTTAGCGCCTTTTCCCGGAGCGATGCGGTGAGGCCATCCATGAATAGAGTTCAAAATACTTCCAATAGCGGTGTTTTCCACCCTTGCCGACATAGATAAGAGGAAGAATGCGGGTAATGGGCGAGTCACTCCCCGCGGGGGCGGTCAAACCGAAGTACAGTGCGAAGCGGTTTCTGCCAAGATTTACCGTTTCGTGTGTCTCTCTAAGTACACAGCGCCATCCCGGTCGATGCGGCTTGCTCGTGCGCATGATAGCTGGATCGGACCAGCGGGCCGGACTCGACGTGGCGGAAGCCCATCTTCAGCGCCTCAGTCTTCAACTCGGCGAACTCGCGCGGCGTATAGAGCCTCGCCATCGGCAGGTGGTCGCGCGAGGGGCGCAGATATTGGCCGATGGTGAGAATGTCGCAGTGGATGGCGGCCAGGTCGCGGAAGACTTCAAGCAGTTCGGAGGTCTCCTCGCCCAGGCCCACCATCACGCCGGACTTGGTAACTCCCGCGGGCCGCAGCTCTTTGGCGTAGCGCAACAGTTCTAGGGTCCGCTCGTAACGCGCGCCGGAGCGGACGGCGCGGTAGAGCCGGGGCACTGACTCAGTGTTGTGGTTGAGCACTTCGGGGCGAGCTTCGACGACAATCTGTATCGCCTCCCGGCTGCCCTGAAAGTCGGGGATCAGCACCTCGACGCGGCAGCCGGGCGCCTGGCGGCGAATCTCTTCAATAACCGTGGCAAACGCGCGCGCTCCGCCGATGAGGTCGTCATCGCGGTTGACGCTGGTGATGACTGCGTATTCCAAGCCAAGCGTAGCCACGGCCTCGGCCACGCGGCGCGGCTCGTCGAAGTCAATCGGCTCGGGACGGCCCTTGGGCACCGCGCAGAAGCCGCAGCGCCGCGTGCACAGGTTGCCCAGCATCATAAAAGTCGCGGTCTTGTGGTGCCAGCACTCGCCGATGTTGGGGCAGTGCGCGCTCTCGCATACGGTGTTCAATTGGAGCGAGCGGGCCAGCCGCTTCAGGCCGTGGTAGTTCTCGCCCACCGGCGCGCGCGCCTTGAGCCACTCGGGCTTAGGCGCCGGAGCCGTGCGGGTTGGGGAAATTTGCACCAGTTCCATCACGTCTTCATTGTACTGGCTGCAAAAGTACCAAAGTCCTTGGAGCAAAATGAAACCGGGGAGTTGGTAGAATGTGTCAAAAGGACCGTAGGGAGGAATTTCGTATGAGGAGATCATTTCTATTGCTCGGAATCACCCTATTGCTCGGGGCGATAGCGCCGCTCGCCGCTTCGCAATCGTCTCCTCCGGCTACCCAGACGGCTCCCGCGCAACCCGCCGCCCCGCCCCGTCTCCCGCGCCTTGCCCGGCATCCCGTTGTCGCGCTCACTTTTGACGATCTGCCCTCCGCGGGCGCTCTCCCGGCCGGCGATCAACGCGCCAGAATCGCCGCCACGCTGACATCCGAACTGAAGGCCAACAACCTGGAAGGCACATACGGCTTTGTGAATGCCGTCAGGCTGGAGAACGATCCAGATGCGCAGCAGGCCCTGCGCATCTGGATCGATGCGGGCATGAACATCGGTAATCACACCTGGTCGCACCCCTCACTGGCGGATACTACGGTCGAGGCCTACGAGAGCGAGATCGCCCGCGGCGAACCGGCGCTGGCCCAGTACGCAGGCGAGCGCGACTGGCACTGGTTTCGCTATCCCTATCTCGCGGAGGGCGAGACGCTGGAGAAGCGCAACGCCGTACGTGCATGGCTGAGCGCTCACGGCTACCGCGTGGCCCAGGTCACGCTCAGCTTTGACGACTACGCCTGGAACGACGCCTACGGGCGCTGCCTGGCCAAGCAGGACGCCGCGGCCATTGCGTGGCTTCGCCAGAGCTATCTGGAGGGTGCGGCCGAGTACATCCAGCTGGGCCGCCGGGAGTCGGCCATCGCTTTTCATCGCGAGGGACGCCACGAGATTCCCCACGTGATGCTGCTGCACGCCATGGCCTTCACCACGCTCATGCTTCCCGACCTCATCGAACTGCTGCGCAAAGAGGGCTTCCGCTTTGCACAGCTCCCAAAGGTCGAGCAGGATCCCGTCTATGCCCAGAATCCCGATGCCGCGCTCCCCTACGGCACCAGCTTTCCCGGCCTGTTCATGGATTCACGCCGCATGACGTATCCGCCCTTCACTCCCCACCCGAATGAGAAGTTGCAGAGCCTTTGCCAGTGAATAAGGTCCAACGGGTTCGTGTTGAATTCTTACCGCAGCCTCTCCCGCACCTCGGTGCGCACTAAGTATAGGAAGAACACCAGATTCAAGAGCCCCTGAACCAGCACAGGCAGCTCGTGCAGCCTGGAGAAGATCCACAGCTCGTAGACCGCCAGCAGGAAGACCGCGCCCAGGGCCATCGCCCAGGCCCAGCGCAGCAATATAAGCAGTCCGGCGCTGGCGGCAATGAACGCAGCCGCGAAGAGCAGAAACAGCGGCGGATAGTGCCGCCCGGCCACGCCCAGAATCACCACTCCGGCCAGCGCCAGCAGGTAGAGGCTGATCGCCGCCAGGCCCGGCAGCGGCAACCGCTCCGCGATTTTGCTCTTTTCGTTGTCTGGCGAGAGTGTCATAACGTGTGCAAATAGGCCAGCAGATCGCTCAGTTGGCTGTCATCAAGCGGCGTGGCGGGCATCTCCAGCCGCCCATGCAGGATGACCTGCGTGAGCCGCTCGTCGGTGGGCGGCGCGCCCGAGGGCATGGACTTGACCTTGGTGAGCGCCTGCAACCCCGGCCCGTGCAGGCCATGCGTGGTGGTGGGGTAGTGGCAGCGGGCGCATTTCTGTTGGTAGAGCTGTTCTCCCCGCGCCTCTTCCGGCGTCCATAGTATCGCGGGTTTGGAGGGCGGCAGCGAACGGCACCCGGCCAGCGCCGCACCCAGCACAACGGCGAGAGCCAGCGCGGGAGTCAGCACAGCAAGGAACACAGCCATCGATGAGTGGAAGGAAGTCGTGCGCATTTGACTCTGATAATACAGCGTCACTCCGCTGAGGCAATGACTTCGGCGATGCGGCTTGCCGCGCCGGGGCTTGCGCCAACAGCCCGCTTGAAGCAACCAGGAACAAAGCCAGGACAAGTGCCGGAAATCGACGAAAGACCGTCTTGGACCGCATTTACGGAATTCTTCGGGAGCAGCCTGACTTGCTAATGCAAGTTACACCAGCAATGAACCCGCTGACTCGCTAACTCGCGATCACCGCGAAGCGGTGGCTAACCCGCTAATAAGGTTAACCAGTCCTCGCGAGCATTGGCGAAAGGATGGAGAAGATCCAACTCTCAACCAGCTTTATTCATAGCGAGTGATCGGACCCTGCGCTTGTCAAAGGGGAATGGAGTCGAAAACCTGCACTGAGCGAAGCCGAAGTGGACCTGCGGCTGTTCTTCCGTCGACCCGCAGCGAATAAAAGCCGAAGATATCTGCCGCGAGTCCTCCAATTCTGGCCAAATTTTTGCAAAACTATCTCTACTTTGATGCATAGCCTTTTCCGCGCGTTTTGAACCCAGTTTGTTCATTAAAAGTGTATCGATGAATCTGATGGGATTGTTGCGCATTCTTCTTGCTCCCATGGTGGGAGCGGAGTATTCTGGACAAGTGAGAATCATCTCGCGCGGCACGTTGAATGCTTTTGTCCGGAACCGGGTGGAACCCCGGCTGCAACGTGTTGTGCGGGACCAGCTTGATGCCTGGTATGCATTGGTCTCCCGTGCGCAGTGGAAGAACTCCGCGGAGATGAAGCAGCAGCAAAGGAGCGCCAGCATCGTATCCTCTGAGCGAGTGGTCTTCAATATCAAGGGAAACGAGTACAGGTTAGTGGTTGCGGTGGATTACAACCACGGAACCGTCCTGGTGATTTGGCTGGGTACGCACCGGGAATACGATCAGATTGATGTGAAACAGGTGAAGTTTGACAAGGAGCGCTATGCGGATTCAACCGGTTCGAACTGAGGCAGAGCATGATGCGGCGGTGGCTCGCATCACGCAATTGATGGGCGCGGAGCCGGGCACAGCCGCGAGCGACGAACTGGAAGTTCTTGTTACGCTGGTGGATGCATACGAAACAAAGCACTTTCCCATGAATGTGCCGGACCCCGTGACCATCATCAAGTTTCAGATGGAACAGCAGAGACTGACGCGTAAGGATCTTGAGCCGATGATCGGCAGCCGCGCCCGCGTCTCAGAGATACTGACCGGCAAGCGAGCACTGACCTTGCCGATGATTCGCCGTTTGCACATGGACCTCGGCATTCCGGTGGATTTGCTGGTAGGAACCGCGGCTCCGCATCGGGCCGCTCGGCGCAATCGAAGAACATATCCGGTCGCGGTTTCGCACCCAGGCCGAGCGCTTGCCGCTCAACAGATAGGCCGATAATCCGTGACTACCGCTGCAACTCGATGCACCTCCCTCTGGCAACTGCGCACCCGCGCGCTGGAGCTGGGCCACCGCACGCTAGTGATGGGCGTGGTCAACATCACGCCGGACTCCTTCAGCGACGGCGGGGTCTTTCTTGATCCGGAAGCAGCCGTGGCGCACGCGCTGCAGTTGCTGGAGGAGGGAGCGGATCTCCTCGACCTGGGCGCGGAGAGTACGCGGCCGGGCTTGCGGGCGGGCGGAGTAGTTGGCTCCATAATGGCTCCAGCGGTCAGCGCGGACGAAGAGCAGGCGCGGCTGCTGCCGGTGCTGGAAGGAATTCTCCAGGCGCGACCGAATACGGCGGTCTCGGTGGATACCTATAAGGCGGCGACGGCGCGGGCGGCTCTACAAGCGGGTGCGGAGATTATCAACGAAGTAAGCGGTTTTGCCTGGGATGCGGAGATGGCCTCGGTCTGCGCGGAATTCAAGGCAGGCGTCATCCTGATGCACACCCGCGGACGGCCCGAGGTGTGGCGTTCGCAGCCGCAACTTGCGCCCGATGAACTGCTGGCCACGGTACGGGCGGGGCTGGTGGCGAGCCTTGCAGCAGCGGCCGCGGCGGGGATTCCGCCCCAAGCCGTGGTGCTCGACCCCGGCTACGGCTTTGGCAAGCGCTTCGGGGAAAACTACGTGCTGCTGGCCCGCCAGCGGGAGTTGCTTTCGCTGGGTCGGCCATTGCTGGCCGGGGTTTCGCGCAAGTCCTTCCTGGGGCGGACTCTGGCGCCGCTCCATTCAGGGAGCGACGGGTCAGGGAGCGACGGGGGCGGAGACGACGCGCCCATCGAGGCTCGCGAGACGGCCAGCGTGGCGGCGCTGGTGGCAGCCATCCTGCATGGCGCGTCCATCGTGCGCGTTCATGCCGTGCGCCCGGCCGTCGAGGCGGCGCGTATCGCCGATGCTGTGCTGGCCGGCGGGCGTGAGATATGATGGTTTGTTCCGGTTTCGTCGGTATCCCACCCTAGATCGCCCCAACGACGAAGACCTGTCGTTGGGGACCCCGAAGCCGCAAACAAAAACGCGGAGAGGGTGGGGCACCCAGATTTTAGTGACAACGAAGGTGATTCAGGAGGCTTTCATGGCGCAGAGCGCTCGCGGTACAGTGGTAACCCGCGCGGTTATATTCGGCCGGGTAGTGGGGTTTTGCGTCTATCTCGCGGCGTTTTTCCTGCCCGCCGTCAGGGAGGTTGCCACCCCCGGCGGTGACGCTCCGGACGTCTTTCTTGGCTCGCGCTGTGCCTGGATGACGCTGGTAAATACATTCAGCCACGAGATCTGGCATTCAAAATACTTTCTGGCGGTACTCAGCGGCTGGATCAATCCACTTCTCCTGCTCTACCTGTTTCTTCTGCTCTTTCCCAAGCTGTTCTGGCCGCGCCGCATCGTGGCCGGAGTGATTGTGGCCTTCATCGCCGGAACATGGGTTCTGTTTGCCATCATCCCGCTGGTTCCGCTGATTGGCCACGTCCTGTGGATCGCCGGAATCCTGATGATTCTCGCCGGGGAAGCGACGAGGCGGGCAGAGCGGATTTGAGCGCGAAACTTTACCGAAGGGGAAAGCAACGGTACAATCGGAGAGGAAAGCCGAAGTAGCTCAGTTGGTAGAGCAGCTGATTCGTAATCAGCAGGTCGTCGGTTCGAGTCCGACTTTCGGCTCCATCTAAATTCAAGAAACCACAGATATTGCATTTATTTTTCCTCTCGCGGCCGAGCGGTCATTTCCATTGGTTGCAACTTAGTTCGGACGGCAGCTTCCCTGCCGCGGCTTGCGGGCTGAATCCATGCCGGATCGACAGCACCGAAACAGAAGATCGAATTGCTGAGACAATTTTCGCCTCCTGCCTTGATCGGTGGGCGTGGGGTATAGGATCGTTGCGTGGAGTGTTGCAGCGGTGGATGCGTGCGCTATTCCGGCACTGTGATTGCTATCACATACAGCATTTTGGACCGTGCTAGTCTAAAAGCGGTTTTGGGGGTCTCGAAGGGTACGATGCAATCCTTTCCCGCAGTTGATTCTATTCCTTTGCCGGCGCCGATCTGGTTGCTGAAGTTGCTGCACATCGTGACGCTGGCGCTGCACTTTGTCGCCGTGGAAATGCTGCTGGGCGGCCTGTTGCTGGCGGTTCTGCTCAGTCTCTTCCGCACATCAACGCTCGCCACGGCCACGGCGCGGGCATTGGCTCGCCGGCTCACCGTGGTGATGACCTTCGTGATCAATCTGGCCGTGCCGCCGCTGCTCTTTGCCCAGGTGCTCTATGGCCGCGCGCTCTACACCAGCAGCGTGCTGATCGGCCTTTACTGGATTTCGATCATCGGCCTCCTGATGCTGACCTATTGGCTGCTTTACCGCTTCACCGCGCGCCTTGAAGCCGGCAAATCGGCCTGGTGGGTAGGGCTCTCCGCATGGCTGCTGGCCGGTACGATCGCCCGGTTGCTTTCCACCAATATGACGCTCATGCTGCGTCCCGAAGTCTGGCGCAATATGTACTCCGCCTCGGCGATGGGCGCTTATCTGCCCACCGGCGACCCCACGCTGACCCCGCGCTGGCTGCTGATGATGGCCGGCGGGCTGTTCATTGGCGGCCTATGGCTGGTCTATCTGGCGGGACGAAAGACCTTCACTCCGGAGGAAAGTAAATTTGTCGCAAAATTGGGCGGAAAAGTGGCCGCGGCCTTCGGACTCGTCTATCTGGCAGCCGGGTGGTGGGCAGCCAGCGTGCAGCCGGATGTAGTCAAGTCGATGCTGGTGACGCCTCCGGCAGGCTATGAATTCTACAAGTTCTTCGGATTTGCCGGGTACGGCTGGCTGGCGCTGGTTGCCATTGCCGTACTGGTTGCCGCGATTGCCGGATTCGGCAAGCTCTCCACCGGCTTGCTCGGCGTCATCAGTTGGGCCGGCGTGCTGCTTGCCGTGCTCATCGAGATTGCCTTCACGGTCTATCGCGACGGCGTCCGCGACCTGACGCTGCTCTCAAAGGGCTACAACGTCTGGGATCGCGCCGTGGAAACAAATTGGTGGGTCGTGGGCCTGTTTCTGGTACTTTTTGTCGCCGGGCTGGGCGTGATCGGATGGCTCATCTCGGTTGTGGCGCGCGCCCGGAAAATCATGGAAGGCGCGGCATAACTCGCCGTGAAGAGATTGCGATGATCGAACAGACGAATACCGAAGCTCATATTGAGGCAGTCGCCGAGGGACCGGGCGAAAGGAATACCCGCCGCGCTTTTCTGGCCGCTGCCGGCGTGGCGGGGCTGGCTTACACCGCCGCGCTCGCCTATCCCATCTACCGTTACCTGGCCTCGCCCGAGGAGATGGCGATGGAAGCCACGGCGGTCACCGAAGTGACCCTCAAGGACGCGCAAAAGCTGCCTCCCGGCGCAGTTCTCATGTTCAAATTCGGCGCGTCTCCAGCGCTGCTGATTCATCATCAGGATGGCCGCTGGATTTCGATGACCGCGGTTTGCACGCATCTGGGATGCACGGTGCAGTATGAGCCGCAGGCCGACCGCATCCACTGCGCCTGCCACGGCGGCGTTTATAACGCTTACACCGGCGCCAACGTCAGCGGCCCGCCGCCCAGGCCGCTCAAGCTCTTCAAAGTGGCCGTCAACGAGGCTGGAGTGGATGTCTCGCGCGCGTAACAACAGTGAACAGTGATCAGTGAACAGTAAATGGATAACAGAAACTTCCGGTAGCAGGCAACAGGCAACGAACAATTGACCACGCAAGAGGACGAAGGGCATGAGTTCAAAGGCAATCTACGATTGGGTCGATGAGCGGCTGGGGCTGAGTGAGCTGGCCGCCTTCGCGCGCCATAAGACCGTCCCGGTCCACTCCCAGTCTTTCTGGTATTACTGGGGCGGCATCTCGCTCTTTCTCTTCCTGGTGCAATGCTTCACCGGCGTGCTGCTGCTGGTCTACTACCGGCCCGGCGCGGAGGCCTATGAGTCTGTCCGCCAGATCACCTTCGTGATGCACTTCGGCTGGCTGATCCGTTCGGCGCACGCGTGGTCCGCCAGCCTGATGATCTTCTCCATCCTGGTGCACATGTTTTCGGTTTACTTCATGAAGGCTTATCGCAAGCCGCGCGAGTTCGGCTGGCTGAGCGGCATGGGGCTCTTGGGTCTGGCTTCGGTCTTCGGCTTCTCCGGCTACCTGCTGCCGATGGACGAGCTGAGTTACTTCGCCACCAAGGTCGGCCTGGATATTCCCACCGCGATTCCATGGATCGGCCCGGTCATCGCCAATATGCTGCGCGGTGGCCCGGATGTGAGCGAGTTTACCGTGCAACGCTTCTTCGCTCTGCACGTGGTTGTGCTGCCGGCCGTCTTCCTGCCGCTACTGGGCTTTCACCTATGGCTGGTGCAGCGCCACGGCAATGCCTCACCGCCGAGCGTGGAGGCCCTGCCGCCGGTCGAGCGCAAGAGTGAGCCCTTTGTGCCCAACTTCATGCGCAAAGATCTGGCCATGTGGCTGATCGCGCTGAATATTCTGGCTCTGCTGGCCTCCGTCTTTCCCTGGTCCCTGGGCAAGCCCTTCGACCCGCTGGCGCCCGCGCCGCTGGGCATTCATCCCGAGTGGTACTTCATGAGCCCCTTCGAGATGCTCAAGCTGCTGGGCGTTGTGCTGCGCGGCGAGGCCGGCGAAATTGCCGGCATTCTGCTCTTCACGCTGGGCATCGCGCTCTGGGTGCTGATTCCCTTTTACGACACAAAAAAAGAGAAGGGACAGCGCGCCCGCGCCGCGCATTACTTCGGCCTGCTGGCGGTCTTCGCGCTGCTAAGTACAACCATCATCGGCTACTGGACGATCCGGTAAGGAGCGAGAAAGTTATGAACTATCCATTCTGGGAGATACCTTATCTCGGCTCGGGCTGGGTGATCGGCATTATCGCCATCTTCCACGTCATGATTTCGCAATTCGCCGTGGGCGGCGGGCTTTATCTGCCCATGGCCGAGCGCAAGGCGATGCGCATGCCGGAGGGTCCGCTCCGCACTGCGTGGCTCAATCAACTGGCACGTTACTCCAAATTCTTCCTCATTCTCACCGCCGTCTTCGGCACAGTCAGTGGCGTCGGCATCTGGTTCGCCATTGGCCTCACGCACCCCGAAGCTACCAGCACCTTGATTCATAACTTCGTCTTCGGCTGGGCGATGGAATGGGTCTTCTTCATGGTTGAACTGACCACCATTGCGGTCTATTACTCCACCTGGGACAGGATCGACCCCAAGCTGCACCTGACCGTGGGCTGGGTCTACGCTTTCGCTTCGGCCTTCACGCTGATCATCATCAACGGCATTCTCACCTTCATGCTTACCCCCGGCGACACCTGGCTGGCCGTCGCGGGCACAGGCCAGGAGGCGAGCAAGTTCTGGTACGCCTTCTTCAATCCAACCTACTGGCCGAGCCTTTTCCTGCGCGCCTGCGTCTGCTGTTCGCTGGCCGGCATCTGGGCGCTCATCACCGCCAGCCGCATCGACGGCGACAAGCAGCCCGAGCTTAAAACCAGCCTCGTCCAGTGGAGCGTCAAGTGGTTGGTGCCCTCTTTTGTGGCCACGCCCTTCCTTCTGATCTGGTACCTGTGGATGATTCCGGCATCGCAGCAGGCTTTGCTGACCCTAGGCATCGACACCATCGGTTCCGGCACCTTCTCCATCATCACCCGCATCGCCCTGCTCATCATCGTCACCTCGGCCACCATCGTCGGCGTCGCCTACTTTCTGGCCTATCGCAATCCCATCGACTTCAATCTCTCCCACGCGATGGCCGTATTGCTGCTGGCGCTGATCGCGACGGGGGCGGGCGAGTACTCGCGTGAGATGCTGCGCAAGCCCTACGTCATCGGTAGCTGGATGTACTCAAATGGCGTGCGCGTTCCGTATGTGAGCCGCATCAATCAGGAAGGCTATCTGGCGCATACGATGTGGGTCTGGAGCGGCCCCGAATACAATGCTCGGCTTGTATCGCTAGAACCTGGCTGGATCGATCCCGCTTACAGCTACTCCCGCGGAGAAGCGATCTTCCGCGGCGAGTGCGGCTCCTGCCACACGCTCAGCGGCTATCGGCCACTGAGAACGCTGCTCGCCGGACGCGACCGCGCCAACATCGGCAGCTTCATCATCATGCTGCACGAGTACAAGGCCGACTCGCCCTACCGCAAGTTCATGCCGCCGATGGTGGGAACCAAGCAGGACGTTGACGATCTGACCGGCTATCTCAACTATCAGGTCAACCCGCCGCAGAAGACGATTCAGACGGCGCAGAAATAGCTTTCTTTACCTGTTCATCGAAACAGCAAATGGGTGCATCAGGTTCTGGTTTTTGTACCTTGGAAACAACGGACCTCTCGCCGCCGATTCATGCGATCCTGAAGAGGCCATGAAGATATTCTTCGGCATTCTCGCTGTTCTTGTCGTTGCCGTCTCCCTCGTCGCCGACTACAAATGGCGTCAATGGATGGCTGCACGCCGCCGCGACCGCCAATAGCATCCTGACCTTCCTGGATTTCTCCAACGAAAATCACTCTTGCTTAGCCACATTCTGCCGCGCCAGCGGCGGCTGCCCCACCGCAGGTGGCGCGGGTGGTTACAATCACATAGAGGGAGCCGTCCAATCGCTATGACTCGTCTTTTCGTCCTTGCCCATCGTTTTCACGCACTCAGAATGCGGTCCAGGCTCTTGTTGAGCCTTGCCGCCGCCGTGCTACTTTTTGCCGCCGCCAGCGCCCACGCCCAGTTTGGCGCGCCTTCGCCCGGAACCCAGGTGCATGACGCCACCGCCCTCCGCCCGCCCGCCGGCGCCCGCGTGGCCATCGTCGAGTTTGCCGATATGGAGTGCCCGGCCTGCGCCAACGCCAATCCGATTCTCAAAGCGGCCGCGGCCACCTACAAGATTCCCTGGGTGCGCCACGACTTTCTGATTCCCTATCACGTGTGGAGTCCGCAGGCTACCGTCAATGCCCGTTGGCTCGACAGCCGGAGCAAGGCCCTGGGCGACGAGTACCGCGATCTGGTCTTCGCCAACCAGACCTCGATCTACAACCTGGCAACCCTCCGCCAACTCACCGAGAAGTTTGCTGCTGACCACCACATTTCCCTGCCCTTCGCCATCGACCCGCAGGGCAAGCTGGCCGCCGAGGTCAAGGCCGACAGCGACCTGGGAATGCGCACGGGTGTGAAAGCCACTCCGGCCGTCTGGATTGTCACGGATCACAGCAAGGGAGCGCCCTATATTGAGGTTGCCAATGGCATGAGCAACCTCTATCAGTTGATCGACCAGGCGCTGGCCGACACCGCCCCCGCCAAGCCTGCGCCGAAGCCGCCGGTGAAGAAACCCGCCAGCAAGTAGCCCCCGGCAACTCCGTAAAGCTGCTCAGTACTTCGGTACTTTAGCGTCGATCTCTTTGCTCCAAGCGTCGATGCCGCCAGCGAGGTTGGTGACGCGCGGATAGCCGGATTGCTTGAGGAATTCCGCAATGCGCTGGCTGCGGACGCCCGCGTGGCAGTGGACGATGACCTCGCGTTCGCGGTCGATCTCGGAGAGGCGACGGGGCACTTCGTTCTGCGGAATCAGCTTCCCGCCGATCTGGGCGATCTTGTACTCCCAGGGCTCGCGCACGTCGAGGAGGTAGACACTCTCGCCGGCATCGATGCGGCGCTTCAGATCCTTGACGGTCAGCTGGGGGATTCCGTTGTTCATTGATTTCTCCATACAGGTTGCAGGATAGCAAATGCGGGAAATTGCAGCCAGTGCTCCGGGTGTGCGAGATTGAGTGTACGGGGGTAGGGCTTCAGAAATTCTGCCGAGCCCCGCTTGACGATACCCGCAGACTGGAAGGCGACCGTGAGCCCACGATCCCGTACTCGGAGCTTTGATCAGACGTTGGAGACCCTGCGCGCACATTCCTTCGATGTGACGCCCTGGAACGACGTTGCAGGGGGCGTGCTGGTGACCAAGCACGGAGCCGGGGCGGTTCTGGTGGCCGCAGCGGACAAAGGCGCGCCGGCTGCCATTGCCGTTCGGCCGGGAGCGCTGCTGGGTGGCCGCGTGGCGCGGCTGCTGGATCGCGGCTACCAGAAGTTCTTGAAGACTGCCCATCTTGAGCTGCCTGCCACGGCCAGCCAGTTGCACGCGATTCACCTGTTCAGCGAAGAGCTGAAGCAGGTGACTGGCGCGATTGAGCTGTACAACGAGTCGCTCGGAACCACCAGCGATCTGTATCTGTATGACCGCTTGCAGGGCCGTAAAGACGCGCAGCCTGCCCCATAACGCCCGAGGTGCTCGACGAGGTCAAGGCGCAGAATGCCGCAAAGCAGGGGACAGGGAACAGGAATACACCTTATCGCCGCCGCGCCCGCTCCCGTTGCAGCTCGCGATATACGTCGCTCTTCGATTGGCCCAGCTCGCGGGCAATCCGCTTGAGGGCTTCTTTCTCGTCCACGCCTACTTCAGCCTGGAGGCGGGCGACGCGGTCGGCGATCTTCACCGCGGCGCCGCTTCTTTCTGCTTCTGCCAGCGGCCGCGCCTCCACCAGCAGGGTGATCTCGCCGCGAATGCGATCCCGACTGGCCAGCTCCCGCCGCGCCTCCGCCACCGTACAGCGGAGAAACTCCTCGTGAATCTTGGTCAGCTCACGAGCCAGTACTACGCGTACGGCGGAACCAAAAACGGCTTCAAGGTCCGCAAGCGTCTCCAGAATGCGGTGCGGCGCCTCGTAGAAGATCAGCGTGCGCGCCGCCTCGTTCCTTTGCATCTCCGCGGCCAGCGTCTCCAGCCGGGTTCGCCGCGCGCCCGCCTTCTCCGGAAGGAAGCCAATGAAATGAAATGCGTCCGTGGGCAGTCCGGAGGCCACCAGCGCGCTAAGCGCCGCATTGGCTCCGGGAATGGGAATCACCGCGACGCCGGCGGCAATGGCCTCGGCTGTCAGCCAGTTGCCGGGATCGCTGATGCCGGGCATTCCCGCGTCGGAGACCACGGCGATGCGCCCCCCTGCCTTGAGCGCCTCAATCAACTCACTCGCGCGTTGATGTTCGTTGTGCTGGTGGCAGCTCACGGTCGGGGTGGCGATCTGAAAGTGGTTGAGCAGTTTTTGCGTCTGGCGGGTGTCTTCGCAGGCGATGCGGTCCACGCGCTTGAGCACGTCCAGGGCGCGCAAGGTAATGTCGCCCAGGTTGCCGATGGGGGTGGCAACCAGGTAAAGGCCGGGGGCGAAGGCAGCTTCGGGATCGGCGGGCATGGGCACTATCAATCTCCGGCTCTGTGGTATCCCACCCTAGCCACAAGAACAAGAACGTGGCGAGGGTGGGGCACCCATGACATTACGCCATCCATAAAAACGCCCTAGCGGGCATCCTCGCGGGCTTGTTCACGCTCCATGCGGCGCTGCTCGGCCAGCAGCGACATTGAGCTCATCAGGTTCTGCACGCTCACAATGCCCACCACGCGTCCGCTGTCGGTCACCGGAATCAGCGAAAGCCCGCGCCCGGTCTGGATGCGGCGGATGGTGGTTCCCAGCGTGTCCTCGGGGCGAGCCACCTGGAAGGCCTTGGACATGACCGCCTGGATATAGCCATTGCCATCGTTGCGCAGGGCGTCCACGATGCGCTGGCGGCTGATGATGCCCACCAGTTGCGGGCCGCGCACCACCGGAAAATCTTCTTGCAGCGAGTGGACGCAGCGGACCAGCGCATCAGCCAGCGTGTCGGAGGCAGAGAGGGTGGCGAAATCTGTGAGCATCACCTCGCGCATATGCACCGTGTCCACAACGGACTGGAAGAAGACGCCCTGGTCCTCGATCTGCGCGCCGATCATGATGAAGAAACCGGCGATGACCAGCCAGTAATCACGCAGGTACATGCCGCCCGCCATGGCCGCCAGCGCCAGCGCCTGGCCCAGCCCGGCGGAGATGCGGCCGGCGAGAGCGAAACCGTGCTTGCGGGCAAAGCTGCCGCGCAGCAGCCGTCCGCCGTCCAAAGGGTAGGCCGGCAGCAGGTGCAACAGGCCCAGCCCGGCCTGCATCCACACCATGGAGCGAAGCAGATAGGCGGCGGTAATCCATGGGTAGCTCACCAGCTTGATCTCGCCGCTCGCCCCCAGAAACGCCGCGGCCAGCACGAGTGCCGTGGAAATATTTGCCAAAGGACCGGCCAGCGCCATGGCAAACTGCCCGCCGCCCTGGGCGGAGCCTTCCTGGCTTTCCGGGTCGGCGTAGGCATAGAGTCCGCCGATCGGCAAAAGCAGAATCGCGCGCAGCCGCAATCCCAGCCACGCCGCCACCAGCAGCCGCGCCGTCTCCCGCACCGCCACCGCCGCCACCAGCACCAGGAAAAGTCCCAGGCCGCGCAACACGCCGTCCGCGCCGCTCAGTCCCAGGCAAACGACCATCAGCAGCGGAAAAAAGAGATGGACACGCACCTCGACGCCCATCCAACGGCCCAGCGGAATTGACCAGCCACGCATACAAACTGATTGTAGAAGGTCGGACCCCTTGCTTTGTCGCACGATTTGCATCCGGTATGCTGGAGTGCGATGCGCATTATTGCCGGATCGCTCCGTTCTCGCACGCTGGAAGCTCCGCCGGGCCTCGCCACCCGGCCCACCAGCGACCGTCTGCGCGAGACCCTCTTCAACGTGCTCGCCGCCCGCATCCAGGGCGCGGCCTTTCTTGATTTGTACGCCGGCTCGGGCGCGGTGGGCATTGAGGCGCTCAGCCGCGGCGCGGGGCGGGTGGAGTTTGTCGAGCAGGCTCCCAAGGCGCTCAAAGCGCTGCGCGGCAACCTGGAACGGCTGGGGCTGAGCGTCGGATTCCGCATCCATGCCTCTGCCGTGGGTGCATTTCTTCGCCGCAGCGCCGACGCAGGTCCAAAGGCAGAACGCTACGAATTAGTCTTCCTTGATCCGCCCTGGGGTGCGGCTCCGCAGTACGCGGTCACGCTCGGGCTGCTGGGCGGCTCCACGAGTGGGCTACTGGCTGACGGCGCTCTGGTCATAGCCGAGCATCGGCGCAAAGAGCGGCTGGAAGATCGCTACGGCTCGCTCGAACGCACCCGCCTGCTCGAACAGAGCGACGCGGCGTTGAGCTTTTATGCCGCCGCCGCGAGCCAAAATACAAGCCTTCAAGGAACAAATTCGCCGCTTGCTAGTAAGGTTGCTTGAATCCCATTGACACACAGGGGAGAGTAGGAGAAAAATGACGTTGCGAGCCAATTTGAAACAGCTTGTGAGGTCTACGGAGGGAAAGTGAATAACACAAGGAAGATGCTTGTTTTGGGGACGTTGGGTTTTCTGAGCGCGGGATGGCTGCTGGGGGGCTGCAAATCGGCGCCGGAGTTGACGCAAACCAACGCGCAGGCTTTGATTCAGGCCAAATATGACCAGACTCCCGCGGTGGGCATATACATCGTGGTAGACCAGCAGGGGCTGGCGCGGGGTGTGACGGCAAAATATTGGGAGCGGACCAAGCTCTATCCCAACAAATACTGGGCCGACTTCACGCTCACACCTGAGGGCAAGAAGGTACTCAAGCTGGCCAAAGGTGGCGATGTGATCCAATGGCACCCGCTGAACGCCGGCGATAAGAACTTTTCGGTGGTGGTGGTGACCGTGGCGGCTAACCACCTGAAAGCGCACGATGTGGGCGATCCGCAGGATGATGTGGGGGGAACCAAGACCGTCTCGTACGTGGAGACCGTAAGCCTGGACGGCGTGCCGAACGATTTGCAGATCATATCCAACGGCCCCGGCAACCGGCTGAGCAGCAAGCACGTAGCCACTTTTGCACTGGATGGGGGCGCCTGGAAGTTGCAGTCCACCAACTAAGTTGGGAAAAAATCTGAGGGGTGGGAGGAAATCGTTGACCCCACCCCATTTTCTTGCTATTGTTAAAAGGTTGCGCAAGAACGCATCTGTCCGTGTGTCTTGACGGAGGGTGCGTGCGGGTACTCCGCGCTAGTGGTCCTTGGCGCGGGATGAGTCCCAGGGCCAGGCGCGGTTGGCCGGCCAGACAGTTCCCGGATTTGCTCTTTCTTGCGAAGGGCAGGGACAAATCGCATCGGCGTCTGCGCGTTCTCCACCTTGGAGGGCTATGCGGGCCGGAACTGGCGAAACGGAGTTGGCTTTTCCTGGAAAGTGCGGGAAAACGCTCAACCACCGTCCCGGTTTTCGTCTGAGATGGGTACGAAGGCAGACGCGAAGCAGCAAACCTGGGCTTCCGTGCGCGTGCGTGACGGTATTAGATCGCGCTTTTGCACTGGAAGGCTTTTGCGGACTGTGCGCGTCGGTGGATGTTGAAGGTTGCTGGCAGGTTTTTTTGACGGGGTAAGGAGTTTCAGTTTGCCTACATTCAATCAGTTGGTTCGCAAGGGGCGCACCGCCCCGCGGTACAAGACGGCGTCGCCGGCCTTGCAGGCCTCGCCGCAGCGGCGCGGCGTTTGCACGCGCGTTTACACGCAGACGCCCAAAAAGCCGAACTCGGCGCTGCGCAAGGTAGCCCGCGTCAGGCTGACGAACGGGATTGAGGTCACCACCTACATTCCCGGCATCGGCCACAACCTGCAGGAGCACTCGATTGTGCTGATCCGCGGCGGCCGCGTGAAGGATCTGCCCGGCGTCCGCTATCACGTGGTGCGCGGCACGCTTGATTCGGTGGGCGTGAACGACCGCAAGCAGAGCCGGTCGAAGTATGGAGCCAAGCGCGCCAAGGGCGGCGCGGCGCCGGCGAAGAAGAAGTAGAAACAGTGAATGAGTGAAAAAGTGAATCAGTGAATCGCAAACAGCTTGAAACTGATCACGAATCACTCACCACTGAAAGCGGTTCCGGGATGGTTGATTGGAACCCGGACTTGGGCAAGAGAAGCAGCGCTTAAAGCGCGAGGATTTTGAGGATTATGCCAAGAAAAGGGCACATTGCGAAGCGGGAAGTGGCGCCGGACCCGGTCTACGGCTCCACGCTGGTCACCAAGTTTGTCAACTCGATGATGTGGGGCGGCAAGAAGTCGACGGCCCAGGGCATCTTTTATGCGGCCATGAAGAACCTCGAAGAGAAGGGCGGCGGCGACGACGCTCTCAAGCTCTTCAAGAAGGCGGTGGAGAACTGCAAGCCGCTGCTCGAGGTCAAGACCCGCCGCGTGGGCGGCGCCAACTACCAGGTGCCGATCGAGGTCAATCCCGACCGGCGCACCTCGCTGGCCATTCGCTGGCTGATCACCTATGGCCGCAACCGCGGCGAAAAGGGCATGACCGACAAGCTGGGCAACGAGCTGCTGGATGCGGCCAACGGGCGCGGCGCGGCGATGAAGAAGAAGGAAGACGTGCACCGCATGGCCGAGGCCAACAAGGCCTTTGCTCACTACCGCTGGTAGCGATTTAGCCTCTAGCTCCTAGCTACTAGCTACTAGCTGTTATGGCGGCAACCGGAAATTGGGACCGTATAGGGCGGTCCCGCAACGACAAGCTAGAGGCTAGAAGCTAGCAGCTAGCAGCTGAATTAACCGCGGGCGATGAGCGCTCGCAAGGAAGAAACTGCCGTGGCTCGCACCGTAGCTCTGAATCGTTGCCGGAACATCGGAATCATGGCGCACATCGACGCCGGGAAGACGACTGCGACAGAGCGCATCCTGTATTACACGGGCATCACGCACCGCCTCGGCGAAGTGCATGAAGGCACGGCGACCATGGACTACATGGAGCAGGAGCAGGAACGCGGCATCACGATTACCTCGGCGGCCACCACCTGCACGTGGAAAGACTACCTCATCAACATCATCGATACCCCGGGGCACGTGGACTTTACCGCCGAGGTGGAGCGCAGCCTGCGCGTGCTGGACGGCGCAGTGGCGTTGTTTGATTCCGTTTCCGGCGTGCAGCCGCAGTCTGAGACCGTATGGCGCCAGGGCGACAAGTACAAGGTGCCGCGCATCTGCTTTATCAACAAGATGGACAAGAACGGCGCAGATTTCGAGCACGTTCTGGACACTATCCGCAAGCGCCTGGGCGCGCGGCCGGTCGCGTTGCAGATTCCCATCGGCGCGGAAGCCAACTTCAAAGGTGTCATCGACCTGATCGAGATGAATGCCGTTGTCTGGCACGATGAGACCCTAGGCGCCGAGTTCTCCATCGAGCCGATTCCCGCCGCATTGCGGAAGAAGGCCGAGGCCTTCCGCCTGCAGTTGATCGAGGTGATCGCCGAGACCGACGATGTGTTGCTGGAAAAGTTTCTCGAGGGCGAGACGCCATCCATCGCCGAGCTCAAGGCCGGCATCCGCCAGGCCACTATCGATCTGAAGGTCTTCCCGGCGATCTGCGGAAGCGCCTTCAAGAACAAGGGCATCCAGACGCTGCTGGATGCGGTGGTGGATTACCTGCCCAGCCCACTCGACAAGCCCCCGGTCGAGGGCATCGATCCCCACCATCTCGGCCGCACGGTGGCGCGCAAGGCCGACGACAACGAGCCTCTTGCGGCCCTGGCCTTCAAGATCATCAATGATCCCTTCGGCAAGCTGGGCTTTGTGCGCGTCTATTCGGGTTCGCTCAAGACCGGCGACACGGTACTCAATCCCCGCACCGGCAAGACTGAGCGCATCGGCCGCCTGGTCAAGATGCACGCCAACAAGCGCGAGGACGTTTCCGAGATCATGGCTGGCGACATCTGCGCCTGCGTGGGCATGAAGGAACTGAAGACCGGCGACACGCTCTGCGCGCCGCATCATCCCATCGCCCTGGGCGCAATTACCTTCCCGGATACGGTGATCTCGGTCGCTATTGAGCCAAAGACCAAGGCCGATCAGGAGAAGATGGGCGTGGCTCTGGCGCGGCTGGCCGACGAGGATCCCACCTTCAAGGTGCGGACCGATGAAGATTCCGGCCAGACGATCATCAGCGGCATGGGCGAGTTGCATCTGGAGATTCTCGTCGACCGCATGAGGCGCGAGCACAAGGTCGAGGCCAATGTGGGAGAACCCAAGGTCGCTTTCCGCGAGACCCTCCGCAAAAAGGCCGAGGCCGAGGGCAAGTACATCCGCCAGACTGGCGGCTCGGGCAACTACGGCCACTGCAAGCTGCGTGTCGAGCCGAATACGCCGGGCGCGGGCTACGAGTTCATTAACGCCATCAAGAGCGGTTCGATTCCCAAGGAGTTCATCAAGCCTATCGACCAGGGTGTGCAGGGCGCGCTCGAACTGGGCATTCTGGCCGGCTACCCCATCGTGGACGTGAAGGTGACGCTCTACGACGGCAGCTACCACGAAGTGGATTCCAACGAAATGGCCTTCAAATTCGCCGGCTCCATCGCCTTCAAGGAAGCCGCGCGCAAGGCCAGCCCCGTTCTTCTGGAGCCGGTGATGGCCGTCGAGGTCACCGTCCCCGAGGAGCATATGGGCGTAATCATCGGCGACATCAACTCCCGCCGCGGGCGCATCGAGGGCATGGAGCACGCCGCCGGCTCGCAGGTGATCAAGGCGATTGTGCCGCTCAAGGAGATGTTCGGCTACGTGAACGACATTCGCTCGTCCACCCAGGGCCGCGCATCGTATTCAATGCAGTTTGCAAGGTATGAAGAGGCTCCGCGCATGATTGCCGACGAGATTATCGGCCGGTCGCAGGGTAAGTAACAGGCGGTAAGGAAAGCGTTTAAGGAATTCAGGGACCGAAGAGGAGCAAGCCATGGGCAAGGAAAAGTTTGATCGCAGCAAGCCGCATGTGAACGTGGGGACGATTGGTCACATTGATCACGGCAAGACGACGTTGACGGCGGCCATCACCAAGGTGTTGCAGAAGCATAATCCGAAGAACAAGTTCCGCTCCTTCGACTCGATTGACAACGCGCCGGAAGAGCGCGAGCGGGGCATCACCATCGCCACTGCGCACGTGGAGTACGAGACCAA